>JAVBSL010000046.1:0-23309 GCA_031556725.1 Lachnospiraceae bacterium | reverse complement strand
TTTAGCAATACCTATTTTAAAGCATAGCTTCCACTATGTCTATTTCTCGTACCAAAAATTTTCTTCTTTTCTCCAAAACTACCAATATTTAGTTTTCAATCTGCGTTGGAATTAGATTATTCTAATTCCGAGAACTTATTTAGCTTAAACCATCACGCTACGAGAGAGTCAATACTTATTTTTTTCATTCTTTTCGTAAAACTTAATTGGAATCGTTGATATTCCACCAACGAAAAGCAGTATCAGATAGATAAAAAAGTCCACTTTTGTTACAAACTGCATTGGAATACATACACACAGATAAATCCCCCAAACAATACTAACAATTAAGAAATTACGCAAATATTTCCAAGCATATCTTTTTCTTTGGGTTGAAGATGCGGCTTTCGCTGTTTCATAATCAGGCCCATAGGAAATCCAATATACAAATTCTCCTCTATAAATATCTAAAAACAAAAAATCAATCATAATAAGTATTATTGAAAGCATTATTTTTGATATCCAAAACAGATCATCTGATACACACATTTTGTAAACAAAAAATAGCGCAACAGCAAAAAAAGAAACTAACCAAACCATCAGCATTTTGTATGTTTTCGGATACTCTTTTTCTTTAACCAGCGATGCCAGATTTTCCTCTGCTTTGCTTTGATAATTGTCCTCTGATAATCTTTTTCCGGACAGCAGTTCATTAACATTGATTTTTAATATTTCACATAGCGGAAGCATTAATGATACTTCCGGCAGTCCATTTCCACATTCCCATTTTGAAATTGTCTTATCACTAATTCCTAACAGTTCTGCAAGTTGTTTTTGCGAATATGATTTCTCTTTTCTTTGCTCTGCAATAAACTTACCAATAATTTTTTGATCCATATTGTCGTCCCTCCCAGTTCACATTATGCAGTATATCATCAAAAAACAGAACCCACGGAACGTAGAGTCTCTTCATAATTGTTTAAAAACCTGCCCTTCTATCAAGGCAGGTTTCAATGTATATTTTACTCTCGAAGGCGATATTTTGAAAGGTCAGTTATGCTGCCGTCCATAATACCACCCCTTCCCGTGCTACGTTTTGGTAAAAAGGAGTTACCTTTTCCCACTTTTTAAACAACTCATAATCAATATCGATTACTGAAAAAACTGTATTGTATTTTAAATTCATATCTACCACTAAATCCGAAAGCTTATCTTCCGTTCCGCTTTCCATACTGCCATTAATTAGTAGTGCCACATCCACGTCTGATTCTTCATTGTTTGTACCTCTTGCCACTGAACCATATAAGATGATGCTGACCGTTTGGTGCTCCATAATTGCAAGAATTCCCCTTACAAGCTCCATCAAAATCTTCTTATCCATAAAGCCACCTCCTTAGTCCTGTCTCCAACACTATTATTGTAACGCTTTTGCTGATGTGTATCAAGTGAGTTTGATTTTCCATGACAGAAATTGCAACTCATCTGTTACGGTTTTGCGCTGTTTTATACACTTATTCTTTGTATTCTGACCATTATTCCAAATCTATTAAATAAAGCAACACTCCCAAACATAAAATCAGTCCGGCAAGTGATTATATAATTTTTCCCTGATTTTCCTCATTTCTTTCCAAACATCATCTCCATAGTTACTTACTAAAACAGATATAATACCATTATTTGGATTATATTCAGAAATAAAACTCACTCCTGGATCACAGCCTTGAAAATATGCATAATCCATTCCATTCGGATTGTCACTAAGCCATACACCATAACCATAGTAGCCTTCCTCTGCGTCAATTCCATATCCACTTTGTTTACTAAGCATTCGTGAAACCATTTCCTTTGAAATCAGTTTTCCTCCAAGCAATCCTTTCCAAAAGTAAATAATATCTCTTACAGAAATGAATGCACCACCTGCTCCCGTTCCCTTTACATCAACTGAATATATGTTGGTATGATATTCTTTTGTTTCTGCACAATAAATATAATTATTTGCACACTTTGCAGGTAGTCTGTCCAGTTCGTAATATCCTGTTGATTCCATATCACATACATCAAAAATATTCTTGTTAAGATATTGGTCAAACAACATTCCAGTTACTTTTTCAATTATCATGGCAAGCAGTACGTAACCAGTATTGTTATATTGGAACTTTTCACCTTTAAAATACATCATCGGTTTATCTATAAATAGTGGGAGCAAATCGCTATTGCATCTGATTTTATAATTAGGATAATTTGTCCATAATTTATCATACTCGTCCATTACAGTTTCATCAAAATAATCAGGAACCCCCGAAGTGTGGTTCAATAACTGTTTTACTGTTACATCTCCATCAATGTTATTTAAATCAATATCAAGTAATTTTCCCAAGGCATCTTCGAATTCTATTTTTCCTTGCTCAATCAATTGCAAAATTCCTACTGCAACAAAAACTTTTCCCGCCGACGCACTGGCAAATTTAGTGTCTATTGAATTCGGAATTTCATTTGCCAAGTCTGCAAATCCTGTTACACTTTCACACAGGACTTTCTTATCTTGAACGACATACACATTACCTCTAAAATTTGTATCAATTTGTTCTTTTATATTCATATCTTATCTATCCCTCATTTCCTTTTTTTTAAGTCTATCATCATATTCTTCCAATGTCATTCTCAAACTTTGTTCGAAAACAAAACGAGAGAAACTCTATTCCAGCCTCTCTCGCTCTCATACTACTTTTTCATTTGTCCTAAAATTCGATAAACACTCTTTTCAGAAAGATAATACATTTTAGCTAAAGCTGAAACCTTATAACCCAATTGGAACAGCTCATATATTTCCCTGTTTCTCTCATATAATTCATATTTATAGCTACTGTCTGCTTTCTTCTTCTCAGGAATTTTAGGAATATAAAGGTTTACACCTTGTACATACTTTTGGATCTCATTAATTAATTCCTTCGGTAAAACAACATTTGCATTAATATAACCCATCTCTTCTCCTTTCATCGCTTCACAATGATTTAAGAAGAAAATTACTATGCAAATATTTTATTGCTTACGTTTATCAATGACCGATTAAAGATAAAGACCTCTGATGTATATAATCATTATTTTCTCTCCTTTCAAAAGACTAAGCAAAGTATAACATTTTCATTACAATTCCGTCAATAACGCCATTACCTCCGCTAAATGTACGTTAAATGTAACTATTGACCAAACGGCTTATTATATCTCTTTTTATAAGCCTTATTTTTCTTCAACATACCGTTCCAGAACATATTAGTCAATCCAAGCTTTCTAAAAAAACAAATCTTCTTTAATTCCTTCTTGCTATATCTATAAAGCTTACCGAATTCTCGTATACTTTCTTCTTCCAGCTTTCCGTTTTGCTCGTATAGTACGCCTGCTCTTTCCAAGCGGGAGAATGTCTTTTTATTCATGTTCTCCGGCATATAGCGAACCCCTGCCATACCGCCCGCAACTATTATTCCCAAATCTTGATAACCCATCCGGCGGTTAAAATTTTTCAATATCGTGCATAGCCAATCGGACTGAAACGCCTCCTCAAAACCGGACTGAATGAAATACCCCACACTTTTTTCTGTGCTGGGACTTAAATGCTCAAACAATCTTTTTAAAATTCCCGGCATCGCATTGACATACAATGGCAAGAAAAATAACCAGTTATCAAAATCGTTCATGTAGGATGCCAAAGCCGCCGGGTCTTCCTTTACAACATAACGAATTTCCGGCTGATTTTGCATACCTTTAATAAACTGTTGGCAGAAAATTTCAGTATTACCCTTTTGACCATTAGGCGAGCCGTTTATAATTAATGTTTTCATCCTTGCACCTCCTGTATAGCCTCATATCTTTTGACATTAAACTCTTTTACAAACATCATGTCCAAAGTACGCTCCCAATAAGCAATAAATGCCTCTTCTTCACCGGGCAGAAATTCTCCGTTGTAAATAATATCCACCAAAGGATATTTTTCGTAGCGCGGCTCGTGACAAGATTCACCTTTATCCCAGGAGATATAAGGCAAAACAAAAACGATCATTCTGTCTATCAATGCTTTCATATTGGACGTCACAAAACCTTGCGAAACATTGCAGTAGAAATATACCTTATCTGCCGCTAAATATTCACGATAAAACTCGTCTAAATCTTTATGCGCACATCTCCCCGGCGTCGTCCACCAACACGACCAGCAACCCAGGCAATGCTTTAACTCCGTTTGAGATAAATCAAATACCGCCGCCCCATTCGGAACAGGTGCATCATACTCCCTAACAATAAATGCCTTCATCTTATTTTCCTCCCAATAAATACATTCTCAATTAATGCCTTTGTCCATTTCTCCAACACTATTATTATACTGTTTTTGCCAATACACATCAAGTTAATTTGGCTTTCCACGAGATCTTTCACAAAGCCAGCTTCGCCCACAAACGTGAATTGGAGTCGGCTCCAGTCAGTGGAAGTGCCGGTCAGCAGCGGATAAAACAACGGTAACCCACTCTTTAACAAAATATCATACAAGGATGCCTTAAGCGAACAGGAAGCAAAGACCTAACCCGAATGGAGTCCCTCTGGACGAGATTCGGGTTGTTCAGGGCTTCGCTGACTGCTTGGAGCGTAGCATCCGGTATGAATTTTGTTAAAGAGTAGGTTGCCGTTGTTTTATCCGCGACTGACCGGCACTTCCACTGGCTGGAGCCGATTCCTTCAACACCTTCCTGCGAAGCGTCCCATTATTGAATACTCAGATTGGAATACCCCATCAGGCTTTCATCAATTACTTTAGCGGCCTCCCGTCCATCTCTGATTGCTTTTACTACCAGCGACTGTCCTCTGCGCATATCCCCTGCCGCAAAAACCTTCGGTGACGTAGTTGCAAAATCCCTGGTTTTTACATTGGTTCGTTCATCGGTATCCACGGTAAAAGCTTTGGTTACATATTTCTCACTGCCGGTAAATCCGGCCGCTATCAGTACCACTTCTGCCGGCAGTTCCAGTTCTGACCCGGGAATCTCCTGACAGGACATCCGGCCGCTTTTTTTATCCTTACCCCATTCCAGTTTAACCACCTTAACCGCCTTCAGATTTCCCCCTTCATCCTTCAAGAACTCCTTGATAGTGGCTTGGTAAACCCGGGGATCGGCTCCGAATACCGCAATAGCTTCCTCCTGACCGTAGTCTGTCTTACAGACCTTTGGCCACTCCGGCCATGGATTATCTTCGGCTCTGATATCGGGAGCTTTGGGCATCATCTCGATCTGGATTACCGAACGGCAGCCATGGCGGAGGGCCGTTCCCACACAGTCGTTACCGGTATCGCCGCCCCCCACGATAATGACATTTTTATCTTTTGTACTGATATACTTTCCATCCTTCAACTGGGAATCCAGCAGGCTTTTGGTATTGGCTTTCAGAAAATCTACGGCATAATAAATCCCCGTTGCTTCTCTGCCTGGTGCCTGAATATTCCTGGGCTGGGAAGCTCCGCAGGCCAACAGCACACGATCATATTGCTGCAGCAGGGAAGCGGCGGATTTCTCCTTGCCGATATTCACACCGGTTTGAAAGTGGATTCCTTCTTCCTTCATGATATTGATTTTCCGGTCAATGATCTGCTTTTCCAGCTTCATATTGGGAATTCCGTACATCAGCAGACCGCCGATCCGATCAGAACGCTCAAATACCGTCACTTCATGTCCTCTTTTATTTAGTTCATCGGCGGCTGCCAAACCAGCCGGACCGCTGCCTACGATAGCCACTCTTTTACCGGTCCGAACCTTTGGTGGATTGGCTTTCGCATAGCCGTTAGCGTAGGCATATTCGATAATTGCATATTCATTTGCCTTTCCCGATACATGTTCTCCGTGAAGTCCCTGGGTACAGGCAGCCGCACATAAAGCCGGGCATACTCTGGCTGTAAATTCGGGAAAGTTATTGGTTTTCTTTAACCGTTCATAGGCTTGTTTCCAGTTGCCCATGGCTGCCAGTTCATTCCACTCAGGCACCAGATTGTGCAGAGGGCAGCCGGAAATCATGCCGTTTACATCCATTCCCGACTGGCAGAAGGGGACACCGCACTCCATACACCGGGAAGCACTTTTTTGCAGTTCTTCTACCGTTAAGTGTTCATGGAACTCATTATAGTTTTTGATTCTCTGTTTCGGATTGCTCATAATGCCGCCTCCTCCTTTTGTGACATGGCTTTCATCAGTTTTTCATATTCTGTGGGAATGATCTTTTTAAACTTGGGGAGATATTCATTAAAGTTCTGCAAAATTTCTGTTCCTTTTTCCGAACCGGTTTCTTCCACATGTTTGATGATCATTTCCTTTAATTCCAGCATATCCTTCTTTTCCTTCAGTTCCCCGGAGGTTACCAGAGACTTATTCAAGCGGATATAGAGATCATTATTTTCATCCAGTACATAGGCAACGCCGCCGCTCATACCGGCTGCAAAATTCTTGCCGGTCTCACCCAGGACTGCCACCCGTCCGCCGGTCATATATTCACAGCCGTGATCGCCAACCCCTTCCACAACCGCATAAGCACCTGAGTTACGAACCCCGAACCGCTCTCCGGCCGTTCCGCAGATATAAGCCTCTCCGCTGGTTGCGCCATATAGGGACACGTTGCCGATAATGATATTTTCCGCTGCTTTAAATTTACTTGCCTTAGGGGGATACACCACCAGCTTGCCGCCGGAAAGCCCTTTTCCGAAATAATCGTTGCTGTCCCCTTCCAGTTCCAAAGTAAGACCGCGGGGAATAAAAGCACCGAAGCTTTGCCCGCCGGAACCGTTACATTTGATCCGGTAAGTATCTTCCGCCAGAGTATCACCAAAGCGTTTGGTAATCTCTGACCCGAGAATGGTTCCCAGGGCTCGGTCGGTATTGCCCACTTCGATTTGTAAACTCTTACTTTCGCCCTTTTCCATAGCTTTGGAAAGTTTTTTCAGCAATATTTTTTCATCAACAGTTTTTTCCAGTTGGAAATCATATACCTGTCTGGCATCAAAAATCGCTTTTTCCTGAGCAAAAGGATTGCTGATAATCGCACCCAGTTCAATCAGCTTCTCATGCTCGCTGACATCCTCCCTGCGTTTCAGCAAGTCGGTTCGGCCCACCAGCTCATCCACGGTACGGACACCCAGCCTTGCCATATACTCCCGCAATTCTTCGGCAATAAAGCGCATAAAATTCATAACATATTCCGGTTTTCCCCGGAAGTTCTTCCGCAGCTCAGGGTTCTGTGTGGCAACCCCTACCGGACAGGTATCCTGATGACATACCCGCATCATAATACAACCCATGGTTACCAATGGCGCTGTGGCAAAGCCGAATTCCTCGGCTCCCAGAATGGCGGCAATGGCTACATCCCGGCCGCTCATCAGCTTACCGTCGGTTTCGATCCGGACCATGTTCCGCAGTCCGTTCATGATCAGCGTCTGATGGGTTTCGGCCAGACCCAGTTCCCAGGGCAGTCCGGCATTGTGAATGGAGTTCTTGGGGGCCGCACCGGTTCCACCGTCATATCCGGAGATTAAGATTACCTGTGCTCCAGCCTTAGCCACACCGGCCGCAACCGTTCCCACTCCGGCTTCGGAAACCAGTTTTACAGAAATACGGGCTTTTTTGTTGGCATTTTTCAAATCATAAATTAGCTGCGCCAGATCTTCGATAGAATAAATATCATGATGAGGAGGCGGGGAAATCAAGGATACTCCCGGCGTGGAATGTCTTGTTTTGGCAATCCAGGGATATACCTTTTCTCCAGGCAGATGTCCGCCTTCACCGGGCTTGGCACCCTGTGCCATCTTAATCTGTATTTCCTTTGCACTGACCAGATATCTGCTGGTCACGCCGAAACGTCCCGATGCCACCTGCTTGATGGCAGAGCATTTATTCAAACCGTCTTTTCCCACAGTCAGACGTTCTTCCTCTTCACCACCCTCACCGGAATTGGATTTACCGTGTAAACGATTCATGGCAATGGCCATGGTTTCGTGAGCTTCTTTGGAAATCGAACCATAAGACATGGCACCGGTTTT
Source organism: Lachnospiraceae bacterium (assembly GCA_031556725.1). Classification (GTDB taxonomy): domain Bacteria; phylum Bacillota; class Clostridia; order Lachnospirales; family Lachnospiraceae; genus UBA935. The sequence continues at coordinate 15,268 of JAVBSL010000046.1, read as the reverse complement.
AAAGCGGGTAACGATTTCTTCCACGCTTTCCACGCTTTCAATGGGAATACTTTGTTCCGGATAAGCAAATTCCAAAAGACCTCTTAAGTTTTTAACATGATCTTCTTTGTTGACCAGTGCCGTATATTGCTTAAACAACATATAGTCTCCTCGTTTGGTGGCCTCTTGCAGTATATGAATGGTGGCCGGATTGTATAAGTGCTCCTCGCCGCCGCTGCGCATCTGATGATGGCCGGTGCTGTCCAGAGTCAGATCGGTACCCAGTTCCAGGGGATCGAAGGCCTGGGAATGCAGCATTCTTACCTGATCCTCCATTTCCTTTAGAGTAATACCGCCAATCCGGCAGATGGTATTGGTAAAATATCGTCTGATTACCTCGTAATCAATTCCGATGGCTTCAAAAATCTGTGCTCCCTGATAGGATTCAATGGTGGAAATACCCATTTTAGAGGCAATCTTAACAATCCCATGCAAAATAGCATGGTTGTAATCATCCACCGCAGCATAATAATCCTTAGCCAGCATATTGCTGTCAATTAACTCTTTAATCGACTCCTGAGCCAGGTATGGGTTAACCGCACAGGCACCATAGCCTAACAGGGTAGCAAAGTGATGCACTTCCCTGGGTTCTCCCGATTCCAGAATCACCGCCATACCGGTCCGCTTCTTGGTCCGTACCAAATGCCGGTTCAAAGCTGAAACAGCCAGCAGTGAAGGAATCGCCAAGTGGTTTTCATCCACTCCCCGATCGGAAATAATTACGATATTAGCTCCTTCCCGATGAACCCGGTCGACTTCTACGAACAACCGCTCGATAGCCCGTTCCAAACTGGTACTCTTATAATATGTAATGGGAACCGTCTCCACATGGAAACCGGCCTTTTTGATATTTCTGATTTTCAGTAAATCGGTATTGGTTAAAATAGGATCATTGATTTTCAGCATATTACAGTTTTTAGAGCTCTCCTGCAATACATTTCCGTCCGCTCCCAAATAAACCGTGGTGGAAGTTACAATTTCTTCACGGATAGCATCAATGGGCGGATTGGTAACCTGTGCAAATAACTGCTTAAAATAATGGAACAAGGGATGAGGGGTTTTACTTAAAACCGGAATCGGTGTATCCACACCCATAGCGGCAATGGCTTCTTCCCCCTTTAAAGCCATGGGCAGAATTCCTTTTACCACTTCATCATAGGAATAGCCAAAGGCCTTCTGTAACCGTTTTCTTTCTTCCTCAGAAAAGGCTTCTACTCGCTCGTTAGGTATCTTCAAGTCTCTTAAAGCCACCAGATTATTATCCAGCCATTCGCCGTAAGGCTGAGCCCCGGCATATTTTTCTTTCAGGGTATTATCATCGATGATTTCACCCTTAACAGTATCAACCAACAGCATCTTACCCGGATGCAGACGCTCCTTCAGAACGATTTTTTCCGGTTCCACATCCAACACACCCACTTCTGAGGACAGGATTAACTGGTCATCCACCGTTACCATGTAACGGGAGGGACGCAGTCCGTTTCGATCTAATACCGCTCCCATAATATCCCCATCGGAAAACAAAATGGATGCCGGGCCGTCCCAAGGCTCCATCATGGTTGCATAATATTGGTAAAAATCCTTTTTATGCTGAGACATTGTCTTATTATTGGCAAAAGGCTCCGGAATGGTAATCATCACCGCCAGCGGCAAATCCATTCCGCTCATTACCAAAAATTCCAAAGTGTTATCCAGCATTGCCGAATCCGACCCGGCAGTATTTACAACCGGCAGCACTTTGTGCATCTGCCCTGCCAAGTGTTCGGATTCCATATTTTCTTCACGGGCAAGCATTTTATCCGCATTTCCGCGGATCGTGTTGATCTCACCGTTGTGAACGATGAAACGGTTAGGATGAGCCCGCTCCCAACTGGGATTGGTATTGGTAGAAAACCTTGAGTGGACAATGGCAATGGCTGATTCATAATCAGCATCCTGCAAATCACCGAAAAAGGTCCTTAACTGATCTACCAGGAACATACCCTTATAACATATCGTCCGACTGGATAAGGAAACAACATAAGTATCATCCCCCGATTGCTCAAATACCCGGCGGACAATATAAAGCCTGCGGTCAAATTCCAATCCTTTGGCCACATTCTCCGGCTTTTTCACAAAGCCCTGCATAATACAGGGCATACATTCTGCTGCCCGGTGCCCCAGAACCTGGGGATATACGCTTACTTCCCGCCAGCCTAAAAAGGTCAGCCCTTCTTTCTCTACAATAATCTCAAACATCTTCCTTGCCTGATTGCGCCGAAGTTCCTCTTGCGGGAAAAAGAACATTCCCACACCGTATTCTCTTTCATTGCCCAGATTGATTCCCAGGGAATGGGTTACTTTTTTCATAAATTTATGGGGTATCTGGGTCATGATACCGACACCGTCGCCGGTCTTGCCTTCGGCATCTTTTCCGGCCCGGTGTTCCAGATTTTCAACAATCTTCAAAGCACTTTCCACAATTCCGTGACTCTTCTTGCCCTTGATATTAACACAGGCACCGATACCGCAGTTGTCGTGTTCAAATTCTTCCCTATATAAAGGGGGCTGTGATGTATTTTTTTTCGCATCAAACATAATTTTTCCTCCTTCTAACATAAAAAAGGTCGCAAAAGAGCTTTTACTCGCTCCTTTGCGACCTTACCTTACTAATATACACTTTTTTTGTTAAATTGTAAATAAAATTTTTTATTGTTTTGTTATATAATATTATGCCGTTTTCTTTTCCAGTTCAGAAATCCGTTTTTCAAGTTCATTAATTTTCTTAAGAAGAAGTTCAATTGTTTCATTATTCAATTTGACTGCACATACTTCAGATTCTAATTGATCAAGATGTTTTTCCACCTTGTCAAAACGCTTTTCCAATTTAGTCTCAACTCTACCAATGTCATTAATAATTTCATTGAGCATCATTTTTAATTCTTTGTCCATGTTTCCCCTCCTTTAGTATGTATTAGTATAGCACATAGGGCGCATAAATTCTAATAAAACATCTCGTAATTTGCCCGAAATTTGCCTGGAATTTTCGTGGCAATGTGCTCAATTCAAATAGCTACACAGTGTGTAGCTATTTGGTAATATTTAACAGAATTTACGAATTTATCATGTTGTCTTCACTTATATTATAAAGTTACCTTTCATTACATCATATAACCCTCTTGTCGTCAACCGCACCTGCGGAATCACCGGCAGTGACAGAAAGGACAAGGTGATGAAGGGATCCACATCTGCAGGTACTCCCATCTTATGTGCCACAACTAACATCTGTCTGGTCATTTTGCTTACCTGCTCATAATCCCATGTACTGATCAGTCCCATAATCTCCAAGGGTAAAATTAACGGTTCCTTGCCGCTTTCCACTACCACATAACCACCGCCGCACTTAATCAGCGCCTCAATCGCCCGGCACATATCTTCATCATTATCACCAACTGCAATTAAGTTATGGGAGTCATGGGCTACCGTTGAGGCAATCGCTCCGTTTTGCAGAAAAAATCCTTTTACAATTCCCATTTCCTTTTTACCGGTACCGTGATGCCGTTCCAGAACTACCAATTTTTGATAAACCTGATCGGCAATGAATTCTCCCTGCTGTACGTTTACCCTTTCCCGGATATTACGTGTCAGGATCTGCCCCGGTACCAGCTCAATCACCGGACTTTCTGTTCCTTGCAGAAAAAGGCGCAGTTCTTCCCTGCCCTTCCATTTTATATGTACGGTATCCCGTAATTCTGCCGGGATGTTTCTATGCCGGTGCTTTGTGGGATCAAGTCGCTTTCCCTTATAATAAACCGCTTCAACCTTTATCTCTTCCATATCTGAAAATACCAGTAAATCCGCCTGATATCCCGGTGCAATTGCCCCTAAATGTTTTAAACCATAGCATTTGGCCGGATATAAGGTGGCAATCTTAATGGCCTCAATGGGGGGCATCCCAAGTTCAATGGCCCGACGTACATTATAGCTGATATGCCCCTGTTCCCGAATATCTTCGATATGCTTGTCATCGGTGCAAAAAGCCAATTGATGACAAGGGATCTGATTGTCAATTATCCCGGTTAAAATACCTTCCAGATTCTTTGCTCCGGTTCCTTCCCTGATTAAAATCTGCATACCGGTCCGCATTTCCCGGAGGGCATCCTCATAAGTACAACATTCATGATCGGTTTGAATTCCCGACAGTGCATAACAGCCGGTTTCTTTTTCTCCCAGATATCCCGCATGACCGTCCAGCTTCTTACTGCCAAACAATCGAAGCTTCTCAAGCATCTGATCTTCGCCATCCAGTACTGCCTGACAGTCCATAACCTCACCCAGTCCCAAGACCCGGGGATGCTCCAGATATTGCCGCATTTCCGCTATCGTAAGATGATGCCCGTTGTCTTCATTGGGACCGGAAGGTACGCAGGAGGGTATCATCACATATACATTAGCCTCTGTGTCTTCCGTTTCGCTTAAAATATAATCTATACCTGCCGTTCCTGCTACATTGGCTGCCTCATGCGGGTCTACGATAAAGGTGGTGGTACCGGTTAAACCGGCCTGTAAAATCAGCTCCCCCGGATTAACCAGTGTGGATTCCAGATGAAGATGGGCATCAATAAAGCCCGGACATACGTACTTGCCGGACAAATCTATCTCTGCTTCTCCCTGATAACGCCCCACACCGATGATAATACCATCTTGAACGGCGATATCTGCGGTAAGGATTTCATTGGTAAATACCTGGATAACCTGGGCATTTTTAAAAACTAACTGAGCCTTATGCTTGCCTAGGGCTATCTGGGCTAATTGCCTGGAGTATTCTCTGCTCATGACTGCTCCTTTGTTTATATTCAAATGTACTAATAGCCTCTTCCACTACTGAATTAAGACTTTGTCCGTGTTGGATTGCATATAAAGCAATTCCCCTGTGCAACTCAGGACTAATCCTTACATTAAATGATCCTTTGAATGGTTGCTCCGGCGCAATATTCCTTTGTGCACAATCCTCAAAATACCTGTCAATTGCCTCTTCAAAATCTTGTTTCAATTCATGGACAGAATTTCCTTCATATGAAATAAGCGATTTTAACCCAATAACTTTTCCAAAAAGACATTCATCATCAGCAGAATATTCCACTGTACCATTATAATTCTTATACATAAGCAAACTACTCATAGTGAACCATCCTTTCTCAATTTTTTACACACAATTATAATATATCACATTTAAGCTTTTATGCAACTATATTTAGTCGCTCATTTATTAATCGTACTTTTTAACAAAAAATCATACACTTTCATACTATTTTTTTATTTATTTTTGTTATACAAATTACCAAAAATCGATTTTTTTATTGTTTTTTGTTTACTTTTACGTTTTTTAATTGACATTTTTTAGCAAAAACTTTATTGTAAATATATACTAAAAAACAAGGAGGAATTATATGAGAATAATCTATAATGCGAAATTAAGAGTTAAACTTCTGGTATCCTTTTTTATCCTAATCGCCGCAATGATCCTGATCGGTGTAATAGGTATAATGGCAATGGGAAGCATAAATGCTTCCAACACTGAGATTTATGAAAACAATTATAAATCTACATCTGCCATGCAAACTGTTAACAACAATCTTAGTGATATGCGTCGCAATGTCCTGTGTATGACCATCGAAAAATACTCTGCTGATATAGCCAGCTACGAACAAAAGGTTTATGACAGCGATGCCCATAATAAGACAAATATGGATTTCTACAAATCCATGATCATTGCTCAGGAAGAGATGGATCTATACACTGAATTTGAGAAAAATATGAACAACTATACTACTGAGCGTAACAAAACAATGGACTTGGCTAAGCAGGGTCTCTATGACGAAGCTGAAGCGCAAAATACCAATGTAGCACTGCCTTTGGCTAACAGTACACAGGCCAGTATTGATGCTTTGATTGCTTTTAATGAAAAATTTGCTCAAGACAATGTCAATTTGGCTAGTGAACTCTACATATCAAGCATTTACCAAACTGTTATTATCGTCGTTGTTGCCATTATTATTGCCATTGCTCTCGGTCTGTTTATTTCCAGTCTGATTACCACGCCCCTGAATGCAGTACGGGATGTGGCCGAAAAAATTGCCGACGGTGATCTGACTGTGGATATACCTGCACGTTATATCCGGCAAAAAGATGAAATTGGAAAACTTGCCAATAATATCGAAGATATGAAACAGGGTTTGATCACTACTGTTTCCGGCATTAAAGATTCCACCCACTCACTGGGGCAACAGGTAGATTCCACCAATCAGACCTTAGGTATTCTGAATGATCGCATTACCGATACCTCTGCTGCCACCGAAGAGCTTAGTGCAAGTATGGAAGAAACCGGAGCATCAGCAGAAGAAATGAATGCCACCGCTTCCGAAATTGAACGTGCTGTTGAAACCGTTGCTGAGAAAGCCGAAGAAGGTGCTACCAAATCCGGTGAAATTCACGAAAGAGCTTCGTCACTTGGTAAAAATGTTAACGCTTCCATTGAAAAATCCAATAATGTTTTTAATGAAATCAAAGTCAGTCTGGAAAAAGCCTTGGAAGATTCTAAAGCCGTGGATGAGATCAATGCTCTCGCCGATGCCATCCTGGGAATTACCAGTCAGACTACCCTGCTAGCGTTAAACGCTTCTATCGAAGCTGCCAGAGCCGGTGAAGCCGGTCGCGGCTTTGCGGTTGTTGCCAACGAAATCAGTGCCCTGGCTGACAACTCCAAGAATACCGTCACCCAGATTCAGGCCATTACCAAGGTGGTTATGGCAGCGGTTAATGCTTTGGCTAACAGTTCCACCAATTTGCTGAACTTTGTCGCTGAGGACGTTATGAATGATTATAAAGACATGCTGTCAACTGCTGATTCTTATACCACCGATGCGGTCTATGTAAATGACCTGACCAGTGATTTGAGTGCCACCTCCGAAGAACTGTTAGCTTCTGTTCAGGTATTGATGCGTGCCATTAATGAAGTATCCATGGCTGCTCAGGAAGGCGCCCGAACCACTACCGTAGTTGCCGAGCAGACTTCCGATATCTCCACAAATGCTTCTACGATTGTAAAAAATATGGCCGAGACGCAAGATACGTCAAACACTCTGGTTACTTTAGTCGATAAGTTTAAATTAGCTGAATAATACACAATAAAAGATTAAGGAGAGGAAACAGTAGCCTACTGTTTCCTCCTTCTTTTTTTTCGGAAAAACAAAAAATCCTTGATTTCTCAAGGATTTTCACTGCCGGCAGCGGGACTTGAACCCGCACGTGGTTGCCCACAACAGATTTTGAGTCTGCCTCGTCTGCCATTCCGACACGCCGGCATTTGCTGTTCATAACAGCCGAATATTATAGTAACATATCCGGCCGCCGTTGACAAGTAATTTTATCTAATTTGAGGGAAATTTTTTAAAAATCGGAAACACATCCAATGTTGCAAAATAGTCCCCTGGCGTTTCCGCTCTTCTGATTAGTTCTACGCTGCCGTCTTCCTTCAGCAGCAATTCTGCGGATTTTAACTTACCGTTATAGTTATATCCCATAGCATGACCATGGGCACCGGTATCGTGAATAAAAAGGTAATCTCCTTTTTCAATCTCCGGAAGCATCCGGTCGATTGCAAACTTATCATTATTTTCACATAAGGAACCGACGATATCATATTGATGGTCACAAACGGCCTCTTCTTTGCCCAGTACGGTAATATGGTGGTAAGAACCATACATGGCCGGGCGCATCAGGTTCACTGCGCAGGCATCCACACCAACATATTCCTTATGAGTGTGTTTCTCATGAATCGCCTGGGTAACCAATGCTCCGTAAGGTCCGGTCATATAGCGTCCCATCTCGGTATAAAGTGCCACATCTCCCATTCCGGCCGAAACCAGTACCTCCTCATATACCTTTCTGACACCTTCGCCAATAGCCTTAATATCATTGCCTGATTGATCCGGCAGGTAAGGAATGCCCACACCGCCAGACAGGTTAATGAAAGTAATATGGGCACCGGTCTCTTCCTTCAACTGCACCGCCACTTCAAACAATTGTTTTGCCAGCATCGGATAATACTCATTGGTTACGGTATTGCTTGCCAGGAAAGCATGAATACCAAAGTTTTTAACGCCTTTTTCTTTTAACAGCCGGAAGCCTTCAAACATCTGCTCGGTGGTAAATCCATATTTGGCATCACCGGGATTATCCATAATACCGTTACTCATCTGAAAAACACCGCCGGGATTATAACGGCAGCTCATAGTCTCCGGCAGTTTTCCCAGAATATCTTCCACAAAGGGAATATGGGTAATATCATCCAGATTAATAATTGCTCCCAGTTTGGCGGCATAGGCGTATTCTTCAGCCGGTGTTTCATTGGAGGAAAACATAATATCTTCTCCGCTCATCCCCATTGCCTCACTAAGCATCAGTTCTGTTAACGAAGAACAGTCACTGCCACAGCCGTATTCTCTTAAAATATCTATTAAAAAAGGATTGGGATTGGCCTTCACGGCAAAATATTCCCGAAAACCGGGATTCCATGCAAATGCTTCCTTCACTGCCCTGGCATTCTCACGTAATCCTTTTTCATCATAAATATGAAAAGGGGTGGGATAACTTTTTACGATCTCTTCTGCTTTTTCTTTGTTAATAAAGGGTATCTTATTCATTTTTTCCTCCTTGCAACTGCTCACCTTCTAAGGCAATCAGTTTTATCTCATTCTTAAGTGCTTCTTTAAATACATTTACAAAGTTCTTCTGCCCCGTATAAAGACAGGTATCCTGATTGCTTCCGCTAATCTCGCCGGTCAGCACATAGGCTGAATCAATGATCAGGCGCAGCTGCTGTTCCCGCTTGCCGGTAAGGTATATGGTTGCCCCTTCCAGAGATGCCTCCCCATCAGTAATTACTACCATTTTAATCCGCCTGGCTATCGCTTTCTCAATCTCCTTTTGCAACACTCCGATCATTCCGGTAGGTGCTGCCAGATAGACCCGATACTCCGCCTGTTCCAACATGGTAAATATCTTATCCTGAATATGTCCGTAGCCAGTGATGGTGATATACCCTTCTTCCTGACGTTTGGAAGCTTTCAGATGTCTCTGTAAATATTCTTTTTCCGCTGCCAGTCCTCTGATCTTATTGGTACAAAATTCTGCCACAGGCACTGCCACATATTTATTGGTATCACCCTCGATGATGCAGGCACCACCTTTTTCCACCAGGCCTGCCAGACCACTGTACGCATTGGAGCGGGATATACCGGTTTGCTTAGCGGCCTCATAACCGCTCATCTGGTCACCATTAAGTAAGCATAGATACAACGCCGCTTCTTGTCTGGTCAGACCAAACGCACATAACTTCTCTAAAATAATGCTTTCATCCATGGCGTTCTCCTTAGTAGTACTTTATAGGAACACTATAGTATTTTTTTAATATTTTGTCAACACCTAATTCCTTTTTTCAAAAAAAAGATGCCGTACTTGGGAATACGACATCCTTAATCATCTTTATTTTATATTTTCAATTTGCCAGTCAATCGGTTCTTCTCCATTTTTCATCAAAAATTCATTGGCCTGACTGAAATGCTTACATCCAAAGAATCCTCTATATGCCGATAACGGACTGGGGTGGGGTGCTGTCAGAATCAAATGCCTGGGATTGGTAAGCATGGGAATCTTACTTTGCGCCGGCCGGCCCCATAAAAAATAAACAATCGGCCGATTCTGGGCATTCACTGCCTGAATAATGGCATCTGTAAACTTTTCCCAGCCTTTTCCCTGATGAGAATTGGCCTGATGAGCACGCACTGTCAGTACGGTATTCAGTAAAAGTACTCCCTGATCCGCCCATTTTTTCAAGTAACCGTTGTCCGGAATGGTACACCCTTGATCCTCTTGCAGTTCTTTATAGATGTTCTGCAGAGACGGCGGTATCTCCGGCTGATCGGGCAATACCGAAAAGCTCAGTCCATGAGCCTGATGCTCATTGTGATAAGGATCCTGTCCCAACAGCAAGACCTTCACTTTACTTAAGGGAGTAAAATGAAAAGCATTAAAAATATCATCCGCTGGAGGATATACCCTGCATTTACTATATTCACCTTTAATGAACTGATAAAGCTCTTTATAGTATGGTTTTTTGAATTCCGCCTGAACCGAATCCAGCCAATCATTTTCTATCATTCCCATTATTCTTTACAACCTCACCGGTACACTTTTTTCCTGCAAATATCTTTTAACTTCTTTAATTTCCAGTTCTTTATAATGAAATAAAGAAGCGGCTAATGCTGCATCTGCTTTTCCCGCCGTCAGTGCCTCGTAAAAATGTGACAATGTTCCTGCACCGCCGGAAGCAATCACCGGTACGGATACGCTTTCGGCAACTAATCTGGTTAATTCAATATCATAACCGGCTTTGGTCCCGTCACAGTCCATACTGGTCAGCAGTATTTCACCTGCACCCAGCTTATTTACCTGTTCAGCCCACTCAATAACATCCATTCCCACATCGATCCGGCCACCGCTTTTATATACATTCCAGCCGGAACCATCGGCTCGCTTTTTCGCATCGATAGCTACCACTACACACTGACTGCCGAATTTGTCTGCCGCTTCACTGATTAACTTGGGATTATCGATAGCCGCTGAGTTAACGGATATCTTATCGGCACCTTCCCGCAAAATAGCTTTAAAATCATCTACCGTGCGGATACCGCCGCCCACTGTAAAAGGAATGAAAACCTTCTCCGCTACCCGCCTGACCATATCCACTACCGTTGTTCTGGCATCGCTGGTAGCCGTAATATCCAGAAAAACCAGTTCGTCCGCACCGGCTTGATTATAAGCAGCGGCAATTTCAACCGGATCACCGGCATCACGCAGATCAACAAAGTTAACGCCTTTTACCACCCGGCCATTATGTACATCCAGGCAGGGAATGATTCTTTTCGTGTGCATATTTCGAAACCTCCTATGTTAAGTGAATAAAATTATCCAAAATTTTTATTCCGGTATCCGAACTCTTTTCCGGATGAAATTGACAGGCAAAAATATTATCTTTTTCTACAGATGCATGGATTTTGGTACTATACTCTGTAGTTGCAGTTACAATTTTCGCTTCCTCTGCTACCAAATAGTATGAATGTACAAAATAAGTAAAAGCACTTTTCTCTATTCCCTGAAAAAGTCGGCCTTGACGGGGAAACTCCAGAGAATTCCACCCGATATGGGGTATTTTAAGACCTTCCTTATCCGGTATCCGCCTGATTTTTCCTTTTAATACCCCCAAGCCCTTGATACCGGGACTTTCATCACTCTCGTCAAATAGCAGCTGGAGCCCCAAGCAAATCCCCAAAAAAGGCGTTTGCTGCTTTACAACCTGATGAATTACTTCTTCTAAATCATAGGCTCTAATCTTACCCATGGCATCCCCGAAAGCACCTACTCCCGGTAAAATAACCTTGTCCGCTGTTAATATTTGCTCTCTTTCTCTGGTTATAATCGCTTCTTCGCCCAAATATTGAAGAGCTTTTTCCACACTTTTTATATTTCCTGCATCATAGTCAATTATTGCTATCATTGTATGATATCCTCTTCTTCCGGTAAAATATCCTGTGGCTGCTCCGGCATCTGAGGTTCCCCTTCCTCCCCATCTCCCTCAAAATCAGTACCTAGTGTAACCGCATGTACCTTTTGAGTATATGTTATACTATCATATGCCAATATCGTAAAGGCCTCCTGCTCAGAAATATTGTATTCGGAAACTAAAATATCTAAAATATTTTGATATATTTCATATACCTTGTTCTGTTTTCCATATAAATCTCCGGCGCTTAGCTTTTCGTGTCTGGCTACACCTTGCAGTAGTGCATCTAACGCCTCTACCGGCATGTTCATTGCTTTATAATTTTGATACGATTCCCTTTTTCGCTCCATCTGCAATATCACAAAAGCTTGATTAAACATAATTTCATCGTTAGTGCTTAAGCTCTTGTTATATAGCAAATCATATACTGTCTTATAATCTTCCTGGTAATAAGCAGTTCTTGCTTTGACCCGTTCTTGTGAATCCGGCAAAAACCTGCAGACGACAACAATCGCGGCCAACAGTGTCATGCAAAAAACAAATACCAATAATATTTTTTTCTTAGAAAACTTTTTTTCAGGTTCGCGAGGTTCCGATGGCTCTTTTTTCTTCTTGGCCTTTTTTTCTTTAACCGGTTTTGGTTTTGCTCCTTTGTCCTCTTCTGTTCTTACCTTTTCTCTTTTGGCTTTTTTATCCTTTTTGCCTTTTTTACCCTTGACTTTTCGATCCTCTGCGTCTAAGTCCTCTAATATTTCCCGATTTTCTTCAGATACCGTTTTTACTTCTTTCTCTGCAAGAACCTGTTCCCATTCTGTCTCGTCTTCATCCACATCTGTTAAAGCTGAGAAAAGTTTTCCGAAGAAACCCTTTTTCTTAACAGGTTTCTGCGCAATTTCTTCAAACTCATTCAATGAAAGTTCTTCTTGCGATTGCTCCTCGTCATCTGCTTCGGCTACTTCCTTCTTGGGTTTTCGGCCGAATAATTTCTTCTTATCATTTTTCTTATTCTTCTTATCCTTTTTACCGTTAGCGTCCTCTGTCTCTTCTTCACCCAAAAGAGCCATTAAATCATCATTCTCGTCAAGACCGTTTTCGCCATATTCACCTGCTCCATCCAGTAAAGCCAGCATGTCATCATCATCTACAAGCTCATTGTTTTCAGCTTTATCCAGAAGACCTTTTATTTCTGACAGATCTTCGTCTGCGCCTATGACATCAATCAAATCACCGATATCCATATCCCCATCAATCTCCGTGATAGCGTCATTGATATCATCTGTTTCTGCTTCAGCTTCTTCTACAGTTTCTTCCGTCTCAAATAAAGCCATAATGTCATCGACTGGTTCTGCCTCGGGTTCTGCTTCGGGTTCTGCTTCGGGTTCCGGTACACTTATCTGCTCATCCATTTCCGCAAACATGGCGTCTAATTCATTTTGACTTAATAGCTTTTCCTCATCATTTTTTTCCGGTTCCGCAAGCATCTCATCTAAGCTGTCCACCATATCTGCCAATTCGTCGGAGGTAATCCTGACTTCTTCCGGTAGCACGATGTCTTCCACTATTTCACTTTCTACTTTCGGTTTTTCCCTTGGTTCCGATTCACTTTCTATCACTGTTTTTAACAGACTATCCAAATAATCTTCATCTGTAGCCATAATTTTTCCCTACCTTTTATCAATCACAAATATTCCTCTACCAGTTTATCATACTAACAATCGTAAGACAATTTTTTTATAAAATCTACTGAATTTTCTTGCCTCGAATATCCCTTTCCCTTTATTTCTTCCGATATCTGGCTTAGACTGTTATGCACCCGGTAAAGTTTTGCCTTATTATTAAAATATACGATCTTTTCAAAAGGCCACCGTATCACACTGGGAAATTCCATCCCTACCCCCAACTCCACAACACAAAGGCTATGATTTACAGTCTTTTGCAGCCATTCAATATATAATTTCCATTTTTCCAGGTATCCTACCTCCGAATAATTAGGGGAATATATGTTATGAAAAACCAGGGGATTTCCGCATTTGGGACACAGCGGTGGCGATATTTCAAAATCATCCGGAACTTCATATAAGTCCTTACTGCAATTCACACTACATTGCAGCTTTTCATACCCGCCACAAGGTTCTACTACCTGAAAAGAACATCCACATTTATTAATCTCTCCATTTGTACACGTGCTGACTATAAAATGGTTTTTATCTTGAATCAATTGATAAAGTTTTCGATATCCATCCATCCGTTCATCATTCCACTCTTCCCCGATTCCGATTAGGACATATTCTGCTTCTTCTATTGCCGCCATTAATTCTTTATACGAAAAACTCATATTTTTCATACTCTCCTATACTTAAAAGACCGGGAGTTTTCCCGGCCTTTTTATTTCTTATACGTTATTATTAACTAATTCATCAATGGTTTTAACCAAATTAGCGATCTCCGGTTTAGTCAACTGTGCGTTAGCGCCAAGGGCCTCGCCTTTCTTTCTCATTTCCTCATTAATCAAAGATGAGAAGATAACTACCGGAATATGTCTGGTCCTTGGTTCCGTTTTGATTAATTTCGTTAAACGGTGTCCATCCATAATCGGCATCTCAATATCCGTAACAATACACTTCACATGCTCCTCTAATGTATTATTCATAAGGCAATCCTGAACAATATCATATGCTTCCTGCCCGTTTTCTGTATGTATGAGATTGTGATATCCTGCTGCTTTTAAACAATCTACGATAAGTTTATTCAACAACGGTGAATCTTCTGCAATAAGAAGCGGTATATTGTTTCTTCTTCTCTTGCCCATCTCCTCAATTTCCGATACTTTTAAGCCCGCTTCCGGATTAATATCTGAAATTATTTTTTCAAAATCCAAAATAATAATCAGTTTACCATTTACTTTAACAATACCCGTTGAAATTCCTTCTTCATTAGAAGACATGGTAGAATCAGGCTTAATGATATCAGTCCATGACACTCTGTGAATTCCCTGAACTGCTTCTACGTGAAATGCAATGTCTAACTTATTAAAGTTAGTGATAATAAAAAGTCCTTCTTTTGCTGAAGTTCCCCGCTGCAGACAGTTTCTTAAATCTATCGCAGTAATCATGACATCTCTCGGCATAAATATACCTTCAACACTGGGATGTGAATTAGGCACAGGTGTTACTTCCTGATACGCTATAATTTCTCTTATCTTTGCTACATTAATACCATATGAATTCCCGGCTAATGTAAATTCTAAAACTTCTAATTCATTCGTTCCATTCTCGAGCAAAATATTTGTATCCATACAATCACCTCACGCTAATATTTATACAACACTACAAAACTTCATAAAGCGATTATAGCATAATTATTTTTTCTCTACAACAAAAAAAGCAGTTCCAAAGGAACTGTTTTCAAAATTAGTCAATGTGCCATAAATATTCAGTCAAATTTCAACAAATTTTTGTTTCATTTGCTCTTTTTAATATTACGAAAATTCATACCTTCAAAACCGAACACGAAAATCAACTACCTTCTAAGACATTTCCTTTGCGTAAGCCATTACTAATGGCTATCTTTTTTTGGATAAGCCCTCGATCGATTAGTACTTGTCAGCTGAACATATTGCTATGCTTA
>JAVBSL010000015.1:0-97289 GCA_031556725.1 Lachnospiraceae bacterium | reverse complement strand
ATGTGGATACCATTTCTCTCGGTGAAGATATAGGGAGCCATTTTAGGGTTCCATCTTCTTGTCTGATGTCCAAAGTGAACACCTGCTTCCAGTAACTGTTTCATTGAAATAACGCTCATTTTTCTACCTCCGTTTGGTTTGTTTTCTTCCGCATCCATCATCTTTACTGCCTATCCGAGCGTTTCGGACACCGACAGTTCATCCGCATGCGTGTTTTTTAGTCACAACATTCGAATTATAGCATAAAACCCTCTTGCGTACAAGAGGGTTTTCCTAATAAATTCAGTTTTTTTACTACTTTCCTGACAGTATTTTAGCGATTGTTTCCTGATCCGTGCCGACTGCAATGCTATAGCTTCCTACCCGCATCTTTTTATCATATCCATTCTTACATAAATAAGTATCATATTCGGAGGCTGAAGAGATTAATCCCGCTTCTTCCAGCTTACGGCAAACCGTATAGGAACCTTCTCCGCTGCTTATTTTTATTGTAACTTCCGCTACATCTTCTGCCGGCAATCCCATTCCTGATGTGGAAGCCTCTGCTGTTGGTGTCGGTTCGGCTGTTGGCGTAGGTTCATCTGTTGGCGCAGGTTCAGCCGTTGGCACAGGCTCTGCTGTCGTGATAGGCTCTGCTGTTAGCAACGGAGTGATTGTCGGCTCCGGTGTCGCTGCGGCTGTTCCCAGGTCGTCCTGCTGCTTTTCGGTATTTCCTTTCAGCTCAGACAACACTTTGCTCTCTTCGGTCATGCCCAAAGCAATTGCCCGCTCTTTAATCTCCGCATCGCTTAACATTTCCGACTTCCTTGATGCCGAAATACTCATAGCCATTGCAGTCACCAGAATACCGATTCCCAATCCCCGCAAATAGTATTTCAAATTCATATTCTAGTTTGCTCCTTCAAATAAATCAATGACCAGCTTCACTTCACCAATGCCCAATCCTAAATCTTTAGCAATCGCCATATTGGATTTTCCTGCTTTGTGCAGCTCCAAAATTCTTTCGTTATTATTTCTGCCACCAGTTCCATTTCCTCTAAAATGAATACTCATATCTCTACCATCAGATTCCTCAGACTTAGGAACTGCATTTTTTGTCCTCTTGGGGGCTTTGGCCGGTTTTTTTTCCACCTGAACTTTTTCTATTTCCTGATGATTAAAAAGCTGGAATTCCTCCACTTGGAGTGTTTCTTTCTCCTGTACTTCCTTCTCCTGTACTTCCTTCTCCAGCTCTTCTCGCTCCATCTGTTCTTTAACTTCTTTAGCCGTTACTTCCGCATCCCTTACTGTTTGTTGTACCTCACTGGCCGTTATCGCTGCCTGGCTCACGGTACTTATCAAAGTTTCATGCTTATCATTCAGCATATCATAAAGAAAAACCACTTCCTGGTGGTTTTTGTTTATTTCCCCCAAAACAGTATCGGAATACTCATTGATTGCCAACATCTTTTCGTTGGTAATCCGATCCATGGCACGTTCGGCTTTTTCCATTGCATAAGTAATCGTTTCATCAACGACTTCGTTAATATGCTGTTTGGCATCATCTATTTCTTTTTCTACCATTAATCCAATCTGTTCTTCCGTTATCTCAGCAGTATTAGCGGAAGGTTCTTTTTTCTCTTTTCCTCCCGGCAGCAAAAAACTTACTAAAAAAATCACTCCGCCAATGATGAGTAACGCTATTTCGATTCCACTCATAAATAATCCTCTAAATTTTCATATCAAAACCACTTTGATTTTTTAAAACTACTTTGCCGTCGGATTTTTTCTGTTCTTCTTTCTTTCGCTGTTTTCCGCCGTTTCCGGTATATTGATTATTCCCTTTTTCCTTGGCATCATACCGTTTCTCTGCACTTTCAGGATCGTCCTTCTTTTGAACCTGGTGGGCTCTGCTGTCCTCCTGGTTTTGCTGCTGTTTTTGAATGTTAAGCTGATCCACCATTCCTTTATTGTCTTCATTATGCTTAATTGTTGTAAAATCTTGTGCTCTGGTTATTTCTCCCTGTACCGCAATTGGATTGATTACCATACTTTAACAACCTCCTATTCTAAGCAACTACAAACCCATCATCTTGATTTCTCCCTGCTGTTTAACAAACTTACAGTAAGATAAGCTGGATTTCACAGCCATAGATAAATCACCGATGCAAATCTGGGTTCCGGCATATACATCACCGGTTACAAGTATCTGTGCTCCTGCTGAAAGTTCATATATCTTCTGCAGTTCTTCCAATTCAACCATTGCATTTTCCAGTTCTGCTGATTTTTGCTTATTTTCAATGGTGAGGTTTTGAATATACTTAATCTGATCCTGATGCATCCGAACTCCTTGAGCAATTTTTTGAGCTGCTGCATTTAAAATCGGCTGTGCATTTTTAATATCCTTCGAAAGCTCTGCGACTCTTTTCTGAAGCTTTTGAATCTTAATCTTAGCAGTAGGATCCATTCCCACTTCAACAATCGTAGCAGAACCCATATCCGATCCCAGTGTTTTCACCTGAACCAAATTACCTGCGCAAACTTTTCCGCCGGTAATAAACCCTTTTTTACTGGTAACATTAATTTCCGTTCCGGCCACCACATCACAAAGGAGGATCGAATCAGTTGATACATATCCCCCAGCCTCTACTTTGGCATTTTCCAAAAACTGTGCAATAACATTACCACCTGCCTTTAGTGTTCCCCGGCCCATTCCCTTCATGCCTCTGGCAATAATAATATCGGCTTCGCTTTCCAAATAGGCACCTTCAACGACACCACGTACTTCAATATTTCCTTTTGTCTTTACACTAAAATTAGCAAATACATTTCCCAGTACCACAACACTGCCTTCATATTCAATATTTCCGGTAGCTGTATTTACATTATCCAACGTTAATATGTTAGAGACAAAGACTTTACCATCCACAAATGTAACATGGCCATCAACACTGGCAAACATAGTCAGATTATCCTCTGACAGAAAAACATTATTAGTCTTCTTCAAAAATAATCTTTTTATATCTCTGGGTTTGATTTTTTCACCATAGACTGTATAACCATAATCACCTTCATCCGCAGGAATCAACTTAGCCAGCATCTGACCCTTTGTACATTGATTAATTGTATTTAAATGAAAGAAGTCAACACTGCCATCATCATTCAATGTCGGTTTGGCTTTCACATCGGTATTAAAAAAATATTCAATTCTGGCATCTGTCCCATGATTGGGCGGCGTTCCTTCTGCGATCACAATATCCGTACAATATCTTGGTGATGCTAAAAACTTTTCTATTTCAGGATTCTTGATACCATATGTTACTTTTTGGTAACTTAAATCTTTCAAAAACTCACCCATAGATATTCTTTGTCCGCTTGTCGAAGGCGGATAAAACCTGGCCACCACTTGCATTCGATCCGGACTCGTCCACATCTTATAGATTTCATTTATCGGTCTGAAAATCTGCGGATTAATCGGTATAATCATTTCTTTACCCTGCCCTTGATTAGCCGCACCGATATTCTGGTTAAGTGTCACCAGGTCATAGGGAATACCTTGTGTGTTTAGATATTCCATAACCTCATTTACCTTAACTGCTTCTCCTCCATCTGCTTTTGTGACCTTTAAGTAAGTACCCTTCTCACTATAAAGTACCTGAAAAAACCCATTTCCCATAATACTCCGCCTCTCCTTGCTATAATTGATTTATTATCCCCATGTAGTTTCCCATCTTTGTCTTCATCTTTTGCAATGCTTTGGTGTGAAGCTGTGATATTCTGGACTCTGAAACCTCCAAAACATTACTGATTTCTTTTAAAGTCAGTTCTTCATAATAATATAAAAGAATGACTTTCTTTTCTTTCTCAGTTAAAAGCTCCAATGCCTGCATCAGCATTTTCTTAAGTTCGCCCTTTTCCAACACTTCTTCCGGCCCTTCAAACCTGGATTGGGTGCTGTTATGCTCCATCGGAACTTCACTGCCTTGCTCCATGAATTCATTTAAAGAAACTACACCAGTAACCTTCATTTGCGACTGCCATTCCAGATATTCATCATTTGTTATACCCAGACTTATCGCTATTTCTTCATCCGTGGCATTGCGCCCCTCAGATGCTTCAATATCTTTAATCGCCGTCTCTATTTTCTTTTGTTTTTGTCTGATTGTTCTGGGAATCCAGTCCATTTTTCTTATTTGATCCAGAATAGCCCCACGAATACGAAGGCTTGCATAGGTTTCAAATTTAACAGCCTTCATACTGTCAAATTTGTCAATAGCATCTATTAACCCGAAAATGCCATACCCCACCAGATCATCATACTCAACGTTATACCCAAGGTACATGCTAAGTCTTCCGGCTACCAATTTAACCAGCGGGGCATACTCAAGTATTATCTTTTCACGTATTTCAGGGGTCTTCGCCTTTGCATAATCATCCCATAATTTTTTTCTGCCTGTTTCGTCCACTGTAACACCTCGCTCGTTTAGTCAGAATTATTCAGCATCTATATCCGATTCCGCATCTTCCTCTGCTTCCTTTTCAATAACTTCTCCTTCTTCCTGAATAACTGCTTCCTCATTTTGGCGTTCGAATTTATCTAACATTTTAGCAATCAAAACACCTATTATATAAAAGCTGATGAGTATAAGAAGTAACCATTCCAGCGTTTCTTTCAAATCATAATTAAGTCTGAACATAACAATACCAGCAGCCGTCCCTGAAAAAAGCATCAGGAACGGTGCCAATAATTTACGTTTCTTCATATTTTTTTCTCCGGCTTGCCCACAGACCGGACTACCAAATCGCCTGTCGCCGGATAGAAGATAATGGTTCTTCCGTAATCAAGTCCCGTATCATCCGCTAAAATGGGAATTTTCATTTCATGCAGCTTGTTCTTGGTAGCTTCCACATTTCTCTCGCCGATCCTAACCATATCCGACTTACTTTGAAAAGCAAACATCTGGGCACCGCCAGCTATTTTAGCTACAAGACGGCTTCGTGACCCACCTTTTGCGACAATTTGTCTTATCAATTCTACAATTCCGGTATCAGCAAATTTCGGAATATTTTCGTTATTCCGAATAGCTGTACTATCCGGCAACATTATATGCACCAATCCGCCTATACCGGTTACCGGGTCTCTAATAGCAATACCCACACAGGAACCTAATCCCTGTGTGGTTATGCTGTCCGGTGCTATACAAATTTTCAAATCGGCCATTCCGACCTTAATCACTTCACTCATATCTTAATTCAAGCTCCCTTTTCTCTCCAGTAATTATATTCAAAAGCTAATGCCCAGGGATGATAGAATCTTACCATATGAGTCCAGATCTGGAAGTAAGATAAAATATCCTTCTAATACCACCTCATCCAAAAACTGTGTTTGAATCAACAATATATTATCACCGATCGATCCAAACTGAATAGCTGGTATACTCAGTATTGCTCCTGCCATATCCACTGCCAAATCCGGCACCGAAGGATAAATCACCAGATTTGTAAGAGAAGATAATGAATTAAGATAAGCTCCCGCTATAATATTGCCTACTTCACGCAATGCCGACAATTCCATCTCTGTAAAATCCAGAGCATTTTCATCTCCCATACCCGGCATTAACTTTGTAATCAGATGCTTGGCGGCTTCCTGTTTCAGCAGAAACATAATGCTTCCTGTTATATCGCCTTCTACGGCCAAACTGATACCGGCCATAATCTGTTCTTCCCCCCCCATCAAGCTGCCCAACTCATGAAACTCCAGCAGCTTTACCTGGGGAACGGTCATATCAATTTTACTTCCTATCATTTGCGCCAATGCGGTAGTTGCATTACCTGCCCCAATATTGCCTAATTCTTTCAAAACATCATAATACTCATTAGACATCTTTTCCAGACTGAGGTCACCCATATTTGTTTCTCCTTATACGTTTTCTCGCTCCATGATGACTGTATTCAAGTCTAACAAGGAAATGAGTCCGCCGTCATACTTTCCGATACCAAAGATAAAATTATTGTTCTTTTCATCTTTTCCGTCATATGATACTTTCTCAATTTGTTCATTTTCCAGGGTTACCACTTCTTTAACCTGATCCACAATAATGCCGATCGCACCGTGAGCTTCCAGTTTCAAAATAATAATTCTGGTATTTTTGGTAATCTCATCTGCCGGTAAATCCATCTTGAATCTGACGCTCATAACCGGGATTACTTCACCACGAAGATTAATAACTCCTTTTAAATATTCGGGAACTTTAGGTACTCTTGTAATATGCTGCATTCTTACAATATTGTCAATATATTTAATATCAACGCCATATTGTTCTTCCCCTAACTGTATCACAATAAATTGTGTTGTTTCATGCATAAGGTTTAATTCTTCCATTTCGTCATCCTCCTTCTCTTATATGAGTGCATTTGCATCCAGTATCAACGCAACTTCGCCATCGCCTAAGATGGTTGCGCCGCTGATGAACTTGCATTTGCTGATATATCTGCCTAAGGACTTGATAACGATTTCCTGCTGTCCCATCAACTCATCTACAATGAGACCGGCCATCTTATCGCCTTTTTTAACAATAACAACAACCATATCCTCATCTTGCGCCTTTTTGCTCTCAATGTCAAGCACTTCGCTCATACGGATAATCGGAATAACAGTTCCACGAAGATTAATAACTTCTTTTGCCTGAACATATTTGATGTCTTCAATTGTGATATCTTCGATGGTTTGAATACTGCCTAAGGAAATAGCATATTTCTCATCACCTACGGTAACCATCAACGCCTGGATAATTGCCAGGGTCAACGGCAAACGAATGGTCCATGTACTGCCTTCACCTTTGCGGGTCTTAACTTCCACTTCGCCGCTGAGTGCTTCGATCTTAGATCTGACTACGTCTAAGCCAACGCCTCTGCCGGATACATCCGATACCACTTTTGCGGTTGAAAAGCCTGCGTGGAACAGTAAGTCAACAATATCCTTTTCACTCATGTTGTCGCCCTGTTCAGCAGTAATAATACCTTTTTCAATGGCTTTGCGCTTCACAGCTTCAACATCAACGCCGGCACCGTCATCACGTACTTCGATGACAACGTTATTACCATCCTGGAATGCATCTAAGAAGATGGAGCCGACTTCCGGTTTGCCGGAGCGGATACGATCTGCGGTTTCTTCCAAACCATGATCAGCCGCATTACGCAGTAAATGCATAAGGGGATCACCGATTTCGTCTACTACGGTACGATCCAGTTCGGTTTCTTCACCGGACATGTATAATTCCATTTTTTTGTTTAATTTTTTAGACAAATCACGAATCATTCTCGGGAATTTGTTTACTACGCTCTCAATGGGAACCATTCGAACCTTCATAACCGATTCATGAAGATTGGTAGTTACGCTTTCCAGATACTCTATCTGCTCATTCACACCGCTGCGGGCATTTGTTTCTTCACTGCTGGATGCTGATACCAGAGAGTTCTTGGCAATGATCAACTCGCTAACCAGATTCATCAGCACATCCAGTTTTTCAATGTCAACACGTACGGTCCGATTTACTACCGGCTTCGAGGTTTTCTTTTCATTCTGTCCGGAATAACCCTGCCCCTGACCGCTGTTTTGACCAACCACTTCGGGTGCTAACATATTATCTGAAGTCATCATCTCTGTATCGTCGTCCAGATCATCATATGCTTCCGTATCGATATCCATGATGCCACCGGTCACATCTTCTATCTCGGACACACTCTTAGCGGCTGCAATCACTTGATCCAAGGGATAATCTGAGATAACAATCAAGCTAAAGTCCAAGTCAAACTTTTCATCTTCAATATCCTGCGTAGGCGGTTCAGATACAATAATCTCCCCCAAATCCTCAATTGCTTTAAATACCAGAAAAGCTCTGGCAGCTTTCAGCAAACAGGTATCCTGTACCTTTACATTCAAACCGTATACATTCTTTCCCTGCTTCTTTGCGATAGCGAGAACTTTATTTTCGGAATCTCCCAAAACAATATCCATCCACTTATCCTGCCTTTCTGCTTTCGGTGCTACTTTTTTCTTAGATGCACCCTTGCCTTTTTTAGGTGCCGGTTCATCTGTACCGTTTTCGAGAATTGCCTGTAGTTGTTTAATCAAATGCTCATTTTCACTGGTACCTTCATCAGCATTCTCTTGAATATTGGAAAGATACTCTTCTAATGCATCCAGACACTGGAACAGAATATCAATCATATTTCCTTTTACCTTAACTGTGCCGTTACGCACTTCGGTAAATACATTCTCCATATCATGGGTCAGGGCTTGCATCCGCTTATAGCCCATGGTTCCGGCCATACCTTTTAAGGAATGCGCGGCACGGAAAATCTCATTGATGGTATCTGCATTTTCCGGTTCCTGCTCCAAATTCAGAATCTGTGTATTCAAACTCTGTAAATGCTCCTTTGTTTCATCTAGAAAAATCTCTAAATATTGACTTACATCCATCCTATTTTTGCCCCACTTTCATTGTTATTTCACGTGAAATCTGTGTCAGAGTTAATTCCTTATCAACTATCCCTGCCCGAACCGCACTTTTAGGCATTCCGTACACAGCACATGATTCTGCATTTTGTGCAATTACATAAACTTTCTTCTTGCGAATCAGATTACCGATTCCCTGAGTTCCGTCTGCACCCATTCCGGTCAACACCACACAAATCACTTCATCATATTTACAGTCTGCCAATGACTCATACATATAATTAGCACACGGCTTGACCCCTTCCCGTGTTCCCTCATCACTGTATTGAATGACATGTCTGCTCCCTTGCTTTCGCACGTTCATATGCACTCCGCCTCTGGAAAGATAAACCCGGTTAGGCAATACCTCTTCCCCATCCTTTGCTTCCACCACCTTAAGTTTACTGATGGAATCCAGACGTTCAGCTAAAGCCGCCGTAAAACCTACCGGCATATGCTGCACAATCAGTACTGGAACACCCAAATCATCGGGAAGTGAAGAAATCAATGTCTGAAGTGCTCGCGGTCCGCCCGTGGAACTGGCGACAGCAACAATCTTATTAACATCTTCTTTCATTTTGCCTTCTTTCATTTAAGTGATTTCAGTTTCTATAAACGAGTATAACACACGCCCGCATTCACATGCGTGCAAAGTGACCGTTTGACAAAATATTTTTTATTTAGAGTCCTTTTTCACGTTTACGATTCTTTCTTTCTTCATCAAAAATAAAGCGGATAATCTCCTCCCGCTCTTCTGTATCGATATCTATATACTGGACGCGATGCTCATATACCCCCGGACGGTTTTCCAGTTCTCTGATGCTCAAAACCTTTCCAATCAACGTATATTCTTTGTTTTTACCTTCAATAACCAAATGATACTTGCAGTAGATCAAAATATCCGGATCATATTTGTAATTTGCAATGAAGCGTAAGCCGCCACCGCTGATATCCACTACAACACTGCGTGCAAGAGGTAAACCGGGGGACAACTCCCAGCCTCGCTGTTCCAATTTTTCAATCTCTTCTTTCTCCAGGGGACGGGAATTCATCTCTAAAGCACAGCTGAAACGATAATATTCCCTTCTTTGAAATTTGCGAAGGTTGCTGGATAATTCCAACAGCAGTATGTATACGGTATTATTTTTATACCGGTCGATGACTCTGCCAAAACACTGATACAAACCGGCATTGGTGTAAAAATAGATATCATATTCCACATCCACCGGTAAAAGAATCAGCTTGGACTTTTCCATGGGCATAGTTATTTCCAGACGGTCTTCGGAAATGATATCATACACCTGACTCTCATACACTTTTTTCTTTTCGGATATATCAGAAAATTTAACCCGTTCTACCGCCTGAATTTCCAATCGGCTTCCCGGTTCAACATACTTAGATAACATGATTTCCTCCTAGTTCATTTTTTTTCCTGTCACAATATGAGAAAAAAAAGCTGCCATTCCCCGCTTTTTCAAATTAATGTTTTCTTCCTTATTCATCAGTTTAGCCGCAATCATTTCATAAGCCTGGGCTGACTTGGCCGTAGGTGATTGAAGGGAAACCGGCATCTGCTGCATTACCGCTTTAGACAACAGCGAATCCTGCGGCACCGCACCAAGGTAAAGGATCGGAAGCTTCAGATATCTGGAAACCACTGCATTTAATTTATTAAATAAAGTTTGCCCTTCGTTTTGACTGTCTACCCGATTGGCAATCACTTTGATCTGAGATGCTTCTTTGGAAAACCGGGGATGCCTGTTGAGTGCTTTTAACAGAGAATAAGAATCGGTTATAGATGTCGGCTCCGGTGTTGTTACCAGCAGGATTTCCCCGCTGGCTACCAAGAACTCCAATACCGCATCAGAAATACCGGCTCCGGTATCAACAATGATAACATCTGCTATCGCATCCAATTCGGCCAGATTCTGAATAATATATATCAAGTACTCCCTGCCCAAATTGGACAAACCGGCAATACCAGAACCACCGGAAATAAAACCTACCTCCATAGGTCCCCAGGTAATAATTTCCCGGATGTTCTTTCCCTGATATATTAAATCACACAGGTTATGTTTCGGCACTGCGCCAAACATAATCTCAATATTAGCCAAACCGAAATCAGCATCCAGAATAATAACCCTCTGTCCCATCTTGCGAAATTGAATCGCCAGATTGATGGCTGTATTGGATTTTCCCACGCCCCCCTTACCGCTGGTCACCGTTATAACTCTGGCAAGCGGCCGCTGCGGGACACTGTTGGCTTTAATGATATTTCGTAACTGTTCTGCCTGATCCATCTTTATCTTCTTCCCCCAAGCAATTGTTTTACTGTCTTTTGCGGATTGAAATCTTCAATGTCATCCGGAACATTCTGTCCACAGGTTACATAGGATAAAGCTGCACCGGTATATAGTTTCAAATTTAATAGATTTCCCAATGTTGTAGTTTCATCCAATTTGGTGAAAATCAGTTTATAGTCGGTCATTTCGGAATAGGTATTGGCGATACTCACCAGATCCCGGTATTTCGTTGTCGCACTTAACACCAGAAATACTTCCTTCTCGACCATCCCGTCAACCGAATGTATAAAGCTGTTCATATTTTCCCGCTGAGCCTCGTTTTGATGGGAATGTCCGGCCGTATCTACTAAAATATAGTCATAATCTTTAAAATCCAGCATAGCCTGCCCGACCTCTTCCTTGGTATAGATAACCCGGAAGGGAACTTCTAAAATATTGGCATATGTCTTTAGCTGCTCCGCTGCCGCTATCCGGTAGGTGTCGGCCGTCAAAAGAGCTACTTTTTTTTGCTGATCCACGCTGAACTTAGACGCTATTTTGGCAATCGTTGTAGTTTTACCCACACCGGTTGGGCCGATAAAAAAAACCACCTTCGGACCGCCTTGGGCCGGAGAAATAACCGCCGGCTTTCCAAATTTCAGAATCATCTTCTGATAAGTATTGGAAAGGGCATAATCAAAAGGCATATTCGGCTTATTATTCTTTTCTATTTCATCAATGATCTGATTGGCATATTTTTCGTTCACTTCATTATCCAACATGGTGTTATAAAGCAAACGCATAAAAACGTACATTTCATTATGATCTTCTTTTTCCGGCTCTTCCGGCCGTTCTTCTTCCGGCTTCTGTAACTGCTGTTCCAGCAAAGAATGCAGACTGTCTAATTTTCCCTCAAGATCAAAATTCCCTTTGGCCTGATTTTCTGTCACCAGGGGACTATTATCTTCCACAATAATATCCAATTTTTGCGGTGGTCTGGATACTGCCGCCGGCTCCAAAGGTTTTTCTTCTTTTTTAATATTGCCGGCACCGTAGCGTTCACTTTCTTCTTCCAATGCCACCGTAACTTCCACCATCTGGGGACTGAAAAAGCTGAGAATCCCCTTCTTTTTTACATTGCGGACATTCATGACAACGACATTGCTGCCTAATTCTTTTTTGGCACTTTCAACTGCTTCTGCTTCGGTTTTGCCTTGAAATTTCTTAATAATCATGCTGTCACCATCCCAACAGACTGTAATTCCACATTACTGTCGATTTCGTTATACGATACAACGATCAAGTCTTTGAAATAATCCTCTGTTAAACGTTTGAAATACATCCGAACAATGGGGGATGTGATGACAATCGGGTTCTTGCCCAGATTTTCCAGTTTCTTTACCTCGTTGCCCACTGAACCCATCAACGTTTTGGTAGTTTCCGGATCCAGGGTCAAATAAGCCCCCTGCTCAGTCTGCTTCACATTCGCCATAATCTCCTGTTCCATTTTCGGATCCAGCGTCACCACACTGGTGGTTTCATTAGACGGGAAAAATTTACTGGAAATTGCTCTTTTCAAGCTCTGACGCACATATTCCGTTAAGATATCCGTATCTCTGGTGGTGGATGCATAATCAGCCAGCGTCTCAAAGATCGACAGCAGATCACGAATGGAAATCCCTTCCTTCAGTAAGTTTTGAAGGACTTTTTGCACCTCACCGAGTCCCAACAGTTTGGGTACCAGTTCTTCAACCAATGACGGATGGGTTTCCTTCATATTATTAACCAGATTCTGAACATCCTGTCTGGTAAGCAGTTCGGCAATATACTGACGAATGATTTCTGTTAAATGAGTAGCAATAATCGACGGCGGATCAACAACCGTATAACCCATACTTTCCGCGCGTTCCCGCTGTCCTTCCGTAATCCAGATAGCCGGCAGATGGAAAGAAGGCTCAAAGGTAGGAATTCCTGTGATTTCCTCCTCTACATAGCCCGGATTCATAGCCATATAATGATCAAACAGAATTTCTCCCTCACTTACCTGAATTCCTTTTATCTTAATAATATATTGGTTAGGGTTTAATTGTATGTTATCACGCAAACGAATAATCGGAACCACCGTCCCCAGCTCCAGGGCAATCTGCCTTCTGATCATAACCACGCGGTCCAGTAAATCCCCGCCCTGATTCACATCGGCCAGGGGAATGATACCGTATCCGAATTCCAGTTCCACAGGATCGACCTGCAATAAACTGGTAACGTTTTCCGGCTGTCGGATTTCCTCCGCCGATGCTTCCTCCATATCTATTTCAGCTTCAATATTGGCTGTTTCAATACTACCGGCAATTATCCGGCCACTAACAATAAAAATCAATCCCAATCCCAGGAAAAGCATTGTGTTAAGAGGCGTAACCAGTCCCAACGCAGCAATCACCGCGCCAACCATGTATAAAACCTTTGGCACGCCAAAAAGCTGACCGATCAAAGCCGAACCAAAATCCGCCTTTTTAGAACCCTTGGTTACCAAAATACCGGTGGAGAGTGAAATCAAAAGAGAGGGAATCTGGCTTACCAGTCCATCACCCATGGTCAGAATTCCGTATTTATTTAAAGCATCCATGATCTCCATGTCCTGTCTGAGTACGCCCATGGCAATACCGCCGACAATATTGATGACCGTAAGGATCAAGCCTGCTACGGCATCTCCCTTAACATACTTAACCGCACCATCCATGGATCCGAAGAAGCTGGATTCTTCCTGAATCTTGTCACGCAGTTCCTTCGCTTGCGCATCGGTAATGGCACCGGTATTCAAGTCAGCATCTATAGCCATCTGTTTACCCGGCATTGCATCCAGGGTAAATCTTGCGGTTACCTCAGCCACACGTTCAGAACCTTTATTGATAACCATAAACTGAATTAAAATCAAAATAATAAAGACTATGGCTCCGATAATAATATCGCCGCCGCCTACGAAATTACCGAAAGTTGCCACAACGTTTCCCGGATCACCGGTGGATAAAATAAGCCTGGTAGAGGATACGTTCAAGGCAATTCGAAAGATAGTCGTAAACAACAGAATTGTTGGGAAATATCCCATATCCAATACTTCCTTGGAAAACATACAGCCAAACATAATCGCAAACGCAACGGCAATATTAAAGGCCAGTAAAATATCCAGCAGCTGATTAGGAATAGGCACAATAAACATAACAAACGCCAGTACTAAATATAACGCAACAATAAAATCCGTTCTTTTCATGTTTTCGACTCCTTTCCTCTTAAGATTTTACCACAATATAAAATAAATTTCCACACTTTTTGCCATATATAGTAGATTACATCACACTTTTCCCTGCATATGGTATACCATCGCCAGTATTTCCGCCACTGCCTGATATAACTCCGGCGGCACAAAACCGCCTACCTCCACATTAGCATATAACATTCTGGCTAAGGGTTTGTTTTCTACAATTTCAATATTATGCTCTTTTGCAACTTCTTTGATCTTCAGCGCCAGATAGTTCTCACCCTTCGCCAGTACGACCGGGGCATCATATTTTTCTCCGTCATACTTAATAGCTACCGCATAGTGCGTAGGGTTGGTAATAACCACATCAGCTTCCGGCAATTGCTGCATCATTCGCCGCTGAGAAGCCTGCATCATTCTTCGCCTCTGTTGGGACTTTACCTGCGGATCACCTTCCGCATTCTTATACTCAGCCTGTACTTCCTGCTTGGTCATCTTCTGATCATCTTTAAATTTCCATTTTTGATAAGCAAAATCCGTAAAGGCAATAATCATATACAGCATCGAAATTCTGATTCCCAGATCAGTTACCAGTTCTCCGATCAATCCAATCGCCTGATTAAGAGAAATATCATACAAAAGATAAATTTCTTCTTCCTTATCCATCAAATATGTATAAGCCACATAACCGATAATTCCGATCTTGGCAATTGCTTTAATCAATTCCACAATGGAGTTTTTAGAAAATATCTTACTGAACCCTTTGATCGGATTCAGCTTACTGAACTTGGGCTTCATCGGCTTACTGGTAGGTTTCCAGCCCACCTGCGCCACATCACATAGAAATGCCACCAGAAAAGCAACCAACATAATCGGCCCCACGATCAGTACAAACTCACCAATCATATTGATGAATATCGTTCGTATGGTTGACACCGGCACCTCACCGTCATATAGCTTTACAACCTCCGGAATCCGATTATATACCGCCGCAAAATAATCTTTAAAACTTGCTCCCATATAACCTGCATAAAATTTGATAACCAAAAAAAGTGCCAGCAGACCAAAAGCATTTGCTATTTCTTTACTTTTGGCTACCTGTCCTTCTTTTCTTGCGTCATTTAACTTTTTACTGGTAGCCGGCTCGGTCTTTTCACCGCCGGGACCATCCTTTGCAAAAAATTGCAGATTATATTCTAAAATCAAATCATAACTCCCACAAAAGCTTTTATCATTTTTTTCATTTCTTCAAAAATAAAATTTGCGGCTCCGGGCATCATCCCCACCGTCACAAAAAGAACGGAAAGGCCAACCAGTACTTTAATCTGGATTCCCACCGCAAACATATTAAGCTGCGGTGACACCTTTGCCAACATTCCCAGAACGGCATTAACCAGTATAATCGTGGCAAAAATCGGCAGACAAATTCGAAATCCGATTACTACATAGTCTCCTAAAAATTGTACCATAGTTCGTATGATTGCGTCTATCCTAAATACCGCTCCATTGATGGGAATTAATGTAAATGTATCAATCAGTGCCTGCAATAAATAGCGGTGCATTCCGCTGACAATCAGCATCAGCATAATTGTATAATTATAATATACACCGGTTATACTGGTCTGCTGCTTGGTCGCAGGGTCAAATAAAGATACCATCGACAAGCCCATTTCCATATCCGCAATATGTCCGGCAAACGCTACTATCGTGGTACACAAATTAGCACCGAATCCAATCAAAAAACCGGTAACCGCCTCTTTCATGACCACAATGGAAAAGCCAAAAAGGGTAGAATACACAACTTCCGTATGGGGCATCGATTGATCGATTAAATAGGCAATAAATAAGCCCAATCCGATTTTTACTCTATTGGGCGTGTTGCTCATTCCAAAAAAGGGGGCAATATAAATAAAGCAAGTGACCCTTACAAAAATAAGCAAAAAATATTCTAAATCAACAAACGAAAACGTTAAGTCCAACATGTATTTCTCCACAGAAGAACGCTCTGCGTTCTTCCAGTTCAGCTGTGCTGAACTTACTACCTTATATAGACACTGAAATCACTCCATAACTCCACCATAAATCCAACCATATTGTTCATCATCCAATGTCCTAACAAAATAATTGCTAAAAACTCCGCTAAAATCTTCGGCACAAAGGTTAAAGTCTGCTCCTGAATAGATGTTACCGTTTGAAATATACTAACCGCCAGACCAACAACCAAGGATACCAATAGCACCGGTGCTGCCGTCTTGATAATTAAAAATATTGCCGTTCCTGATACCGTGGTCACTTCTCCTACTGACATACCCTTTAACTCCCTTCTCTAATCCAAACTACAGCTAATAATAAGTTTTTACAACTTCACCGATAATCAAATTCCATCCGTCAGCCATGACAAATAATAAAATCTTAAACGGCATGGATATGGTTGTCGGCGGAAGCATCATCATACCCATACTCATCAAGGTTGACGCCACTACCATATCGATAACAATAAACGGAATATAAATTAAAAATCCAATAATAAAAGCGGCCCTCAACTCACCTATAACAAAACTGGGAATCAATACCGAATTAGGAATGGCGTCAAGGCTCTGCTCCGCATCCCACTCGGTTTTACTGATTTCCATAAACAGCTTTACATCCTTTGTCTTAGTTTGCGTATACATAAACTCACGTAAAGGTGCCATTCCTCTTTCCAAAGCTTCTTTCTGATCAATTTCGCCTGCTTCAAAAGGAATGACTGCTTCATTGTTAATCTGGGTAATTGTCGGGCTCATAATAAAAAATGTCAAGAACAAAGCTAACCCAAGCAGTACCTGATTCGGCGGAGCTGTTTGGGTATTAAGAGCTGCCCTCGTAAAATGCAGAACAATAATAATTCTTGTAAACGAGGTCAGCAATATCAGCATTATAGGTGCCAATGAAATCAAGGTAAGGGTAATCAATATGCGCAAAGCACCATTAATTTGACCGTTCCCGTTATCATAGGTCACTGTTACTGTATTTGCTATATTTAATTCTTTCAGGTCATCTGCCGATCCTGCTGTTCCTGCCTCATTGATTGCCGTCCGTTCATCCGTGGTTCCGGTCTGATTGGTATCTAGTGCTGCGTACGCCTTCTGGGAAGGAACAATGCATAATATGCCCGCTATAGACAGCAGGCATATAATCTTCGTTACTACGGCAAAAATCTTTTTCATACACTTTCGCCTACTTCTTATGGTTTTTTATTTTTTCCAAAATACTTGCAAAATCCGGCATCGGCTCACTTGTTTTTTCCTGAATATGGATTTCATCTTCCTGCAACTCAGTCAGAAAGGTGATTTCATCTTTTCCAATCGCAATTGCAAAATATTTTTCACCCATTCTGATAATTTGAATATATTTATTGTTTGTTACTCTGTGCGTCTCAATGACCTCTATGTTGGCACCGGCAGACTTATCCTTCTGATAGTTAGCTATCCATCTGGTGGTAAAAAGGGTGATCACCACAACAAAAATAAATATAATCAATACTGTTATGAATTGTAAAACTCCATTTGTACTCTCAGACAATGCAAGTAACATCTTATCCTACTACTTTCTTCACAGCTTCCAAAACACGCTCAGCCTGAAAAGGCTTAACAATAAAATCTTTTGCGCCGGCCTGAATAGATTCAATAACCATTGCCTGCTGACCCATTGCCGAACACATAATTACCAGTGCAGAAGCATGAGCTGCCTTTATTTGCTTCAGTGCTGCAATCCCATCCATTTCCGGCATGGTTATGTCCATAAGAACCAAATCCGGCTGCAATTCATTAAACTTCTCAATTGCCTTTAATCCGTTTTCTGCTTCTCCTGCAACATTATACCCATTTTTTGTAAGGATATCCTTAATCATCATCCTCATAAATGCTGCATCATCCACAATCAAAATATTTTTCGCCATGTTTCTTTTCTCCTAACTGTTTATTTTATGATTTCCGTTACACGAACACCGAAACTTTCCTCGATGACTACAACTTCACCTTTGGCTACAAATTTACCATTCACTAAAACATCTATAGGCTCACCGGCTATTTTATCAAGCTCTATAATGGTTCCCGGTGTAAAATCAAGTATATCTGAAATTGATTTAACCGTTCTTCCCAGTTCTACCGTCACCTGCAGGGGCACATCCATGATCAAACCAATATTTTCCTGCCCCGGCATCGTACTATAGTCATTGGAAAAACTTTGAAACTGCGCCGGCTGGATATTCATCTGAGGCATTCCCATTTGCGGCATTCCCATACCCATTTGCGGCATTCCCATCTGAGGCATTCCCATACCCATTTGCGGCATTCCCATCTGAGGCATTCCCATCTGGGGCATTCCCATACCCATTTGCGGCATTCCCATCTGAGGCATTCCCATTCCAGGCATATCCATCTGCGGCATTCCCATCCCGGGCATATCCATCTGCGGCATTCCCATTCCGGCATCCGCTGCCATCGGCGGCGGTATTTCAGCAGCCGGCGGTACATACGGCTGCGGCTCCGGAGCCGCGCTGCTTACCGGCGCACCTGTTTGGGTGCTGACAAATGTTTCATATAAAGTTCTTGCAAAATCTACCGGGTAAAGTTGCATGATCGTGCTGTCAACCAAATCCCCTATTTGCATCTTAAAGGCTATTTTTACAAATGTGCCGCTTAAGAAAGATGCTATATCACCACCGTCCGCGAACTCTATCAAATCCACAAGACTTGCTTCCGGCGGGCTGATATCAATTACTCGGTCTAACATTGTCGAAAGAGACGTAGCCGCTGCTCCCATCATCTGGTTCATGGCTTCCGAAATCGCACTTAAGTGCAATTCCCCCAATTCACCTTCTATGTTACTGCCGTCTCCACCCATCATCAAATCGGTTATAATCTTAACATCCGATTCTTTCAAGACCATAATATTGGAGCCGTCCAGTCCTGTCGTATATCTGATCTGTATAAAAACACAGGGTTTTTCATAATCTGCTATAACTGTATCCCAATTAGCAAGAGTTACCTCCGGCGTTGTGATATTGACCTTACGATTAACCAGTGCATAGAGAGTAGTTGCTGAAGACCCCATACTGATATTAGCTATTTCACCAATGGCATCTCTTTCTTCATTTGTCAGCAACGTAGTATCAACTGCTGATGAAACGGATTCTGCCGGTAAAACGGGTTCTGCTGGTGCATCATCCGACAAGCTCATGCCGCTTAACAGCGCATTAATTTCGTCTTGGGATAACATTCCGTCCATTAATTTATATTCTCCTCTCTCATTACTGATGTGACCCTCACAGCATAATTATCCTTGTTCGATCCCGGTAATGCAGTGAATTTCTCGATATTACCTACATATACACTTAATTCGGAATCTACCCTTGTATCCAGACGTATAATATCTCCCAACTGCAGATTAATAAAATCGCTGACCGATACACTGCTCTTGCCCAGCACTGCTTTTACCGGAACATCTACACGTTTCAACAAGGCCTCTATATGCTCTTCGTAATCATCATCGCCCCCCTCTTTCATAGTGGAAAACCAGAATTTAGTATTCAGCTTATCCATTACGGACTCCAATGTAAAATAAGGCAGACATATATTCATCAATCCCTCAACGTCGCCGATTTTGATATTCATCGTAACAATAGCAATCATATCATTTGGAGATATTACCTGGACAAACTGGGGATTGGTCTCAATTCTTTCCATAATCGGACTGATGTCAATAACATTCCTCCAGGGTTCTCTCATCAGCTGCATACAAATAACCATCAGCTTTTCTATAATGGTCATTTCTATTTCCGAGAAATCCCTGATCTTATCAAGCGGTACCCCTTGACCACCTAACATTCTATCTATCATAGCATACCCCAGATTGGACGCAAGTTCAATGATTACATTTCCGACCAGGGGTTGAAAATTAACAATTCCCAATATTACAGGGTTTGACAATGCATTAGTAAATTCAGAAAAAGCTACTGTTTCCGAGCTTGCTACGTTTACCTGAATATTCTTTCGAAGATACACCGGAAGATTGGTAGATATCAATCGTCCGTAATGCTCATATATGATTTCCAATGTTCGCAAATGTTCTTTGGAAAATTTCGCCGGCCGTTTGAAATCATAATTCTTGGCTTGCTTTGCTGCATTTTCCTGCATCTGCTCTACATCCAATTCACCGGTACTTAGTGCTGCCAGCAAATTATCAATCTCGTTTTGAGATAGTACCTCGCCCACGAAATCACCTCCTACCTTTGCTCGTGTGCCTCCTTGGGGCTATGCGTACTTAACATCCCTAAACGATATATTATACACAAAATCGGAATCATAAATACCGTGTATGCGCTGTAAAATTTCTCTTTTAATCGTATTCATAGTATCCGGAACATTTCGAATTTCATCCAAAGTATATTGACCAAAAACACTGATAATTTCATCTTGAATCATAGCCTCTGTATCAGCCAGATTACCACTTCCGTATTCCTTGAATTCTTTATGCTTATTATTTAGTGATAATGAAACACCTACGACAATATAATGAGGCGAACCATCTTCTCCCGTTTTTAAAGGTATCGTCATGGGATCTGCTATATTATACGGCGTCGTGTCCTTAACTGATATTGTCGGCAGTGCACTGGCACCGGCCTCCGGTACAACACTTCCATTCAATTCTAATTTCAAAGCAGATGCAATATCAGTCACCAGTGCCGATGTTTTCTGTGATGCACCAGTCACACTAAACATCATAATTGACGTAAGCACTAAATTTACAATCAATAGTGCCAGTATTATGATGGAGATCAAATTTCTCTTCATCCAGATTATATCCTCCTAGTAAGAACTTAAAGAGTTATAAATTTTAATTTCAACCCTTCTGTTTTTCTTGCGTCCTCCATCCGTTGTGTTCTCTGCGATGGGGTTATACTCTCCTCTTCCGGCATGAATAATCATTCCGGGGTCTATCGTGGTATTTTCAATTAAATAATTAAAAACCGAATATGCACGTCCGCTGCTCAATTCATCGTTATTGGAATATTTTGCGCCGGACATCGGCACATTATCCGTATGCCCTTCAATCTGTATCAACCCACCGGCATAACGCTGTAAGATCAATCCCACCTGATCCAAAACCGGAAATGCTGCTGCTGTTAACTCTACACTTCCCGAATCAAAAAGAAGGTTACCGTTTAAGGTTAATTGCACGTATTGTGCGGTAAACTCTATATCTACTTCCTTATCCAGATTTTTCTCCTGCAATGCTTCTTCTATCTGACCGGCCATTTTCTCCGATTCTGCCAACTTGGCCTCATCCATGGTCTTTTCAGCTTCTTTCAGTTCGTCCTTCATTTCATCCGGTATGATATCTCCTTCTGAGTTAAGTCCGGTACTGTTCATGTATTCTGCCAGTTCCCGTAATTGACTTGCTCCGTTGCTGATCAGTACACCCTCACCGATGCTGGTGGCACCTGCTGCAAATATACTGAAGGTCTGATTAAAGGATGCCGAAATCAGTTCAAACTTCTGGGCATCCACCGATGACATGGAAAACAGTAATACGAAAAAGCAAAGAAGAAGATTCATCAAATCAGCAAATGTTGCCATCCACGCCGGTGATCCGGAAGGCGGCGGATCTTCTTTGCGCTTAGCCATCCACTTCACCTCCATCTTCACTTGCTGTCACTCTATCTTTAGGGGATAAGAAGGACTTCAGTTTTTCTTCGATAACACGCGGGTTCTCACCTGCCTGAATCGAGAGAAGACCTTCAATCATAATCTCTTTTACCATCATTTCGCCGTCATGATTCACCTTTAGTTTAGCAGCAACCGGTGCACAAACCCAGTTGGCTAAAAGGGAACCATATAACGTCGTAATAAGTGCTACCGCCATGGAAGGGCCAATGGAGTCAGGGTCGGACATATCATAAAGCATATTAACCAGACCTAACAGGGTACCAATCATACCCCAAGCCGGACCCATGGCACCTAAGTTGTCCCAAAATCCGATTCTATCCTTATGCCTTCCTTCAATACTGATAAGTTCTGTCTCCATAATGCTACGCACCAGTTCGGGATCAGTTCCATCAACAATCAAAAGAATCCCTTTTTTCAAAAACGGATCATCCAAATCCGAAGCTGCCTCTTCTAAAGAAAGCAATCCTTCTTTACGGGCAACATTCGACAAGTCAATAATTTTCTGAATAATCAATTTGGTATCCATGACCGGCACTTTCAGAACCAAAGTAAAACTTTTTAAACCGCCCACAAAATCCGGTATACTATTAGAAGCCAGCATACAGGCAAATGCGCCACCAAAGGTGATGGCTGCTGATGCTGGATCCAGAAAGTTTCCGATTGTCTGAATACCACCACTGGTGATAACACCAACCAATATGCAAACCAAGCATAGGAACAAACCAATTATAGAAGCTAAATCCACAAAAACCACCTATAATTGCGTATTTTAAGCTCGAAATCAACTTACGCAAAAATATCCTTTCTATACGATTTTACTAAATTTTTCACCTCTTGTCTACTTTCTTTTACAATAATTTTTCTGCCCGTAGTAAACGAAATGACGGTATCCGGTGTTTCTTCTACCAATTCCATCAAATCCGGATTGATTAAAACCTTAATACCGTTTATTTTAGTAACCTCAATCATGGTTTTTCCTCCTTGTATTATACAGACAAAGGGAACTATTTTCTAGTTCCCTGCCTCAATTTATACTATTTGCACATCTTTAACCTGCTATTTATCTCTTCAGGTTGGTTAATTCCTCTAAAAGTGTATCCGATACGGTAATAATACGGCTATTTGCCTGGAATCCTCTTTGAGTTGTGATCATTTCTGTGAACTCCGAGGAAAGATCTACATTACTCATTTCCAGTACACCTGAGGTCATGTAACCGCCGCCAACCTTAATATCTTCACCGATGCCATCAAAATCACCGGAGTTCATGCTGGCTGCGTACAGGTTATCGCCCTTCTTTTCAAGACCGGAGGCATTGGCAAAGGACGCAGTTGCAATCTGTCCCAGCAAACGGCTCTGTCCATTGTCGTAATTGGCATAAATCTTGCCATCATCCTGAACAACAATTTCACTCATTTCGCCTAATTTACGGCCGGTTCCCAAGCCTTTTTCATCGCCTGTACCTCCGCGTTCAGCACCCAGAGTGCTCTTCTTATTATTATTAGACTGCAATGTTGTCGAAAAATCAAGAGTAATATTCTGGAAGTTGGACATATCGGTAGCGGCCGAGGAACTAAATCCCAAAGTTACCAGACCATCAATATTTCCGCCTGCTCTGGCAAATTTACCGTTTCCGGGTAAATAGTCCAGTAAAATTGAATTCGCTACGTCTTTTTTAGTAACTGTCAATGTCCCATCTGCGCCTATGGTAAATGCTCGCACATCTGTCAAAGGAATTCCATACAGCGCTTCTACCTGCGCTGCATCGATGCCTGCCGGAGTAATCACACCGTTTTCTACCGTAAAAGTACTTCCCACCGGCACATCTACCGTAGTAGTACCATCAGTAATATTAACTGTTCCGATATTTGATGTGGCAGTACTTGGTAATGCAGTTGTTTTTGTCCCTTTGGTAGTAGCATCCGTAACGGTCAGCCCACCATTTTTGTCAATCGAAACACTTTCCGCATTAGTTAGAACGTCCGCTCCGTATAGTGTTACAAGCTTTGCTTTTGAAAGAACCGTAGGCGGCGTTTCACCATCAGTAAAATCACCGTTACCATCTACAGTATATTTTTTGTCAACTTTGGCGTCAATTGTTGTAGGAGGGGTGTTTTTATCGGCTACTGTAATGGTCCCCACTGCCTTTACACCGTTTTTCATCAGATAAGACGTTGCTGTATCAACTGTCTGTGTTGTACCGAAGCTTACCTGCGCCAGTTTTTCAGCACCAATCGATTTACCATTGGAATCCAGAACATCGTCCAACTGCACATAAAACTGTCCGGCATCTCCATTAATGGCATGGGTGCTCATTCTGGCCGTATAGGTATATCCCAGACTGTCATAAAACTCCAGGTTCATAACCTTACCTTTACTGCTGTTAATATCGGGATCATTTTTATCGGCAATACCGGTAATGGTTGCTTTGGTGGTCGCTTCCGGAGGATAGGTCATGTTGGCTTCGGTCATAATCCGCAATGCACTGACTGTATCCTTTTTAATCTCTCCGGTGGTAGGGTCGGTCTGCCAGCCCATAACATTATATCCGGTACTGGTCATGGCCAGGTTACCGGCACCATCTACGTAGAAGGAACCGGCTCTGGTAAAGAAATTCTCCATACCGTTGCTGACAACAAAGAATGCATCGCCGGTGATTGCTATATCAAAAGGAAGATTAGTTGTCTGGGTTGCACCCTGCGAAGTAATATTAGTATTAATAGCACCCACCTTAACACCAAGACCGATCTGTCCGGCGTTAGTACCGCCGACACCGGTAGCTGCACTGGCGCCTGATGCCTTTTTGGTGGTTTGGTACATCAATTCGTTAAAAGTAATGGACTGTGATTTATATGCGGTTGTATTAACGTTTGCGATATTGTTACCGATAACGTCCATTTTGGTCTGGTGTGTTTTAAGTCCGGCTACACCAGAATATAATGATCTCATCATAATGAAATGACCTCCTTGTTGGTTTCGTGTCGTAATCTGTTCCTTCTGTCAGTCGGGAACTTTTGCCTCCATAAGGTCCGGCTACATAATTACGGCTCCGTCAATATTTGTAAAAATATTTTCGTTTGCGTCTCGTTGGTTCATCGCGGTCACCACCGTATTGTTCGGTACATTTACGATAAATGCCATCTGGTCAACGATTACCAGTGATTCTTTGATTCCTTTTTCACTTGCCTTTACAGTGCCTTCATTCAAACGCTCTATTTGATTGTCCGAGAGGGTAATGTTTCGGTCTGCCAGGCGATTGGCCGCATGTTTGGAAAATTTCACTTCTTCACGGCTATCGTTCTGTTTACTTAAAATTTCCTGAAAGGAAAATCCGTCTGTGGTTTTGACCGGTGCTGCTTTTTTCGTTTGATTTAAGTACTGATCCTGTAATTGCTCGATGGAAAGGAATTGATTGTTCGAGAGCTTCATCATCTTCTCCTCCTTGAGATTTCACTTTCCGTTATGGGTTTCAGTTTTAAATTGTTTCACCTTCGCCGCCATCATCTCCATCACCTTCATCTTCCGGTGGTGTCGTGTCGCTCTCTCCGTCCGCCGCCTTTTGCAATTCATCCATTCTGGCTACATATTTCTTTAAGCTTTCAATGTAATCATTGGCTATAAAGGACTGCTGATATCCTGACATACTGTTGAATCCTTCTTGCAAGTTAGCAACTACATCCTTATCACTGAGAGTGATATCATCTAAGGAAGGTAATCCGTTCATTGCTTTTGCAAATGCCATTGCCAGATCAAATGCTGCCTTGTACTCGGCATCTACGGTTGCGTATACATCACTTGCTGAGTATAATTCACCGTTAACGGAAAGTAATGCTTTATTGTTTTCAAATACTACGTAGTCTACTTTTCCCTCAATTTCTTTGATTTCTCCGGTTGACATTGTGGTTCTGATGGTAACTGTCTGGCCTACATAAGTGGAAGCTCTTGACAATTCCAGAGTAGAACTCATATTTTGCATCTGCTCCAATTCGGAAAAAGTTGCATATTGGGAAATATATTCTGTGTTAGAGGTTGGTTCCAAAGGATCCTGATATTTCATCTGTGCTACCAAAAGTTGTAAAAAAGCATCCTTATCCAAGCCATTTCCTTTGGCTGCTTTGGAGGTGGAGGCTGTGCTTGCTGTTTCTACCAATTTGCCTTCTTTTACGGCAGCACCAAATCCATCTACTGTTGTTCCCATGTATTTCTCCTTTCTTAGTTGTTTTTGTTATGCGGTATAGTCTACCGTACCGCCGTTTTCTTTCATCATTTCTGTTGCCAGTTGCTCTTCTTCGGTCATCTCTTCCGGTAATTCTTCCAGGTTAAGGTCATTTAAGTTGATTCTGCGGGTATTTCTCTTATGGGGTTCATATCCGCCGTTATTATCTCCCTTGCCCTGCCAAAGATTACTGTCAAAAGACTGACTCTGAACGTTTACTTCTACTGCTTCCACTTTGATGCCCTGTGCCCGCATACTATCTTTTAATTCTACCAACTGACCTTCAATAACGGCCTTTACAACATCATTCTGAGCGGTAAACTGAGCGGTAATTACGCCTTCTTTAGAAGCGATCTGGATATTGATGGTTCCCAGGCTTGCGGGGTGCAGCTGCATTTCCAATTGATTCATCTCCGGTTTTAACTGGATTTTCATGTAATCCAATATCTGCCGCATGATCT
This sequence comes from Lachnospiraceae bacterium, assembly GCA_031556725.1. Classification (GTDB taxonomy): domain Bacteria; phylum Bacillota; class Clostridia; order Lachnospirales; family Lachnospiraceae; genus UBA935. The sequence continues at coordinate 70,894 of JAVBSL010000015.1, read as the reverse complement.
GCTCGGTATCCGGTGTTTCAAGAACCGGCATGGTTTCCATTGGTGCTTCCACCGTCTGCGTTTGGGTCTTGTTCTGCAGCAAAGATTCTAACAAAGAACTTCTTCCTGCCATTTCCTGCTCACCGTGGTCTGAAGATTGCTTTTGCTGTTTGTTATCGGTCTGTCCACCGGTCTGTTCTTCCGGCTTTTCTGCGGTAACTGTCTCCGCAGGTGTCGTGCTGACTTCTTTGGTGGCTGAAACATTGCCTTTGGCATCGGCCTTTGCGGTTACTTCCGTAACTTCACCGTTCTTTTCAATCACAATTTTTATTTCTTTTTCTGCTTCCTCGGGAACGATTGGTTTGTTATTTACATCCTTTACCGGTTCATTGAATTTCGGCTGTTCCTCGGGAACCTCTTCGGCGGGTTTTGCTGCCTGCTCCAGAACTGCTGTTAAATCCTCCGGTGTCAATCCGGTTTCTTCCATCAATTGTCCGGTTATCTCGGAAACTTCACGATTCAGCTCATTTACCTGTGTGTACAGTTCTTCATTGGTTACCAGCGCCAAGGCGTCTTCACCGGTCAGCTGCAACACTACATCGGTCAGATTCTGCGGTTCCAGAAGAGAAATCGGGCTAAGCCCCATAGCTTCCAGTGCCGCCAGTACTTCTTCTTCGGAAATACCCAGTTCCTCAGCCACTGCTTTTACTGCTTCATTGCCGGCAGCTTCCACCTTATTAAGGGTTTCTTCAGCCGTCTGCATGTCATTCTTCGGCTCATCCTTAGGAGATACCGCTTCGTTGGTCTTTACCTGTTCTGTGGCTTTGGGCTGCTGTCCCGTCTCCGGGGCTTTGTTCACCGGGGCTTCCACGGTCTGCTTTTCATTCAACCGGCCGGATGCTCTGTTCATTGCGCCGCCAAACCCACCACTAACATCGCCTGCACTATTGGGAGCAGGTACATTCTTTGGTCCCACAAAATTCATTATGGAACTCATGTCTTTCACAGGTGTGCTTGTCATTTCCATTCCTCCTATCTTAAATTTTCAAGGTACATTTATATAAGCACAATCTTGTGCATATATTTTATATCGGTTGAGAGTCAATATAACTTAAGACTCCGGATCCATAATTTTGGTTAATTTCGCTGCCACCTCGGCATTCATTACGCCCAGAATTTTTCCTCTGGGTTCCGCTTCCATAACCCCTAATATCCTTGCTGCCAGATCCAGATTGTCAGTCATTGCTTCAAAAATCTTGGCCGCTTCCTTGGGCTTCATTTCCGAGTAGGCCTTGGCATAATCCTTAACTTCCTTGGTTTCCTCAGTTTGTTGTGCCACCTGCTTATAAAGATATTCTGCGGTAGCAGGATCGATTACTTCATAATATTTCTGATAAGCTTCCGCTCCCGGTCCTTTATCCGCATAGACCACTTCTTCGTAAAACTCGGTTTTTATTCTCTGAAACTCTACCTGCCGGTCTTCAAATTCTTTCAATCTGGACACTTCCGCCCGTAGCTGCTCCACCTCTTCGGTGCTGCCGCTTTGAACCGACCTGGCCCTTTCCAGTTCCAGCTCCAGTTCTTTGATATAATCCACAGCCTCCCGCAGATTTTTATAACCGCCATAAGATTCCTGGTCGCTGTCATCTAATGCCAGATCCGAACCGGTGGGTAATATTTTATTGATAATCGGAACATCTTTCAGCACCGGTGTCAGCACTCCCGAACCAAAACCGCCCACATCCAGTTTTACTAACAGGCACAAAATAGCCACCCAGACAATCACAATAATCAGCGTAATCAAAAACACCGAGACACTGCTTGCTTCACCGCCATCCAGTTGTTCTTCCTGTGCCTCTATCTCCTTTGCCCGTGCCCTGGCTTCCTTTTTTTGTTGTTTCTGCTCTTCCTTTAATTTCTTTTTTTCCTCGGCGATCCTTTTTTTCTCCGCCGCTTCATCCAACCCTGAAAATTCTTCGTTCGGCATGTTTACTCCCTCGTCTTTTTACCATAGGTGTAACTGGTAAGCTCATCTATTTCCTTTGACTCTCTGGCATTTTCTTCCCTGATGAAATCCTCAAAAGCCTTTTCCCGCAGACGTTCATAGGTCTTTCTCTCCTGCATGGCTTCCTGTAGCTTTATCCGGGCCTCCTCCAAAAGTGCTTCCGCCCGTTTTACCTGCAGCACCTGATTCATGATATACTCGTCCATTTTCAAAATGGCATTCTTGTTATCCATGATTTCCTGAACTTTTAATTTATCTTCTCTGAGTCTTCGGCCTTCTTCTTCATAATAGCCTTTTCTGGTATGTAGTGCTTCCAGCTTTTCTTCTTCTTCGTCCAGCCGGATCCGGGCACCGGCAAACTCCATCTTGGCCTGTTCCTCCAACTTACCCTTGATATTCAGAATACTTTGCATTCGGTATATGAATCGTGCCATAGTCAGTTAAACAGTCCTTCCAACAATTCAATGGTTTGCTCAAAATCAAATTTATCATCTACGTCCTGGATCAGAAAACCATTTACCGCATCAATTTTCTCCACTGCATAATCAATGCCCTGGTTGCTGCCGGCCTTATAGGCACCGATGTTAATCAAGTCCTCGGCTTCCATGTAGGTTGCCAGGACATTTTTCAACTTTCCGGCTACCTGCTTATGTTCTCTGGTAGCTACCTGACTCATACAACGGGAAATGCTCTGCAGTACGTCAATGGCCGGGTAATGATTCTTATGGGCAATTTTACGGCTAAGCATAATATGGCCATCCAAAATACTTCTGGCGGTATCGGTAATGGGTTCGTTGAAATCGTCACCATCCACCAAAACCGTATAAAGGCCGGTAATGGAGCCTTCCGCCGAACAGCCCGCCCGTTCTAACAGTTTCGGCATTTCCGAATACACACTGGGGGGATACCCACGGGAAACCGGCGGTTCGCCGCTGGCCAGCCCGATTTCTCGCTGGGCCATAGAAAAACGGGTCAAGGAATCCATCATCAATAGAACATCCTTGCCCTTGTCTCTAAAATATTCTGCTATAGCTGTTGCTGTTTTGGCCGCTTTATTTCTCTCTAATGCCGGTTTGTCCGAAGTTGCCACTACTACTACCGAGCGGCGCATTCCTTCCGGTCCCAAATCTCTTTCAATAAATTCGCGGACTTCCCGGCCCCGCTCGCCGATCAAAGCAATGACATTAATATCTGCTTTGGTATTTCGGGCAAACATCCCCATCAGTGTGGATTTGCCTACTCCGGAACCGGCAAAAATACCGATTCGCTGGCCCTTTCCAATGGTCAAGAGGCCATCTACCGCTTTTACTCCCAAAGGCAATACATCGGAAATAATCTTCCGGCTCATGGGATCAGGAGGAGCTGCTTCCACCGAATATTTCCTTCCGCTTAAGATTCCTCCCTCAGTGGGCCGGCCCAGTCCGTCTAAGGTCTGTCCCAGCAAGCTGTCATCTACCTGCACAGTTAAAGGCTGCCCGGTATTCTCCACCATGCTGCCGCGTCCCACACCTTCCACTACTTCATAGGGCATCAGCAGATTTTTGCCTTCCCGAAAACCCACCACCTCGGCCATGACCGGATTGTCCTGTGCCGAATGAGGGTAAATCAGACAGATATCACCCAGTTTGGCATCCGGCCCGGCTGATTCGATGGTCAGCCCGACCACATTCACAACCTTTCCTTTTACCCGAAAATAAGCATCTTCGGCGGCCTGTCTGTATTTCTCGAAATTGATATATTTTTCTTTCAGCATAATGTTTCTGCCTTCTCCTATTTTTCAAAAGACAACAATTTCAATTTTTGATTAAGACCGGCTAACTGGGTTCCCAAACCGCAATCAAAAACACCCCCGCCGGTTTCTATCATACATTCACCCGGTGAAAGGGTAATATCTTCGATAATTTCCAAAGTCGCCATTCCCGCTGCGGCATTGACTCTGATTTCTTCCTTTTGACCACTGACATATTCATAGTCCGCTTTGGATACATGGACAATAAAATCTTTGCTTTCTCCGCTGTTTCTCATGGTATTGGCAACCAAATGGGAAACAATTTCCCCATAACTTTTCAATTCCACACCAAGTACCTGTTCATAAACAGCCGTTATCAAATCAATAAACTGCGGCTCCAGTTCATCCACCCGCTGGTCATATTCCATCTGTAACTTTCTACGGTCTTCCTGAAGATTAGCTCGCATCTTTTCAATTTCAGCTACGCCTCGATCAAATCCCTCCGTATACCCCTGACCTCTGGCTTCTTCCGCCGCCACCCGGCGCATGACCTCAATATCGCCCCTGGCATCTTCAATAATCTTCGCCGCCTGTATTTTGGCCATTTCCACTTCGTTTTGAGCCTGTTTCAATAATTCTTCCCGCTGTTCCTCATCTCTGGCATTTCTTGCCTTGATTACGCTTTCCTCAGCATCCTCGGACAAAAGTCCTTCCACCTGCTCAGCCGCCAAACCATCGGTAAACTCTTCCTCATATTCGGCATATTCCTCATAGGAATTCGGAACGCTGTTATTCCATCTCTCCATCCGTTCTGCCAGATGTTCATCGGAATTAATAATTCTTTTTTCCTCTGTATCTACTACTACCCATCGGGATTTCAACAAGTTACTAGACAATGATCTCGTCACCTCCGCCTCTGGAGATAACAATTTCCGCAGAATCTTCCAGTTTTCTTATAATATTAACAATCTTCTGCTGAGCTTCTTCAACATCCTTCATACGTACCGGTCCCATAAATTCCATATCTTCTTTGATCATAACCGCAAGACGCTTGGACAGGTTATTAAAGATTGCTGTCTGGACCTGCTCATTGGAGCCTTTTAAGGCCATGGCAAGATCATTGTTATCCACATCACGAAGAACTCTCTGGATAGCTCTGTCATCCAGCAGCAATACATCTTCGAAGACGAACATTTTCTTTCTGATCTCGTCTGCCAATTCCGGCTCTTCGATTTCCAGGGTTTCCATAATATGCTTTTCGGTACCACGGTCTACGGTATTCAAAATTTCTACCACTGCATCCACACCGCCGATAATATTGAAATCTTGATTTACCAAAGATGCCAGTTTGGATTCCAACACTTTTTCCACCTCTTTGATGACGTCGGGACTGGTTCTGTCCATAACGGCTATACGTCTGGCTACATCCGACTGCCGGTCGGGAGGCAATGCCGAAATAATAAGAGCCGCCTGACTGGGTGACAGATAGGATAAAATCAAAGCAATCGTCTGAGGATGCTCATCCTGAATAAAGTTAAGCAGCTGGGAAGCATCTGTCTTTCTGACAAACTCAAAAGGTTTTACCTGTAAGGATGCCGTCAGCTTACCGATAACATCCATCGCTTTTTCCTGTCCCAGGGCCTTTTCCAACAACTCCTTGGCATAACCGATACCGCCTTCAGCAATATAGCGCTGTGCCAGACATATCTGATAAAACTCATCTAAAATAGTCTCTTTGATCTGCGGTGTAATGCTTCTGGTGTTAGCGATTTCCAGAGTCAGTTCTTCAATTTCTTCTTCTTTCAGATGCTTAAAAATAGACGCAGACTTTTCCGGCCCTAACGCAATCAACAAGATTGCCGCCTTCTGAAGTCCGTTTATTCTATCATCTGCTGAACCTCTTGCCATAGCTTAACATTCCTTCCGCCTTCTGTTCTCTTTCCGTTTATGCCCAATCCTCGTTCAGCCAGTTGCGCAATAACGCTGCAGCCGCCTCGGGATTGTCCTCGACAAATTTATCAATCTGCCGTTTGGTCTCCGACCCCTCATCCAGACCAATGTCCTCCAGCTCCATTTCCGGCTGGGACTGGAGCAGGGTCTCTACTGACAATTCTTCTTCCTGTACTTCTTCTTTTTCGTTTCTCATGCTGCGGATCACCAAAACCGCCATGAGAATCAGCATCACAACAATTAACACAAGCTGGGCTACGTCGCCCCAGTTAATATCGAGGCCTTCGGCATCAAAAAATACGTTTTCGCTGTAAGCCAAAATCATAATGTTTTCTGCATCGATTCCGGTCGCTTTAGCCACTATGGCAATCATATCCTCATCTTCCGGCAATTTCGTTTTGGTATTGTTCGCCGCCTTATATTCTTCCCAGGTAACTCCATCTAAAAGTCCCTGAGCTTTAATCTCTTCCTGACGAACGATATTATACTTAATCGCTGCAACCGACACAGAAGACTGGTCATATTTGATCGCTCCCGGGGGAATATCCTTAGTGGTTATCTTTTCACTGGGCAGATAATCATTGGATTCTTCCGATTCTGTTGCACTGCTTGTAGTTTGATCCTGAAACTGATAAGAAGTGTCTTCCACATTAGAATCAGTACCTGGTACTCCGCTTATTCCACCGGTAGATTCCGAATTATATGTATCGCGGTGACTCAGATAACCCTGAGTCTGTCCTTCCTCCACATAATAATTATGATCGGTTTCCTGTAAGCTGGTAAAATCCAAAGCCAGATTACTGGTCACTTCGATCTTATCAAATTCATTGGTTCCCAAAAGTACCTTCCGCACTTCATTCTGTACTACTGCTTCATACTTGCTCTTGACACCAAGCTGCGTGCTGGCGCTGCCGGTCATACTATATGTATCATCTCCGGAGAAAAGCATATTCCCCTGGTCATCCATAATGATGATGTTCTGCGGTGTTTTACATCCCAGTCCCACCGAAATCGACTTGGCCAGCGTGGCGGCATGATCGGCATCAAACTCACCCTGCAGTTTCAGCATAACCCATGCGCTGGGTTCCTGTTCCTTGGCAATCAGCGTACCGTCATTTTCCGGCATCGTCAAAACCACTTTAGCCCATGAAACCGCCTCCATACTGGCGATGATATCATTGGCCAGCATTTTTTCCAGATACTCTTTGTATTTCTTCTGCTTATCCGCCTCGGTGGTACTGAAACCGCCGCTGGTTACATTATCAATGGAATAAGATGAAGATTGGATATCATTGGCACCTAACAGCATCTTAGCCGCGGCCATATCCTTTTTCTCGATTTGAATCCGCAAGCCGTCGGGTGATGGCTTATTATTAATATTTTGTCCGGTCAAAAGGGCGGTAACTTCCGATGCTTCCTTGGTAGACTCGCAGACAAGCAGTTCCTCCCATTTAGGCTGGCTCAATACCGTAATAATAATGACAATTATCATCACTACCCCGGCGGCAGCGGCAATAATCATTGTTTTTTGCTTGGCGGTAAAATGATTCCACCATTCCAGAACCCGATTTAAAAGTTGTTGTATTCGCTCCTGCATTTCCTCTTCTCCTCATAACCCCGAAATTAAATCTGTATCTGCATAATCTCTTTATAAGCTTCCAGCAACTTGTCCCTTACGGCTACTGTGTACTGCAAAGAAACACTGGCTTTCTGTAAGGCATTGGTAAGATCATGGGTACTTTCGGTTTCGCCTAAGGCCCATTTAATCTCTTCATTTTCCGCATCGGAAAGATATGCGTTAGTAGTCCCCAGATTGCTCATGGCAGCTGAAAGCATATTGTCAAAAGTGCTGTTATCTGTTTTTACTGTTCCGGCACCAATTGGGGCGTTTATGGCCGCTTCTTTGATCGCACCGGAAGAAATATTACGAAGTGCTGAAATATCCATTGTTTACTATCCTCCTGTTATTGTCCCATCTCCAGACCCTTCATGGCAATTGCTTTACTGGCGCCAAATGCTGTAGCGTTGGCCTCATAGGCCCGGCTGGCATCGATCAGGTTGGTCATCTCTGTCACGATATTAACATTGGGATATGTAACATAACCGTTTTCATCCGCATCCGGATGGGACGGATCATAGGCCATGATCATATCGCTTTTATTGTCTTCAGCGACCTTCATAACCCTGACACCCTGGCCGTTGTAACTTTGCCGGCAGCTATCGAAAACGTGGCTGAAAGTACTGTGTCCGTTTTTCTGTTCGAAAGTAACTATTTTCCGCCGATAAGGGGTTCCGTCGGCGGTTCGGGTGGTGTTGGCATTGGCCACATTCTCCGAAATAATATCCATCCGATACCGCTGGGCTGTCATACCCGATGCGTTTACGTCAAAAGATGAAAAAATACCCATCGTGTCTCCTCCTTATCCACTCTACTTCATAACCATCTTAAGGTTAGAAAACTCCTGATTCATACTGCTGATCAGTCCGTTATATTTGATCTGGTTGGCGGCCAGCTTTACACCTTCGCTGTCCGCATCCACATTATTTCCGTCCAAACGGTATGAAAAATTAGCACTGTCCGTATATACCCGGGCTCGCAGGGAACCGGTTCTGATTCCGTCCACCTTGGCATCCACCGACGTATACTTATTGCTCTTTAAGGCATGCCGCAATTGTGTTTCAAAAGCCACATCCTGCCGCTTATATCCCGGTGTCGTATTATTGGCAATATTGTTGGCCAGAACTTCATTGCGAAGCCATGCAGCATCCGCTGCTTTGTCCAACACATTTACATAGTTAAAAACATTGGATTGTATCATTCCTTTGCCCCTTTCAAATTCCACCTATTATACCACCTTATTACATTATAGATTATTTGCGTAAAAAAACAAGATTTTTTTGCAAATAATTTATAAAAAAACACTTTATATAGTATGCACCTGCTGGTATCACTCCCAATATGTGGTATCCGCTCCATTTTTTACCTTGACTTTTTAAGTCAAAAAAGGATTTAACAAACTCACTCCAGAGTTCATAAATCCTTTTATCATCTCATAATCCGTTATTTATTCAGTTCAGCTTAGCCGCTCTTTTTTTATCTTGTCAACTTCCTCAAAAACCATATCGTTCAACACCTTGATGTAAGTGCCTTTCATACCGGAAGAACGGGATTCTATCACACCGGCACTTTCAAACTTACGTAAGGCATTGACTATAACCGATCGGGTAATCCCCACTCTGTCGGCAATCTTACTGGCTACCAGAATACCTTCCATGCCATTCAATTCTTCAAAAATGTGCACCACCGCTTCCATCTCCGAGAAAGACAAGGTGTTAATGGCTGATTTGATAACCGCCAGTTTCCGGCTCTCTTCGGCGCTTTCCTCATTCACTGCCCGCAGCATCTCAAGTCCCACTACCGTAGTGCCGTATTCACAAAGAATAATATCATCAATATCATACTGTTCATTGCACTTGTAAATAAAAAGGGTTCCCAGCCTTTCCCCGGCAATCTCGATAGGGGTAATAATTCCTTCAAACTTCTTAATCCCCTCTTTTTCAAATCCCAGCGTTTCCAGATTGACATTTTCCTTAGTGGACAACACTGCCAGGATTCGTTCATTGAGCATGGTGTCAATAAAACCGCCAACCCTGTCAACAATCAACTCCGAGATGGAATCCACATCTTCCGGAGCACCAATGCCCAGTACCTTGCCCTTTTTACTGATAACAAGCACATGCGAATGTAAAATTTCGCAAAGAACGCTACAAATATCATTGAATACCACTTTGCTGGAACTGTTATTATGTAATAGTTTTCCGATTTTTCTGGTTTTGTCTAACAATTGTACACTACTCATCCATAATCCTCCCGTACTGCAAAAAAATACCCCTATTGTCGTTCCAATATTCATATTGTATCATATGAAACACCATATTACAACGACCATTAAGGGTATTCTTGTTTATTTTTATAGGAAATAATACCTATTTTCATAGTTTTTTATGCAATTTGTACTAATTTTCGTCTTCCTTTTGTGGCTTTATCTCAATATGACCACAGTTCTCGTCAGCGCATACCAGTTTATTTCCTTTTTCCAGCAGTACCGAACCGCATCCCGGGCATTTCTCCTGGGACGGCTTCTGCCATACCATAAAGTCACATTCGGGATTACCAACGCAGCCATAGTACTTTCTGCCTTTTTTGGTTTTCTTAAGGACAATATCCTTACCGCATTTGGGACATGAAACACCGATTTTTTCAAAATAAGGCTTGGTATTGCGGCATTCAGGGAATCCCGGACAAGCCAGGAATCTGCCGTGGGGGCCATATTTGATGACCATCTGCCGGCCGCACAGATCACAGACTTCTTCCGACACTTCGTCGGCAATCTGCACTTCTGCCAGTTCTTTTTCCGCTACCTGTACCGCTTCATCCAAATCAGGATAGAAATTGGATACTACGGTTTTCCAGTTTACACTGCCTTCCTCCACGCCATCTAACAACGCTTCCAGATTGGCTGTAAAGTTCACATCGACGATGGTGGGAAAGGCTTCCTTCATCATCTGGTTGACCACTTCACCCAATTCGGTAATGTAAAGATTTTTATTTTCCTTTACCACATAGCGTCTGGCCATAATGGTGGTGATGGTGGGAGCATAAGTACTGGGGCGTCCGATGCCCAGTTCCTCCAGCGCCTTTACCAGCGAAGCCTCGGTATAATGGGGGGATGGCTGGGTAAAATGCTGCTTATAATCAAATTCTTTAAACTCCAGTTTGGTTGACTGATCGATGCTTTTGGCCAGGGTCTCGCTCTCTTCTTTTTCCTCTTCCTGGGTGTAAACCGACATAAATCCGTCGAACAACACCTTGGATGCGGCCACGGTAAAGCGGTGCTCTCCGGCATCGATCTTAATGGAAGTAGTCTCATATTTGGCCGGATTCATCCGGCTGGCTACGAACCGTTTCCAAATCAGCTGATATAATCTGAACTGGTCACGAGACAGAGAGTCTTTGAGTTCTGCCGGAGTCATGCCGATTTCGGTAGGCCGGATAGCTTCATGAGCATCCTGAATCTTTTTATCACTTTTCTTTTCCACACCGGCACCGGCAGCATAGTCGGCACCGTAAGTCTTACCGATATACTCTTCGGCGGTTTTTTCCGCTTCTTCGGATACACGGGTGGAATCGGTACGCAGATAGGTGATCACACCCACCGTACCGTTGCCTTTGATATCAATACCTTCGTATAACTGCTGGGCCAGACGCATGGTTTTCTGAGTGGAAAAATTCAGCACTTTACTGGCTTCCTGCTGTAAGGTGGAGGTGGTAAAAGGCAGGGGCGCCTTCTTAATGCGCTCGCCTTTCTTTACCTCCGCTATTTTATAAGAAGCTTTTTCCAGCTCCTTCATAATCTTCTTTAACTCTGCTTCCGAAGCAATGGTTACTTTACCGTCTTTGCTGCCGTAATATTTGGCCTGTAACAGCTTCTTTTCGCCGGGAATGGCAAAAGATGCGCCGAAAGACCAATATTCCTCGGGAATAAAGGCATTGATTTCCTCTTCCCGGTCACAAATGATCCGCAAAGCCACCGACTGTACACGGCCGGCACTTAAGCCCCTTTTTACCTTCGCCCATAAAACCGGGGAAATCCGATATCCCACCATTCGATCCAGCATTCTTCTGGTCTGCTGGGCATCCACCAGATCCATATCGATCTCTCTGGCGTTTTTCAGGGACTCCTTCACTGCGTTCTTGGTGATTTCATTAAAGGTAATACGGTAAACTTTCTTATCTTCCAACTTCAGCGACTTGGACAGATGCCAGGATATCGCCTCACCCTCACGGTCAGGGTCAGTTGCCAGATATATTTTTTCTGCTTTCTTCACTTCTTTTCTTAACTTGGCCAGGATATCACCCTTCCCCCGAATGGTAATATACTTGGGTTCATAATCATGTTCAAAATCGATTCCCATCTGACTTTTCGGAAAATCCCTTACATGACCGTTGCTTGCCGAAACCTCATAATTAGGTCCCAGAAACTTCTTGATCGTTTTCACCTTTGCCGGTGATTCCACAATTACTAAATATTTTGCCATCATTCTTCCCCGTTGATCTGTTGTGTTTCTTCTATATATATAGGCTCTTATATAAGCTTCCATATATATCATATTTATTTTAACAGGTAACGTGCAACACTATACACCAAATTTTTAAACCTTGCAAGCAATTTTTAAAAATTCGTTCAGGAATTTATTATGGCATCTTTCATTTTCTTTACGTAATCATAGATTTGATCCGGTGCATTTTCTCCGTATTCCGCTACTATCTTAACAATAGCACTGCCAACAATTACTCCTTCGGCCATCCCTGCAATCCGGGCGGCCTGCTCAGGGGTATGTACACCAAAACCAACCGCAGCGGGAATGGTCGTGGCCGCTTTGACGGTAGTTAATATTTCTTTCAGATCCGTGGTAATCTCACTGCGCATACCGGTAACTCCCATGGAAGAAACTACGTAAATAAATCCGGTTGCCGCCCGGGCCAGTTCGGTGATCCGCTGGTTGGATGTGGGGGCGATCAGGGTAATGGCATCCACCCCGTAAGCCGCGGCAATTTCCTTGATTTCGTCCCTTTCTTCATAAGGCATATCGGGGATAATAATGCCATCGATGCCGCTTTCTTTGCACCTGGCAAAAAAGCGGTCATAGCCGTAATGAAATACCGGGTTCAAATAGGTTAGGAAAACCAACGGAATCTGGCTTTTCTTCCTCACATTAGCCGCCAGCTCAAACATTTTATCGGTTGTGGCACCGGCCTTCAGGGCCCGGATATTGGCTTCCTGGATAACCGGTCCTTCGGCAATGGGATCGGAAAAGGGAATGCCGATTTCCACCAGGTCGCAGCCGGCTTCAATCATTTTCATAATAATGGCTTCGCTTACTTCCATGGACGGATCACCGCCGGTGACAAAGCCGATAAAGGCTTTTTCGTTTCTAAATGCATTTGCTATCTTACTCATCAATAGATACCCCCTTATATCGTGCTATGGCCGCCACATCCTTGTCTCCCCGTCCGGAAAGGCAGATGATGATACTGTCGTTTTTATCAAAATTACCTGCAATTTTTCTCACATGAGCCACCGCATGGGCGCTTTCAATGGCGCAGATGATGCCTTCCGTTCGGGCCAGATATTCAAAAGCCGCCACCGCTTCCTCATCGGTTACCGGCACATAAGAGGCCCGCCCACTGTCATGCAGATTGGCATGTTCCGGTCCGATCCCGGGATAGTCCAAGCCTGCCGAAATGGAGTATACCGGCGCAATCTGGCCGTACTCGTCCTGGCAAAAGTAAGATTTCATCCCATGAAATACGCCCAGTGAGCCTTTGGCAATGGTGGCTGCATGCTTGTCGGTATCCACACCGTGTCCGGCCGCTTCACAGCCAATCAGCTGCACCTCTTTATCCTCAATAAAATGATAGAACATACCCATGGCATTGCTGCCGCCGCCTACACAGGCTACTACTGCGGCCGGAAGCTTCCCTTCCTTTTCCAAAATCTGACTGCGGGCTTCCCTGCTGATCACACTTTGAAAATCCCGTACAATAGTAGGAAAGGGATGGGGACCCATCACCGAACCCAAACAATAATGGGTATCGTGCACCCGCCCTACCCATTCACGCATGGTCTCGTTGACCGCATCCTTTAAGGTCTGGGTGCCGCTGGTTACCGGATGCACTTTGGCTCCTAACAGCTCCATCCGGTAGACATTTAAAGCCTGTCTGTCGGTGTCTTCCTTTCCCATGAAGATCTCACATTCCATTCCTAAAAGAGCTGCCGCAGTGGCGGTTGCCACTCCGTGCTGGCCGGCACCGGTTTCGGCAATCACTCTGGTCTTGCCCATTTTCTTGGCTAACAACACCTGACCCAATACATTATTGATCTTATGGGAACCGGTGTGATTTAAGTCCTCCCGCTTTAAGTAAATCCTTGCTCCGCCTAAATCTTCACTCATCCGTTCCGCATAGTAAAGAAGGGAGGGGCGGCCGGCATATTGATTGAGCAAGTTGGTCAATTCCTCATTAAAATCCTGATCATTTTTGTAAAATTCATAACTTTCTTCTAATTTTATAATTTCATTCATCAACGTTTCCGGGATATATTGTCCGCCGTGAATACCAAATCTTCCTTTTGTCATGTTACTTTGCTCTCCTTCTTACGATCTCTACCAGTTCCCTTATTTTTGCTCCATCCTTATGTCCGTCGCTTTCCGCACCGCTGCTGACATCTACAGCATAAGGTTGTAACTCCATGGCCTGAACTATATTACCGCTATGAAGCCCGCCGGCCAGGAAAAAGGGACGGTTGCTTCTCGGCATCTGCTCCCAGTCAAAGGTCTTTCCGGTTCCGCCGGCCCCCTGATCAAACAGAAAGTAATCCACTCCTGCTCCTTCATAGGCAGACATCAATCCTTCCTGCTCCTTATTTCCCACACTGATTGCTTTGATTACCGGGGTCTTAACTCTTTCCTTTATTCGCAATACATAATCGGGAGATTCCTCACCATGAAGCTGGATCATATTAATGATACCGGTAAAAGCAAGCCGCAGGATCTGTTCTTCCTCTGCGTCCTTAAAAACACCCACCGGACAGATCCGTTCCCGCAAATGACTACGCAAGTCAATCGCATCTTCTTCCCGAACCATGCGCCTTCCGGCAGCAAAAACAAATCCTACATAATCGGGTTGTGCTTTATTTACATGATAAATATCATAGTGACTGGTTAAACCACATATTTTTATCTTCATCATCAACTGCCCTCCCCTTCTCGCAAACGAATCAGTTCTGCCTTTTTATCTCCACACCGCATCAATGTCTCACCAATCAGCACACCATTCACCCCACTCTCACGCAGCCGGGCAATCTCTTTTGGCCCGGAAATCCCGCTTTCCGAGATAAACAGGCGGTCCTTCGGCACTAATTCCCGCAAACGGCTGCTGGTGGTAATATCCACCTCAAAGGTTTGCAGATTGCGGTTATTGACACCGATGATCCCGGCTCCGGCCTGCAGTGCTGCTTCTATTTCTGTTTCATTGTGAGCTTCTACCAGTGCTGACAGCCCAAGACTATGGCAGATAGCCAGATATTCCTTGACTATGGCCGTTTCCAGTAGCGTACAAATCAACAAAACAGCAGAAGCACCTAAAACCTTCGCTTCATAAAGCTGATAGGCATCCACAGTAAAATCCTTCCGCAGTACGGGGATACCCACCTGAGCAGCGATTTCTTGTAAATAAATATCACAGCCTTTGAAAAATTCCGGTTCAGTCAGTACGGAAATGGCCGCTGCTCCGGCTTCTTCATACTCTTTGGCAATCTCCAGATAAGGAAAATCCCTGGCAATGACTCCTTTGGACGGTGAGGCTTTCTTCACTTCACAAATGAATGAAATGTCCGGTTCGGTCAATGCCTGATAAAAAGGGTATCCGGTATCAGCATTCATTGCCTCCGCTTCCCTGCGGATATTCTCTATGGAAAACTTTTGTTTTTTCGCAGCTACCCTATTCCTGGTACTTTCCGCTATGGTATCTAAGATCACGGCCTGCTCCTTTCCTGGTACAATTATTTATTTGCTTGTGTTTCTTACTGGTTAGAAAGTTGGATAAATTTCTCTAATTGCACCATGGCACGGCCGCTGTCAATGACTTCCTCGGCCAACTTGACCGCTTCCTGCATGGTGGCGGATTTTCTGGCAGCATATAGGGCCGCTGCTGAGTTAAGAACTACCGCATCCCGCTTGGGGCCTTTCACACCACTTAGTATATCACGTGTTATCTGAGCATTTTCTTCCGGGGTTCCACCCAGCAAATCTTCTTTTTTATATTTTTTCATGCCGAAGTCTTCCGGCTGAATGACATATTTTTCAAAATTTCCCTCCCGTACTTCGCATACGGTGGTGGGGGCACTCATGGAAATCTCATCCAGGCCGTCCTGTCCGTATACTACTAAAGAGTTGCGGACTCCCAGATTGTAAAGCACCTGGGCCATGGGTAATACCAGTTCTTCATCATAGACACCAAGAAGCTGCATCTTGGCACCGGCAGGGTTGGTCAGGGGGCCTAAAATATTAAATACGGTACGGATACCCAGTTCCTTACGGACCGGCGCCACATATTTCATGGCTATATGGTAATTCTGGGCAAAGAGGAAACAGATACCTATTTCCTCCAGCATTTCCTTACTCTTCTTCGGCGGTATGCTAATGTTGACCCCTAATGCCTCCAATACATCAGCTGCTCCGCACTGGCTGCTGGCTGCCCGGTTACCGTGTTTGGCTACCGGCACACCGGCAGCGGATACGACGATGGCCGATGTGGTGGAAATGTTAAAGGAATTGGACTTGTCTCCGCCGGTTCCGACGATCTCCAGAACATCCATTTCATGGAGCAGGCGAATGCAGTGCTCGCGCATACCGGCTGCGGAGGCGGTGATCTCGTCGATGGTCTCGCCTTTTAGGGACAGGGCGGTGAGGTAAGCCGCCATCTGAATCTGTGAGGCTTTACCACTCATAATCTCATTCATAACCGTTGCTGCTTCATTATAACTTAAATCTTCTTTTCTTACTACCTTATGAATTGCTTCTTTTATCATTTTGGGGGTCTCCTTTAGGTTTGGTTTACCCGAGTTTCACGATGGGGGGGATATTTGCCGAGTCCGCTTAGGAACGGGAGGTAACGCCGGGGTTACCTCTCGTTACTAAGCTGGGCTGTGGCAAAGTGCCCCTGTGTGAAAAACTAGGTTGTGGAAATGTTGAGGTTCTATTAAGTTGTTAGGTTGCTATTGCTTTTGTTTTTATTTTTTTTAAGTTATTAGTATTTAGGTTAAATTTTACTAATTTGTTTATAGATGAAGTTTTGTAGTATTTTGGGGCCCGCGGGGGTTAAGATTGATTCGGGGTGGAACTGGAGGCCGTAGGTGGGGTAAGTGCTATGTTGGATGGCCATGATTTCACCGTCGGGGGTTCGGGCTGTTATTTGGAGGGCGGGGGGAAGGGTTTCTTCCAGTACTGCCAGGGAGTGGTAGCGGGCGCCCTCAATGTTGTCGGGTAATCCGGTAAAGAGGAGGGTGGTGTTGTCAACCTGCATCTGGGATTGTTTTCCATGCATGAGTTCTTTGGCGTAGGATACGGTGACACCGTATGCTTCGCAGATAGCCTGGTGCCCAAGGCAGACGCCTAAAATGGGGATCTTGCCGGCAAAGTAGGTAACTGCGGCCAGGCAGATTCCGGCATCGGCCGGGCGGCCGGGGCCGGGGGAAAGGATGATCCGTTCCGGCTGCATGGCTTCGATTTCCGAGAGGGTTTTCTCATCATTACGAATGACTGTCACTTCTTTTCCGAAGGTACCGACTAGTTGGTAGAGGTTGTAGGAAAAGCTATCGTAGTTGTCTATCAGTAAAATCATTTGTCCAGTCCTCCTTCGGCAATGGTCAGGGCATTAATAACCGCTTTGGCTTTGTTGATACATTCTTCGTATTCTTTTTCCGGAATACTGTCGGCTACGATGCCGGCACCGGAGCGGACGAATACTTTACCGTTCTTGGCAAAGGCGATGCGGATGGCGATGCAGGTATCCATGTTGCCGGTAAAATCCAGATAGCCGATGGCACCGCCGTAGATGCCTCGTTTGTTGTTCTCTAGTTTATTGATAATCTCGCAGGCCCTGATCTTGGGTGCACCGGAAAGGGTTCCGGCGGGCAGTACGGCACTGACGGCATCTAAGGCTGTCTGATCATTCCGGATGATGCTCCGGACGGTGGAACCGATGTGCATTACATGAGAATACCGCTCTACTGACATGTATTTTTCTACGGTTACAGAACCGAATCGGCTGATCTTGCCCAGATCGTTCCGGCCCAGATCTACCAGCATATTGTGCTCGGCAAGTTCTTTGGGATCGGCCAGCAGTTCTTTTTCCAGCTGTTTATCTTCTTCGGCAGTATTTCCCCGCGGACGGGTGCCGGCTAAGGGAAAGGTATACAGGACGTTATTGGTCAGTTTCACCAGGGTTTCCGGGGAGGCACCGGCGATTTCTATGTCATCGCTGCTAAAGTAGAACATATAGGGGGATGGATTGGTGGTTCGCAGAACCCGGTAGGCATCCAGGAGGCTTCCTCGCATATCCGCTTCCATGCGGTTGGATAATACCACCTGAAAGATATCTCCTTCGCGGATATGGTGTTTGGCCTGCTCTACCATTGCACAAAATTCTTCCTTTTGGAACAGCGGTTTAAAGGGGGAACATAACACCAGTGGATTGGGTCTTACCGGTTTTCCGTTACGGATCAGCTGTTCCATATGGTCGATTTCTTCTAATGCTTTGTGATAACTGTCTGTTAGCTGTTGTTCCTCTGCATTCATCGCTACGTTAGCAATAAGGTGGATCTGTTGTTTAAAATTATCAAAGGCAATTACTTTGTCAAAAAGCATCAAATCAACATTTTTAAAGTTTTCTTCGTCTTTGGCATCCAGGTTCAGGGTAGGTTCGCTGTATTGGATAAAATCATAGGAGAAATATCCCACCAGACCGCCGGCGAAGGGCGGCATTCCTGCTATCTTGGGACTTTTATTGGCTTCCAGCACTTGACGGATTCGTCCTACCGGGTCTTCCGACTGGGAAGTAATCTCCATGGTGGGACGATAGCCTAAAAAGGTATAGCGGCCCCAGTTCTTGCTGTCCTCGACGCTTTCCAGCATATAGCAGTGACGGCTGACTGATTTGAGAATCCGCATGACCTCGATGGGGGTTCGGATGTCGGCGTAAATGGTTTTGCAGATGGGGACCATCTTGTAGTCTGCAGCGTAGCTTTTTACTTCTTCAAAAGTAAGTGTTCTCATTGTATTCCTCCTGTATTCCGGTAACAAAAAATCCGTCCATGACAATATATAAATATACTGTCAAGGACGGATACTATACAAGTTCCGCGGTGCCACCTTGCTTTGGGATGAATCATCCCACTCTTTGCGAAATACCAACATATTTCCGGCAACTAACGTATGCCTGACGTCGCAGAGTACTTGGCTGATGCCTTTGACTGCGCCCTCTGTGGTCCATTTAACAAACTGCGTTCTGCCGGTTCTCAGCTGTTCCGACTCTCTGTAAGTGCACGACTTGTTTTTATCTCCACTTCAACGGTTTAAAGTGTTTATTAAATTGTTTGTAGTGTACCACCGGACATGGGTGGCTGTCAATATGTTTTTTGAAATTTTTTTAGTTGAGGTCGAAGGCTTCTCGGACGATGACTTCTATTTCGGCGGTACCGGTATGCCCCTTTTTATCCGTTGCTGTTATGGTTACTGTTTTGCTGTCAATTTCCGGATTTAGTGCCTTCGGTGTTTCAGTGGACGCACTTAATTCAAATCCCTCTCGCACATTGACGACATTTATATCTCCTAACCCCAATGTTGGCGGCACATAAGGGGATACGTAACCAACCCCATTTCCGTCTAAGGTAACTGTGATAGTTTCTAATTCAACTGATGTTTTTATAGTTCCCATAGCAAAAACTTTATAAGCGATTTCAAAAGACTTCAGATCCATTTCATCTGCAAAGATGACCCTCCTTCTAATGCTGCCATCTGCCGACGCAACAACTTCGGCATTTAAAGGCTCTACCACAATCTGGTAATCATCAATGTCTCTGTTATTTAATATTTTCCAAATATTTCCATTCTTATTTGCTGAGAAAAAGTAATCTACCATCCACATACCCAAAGTCAGTTTGGTTTCACCATCAGCCACATGCCCCCAAGCTTCTGTCATGTTGTAACGGAAAGGAAACGGCGTTTCCTTTTTGGTAGTACCAATATTTTCTTTGGTGTAAAACACTTTAAAATGCCCCATAATATCGCTTGTATTCCAGGCCGACACATTTTTTTCCGTGCGTTCATTATCAACAAATACAATATTATATAAGTCACTGGTGGTCCAATCAGGAACATCACTCCATATAGTTTTATAGGCATCCAATGTTGCCACACCACCATCGGTTGTATCGGTATTTCCATGAATCTTTGTATATTCCTCTTTGGCTATACTTGGATACATATCCGGCATAAAATACTGAAAATTTTGTGCTTCCACAAAGAAATTCATCAAATAATACAATTTAGTTATATTCTTTTCGATTCTGTTGTCACCACTGGCACTTCCGTCAAAACTACCATCCAACATCAACGCCACACTTTTTTTGGTAATGCATTCATCGTAAATCGTCATCAGTGTTCGAATATCAATATCCCCTACCGCCGACAAGGGGTATGTATCTGCGTCCGGCCACGGCCATGGTACCAGCGGTTCTTCACCATAATCTTCCCGCGCTTTGCTAATCTCACTCCACTTAGTCCGTAAACCGTTGATTGCCGGAGTTTTGGCAATATAAAGCAAATCCGCACTTTTCACCTTCTCCGGGGTCAGTTGATCCAAGGTAATCTGAACCACTTCAATCCGGTATTTATCGTTAAAAGCCTTAAGAATGTCCTGAGCAGCCACCAGATTATCCGCTCCGGATTTGCTGTGATCATACCCTACTCCGTCAATCATTACTCCGTATGATTGCGTCGCATCCTTTGGATGAACAGCATAACAAAGCAGCTTAAACCACTCATTATTAATAAATGTGTTTCGATAATAATGTCGTAATCGCAGTTCCTGACTCCTGACATAGATTTTGGTACCTATGGGAATATATCCATTCTGATTACTATTTTGTCCTTCATAGTTCTTATGTATCTTACTTAATAAGGTTAAATCTGATTTGCTAAGAACCTTTTCTTCATGAAATACCCACCCCCCTTTTTCTACTCCGTAGGAATCACCCTGAGCACCCTGCATAACGCCTCGGCCTCCGTATTGGGTATTATCTGTTCCCGCACATACGATATTATAGTGGTCAATTTTGGTGATTGCATTTGCATAATCCAAAGGTTCACCGGATGTATTAAGATCTATCTTGGGATCGGCATATATCGGTTTGGACTCCTCCCCAGGCTTTGTAGTGTTGTCCTTTTCAGTTGCTGTCAAATGATAAGCACCTTCGCCATTTTCATCTTTATAGGTTACCCTTATGAGTTCCTCCGTATATCTTACAAACGTTTCTCCGGTTTTTGGTGCACCCGCATAGCGAAAAAGCAGCTTATACGTTCCCTTACCTTCCCCCTGATATACAAAAAAACATTTCTGTAATGCGAGATAATTGGGATCTCCCGGAGTTCCTGTTTCCTCCCATTCTGCTGCTGTTGGTGCATTGGCACAATAGTTCCCCTTTCCATAAGTAACTTCTTCAAAGGTTACATCATATCTGGGAGCCGTATCATTGCTCTCATATAATCTAAAATAACCGTTCCCTAACGTCAAACTATCATCCTTATAGTTATCGGTATAAACAGTATGTTCCACGCGGACGTATTTCCCACTTCCTGGTTTAGCAACCGCCTTTTTAACAGCATAATTTCCTCCCTTAAAAAAGCGAAATCCTTTAATCCAAGTATCCGGATCTTCAACACTTAATATATAATCGAAACCCGTTCCGCCTGCTTCGGCAAATGCCAATTTTTTAAAATCAACCCTATATTCTCCCATTTGGGCTTTTTCAAAGGACAAATCATAGTTGTTTTCAGTGTTACATACTGCACCTGCCACATAGGCATCCCCTATATGTTCTTTGGCGCGATAATATGCCGGGGATTTTACATACAACTCTCCTTTGGCCTTTTCCGAACCTTTCCGGGGAATCGCCTGCAACTTATAACGAAGTCCTTTTATTTCATTCTCTCCATCTGATTTTTCAGCTGCATAAGTTGGTGCAATATAATAAAGTCCTTTTCCCGCTCCCACATATTCAAAATACCCGCTATATTTTACTCCGTTTTTTTTATCTACTGCAAACTTTTCTGCACTATCCGTCAAACGATACCAGACGCCTGCCTTTTGCAAATTTCCCATCGGCACGTTGTAGTCCGGCAGGGTGTCCTTTACAATCGGTGCTGATTGCGAATAAAATGTATCATCGCCGAACATTGTCCACGAACCACCACCGGTACTTGACAGTGCCATAAGTCCTTCATACCCGATCGGTACCCATTTATCATACTCTTCCTTAATCGGTCGTTTCGTAGACGGATCATTACCCCACTCAACTAAGAAGGGGAAAATCGAACATGCATCATGGGGAATCACTTCAATAATCCGAAAAGTTGTTCTATTTTCACCGGGATTAGGTGACGCAGGCGGTTGATTAATAAATGTCCTCACTGCATTTTCTTGACTTAGCACAGCTTCAGACTCAATCTTGTCAAACGATTCGTCTATCAAAGAGGTCCTTTCCGTTTCTTCCCTGGCATTCTTTTTACTTACCACCGGCAAAAGGAACGCCAGTACCAACAATGCGGCAATGCTGCCTAAAGTAATATATTTAATGATACTTTTGCTATTCATCCACATTCCTCCTACATTCCTTTACTGATGCTTATATTCCTTCATTCCCCAGCCCTTATCTTCTATATCTATATAGATGCTTTTCATCCGGCTTCTCACTGCCACATCATCCTCCAGACGGCGGGTAACATGCTTGTTATTATACACAAGATCAAAACCCAAATTCACCTGTAGCGTAAAAGGCTCCGTATAATAGTACTGAAACTCTGTGGTTCCGTTAAGGTATTCCTGTTTTTTTTCAATAAAATCTGCTGTATTAGCCGGTACTATACGACAGGAAGATACAAATTGTCCCATCAGCCAGGGCAATCTCGCTGCTGCATCCATTCCGCCCACACCAAATATGAAATCATGAACCCTTGCCAGACCCTCACTGGCAGCTTCCTCTTTGCTGGCACAGCCATCCACCAACAGACAATAATTGGCATAGTTTGCCCCACCGCCTAGCAATGGCAGTCCCGCTTCTGCTACATCTATCAGATACATTTCGTTTACTGCTTCCATATAGGCCAATGCTGTACCTACAAAAACTGCTCGGTATTTATCATCGTATTCATATACTACGAAGTCACCTAGCAATATTAAATCCGTATTACCACTATCCGGCACTATCATACAAACCCCTGTTGCCTCCATGACATTATCCAATACCAGATTTAATACGGTTTGAGACTCGTTTTGTATTTCCACATTGGCATTACCAGTCCCATATAGCCTCAAACTGGTAAATATTAAATATGATACACCGACCAGTACAATGGAACTTACGGCTAGGGCTACCAATAATTCCACTAACGATAGGCCTCTGTTATCTTTCCTCTTCATAGCTCTCCCTTGTCTAGCTTCCATATTCTACATAATGCTTTCCTGTACTGCTCACAAGTGTCACTGTGGCCACTTTGCTGCCGCTGTTATTGGTGCAGCGAATCCGAATCAATTGGGGAGGAGGCGTAACCGCCGCTCCATCTGTCCGAACATTTGTTACCCTTCCGGTAGATTTATCAAAAGCGATACTAAGTTCCTCTACATCCGGTAAATCCGGGAAAGAAACCGTCACCTGCCTTTGTAAAGCCTCACTGGTTGTCACGGGGCCTTCCGAGGCAATAGTCACCAATTGGTTGTTTACACTGTTAATGCTCAGGGTAAAGTCACCCCTTTGCGACAGGGCGCTCATGCGTACACTTTCCAGAGCCATATTAATCGTCTTGGCACACCCTTCTGCATCCCTGCTGAAAACCAAAGATATACTTACAGCAGAAAGGCCTACGATAATACTTAATATGGCCGTCACCACCAATATTTCCACCAGTGTCATTCCCTTATTCTTCATACTATTCGATTTCACCTTTTCTCCAGTTTGCATAGCTCATATATTCTGTATAATCGGTTCCGCTGATTCTATGGGTATTATCCGTGCCTGAGTAACTAAATTTAATATCCTTCAAATAAGTTATTGCATAGGCTTTGTTTGCCTCAGTTGCATCCTTTTTCTTAGACTCTTCCCGCATCTCTTCATTCAAAATTGTCTGCACTACCGAACGGCTGGCTTCAATTTTTCCATTTCCCTGGATGTAAATCTTGCCTCCGGCAATAATCAAGCCTTTTACACTGGCTCCATTTTGTATCGTGACATCCCCGCCACAGATAATAATACCTTCAAAATTAGTAGTTACATCGGGGGCATTTCCGGTGGCAATAACTGTTTTATAATGACTGTCCCGATAAGAAGGGGGTGTCGGCGATCCGGCACTTTTCAATCCCGTATTAGTGAAGTCTACAAAGTACGATGCCGGAAGAGTATTCTTCCCCCACTCATCGAAATCACTGGGTTCAATATCACCTGGATTGGAGGTTAGGGAAATACTCTCTTTCGCATTCAGCGATTCATATAAATGGATATAATGTTTATGTAAATTACTATCAATACTGGCAATATAATCTGCTGATAATAAATTTTCTTCCGGAACCAGCGGATTATCTACCGCCGTTCCCGACACTCTGACCATGGTACCTCTGGTATATATCTTCGCTGTAGTTTCGTCACCCGGAATATAAATATTATCAATTCCAACAACTTCAACGCCTGTTGCATCCACACGCCCCTGTAAAGATTTCTTGATATTCCAAATATCTTTTTGCTGTAATGGTGTAAACTTATCATATTGATATTTTAACAGTAAATCCGAATCCATGCTTCCAAGATTTTCCGGATCCTGCATGTTTAAAATAAAGCTGGCATATTCCTCCTGTTTACCAGGTGGAAAATTCAGATAATAGTACCTGTAGGTTACACCTGTTGCTCGATTTAGAACATCCCTTTCAATAATCGGATGATCCTTATCCACATAACTACCGAAACTGAACCCGAACCAGGTATCCATAGTACCTTCCGGCCACACCTCCGCAAGCGGCGGAGCATCAGCGGCCTTGACCGGGTTGGTGGTGGTCAGACAGGAAGCAGGTGCCAAATACATATATTGGTTGGCCTTCAGTGCCAATGACTCACCGGTGGCATACTCTACTACCGGATTAACCAGTTCATTGGGCTGTCCTGTTGTTGCATTATATGCTTTGGAGGCCATATCTATATAAGCCACCCCAGCAATAATCATTGTATTCAGTTTACTGATATCCAAAACGGAATTTTTACCATTGATAATCATCGCACTGCTGTTGGTATGATCTTTCGTTGTATATTTCGCTGCCCGTTCACCTTTACTTTCCCATGTTTTATAGCCGTCAAGACGACCGGTATTATATCCATAATAAGCGCCGCTTAAAGCAACTTCACTTCCTCTGGCATTTAATTCCAGGTCATTTGCCACGTACATGTTACCGGTAATGTCTATGGTGGATGCTCCTTCCGTTAATGCTGTATTGTAATTTTCATCCTCCACCGTTCGGATGGACTCTGCCCAAACCTGTGTATCCGCCATGGATTGTGTGTTACCTATAGTTAAATCAGAGCTATGGACATTGATATCACCTTTAGAAATCAAATAATTGCTTTCAAAAATCGTCTTTGCATTATAAAAATTCAAACCACCGTATACTCCTACGTCACGATAATCCTGCAAATTACTCGTCGTTTCACTCTGACTGATTCCGGCATAAACATTACCATATACGTCCCTTTCACCGTCCCTAAAGTAAATACCTTCATTGCTTACCAGAGCATAATCCAAAATACGGGAAGTATCCTGGAAAAAGTTGATATAAGGTACTTCGACTACAATATCTGTTGTAATTGTGGCTTCATATCCGTTTCTTGCACCGCCATCCGTTATCAGATATTTAACCATCACATCCCTGAACACATACTGATATGGAATTCCGGCATCATTGATAATCTCTATTTCGCCATTATCTTCTACCTCGATACTGGAAACTGTTCCCGAATCAGGCAAGGTAATATAGGACTGCAGGTACGCTTCCGCTTTTTCATTGAGGGGACGCCCATTCTCTCCATAATGATCCTTCAGCCGATCAACAAACTTAGTGGAAAAAGCATCAAATGCCGCTTGTTGGTTGGGATATTTCCCTATTCCCGCATCATCTAACACTTCTATTTCCGCCAACACTTCCACATAAGACTTTGATAAAAAGTCTGAAGACACCTTTCCGATACCATGATAAATATCATCTAAAACGATTTCATCTGTATAGAAATTTTGCTTTGCCACATATTCTACCTGTTTCATCCGGACATTTGCGGTACTGACGGCCAGAATAATGGTGGCCAGCACCATCAAAAAGCCCACTGCTACCATCACGACGATAAAGGTAGAACCGGAATTGTCCAGTAAAATTATTTTTCTTTTCTGATTCTGTTTTCTCATGTACCCTCCCCATGCGTTAGGCACGTTACGTTACTCTTTTTGTTGAGGTCACTTCTGCCGCCAATTCACCGCTGTCGCTTTCGGTCAACCTTACAGTTACCTCATAACTTCGTAGTCGCGGTTTTTCTTCTCCTACTGTTTCGACCATATCTGAAGGAGATAATGTCAGATCTGATAGCAAGCCTTTGATATTAGTATGAAACTGAATATCGCCATATCTTTTTTCCCCTGTTAATGGATTGCTGTCGGTATAGGGAACTGTGGAATAATTATTTCCATCAATATTGACCGCACTGAAATTATCGCTTTTCATATCGTAATTGCCACGTATCAGATATACATCCAGTAGATGATTACCTACACCACTACTTTTTATCTCTACTTCGTTGCTTAAGATGTGTTCCCCCACATAACTCCCCTGATCCCGATAAGCCTTGGCAAAAATATAAATCTTACCACCGGTTTTCCAACCGGTAAAATGCTTTTCATCATGAGATGCATCCACACAGGATTTACCACAATCCAATGGGAAGCTACTATTGTAAACATTATAGACTTGTGTAAAATCAAAACCATCAACTTTGTATTCTACATCACAGATAACCTGAACTGTATTGCCCCCGCTATCGGCATCAATACTCACCATTATTTTTTTCTGTAATTTTCGATATATCGCTTGCTTATTACCACCAAAAGCATCTGCCTCTCCCTGCTTTTTAATAGCTACTGCGCGAGCCAGGAAGGTATCTAAAATACTGTCATCATAACGATTGATTTCATCTGTAATCAAAGGAAATTTCATCCCATCGATTTCGTTGACAGATGCTACGGCATACACATTAGCATCATCGGCAGCGGTTTCCTCTTCTGCCGGGATATCAGCCCCCTTATTGAAGCTATAGGGGCGCGGATCCATGGTAACTACCACATCATATTCCCTACCACCAATATTCATATTTTCTTTTTTAAATTGCACTACTGTAAACAGCGAGTTATATTCTGCTTTCCCCCTATATGCATCAAAAGTATCACGCAAATCCGTATCAATCAGCACAACTTCCGAAGTTGCCGGAGTGCCTATTGAAGTATCTTCTAGCAGATCAAACAATTGCCCTTCTATATTATTCATTTCTTTCAAATCAATCCGCATACGCTTGACTGTTTCCAGCGTTTTTTGGGCATAAGCCGTCGCTTCCTGGGTATGATGCGCTTTATTGTTATTAAATGCCGATAATCGAAACCCGCGAAAAAGCGGAATACAAAAAATTGCCAAAATGGCAACACAAACCAGGACTTCCACCAAACTGAAGCCCCGATTTTCCATTTTCAACCGCCTTTTGCTTTTCAATTTCTTCATTTTACCAGAACAGCTCCCGTTTTTCCCATAATATTCACGCGCGGTTTTTCCTTATCATCCTCCAAAACCCTCACATTCACATTAACGTCCGTCTTGTTTATCACACTGACCTTAGCTGCCACCTTATCATCACTTCCCACCCGGGGGGAACTTAAGATTTCGAAATAAATTGCCCCTTCCTTGGTAAAAGTAATTTTGTCACCTTCATAAGCCTTTTTCCCAATGGAATAAGATGCGGTATAAGTTCCCGCGTCACCCTCAAAGGTAATCGTTACTTCCTGTTCTGAATTGTCATCACTGACAAGATAAGTCTTTTCTGATGTATCACCGGATTTTCCGATAATTTTAGCTTCCATAATAGCTTCAGGCTGACTCAGCATCAGAAAGAAATCCGCCGGTTCTCCGGCTTGATCTGCCTCGCCAAAATTACCTGCCGCCTGCATAAATACATTGCTTGTACCTTGCAACCGATTAGGTTCCATCACCTTCACCGGCTCTCTCGTTTCACCGGCTATGGCATACTGTAACAGCTTGAAGCTTCCCTCTACAGTTTGCATCTCCACCGAATAGTCTGCATTTAACTCTGTGATCACCATCCGCTCACGGTAGTTAGCAATATAGTCCAAAAAGGCTTTAAACTCTTCATAGCCTGCTGAAAATGTAAACTGCGAAGAGGTTGCTATTCCCTGTAAGCCACCGCCAAGAGAAGTTGTCTCGGTTGTATCTGCGATAACCTCCATATCTGTATGATCCCCAGTTGCTTCTTCCACTGCCTGGATCTGTTCTTTATCAGCTTCGGAAGTAATCTGAGCCGCCACATCTTCACCAAAAGACACTTGATATAAACTGATGGGAATAGTCTTTTCGGTTTGATCAATAAACAGTATGCTGGCTTCCTGAGATAATCCGGAGGGATACTTCTGAAATATAGTTTCCTTTTCTACTGCCATGCGCTCCACTTCTGTTTTATAGTACTCCGCATTCACCGCCCACTGATCCAGTTGGCTTTTCACACTCCGTAATTCCGTAATTTCCTTATCGATTTCCTCCATCTTATCCATAGATGGTTGAATAAAGAAAAAGTAGGGTAAGAAGAGAATTGCTACGATCAGAAGTATAAGCAATAATTTTTTGTCGCGTTCACTGATTTTCATTATTGCTCCCCTCCTTCCGGTTCTTCTTCCATTTCTTCTTCCATCATATGTATCTGAAATTCTATATTGAATACCGAATTGGCACTGGAGTATTCATCATAAGTGTCTCTGATATCTTTCACTCTGACATTAGATACATAAGGAAGCTTCTTCAACTCCATCACGAACATCGCTATCGGTTCTTTACCGGATGCCATACCGGACATGCTGATTTCACCGTCTTTAGAGTTAAGGGAAACGATGCCCACACTCTCCGGCATTATCTCCTCCAAATTCAAAACAAATGAGTATAACGCTTCATTATCATTTTTTGTTAGATCATCAAAGGACGCTACCACATCAAAATAATTCTTGGCATTCATATAGGAAATGTAAATATCCTCAGCAACCTTTAATTTTTCAATACTTTCTACTAAATATAACACTTCCTTCTGCTGCTCTATCATCTGAAAAACAGTAAAACCGGAAAGTCCTACCGAAACAAATGCCGATATACCTATTAAAGCATAAAATAATCCGTATCCGATTCCTGTCTTACGGTTTTCTTCATCCTCTATCCGCAAATCCAGAGAATGCATCATGGCTCCGATATTCGGCAGGTAAGCGGATAGTTGGCTGGATAATAAACCATATACATTCTTCTTTTTGATCTGTACACAATTCAAATTCAGAATGGTTTCAATTTCCACTCCCAGTTCTTTGCCCAAAACACTACCCAGTCCAATTAATTCAGCTCCCACACCATATAATTTAGCATGTTCTATCATCAGTTCTGGATTTTTGGTAGTGTAAAACTCCACAACTCTGGTAATTGCTGATGAAAAATCCTTAATCAGTTCTGTATATTCACTAAGACTCAGACTTTTATCCAATGCTCTGGCATCGTGAAACATCTCTTCCGCCTGGCTTACTTCTATCCCTTTATCCGTTGCCAGTGCCTGAATCAATGTATCACTGCCAAAAGGAATGGATCGTCTGAACAATTGTGTGGCTCCATTCATAATATTCACATGGGTGACATCATTATCCATCTGTAAAATCAGTGAAATCCCCTGCTTGGCTTGTCTTCTCATTAAATTATATAAACTATTTACCTGATAATCCACCGTCGCAACCGGCATTTTAAGAGATTTACCTAATTCATAATAAGATTTTACCAGTTCCTTCTGCACAGCTACCACCGAAATCTTGTAGAATTTTCGATCTTCGACTTCCACCTTGTCCAAAATCGTATGGCGAAGGATGTATTCTGACATATTTCCCATCGGAAAATAATCTTCTACATTGGAAGCAATCATCTCTTCTATTTTAGCGGTATTGCTCACATACGGAAGTTCAATTTCTTTATTGGCTATCTTTCTGGAAAAAACCGTAAAAACAATTTTGGCTTTCTTAATCTGATTGTCACTTAATACCCGTTGAATGGCTACTGCCACCTTCTCCACATCGACAATCAAACCGTCTTCCACACTATCATCCGGTGTACGTGTTTCAAATACCCGATTTACAAATATATTTGCACCGGATTTTTCCACCTCACACATCCGGATTACGTCGCTTGTAATATATATAGAAATATTCTTCTGTGCCATGCGTCCCTCCACCTAGTCTACTATCTCTATCTGTAAAAATTCAGATACCACTCTATAATTAGATCGCCATATAACATGGCAATAAATATTCCCAAAGATAAATATGGGCCGAAAGCTAATATTCTTTCTTTTTTTTGTACCTTCATCAAGGTAATATGTATTATCGAACCAACAATCGCCCCAATTGCTAAAGCCAGCAAAACACCCTGCCAACCCAGCAGAAGCCCTGCCGCTGCCATCAGTTTAATATCACCGCCGCCGATTCCTCTCCCCTTGGTAATCCAGTATATTATTAAAAACAATCCGCTGACAGTAAAAAAACCTATCACATACTCGTACCAATGTGCCAGGTTCAAAAACAACTGGATAGAGCCAAGCACACCAATCAGGATATTACATCCGACCGGAATCTCAAAGGTTCTCCAATCAATTATACTGATAACGATTAGTGTAGATGCACACAGACAGAACAGTATACTCTGCAGTGCAAATCCATGTATTGTAAAAATCCAAACGTATAGACATCCGTTAAGCGACTCAATCAGCGGATACTGGATAGAAATCTTGACACCGCAGTGACGGCATTTCTCGCCCTGTATAAGATAACTCAGCACCGGAAACAACTCATACCATTTCAAAACGTTCCCACAGCTCATGCAGTGGGAACGCTCGGAAACTATGTCATTTTTTTTGGGGATTCGGTAAATACATACATTAAGGAAACTGCCTATAAAGATTCCAAAAACAAAAAGTATTCCGCTTATTAATATGTATTCCATGTGTACTCTTTCTAAATTATTTTATTAGTATCGCCGGTGATACTGCAGTACCATCCGTTTTTGTAACCTCTACCGTAACTGCCTTAGTTGTCTCATGAATTGTTACATAAATGTGTACTGCATCCTTTGATTTCAGCTTAGTAGCAGCCCATGTACTAGCAATTGTTGTCTCGCCCAAAGTTTCAGCCACCGCCTTGCCAAATACGTTGGTTCCCATTGTACTAAGTTCCGCTCTAGTCTTAAATTTCAAAAGATCACCAGCGTAATTTGTATCTTTCATTACTTCCGGGTCTAACATCGCTGTTGTAACAGCCGTTTTTACTGTATCCGCGAGTTGCGTATCAGCCGAAACTCTTGATCTCTCAACATACTTCATCAACTGGGGAGCCATAACACCAACCAAAATAGCCATAATGGCAATAACAATAATAAGTTCTACCAAGGAAAAACCCTTGTTGTTTAATGATTTCTGATTATTCATAACTCTTTCTCTCCTTTAATTAAATTATTTTCACATGTTTAATATAGTGTGTTACTCACATATAATATATTACCAAATTATTAGTAAAAAGTACAGTATAAATAATATATTTTCACGAGGTTTCACTGCCTTTCACTTCTTAACCCTTTTGTAAGGATATTCTTCAATCTACCACTTGATATTGCAGTCACTCATATCAGACTCCGCTGCCTTCTGCCACTTCCGGTGGCACCAATGCTCTAGCTACCAACTTTGCACCGCCATCAGCTTCCTCAACATTCCGCAAATGAACATACTCTCCATCAATTCATTCCACTATATAAGTAATCACTTTCATTTTCATATAAAGTCACTTCTTTCCCTATTTTTCTATCCAATTGTTTCATACAATGTCATCATTGGCGACATAATTGCCACAATCATAATTCCTACCATTACCGCCATAATAACGATAATCATCGGTTCCATCATAGCCATTAATGAATCAGTTGCTACCTGTACATCTTCTTCATAATAGTTCGCCACATTTTCCAACATATCCTCTATATTACCGGTTTCTTCCCCAATGCTTACCATATGTACTACCATAGGCGGAAACAACCCACTACTCTTCAGCGGCTGCGACAAGGAACGACCTCTCATAATCTGATCTTTAGCATCTGCCATAGCCCGCTTATAATGAACATTATCCATAGAACGTCCGGTAATTTCCACAGCATCCACTAACGGAACACCTGCACCTAACAGCGTACACAGTGTGCGTCCCAACCGGGCACATTCACTTTTCTGCTGTATCGCACCAACCATAGGAATTTTTAGTTTAATACCGCCTATTACATATTTCCCGCTAGGGGTACCTGCGTACCACTTAAATCCAACAATGATACCAGCTACTACTATCAGCACCAACCACCAATATACCTTCATAAAATCACTTAAATCCACTATCGCCTGGGTAAATGGCGGAAGAGCCGTGTCCAAATCCTGGAACATTCCCATAAAATTAGGGATAACCCATAGCAGCATTAGAGTCAAAACGCCAGCCATAATAACCAACAGAACGATCGGATAGATCATTGCCTTTTTTACCGACTGCTTTAACTTATTTTCCTTTTCAAATTGGGTTGCCATCCGGTCAAAAGCCACTTCCAAACTTCCCGATGCTTCTCCAGCTTCCACCATGTTACAAAGCATACTGGGGAATATTTTAGAACGTTTTCGCATGGCAGACGTCATGGACTCACCTTTAGACACATCTTCATGCACTCCCAGCAATGCCTTTTTCAGGGCCTTATTTGCTGTAGAATCGGCCATCATCTCCAGAGCACTGATGATACTAACACCTGCCGAAATGATACTGACAAACTGACGACAGAAAATACTGAAATCCCTGGCTGAAACCTGCTGCCCAAAAGAAATATTAATATCTTTATTCATCAGGCTGGCTTCCTGCACGCTGATTACCACGTTATTCTGACTTTTCAAAAGAGCGGTAAGCTGTTCTGCTGTTCTGCCCTCCATGGTTCCCTTCTTTTCTTTTCCCTCCGGCGTAATAATCCGATATTGAAACTCTGCCATATTACCTCCATCCTCCTGTTTTTCCTTAAAACTTAATCTGCCTCATATGCAACCTTTATCATCTCTGCAATAGTTGTCCGACCGCTTCGCACCTCCCTGACGGCGGCCATCCGTAACGTATTCATTCCCTCTGCTACTGCTACTTCCTTCAATTCATCCACCGTTACCCGGTCATGAATCCGGCTTCTGATTTTATTGGTAATCGGCATAATCTCGTAGATTGCCGTTCTGCCCTTATAACCAATCCCGCCACAGTCCGGGCATCCGCAAGGCTCATACAGGGTGATTTCTTCTGAGGGATCAGCCCCAAGTATTTTTTTATCTTCTGCACTGGCCATTTTGGTGGTACGGCATTTCACACATAATTTGCGCACCAGACGCTGGGCAATAATACCAACCACCGCATCCCCGATTAAGTACGGCTCGATTTCCATATCAATCATACGAGTTATCGCTGCTGCTGTGGAATTGGTATGCAGGGTGGATATTACCAAATGTCCGGTAATTGATGCTTTTACGGCAATACTTGCTGTTTCATTATCTCGAATTTCACCAATCATGATAATGTCCGGATCCTGTCGCAGAATAGAACGTAATGCCCCGGAAAAGGTCATATCGGCTTTTACATTTACCTGTACCTGATTGACACCATCGATATTAGCCTCGACCGGGTCTTCTACGGTAACAATATTAACATCTTCGGTATTCAATTCACTCAGCACCGTGTAACAGGTAGTGGATTTACCACTTCCGGTGGGCCCTGTAACCAATATAATACCATGGGGATTATGCAGAATGCCATCTAACCGTTTCTCGTCCTCCTCGGTTAAACCCAAATACTTCTTATCTCTGGTAAGTCCGTCCTTGGCGGTAAGACGCATAACCGTCTTTTCCCCATATACCGTAGGAAGTACCGACACACGGACATCGTATTCTTTATTATCTACCTGGAGGGTCAGACGGCCATCCTGGGGTTTTCTTTTCTCGGAAATATCCAAGCCGGACATAATCTTCACTCTGGCTACCATTGCTGGCAACAGATTTGGATTATAATCCATTACTTCCTGCAAAACACCATCAATACGATAGCGAATACGCAATTTTCTCTCAAACGGTTCAATATGGATATCACTGGATCCCTGTCTGACAGCCTGTTCCAACATGGTTCGGACGATTTTAACAATGGGAGCATTATCTACCTCCATGTTATTCTCGATTTCTTCCTCCACCATTTCATTGGCATGTTCTTTTTGGTACTGTTCGGCTGCCGCCATGGCCTGCTTCTTACCAAACATCCGATCTATCTGAATAGCAATCTGGGCCGTGGTAGCGAAAAATGGCCGTACTTCCATATTGGTAATCAAGGATACATCATCAACAGCCACCAGATTCAACGGATCGGACATGGCCACATTTAAAATATTGGCATTCCGCTCATCAATGCTGAAAGGTACCAGTTCGTACTTCTTCATGATATCTTCACTGACCAGCTTGATAGCGGCATCTTCCAGTCCGGTTACCTGTAAATCCACTGATTCGATTCCCAGTTGTTCACTGAATACCTTTGCGAAATCATTATGAGAAACATAATTTAGAGCAATCAATGTTTCACCAAGTTTTGTTTTTCTGACTTTCTGTTCTTCCAGCGCTGTTGTCAGCTGCTGCTCGGTAATCATTCCCTGTTGTACCAGTAAGTCACCTATTCTGACTCTTCTGCCATATAATGCCATGATTATTTTCCTCTGTTTTCCTTAACTACTTTTTCAAAATCTTCCGGTAATTCTGCTCTGACTGCTTCACTTTTTAACATTAATGTACTGCTACATTCTATATATTCTAACATATCCCGAAGTTCTTGTGTAGTTCCTATTTCATCTCTTGTATTCAAAAAATTTGTTCGCCCTTTAATTTGTGTCAGCACTGCTGACACAAATTCATAAATCTTTTTCCAAAGCATCTATTTGTGACAATTCTTTTAATTTTCGCTGTAAAATCTTCTTGTCCGGTAATTTCAACTGATACTCGGCTACCATAGTAGGGGACATACTACGACTCATTGCATACTCAACCACCTCATCGTCTTTATCTGCACATAGTATTACACCTACACTCGGATTTGCATTTTCCTTTTTATACTGACGATCTAAAGTTTCCAAGTAAAAATCCATCTTTGAAATATACTCTGGTTCGAACTGACCAATCTTTAGCTCAAACGCTACAAGGCCGGATATCCCTTCCTATTTCTAAAATAAAATCTTTTATATTAGAAATCAATGCTTTTCGTAGATCTTTCTCTTTATAGTTATCTGGGAGATCTAGGAATTCCAGAACATAACTATCTAAGAAAATGTCCTTATTAGTTATATTTGATTCACCAGAAAACATTTTATCTTTTGAAATCATATAACGCTCGTAGTATGCACTATTCATCTGACGCTCCAATTCTCGTGATGAATAGTGTTCGTTTATACTTAACATAAGATAGAATTGCCTTTCTTCTTTTGTTTTTGCCTTTGACATAATTAACAAATGATTGATCCAGCTAATTTGTGTCAGCACTGCTGACACAAATTCATCCTCTACATATATTTCATAAAATTGTTTCATTCGGTATAAACCACGTCTATTAAATCCCTTAATTCCAGGAAACTCACTTTGTATAAATTCTGCAATAGAATCAATATACGCATCTCCAAAAGAACTTTCTTGTGCCTGCATGCTAAGAAACTCCCCTATATGCCAATACATTTTTATCATCTCTTCATTTATTTTTCGATAAGTGTTGTCTTTAGATGTCTGTATTATATCTGCAATTTGTCTAAAGCTTTTTTGTATCTCATCCAATTTAAATTAACCTCTTTTATACCACAAGCCCCATCTTTTGCTTTATTTCTCCACTGTATATTTAAAAAAATCTCGACTTTCACTACCTTATATGGTATCATTGTTTTTATAAAAAAGAAGCGGTTTTGTACCACTTGTCTGTTCTTTAGTCTTGAGTGGGTTACGCGCTTCTTTTTCAATGTCCACTAAATCATAAATACTGTCTTCTTACTTAATTCTTCCTGCAATAATATCCTACCCCCATCTGCTCCGCCCGCCCCTTCAGACAAAGCGATATCATGATCTGCGTCAGCCGGTAAACCGGTATATCCGGACAGCACTCCGCCACATACTCCAGCGATTTGGGATCACACTCCAGACACGTATTCACCCGTTCTTCCTCTCCGGTCAGTTCTGGCAATGTTATGTTAACCACTCCCGACACCTTTATCTTTTTCCTATCCACTCCCAATTCCCACAAAAAATCTTCCACCGATACCACCATCACCGCTCCCTGCTTAATCAGCCGGTTACAGCCGCTGCTTTGTCCGTCTACTACCCTCCCGGGCAGGGCATAAACATCCCGTCCCTGCTCCAATGCCATATCCACGGTAATCATGGTGCCGCTTTTTTCTTTTGCTTCAATCACCAGCACCCCGTCGGACAAACCGCTGATAATGCGGTTCCTGGGCGGAAACAGTTGTGCCTTGGGCTGTGTGTGGGGAGGATATTCCGAAAGAATACCGCCCTGCTCCGTAATCTTGTCATACAGTTTCTGATTTTCCGCCGGATAGCAGATATCTACCCCGCATCCCAGTACCGCAAAGGTGCTCCCGCCGGCTTCCACCACTGCCCGCTGGCCGATTCCATCAATACCTCTGGCCATTCCGCTGACCACCTGTATCCCGGCCCCGGCCAAAGCAGTTCCCAACTGTCTGGCCATCATACTGCCGTAGCCGGAACATTTCCTAGTTCCGATCATGGCAATGGTACGCAGAGTTGCTTCCGGTAATCTTCCCTTTACATACAGGACTTCCGGCGGATCAGGCAGGTTTAAAAGTTTTTCCGGATAGCCCGGTTCTCCATAGGGTAAAAGACGGATTCCCTTTTGGCATATGTTCCGGTACTCTGCTTCTACATCCCACTTCTTCCGGCTGACCTGCAGGTTCTTAAGCTGCTTTTGATTTAACAGCCATTTTAAATCTCCTTCCGGCAAGCGGTAGATTTCCTCCGCACTTCCGGCATAGGCTTGTAAGACCTTCATGGTTTTCGGTCCGATTCCTTCAATGTTGTGAAGCCAGTAAAGATAAGAAAGTTCTTTTATATTTTCCATGTTAATCTCCATTCTTGCTAACAACCTGCAAACTTTGGGCTGCAAGCACAAATTTGCGTGTGAAAATTTCAATTTTCACATTGCTACCTCCAATACTTTCCGTCACTGATCCGATAGTGGACCGCTTCCAGCAGATGTTCTTCTTTTATGCTTTCACTTTCCGCCAGATCCGCAATGGTGCGGGCCACCCGTAAAATACGGTGATAAGCTCTGGTACTTAAGTTCATGGTGCGGAAGATTTCCTCCATCAAACCGGCTTCCTTCTTTTCCAGCGCACAGTAAACCGGAACATCTTTGGTCTTGATGTCGCCATTGTTGCGGCAGGCAGTTCCGGCATATCGCTTTTCTTGCATCTGTCTGGCTGTTTCCACCTGCCTTCCCATTTCCGCACTGGAAATGCCTTTCTTATTTTGCTGGAGTTTCAGGACATCCAGCCTGGCAACTTCCGCACAGATATCGATACGATCCAGAATCGGGCCGGAAATGCGGTTCAGGTATCGGTGAATCTCTGATCCGGTACAGCTGCATTTCTCCTGATCGGGAAAATAGCCGCAGGGGCAGGGATTCATGGCTCCTACGAAGATAAAATCGGCGGGATAAGTAAAGTTGCCCTGAATCCTGGCGATATTTACCTTCTTGTCTTCGATGGGCTGCCGGAGGATTTCTATGACCGAGCGCTTACACTCCGGCAATTCATCCATAAAAAGGACACCGCGGTGGGCCAAGCTGACCACTCCCGGCTTGGGAATCTTACCGCCGCCGGTTAAGGCCTGCTCGGTAATGGTATGATGGGGGTCAAGAAAGGGACGTTTGGTAAGAAGGACCTGTTCCGGTCCAAGCATTCCTGAAATGCTGTATATGGAAGAGACTTCCAGACTTTCCGCCTCCGAAAGAGGGGGTAAAATGGTGGGAATACGCTTGGCAATCATGGTTTTGCCGCAGCCCGGCGGTCCGATCAGGAGAAGATGGTGAAAACCCGCTGCCGCTATAACTGCCGCCCGCTTGGCCTGCTCCTGTCCGATAATATCGGCAAAATCAAGAGGGGCCTTATCCGGTTCGGCTGTCAGTATCTCCTGAAGGTTCAATTTGGTGTAGGGCAGCATCTTTTTTTGTTCCTGCTCACTGCCGGACAGATAGGTCAGCACCTCTTGCAGGGAACTGACTCCGCATACCTTTGCTCCCGGTATCACTGCTGCCTCCCTGACATTTTCCTTGGGCACCAGTAAGCGGGAAAAGCCTTTTTGCACCGCTTCCTCCACAATAGGCAAGATGCCGTTAACCTTTTTCACACTGCCGTCCAATCCTAATTCGCCGATGATCAGCATCTTCTTAGTAGCCGCCTCCGGTATGACGCTCATGGCAATCAGGATTCCCACTGCAATGGGCAGGTCAAAAGCCGTTCCTTCCTTGCGCAGATGAGCCGGCGAAAGATTCACCGTAATATGTAGCGGCGGAATGGTAATCCCGGTATTCCGCAGGGCCACCCGCACCCGCTCACCGGCTTCCCTGACCTCCCCGGCCAGATATCCCACCATGGCAAAACACGGCAGTCCTCCCGAGGCATTGACTTCTACCTGAACCAGATAGCTGTGAATGCCTAAAATAGCCCCTGATGTAATTTTTGCAAACATAAAATACTCCCTTCTTTTTTATTTTACTAAAATAAGTGTGAATCTTTTGCCCGAATCAAGGGCAATGAATTATTGCAGAAAAAAATAGAACACATCCGAATGGATATGTTCTACTGTATCTGACTTTTTTATAAAAAGCAAGTATTAATTTAAATTTTACGTTCCATTCCGTCCGGATCCTGGGCAAACTGAACTGCCATCTCCCGGTCGATCCGGCCATCGTAATATAACTGCTGGATGGCATCGTCCATGGTAATCATCCCCACCTTCCGGTTGGTCTGCATTACCGATACCAACTGATGGGATTTTCCTTCTCTGATCAGGTTACGCACCGCATGGTTGGCATGGAGCACTTCAAAAGCCGCCACCCGTCCTTTTCCATCGGCTGTGGGAATCAGCTGCTGAGATACCACAGCTTCCAGTACATTGGCAAACTGCACCCGGATCTGCTGCTGTTGATGAGGCGGGAAAACGTCGATAACACGGTCCACCGTACTGGCGGCACCGATGGTATGCAGGGTTGACAGTACTAAATGGCCGGTTTCCGCAGCCGTAATGGCAACACTGATGGTTTCAAAATCACGCATCTCACCTACCAGAATAACGTCCGGATCTTCACGGAGCACGGCCCTTAGGGCATTGGCATAGCTTTGGCTGTCGAGACCGATCTCTCTTTGGTTGACCATGGATTTCTTGTGTTGATGAAGGTACTCAATGGGATCTTCCAGGGTGATAACGTGGCACTCCCGGTTATTGTTTACTTTATCGATGATTGCTGCCAGGGTGGTGGATTTACCGCTTCCGGTGGGTCCGGTTACCAAAACCAGGCCTCTTTTACGCTGATATAGATCCACTACCGATGAGGGGACTCCCAATACTTCCGGTGAGGGAACCTGGGTTCCTACCAGACGGAAAGCCGCCGCTGCCGAACCTCTCTGTTTAAAGGCATTGACACGATATCGGCCCAGCTCAGGGATGGAAAAGGACATATCCCATTCGCCCCGCTCTTCGAACTTGATTCTTTGGTTTTCATTCATTACTTCATCTAATATGGCCGCTGTATCGGGAGGCAACATCCGCGGATAGTCCATGGTAAGCAGTTGGCCGTGCACCCGCATCTTGGGCGGTACACCAACTGTTATATGTAAATCTGAGGCACCGGCTTCCTTGGCCTGTCTGAGTAGTTCTTCTATTGTCGGCATCGTTATTCTCCCTTGGCTTTTACAAATTCCGGTTCGTCTACACTGATTCCCTGTCTTCGCAAAGCATCTATATCCAAAATATAACGGTTGTCCATTGTTTTCATAATATCGATAATTTCCAAGTCACCATTGGCAAAAGTATTACCCAAATCGATCACCATATTGTCACGGAAATTCAAAACCATCGGGCGCAGGATATTGTTGGTATTTTCAGCTAAAACCAGCGCTTTGTCACCATTGTTCAGTTCCACGCTGACTCCGGGTGACAGGATATTGATGCTGTCAATCAATGCGGCAACAATATTTTTATCATAAATATCCGGATTATCCATCAAATACTTGATGGCCAGCACCTCTGATGCCGGCGGCTCTCCATACTGCATGGCCGTCATGGTATCAAAAGTTTCCGCAACCAGAAGGATTTTGGCTCCGGTCACCACTTTATCATCTGCTTTCCGATGATCTTTGCCGCTGCGATAATCCTGTAGCTTTTGGAATTGATTGCAAACCCTTTTTACCCCCGGATTTGCCGGAAAGGCTTCATCCAAAGGAGCGTAACCGGCTAACATGGCGTTTCTGATCAGTGTCACTTCAAAATCTTCCAAATCCTTTTTGGCAAATACCTCTACCGGCAGGCTCAGCTTGCCGATATCATGTACCAATGCGGCGATTACCGCTTCGGTCCGCTCCTCCACTTTCAAGTTCATCTTATTTCCCAGCATGGCAACCAAAATCGCTACATTCATGGCATGTTTAAATATGTAGTCCTCATTGCTGCGCAGGTTCTGGACAAAATTGATCTTCTTTTCCAAATGACCGTAATTCTTAATAATATTTGCTACAATCACCTGCATCTTAGCGGCTTTATGCGAAGCACTTATTTTTTCCAGTTCCTCTGTAATGGAAAAAATGCACATGGTCTGAAAGCGTTCAAACTCAATATCCGCTTTCGTCATGGGCGGAACCGGTTCAGCCGGCTCTAAAATAAAAATCCCAATTAAGCCAAAGTTTTTGATACTCATAATACCTTGGTTGGTTAATTGGGAATTTCGCTCGTAAAGCAAGACGCCCGTTCGATTATAAATGGGCCTCGCTAACCTCATACCTACTTTCAGCTCTTCTGTTTTTTTAAAAAGCATCTACCCGTACCCCTCCTTCAAGCATACCTTCTGTACCCATCTTGTATTATATTATAAATTTTTGTAATTGACAATCAGTTTCAATATTTCTCGAAACCTTCCTTCAATTTCAGTAATGCCCGCTTTTCGATTCTGGATACATAACTTCTGGATATCCCCAAAACTGTGCCTATTTCCCGCTGGGTAACTTCTTTTCCGGTGGCCAGCCCATAACGCAGATAAATGATTTCTTTTTCTCTTTCATTCAGTACCTTATCAAAAAGACCCGCTAATTTTTTGCTATTATCAAACACTTCCATACGGTCAAGAATATCCGTCTGTTCATGTTCGATAATGTCCAGTAAATTAATTTCGTTACCCTCGCGATCTGTGCCGATAGGCTCATACAAGGAAACCTCTTTAGATGTTTTTTTCTTGGTACGAAGCAGCATCAAAAGCTCGTTGTCAATACATCTTGATGCATAGGTACTCAGCTTTCCCTTATTTGCATCAAAAGAAGATACCGCTTTGATCAACCCGATGGTCCCGATAGATATCAGATCCTCCATATCTTCGTCCACGTTTACATATTTTTTGGCAATGTGGGCTACCAAACGGAGATTGCGCTCAATCAAAATCTCCTTAGCCTTTACAACATCTTCACTGCTTTCACTTTGTAATGCCTGAATATAGTCAGCTTCTTCCTCAGCAGATAATGGTTTCTGGAATGTTTTCAAAAGGTGCCCCCAAAGTCATTTTTACTATTCTATGACCTTCGGTTCCCGCAAGTGCCTTTCCACCTCATAATTTAAAATAAAAACTGAGCCATCACATAATTACTGATGTCTCGTCCATAAGGCGTAAGCCTTATATACTCCCCCTTTTCAATCAATTTATCCTGTTTCAACCGCTGAAGAACCGCCCCATATACTTCCTCCATCCGCTGCCCAAAGCACCGGCAAAACTCCGTTTCGCTGACCCCTTTAGTCAATCTCAACCCCAAAAACATAAACTCTTCCATCTGCTCCTGTAAAGTCAATACCTGTCTATTTTCCTTAATAGATGTATCTCCACCTATATACTTCTGCCGGTCCCCCGTGTTACTCCACCGCACATTATCTACCAGCGAAGCTGCCCCCAAACCAAATCCAACATAATCCCCCCGCTGCCAATAAACCTGATTATGCCGGCATTCATATCCTTCCTTCGCATAATTCGATATTTCATAACGCATGTAATCATTCTCCCCAAGTAATTCCCCGGTGAATTGATCCATCTCCCGTTCTTCCTCTTCCGTGGGCAGCGCCGCTACGCCATCCCTGCCCTTGCCAAACTCCTCAAAAAAAGGTGTCCCTTCTTCAATAATCAAACTATAAGCCGATATATGCTCCGGCTCCAAAGCAATCACCTTCTCCAGCGTCCCCCGATATGATTCCACACTCTGCCCCGGCAACGCCCCCATCACATCAACATTAATATTCTCAAACCCAGCCCTGCGGGCATCCTCATAAGTCACCAAAAAATCACTCCAACTATGAATCCGCCCCAGTCTCCCAAGCTCCCCGTCATCCGCCGACTGCAATCCAATACTCAACCGGTTAACCCCCGCCTGCCGATACCGCCTCAGCTTCTCAAAAGAAACCGTCCCCGGATTCACCTCAATCGTAACCTCAACCTCCCTCTGCTGATCCTTCACATCAGCAAAACAAAACCTTTCCTTCAGTTTACATAACACTCTTTCAATCTCCCCTTCCACCAAAGTAGAAGGAGTCCCACCCCCAATAAACACCGTAACCACTTCGTGGTTTACATAACTCTTACTCTCTCGCTCGATCTCCTCCAACAAAGCAT
Source organism: Lachnospiraceae bacterium (assembly GCA_031556725.1). Lineage (GTDB taxonomy): Bacteria > Bacillota > Clostridia > Lachnospirales > Lachnospiraceae > UBA935. The sequence continues at coordinate 27,998 of JAVBSL010000015.1, read as the reverse complement.
CAACATAAGCCCTCTTCTCCCCCTCTTCCGCCACCCCCGAAAGAAAATCACAATAAAAACATTTCCGCACACAAAAAGGAATGTGAACATAAACACTCAAAGGCTTCATCCTCCACACTCCTTTCTTTTCTCTCACAATATGCGCGTCAAGCGCATCAAGCAGTACCAGCCGTAAACGTAGCGCGGCCTCGAAACTTGGAACTGGCAACGGATATCGCAATTTGCTCCGCGGAAATCCCTTTTTGCCACAGAAATGAGACCCAAATTCGTGGAGCCCGCTTGCGCGAACACGAATTTCGTCTTAGGTTCATTGGCGTGTCCGGCAAAACAGGATTGGAGCGGAATAAATTGCGATACCGCTGCCAGTTCCCAGTTTCGAGGCCTCACACCCTACGCCCTACGCCCCTAGTCCTCGTCCAGCTTCAGCACACTCATAAAAGCCTTCTGCGGTATCTCCACATTTCCGATCTGCCGCATCCGCTTCTTGCCTTCCTTCTGCTTCTCCAACAATTTCTTCTTCCGGGTGATATCACCGCCATAACATTTTGCCAATACATCTTTTCGCATGGCTTTCACTGTCTCTCTGGCAATAACCTTACCGCCCACTGCCGCCTGAATGGGAATCTCAAACAAATGTCTGGGAATCTCATCCTTCAGCTTTTCACACATTTTACGCCCCCGCTCATAAGCACTTTCGCTATGAACGATAAAGGACAATGCATCCACCTCTTCTTTATTGATCAAAATGTCCAGCTTCACCAGCTCGGACTGTTCATATCCCTTTAATTCATAGTCAAAGGATGCATATCCCTTGGAACGGGACTTCAATGCATCAAAGAAATCATAGATAATTTCATTTAAGGGCAGTTCATATCGTAAAACCGCTCTGGTACCTTCGATATATTCCATCCCCAGATACCGGCCTCTTCGTTCCTGGCACAATTCCATAATCGAACCGATAAACTCACTGGTTACCATGATTTCTGCGGATACCACCGGTTCCTCCATAAAGTCGATTTCCGTAGGATCGGGTAAATTGGTAGGATTGGTCAGCTCGATTACCTCACCCTTATGCTTATGAACCTTATAGATAACACTGGGGGCAGTGGTTACCAAATCCAGATTATATTCCCGCTCCAGCCGTTCCTGGATGATTTCCAGATGTAACAGTCCTAAAAATCCGCAGCGGAAACCAAATCCCAAAGCCACCGAGGTTTCTGGTTCATAATGCAGGGAAGCATCATTTAACTGCAGTTTTTCCAAAGCATCCCGCAGATCGGGATATTTGGCTCCATCCGCCGGATACACCCCGCAATATACCATGGACTGTACTTTTTTATACCCCGGCAAAGGTTCCTTGCAGGGTTCCTGAGAGTTGGTCACAGTGTCACCCACAGCCGTATCCTTCACATTTTTAATGGAAGCTGTAATATAACCAACCATGCCGGCACTTAACTCCTCACAGGGAATAAACTGGCCGGCTCCGAAATACCCTACTTCCACCACTTCTGTCTGAGCACCGGTAGCCATCATTTTGATGGGTGTACCCTTTTTCACGGTACCTTCCATAATCCGGCAGAATATAATAACGCCCTTATAAGGGTCATATAAAGAATCAAAGATCAAAGCCTGCAGCGGATGATCCGGGCTGCCCTTGGGGGCCGGTATTTTGGCCACTACAGCCTCTAATACTTCTTCAATGCCTATTCCGTTTTTGGCGGAAATCAAAGGTGCATCATGGGCTTCCAGGCCGATGACGTCTTCAATCTCTTCTTTTACCCGTTCCGGATCAGCACTGGGCAGATCAATCTTATTGATAACCGGAAAAACATCCAGATTATGATCCAACGCCAAATAAACATTAGCCAGGGTCTGGGCTTCAATCCCCTGAGCAGCATCTACTACTAATATCGCCCCATCACAAGCTGCCAGGCTGCGGCTTACTTCATAATTGAAATCCACATGTCCGGGGGTATCGATCAGGTTAAAGACATATTCCTCCCCATCTTTGGCCTTATATATAACGCGAACGGTCTGGGCTTTGATCGTAATTCCCCGTTCCCGTTCCAAATCCATATTATCCAAAATCTGTGCCTGCATTTCCCGGCTGGTCAACAATCCGGTTTGTTCGATTATTCTATCTGCCAACGTGGACTTACCGTGATCGATATGTGCCACAATACAAAAATTCCTGATTTTACTTTGGTCTGCGCCTGCCATTGCCATGCCTCCTTCGATAAATGCGATTAAGTATATCATAAATCTTTGCACATTGTCCAGAGTTGTTGCATATACTTGTCTAGAAATGTTTGGAGGAAAATATGTCTGTCAAATTGAAAAAGAAAATTTTAAGATGGTCCATAGTCCTCCTGCTGACCGCTACCCTTCTTTGCACCATTAAAGTCGCCTGGACTCACCGCTCTCCCAAAGAAGCTTCAGAGGGGAGTCTGAGCGCAGTCCTGCGCAGCGGCCTTAACCGTCAGATGTCCGTCAGTTTGATGCCGCTGCTTTCCTTTTTGGACGATGATGATGCGGCGGCTGATCTCCCGGCTTCTTTGGAAACCGCTTTATTAAAACAAATGCCTCTATACTATTACAGTGAACGGATTGCTTTAAAAACTCCGGAAGTGGAAGATACGTTGACAAAGGATATGTTAATCCGCCAGGAAGGCATTGATGAGGATGTGAAAAACATTCCCGAAAGTGAACTGGACTACAGCGACTCCGCTTTGCATATCGAAGAAAGTATGCTGCAGGCTCTTATGGAAGAAAATCAGCCCCATGAAGCGGATTCGCCTTCTCCTGATTCCGCTGTGGAAAGTACTCCTGAAACTGCCCCGGTCTTTACCTTACCGGCTTATCCCGCTTATACCTACGACTGGTCAGAGGGTTTTACTTATGATGACCTGATTTCCAACTTTTATGCCGTTGACTCTACCACTGCTGTTACCAACAAAAAAATCAATCTTGACAATTTATTATATCGTGATTTAACTATAGAAAAATACACTGATGACCCCCGCATACTGATATACCACACCCATTCCCAGGAAGCCTTTGCGGACTCCATTCCCGGTGATCCCTCCACAACTATTGTAGGAGCCGGTGAACGTCTCGCCTCCATCCTGCGGGATCAATATGGTTTCAACGTGCTGCACCATACCGGTCAGTATGATGTGGAAAGCCGGGACTATGCCTATTCCAATGCGCTGCCCGCGATTGAGCAATTACTGGCCGACAACCCTTCTATCGAGGTTATTATCGATCTGCACCGGGATGGGATGAACGAAGGGAAAAAGCTGGTGATGGATCTGCAGGGACGGCCTACCGCCCGTTTTATGTTCTTTAACGGCTTAAGCTACACCAAGCGCACCGGCAATATTGATTATCTGGAAAACCCCTATATTGATGAAAATCTGGCCTTTTCCTTTCAGGAACAGGTGATTGCCAATGAATATTACCCCGGCCTGGCCCGGAAAATATATTTAAAGGCCTACCGCTACAATATGCATCTAAAACCCAAGACCACTTTAATCGAACTGGGCGCCCAGACCAATACCGTGGAAGAGATCATGAATGCCTGTGATCCGCTGGCTCACATCATTGCCACGGTCTTAAGCGGTAATATATAGAATCCCGCCTGCATATTTCCCTATTACATAAAACGGAGCACTACATATCCAGTGCTCCGTTGATTGCATCACATAGGATGTGACTGATTTGTTTGATTTCGAAGTCCACATCTTTTCCGGTTACATACATGTTTCTGAGTTCCCCCAGACCGTTCATCAGATCTTCCTTCATGGAAAGATGTTCCTTGCCGCTTTCTTTTACCGCCTTATCGATGGCATCACTGACAATAGTGGCTGCATCCACAACGGTCGGTACACCGATGGCAACCACCGGTACCCCCAGGCTTTCCTCGGTTAAGGCATTACGGTGATTGCCCACTCCCGATCCGGGATGAATACCGGTATTGGTAATCTGAATGGTGCGATTCAGCCGTTTGGTGGAGCGGGCTGCCAAGGCATCAACCACCACCACCACATCCGGTTTGGTCTGCTTCACGATGCCGTGGATTACTTCCGCTGTTTCCATCCCGGTCTTGGCCATGACCCCGGGAATAATACCGCTAATCATATGCACTTTATCTTTATTATAAGCTGCCTTGCCGAATTCCTTTACCATATGCCTGGTAATAATCAGATTATCCACCACATTAGGACCCAGCGCATCGGCGGTTACATCACGATTTCCAAGTCCCACCACCAGTATCGACTGTTCCTGATCCAAATCCGGAATTATCTCATTTAGCTGTTCCGCTAAAACTGCGGATATTTCTTTATGATATTCATCATCCGGCTCGATCATGGCCGGAGCTTCCAGAGTAATATAAGTTCCGATGGGTTTCCCCATGGCCTTTGATCCGTTCTTGCTTTCGATCACTACCTTGGTTACTCTGACTTCACTTTCCTCATTATAAGTTTCCTCTACGCTGACACCTCTTAAGCCCTCGGCATCATCCTCCATGTTCTCTCTGGCTTCCAGCGCCAAATCGGTTCTTACCCTGAAACTGTTCATCTGTCTGCTCCACATTCTTTTATTATTTAACATATGCAATAGAAATTTCTTCTCTACTAGCTATATTTTACAAAAAATTATAAAATATGTATTGACAGAAACAAACTCTTACTCTAAAATTAAATGCGTGTGTTTCTATTAAAACGTCCGTGTCCGGATTTAATGGAAATATTGCCCGAATCAGGGACTATTTCAATAGGAGGTGTAAGGACTTGGCAAATATTAAATCTGCAAAAAAGAGAATTTTAGTAAATCAGACCAAAGCTGACAGAAACAAAGCTATCAAATCCGGTGTGAAAACTTCTATTAAGAAAGTATACGCTGCTATTGATGCTAATGATAAGGCCGCAGCACAGGAAGCTTTAACCGCTGCTACCACAGCTATTGACAAAGCTACTACCAAAGGTGTTTATCACAAGAATACTTCTTCCAGAAAAGTATCTCGTATGGCACTGGCTGTTAACAAGATGGCTTAATCAATCAGTTATTATAACATACAAAACCAACCGGCTTACACCGTCATGTAGGGCGGTTTTTTTGTGCCTTTTCGTATTCCGCCAAAATATCCGGCAGCCGGATCCCCACCAGTTCATTCTCGCTTGTTCCGGCGGTAACCATCCCAATATAGGCTCCTTTGGCATCAAACATACCGCTTCCCGACATGCCCGGTTTTCCATAGGATTTCGTATAAATCATCCGGGTATCAAAATCCGGTATATAACAATCCTTATCAACAATCGTGCCCTGATGCATCTCCGGTTTATAAATATCACTCGTTATGTTTAATATCAAAAAGCTATCCCCTTCATTTAATATTTCATAATAATCCGGATTTTTTCTTACACTTCGCATTTCCACCAGTTCCTCATAGCCAAACTGGGCTGTGGAAATACGCAGGAATCCAACATCGCTTTCTTCCGACAAATACAGGACTACCCCTTCTGCAACCCGTCCATCCATGAATGTTACATAGCTGTCTTCATCCCAATACTGCAGAACATGACGATTGCTGATAATAATAATTTCATCTTTCTTAATATCAAAAACATTACCGCTTCCACGAAAACCGTTCATACTGATCACCACAAAGGTATCCTTTATGTTTTTACCGGCCAGGTTACTGTCCGCTTCCCCCAGCACTTTATTTTCCATTAAATTTAAATAGACCAGTCCTTCAAAATCGGTTTGAAAGGTCGTGGTCTGTATCAAGGCGCCTAAAGTTTGCGCCTGAACCCCATAAACATTTTGGAGTTGCAGGCAGAAGACTGAAATTGCTAATATTAATTTTAGATTTAATTTTCTCTTTTTTATTCTTTTCATCATATTAATTATTTAAAAGTATCAAGCAGAACGATAAGCCGGGTTATGTCGTGAATGATCATCTATCTAGGACTGTCGTTACCGACAGCCTCCAGCGACCTACCTGAAAGCAGACCGGGCCGGCCTGTAGCTTTCTGTTTGGTCTTGCTTCGGATGGGGTTTACATGTGCCCCGGCCGTTACCGGCCGGGCGGTAGTCTCTTACACTGCCCTTCCACCCTTACCAGGACAGCTTGCTGCCCTGGCGGTACATTTCTGTTGCACTATCCTTGGAGTCGCCTCCACCGGACGTTATCCGGCATCCTGCCCTATGAAGCCCGGACTTTCCTCACCTGTTCTAAAGAACAGCCGCGATCATTTATTCTACTTGATACTATTTAACGTTGTTACTATTATATATAACACTTTTATGCGTGAAATATGCTTCCGCCGATAAATTCCCGGCAAATGGAATTGTTCGGAACCCCTTCACTGCTGACCCCCACAAAATATTCCAGGAATTTCAAAAGCCGTTTTGCTTCATAAAATTCCGGTTCGCCTTTACCGATCTGGAATAAAAGCGGTTCTGCATACTGCTTTAACACGGCCAGTTCATAAATCAAAACCGAATTGAACATGGCATCGGCCCCTTCCTGATAAGGGAAAATATTGGCTTCTTCCCCACGCCTTACCGATGGCCACATATGAATGGTCCGGCTGGCACTGGCTCCTCTGGTTCTGGCATCACGCACCATCCGCCGCAACAGCCTGCTGTCGGTGGTGGGAATCCGGTTGTGGCCGTCTACATTCAGTCCGGTCAGGGCACTGATATAAATCTTGTACTTGCTTTTATCCGGCAAAGAAAGGGAAGTCTTGGGATTTAATCCATGTATTCCTTCGATTACCAGAATGTCATCAGGTCCCAGTTTTTTCATATTTCCTTTATATTCCCGCTGTCCGGTTTTAAAATTAAAGCTGGGCAGTTCCACTTCTTTTCCGGCCAGTAAATCACTCATATCCTGATTAAACTGGGCCACATCAATGGCTTCCAGACATTCAAAATTGTAATCGCCGTTTTCATCCCTGGGGGTGTTCTCCCGATTTACAAAATAATCGTCCAGCCCGATGGGATGAGGGGTCATACCATAAGTTCTAAGCTGAATCGACAGACGATGGGAAAAGGTGGTCTTCCCAGAGGAAGACGGTCCGGCGATCATTACAAACTTTACTCCGTTTCGATTGACGATATCCTGCGCAATTTCTCCGATTCTTCGCTCCTGCAACGCTTCCTGCACCAGGATCATATCATTGATCTCACCTCTGCATATGACATTATTCAAGTCACCGACAGTACAGATACCCATTTTTTGGCCCCATTCCTCGGCCTGCTGCAAAGTATCGAACAATTTTTGCCGGGGTTCAAAAAAAGCGATTTTGTTAGGATCGCTGCGCTCCGGCAGAAGCAGCATCAGACCATTTTCATAGGGCAGTACATCATAATATTTAATATAACCCGTACTGGGCAGCATATAACCATAGTAATAGTCATAAAATCCATCCAGACAATAAATGTTAACAGAAGAACTGCGGCGAAACCGGAAGAGTTTTTCCTTTTCGCTCATTCCCTGATTTCTGAATAATACCATCGCATCATCAAGTGGATAAGATTGCTTAAAGATCGGCAGATTCTGTGCTGCCAATTCGTTCATCTTGTTAACAATTTTTTTGATATCCGCACCGGTCAGATGAATTTCTTCGGCAACACTGCAGTAATAACCATGGCCAATGGCAAATTCAACTTTGATCTTTTCAGATGCTTCCATTCCAAGCACATGATGTATGGCTGTCATCAGCAGCATAATGGCGGAACGCACATAGGATTTATGCCCGATCCCGTCCTTCAGGGTGATAAACGTAAGCTCACAGTCTTTCTTTAATGTTTTATGAAGCTCTCTGATTTTGCCGTTTTCTATAACCAATGCGATCAAATCATCATACTCTGTCTGATATTCCTTGGCAATCTGCTCAAAAGGGATACCGGCTTCATATTGCCTTTCTTCACCATTGATGGTTACTTTTATCATGTAACTTCCTCCGCTCTCTGACTTAATTTTTATACAATATGAAAAGGACTTTCTTCTTTTGCCTCATATATTTGGATTTCCGGCATTTCTCTTCGGAAAAATTCACTAAGAATAGATACAAAAATCTTTTCTAAACCAAAATGTCCGGCATCGATCAGGGATAAGCCCTGGGCCATGCCGTCCAAACCCATATGGTGATCAATATCGCCTGTTATTAATACATCCGCACCTGATTTAATGGCGGCCGCAAACACGCTGGAACCTGATCCCGGCGAAATAGCCGCCTTTTCGATGGTCTGTTCCTTTTCCCCGAAGACCTGAACCATTTCCAGATCAAAGGCTTTTTTCACGTATTCCGCACATTCCTCCAGGGTCATGATCCGGGGTAATTTGCCTATCCGGCCGACTCCCTCTTTGGCGATTTCATCCTCATAGGTGATGTCCAATACCTGGCGGTTTCGAAGCCCTATCTCATCGGCTGCCGCATCCGCCATGCCCATCACATCAAAATTAGTATGCATGGCGTAATAGCAAATACCATTACGAATTAATGTATATATCCGCCGGCCGATAAAATCTTCGGTAGTAATCCGCTTAAGGGGTTTGAAGATCAATGGATGATGGGTCAAAAGCAAGTCCGCCTGCAGGCGTACTGCTTCGGCAATCACCCCATCGGTTGCGTCTACGGCAATATACACTTTCTTTATTTCTTTGTCCAGCCGCCCGCACAAAAGTCCGGCATTGTCCCATTCTTCCGCAAAAGAAAGGGGCGAAAACTGTTCCAGTTTTTCTGTCACTTCACTACATCGCATACTTTACCTCCTGTACGGCCTATAGCTGGGCGCTACCACATCTTCAGTATCTGTTCTGTTTCCTGCACTTTATTTCGTATTTCCCTGATCCGTGCCTGTTTCTTTACGGTATCACCCTGGTCAAAAAGCATCTCCTCAAGGATTTGATGATAAGTTCCCAATTCTTTCTCCAGGTATTGTTTATATACCGGATGCCTTTGTTCCAACAGGAAATTGGGCGCCTTCTCACTTTGCATCCGGCCCTCCGGAATTGCTTTCATGATGAAATAGAATTTATTATCCTCTAATATGATGTCCTCCCGGACTACCGGATAACCCGCTTTCTGTAAAAATCCGCGGAATGCCGGTATTTCCGATTGAGGCTGTAAAATCAGTTCTTTCAGGCTTTCGGTTTTAAGCTTGTCCGCGCTGAGAATCCCGGTCATTAAGGGTCCGCCCATGCCGGCCAGGATAACTGTGTCGGCCTCATCGGTCTTAAGCTTTTCGATCCCGTTGGACAATCTTGTTTCTATGTAGCCGGACAAATTTCTGTCGCTGATATGTATTCTTGCCCGTTCCAGCGGACCGGAATTGACATCCATGGCGATTACGTTCCCGGAAATTTGCTGCTCCACCAGATAGATGGATACAAAACCGTGGTCACAACCCACATCACAGACCCGGTTCCCGGGGGACACCATATCAGCTACCGCCTGCAGCCTTTTCGACAATACTACCTTTTTCATTAGTCCAAATAATCCTTCAGCTTGCGGCTGCGGCTGGGATGTCTCAGCTTCCGCAGGGCCTTGGCTTCGATCTGACGGATACGCTCTCTGGTTACATTAAATTCCTTGCCGACTTCTTCCAGGGTTCTGGCCCGTCCATCATCCAGGCCAAAACGCAGTCTTAATACCTTTTGTTCTCTTTCGGTAAGAGTTCCCAGCACTTCCACCAGTTGTTCCTTTAATAAGGTAAAAGCGGCGGCATCAGCCGGTACCGGTACGTTATCATCCTGAATAAAATCACCCAGATGGGAGTCTTCTTCTTCACCGATGGGGGTTTCCAAAGAAACCGGTTCCTGAGAAATTTTTAGTATTTCCCGAACACGCTCTACCGGCATATTCATCTCTGCGGCAATCTCCTCGGGGGTAGGTTCACGTCCTAATTCCTGCAATAACTGTCTGCTCACACGAATCAGTTTATTGATGGTTTCTACCATATGCACAGGGATTCGGATGGTTCTGGCCTGGTCGGCAATGGCTCTGGTAATGGCCTGTCTGATCCACCATGTTGCATAGGTTGAAAATTTATAGCCTTTTCGGTAATCGAACTTTTCCACTGCTTTAATAAGACCCAGATTTCCTTCCTGAATCAAATCTAAAAATAACATTCCGCGTCCTACATATCTTTTGGCAATGCTGACTACCAGACGCAGATTGGCTTCCGCCAGCCGCTTCTTGGCTTCGTCATCACCCATTTCCATTCTTTTGGCCAGTTCAATTTCTTCTTCGGCACTAAGCAGAGGCACTTTGCCGATTTCCTTTAAGTACATTCTAACCGGATCTTCAATGCTGATACCATCAGGAACAGTCAGATCGATGTTCTCCACATCCACCTCATCCTCTTCGGTAAGAATGATTTCCTCATCATCTACTTCATCTTCTTCGGTGATCCTGAGCACATCTACACCATTCTGCTCCAGCGTCTCCATTATTTTGTCCAGCTGTTCCTCTTCTAATGTCATATCAGCAAAATTATCGTTAATTTCCTGATATTCTAAGACATTCTTTTTCTTTTTGGCATTGGCGAGAAGATTTTTTAATTTCTCGTCAAATTTTGCCTGTGTAACTTCATCCATTTTTGGTTCCATCCTTCCCGGCGGCAGGTCTGCCGCGCCATATCTAGTATCTCCTTAGTTAAGGGAAATATGCGTTTTACTAAGGTCTTCCAATGCCTTTTTCCCGGCTATTACCTGGTTGATGGCATTTACATCGCTTCCCAGCCGTGCTGAAAAGTATTCGTAGCTATGTTTTTTCACTGCATATAAAATGTCGTGAAAAGCTTTTTCCCGTTCAGCCCTGGTGGACAGTTCGGTCAGCTTGGTATTAAAAAGGGAAGCTACTTCCCGTTGTTCCTCTTCATCCGAAAAAAGACTGATAATGGCTGCCGGATTAAATTCACCCTTTTCCAATCCGGAAAACAGCTTGTCTGCCACCTTTCGGTATAATTCTTCGGTAAAATCCTCCGGTGCAATGAGGTTTCGTATCTTCTCATACAGGGCCGGTTCTTCGGTAATCCAGGTAATGAGAAGTTTTTGGGACTTCCGGATATTTTCCTCCGGTGTATTTCTGGACGCAATCCCTGACTTGGGCCGTTCCACCGGCTTGGCCAGACCCGTCTGGGCGGCATAGGTGATCACCAGCTTGCGCAGATTGTCAAAACCGATATGGTATTTATCTGCCACCGCTTCAATATAGTTTTCCCGCTCCACTTCCTCCTGGAAGGCACATAATTTCCTGGCAATTTCGCGATGAAATTTGGTTTTGGACTCAGGATCCTTGGTATTATAATCTTTTTCCAATATTTGCAGTTCATAAAAGAAACTGTTTTCGGCATTGATAATCCGCTCTTCAAAAGCTTCATTTCCCAGATTTTTGATAAATTCATCGGGATCCTTGTAGGGCTCCATGTTTAAGACCTTTCCGGAGAGTCCGATTTCTTTCAGTATTCCGATGGCTCGCAAGGCCGCATTTTGGCCTGCTTCATCGCTGTCATAAGCTAAAACAACTTCTTCCGTATAACGGCGCAGCAGATTAGCCTGTCCGGCTGTAAAGGCTGTTCCCAAAGATGCCACTGCCTGGGTAAATCCGGCTTGTTGGAGCGCAATAACATCCATATACCCCTCGCACAAAATCACATTGCTTTTTCGCGAGGTTCTGGCAAAATTAAGCCCATACAGATTCCTGCTCTTATCAAAAATCATGGTTTCCGGTGAATTCAGGTATTTGGGTTTCCCATCGCCCATCACCCGGCCGCCAAAACCGATGACCCGGTGGTTAATATCCTGAATGGGAAACATCACGCGGTTCCAGAACTTATCATGCATTCCATATCTTTCATCAAAGGATGCCAGTCCGGCCTCCTGAATCAGTCCGTCATCGTAACCCTTACTGCGCAGATATTTCACCAAATCATCGCTGGTTACATTGGCAAATCCCAAACCGAATTTTTTGATGGTCTCTTCGGTCAATTCTCTGCCGGTCAGATACTTATATCCGATGCTTCCTCTTTCACTCCGCAGCTGATAATAAAAGTATTTGGCTGCTTCTTTATTAATTTCCAGAAGGGTGGTCTTTTTCCCTTCCTTTTTCTTGACTTCTTCGGAATACTCAATCTCCGGCAGGTCCACACCGGCTTTTTCTGCCAGAAATTTCACCGCTTCGGGAAAAGAATAGTTCTCGTATTCCATCACGAATGTAAAGGCATTACCACCGGCACCGCAGCCGAAACAATAATACATCTGCTTAATCGGAGACACGGAAAAGGACGGTGATTTCTCATTATGAAAAGGGCACAGCCCAAAATAACTGCTGCCCTTTTTCTGTATCCTCACATAACCGGAAACCACGTCCACTATATCATTTTTCATTCGTACTTCTTCAACTAAATCATCCGGATAATACATTCCATTTCCTTCTCTACTTATAATCGTATCAAGCAGAAGAATGCTCCGCATTCTTCCACGCAAAACCTTAGAAATTCTTAGATGCTGTATTATAGCGTCTTAGCATTTCTTTTTGCGTTAGCCGTGCCATGATTTCGGTACAAAAAGTTCTTCGTATTTTGCAATGGCAAAACGGTCCGTCATAGCTCCTAAATAGTCACAAACAATCTGTTCCGGCGGGTCTCCTGCTTCAATCAGCTTCCTGATATCATAAGGGATCAGCTCCAAATGTTTACTGTAATATTTATATAACGTTTCCATTAAAGCTTCGGCTTTACTTTCTTCACTCTTCGCATCGGTATTCTGGTAAACACGCTCAAACATAAACTGCCGCAGCCTTTTCATGGCCTGATCTACCGGCTCGGACAGCATAATATCATTTTTTTCATAACTGGTGGAAACCAGATCATGTATAAAAAAATCCAAGCGTTCACCGGTGGTATAACCGATCACTTCACTGATTTCCTCAGGTACGTCTGCTTCGGTTAATATTCCGCCTCTGACGGCATCGTCCATATCATGATGAATATACGCAATCTTATCCGAGAAGCGGACAATCTTGCCTTCCAATGTTTCCGGCATGCCTTTGGTTTGATGGTTCCTGATGCCATCCCGTACTTCATATGTCAGGTTCAGCCCCTGGCCGCCTTTTTCCAGTACATCAACTGTTCGGACGCTCTGGTCACTGTGGCAAAAGCCCAACGGACATATGCTGTTCAGCGCCCGTTCACCGGCATGGCCAAAGGGTGTATGCCCCAAATCATGCCCTAAAGCAATGGCTTCCACCAGATCTTCATTTAACCGCAGTGCTTTGGCAATGGTCCTGGCATTCTGGGACACCTCCAAAGTATGGGTTAGCCGGGTGCGGTAATGATCTCCTTCAGGGGTTAAAAAGACCTGGGTCTTATCCTTTAATCGGCGAAAAGATTTGCTATGCAGAATACGATCCCGGTCACGCTGATAGTCGGGCCGGATATCACATTGTTCATCCTCTCTGAGGCGTCCTTTGGTATCGGCACTGTAAGCCGCATAAGGGCTCAGATATTCTTTTTCCCTTTGTTCCAGATCCTGACGAATGTTCATTCACATGCTTCCTTCCTTAATCTGCAACTACTCTAATTTTAATATTCTATGCTTCTTTGCTAATTCCTTTTTTTAAATTAAAATCGTATTAAAACTGGCTGTACGGGAAGAATCATCGTTAATCTTGATTTTAGCAAGCTGTCCGGAGGCAAAATTTTTAACAACGGTAATCTCCAGCCTGACCGGTTTGTTTTTTTGTAAAACCACCTGAATATCATCAGCATACCCTTCGATAATGCTAATCTCCAGACTGCGTTCTTCGGCCTGCTTCAGCAATCTGTCGGATTCCGACATACCACCTGATAAAAAATTCATATATTCCGGGCTCCAGCAATAACCGGTATCGCCATTGTCCATTCCATACTGACAGATCATCGAGCTGCTGGGCAGCGCACCATAATCAATATCCACACCCATTAAAAATTCAAACACTTTTCCGATCATGCCTAAAACACCCTTGTTCTTATCGGTACGGCTCATTTTCATCAACTGCTTTTTGGTATCTGCATCCAAACCGTTTATTCCGGCATCACAGTCAATGGTAACCGCAAAGGTCTTCTTGTCTGTAGTAATCCGGCAGCCGCCGTCGGAAAGTGCCAGAGTGGGGCCGATAACGGAAATGATCTCCTCCGCCATCAAACGGATCTGCAAAACCTCTTTTGTCTTAAAGTCATAACAGGAAGCAATCTTTTCAACCTTGTTAAGCACTGCTTCCGCCTCGTTAAATAAAAATCTGTCTGTTTTCATTTCTTTTCCTCCGTAAGCATAATATCAATCATTTTATCGGCATATCTCATAAATAAACTCGGCATTACGGTCCATGGCATCGTATGCCCTTTTAAACGGAGACATCTGATAAACATGCCACATTCCCTTCTGAACATCAATCTTAACCGAAACATCACTCTTTAAGAGCTTCTTATAAAGAGAAGTGGAATCGCTTAACAGTATTTCATTATCTCCTACCTGAATATAGGTAGGCGGAAACCCGGTGAAATCCCCAAACAGGGGGGAAATCTGGGGATCCGTCAAATCCTTATCGCCCACATAAGCAGCTATCATGGTATTGATATATTCATCACTTAGAACCGGATCAAGTTCTGCTCTGGTTTCATGGCTTTTGCCGGCCGAAGTCAGATCGGTCCAGGGTGACATCACCACAAGCCCCCGGGGCAGCAAGCGTCCTTCCTCTTTTAACTTCAGTACCAATGTCAAGGCCAGGTTACCGCCGGCAGAATCCCCGGCCACCACTACGTCTCTGGCGCCATATCCCAACAGCATCAGATAGTTCCAGGCTTTCATGGCATCCTCGCCGGCCGCCGGATAAGGATGTTCCGGGGCAAGACGATAATCAAAACATAACACATCCATGGACGTAGACTCCGCCAGTTTGGTCGTCAGCGTCCGGGCATACAGACTGCTGCCGGTGGAGTATCCGCCCCCGTGACAATACAAAATAACATTCTTTTTCATATGGGCTCTGGTTACGCTGACCCACTCCGCATGCATATCCTCAATCATAACTTCATTGATGTGAATGCTCTTACTGGCACCAAAAGCGGCACCGATCTGATCCTGCGAACGGCGCTGCTTCTCAATATCCGCAGTTTCTACCAATCCATGTACTTTTCTAATGAGTGACATCATACTCAGATTCAGATTCTTATCTTCTATTAATTTCTCGTATCTTTTTTCCAGTTCTGACATATTATAGCCCTCCCGCATATGTTTTGATTGTATCATACAAGACAAATAAAATCGATACAAATCGGACAAGATATGATATACTATCTGTAACATTATATTAACTATCTGGGGGTTTACCTTGACACAGAAAAAATCCAAAACCAATCCTTTTGACAAGAAAATATGGTATAAACTGGACTTATCCGCGATTGTTTATCCGACTTTACAGCGCAAGGATTTTTCTTCGGTGTACCGGCTTTCGGTAGTGCTGAAAGAACCTATTCAACCGGATATCCTGCAGCAGGCAGTGGATATTGCACTAACTCGGTTCCCTACCTACAAAACCGCCATCCGCAAGGGTCTTTTCTGGCGTTATCTGGAGCCAAACAACCGTCCCGGTCCTTTTGTTCAGACAGATATCAACAATCCCTGTATGCCCATGCCTTTTAAAGCCAATAACCGTTATTTGCTGCGTTTCTATTATCATAACTGCAGGATTTCCCTGGAAGCCCATCATTGTCTGGGTGACGGTGCCGGCGGAATGTGCGTATTGGTTACGGTGGCGGCTGTTTATTTGCGCCTGTTGGGACATACTGTTTCCAACGGCGGCTTTGTTCACGATGTGGAGGAAAAGCCTGATCCCGGTGAATTGGAAGATGCCTATATGAAATATGCCAATGCCCAGGTACGTCCGGCAAGACCCGGGGAAAAAACTTACCGGATACGGGGCACCAAGGAACCTTTTTATACTTTAAATATTATTGACGGTATCATGTCGGTAAAAGAAGTTATGGCCGTGGCCGGTCAGCACAAAGCCACCATCACCGAATATCTGAATGCCGTATTACTCTATGCACTGCTGCAGAAGCAGCAAAACGAATGGCATTTGAAGCTGAAGCCGGTCCGCATCGCCATGCCGGTAAACCTGCGCCGTTTTTTCCCTTCCAAAACGCTGCGGAACTTTATCACCATGGTTTATCCCGGTATCGATCCTCGTCTGGGGGAATATACTTTTGAGGAAATTATTACGCAAGTTCATAATTACATGCGTTATTATATCAACGACAAATTTTTGCGGGGTGATATTACCACCAATGCGGCAACCCAAAGACATCCCCTAATTCGGGTAGTTCCGCTTTTTCTGAAGGATTTCGTGGTCCGTTCTTTTTATACCAAGGTGCAGGACCGCAACTCTTCCGCCGGTCTTACCAACATGGGGGCGATGAAGCTGCCGCCGGATATGGAGCCTTTGGTGGAACGCTTTGATATTTATATGGGACAGCCTTTTTCTTCCCGTACCAATTGTGCCATTATCAGTTTCGGTGATACTCTGACCATTAATTTCGCCAGCAGCATCAAGGAAGCCGATGTGGAACGATATTTCTTCCGTAAACTGATTCAGGATGGTATCCATGTAAAAATAGAAAGTAACAGAAAGTAGGAGAACGCTTATGTCATATTGTGTAAACTGTGGTGTGGAACTGGATAAATCCCTTGCCCAATGTCCTTTGTGTAATACAACGGTCATTAATCCTAATGAACTTCAAAATCATGATAAAAATCATACTTTTCCCCAGGAACCGGGAGAAGTGGAGGTGGTTAAAAGGAATGATCTGGGTCTTTTGATCTCGATTGTGCTGGGCGGAACCGCCGTCAGCTCCCTTTTGCTCAATCTGTTCGTACTGCCGGGAAGCTGGTGGTCACTGCTGATTATTGGTGTATGTGTGATTTTATTCTTTTTGGTATTTCCGGCTTTTATCTACACCAAAACACCGATTTACATTTCTCTGCTCTTTGACGGGCTGTCGGTAGTCCTGTATTTATATTTTATTTCTTTTATCACAACTACCAGAACCTGGTTTTGGGGATTGGCCCTTCCGATTGTGGGGTTAGTCACCGTTCTGGTCTTTATCTTTGTCTGGCTGATCCGGACCTTCAAGGTTACCGTTTTGACCACCAGTTTTTATGTCTTTACGGAAATTGCCCTGCTTTGTATTGGCCTGGAATTGCTGATTGACCGCTATCTGGGAATACCGCTCCACATATTCTGGTCAGCCATCGTGCTGACTGTCTGCGCAGTCATTGATGCCGCGTTGATTACCGTGTTATCCAGAAGACGGCTGCGGGATGCGGTTCGCCGGCGGTTACACTTTTGAATTGCCCGTCACTCTCCTGTTGTCATTCCATAGCCGACAGTGAATTTTACCCGGTCACTCCTTATGTCTTCCACCGCGGAATAGTACGGCATCGGAAGCTTACCGCTAAAGGGAACCTTTCCGGCCAGGACCGTGGCTACGCCATCTCCTTCAGTGCCCGGCAGATAGCACATAACTACGGCATCCCACTGGGCTTCATATTGATCATAAATCACATTTCTGCCGGCAACAATACAGGTAACCGTGGGCTTACCCAGCCGGACCGCCTGTGTGATTGCCTCTTCATTGGTCATCAATCCAAGTTCACCGGTGATGCTCAGATCCTCCGTGTCGCCTAACCATTCAGCATAGGGTTTTTCGCCCACACACAGAATCGTTACATCTGCCTCCGCGGCTTTTTCCGGATCTGTAATAATGGTAAAGCCATACTCGTCAGCCAGCATCTGAAATCCGTCTAAAATGGTCTTTCCATTGGACAAAGCCCGAATACCGTTAGTATCCATACTGCCTTCCCAACGACTGGTCCAGCCGCCGCACATAACCCCGGTATCATTGCTGGCCGGTCCGGTAATAAATAATTTTGCTCCGCTATTTAACGGCAAAATATCGTTATCATTTTTTAAAAGCACCAGACTTTTTTCCACCAGTTGCCTGGCAAGGCCGCAGTACTCTGCCGAACCGGTTTCACTCTGAACGGTTTCCATCCGTTCCATCAGCGGATCATCGAACAGACCCATTTCCTTTTTGACTCTAATAATTCTGGTGACTGCATCATCAATCCGTTCTTCGGAAATAAGCCCTTCGTTCACGCTTTCCACAATGAGTTCAATACATTCATCGAAGCTGTTGGGCTCCATCAGCATATCAATCCCGGCATTAACCGCCATAACCAGTTGATCTTTCAGTTCCCCATCGGTTATGATGTTATGAATGGACTCCCAATCACTTACTACTAAGCCTTCAAAACCCAATTCACCTTTCAGAACATCGGTAATCAGTTCCTTACTGGCATGTGCTTTTGTTCCGTTGATTGCACCGTGAGTAATCATCACGCTGTTTACTCCGGTGCCAATCAGTGACTGGTAGACTGACAGCAGTTCTGCCATTCTGGCCTCATCGATCTGAGCATCCCCCCGGTCGATCAGCAGACCGTCCTCGCCGGTTCCGAACAAAGCATCACCGTCTCCCAGAAAATGCTTGGCGCAGGGCAAAATACCGCCTTCGATCAAACCTTTCGAGAAAGCCGTACTCATCGCTGTAACAAGTGCCACATCAGAGGAGTAACTTTCATAGGTGCGTCCCCAGCGGGGATCTTGTGCCGATGCTACGCAAGGGGAAAAGGTCCACAGCATTCCGGTGAGCTTGGCTTCATCGGCAACAGCCAGACCCATTTGATAGGTAAGCTCCGCATCATTAGCCGCTCCGATTCCGATGTTGTGTGGGAAAATAACCGTACCGCTACAGTTATTGACTCCATGCACGGCATCATTTCCATAAATAAATGGGATACCGGCAGGTGATGCCAGTGCTCCCTGCTGCATATCTATAATAAACTTTTTCCATTCTTTGGCGTTAAGGCCAAAAATGCTTAAGGCCGAACCATAACCGTTCCTTTTCATTATCCGGGCATCTATCTCGTATCCGGCCGGCTGCAGCATCTGGGCAACTTTTTGCTCCAGGGTAAGCTGGGAAACAATCTCTTCAGCGGTCATATCCGCATACTGCTTGTATCTGGTGGGATCATACTGTTCTTCTTCAGGATTTTCCCCGTCTGCCCAGCCTGTTTTCGCTGCTGACTGGCTGCAGCCTGACAGAGACAGACATAGTGCTAATGAAATCAATAAAGATAAAGCTTTCTTATACATAATATTTCCTCACGTAATTTATTTTGCCATTAAGCATATCAACACCTTCCAGTTCCAGTAATTTTACTTTTCTATTGATTCCACCGGCATAACCTGTCAGGCTGCCGTTTGTCCCCACAACCCGATGGCAGGGAATGATGATGGATATGGGATTATGCCCCACAGCACCTCCCACGGCCTGACTTGACATGCTTTTTGTGCTCATTTTCACTGCCATTCTTGCGGCAATCTGTCCATAGGTAAGAACCTCACCGTAAGGTATTTCACATAAGATGTCCCACACTCCCTGACGGAATTCACTGCCGATGGGGGCCAGGGGCAATTCGGAAATACTTGGTTTTTTATCAGCAAAGTACTTGTCCAACCATTTTTTAGTGTCATCAAATACCGGCAAATCATCCTTTTTCACCATTGCCTCAGGAATGGACGCACTGTGATATTTTTGTCCTTCCATCCATAAACCCACAAGATTAGTGCCATCACTGGCAAGGGTAATTGTTCCTATAGGCGACAGATATGTTGTATTATGGTACATTTTTTTCTCCTTGTTTATAAAATAAGTGTACCACTATTTCTAATGATACACTTAATTATATTCATTGTTAGCATGAATAATTGCTTTCCAATCCTGTCGATCCTTTAGTACTCTTAATATAATAATAATTTTCGCCTCAATATTTACTGTAAAAAATATATTATATGTACCGAAGGGTCTTAGACGAATCTCATATCCTCTATATTCTATACTCCATGGGATTTAATCCCTTCACGACTTTTCTCCATGGCTCTATTATGGGATATGGTATCTCCTCTTTCCATGTCACCAATACCTTTATCTAGTTCCATGTACAACTTGGTTTCTTGCTCTGATTGCTTATATTTTTTCTTCACTAATGCTGCCATCTAACTATTCACCCCTTTCCGATTATCTATTACTAAATAATTTTATCATAGGATTGTGTATTTATCCATAATATTTATATAATTTTCACCTACTAAGCATTATATTAGCTAGAACTTTCTTGCCTCCTCTGTACTGCTACACCTCTACAAATAGTATATACTGAAAAAAGTTCCATATCAACAATTATCCATTCACTTGGCTCACATTGCTTCCGGACATTCGATTCCCAACAAATCCATTGTTTCTCGTATCAACTTCTGCACCAGCCCTGTCAAGCCCAGACGAGCTGCCTTTACCCCATCTTCTGCTGTTAAAATGGGACAATCCTGATAAAATTTATTAAATGCAGCCGCCAGTTCCACCCCATACCGGGCGAGAATAAACGGCTCATAACGTTCCGCTGCTTCCTTTACCTTACCGGGATAGAGCGCTATTACTTTAACCAACTCATACTCAGCCTGAGCTGTTAATAACTCTGCATCTATTGCTGTCAGACTATCGGCCTTTGCCTTGCGCAGAATACTCCCCGCCCGGGCATAGGTATATTGCACATAAGGACCCGATGCCCCGTCAAAATTCAGCACATTTTCCCAGGAGAAGCTTACATTTTTAATCCTCTGGTTATAAAGATCATGGAAAATAATTGCCCCCACCCCCACTTTTTCTGCTGTTTTTTCTTTCTCCGGCAAATCAGGGTTCTTTTGCTCGATAATTTCCAGTGAGCGCTTAATTGCTTCTTTCAGGATATCTTCGGCATAAATAATATTTCCGGTTCTGGTGGATAGCTTGGCACCTTCCAGACTTACCAGTCCGTAAGGAATGTGTACCAGATTTTCATACCACTCGTATCCCATCAATTCGATTACTTTAAAAACCTGAGCAAAATGCAGCTTTTGTTCCATTCCTGTAACATACAGGCACTTATCAAAATGATACTCTTTCCGGCGGTATAATGCGGCGGCTAAATCTCTGGAATGATAGATAGAACTGCCGTCTTTTTTGGTAATCAGACAAGGCGGCATGTGATACTGCTCTAACGGTACTATGTTAGTTCCTTCACTCTCCTGCAGCAGG
Organism: Lachnospiraceae bacterium; assembly: GCA_031556725.1. Lineage (GTDB taxonomy): Bacteria > Bacillota > Clostridia > Lachnospirales > Lachnospiraceae > UBA935. The sequence goes on along the minus strand of JAVBSL010000015.1, from coordinate 6,752 downwards.
CCTTTTTGCTCTAATTCAGCTGACACCGCAGGCACCTGATCCATATAAAAGCTTTCCCCGATGTAAAAATCAAAGTCCACTCCCAATAGCTGATAAACCCTTGCGTAGTCTACCATACTGATTTCTTTGAACCACTCCCATAACGCCAGGGCTTCCCGATTGCCTTTTTCCATTTTGGCAAACCAAGCCCTTGCTTCATCATTTAAGGCCGGTTCCTTCTCGGCCTCTATATTAAATAAAACATAAATACGCAGCAACTCCTCAATTCCTTTTGCTTCTACCTGATCCCTGCTGCTCCACTTCTGATAAGCCACGATCAGCTTGCCAAATTGAGTGCCCCAATCTCCCAGATGGTTAATGCGGACGACCTGGTAACCTAATTTAGCATATATTTTATATAAGGAATTGCCAATAATGGTGGTGCGCAGATGGCCAACATGAAAGTTTTTGGCAATATTGGGTGAAGAGTAATCCATACAGATTACTTTCCCTGCCCCCTCCATGTCGGTGCCGTAACCGTCCTGCATTGCCAGAGAAAGAATATCTTTCATATACTCTTTGCGGTTCAGATAGAAGTTAAGATAACCGTTTACTGCCTCTATCCTGATGAATTCCGCTCCGTTATCGGCAGCTTCCATCTGTTCTTTCAGCTCCATGGCTATCTGCACCGGATCCTTACGTATTTTTTTCGCCACTGTAAAGCAGGGTAGGGAAAAGTCACCCATTTCTGTTGTCGGCGGAATTTCCAGCAAATCATAAATTTCGTCTACCGTTATATTTTCTACATGATTTGCAATTTTTGCACTTATCTTTTTCTTCATTTTCGCTCTCCTTTAAGCATAAATATCTGACAACAAAAAAACCACAACAGATTGTTTTTATACATCTATTGCGGTTTCTACTCTATCTTAGTAATATCACCGCATAGACACAAAGCGTACACTCCTGTGACTATGCGAAATTTTACATACTCACAGAAATCTACGTCTGCATCTGCGTCTTAAGCTGTTTATTATTAATGCCGCCATATCATTTCCATCCTGTTTTTTATTAAACGAATCAAGATCCGGTAATAGTGAGTGCATGCATATAGGCATCCGAGCCTCGTGCACAGGATACACTGACCTTCTTACCGCTGACAAGAACTTTACAGTTAATGAGACTGCTTACTGCATCAAGCCTAAGTTCCATGGTACCCTGGTCAGTCTCTAAAAAGAGCAGGTTTTCGTTTGACTTGCTTCCCACGGTTCCGCTTACAATTGCGGTATTGGCGGTATCGATCTCCACTGATTTTGCACTGTCCTTAACACCTACAATGCCGATTGCATGCAGATATCCATCTGAACCATGGCTGTAGTAAACGGTCAGTTTACTGCCGGTTGTGAGAATCATTCCGCTATTAGTATCTGCGTCATTGTCAATTTTAAACTGCATCTCACCATCTTTAGTTGATAAATACAGGAGGCTCTCTTTTGTACTGCCAGCCACTGTTCCTGTAACTGAAGGGCCCGTTAAGTTCTTGGAAGGCGTCGCCGACATAGTATCGGAAATGCTGATTGCATGCATATAAGCATCGGAACCTCGCGCACAGGTGACCGTATAGTTTTTACCTGCTACCAGAACTGAACAGCCGCTCATATTTGTTGTCGTATCAAGCTTAATCTGCATCTCACCCTGAGCCGTCTTTAAGTAGAGGATGTCGTCCTTGGTCTTTTCCCCGATTGTTCCTGTTACTGTAGCAGTCGTTGCGGTATCAAGGGATACTCCCAAAACTTGTGTTGTACCGGTGATTTTCACAGCATGAAGATATCCGTCGGATCCATGGCTCACTGAAACACTGACATTCCAATCCGGAAGCAGCACTTTGCTGGAACTGAAATCGGTTCCGCTATCCATCTTAATTTCCATCTTGCCCTCTTTCGTCGAAAGTACCAGTATCTCCGAAGTTGTACCGGACAAAATAGTTCCCTGTACCGTTGCTATGACCTCATCCGCCTGCACCTTTAGCAGATTAGCCGGACTGATAATCGTCAAAAGTGCAAGGCATGCTGCCAAACAAATATTTACAATTTTGAACCTTTTCACTTGCATTCCTCCTTAGAATCGTATGTAAAGTCTATTAAAATCAATGTTTAGTTACTTTATCATACAATATTCATCTGGAAAAATCAAGATTTAGTGCGATTATAATAGACAACCACAAAATAGCGGAGCAGCTACCCGCTCCGCAAATGCTTTCACCTTAATGCAATCTTAATACTCCAACAAAAATCGTAATTTTCTGTTGATTACGGATGTGGTACAATTGTCATATAAATGCGAAGGGAGCTGGGCAAATGGATGATAAACAAAAAAACGATGATTTGTACGCCCAGTCTCATAGAGGGCGGCACGGAAAGCTCCGTATTTATTTCGGATATGCTGCCGGTGTGGGCAAAACCTGTGCCATGCTGCATGACGCATGGGAAGCTCAAAAAGACGGAATTGATGTGGTAGCTGGATATATCGAGCCTCATGCCCGCCCGGAGACATTGGCGCTGATGGAGGTTCTGGAATGCCTGCCGTCGATGGAAATCAATTATAAAGGAGTTTCACTTCGAGAATTTGATTTAGATTGTGCGCTCAAACGAAAACCTTCATTGATTCTGGTGGAGGAGCTTGCACATTCTAACGCCAATGGCTGCCGCCATAAAAAACGCTATCAGGATGTGGACGAGTTGCTGCGGGCTGGTATCGATGTATACACCACTGTCAATGTTCAGCACATTGAAAGCCTACACGATCTTGTCGCTTCCATTACTGGAATTTCCGTCCGAGAACGTATACCGGACAGCGTGTTTAACGGCGCCGACCAAATTGAATTGGTCGATATTGAACCGGACGATCTAATCGACCGATTGGTCAAAGGAAAAATTTATCGAGAAAAACAGGCGCAAAAAGCTCTTGAGAATTTTTTTACCAAGCAAAAGCTGATTGCCCTGCGCGAAATCGCCTTGCGTCGCACAGCGGATCAGGTTACCCGTGCCGCAATCCAAAACGCCGCACAAAACAGCAGCAGCAAAGACGCATGCCAACCATATGGCAACGAGCACATTCTGGTCTGCCTGTCGGCAGCCCCCTCCAACACAAAGGTAATCCGCACGGCGGCAAGGATGGCGGGTGCGTTTCACGGCGCGTTTACCGCTTTATTTGTGGAAACACCAGCATCAAAGGAACTGGATGAAAAAGCTGTTGAACGGCTCCAGGACAATCTGCGGCTGGCTGAGCAGCTTGGTGCTCAGATTATTACCGTGTACGGAGAAAACATTCCGGAACAAATTGCGGAATATGTGAAAGCAAGCGGCATCACAAAAATTGTGATGGGGCGTTCCGCTCATATAAAGCGATGGTTTGTAAAAACGAATTTTGTTGATAAACTGACTGAGCTTGCACCCAACCTCGATATCTATATTATCCCGGATACGCAGCCTTCCCGCCAACTCCATACGGCAAAAGCTCGGAAAGCGCCAAAACTGTCCATTGCAGATACCGTAAAATCTTTAACCGGTCTCACCGCTTGTTCATTGATCGGCTTTTGGTTTCAGAACGTAGGGTTTGACGAAGCCAATATTATCACAGTGTATATTTTAGGTGTCCTGCTCAACTCATTGTTAACGAGCGGATGGGTCTATGGCTTGGTATACTCAGTTTTGAGCGTGCTGGCATTTAATTATTTTTTTACCGAACCAAGCTTTACGCTACGATCATACGGCACTGGGTATCCGATCACATTTGCCGTTATGTTGGCGGCGTCGTTAATCACCAGTGCGCTGATAAAAAGGGTGAAAACCCAGGCACAGCAGTCGGCTGAGAAGGCATATCGTACTGAAGTGCTTTTGGAGACCAACCAGAAGCTTGAACAGGCGAACACACAAACCGACATTCTCAGTGAAACGGCGCTGCAGCTTGTTAAACTGCTCAACCGTACTATTATTGTTTACACGGTAAAGGATCAGAAGCTTGAAGACCACCTTATCTTTGAGAGCGGAGCTTTTAGTGAAGAAGAGTATCTGAACAAACAGGAATGCGCGGTGGCCGAATGGGTTTACAAAAACAACAAGCGCGCAGGGGCCTCGACAAACACGCTGTCCGCTGCAAAATGCCTGTATCTTGCCATTCGCAGCGGTAATGAGGTATTGGCTGTTGCTGGAGTTGCAATGGATCAAAACCCGCAAATGGAACCTTTTGAAAAAAACCTGATGATCGCCATGCTTGGTGAGTGCGCGATGGCCCTTGAAAAACAGCGGGCGGATGAAGTTGGCAGGCAAGTTGCTGTGGAAGCCCAACAGGAACGACTTCGCGCCAATCTACTTCGGGCGATTTCTCATGATCTGCGCACACCGCTCACCAGCATATCCGGCAATGCCGGAGTGCTGTTGAATAATGCAGTTGTACTGGACGAGGTGCAAAAAGCTGAGCTTTATTCGGATATTTATGACGATTCCATTTGGCTGAATAATCTGGCGGAAAACCTACTCGCAATCACCCGAATCGAAAATAGCAGCGTCAGTCTCAATATGCGGCCGGAACTCATAGCTGATGTTATGGAGGAGGCACTCGCACATATCAGCTGCAAAAGCGTGGAACATCATATTAAGACTGTTGTAAGCGATGAACTTCTGATGGCCAGAATGGACGCAAGGCTTATTGTGCAGGTTATCGTCAACATGGCCGACAACGCCATAAAATACACACAGACGGGCTCAAATATTACAGTTTTAGCTATCTTGGATAACGCAAAAGTCCGCGTGGAGGTCTCCGATGACGGTCCCGGCATCAGTGATGAAGCGAAAACCAAATTATTCGATATGTTCTATACTGCGGATAATGCACGCGGTGACGGGCGGCGCGGATTGGGGTTGGGGCTCTACCTATGCAAAGCCATCATTGGCGCGCATGAAGGCGAGATCTACGTAAAAGATAATATTCCTAAAGGCTCGACTTTCGGCTTTACTTTACAGGCAGAGGAGGTGCAGTTTCATGAATAAGCCCATGATCTTGGTGGTGGAGGATGACAAGGCCGTGCGCAAGTTGATTACCACCACTCTCGATACACAGGGATATCAGTATCACACGGCTGAGACTGGTGAGGGTTCCATTCTTGAGGCCGTTTCCAGCCAGCCGGACATCATAATGCTGGATTTGGGCCTGCCGGATATAGATGGTATAGATATCATCAAGAAAGTGAGGGAATGGACGAACACGCCCATTATCGTCGTCAGTGCTCGCAGCGAGGATAAAGATAAAATTGATGCTCTTGATGCCGGTGCGGATGATTACCTAACCAAACCATTCAGTGTAGAGGAGCTTTTGGCACGAATTCGTGTGAGCCTTCGCCGTGTACGCTATGACAGTGAAAAGCTCTTGAAAGATTCTAGTATCTTTACAAACGGGAATCTTAACATCGATTACGCTGCGGGCTGCGCCTTTCTGGATGGGGTGGAAACTCACTTGACACCTATTGAATACAAGTTGCTCTGCCTAATGGCAAAAAACGTGGGCAAGGTTTTAACTCATAATGCGATTTTGAAAGAGATTTGGGGCAGCTATATGAGCGATATCCCTGCTCTACGCGTTTTTATGGCGACACTGCGGAAAAAGATTGAAACGAACCCTTCGCAGGCCAGGCTGATCCAGACGCACATTGGCGTGGGATACCGGATGCTTCGCGTATCGGAAGACGATCGCCCCGATTAAGTACTTTGGAATTGATAACGCCGACACCGTGCCGAAAAGGCGCGGTGTTTTTTTATTTGTGCGGCAGTCTTTATACCATACTAATATCGCCGGCAAATCCCTAACACCCTTATAACGGCGAAAATGCTATGCTTTGGGTGTGAAGGAGGCATGAACATGGACTTATTAATGATCGGAATTCTGGCAGGTTGCTTTTTACTCGTTCGCCTGTTTATCGGCTGGTGCGGACGCCAAGTCGACAAGTCGTAAGGGAGGCATATCATGGTTGGTCTGATTGTTGGAATGTATAACCTTATCAAACGGTCAATTCGCTGGTGTATTGATAAGGTTAAGAAGTCGTAGTGGAGAACTTTTATGATCATTCTTGGAATATTAATTTTAGGCTTGGGCGTGTATCTAGGCTATGCCCTGATCAACGCTGAAAAATTTTAACGGAAAGGCAGGGTCATAGTTATGTTGCAAATAGTATTATTCTTATTGCTGTTTTTTGCCCTCATCCTGCCAGTGGGCAAATATCTTTACCACATCGCGGCAGGCAAGCGCACCTTTGCCGATCCAGTGCTTGACCGGGTTGACGGCGCAATTTACCGCATATGCGGTGTGGACAAAGCCGAAATGAGCTGGAAAAAGTACGCGGTTTCCATGCTTGTAACCAATGCGGTTATGGTACTGGCGGGCTATCTGATCCTGCGGATACAAGCGCTACCCATATTCAACCCCAATAACATCGGTGCCATGGCACCAGACCTCAGCTTTAATACCATCATCAGCTTTATGACCAACACCAATCTCCAGCACTATTCCGGAGAATTTGGGCTTTCGTATCTGAGCCAAATGATGGTCATCACCTTTATGATGTTTGCCTCAGCGGCCTCCGGCTACGCGGTATGCATGGCATTTGTGCGTGGACTGACGGGCAAGGCTAAAACGATGGGCAACTTTTACGTCGATATGATCCGCATTACAACCCGCGTTCTGCTGCCGCTCTCCATTGTGTTGGGGCTCATACTTGTCTC
>JAVBSL010000040.1:0-26443 GCA_031556725.1 Lachnospiraceae bacterium | reverse complement strand
GAAGAGTACAAGGTAGATAGGCTTGAGGTGTAAGCATAGCAATATGTTCAGCTGACAAGTACTAATCGATCGAGGGCTTATCCAAAAAAAGATAGCCATTAGTAATGGCTTACGCAAAGGAAATGTCTTAGAAGGTAGTTGGTTTTCGTGTTCGGTTTTGAAGGTATGAATCTTCAGAGAACAGCATAAAATATTAGAAATAAAGTTTTTATGCTTTTTTCAGATTATACTTTTACTTTATGGAAGAAGCGAAGCTTCTTCTAGCTTACAAAGTAAGCTTTTCCTCGATAGCTCAATGGTAGAGCACACGGCTGTTAACCGTGGGGTTGTAGGTTCGAGCCCTACTCGGGGAGTTTGCATTTTAAATATGGCGCCATAGCCAAGTGGTAAGGCAAAGGTCTGCAACACCTCTATCACCAGTTCAAATCTGGTTGGCGCCTTTATAGTTTGAGAACGTTTGTATCAGATTTGAACTTGTTCAACATCTGGTTGGCGCCTCTCTCAGAAAACCTCGAAAATATAAAATTTTTGAGGTTCTTTATATTTTTCTTGTAATATAAAATGAAAATAGGTACTATTTTATGATAGTTAGTTTAAGGGAGGAAGCCGGATCCAATAAAAGAGCCTGTTTTATTCATGTTTTTTTCATATCTATTAATTTTTCTGATGCCAATACTGGCCAGTCTATTGATCTATAAGAACATGTGAACATCCATTGAACAGGAAACCAATAAGGACAATGACGCACTTCTAACCCAGTTGCAAATGTCTGTAGATATGCAGATTGAGGATATTAATAATATCCTGGAGCAATTGGCATCAAACGCCCGTGTCAAAGCGGCCGGCTTAATTCAGGGGAATTTCAGCCCAAAGATAGATTAAATCTATATATGCTGTTTCAGGAAATAAAAAAATATTCCATGTTCGACCGTAATTATGATGATATGTTTATTTCTTTTAATAATACCGGTACGGTTATTAATGACAAAGGGCATATCAATGTTTTATAACTTATACCTAAATGGAGTGGACATGCCGGAGGCAGAAGTACACAGATGATTTCCCTGTTAGGACTTCTTGCCTGTATTCTGGTGTGCACTGTGCTGTTCAAGATTGAAGACGTTGGGGAAAAGCTTTGATCAGATAAAAATCACGACGATTTAAACCTGGCAGTATTTATGAAGGCACGGGCAACCTCCATAGTAGTTACAGAGAAGCACTGGAAGCCATGGAATATCATTATCTGATGGAGGAAAATAGTGTTATTGTTTATGACCGAATCAAAAACCAGCAAAAAAAATACTATTATCCCATAGAAAAAGAGCTGCGGATTCAGAGTGCTATTAAAGCCGGAAACGGCAAGGCGGCCCAGGAATATATTTCCGATGTATTTGATAAGAATTTGAATGGTGAAAGTCATGTTCCGGAGCTATTGCGGCTGCAGTCGATGAGGCGATTCGCTTATTTCACTTAGATTTTGCCAAGCCCTTTGAGGTGGCGGTATATGCGGCCCGACACAACATGAGTGCCTGTTGGTTTAGCAGACAGTTTCGGCGGGAAACCGGTGTGTCACCTCAGTGTTACCTGACCGGAGTGCGTATCAGCCGGGTGTTTAAGAGTCATACCGGTATGTCGCCGCGGGAACATCATAAATCGCTTTTATAAGCGGTCATCCACTCACTGGGGGTACGGCCTTCCAGTTGCTTGAAAATCCGGCTAAAATAGCGGGCATCGGTATACCCAACCAATTCAGCTACCTTTTTAATATCACAGTTCGGTGTGGAAAGCATGATGCTTTTGGCTTTCTCCAGACGGATATTAGTCAGCCAGCGGATGGGTGAGGTGCCCTTCTCTTTTTTAAAGACATGACTGATGGAGGAAGGCGCATAGTTGAATATTTCCGACAAATCGGACAAAGTCAGGGGTTCCTGATAATGCTCGGTAATGTATTGCTCAATGGAGTCGGCAAAATTCAGTGACAGTTCCTCGGGAATATCATAAAAGGACAGGCAGAAGCGATCCAGAAAATCTTTTAGACTTTCCATCTCAACCGGTTTTAAAAGATAATCAATGACATGATAGCGGATTGCCTCCTGAGCATAATGAAAATCGGAATAACCGCTGATAATAGCGGCATTCAGGTGGGGAAGGACGGCCTTCGCTTTTTTAATTAACTCTAATCCGGTCATTTCCGGCATTTGAATATCCGTAATCAGGATATTGGGCTTCAGTGTCTGCAGCAGCTGGAGAGCCTCCCTGGGGTTGCTTGTATAGGCAACAACTTCCACATCGGGGCGGCAGCGGTTTATTTTATTAACCAAATCTTTTAATAGAATGGGTTCATCTTCGACCACAACTATTTTAATATTATTCTTCGTCATATCGTCCTCCGATGTGCACACAGGCTCCGCTGCCGCTGTTTTTCAATTCAAATACAAAATCTTCTTCATATAAAAGTTTTAAACGTAAATATAAATTGACAAGTCCGATTTTATCAAGTGAAAGCGTAGACAGATTGTCCAGTTCCGAAGCGATCTTGATTTTTTCCTGAAGCTCCGCCAGATAATCAGGCGGAAAGCCCGGTCCGTTATCCAGAACATCGACAAACCATTTCCCCTCCCGGAGATATCCATATATTTGAATAATCAGTTTACGGTCAAGACTGCGTGCATATTTGATGCAGTTTTCCACAATGGGCTGAATCACCAGCGGCGGCATGGTGGTCTGCGGAGGAATATCGGAGATATGATATTCTACCAACAGCTGGTCTTCAAAGCGGATATTCATCAGTTCCACATAGTTTTTCAAATACTCCATTTCATCGATGAAGGCAGTATGTGAATGATCTTTAGCAATGTAACGCAGCATCTTGACCAGACGATTGCACATCTGCGAAACTTGCTGATCCTGATTACTCTCTGCAACGACTGAGATAATTGCCAGTGTGTTGTACAGAAAATGCGGGTTCATCTGGGACTGCAGAGCCAGCATCCGGGAATGCAGAGCCAGCATTTTTTGACCGGTATAGCGTTCCAGAGAATCATCCAGACGCTGCTGCATAACAAAGTACGCATCGGCTAACATATCCAACTCGGTAAAAGAGGGCTGAATATGAGCGGGAGGCGGTTCGGACAGATTATCTAACCGCAAATTGGACAAAGAGTCTTTTATCTTATTGATCGGAGCCGTGATTCGATAGGCGACATTATAAGTAAGCAGCATCATCAGAACCAAAGCGGCCACACCCACCAGGCAGGTAGCCTGAAGATAAATATTGGTGTTCTCTACTAAGGAGGAATAGGGGGTGACAACAAGGGTATGCCAACCGGTATAGGGTGAGATATATTCGGTAACAATTTCTGTCTGCCGGCTGATTGGATTATAAAAGTGGTCATTCCTTTTGCAGGTTTGGTAAAAAGTAAATAAAGCATCATCTTCGCTGGCCGGGTAAATCAAATTTCCATCATTATCCATAACGATTACCTGATTGGACAGGGTGTCATAGGAACTCATGGTATTTTTCACGGCATTATCTAAAGTGGTAACGGAGATTAGGATTTCAATCATAGCTTTGGGCTCGTTCAAGGCATGGCGGGAAAAGCTGCGGCTGACGGAAACAGTGGGAACAGTACCCTGATATAATTTGGGATGGGTAAGGGTCCCTAAATATTTGGAGCCGGTCTGCTGGAAGACGGGCAGCATAATCTGGTCCATAATTTCCGGCGTAACAGTAATCTGTTCCCGCAGATAGCTTTGGCCAAAAGAAATCAAAATTCCGTCTTTGGTCAGAATATTCATATGATAAAAGCCATAATCATAACCGGCCATACTGTAAATGGTTTTCTCAAAATTCCGCTGCTTCAGCATCAGTTCACCATCATAAGGAGAGCTGTCAAAGGTATATTCCCGAATACTTTCGGTTTCCAGAATGCGTTGCTGAAGAGAGTCTACCTGTTTGACGATCTGGTCAAAGCGGGAGGACATAATCTGGGTCAGCTGAGCAGAGGTCTTAATATAATTGCTGACAAATCTGGTGGATACCGTGTAATAATAAAAATAAGCTCCAATGATAATAACGGAGGAAATAATCAGCGTATATGTGACAAATATCACAGTTTTAATATTATGAAATCTTTTAAACGAAAGCATATAATGTCCTCATCGGGTATGTTGGCAAGTTTGTTTGTGCATAATGATGATTTCTATATATATATCTTAAGAAAAACAGGACAAAATGTAAAGCGTACAATTTTCCGTTTGCAATATTGTCCACAATTTGTACAAGGATGTGCATTGAAAAAGAGGAAAAACAGAAAGTATAATGAAAATGTCTCAAGTACATTAACATTCATTTTTGAAGGAGGATTTTTTTATGAAGAAGGTTTTAGCAACAATTACCGCAACGGCAATGTTGATCTGTGGGCTTACCGCCTGCTCCTCACCGGCACCGGCAGACACCGCCGCGACTCCGGCAGACACAACTGCTGCCACCGAAGAAGCCGCTGCAGCACCGGAAGAAAACAGTGATGCCAAATCTTTTGATGGCGTGACGATTACCCTGGCAGCATCCCAAAACTGGGTAAAAGATATTGATCGTGAATTAGCCGAAGAGTTTAAGGCAGAAACAGGTATTACCGTAGACTTCCAGCTGAGTCCCGACGATCAGTACCAGACGATTATCAAGTCTAAATTAAATTCGGGTGAAGGTGCAGACATTTTCATGAGCTACTCAGGCAGCAAACTGAGAGACTTTAACCCGGAAACCAATATGGTAGACCTTTCCGGCGAATCATGGGTATCCGGCATGAAACCTTGGGCAATCGCCGGTTCCAGCTATAACGGTAAGGTATATGCTTTTAATACCTGCAGTGCAGACGGCACCAACGGCGTATTGTACCAACCGGAAATGTTTGAACAGTACGGTATCAAAGTGCCCACTAATTATGAAGAATTTAAAACAGCCTGCGATACTTTAGCCGAGAATGGTATTACCCCGGTATACGAGCTGGTAAAAGACTTATGGCATGCTCATTACTGGATGGAAGGTGTGGCAACCAAAGCTTATGCAAGAGATCCGGAGCTGGTTAATAAACTCAACTCCAACGAACTTGGTTTTGCCGATGTACCTGAATTTGTAACTGCAATCGAGCAGGTTAACGAAATGGCTTCCAGTAATTACTTTGGTGAAAACCATATGTCCAATACCTATGATAAATCCTATGAAGCAATCGCCTCAGGACAATACGGTATGATCATTATCCACAGTTCATATCCCAATGAATTGGCTCAGAATATTACCGGAACCGACCCTGACAAGTTCAGCATGTTTGCCAATCCGTTAGCAGATAATACCGGAATCACGCTGACCGCCGGTGGTCCTACCCGTTGTATCAATGCCAAGAGTGCCAATATCGATGCCTGTAAAGCATACTTTGAGTTTTTAGCCCGTCCTGAAATTGCTCAGAAATTGTATGATGCCAGAACAGAATTTATGGAAGCTTCCATCAACGGTGTAAACGGAACTCCGACCATTGCTAACCAAGCAATCAATGCTGTATCCCAAAGAGAACAGGGACCGGAAGCAGTAGTTTATTTCTATGACGGCGGTAAGATCAGCGAGTTAATGCAGGAAATGTTTGTGGGTGCGCTGACTCCCCAGCAGCTTTTGGAAGAGTTTGACAACTATCGCAGAAGCATTGCCAAAGATGCAGGTATTGAAGGATTTTAATGATTTGTAAAGTGTCAGGAGGTTTCATAAATTGAACGATAAAAAAATATATCCATCCACATTTTTAATTGTTCCCATTTTGTTGTATACATTATTCTTTATGTTACCAAGCTTTATGGGGCTGGCTTATTCCTTTACTAATTGGAATTCGCTGAATCCGGATGTCAAATTTATTGGCCTCCAGCATTTTATTGAAATATTTACCAATAGCAGATACATTAAGGTAATCGTAAATACTCTTATTTTTGCCGTATTTACGACTGTCCTGAAAAATCTGCTAGGCTTAGGAGTTGCGCTTGCCCTGGAGGGCAAGCTGCGCTCCAGGAATATCTTGCGAACCATTTATTTTTTCCCGGTTATGTTGGCGCCGTTGATTATTGGTCTGGTTTTCAAATCCATTTATGACGTGGATTATGGAATGATTAATGAAGGGCTGCGGGCCATCGGTTTGGCCGGTTTGGCCAGGGACTGGCTGGGTAATACAAGTACGGCACTAATGGCGGTTATGCTGGTTGAGGTATGGCGGCTGTCGGGACAGAACATGGTTATTTATGTGGCCGGCCTGCAATCTGTTCCCCAGGACTATATCGAGGCTGCATCTATCGATGGCGCAAACTATTGGCAGCGTCTCCGGTACATTTTACTTCCGCAGATTATGCCCTCCATCCGAATCAATTTTATTTTAAATGTAATTGCCGGATTAAAAACCTTTGACCTTATTTTTGTTTTGACCAATGGCGGACCGGCACGGGCCACGGAGGTCATGAATACCACCATATTTAAAGAATACAGTTCGGGACGATACGGTTTTTCCACGGCCATGGGTCTGGTCATGTTTGTATTTACCTGTATCGTAGCCTTTTCAGTATTACGCAGCATGGGGGAGGATTAAGATATGAGCATGACAGTAAAAGTATTAGGAAAAATAAAAGCCATTCTGTTATGGATATGTACCTCGGTGGTGTTCATCCCGATATTGGTAATTTTGTTTAATTCTTTAAAGTCACAGGGGGAAGCTCTGGCGATGCGGCTGACCCTGCCGACAGAATTTCACTTTGAAAATTATGCGATTGTAATGGAACAGGCCAATATTGGCCGGGCCTTATGGAACAGTTTATTTATTTCGGTAAGTACGGTGGCTATTTCCATCGTTTTGGGTTCCATGGCATCTTACATTTTAGCCCGCAGAAGAACCAAACTGAATAAAAAAATATACATGTACTTTTTGATTGGTCTGATTGCACCCTTGAACATGGTAACCGCAGTGCTTACATTAAAACAGATGCATTTGATGAATTCCCAAATTGGTCTGATTTTTCTTTACTCGGCGTTAGTGCTGCCCTTTACAGTATTCTTATACTATGGTTTTATCAATACCGTTCCCCGGGAGCTGGACGAAGCCGCAATTATTGATGGGTGCCGCAGCTTTCGCTTGTTTGGAAGCATTGTCTTTCCGCTTTTGAAGCCGGTAACGGTGACCGTAGGAATACTAAACTTTATGAATGCATGGAATGACTTTATTACGCCCTTCTATATTATCAACAGTTCGGCCAAAATGCCCATGACAACCTTGGTATTCAGTCTCTTCGGACAGTTCCAGAGAAGCTGGAATCTGGTGTCGGCAATGATGCTTTTGATTATTCTGCCAATTGTGATTGTCTACCTGCTGGGGCAGAAATACATTACCGCCGGTATGGTTGCCGGAGCAGTAAAAGGGTAAAGGGAAAGGAAAATAAAGAAATGAAAACTTTAAAAATCGGATTAATCGGAGCAGGAGAACGGGGAGCACATTGCTACGCTCCCTATGCGCTAAAATATCCTCAGGAAATGCAATTTACAGCAGTGGCGGAACCCCTTGCGGACCGACGGGATTTTTTTCGGAAAACCCATGGAATAGCAGATGAAATGTGCTTTACCGGTTGGGAACAGATGCTGGAAGCCAGACCGGAGCTGGACGGGGTGATCATTGCCAATCAGGATCAGCAGCACTACGAGCCGGCGATGGCCATGCTGGAGGCCGGATATCATGTGCTGTTGGAAAAGCCCATGGCGGAAACGCTGGAAAAAAGTGTAAGGATTGTGGAGAAGGCAAAAGAGAAGAACCGCTTGCTGATGATCTGCCATGTTCTGCGTTATACTGATTTTTATCGGTCAGTAAAAGAAGTGATCCAAAGCGGCAAGCTGGGAAAAGTCATGAATATCGACCAGGTGGAGAGTATCGGCAACTGGCATTTTTCTCACAGCTATGTACGGGGCAACTGGAACAATAAAGAGGCCAGTACGCCGATGATTGTTGCAAAATGCAGTCATGATATGGACATTATCAGCTACTTATTAGATAAAAAGTGTCTGCGTCTGTCTTCCTTTGGTTCACTTTCTTATTTTGTCAAAGAAAATGCACCGGCCGATGCAGCCCTGCGCTGTACCGACTGTGTGCTGAACAAAACCTGTAATTACTCGGCATATCGCTATCTGACCGATAAACCGCAGATGGACATTTTCCGTAATATAGTGATGAAGAATGCGGACAATCAGGAATTTATCAAGAATCTGGAAACCAGCCCCTACGGCAGATGTGTTTACCACTGTGACAATAACGTGGCCGATCATCAAGTGGTGTCTATGGAATATGAAGACGGGGTGATTGCATCCTTCACGGCATCGGCTTTTGCCCGGGATATCAAACGGCAGATTAAGGTGATGGGAACTTTGGCAGAGCTGGAGGGCTGTATCGAGGATGATAGCTTTGAAGTAAAATATTATGGCAGTCATACCGTTGAGAAGCATAACCTGATCACACCGAAAACCCTGCATTCCGGCGGTGATGAGCGGATCATGGCACACTTTTCGGAGGCTCTTAGAAATCCCCATGACAATCAATACAGTGCGGAGTTCTCATTGATGGGCCATCGGATGGCTTTTGCAGCGGAAGAGTCGCGCTTGAAAAAAGGTGAAGTAATCGAATTATAAGTATGTAAAAAACCTCGAAAACTAAAATTTCGAGGTTTTGCTTTGTATGGGCTTATAACATTAAAAATCTACTTTTTTCATCAAATAGTCCAATACATTGAGCCGCTTAATACCGTCAAAATCAGCTGCGGGATCAATATCGAGAGTTAGAATACATTTGGGATAATTGTCTTGTATCCGCTGTAATGGTCTTAACTCTCGTTGCAGAGTATTTGTATCCCGAATACTGGCTGAGACTTGGATATATTTGATACCATCCATATTTCTGGCGACAAAATCGACTTCCGTATCGTCCAATTTTCCGATATAGACATCGTATCCTCGCCGTAATAGTTCCAGATAAACCACATTTTCTAAGATGTGCCCTACATCTGTATTTCCCTTGCGCCCTAACATTGTATTTCGCAGCCCAATATCCACAATGTAGTATTTCTCAAGAGTTTTCAAATATTGTTTTCCTTTTATATCATATCTTTTGGCCTGATATATAATATAGGATTCCATAAATGCTGATATATAGGATTCAACGGTTCTCACATTAATTGGCCTTCCGTCAGAGGTCATGGTATCGCTAATCTTTTTTGCAGATAGCTGATTACCAATATTATCTGATAAGAATCGGATAATACTTTGCAGCATCATTACGTCTGTGATTTTTTTTCTGCCAATGATATCTTTTAAAATAATAGTGTCATAATTACTTCTCAAATAGTCATTAATCTGACCTTGTTCCGGGTCCAGCTGGACGGTATAAGGAAATGAACTGGTCTCAATATACTTTTGATATGCCCGCTCTAAATTCTCTTCCATTTGACTAATCTGTACAAATTCGGCAAAGGAAAAGGGCAGCATTTCTATTTTCACATACCGCCCGGTTAGAAGTGTGGCCAGTTCACCGGACAACATATACGAGTTAGAACCTGTAATATATATATCAACATAGTCTTTTATGAAGAAGCTATCCACGACCTTTTGATAGTCACTTACATTTTGTATTTCATCCAAAATCAAATACATCCTTTTATTGGGAACTATTTGTTCTTTAATATAAGCATATAGTGCTTTGGGATCTTGAAGTTATATGCAAAAACTATTAAAATATCAATAGTTTTTGCAGAACAATACAAAAATTTATTCGTTGTGGCCTGTTTCATAAGTGTGCTATATTATAGTAAATAATATTATTTTTCACATTTCTATTTAGGCAGTTTCGCAAGCTTGCTTGCGAAATGCATGGAGGATTAAAAATGCAGATATATGTGGATGCGGATGCCTGCCCGGTAACCCGTATTGTAGAAAGATCAGCAAAGAAACAGAATATTCCGGTAACTCTATTGTGTGATACCAATCATGTTCTGAATTCAGATTATAGTGAAGTGAAAATAATCGGGGCGGGAGCGGATGCCGTGGATTTTGCCCTGGTTAGCTTATGCCATAAAGGAGACATCGTGGTAAGTCAGGACTATGGGGTGGCGGCAATGGTGCTGGGCAAGGGCGCTTTTGCGATTCACCAGTCCGGCAAATGGTATACCAATGAGAATATCGATCAGATGCTGATGGAAAGGCATTTAAGCAAAAAGGCCAGAAGAGCATCAGGCAAGAATCACATGAAAGGACCCAAAAAGAGAACCGAGGAAGATGATATCCGATTTGCGGAATCCTTTGAAAGACTGATAGACAAGGCAATGGGAGTGTAGTGTAACATGAGCAGGATTAATCGTGAAGATATGCTGGAACTGACCAGACGAATGACGCTGACACGGAATTGCTTTAACCGTGCGGCCGGAGCTTATATGGATGAAGAGGGATACGTTGATGGTACGTTTAACACCCATTTTCTAAAACTGTCATCAGGAGAAC
The DNA here is from genome assembly GCA_031556725.1 of Lachnospiraceae bacterium. Classification (GTDB taxonomy): domain Bacteria; phylum Bacillota; class Clostridia; order Lachnospirales; family Lachnospiraceae; genus UBA935. The sequence goes on along the minus strand of JAVBSL010000040.1, from coordinate 15,885 downwards.
GGGAGAAAAATCTGGCCATTGCAAAAGTCATCCCCTTTTCCGAAACCAATGTGAATCTAAAGCATTATCAATTTGCGGAGAAAGATGAAAAGCCGGGCAGTATCTGGCAACTATTAATGGCACTTAGAGAGTGTGAGTTAAAAAATGATGTTTTGCTGGATTCCTTTTACGAATATTTCGGAGAAAGATACCAGTCGGACAAATCCTACGCCATCCGTATCTATCATGGTAATTATGATGTGCCGATGAAGGCGCAGGATAAAGAAAATCTATGGGAATCTGAGGAAGTATATCAATTTATTATTTGTGCGGTTTGTCCCCTGTATGATGACTATGAAGTGGGAAAACCGGAGTGTGGTTTTCTTTTTCCGGCCTTTTCCTATCGCAGCACCGACATTCATGGAATAGCAGTATTTCAGGCAGATGCTGAGCGTCCACATCAAGAGCTGTTAGAGAAAATTATATTTTAAAATTTTGAAATTTGAAACAAAATGTATTGCTTTTGTAATAATAATATGATATTCTTTAAAAGCTGTCGCAAATCACAGCATTATATCAGGCTCCTTGGTCAAGCGGTTAAGACATCGCCCTTTCACGGCGGTAACACGGGTTCGATTCCCGTAGGAGTCATTGTCATGGGTCTTTGGAGAGATATTTCCAAGGGCTCTTTGTGAATGAAAGAAAGTGAGGATTGAAGATGGCCTGGTTTTTTCTGATAACCGGAATTTTATTTTTAATTTATTTTCTGGCAATAGCTTTTTTCATCCCTCATGGAACCGGTTTCTTTGTGATTTGGCTGGCGGTGGCATTATTCTGCTTTGCGGTTTTTGCCCTGTTACATTGGAAAAGGGACTTATTGGATAGCCTGCCGGAATGGGTTCGCAGGGTTTTTCTTATTATAATAGTAATCGGTGTTGCGATTTTTGTTTTTGTGGAAGGATGTATTATCAGCCAATTTTGGGCCAAAGGACCGGCTGATCTGGATTATCTTATTGTACTGGGAGCACAGATGAAAACTTCCGGTCCCAGCCGGGTTTTACAGATGCGGTTGGATGCAGCGTATGACTACCTGGCTGCAAATGAAAACACGTATGCCATTTTATCAGGGGGACAAGGACCGGACGAACCGGTTTCGGAGGCGCAGGGGATGCGTGATTACCTGATTGCCAGAGGAATTGCGGCGGATCGGTTGATTATGGAGGATCAATCCACCAACACCTACGAGAATCTCAGCTTCAGCAGCAAGTATCTGGATAAAGAAAAAAATACAGTGGGAATTGTGACAAATAATTTTCATGTATTCCGGGCTAAAAGGATTGGAAAAAAAGCAGGATACGAAAAGCTTTACGGAATTGCAGCGAAGTCGGAACCGGTATTGCAGGTTAACAACATGACCAGGGAGTTTCTGGGAGTTTTAAAGGATTTTGTGGTAGGCAATCTTTAAATAAGGAGGGTACAATGAGCATAAGTGACTTAAGAAAAATTATAAAGGACAGTGAAAATATTGTTTTCTTTGGCGGAGCCGGGGTATCCACCGAAAGCGGTATACCCGATTTTCGAAGTGTGGACGGTTTATATAATCAAAAATATGACTATCCTCCGGAAACCATTTTGAGTCATACCTTTTACCGGTCACATACCGATGAGTTTTACCGGTTTTATAAAGATAAAATGCTTTGTTTGACAGCAAAGCCCAATGCCGCTCATGGGAAGCTGGCAGAATGGGAAGCTGCCGGCAAATTGAAAGCGGTTATTACCCAAAATATTGACGGTCTGCATCAAGCCGCAGGAAGTAAGAATGTATTGGAGCTGCATGGTTCGGTTCATCGCAATTTTTGTGAGAAGTGCGGAGCCTTTTATGATGCAGAGTATATGCTGAAGGCAGAAGGCATACCCACCTGTCAATGCGGCGGACAGTTAAAACCTGATGTGGTGCTTTATGAAGAAGGTTTGAATCAGGAAACCATGAATGCAGCAGTGTCCTATATTATGAATGCAGAGGTATTGATTATTGGTGGAACTTCCCTTGCTGTATATCCGGCGGCAGGCCTGATTGACTATTACCGGGGAAATAAACTGGTGCTGGTGAATAAAACTGCTACACCCAGGGATAAGATGGCTAATTTACTGGTACAGGGCAGCATCGGTGAAATCTTCGAACAATTGTAAGGAGCAACAGAGACATGGATATTAAGGTAGGAGATGTTCTTAAGTTAAAGAAGCAGCACCCCTGCGGAAGCAGCGAGTGGAAGGTACTGCGGGTGGGAGCTGATTTTCGTTTGAAATGTTTAGGCTGTGAGCATCAGATTATGGTGCCGCGGAAGCAGGTTGAAAAAAATACAAAAGAAATTAGGACAAACGCTTGAAAAATAAGGTGAATTATGCTATCATAGTAAATCGTGATATAGAATGCGCAGAGTGTGTAATATACATATCAGCGCAACATTCCTTGCTCCTGCCAGACAGGGGCCAGAGACCAAAAGGAGGTAACCGAGCATGAACAAGTATGAATTATGTGTCGTTGTTAGTGCGAAGATCGAAGACGATGAAAGAGCGGCAGTAGTTGACAAATGTAAAGCGCTGATTGAAAGATTTGGCGGACAGATTACGAATGTTGACGACTGGGGCAAGAAGAGATTAGCCTATGAGATTCAGAAAATGAAAGAAGGCTATTACTATTTCATCCAATTTGATGCAGAAAGCACTGCGCCGGCAGAAATCGAAAGCAGAATTCGGATCATGGATAATGTAATCAGATTTTTGTGCGTAAGACAAGACCAGGCATAATAGAATAGGAGATAGTATGAATAAAGCAATTCTTATGGGACGTTTAACAAGAGATCCCGAGGTGAGATATTCCCAGGGTGACAGCAGCATGGCGATAGCCAGATATACACTTGCGGTAGACCGCAGATTTAACCGGAACGGAGAGGATGCTACGGCGGATTTTATTACCTGTGTGGCATTTGGTAAAGCGGGAGAGTTTGCAGAGAAGTACTTTCGCAAAGGAACCAAGATAGCGGTATCGGGTCGGATTCAGACCGGAAGCTATACCAATAAAGAGGGTGTAAAAGTGTATACGACAGAAGTAGTTGTGGAAGATCAGGAATTTGCAGAAAGCAAAAATGCCGGTGGCGATGGGGGCTTCTCCGGCGGTAATGTATCCAGACCTGAAACATCTGCCGGTGATGGTTTCATGAATATTCCGGACGGAATAGATGAAGAATTGCCGTTTAACTAAAAATTATTTAAATAGGAGGCGATATTATGGCTTTTAATAGATCTGATAAGTCCGACTTTCCCATGAAGAGAAAAGGCGGCATGCGCAGAAGAAAAAAAGTTTGCGTATTTTGTGGTAAAGATAATGTAATCGATTATAAAGATACCAACAAGCTGAAAAGATATGTATCTGAGAGAGGAAAAATTCTTCCCAGAAGAATCACAGGAAACTGTGCAAAACATCAGAGAGCTTTGACTGTTGCAATTAAAAGAGCACGTCACGTATCCTTGATGCCTTATGTAATGGATTAAATTTAAGATCGTCGCCCTTGGGCGGCGATTTTTTTGACAAAAAGCAACAAAATAATATGATGGAAAAACCAAGAAATAAATGTTATACTAGTAATGGACTGTGAAATTTCAATAAAGAGGACATGCATGAAGAATACAATTAGGCTAAAAGGCAAACTAAGAAGATATTTGGAAACATCCCTATATTTAGGTTTTTTACTGATAGCGGTTAATGTAGCTATTTATTTTGTGAATGTTTCTTCAGGTTTAATTCTCTCCTGCTTTATTATTTTTTACTTTGCTGTTTTATTATCTTTATTATTATACAACAAACCGGTTATTATGAATGAACTGGTCAGTTTTGCAACACAGTATGGTCAGATTCAGAAGGCTTTGCTTTATGAGTTGGACCTGCCCTATGCAATCCTGGATGATAAAGGAAAGATTGTCTGGACCAACGCTTTATTTGAGAAGATAACTCATAAAGAGCGTGGCTATAAAAAGTCGGTAACATCGTTGTTTCCCTTGATTACTCAAGAAAGGCTTCCCGGGGAAGAGGAAGAAGTGGAAATGGAAATCGATTTTGATGAAAAGATATATTCCGTTACCATGAGAAAAATTTCCCTGCAGGAAATGACCAGGAACAGTGCGGTTGTTGAAGCGGAAGACTACCAGGGCTATTTGATTGCCATGTACTTATTTGACACGACAGCGTTAAGTATTGCACTTCAGGAAGTGGACGACCAGAGTCTGGCCGTAGGAATGATTTATCTGGACAATTATGATGAGGCATTGGAAAGCGTGGAAGAAGTTCGCCGTTCTTTGCTGATTGCTTTGATTGACCGTAAAGTTAATAAATATATTTCTTCTTTGGATGGTATCTGTAAAAAGATTGAAAAAGATAAATATATGGTGATTTTGCGAAAGAGAGCCATTGAAGAATTAAAAGAACATAAATTTGATTTATTAGAGGATGTTAAAACCGTTAATATCGGTAATGAGATGGCAGTGACCATCAGTATCGGAATTGGTCTGAACGGGCTTTCTTATGCACAGACTTATGAATTCTCCCGTAATGCTATTGACCTGGCACTTGGCCGTGGCGGTGACCAAGCGGTAATAAAGACTCCCAATAATATTGTATATTTTGGCGGTAAGAGTCAGCAGATAGAAAAAAATACCAGAGTAAAGGCCAGGGTAAAAGCCCAGGCCCTTAGGGAAATCATTACCGGCAAGGATCGCGTGTTGATTATGGGACACCGTCTGGCAGATGTAGACAGCTTCGGTGCAGCAATCGGTATCTATCGGATTGCCACAACCCTGGAGCGGAAAGCCCACATTGTCATTAATGAAGTGACTACCTCGGTACAACCTTTGATTGAACTGTTCCGGAACAATCCGGAGTATGAAGAGGATATGATTATCAGCAGTCAGCAGGCCCTTGATCTGGCGGGAACTAATTCCGTATTGGTGGTAGTGGATGTTAATAAGCCAAGCATAACCGAATGCCCGGATTTGCTTCGTTTTTGTAAATCCATAGTAGTTTTAGACCATCACAGGCAGGGTGTGGAAGTGATTGAAAATGCCACTCTTTCTTATGTGGAAGCATATGCTTCATCCTCCTGCGAAATGGTTTCCGAGATTTTGCAGTATATCGGGGAAAATATCAAGATCAGAAATGAAGAAGCCGATTGTCTTTATTCCGGTATTATGATCGATACCAGTAACTTTATGACCAAGACCGGCGTGAGAACTTTTGAAGCGGCTGCATTTTTACGAAGAAACGGCGCGGACGTGACCAGAGTCAGAAAGCTGTTCAGGGAAAATGCCATTGAATACAAAGCAAAAGCGGATGCTGTCAGCCAGGCGGAGATTTACCGCGGTGCTTATGCCATTTCCACCTGTACCAGTGAAGATATACAAAGCCCTACCATAATCGGTGCTCAGGCGGCCAATGAGCTGTTGGATATCAAAGGGGTCAAGGCCAGCTTTATTTTAACAGACTATCAGAATTGTATCTATGTCAGTGCCCGTTCCATCGATGAAGTGAATGTCCAGGTGGTTATGGAGCGAATGGGCGGCGGCGGTCATCTCAACGTGGCAGGCTGTCAGATGGAAGGGATTTCGCTGGCAGAGGGCATCGGAGCAGTAAAGAAAACATTAGATAAAATGATTGAGGAAGGTGAATTGGAATGAAAGTAATCTTGTTGGAAGATGTAAAAGCTTTGGGAAAAAAAGGTGAGGTCGTAGACGTCAGTGACGGATATGCCAGAAATTTTGTCCTTCCCAAAAAACTGGGTGTGGAAGCCAACGGTAAAAATATGAATGATTTAAAGCTGCAGAAGGCCAATGATATAAAAGTGGCGGAAGAACTGTTAGAAGCAGCGAAGGCATTTGCGGTGGAGTTGGAATCCAAGCAAATTATTGTAACCATGAAAGCAGGAGAAGGCGGCAAGCCCTTTGGATCTATTTCATCTAAAGAAATCGCCCAGTCCTTTAAAGAGCAGTGCGGTATCGAGATTGATAAAAAGAAAATCCAGTTATCAGAGCAGATTAAGAGTTTTGGGGTACATGAAGTGGCCATCAAGCTTCATCCCAAGGTAATGGGAAAATTAATCGTTAAAGTGCAGGAAGCATAACAGCAAAAGAGAGAGGAAAGTACCATGGCAGCAATGGAGGAAGCGCTGTTAAGGCGGATTTTACCACATAGTATTGAAGCAGAGCAGTCGGTAGTCGGTTCCATGATTATGGACAGGGAAGCGATTGTGGTGGCATCCGAGATTATAACCGGCGAGGATTTTTACGGAAAACAATACGCCATCCTGTTTGATACTATGGTGGAACTTAATGATGAAGGTAAACCGGTGGATTTGGTTACCCTTCAGGATCGTTTAAAGGAAAAGGAGGTGCCCCCGGAAGTCAGCAGCCTGGAATTTGTCAGGGACTTGATTACGGCAGTACCCACATCGGCAAATATCAGACATTATGCCAATATTGTTGCGGAAAAGGCTACCTTGCGGAGGCTGATCCGGTTAAATGAGGATATTGCCAATACTTGCTATACCGGTAAGGAAAGTACCGAGTTTATCCTGGAAGATACCGAAAAAAGAGTATTTGAGCTGGTGCAGCGCCGCAATACGGGAGATTATGTTCCGATCAGGGAAGTGGTTATGAATGCCATGGAAAAGATTGAACAGGCCTCTAAGAATAAAGGAAGCGTTACCGGAGTAGCCACCGGCTTTATTGATTTGGACTATCGGACGGCGGGTATGCAGCCTTCTGATCTGGTATTGATTGCCGCCCGTCCTTCCATGGGAAAAACAGCTTTTGTATTAAATGTAGCCCAGCATGTGGCCTTTAAGCTGAATCAGACAGTGGCCATATTCAGTCTGGAAATGTCCAAAGAACAATTGGTAAACAGACTTTTTTCCCTGGAATCAAAGGTTGATGCCCAACATTTGCGAACCGGCAGTTTATCGGATATGGAATGGGAAAAGCTGATTGAAAGTGCCGGAGTTATCGGGAAATCCAGTCTGATCATCGATGACACCCCCGGTATCAGCATTTCCGAATTGCGTTCCAAATGCCGGAAATATAAATTAGAGCATAATCTGCAGATGATCGTGATTGACTACCTGCAGTTGATGTCAGGCAGCGGCCGAAGTGATTCCAGACAGCAGGAGATTTCTGATATTTCAAGATCGCTAAAGTCCCTGGCCAGAGAGCTTAAAGTGCCGGTTTTGGCATTGTCTCAGCTAAGCCGTGCGGTAGAACAGCGGCCCGACCACCGCCCCATGCTTTCCGATCTTCGTGAATCGGGAGCAATCGAGCAGGATGCTGACGTAGTAATGTTTATCTATCGTGATGATTATTATAATAAGGATACGGAAAAAAAAGGAATCGCCGAGATTATTATTGCCAAGCAAAGAAACGGCCCCATCGGAACCACCGAGCTGGTATGGCTTCCCGAATATACCAAGTTTGCAAACTTGCAAAAGTAAAAATAAATACATACAACAACCATACAAAAGAGGACAAGCCATAGAGCATGTTCTCTTTTTATATTCAGAAAGGAGAAGGAAGAATGAAACAGGAAACACGTTATCTGATTTCTGATGCAGCCAAAAAAGTAGCAGTGGAATCTCATGTATTAAGGTATTGGGAAGAGGAATTAAAGCTTCCGATTAAACGTAATGAACTGGGGCATCGCTATTACACCGAAGGAGACATCAAGCGTTTTCAAGAGGTAAAGGCGTTAAAGGAGCAGGGACTTCAGCTAAAAGCCATTCGAATGATTCTTAAGGACGGCAAACTGGAGCCTTTTGCAAGCAAGGAAATAGCCACGAAGGCAGAAATCGAAGAAAATGAGCCGAAGCATATCCTGGTGGTTAACAGCAATGAAATCATGCCTGAAAGCAAAGAGTCTAAGAGCCTGCGCCTGCAGCAGATCCTTCAGCAGATGATTTCGGAAGCGGTTCGTACTAATAATAAGGAACTTTGCAGTGACATCAAGGAAACCATGCTTAAGGAACTGGATTATCAGTTTCGCCTGCAGGAGGAGCGGGAAGAGGAGCACATCAAAGAACAGATCATCAGGGATGATAAGCATTATGAAAGAATTGATGAGCTCCTCAGAAACCGCAATAAGAAAGAGAAAAAAGGTTTTTTTAAAAAAGGCTAAAAGTAAAGGTCTGGTTTTCACCGGCGAAAAGAATATATCCATTTTTCGGAAGGGTGATAGTTTCCTGGAAATTTTTTAAACGGGATGTGGATATACAATTTAAGTTTTCATCGTATAAAAATATGGATCCTTTTTCGGGAATATCCATCTTTAGCAGCTGACCGCCGGAAGCGGAATCAATATGAAACCATATGGCATCAGAGGTTGTACTGATGCTTGTTTCAGTGGTGTCGAAATCCTGAATAGCATCCTCTTCCCGATAGCGATAGCCCTCTACATGAAGCATTTCATAACCATCCTGCATGGTAATATCCATGTCAATGATATCCCGTCCCGACATGGTAGGCGTTTGCTGGAAACCTTTGGCGGAGTTGGCATCGTATATTTGGGCCGAAGCACTTGAAGCCCCTTTGGTTTGATAAGCCTCTACATTGACATAACCGGCAGCGCGTTCATCCAGCATGGCACGAAGGACTGCTTGATGGGTATAGCGAAAAGAGGAGTAGGTTTCACTGACTAAAAAATACTTTTTATTATTTCGGGCTAGCCAGGCATTGTTTGCACTTGCACTAACGGCGGTTGGCTCTATTTTTTGAGCATAAGGCAAAGTGGATGCTGTTTGACTTAAGCCATTTTGATTTTCATAAGTGCTGCCCATCAGAAATGACTGCCCTTTTTCATCAGTAAGGAAAGAAAGTCGGGTAATACCGCGGGTGCCGCCCTGATTGGCGGTAAAGCCAAAAGAGATATAGTCCCCATTGGTAGAAATAAATTCGCCATTTTGGTTATGGACATAAGTCTGTGTTTTTTCCACTCTGGCATTTACAGTGGTCATGGTCATAGTATCTTTTGCAAAGTCAATGGTAAACATCCCCCCCATCTGTCCGGCATCATATAACCCGGCATAGGATTTAAGCGAGTCGGGAATGAGAGCTGCAGTTGTATCATATTCCGGCAGGACGAAAGAAAAGTTCTGGTCAAGAAGACCTTCCTCTTTTAAAACTTCAAGAATTATTTCCTGAGCGATTAGCTGTTCAAAGTTGCTGCTGCCGGAAGAAGAAACAGCAACAGAGAGATCGTATTCCGGCAGAACCGTAAGGTTGGTGTGGTAATTACCGGTAGAACCGCCTTTGGCGAGTGCTTTGATGCCCAATGTATTGAATGGATAGGTTTCAACACTGTCCCATCCCAAGCCATAAAGAAAGGTGGTATCACAGTCCTTCGGAACCAGCGGTTTTACATGTTGGATACGGGACATTTCATCCAGCGAATGCCGGGACAAAATTTGCGTATCGCTTCCCTTGGTAAACAGCGAGCCAAACCGGCTTAAATCGGTTACCGAGGCATACAAACCGCCTGAGCCGATTACGCCTAAGGCTTCGGGAAGAGATTCACGGCCGTTCAGATAAACGGGGGCTAACAGAGTCCGGTTAAAATCACTTTGAGGTGTTTGGGTCTGTTTCAATTCAAGGGGAGCCAGAAAGTTTTTTTGCAAATATTCAGTAAAGGTCATTCCACTGACCTGTTCCACCAGAATTTCAGCCAGGGTAAAACTGTCATTGCTGTATACAGAAAGTTCGCCGGGATCATGTTTTAAACGCTGTGACGCAAGCATTTCCAGAAAATGATCATGGTTATAGGTACTGGTATCCCCCAATAAAAAGGCGTTGTTATCAGTCATGCCCATCAATCCTGAACTGTGGTTCAGCAGCATCCGCGGGGTGATATCGACATAACGGGGATCGGCCATAGAAAACTGCGGCAGATAGTTGATCAGCGGGGTATCCAGATCCAGTAATCCGTCATCCACCAGCTTCATAACTGCGGCGGCGGTATATACTTTACTAACCGATCCGATGCCATACAGCCGCTCAGAGGCAAGTGCTTCAGCAGAAACCGCATCCTTGGCAAACAAAACAGGAGTGCTTTGTAAACCGATACCTCCCCACCAGAGAAGAACACTTAACAATGTCAGAGTAATCCTATATATATTTTTTTTTCTCATAAATTATCCTTTCCAAAGATAAATCATAGCATTAACAGGTTATTTTTCTGCAATTAACTCATATACACTGATATGTCTGATGCGGAGAGCGGATAAAACAGCAACAGCAATCGTAGCGCTAAAGATGCCGACACAAATCAGTAAGATAGCCAGTGGACTGATTTCCAGATCGACTTTGTTGACCCCGCCCATGGTAGAAAAAATAATTAGAAAGACAGGATTTACAAGCAGCGAACCGGCCATGCAGCCGACTACCGAACCAATCAGGGCTGAGGGGATGAAGCTGGCAGCCATCTGCAAGACAAGCTGCCTGGTCTGGTAACCGCCGGCTTTTAAGATTCCTAAATCATTTCTCCGTTTGACGATAATGGCTTTCGTGGTCATATATAAAATCAAGGTAATCAAAAGCAGGGAGACCATGGCTATAAATCCCAGCAATGCCGGTATTCCGGTGCTGAAGCTGCCGACCTGGGTTTCCAGATACTCACGCCAGTTGGTAATTTTGGCGATCCGGTAGGCACCGGAGGAACCGGTCATAATGATTTCACCCTGATAACTAACTGCATATTCCACACTGTTAATTGCATATTGTTCCAGGTAGGTGGAAATCTTTTCTTCAGCCCGTTGCTTGGCAGCGGCATATTTGTCCTCGGAATTGATAGGAAACACATTCAGCATACCGAATTTACTTTTTACCAGAGTAACAAAATCATCATAAACAACCCCATCGTTAAAGTAAACGTTAATCGTCTGCTGTTCATATCCGGGAACCAGATGCTGATAACCATCAAGGGTTAATGCGAGGAGATATCCGCTATTGTTGGTAGAGGAAAAGAAACCGGTAATCAGGTAATCCTTATTGATCCCATTTTTGCTAAGAGTAACCCAGTCGCCTATTTCCTTTCCAAACCGGTGTGCCAAATTCCCGGGCAAGGCCATCTCATTGTCCCAAACCGGCAGATTTCCTTCATAAGCTTCAAAAAGTTCCATTTTGCTGAAGTCATCAGAAATATAAGAGACACAATTTACATCTTCGAACTTGGCACCGGTCATTTCCATCATGGAGGTTTTACGAACCTCGGGGAGGGTTTCCAGCTCAGCAATAAAAGTCTTGGCGTCAGTATGGGCAGTAAGGGTCAGATTAACATCGGATAATTCCATTCCCGCTATTTTTAATATGGCTGACTGATCAAGAGTAAAATTTACATATATCATAGCCACAAAAGTAATAATGAAGGCAATACCGGCAATAATCACACCGACCATCAGATAGAGTTTTCCGTGTACAAAAATATTTTTAAGACCCAGGCGCATATCTACCGAAAAAACCCCTTTATGGAGCGGAAAAAAATTCTTGCGGAAGCTGTGAGTGGCCAGCCCGCCCCGCAGGGCGATAACTGTGGGCAGCTTACGAATGCGGCGGCATGCCGCAAGCACCATAAGCAGCAAAAGAACACAGATGGCAAAAGCTGACAGCAAATTTAATAACGGTATATTATTGATCTGCAGGAATAAACCGGTCATGGAGAGCAAAAGCCTGTTCAGCGCGGGTGTGATCAGGAGTGAAATGGCGGCACCAGTAAATGCAGCAGGGAAGGAAATCAGAGCATATTCCATTAAAAAGGCTAATCGGATTTCCCGGGAAGTATAGCCGGCTGCTCCTAAAATACCGATATTTATCATTCGGTCTTCAATACTGTTTTTAACCCGGAAGTCAATGGTCAGCATGGAAATCAGAATAGCCACCAGAGCAAATACCACAAGGACTCCGCCAAAAGTGTAAATAGGAACAATATTAGGTTCCTTGAAATCTTCATAAGAAATCGCCATTTTTGTATCGATAAGAATAGAGTCCAAATCTATTTCAAAGGTTTGATAAAAATCTTGTGAGAAAGAAACATAATCGGCAGGATTCCAAAACCTTGCCATCAGGAGCTGACTCTCACCTATTTGATTACGCAATTCCAGAAAAGACTCTTCGGGAAGGTAGTATTTTATAGCTCCACCGGTAGTTTTAGCCATTTCAGACGCTTCATAAAACCCGGCCACAGTATAGGTATAATCTTTATTTTTGTAAGTCAGGGTATAGGAGTCACCGATTTCATATCCCACAAATTTATGATGTAAAGATACATAAATGGCCTTTGAAGGGGAAATGCTTTCATCCTCTTCAGCCAATATGAAAGGGGAAATACTGGTTTTCTCTTCTTTATTTAAAAAGACTGCTTTCAAATCCAGTCCGCCGCCGATGTCAATATGGGTGTCCGGCATAAAAACCGCTGATTGTGATGTATGCTCGGAAACCCGGGAATCATTTTGGAAAAACACTTCATATTGGGGATTATATTCTGCTCGGGGGCTTCCGAAAGCATAATGCATACTATTCATTTCGTTCATTTTTTTATCATAGACACTGTCAGCCTGCAGCATCAAAGTCAATCCCAGCGTAAACAGCATAGAGACGATTGCGATTAAGAGCGCAAGGGTGATGCTGTTACCCTTATTCTTTTTAACATTGGCTTTTGCGTAATGTAAGATTCCATTCATTTTTACCACCCCATTTTTTCTAAAAATTGCTGAAGTTTTTCCATGCGAACCGCTTTTTCATCCGTTCCATAGGGATTTAACTGCAGTTCTCCGACGACGGCCCCATCTCTTAAGTAAACGATTCGGCTGCCTCTGGCGGCTGTTTTTAAATCATGAGTGACCATAACAATGCTCTGCCCGGCCTGATACAGTTCGGTGAAAACGTCTAAAACGGCAGTGCTGGATGAGGAGTTCAAGGCGCCGGTAGGTTCGTCGGCGAAGAGCAGCCGGGGCTGGTTGATCAGTGCCCGAACGACCCCCACCCGCTGGGCTTCTCCGCCGGAAAGCTGGCTGGGGAATTTATGCCATAATTCTTCTCCAAGCCCCACTCTAAGCAGCAATTCTTTGGAACGTGACAGGAGTTCCTTTTTGTTTTTGGTAAGCAGCAGTCCGTTGGCCAGAATATTATCCAGAACACTCATGTTATCCATTAAATGAATCTGCTGAAAAACAAAGCCGCAATTTTTTCGACGAAAGTATGCAAGCTGGTCGTGGGTCATTCCGGAAATTTTCTCTTCCCCAAATTGAATTTCACCAAGCGTGGGTTTGTCCATACCGGAAATGGCGTAGAGAAGAGTACTCTTACCGGAACCGGAGCTGCCCATGATGACAGTGAAGTCCTTTTCGTATATTTGAAAATCAAGATTTTTTATGACATGGAGCTGAGTACCGCCGTTAGAAAAGCTTTTAGATAGTTTGTTGGTTTGGATCAGTGTTTGCATAATATAAAGCCTCCTTAAATGGGAACAAGATTGTCTTTGTGATTTATCTATATTATAATCAAAGAGTAACAGGAAATCTTTTCCGTATTCCTGTTAATTTCTTATCAAATTCTTATCAATGGAGGGAAAACCAGTGAAATATGATTGCTTGATTATTGATGATGAACCGGAAATTGCCCGGACTGTCTGTGAATATTTTAATATGTTCGATGTTGCTTCGATTTATGCTGAGAACTACGAGGCCGGTATGACTATTCTAAGGGAACATCAGGTATTGATGCTTTTGCTGGATGTCAATCTGGGGGAGGAATCGGGATTTTTATTTTGCAAGGAGGTGCGTAAAACCTCCAATATACCGATTATTTTTATCAGTGCCAGAAACACCGAGCAGGATATTCTGTCAGGCTTGAGTCTGGGTGGGGATGATTATATTACCAAGCCTTTTTCCATGAGTATTTTGCTGGCCAAGGTTAAGGCGGTTTTGAAAAGAAGCGGAGAGAGCAAGAGCGTATCTGAGGATATCAGCTTTGGTGATGTGCGGATTGAACGAGCCACCGAGCGGGTGTATAGGGGTGAGAAGCTGATAAAGATGAAACCGATGGAATGGAAGCTATTGAATTTTTTTCTGGAAAATCAGAATCGGGTCATTTCCAAGGACGAACTTTTGACCAAAGTGTGGAAGGACGAGTTCGTCAGTGAGGGGACATTAAGTGTGCATGTCCGGCATTTGCGGGAAAAAATTGAAGATGACCCCAATACTCCTCAGTGGATCAAGACCGCCTGGGGAACCGGATACATATGTGAAATTCAATGAGGAACAGACAGCATGAAAAGATTTTATTTTTTGTTTTTACTGATAGCGGTAATTATGGCAGCCGGCTTCTGGATGGCCTGGAATGTCTGGAAGGCACCTGTGGAAACAGTGGATATGGGAGCAGTTAACCATATTGTTAATTCGGTGCAGAATTATGAAGCTGCGGATAGTTGGCCGGCTGAGATACCGGAGAATGAGTTTAAGTATGATTTTGTTATTTTTTTTGACTCAGGTGAGGTTTATACATCAGGGCAGGAGCTTCCGGAGAGTGTAAGTCGGGCAATCAAAAGAGGATTTATTACTGCCGATGCCCAATCTTTTCCAGGTAAGATCATGATTGACCCGGGATTGGGGAAGCAGTATGAAAAGCGGCATCAGGACACGGCGAAATGGATTTTGGAAGCATTGCTGACAGTTAGTCTGGGCTTGCTTTTGTATTTTGGGTATCTATACCGAGTGATATTACACCCTTTCCGGCGGCTGACGGTCTTCGCCAGACAGATCACCGATGGACGGCTGGACAGCCAGCTTCCTATGGACCGGCATAATATCTTCGGAGCTTTTACCGAGAGCTTTGACCTGATGCGGGAGGCTCTGCGGGAAGCCCGCCACCGGGAGATGGCGGCTAACCAGAGCAAAAATGAGATGATCGCATCCCTCAGTCATGACATTAAAACGCCGGTAACATCCATTCGTCTGCTGGCAGAATTTTTACAGGTTCAGACCACCGAGGCCGGTCAGCTGGAAAAATTAAATGCCATTGAAGTCAAAACCAAGCAAATCGACTATCTGATGAACAACCTGCTCCAAAATACCCTGGAGGATTTAGGACACCTGGAAGTAATATGCACAGACGAGGAAAGCCGTATTCTGCTGGAAATCGTTGGTGAGGTACACATCAAAAGTGCGGTTACAGTAACCACTCCGCCCATCTGCCTGATTCAGATTGACAAAAACAGAATGGGGCAGATTATTTCCAATATTTTATATAATGCGGAAAAATACGCCGCTGCATCAGTAATAATAACCTTTGCCATGGCCGATCCCTTTTTGCAAATGGACATTCATGATTACGGAAAAGGGGTAAAAGAAACAGAGATAGAATACCTCTGCGAAAAATTCTACCGCGGCCAGACAGCCACAGAATCGGGAAAAGAAGGGGAAGGATTGGGCCTGTATATATCCCGCTCCCTAATGAACAAAATGAACGGAGAACTTATCTGCATAAACAAACCGGACGGTTTTACCGTCCGGCTGATGATACCATTATCTCGTTAATATATAATGTAAATCATTCAGAAGAACGCTTTGCGTTCTTCCGGACGAGACTATAGTTAAACTTAGGCGCAGTACGAGATGAGCTTGCTCATCTTTCGCGCCTTAGTTTATCTTCTCGTCCTATTATTCGGCTGAAATAGCACCTGTAGGGCAAGCACCTGCACAAGAACCGCAGTCGATGCAAGTATCTGCACTTATTTCAAACTGTGTATCGCCCTGGCTGATTGCACCAACGGGGCACTGTCCCTCACAAGCTCCGCAGCTTACACAGCTGTCATTGATTACGTAT
>JAVBSL010000014.1:0-288913 GCA_031556725.1 Lachnospiraceae bacterium | reverse complement strand
GAAAAAGCCCGCCGTCATATTCCGGAAACAGGCGCAGCTTAGGCGAGATCACTCCGCCCAGCCACGGAAGCCTCATAATTCCTCCGTGAACATGACCGGAAACCACCAGATCTGCCCCCCACGCCGCATATTCTTTAAAGTATTCCGGATTATGGGCAATCAGTAAATTGACCCGGTCTTTGCCGGCCGGTCCCATGGCTTCGTTCAGATAGTCCGTTGTCATTTTATTTTTATTTAATCGTTTATAATAAACCCGGTCCAGATTCAATCCGTAAATTGCTGCATTCAGTTCCGGCAGATATACATGTTCATTCTGCAAACGCTGCAAAGGAAGCTTCGCCAGGGCCTGTTCATATTCTTCCGTCATCGTGCCATACTGTTTGGGATAAAGCAAAAGCCGGTATTCATGGTTTCCGTTTCCATAGTAAACCGGATATTTAGAGGCCAGGGCTTCCAGTAACTGAACCGCCGGACGAAAGCTCTTTCCCTTGGACGAAGTCAGCATATCTCCCGCTACCAGGATATAATCGGGAGCTTCTTTTTCAATGGCATTCAATAGTGCCCGGTTGTTCTTCCCATATTCTTTATTGTGTAAGTCGGAAAGCAAAACTACCTTGGCATTCTTTTTTAATTGCGGTGCCATAAAGTAGTATTCCCTGACAACAAAACGATTTCCATCTATCAGCATGACAATGATAAAGAAAAGGGCAGCTATCGCTGCCACTGCAAGTATCCCTTCCAATTGCATCATTAATATTTCTCCTGCCTTATCTGTTTGTCTCTTATTCTATCACATATTCTGCAAATTAAAAACCATTATTCATCGATAATTCACGCGCCAAATTCCCCATTGAAAATCTCACATATTTGAATGATTACTGACGGCAGCACCGTAGGTACAGAAGGCGGTACTCGATGAAAATCTCACATATTTGAATGATTACAGGATACATGCCAGTACATCGTTCACGAAACAACTGCCTTATTTGCCGAGGATGACTTTTCGAAAGGGCAGGTTCGCAAACGTTGGCGCTGCTAAGCTGCGCTGAGGCTTGCGAGCCTGTGCTATCGAAAAGTCAGACCAACAGCATCTTAAATACCTTGCCAACATAGTCTGTATACCCAGCTTTTTCAATGGTAACATCCACATAGATGGAGACACTTCCGATCCGTTCGCCGTTCAGACGGTATACCGCTTCACCGATGGCATCCCCCTGATTGAAGGGGGCGATCAGCTGCTCCGGCAGGTTGATACTTTTTTCGATGGCGTTCAAATCGCTTCCTTTAATATCCAGATAGCGGAAAGGGCCGCTGTAGCAAATAGCCGCTTCATCCTCTACACCGCCCTTTACCAGAAGGGGTGCCAGTAAATCTTCATT
This sequence comes from Lachnospiraceae bacterium, assembly GCA_031556725.1. Taxonomy (GTDB): domain Bacteria; phylum Bacillota; class Clostridia; order Lachnospirales; family Lachnospiraceae; genus UBA935. The sequence goes on along the minus strand of JAVBSL010000014.1, from coordinate 287,534 downwards.
TTTGTCTTCATACATGGCGCTGACACCGTAGCCGTAATTCAGCAGTGCCATGGCTTCCTGAAAACGAACCTTGTTATTGGGCGATGCCATAACTACCGCGATCAAATCGATTCCATCCCTGCTGGCAGTTGCCGAAAGGCAATATTTAGCCTTACTGGTAGAACCGGTTTTCAGACCAGTGGTCCATTCATACATTTTCAGCAGCTTATTGGTACTGGATAGGGTAAAGAGAGACGATCCCTGTGCCGTTGTATGGGTAATATCCTCCATCCAGATTCCGGTATATTCCAATACCTTGGGGTATTTGGTGATCAGTTCTCTGGACATGATCGCAACATCCCTGGCACTGGTATAGTGATTGTCGGAATCAGTAAGCCCGCAGCAGTCCTCAAAATGAGTATCGTTCATTCCCAGTCCCTGGGCTCTTTCGTTCATCAATTTGATAAATTCCGTCTCACTGCCGGCGATGTACTCCGCTACTGCCACGCTGGCATCATTTCCTGATGCTACAGCAATGCACTTAATCATGGTATCCAGGGTTTGTATTTCTCCCTCTTCCAGAAATACCTGGGATCCCCCCATGGACTTGGCATAGGCACTGGTTATGATTTCACTTTCGGGCTTGATCCGGCCGCTTTCCATATAGTCGAAGACAATGAGCAGGGTCATGATCTTCGTAATACTGGCCGGACTTAATTTCTCGGTGGCATTTTTTTCACAAATCACCTGTCCTGTCGTTGCTTCCATAACTATGTAAGAAGGCGTTTCCACCTCCGGCGGCGCGGCCCATGTTACCAGCACCGAAGAAAAAAATAAGGACAGACTCACCATGCAGCATATGATTACTGTGAAAACTTTGCTTCCACAGCAGGGATGGCCATTCGGCCCGGCTGCTTTCGTATGCAGTGTTGCCAGCAAGCTGGCATGTGAGTTTTTTTCTTTACAAATTTCACTCATTTAATAGGCTCCTAATGGTGTTCTTTTACCATACCTATGCTGATTTGGAGCTTATAATGCAAGTACAAAAAAATCCAGCAAGCCGGACTTTAAAAAAATCGTCTGATACTTGCTGAAATCTTCTTTACTTTTTCGTTTTCTTTTATTTTCTTAATATTCTGAATGGAAAAATCAAAGATATGTACAATCTTCCACACATAGTCAAAAACCACCAGCAGCAGTACCGCCCTGCAGATTCTCACACCTACATGAAAGTCATAACGGTCAATAAACTCAATTACCCGGCCATGTAAAAACAAGATAATGATCATCGCATAAAATCCCCAGGCAATGGTGCTTTCCAAGCAGATGATACCTTTATAATTCAGCGGCTTATTGCGATAATCCCACCAAACCTGGCCAAACAACCGCAGCATCAGACGGCCTACCAGATATTCAAAAACTGTTGCCGATATTGCTCCGGCCATATAAAGCAGAAACTTATACTCACTCAGAGGATGAAGCAGCAGATAGCCTGTTACTGCTCCCACACCGTAAATCGGGCAGAAGGGTCCTTTCCCAAATCCTCTGTTGGTAAGCTTCCGGTTACAGATTGACATATAAACTGATTCTACAAACCAACCTAAAATACTATAAATAATAAACGCTGTCACCAAATGGTAAACATCTGTTCCAAAAACTTCTTTTGTCCACATAATGATGCCCCTCATCAAAAAAACATAGTCCTTGATTACGAGAACCAAGGACCAGTCATTCACTATTAATTATATTTACGTTTTCTGGCTGCTTCAGATTTCTTCTTACGTCTTACGCTGGGTTTTTCGTAATGTTCTCTTTTACGAATTTCCTGCTGAATACCTGCTTTCGCACAGCTTCTTTTAAAACGACGTAAAGCGCTGTCTAAAGTTTCGTTCTCTTTTACGATTACGTTTGACATTTACACCTGACCTCCCTTCAGTCCCTCCAAGTAACTTGACTGATTGGGTTATTATGCTATACGTATATAAATACATATTATGTAAGGCAATGCCTACATGCACATTTGTTATTATACCACATTTTTCAAGCAAGTCAATATTTTTGTTAATGAATCATTAATTTATTTTATTTGCTGGCTTAAAACCGTTGCTGCTTCCTGTAAAGCATTATCGATACCGACCGGATTTTTGCCGCCGGCTTGGGCCATATTGGGACGTCCGCCGCCACCGCCGCCTACTAAAGCTGCGATTCCTTTAATCAAATTTCCTGCATGAGCACCCTTTTTCATAGCTTCTTCAGTAGCCATGGCCATCATGTTCACTTTACCTTCCAAATCGGAAATCAGCAATACAACACCTTCGCCTAATTTGTTCTTCAACTGGTCACCCAGATCCATCAGCCCATTCATGTCCACATTAGGCACTTTCGTTGCTAACAGCTTCACACCGGCGATTTCCTGAACCTGATCCATAACATCACCGAGAGCATCTTTTGCTGCTTTGCTCTTCAAGGATTCGTTTTCACTTCTAAGCTGTTTGATCTCATTGATATAACCATCGATTATTTTATCAACCAACGCTGCCGGAGTGGTCTTGGCTGCCTTAGCAGCAGCATCCAGCATTTGTTCCATTTCTTCATAGTAACTGAATACCCCTTTTCCGGTGAGGGCTTCAATTCTCCGCACACCAGCGGCAACACCGCTTTCGGAAAGGATTTTAAAGACGGTTATGGCTCCGGTGTTCTTTACATGGGTGCCACCACAAAGCTCGGTGGAGAAATCCCCCATTTTTACTACCCTTACGGTATCACCGTATTTCTCACCAAATAGTGCCATGGCGCCGGATTTCTTGGCATCTTCAATGGACATTTCCTGCGTAACTACCGGTAATCCATTGGCTATTTCATCATTAACTATTTTTTCAACGGCTTTTATCTGCGCCGGTGTCATGGCCGAAAAATGACTAAAGTCAAAACGCAGACGTTCTCCATCCACCGCCGAACCGGCCTGCTCTACATGAGAGCCTAATACGGTACGTAAGGCTTTCTGCAGCAAATGAGTGGCACTGTGGTTCTTACAAATATCGGCACGTTGTTCTGCATCGACCTGTAAAGATACAACATCGCCAACCTTCAACATACCTTTGGTTACGATACCGATATGGCCTACTTTATCACCAACCAGCTTAATGGTTTCTTTAACAGAAAATTCACCATCACTGGTACGGATAATACCGATATCGCCACTTTGGCCGCCCATGGTGGCATAAAAGGGAGTTGCTTCCACAATTACGGTTCCCATTTCTCCATCGGTAAGAGCTTCCACTAATTCGGTTTCGGTGGTCAGGACAGTAACTTTCGACTCGCCTTCCAGACTGTCATAGCCGGTGAATATGGTAGTAACCGCCGGATCTATCTCCTCGTAAACAGTAGCATCCGCTCCCATATAATTGGTTACTTTACGGGCTTTTCGGGCTTTATCCTTCTGTTCCTGCATAAAGTTTCGGAACCCTTCCATATCTACGGCAAAACCTTTTTCTTCCATAATCTCCACAGTCAGATCAATGGGAAAACCATAGGTATCATACAACTTGAAAGCTTCCTCTCCGGAAAGTTCCTTTATACCGGATTTGGTCATATTCTCTTCTAATTCGGTTAACATACCCAAACCCTGATCAATGGTATTGTTAAATTTATTTTCTTCCTGAGTCAGGACATTGAAAATAAAGTCTTTCTTCTCTTCCAACTCCGGATAACCATCTTTGCTGCCTTCGATTACGGTATTGCTCAGGTTCGCCATGAATTTTCCTTCAATACCCAGCAATCTGCCGTGACGAGCAGCCCGGCGGATAATTCTTCTCAGTACATACCCTCTGCCTTCATTGGTGGGCATAATCCCGTCCGAAATCATAAATGTTGCGGAGCGAACATGATCAGTCACGATTCGAATCGACACATCCCATTTATATTCCTGCTTATAGGCTTTGCCGGAAATCTCGCAAATTTTGTTTTTTAATGCCTGAATAGTATCCACATCAAAAATGGAATCCACATCCTGTACCACTGTAGCCAGACGTTCCAGACCCATACCGGTATCGATATTTTTATGATCCAGTTCGGTGTAATTTCCTTTACCATCACCGTCAAACTGAGTAAATACGTTGTTCCAGATTTCAATATAGCGGTCGCAATCACAGCCTACCGTACAATCCGGCTTGCCGCAGCCATATTTTTCACCACGGTCATAATAAACTTCCGAGCAAGGGCCGCAGGGACCTGAACCATGCTCCCAGAAATTATCTTCTTTGCCAAAGCGGAAAATCCGTTCCGGAGCAATTCCGATTTCTTTATTCCAGATTTCCCAGGCTTCATCATCATCCAGATAAACCGAAGGGTAAAGGCGGTCTGCTTCCAGTCCCACTACCTCGGTCAAAAACTCCCAAGTCCAGGCAATTGCTTCATGTTTAAAATAATCGCCAAAAGAAAAGTTGCCCAACATCTCAAAGAATGTACCATGACGAGCAGTCTTACCGATGTTTTCAATATCTCCTGTCCGAATACATTTCTGGCAGGTTGCCGCTCTCTTACGGGGCGGAATAACCTGTCCGGTAAAATACGGTTTCAAAGGAGCCATTCCCGAGTTAATCAGCAGTAAGCTGTTATCATTATGCGGTACTAACGAAAAGCTTTTCATCACCAGATGATCCTTGCTTTCAAAAAAGTCCAAAAACATTTTTCTTAATTCATTTACACCATACGGTTTCATCTAATAAAATCCTCCAAATGCATCATTAAAATGTAAATTTATCTGCAAAATAAGCATCCAGTTCAGCAATAGCTACCCGTTCCTGCTCCATAGAATCACGGAAACGAACGGTTACACAGTTATCGGTTTCGGAATCAAAGTCATAAGTGATGCAAAACGGTGTTCCGATTTCATCCTGACGGCGGTATCTTTTACCGATATTACCCCTATCATCAAATTCGCAGTTATATTTCTTAGATAATTCCTGATAAATCTTTTCTGCACCTTCATTCAGTTTTTTGGACAGTGGCAGGATGCCGATCTTAACCGGTGCCAATGCCGGATGGAAATGAAGCACGGTCCGCACATCTCCTTCGGCAATTTCTTCTTCATCATAGGCCGCACAGAGGAATGCCAGTACTACACGGTCAGCACCCAGTGAAGGTTCTACTACATAAGGCACGTAACGGACATTTTTCTGATCATCAAAATAAGTCAGATCTTCTCCCGAAGTATTCTGATGCTGAGTCAGGTCATAATCGGTACGGTCGGCAATACCCCATAATTCTCCCCAGCCAAAGGGGAATAAAAATTCAATATCACTGGTAGCTTTGGAATAAAAGGACAACTCAGCGGCATCATGGTCACGAACACGCATTTCATCGTCCTTCATGCCCAGTGTCTGCAGCCAGTTAATGCAAAATTCTTTCCAATAAGCAAACCATTCCAAATCGGTATCAGGTTCACAGAAAAATTCCAGTTCCATCTGCTCGAACTCTCTGGTACGGAAGGTGAAGTTACCGGGAGTAATCTCGTTACGGAAGGATTTACCCACCTGCGCGATTCCAAAAGGAATCTTCTTGCGGGATGTCCGCTGTACGTTTTTAAAGTTTACAAAAATGCCCTGTGCTGTTTCCGGACGTAAATATACGGTATTTTTAGCATCCTCGGTAACACCCTGGAAGGTTTTGAACATCAGATTAAACTGACGGATATCGGTAAAATTATGTTTGCCGCAGGTGGGACAGGGAATATTATGTTCTTCGACAAATGCTTTCATCTTCTCCTGTGACCAGCCGTCGATAGAACCATCCAATGCCACATTTTTCTCAGCGGCAAAGTCCTCGATAATCTTATCCGCGCGGAAACGCTCATGGCATTCTTTACAGTCCATTAAAGGATCGGAAAATCCTTTCAAATGTCCGGAAGCCACCCAGGTCTGGGGGTTCATCAGAATGGCACAGTCCACACCCACATTATATGGACTTTCCATAACAAACTTCTGCCACCAGGCTTTCTTCACATTATTCTTAAGTTCCACGCCCAGATTGCCGTAATCCCAGGTATTCGCCAGGCCTCCATATATCTCTGAGCCGGGATAAACAAATCCCCTTGCTTTTGCCAATGCTACTATTTTTTCCATTGTTTTTTCCATTGTAATATCCTTCCTTTATTTGAAAATAATATATGATAATCCTTCTGTTTCCGCTTCAATCCGAACAGAATTCTTATTCCTTCCCTGCACCACACCATCGCTTACATATAACACTTTTCCGAAGGTTTCTACGGAAATCGGCTGATATATGGTTTCTTCTGCCAAAACCGACGGCACTCCGACTGGTTCATCCGTTATTAAAATATACACTTTTTCCATTTCGACAATCTGATCTTTGCTGACAGTCTTGCTTTCATCGTCAACCTCATGACATGTGATGTTCAAATCAAACCCTTTTTCCTGTGCTTCGGCAATGGTTCCCACAAAAAAAACCACTTCTTTATAGTCAGCATAGCATTCCATATCCGCAAAATTCATAATAACATTCACCAGGCCATTTTCTACCTGGATTTTTTCCACACCGATGGATCCTTCACCGTTACCGGCATTATAAGCTGCCGCTTCCGATAAGATCATATCTTGAAGTTCTGCCTGCTGATAATAGGAAGCTTCAAACTTTTCCACCATGGTAGTCGTAATGCCGCCATCTTTATCTATCGAAATAACCGTTTCATCGGTTAACGCCACATCACTTTCCGGCTTCATCAGCTGGTTGCACCCGCATAAGTAAAGTAGCATCATACCTGTTATCAATCCTGTAACCGTTCTGCTTTTTTTTAACATTCCAGTCCTCCCGACTGCTGTCATATATAATAGATTGGATACCATGTCAGCATGATATCCAATCTATTATATATGACGTGAGATAGTTTTTCAACCTGAAATTAACGCATCTAAAATTTCCAGGCTTTTAAAAGCTCTGTCAATAAATTTCTGCCGGTAACTATCGGCAATATCTTTTAACTGTTTTAAAACACTTTCCGATACCGTAAAGGTATATAGCTTTTCAATGCCGGCACAGGCAATATGCTCCATGGCGTATATTGTGGATTCTTCCCATGGTCCGCTATCTGGTATACCCGGATACTCTCCATTCAGCACAAGGGCCTTTATTTCAAATATGTACCGGATCAGTCTGTTATCAATGGCCGGATGATTAATTGCTTTTAAAGACTGATACAGGAGATTCAGCATCATCCGCTCATCATTGTTCTCGCGGGTATAATAGTCCATCACTTCCAGAAAATACATCCCAAAGAATGCACCTTCATAGTCCTCCCGTAATCCTTCAAAATAATTCTGGATAGAAGCCTCCATAACCGTATAAGAATTCCGGCCTTCGTAAAGCTGAAAACGACCAAAGCAAAAGGGATTGGTAGCCGCCAGCAATCTGCTTCCCTGCCTTCTTGCCCCTTTGGCAAAAGCGGCTATCTTCCCTCTTTCTCCGGTCAGAAGTACGACCCGCCTGTCATATTCCCCGATAGGCTCCGTCTTCAATATCATTCCTGTTACGTTCACTGTTTCCTGCATAAGGATGGACTCCCATATCCTGCTCTTTTTGCTTATAATTCAAATAATCGCCTATATTTCCGGTATTTTTAAATTGTTCCCAGTAATTTGTTTCTTCCATCTTCATCCCCCTAACTGTTTTATAAGATTAGGGTTCTCTTTTTTGGATTTTCTATTCGGAATCTTTGGGATTATAACCAAAATTTTTAATCAAATAATCACTGTCCCGCCAATCCTTTTTCACCTTTACCCACAACTGCAGATTGGCCTTGCATTCTAACATTTTTTCAATCTCCCAGCGGGCATTGGTGCCGATTTTCTTAAGCTTTTCGCCGCCCTTCCCGATAACAATCCCTTTATGGGACTCCCGTTCGCAGATGATGGTGGCTTCAATATCAACGATTTTGCCCCGCCATTTCATCTTCTCAATGGTAACCGCAATCCCGTGGGGAATCTCTTCGTCCAGGCAATGCAATGCTTTTTCCCGGATCAGTTCAGCCACAATCTGACGCTGGGGCTGGTCGGTAATGGTATCTTCATCGTAAAAAGCCGGTCCGTAAGGCAAATATTTCATGATACATTCGATCAATGTATCGGTGTTGTCCTTCTTCATGGCGGAAACCGGTACTATCTCGGCAAAATCCAGTTCCTTTCGATAGGTATCGATAAAACCAAACAATTCTTCTTTTTTTACGGTATCAATCTTAGTAATTACTAAAATGACCGGCAGGTTCACTTTTTTCAGTTGTTCGATAATATGCCGTTCCCCGGCTCCGATAAAGTTGCTGGGTTCCACCAGCCAGAGAATCACATCCACTTCTTTAATACTGCGGGTGGCAATATTGACCATATATTCCCCCAGTTTATTCTTGGCCTTATGGATTCCCGGCGTATCTACGAAAACAATCTGGCCTTCTTCCGAAGTATAGACAGTTTGAATCCGATTTCTGGTAGTCTGGGGTTTATTGGAAGTGATCGCTATCTTTTGCCCGATCAGGCAGTTCATCAACGTGGATTTTCCCACGTTGGGCCGCCCGATCAAGGTTACAAATCCTGATTTATGCTGATTCATTCTTCTTCTTCTTTCTGTTTGATATCTTGATACAAAGTTTAACAATCAATAAAATAACCACCACAATGATTGCCAACACTACTAAAAAAGGAACAGAGACAATTAATCCGATAAAGAAGTTCACAAAGCCGTTGCCTACGGTTTTACAGCTGTTTACAAAGCCTGTTGCAATCTTCTCACCGACTGTCAGCTCTTCTACCGGTGTTAACTGTTTCACTTCGCTGACATACAGATAGATGGTGCTGTAGTCAACCTGATTGTCATATGTACGTAACTGTGATTCCATACTTTCAATCTGATAACGAACCTCTGACAACCGGCTTTCAATGGTAATGATATCCTCAATGGTTTCCGCTTTTTCCAATAATTCCAGCAAACGTTCCTGTTCGGTCAAAAGCACCTTCTTATGGCTGTCCAGATCCACATATTGAAGGGTAACATCCTGAATGGTTTCATTCCGGTTCAAAACATTGGAAACCGCTGCCACATCATTTACAAATTGATCATAATTAGTGGCCGGAATCCGAATGGTCATATTGGCACTGCGGTTATCATAAGCACTGTAGTATCTGGAGCTTTTGCTGGTCTGATAATTTTCCATATATCCGCCCAGATTATTGACCCGCTCTTCTATGGTTGCCAGCAATTTGTCGAATTCTTCGGTTTCCACATCCATATTGGCATTGCGGATCAGTTTTCTGGGGGACTGCACTGCCACCTGATCACCTGCACCTGTTTCCATCGCCTTTGCTTCGTTTGCTGTTTCCATATAAATATCACCGGTGTCATAGTCATAAGCAGCTTCCTCGACAGCATAAGCAGCGGGTGCTTCACTATACATGTTATAGGAATGATCTGAATTCTTAGCCCCGCAGGCGGCAAGTAAAACACCGCCGATTATAGTTACACAACATAAATAAACCTTCTTTTTCATACTGTTTTCCTCCCTGTTAATGAAAAAATTCATTAGTGAAATAATGGTTCAATCTCCATAAACAGTTCTTTGCTTCCCTTAATTTTCTCCTCATTTCCCACTACGCACAGACATTCCGCTTCTATAACTGCCTCTGCATACCGGTATAAGCCTCTGAGAATTTCCTGATTTACCCCCAGTAATTCATCTCTGCTTTTTTGTACCTCTGCAAAAGTAAGATTGGTCATATAGCCGCCCAGAGAATAACTGCCTTTGGTGGCCGGTGTCATGGGAATGTCCATTTCACTGATGGCGCCAATGATGAACTGGGTAATGGCACGCTCATCCGCCTGATAATTTTTGATAAAATCAGCTGCCTGCTCATAAACTTCCACGGTTTTTGCCAGATTAGGATCCCGATAAGATACAAAATAACTGTCTCCGGATTTGGTAAAATTACTCATGCAGCCGTAAGCACCGCCCTTTACACGGACTTGATTCCAAAGATATTCATATCCCATCATCACCTTAAGCACTTTAAGCGCTCCGGTATAAGGCAAGCCTTTTTCTCTGAAATTACCTGCCCGGCAAACATATTGCACCTGGCCGGCGGTCATAAAACCTTCGTTCTTTTTTTGCAGCTTGGGAATAAAAGGGGTTCCGCTTACAGGAGTCTTGAACAGTTCCTTTTTAAACATCGTTACCCGCTCTTCTATACCGGTATAGCCCTCTTCGGTAGCGGTATAGTCTACCATCAAATTTTCCTCTCTGAATATATACGAAACCAGCGTTTCTAATTTATGGGTCAATTCTACTTTTTTATCTTCAAAATTTTCTTCCAGTTCTTCCAGCAGACGGAATTGTGGCAGACCGTTTACCTGTTGGGCGATAGCCGCTGTTTCGGAAAAATAAGACAGTGCCCGCATGGCAGCCAGACTGTGCCCGGAACTGCTCATCATGGTTTCCATCTTGGATTTCATCTCGGCAATTATTTCATAAAGCCGTTTGGCATCCTGATATTTGGAATGCAGGACGATCTCCTTTACTAAAGCAAAGGCCTTGTCTATATTCTCATATAAAACTTTAACTTTAATTTCAAGAGTTGCCTTGTACCGAGTCATATCATTAGCATCCAGGTAGGTATTTACTACTGTTTCCATACCGCCGGTATTCACATTTATCTCATTAAAGAGATCACTGAAAGAATAATTTTCGGTATCCACCCGGGTCAGGGCGCTTTTCAAAATGCCGATATAGGGAAACAGCTCCGCAGGTACCTTTTTTATATCAAAAACAAACCGCAGGTAACCGATACCATTGGTAAAAACATTATGGAACAGTACCGTAGTTCCCCCTACATCCCGAATCTCATTGATAAATTCTGCCGCTTCCTTCTTAATATCCGCTCTGGTCAGCAGCGGAATCTTTAACAGATCCTCCTGAGAACTGGGCTCTTCCTGATAGACTTCCAGTGCCTTGGCATCCCTGATAATCCGATCAATTTCTTCCGGTTTCAGGGTTTCTTTATAAGCCTGCAGTTCTGCCTGCAGTTTTTCTTCCCGTTTGGCTGTTAATCCGGCCACCGGAACTACTTTTAAAATACTTTTGTGGCTGTTATCAATTAAATATTTTCGAATTAATTCTTCGAAATATCCTTTTTCTATTTCTTCCTTTAAGGATGCGAAACTGGCATTTGCTTCAATATGCCTAAAGGGTTCGCTGTCCTCATAAAGCCAGCTTTCCATCACCTGCAGGCCCATCATCAGTCCCTTGGGATGGGAACCGTAATCAGCTTCCCGATATTTAAATTCAAAGTAATTCAGCCCGGCAGCTAAAGATTTTTTATCTAAACCGCTTACAACTAATTCTTTCAAAACGTCTTCGATGGTTTTAACAAATTCATCCACTCTTGTCTCATCGGCATCCTTCGCTGTCACACTGAAATAAGGCTGTAAAATGCCGTTTTCCATAGTGCTGTATACATCCTTGCCGATTTTCTTATCTAATAACGCCTGTTTCAGCGGTGCTCCCGGCGCACTGCACAGAGTGTAATCCAATACCTGCAATGCTATATAAAGCTTAGGATCGGTGCTGGTTCCGATGACGGTATTATAACTTAGATAAGCACTTTCGTTAAGGCTCACCCCTTCCATTACCGAGTACTCTTTCTCAACCACATGGGGGGCATCAAATTGCTCCTGTCTGGCAATGGAAGAATCGATCTGTAACGCATCAAACCGAGACAGATATTCTTTATCTAAAAATTCCAGGCGCTCTTCCAGGTCCATATTACCGTACAAATAAATATAGCTGTTGGAAGGATGGTAGTATTTCCCATGGAATTCCAAAAACTGCTCATAGGTCAGGGTGGGGATTACATCCGGATCGCCTCCTGATTCCATTCCATAGGTGGTGTCAGGAAAAAGCGAACTGAAAATCTCCCGCTCTACCACATCATCGGGGCTGGAAAAAACACCTTTCATTTCGTTATAAACCACACCGTTTATCTTTAACTCATCTGCCGCCGACTCTAATTCATAGTGCCAGCCTTCCTGCATAAATATTTTTTCTTCTTTATATATATTGGGATAAAAAACCGCATCCAGATATACATGCATCAAATTGGCAAAGTCCTTATCATTGCAGCTGGCTACCGGATAAACCGTCTTATCCGGATAGGTCATGGCATTTAAAAAGGTATTCAACGAGCCCTTGCACAATTCTACAAAAGGGTCCTTTACCGGAAAAGCCTTGGAACCGCAAAGCACCGAATGCTCTAAAATATGCGCCACCCCAGTACTGTCGGTGGGGGGCGTCCGGAACGCAATATAAAAAACTTTGTTTTCATCATCATTAGCCAGTACCGCAATACGGGCACCGGTCTTCTTATGTTTTAAAACCAGGCCCTGAGAATTTAAATCATCTACCGGTCGGTTTTCTATTGTTTCATATGCTGTAGATTTAATCACCTGTTCCTTCATTACACTTCCTCTTTTCCAATATACATTTTTACGGCTCACGGGATTTAGTATATCATGTTTTTGTTAAAATTACTACAACATACATTAAAAGAACCGGATGAAACTTGCGTCTCAATCCGGTTCAGTGTAAAAGGGGAATTTTACCGTATGTTAGTGTAGTGGGCTGTCGCTTCCCGACTACAAAAGTTAGTATAACAGAATAAAAATGATTAAGCAAGTATAAAAATCGACATTTTTTTATCATTTTTTACGTTTTTTTTGTACAATTTGACAAAGTCAAATATCAACCTTTTGAAATTAAAAGAACCAGACGAAACTTGCGTTTCAATCTGGCTCAGTGTAAAAGGGGAATTTTACCGATTGTTAGTGGTAGCTTTGTTTCCTGTTGCGTTTCCTGCTACAATTATTATTATATCAGATTTATTGTTTTTTGCAAGCACAATTTTCGACATTTTTTTCATTCTTTTTTGTGCACTTTTTATATACTGAAAGCCATTAACCCCAAACGTGATACAATCATCTCCCGAATAATCAGTCCTTGTGCTTTCTTTCGGGCCAGATTGGTTCCGACCAGTTCCTCCAGGCCCATTACTTTCTCCTGATATTGCACCACCGGTTCTCTGAACAATCTTTTCTTTTCCGTTAACGCATTCACTTTCACCTTCACCCGCAGTTGTTTCAAGCTATCATACAATAGATTTCCCGCTTCCAGGTAATACAACTGACTTTCCAGAGTGGTTTCCGGATCGGTTTCTTTGAGAAGATAATGAGAAATTACCACTTTCAGCTTAAAGGGCACCATATCCTCCTCCAGCAGTTCGCTGTAAGAATATCTGGCTCCCAGAAAAATATTGCCGGTATCCATCATTACATATTTAAAGTCCTTATTAACGATATTGTCAACTGTTTCCATATTCAATATCCTCTATAGCCTTCCCGCTGATGCGAATAGCCTCTCCGATTAGCTCTTCCGTAAGGCCTTCTTCAGCCGCAAGTTCCTCTATCGTCACTTTGCGGCCCAATGCCTGGGCTAATTCTCTGGCGGCTTCAGCTACCTGATTGACTTTATTTTCCAGTTGCTTATCGGTTATATGAGCTTGTTCGGTCTCACCGATCAGTTCTTCCATGGCATCCATAATCATTTTAACCAGCAGGCCTTCGGCTTCTTTTCCGGTTTCCACACATCCAAGCATAGTGACACCTACCGCGAGAGCTACATTGCCTTCCCCAATCAGGTCCTCCGCCGAGACATCCTGGCCGATATATAGTTTGGCGATTTCCACCACTTCAGGCAGGTAAGCTTCCATCAAACAGCCTTGTCCCATCTTGTCCCCCGCCATCGCTGAAAGCAAAGCTGCCGCTTTCTCACCGGCGGTATATTGCCGCAGATCTTCCAGCTCCTTTAGGTAATCTTCCAGATAATTTTTTTCTTCATCGGTAAGATATTCATCCGGATCTATGATTTCATCCACCCCGATTTTGTGCTGCTTTAAATAGTCAAAGATCAACGCAAACTGCTCTTCCGCCAGGCTTTGATCAGCAAAAATTTCTTTTACCTGCTCACCGGTAATGCTGTTCCCCTGGTTCTTTGCCAATTGTCTGGCTTCTTCCAGTGCTTTGGCAAATTGTATTTCCTTATTATTATTCACTTTAATACCTATGCCCTCTCTTTATCCGTCTCAATTCTTTATATGGGTATGGGTGTATAAATGTTCGCTGCAATATTCATAATTTCCGGCGCACTTGGAGCAGAAACGGAACTCTCTGTTCGGATCGTCTTCCTCCGTTATTCCGCACACAGCACACTTATGCCGGCTGATGCCGGCACTCTTCTTCACTTCCTGCTTATATTCATACCGGCGCTTTACCTGTTTGGGAGACATATGAATACGATTACGGGAAGTCAGGAAGAAAATAATAAAGTTCAGCAAAGATGCACCGATTACTACTTTATTATATATATTTCCGGCAAAAAACTCGGCCCCAAGCATGATTCCATATATAATTCCCAGATATTTTACCTTTATCGGAATAATAAAAAACAGTAATACCCTGGCTTCCGAAAAGGTGGCCGCATATGCCAAAAAGATTGACATATTTACATAGTAAGTACTAAAATAAGTGGCCGTCTGACGAAAAACCAGCTCTGCGCTTTCCGGTGACTGCAATAAAGCCGGTACCGAAATATAGATATATACCATCATCAAGAACGATCCTACGATGGTAAACAGCATCCCCGAAAATAAGTAAATATTATACCGATAGGTACCCCATGCGTGTTCCAGACTGGTTCCGATGGAATAATAAAAATACAGCATAATTAAGATAAAGAATAAATTCATATTAAGTGACGGCGGGACAATAATCCAGGTAATCAGCCGCCACACCTGACCATGCAGGATGGCATAAGGATTTAAGCTAAGGTAGTTCAAAAAACTCTGATCGATCATATTGATAATAAATCCGGCGGCATAACATAAAATCAAAACCATCGAAATATTTTTAATGGCATATCTGCCAAATTTTTTCTCAAATTTACTCATGGGTTTCATACTCTCTCTCCTTCACAATCGGACGGGACATATCCTGTCCTTGAACATCATATATTCTAACATTACATTTATGAAATGTAAACAAAACACCAAATCTTTCCTATATTTATAATAAAAAATTAATATTTGCACGTTATTCTTCACACAGATTTTACATCTTCCTTTTTTACCCACGTTGATTTTTCTGTTTTTGTGTCGTATAATGACGTAGATTAGAACTTTGAAGGGATTGATTAAAATGTATACTCTGGGTATTGATATTGGCTCAACAACAGTAAAAATAGCACTTTTGGACGGTGACAATACCGTCCTGTTTTCCGATTACGAACGGCATTTCGCAAACATTCAGGAAACCCTGGCCTCACTTCTGAAGAAGGCTTACGGAGATCTGGGAAATATTACGGTTCACCCGATGATTACCGGTTCCGGTGGTCTGACCCTTTCCAACCATTTGCAGGTTCCTTTCGTTCAGGAAGTTATTTCTGTTGCCACCGCTCTGAAGGAGCTGGCTCCGCAAACCGATGTGGCCATTGAGCTGGGCGGTGAAGATGCCAAAATTATTTATTTCGAAGGCGGTAATGTGGAACAGCGGATGAACGGCATCTGTGCCGGCGGTACCGGTTCCTTTATCGACCAGATGGCCTCCCTGCTGCAGACTGATGCGGCCGGATTAAATGAATTTGCCAAAGAGTACCATTCTTTATATACTATTGCCGCTCGCTGCGGTGTTTTTGCCAAATCGGATATTCAGCCTTTGATTAATGAAGGTGCTACCAAGGAAGATTTATCCGCGTCTATTTTTCAGGCAGTGGTCAATCAGACCATCAGCGGTTTAGCCTGCGGTAAACCAATTCGCGGCCATGTTGCTTTTCTGGGCGGCCCTCTGCACTTTTTATCAGAATTAAAAGAAGCTTTTATCCGAACCCTGAAGTTGGGCGAGGAGCATATCATCGATACCGGACACTCGCATTTGTTTGCTGCCATCGGTTCGGCTTTGAATGCCGGGGAAGAAGTTTCTTATACCATGGAAGAAATGGTGGAAAAACTTTCTTCTGCCATTAAAATGGAATTTGAAGTAGAACGGATGGATCCCTTATTTGCCAATGAACAGGAATTCGATACCTTTATCAAACGGCATAATTCGGCCAAAGTATCGGTCAGTGATATTGCCGCTTATAAAGGCAATTGTTATCTGGGCATCGATGCCGGTTCCACCACAACTAAGGTGGCTTTGATTGGTGAAGACGGTTCTTTACTTTATTCTTTTTACAGTAATAATGACGGCAGTCCCTTAAAAACTGCCATTAATGCCATTAAAGATATTTACGAACACTTACCGGCCGGTGCAAAAATCGTCCGTTCCTGCTCTACCGGTTACGGAGAGGCTTTGATGAAAGCCGCTTTTTTACTGGATGCCGGGGAAGTGGAAACCGTGGCTCACTATTATGCTGCCGCCTTCTTTAATCCGGAGGTAGACTGTATTCTGGATATCGGCGGTCAGGATATGAAATGCATTAAAATAAAGAACAAAACCGTAGACAGCGTTCAGCTTAATGAAGCCTGCTCGTCCGGCTGCGGTTCTTTTATCGAGACCTTTGCCAAATCTTTGAACTACAGCGTTCAGGATTTTGCCCAGGAAGCTCTTTTTGCCGCTCATCCAATTGATCTTGGTACCCGTTGTACGGTATTTATGAACTCTAAAGTAAAACAGGCACAAAAGGAAGGCGCTTCGGTAGCCGACATTTCGGCCGGACTTGCTTATTCGGTTATTAAAAATGCATTATTTAAGGTAATTAAGGTGTCGGATGCGGCGGACCTGGGTAAAAATATCGTCGTCCAGGGTGGTACCTTCTATAACAATGCGGTCTTACGCAGCTTTGAGCAGATTGCCGGATGTGCCGCCATCCGCCCTGATATTGCCGGTATCATGGGAGCTTTCGGTGCCGCTTTGATTGCCCGCGAACAATATGAAACAGAAAATCAACCGGCCACCACCATGCTTTCCATTGCCAAAATCAACGCCCTGCAGTTTGAAACCAGTATGGCCAAATGTAAAGGCTGTACCAATAATTGCCGGCTGACCATCAACAAATTTACCGGCGGCCGCCAATATATCTCCGGCAACCGCTGTGAACGGGGAATCGGTAAAACCAAAAATGAAGACGGCATCCCCAATCTCTTTGAATATAAATTGAAGAGAGAGTTTTCCTATGAACCCCTGCCGGCTGACGAAGCACCCCGGGGTACCGTTGGTATTCCCAGAGTCTTAAATATGTTTGAAAACTATCCGTTTTGGCATACCTTTTTTACCAGACTTGGTTACCGGGTAGTATTATCTCCCAACTCCAATCATAAAATTTATGAGCTGGGTATCGAATCCATTCCCAGTGAATCGGAATGTTATCCTGCCAAGCTGGTTCACGGTCATGTCAAATGGCTGATAAATCAAAAGGTGGATTTCGTCTTCTACCCATCGCTTTTTTATGAAAGAAATGAATTTGATGAAGCCAACAATCACTATAACTGCCCTATTGTTACTTCTTATTCCGAAAATATCAAAAACAATATGGAAGAAATCGGACGGGGAGAATTGATTCTGCGTAATCCCTTTATGTCCTTCCGTGATATGAAAACCATTTCCGAGGCATTGGCCGAAGAATTCAGCGAGCTTCCCACTGCAGAGATTCTGGAAGCCGTAAGGCTCGGCTGGGAAGAACAGGAACGGGCCAGAGAAGACATTAGAGACAAAGGCGAAGAAGTACTGGCTTATCTGCAAACCAACGGAAAACGGGGTATTGTTTTGGCCGGCCGTCCTTATCATATCGATCCGGAGATTAACCACGGTATTCCTGAGTTGATTACTTCCTACGGTCTTGCCGTCCTGACCGAGGACTCCATCTCCCATCTGGCCTCACCGGAACGGCCCCTGATCGTGTCCGACCAGTGGATGTACCATTCTCGTCTCTACGCGGCGGCAAGTTTCGTAAAAACAAAAGAATATCTGGATTTGATCCAGTTGAATTCCTTTGGCTGCGGTTTGGATGCAGTCACTACCGATCAGGTCAATGATATCTTAACCGGTTCGGATAAAATCTATACCTGTTTAAAAATTGATGAGGTCAATAACCTTGGTGCTGCGCGGATCAGAGTTCGTTCGTTATTGTCGGCCATTAAGATCAGAGAACAGAAAAAGCAGGAACGGCAGCTTCGTTCTTCTGCGATTAACCGTGCTGTGTTCACGGAAGAAATGCGTAAAACTTACACGATCCTTTGTCCCCAGATGTCACCCATTCACTTCGAGTTACTGGAACCGGCTTTCCGGGCCTGCGGCTACAACTTTGTAGTTCTGCCCAATGATAACCGGCATGCGGTGGATGTGGGCCTGAAATATGTTAATAATGATGCCTGCTATCCTTCTCTTTTGGTAGTTGGTCAAATTATGGATGCTCTTTTGTCCGGACAATATGATCCTGATCAGACAGCTGTTATTATGACCCAGACCGGCGGCGGCTGCCGGGCTACCAACTATGTGGGCTTTATCCGCCGGGCTTTGGAAAAAGCCGGTATCCCTCAGGTTCCGGTTATTTCCCTGAATCTGGGCGGTATCGAAAGCAATCCCGGCTTCCATCTGAATGCTGATTTGTTTATCCGGGCTGCATACAGCGCCATGTTCGGTGATATCTTCATGCGCTGCACTTACCGGATGCGTCCTTACGAAAAGGAAGCCGGTTCGGTGAATGCCCTTCATGATAAATGGCGGGAAAAATGTGTTGCATTTGTTTCCGGAAAGCATATGAATTTTTTCACCTTCCAACGGATGTGCCGCCAGATGATTGCAGAATTCGATGCCATTCCGATTACCGGAGAAGTGAAACCCAAGGTCGGTGTGGTAGGTGAAATCTTAGTAAAATATGCTCCTGCTGCCAACAACTTCCTGGTTGAGCTGTTGGAATCCGAAGGCGCCGAAGCGGTAGTTCCCGATTTGATTGATTTCATGCTTTATTGTTTCTTCAACCAAATTTACAAAGCTGATAAGCTGGGTACCAGTAAAAAAGCCGCTCTTGTTTCCAAACTGGGGATTCAGGTTCTGGAATTTGCCCGCGGTGCAGCCACTAAGGCCTTTGAAAAGAGCACGCATTTTACACCTCCGATCAGCATCTACAAAACGGTTGAGTACGCTAAGCCCATTGTTTCCATCGGTAATCAGACCGGTGAAGGGTGGTTTCTAACCGGCGAAATGGTGGAACTGATTCACAGCGGTGTTAATAATATTGTCTGTGCCCAGCCCTTTGGCTGTCTGCCTAATCACGTAGTAGGTAAGGGTGTTATCAAAGAGCTGCGCAAACAATATCCGCTTTCCAATGTGGTAGCCATCGACTACGATCCAGGGGCCAGTGAAGTTAACCAGTTAAACCGGATTAAACTGATGCTTTCTACAGCACAAAAAAACTTACAGAAATAAAAGGCATTTTCAATTTTTCAAACCTATGATATATTAGACATAAGATTAATTGTAGGGGGTACCATATGCCAACATTTAAACAGACTACCGAAGAGGAACAATTACTTCTTACACCAGCGGATTATGAAATTGCAATAAAGCAATCCAACCTTTTATTGCTTTATTATCATATTCCCACAAAAACGCTCACTCTTCCCGCACATTTTGCCAAACTGCTGGGCATTGAACGTATAAATAAGGATGTTCCCAATTCATTGGTTAATTCTGTTTTGGTAACGGATAACAACGAAGAATATCAAGGTTTTTTTGAATCCTTATGTGCCGGTTCTCCTTATGAAAAGGTTCGGGCCGAGCTGCATTTGGCCAACGGTGGAACAACTTGGTTTGAGGCTGTTGCAACCACCGTTTTCGATGCCGATGGCCTGCCTCTTTATGCCCTCATTACCGCAACCGATGCTACGGCTGTTCGGGAAAAGGAACTTGCTTTTGAAAGATGGAAAATCACCAGTCGTTCACAAATAGCCGAATGTATTCACTATTATGACTATGATCTGACACTTGATATTATGGAAACAATCGATGGCCTTGATCCCGATGACTACCCTATCCAATATGAGAAAACCTTCTCCGGTGTTGCTAATTATATGGCTAAACATGTTGTGCATCCCGAAGATAAAGAAGATTACCTTCGTCATTTTTCCAGAGATTATTTATTGGAAAAATTTGCTGATAATGAAAAAGAAATTAAATTTCTGCACCGCCGCAAACAGGATGACGGCAGTTATTTATGGACGCAGGGAATTATCCAATTGTTTCAGGATCCCTATAACGGTAATGTCCACTGCTTTGTTATGATCAAAAAATTAGATGCCAATATTACGCTTTTGCGCGAAGAATTGAATGAAGATATTCAGGATTTGATGAATAACAGCATTCCCGGCGGAATTATTGCAGCCTATGATAAACCCGGCTACCCTATTTATTACATAAACGACCATATGCTTAACTATCTTGGATATACTCATGATGAATTTATGAAAGCAACCAAAGGGCTTGCCAATATGCTGGTTCATCCTGACGATTTGGCTCAGGTTAACGCCTCATATGAGTCTTCCGGTGAAAATAATAACGAGTTCGAAGTCCGCTATCGTATCCTTAAAAAAGACGGCAGCCTTGGCTGGATTATCGAACACGGCCGGAAAAGCACCAATCGAAGCGGACAACATATTTTAATCAGTGTTTATATTGATGTTACGGAAATTGTTAATTTACAGGAAGAATTGCAGCAGGCGGCTTTGGCGTCCGCTGAAGCCACTAAGATGAAATCGCTGTTTCTAGCCAATATGAGCCATGAAATCCGTACTCCTATGAATGGTATCCTGGGTTTTATTGAACTTGCCCAGGACGAAGCCAATCTTCCTGCTTCCACCGCAAACTTTTTGGAGAAAATCAAACTCAGCACCACCGGACTGCTTTCTATCATCAACGATATTCTTGATATTTCCAAAATTGAAGCCGGCAAAATGGAACTGGAGCATATCTCCTTTAATCTGCATGATGTTTTCAAACATTGTGAAACCATCAGCCGCGTGCGGGCTGAGGAAAAAGGTGTCGCTTTATACTTTTATTCGGAACCCTTTGTGTGGCAAAAGCTTCTTGGTGATCCTACCAAGCTAAGCCAGATTTTATTAAATCTGCTCTCCAATGCCATTAAATTCACAGAAAAAGGCAGCGTTAAACTGGAGGCTATTCTGGAAGCTTCCCATGAACAAAGTATTTCCATCCGTTTTATTATAAAAGATACCGGAATCGGCATGTCCGAAGAAGAACTGGAACGGGTATTTGCACCTTTTTCACAGGCTGATAACAGTACCACCCGCAAATATGGCGGAACCGGTCTGGGTCTTACCATTACCCGAGATATGATTGCTTTGATGGGCGGTAAACTGCAAGTAGAAAGTACCCTTGGGGCCGGAAGCATTTTCTCCTTCTCATTGTCCTTTGAAACCACCACCGAAGCTGCTATTCCCGCTGAAAAAGCCGCCTCTGCTGTTCAAAAGCCGCGTTTTTTGGGAGAAGTTTTAGTGTGTGAAGACAACCAGATCAACCAGCAGGTAATCAGCGAACATCTGGGGCGGATCGGACTCACTTCTGTCATTGCATCTAATGGACTGATTGGTGTCGATATTGTTACCGAACGAATGGCTGAGGGAAAACCTTTTGACTTGATTTTAATGGATATTCATATGCCTATTATGGATGGTATCGAAGCCACCCACAAACTGCTTGCTTTAGGCATTACCACTCCCATTATTGCTTTAACAGCCAATGCCATGAAGCGTGACCGGGAAAGCTACCTTGCTTTGGGAATGAGTGATTATATTTCCAAACCCTTTTATGCACAGGAATTATGGAGTTGCCTGTTAAAACACTTGAAACCCATTTCCTTATCGGCTGCACCGGCGGCTGCCGTAACCGTATCGAGCGTTTCCTCAGAAACCATCGATTCCTCCCTGGGCCTAAAACGTGCTGCTAATGATGAGACACTTTATCTTCATCTTAAAAAGA
Source organism: Lachnospiraceae bacterium (assembly GCA_031556725.1). Lineage (GTDB taxonomy): Bacteria > Bacillota > Clostridia > Lachnospirales > Lachnospiraceae > UBA935. The sequence continues at coordinate 265,463 of JAVBSL010000014.1, read as the reverse complement.
ATTTTGCTTCGGATAACCGAAATAAATATTGGGATCTCTGTGAAACTATTGCCACCGGTGATTTTACCAATGCCCGCCGGATTGCTCATTCGCTTAAAAGCAATGCGGGATGGATCGGAGCCACCGAGCTGGAAGGTATTGCTGCGAATATTGAAGCAACTCTGGCTGATGGAATTCCCTGCACCCAACCTCATTTGGAGCAGTTGAAACAGGCATTGGATCAGGTATTGTCAGAACTGGTGCCGCTTATCGATACGGAAAATACCGTATTCGATACCTCTGTAGTATTTGATGCAGAGCGGGCAACAAGACTGATCGATAGTCTAAAACCGCTGTTACAAGCCGGGAATGCAGATTGCATGGAATACTTAGATGAAATCAATGAAGTTTTTGCATTCATTGCCCCTTACCGTGACACCCTTATTTATCAGATCAATAATTATGATTTTTACGATGCCTCTAAAACCCTTCGCAATATTGATGAACAGATAAAAATCGGCCGCTCATAAGAGCGACCGGTTTCCTTTTCTATCCAACTGTATTTACGTCTTCAATTTGATCTTCCAGACTGTTGTATTTATTATTCAGCATAATGATATCAATACGCCGGTTCCTTGCTCTTCCTTCTACCGTATTGTTATCGCCTATAGGTTTAAACTCACCATATCCGATGACCACCATTTTTTCAGGATTAATATCCCCTTTATCAACAAACAGTTTAACTACCTGGGCTGCACGTGCTGCCGACAACTCCCAATTGGACGGATAGGCTGTTGTATTAATCGGAATATTATCCGTATGACCTTCAATCCGAATATAATGATCTATCTTATTGATTGTTTTGGCAATTGTTATCAGTTCATCTTTATTTTTCGGCTTTATCTCCGCACTTCCCGAATCAAAAAGGATTGTACTGCTCAGGCTGATTACCAGTCCTCTCTCATCAATACGCAGAGTAACTTCATTTTCCAATCCGACTTCCGAAAAATATTCCTGCAATTCTCCCTTTATCTGCTCAAGCTCATTTAATTCCTGCTGTTCAAATAATGTTCCATTCCCCTGTTCTTCCCCGACACTCTCTTTTTCCACACTTATCACATTTTCTTTAACCTCCGGCATCGTATCGGCATAAAGAGGAATTACCGAAGTGCCATCACTGTTTAAGATACCCGTTCCGCCATTAAAAATACCGCCAAAAGCTGTGGCCATTTCTTCTGCCTTGGCTGAATCCATCTGGCTTACCGCAAATAACACAATAAATACTGCTAACAACAATGTCATCAAATCCGAATAGGGGAGCAGCCACGCTTCTCCTCCTTCTTCCTCTTCATGATGCTTCTTATTTTTTGCCATATCTGTCTCCTTCTATATCATTCTTTGGAGTTGTTTATGAATTCATCCTGCATGGACTGTGGAAGGATAGACACCAGTTTATCCTTTACCATAACCGGCGAATCGCCTTTTTGAATGGAAAGAAGACCTTCTATGGCCATACTTTTCACAAATACTTCATGCTGGCTTTTAACCTTCAGTTTCTTGGCAAAGGGATTCCATAACACGTAACCGGTAAAAATACCCAGTATCGTTGCAATAAATGCCGCTGAAATCGCATGTGCCATCTCGCCGGTATCATCAATATGGGTCATGGCTGCTATCAGCCCGAAAACAGCTCCCAATACACCCAGTGTCGGCGCATACATACCCGCCGAAGAAAAAATGCTCGCATTGATACTATGCCGTTCTTCCATCGCACCTAACTCTGCACCCAAAACATCTCTTATGTAATCCTCCGACATACCATCTACTACCATCCGGAGTCCTTTGGCAATAAATGGATCATCGATGTCACTGGATTTGCTTTCCAGTGACAGTAATCCTTCTTTTCTTGCTATGGATGCCAGATCAATCATTTCAGCAATCAAACTATCTTCCGACATCAGAGTCTTATCGTTGGTAAAAATGACTTTAAAAAGTTTGCCGATATCTTTTAAATTCTTGCTGGGAAAAGAATTTAATACTGTGGCTATGGTTCCTACAAAAATAACAAAAAGAGCTGCCGGATTGACAAAAACAGAAGGACTGATGCCTTTAAAAAACATCGCTCCAAGTACGGCAATTACACCAATTATACAACCTAAAATTGAAGTTATATCCATTTTCCGCATACCTCAACTTTCTTCTCAAAAAGTATCCTATATTCTAATTTTATATTTTTTAATTAATAAGTCAATATGTTTTCATCATTCTAAACACTATCTTAATATATTTTTGTTTTTAAAGTAAACTACCCCAACCAAAAAAGTGATGGAGGGCTGCCATATATCCTTCCTTATCGTTCATAAAACTTTTGCAATGTTCCGCCCCATCTACTAAAAACAGTTCTTTTTTTGATTTGCAGGCTTCATAATTTTGCAAGGTCATGTCCATGGGTACGAAGCTGTCGGCTGTTCCATGTACAAAAAGAACCGGAACCCGGCAGGCTTCCATGGCTTGCAAAGTGGTATATTCGTTCAGGCTGTAACCGGCTTTTCTCTGGCACAACTGATTGATTTTGTTAACTGCATGAGTGTTCATATGAAAAACTGTCTTTGCTACTCTGGCCACCATTTCATAGGGAGAAGTAAAACCGCAATCGGCAATCACCCCTTTCACTTCCCGGGGAAGTTCCATGCCAGCAGTCATCAGTACGGTAGAAGCTCCCATGGATAATCCCACCAGATAAATAGGCTGTTTCACTCTGCGCTGTTCGGTCAGATACCCAATCCATTCTTTACAGTCATATCTTTCCAACACTCCAAAACCGATATATTTTCCTTCGCTTTCTCCGTGCGCCCGCTGCTCGATCAATAAAAGATTACAACCGCACCGGTGCAGTTTTTCAGCCATCACGGCAAAATCTCTGATCCACCCGCTTCGCCATCCATGTACCATCAATAATGTCCGCTGGGGATCCTCCGACGGCAGAAAATGTCCGGTCAGATTATAACCATCCCTGCTGCGAATGGAAATCAGCTCTGTTTTTTGTGAGGCAATCCAATCGCCATAATCCCCTGCCTCAGTAATCAGTCTGGTATAATGATTTGCCCGTTTGTATTTTCGAATGTCTACTGTCCGTCTGCCGATGGCCACATTCATGCAGATCCAGTTTATTAATGTTGTGATACCCATAATTGTAACTGATGTTCCGATAATTCCGATAATCAAATATTTCATAATCCTTTTCTCCCAAATTATAGTAATAAAAAAGCATGATATGTCAGAAACATATCACACTTTTATTATCTCCATATTTGACAGATTTATAGGGTTATTTTGCAATCACATCTTTTTTCCGTATCATATTCCGTAAAATACTTTTCTTCCATGGGAATCCATTTATTTTCAAAATTCCGATAGCCTTCCTCGCCATTCCTTGATATAATGCGCTTTTTTTGTTCTTTCTTTGACACATCCGCAAAGATTTTAAAATCATAAAGTACTTCCCACCGGGGCAGCATCGAATAGGCACCTTCTACAATAATCAACGGAACTGCTCCGATCAAAACCTCTTCTCCATAATCCATACTCCGGCAGTCAAAAATACGATAAGAAAAAGGTCGGCCGCTTTTCAAGCCGGTCACCACTTCTTCCTCAAATCGCTCATAATGAACATTAATCCGGTCCTTGCCACGTAAGGATAAGGGCAGATAAAAATGATCCATCCTGATTACCGCTCCGCCGTACTTGGCCGCCAGCCGATCAGCCAGGGTGGATTTACCGGCACCGCACCGGCCATCGATGGCAACACATACACGTTGCTTTTCATCAAGCAGCTTTCTTATTTGCTCCATTTTCCATATACCCCGCCCTTTTTAATGCAATCACAATCACCGGAATGACAATCATCTGAATAATAATTCCCACAAAGGTACCCACAAAGACATTTTTGAAAGAAGCAAGTACTACTGCCTGCCCAAACAAAGAAGCTGTCAGTACATTGGCAATACGGCCGACAATCATGGCGCTGATCAAGCTTACATATATGTATAGATTCCGCTTGGGGAAAATGCGGTACAGCAACCCGGACATACCGCCGTAAACTGCCAGTTCAACCGCCATCGGTACCGCAACCATGGGCATGGGCGGCATGCCAAAAAGCAGCGAACGTAATAGGGGTGCAATAAATCCCACTGCCAGGCCATAAGGCCATCCACAAACAAACCCGCACAAAAGGGCCGGAATGTGCATTAAAGAAAATAAAGTTCCCAATTCCCGGTTATTACCGGTCAGGAACGGAAGAACTATACATAACGCCAGACATGCTCCGGCCATAACCATTTTTCTAACATTCATTGTTTAAATCTCCTCGTTTGATTGTTTCATGCTTTTTAATAATACTAAACTTATGTTAAACTGTAAAGAACCTCTTTAAAAAACATCCCGCAAATCAGTATTCTGACTTGCGGGATACCCATTGATTTATTTATAATACATCACATAAGCCTTTCAAGATCTTTTCCAAGCCTTCTTCTATATTACAAATTCCTTTTTCGATCTTTCTGATACCGCAGGCTTCATCGCAGCCGCCGATATCTTTCAGGCCTTCACAAACTTCCTTCAGACCTTTTTCAATGCAGCAGATGCCCTGTTCAATCTTCTTCCAGTCTTCACAACTGATGTCACAGCATACGCCCTTCAAGCCTTTTCGTAAATCACATAAACCTTCTTTGACTTCACGTAAACCCTTGCAGATACATTTTTCTGCTTCACAAATATTACCTTTATAGATTTCCTTTAAGCCTTTCCTGAGGCTCTCCAGACCTTCTTTAATGAGGCAGATACCTTTTTTAATACATTCTACAGCCCATCTGTCACATTTTCTATCTTTACATTCACATCGACAATTGCACATACGTTTTTCCTCTTTTCATTCTTTACTATATACTATGAGAAAAAGGTAAAAAATGTTCATAATTTGTCGAAATGTTTTATAATTATTCCGATACGATTACGGTTGCTCCATCACCACGCTTTGCCTGGTCAATGGCCGCCTGGGCCAGCAGGGGAAATCCTGTACTGGAATGCGTTGCACCGGTTACCACATCAGTATCGGAACTCTGTCTGTCAATTAACTGTTTTGCACAAATACGGGTGTATTCGTTGGGATAAGTTCCTGATACGGGGTTCATATTTCGCATATACTCATTATCCCATGCCTTAATAAAACCGCTGGGATTTTTGGCATTATATTCCACTGATACAATTTCATTATCTTTTACCATGATACATACATATTCTTTCCATCCGTGGGAATACTCGGCTGACTCTGCGGTATAAAAACCATCTTGCATTTTGTTTCCGCAGCCTCCCAGTAAGAAGACGGAAAACACCATTATACTGATTAAAATTAGCTTATTTTTCATGGCTTATCTCTCCTCCTTTAATTTTACCTGGGACACAAATTCTTTCAACTCATTGGCCTGTGCCTGGAATTGTTCGGTTTTAGCATCGGTCTGTTCTGCCAGTTTCTGATTCATTACGGCAATTTTCTGAACCGATGATATCTCGGCTGTCATTTGATCAACCGCCGACTTCTGCTGGGCAACAATCTGAATCAGATTAACCGCAATCTTGGAAAATTCTTCGGTCGCACTGTCAATTTCTTTCAAAGCATTCTCTGTTCCTTTGGCTGTTTCCATACCTTTTTCAATGGCCTTATTGGAACGAACGATAATATTGCTGGTCTGCTGTAAGGCTGATGCCGTCTGATCGGAAAGTACTCCGATTTCTTCCGCTACTACCGCAAAGCCTCTTCCGGCCTCTCCGGCCCTGGCTGCTTCAATAGAAGCATTCAGGGAAAGCAGTCTGGTCTGGGAAGCAATTTCCTCAATCATCTGACTGATTTCCATGATTTCCTGCATATTGCTGGTTATATCATTCATGGTTTCAAGCATATCATTCATCTGTTGATTTCCCTGAACAACCTTTTCATTTGCCTCATCCGCACGATGGGAAACCAAATTGGAATTTTCATCTATTTGATCTAATTTTTCAATAATATGATTGATAAATGTATTTAATCCGCCAAGGGCTTCCGTCTGCCTTGATGAACCATCATAAAGCTGTCTTGCATAATCCGAAATCTCATCAGAATTCTTACCGATATCAATAGAAGTAACATTAACCTGCCGCATGGTCTGGTTAAGCGCATCTGATATGGACAGCAGCGCCGTGCGCAGGGCTGCAAAATCACCATTAAAGTTATCCGGTATCTCATAAGCATAATCCCCACCGGAAAATGCCCCCAAAGAATCGCTGATATCTTCAATATACCGATCAATCCGGCTAATTGACTGAGCCAAAGCTGAGGCCAATACTTCTGCCTCATCACCGGTCTTCAACTGCTCTACCTCATCCTTTAAGTTGCCTTCCGCAAATGCTTCCAAACGTCTGGTGGCGCTGGAAAGGGAAGTCGATATCTGCTCTGCCAGTCTGCTGACAATGACTCTGGCACCCATAATCAGAGCTGCCGATAATATAATGGAAATGATAAGTGCTATATAAACCACACCCATAAATTCAGATTTTGGTGCATCCATTACCAGTGCCCAATTCACACCGGGTATCGGTGAATAGGCTATAAAATGATTAATATAATGCAAACTCATGGTGTCTGAACCGGTCTGTCTGTTAATTACTTTTTCAAATACTTTTTTATTCTTGGAGGTTGTATAAGCATCAAAAACATTTATTTTTTTTGTAATTTGAGTGATATCCTGATTGGCTACGATTACCCCATCTTCATTGATAATATAGGCAGTTCCGGTTTTTCCCAAACGAAGACTGCTTAAAACATCGTTGAGCATGTCATATTTGTAGCTGCCGAACAGATACCCAGACAATTCTCCTTCTATCTTCACCGGTGCGCCTACGGCCAGTTGTAAGATGTTATTCTGCTCAAAGGGTTCACCGATCACAAGATTGGCTGTCTGGCTGATCATTTTAAAGTGTTTTTCCTGGGCAATAGATGCCGGCGCATTATCATCACCATATAATTTGTTTCCGTCAGCATCATATACTGCCAGCCATACAAATTCAATCCGCGTCTCCTTATCCTTTAAAACATCACTCTTCTCCTGTATACTCAATGTGCTGCTGGTCAGACCGGCATCCACTGAAATATTGGCGATTCTATCGGTCAGTAAATGCAGGTTGGAACTGACATTGTTGGAAGATGTTTTCGCCATCATTTGTAAAGTATCCAGCAATACGCGGTCAGTAAGTATAAAACTGCTGACTATCATGATAATTGTTAAAATGACGCCCATAACCACCGCCACACCCGTTACATATAACATGACTTTTTGCTTAATGCTATTTGTTTCAAGTAATTTTTTCATCGCTTCACACCCTTATTCTTATTTTTATTACAATTTTAATATAACGTAAAAATTAATGGGGCGCTACCCTGCCTGAAAAAGATATACATAATATACAATTTACTCTATTTCCTATTCATGTAATTTGTTAACTTTCCTCTATTTGTCTGCGCTCGATTTTGTAGGTTCTCCGGCAATCCAGCTTTCCGAAGGAGCACAGTTCCATGTTATATTATTACCGTCCGATACCGCTATGATCGCTCCCTGTTCATCGGTACGGAATACCTTTATACCCATTGCCCGAAGATTGTTCAGGGTTTTTGCATGAGGATGCCCGTAAGAATTATCCTCACCGCAGCTAATCACTGCATAAGTAGGGGAAACCTGTACCAGGAACTTCTTGCCGGAAGAGCTTTTGCTGCCATGATGTCCGGCCTTATAAACCTCCGCCTTGACGCTAAGTCCGTTTTTCAGGATATCCTTTTCCGCTGTATCTTCGGCATCACCGGTAAATAAAAAGGTATTTTCACCATTTTGAAGTAATAAGGCAATGGATGCATTGTTGGGATCATCATAAGTCTTATTAGGTGCCAGAATAGTAAATTCGGCGCTTCCTAAGGTATAGACCGCCCCCACTTTCGGAACAACCCCCTTTAGACGTTTATCATCAAGCGCCTGTATCAGCTTTCTGTATGTTTTATTATCTTTCTCAAAGTTAGACATCAGTACTTTATCAATATCGAATTTGGTAATGATAACCGCAGCCGAACCGATATGATCGGAATCAGGATGGGTCAAAATCAGATAATCCAATTTTTTAATGCCCTGCTTGTTCAGATAGTTCTGGATCTTCGTTCCCTGTGAATCATCACCGGTATCAATCAGCATTACGGCATCACCGCTTTTGATCAGGGTACAATCGCCCTGTCCCACATCCAGAAAATGTACTTCCATCTCGGTTGCTTCGGTATTGGGGCTGACCGATGAGGGTTCATAATCTACGGAAATGTTGATTTTTCCGGTTGCAAGCGCATAAATAAAGAGTATTGCCAGAATACCGGCAATAATCCATTGTATCTGTTTTTTCATAATATGTAATCCTTACTTCTTTCCTTTATAGTTTTCTGATTCTGCTGACGGAACTTTTTAAGCCTTCCACGGTCTTGGTTTCCAGAACGCACCGACAATTATGCTGTCTTGCCAACTCCAGCTTTTCTGTGATCGCAATCTCGCCGTCACCTACCGCCAGGTGATTCCTTGTACCCTTCGCATCGTGGATATGCATATGGCGCAGTTTATCCAGATGCCGGTTGATAAATACCTCATCCACTCCCAAAGCCGCATGGCTATGGCCAATATCCAGCGTCAGGGCAAAAACCGGACTCTCAATAAGATATTCGATGGCTCTCCTTACAAATTCCGGAAATCCGTCGCAATTCTCAATACATATCTTAATATCCGCACTGCCGATAGCCTGCTCGCACAACCGCCGAAATTTCCTGATTTTTTCCATGTACATTTCCTCATACTTCTCAAACAGGAATACCTTTCGATCCGGCAGGGTAAAATAAATACCGTTAGACATATGCATATTAACCACCGGCATAGCCAGCTCATGTGCCAATTCGATGGCTGATTTGACGGTATCCAGATAGGCTTTTGCTACCAGGGGATTACTATCACAGACATTCAGATTTTCATCTAAGTGAAGAGTATAGTAATTTCCATACTCTTCTCCATACTTTCTGGCCTCCGGAACTGAAACCGCCCCGATTTGATAATTCGGCATATTCATATTTAATTCAAGAAATTTCAAGTTCAACTTATGGCATAGTGCTGTACACTCCCGTAAACTCTCTAATTCTATTAAGGTGGGCATTCCAAATTCTAAACTCATCCAAATCCTCCAATCTTTTCTTCTTCGTGAGTTCTATTCGGAATCAGTATCCGCAGGCTAAACCACTGCCCCTCGGTATGCACGGTCAAAGAACCCTGATACTTTTCTGCCACCAGCCGAATACTTTTAATCCCAAATCCATGGTTAGCCCGATCCCGTTTGGTGGTCAGGGGCATTCCGTCATCCATTTTTACAGTACTTTCAAAATAATTTTCAAACCGGATGATCAGAAAATCATTTTGGGATGCTACCGTCATACTGATCAGGCGTTTCTCGGAATCCTTTATCTTCTCCACACTTTCAATGGCATTATCCAAAGCATTGCCAAAAATAGTACAAATGTCCATAACGTCCATGAAATCCAGCAGGGAACCGTCAGCCACACAGGTGAACTGAATATTATTTTCAGAGCAATACATTGCTTTACTGAAAAGTATCGTATCCAGAACCCCGTTTCCGGTACGGTTTTCAGCCTCATGTCTTCTAAGGGCTCGATCCATCTCCTTGAGATAAGCTTCCTTTTTGGCAGGATTGCTTTCGGCTCTGATTACCGCAATCTGGTGTTTTAAATCATGGTATTTGCGACTGATCAACTCATCATTTTCTTTGGACAGACGATACCGATCGTACTGTTTTCGCAATATCCCATCCATGCCGGCCAGTTCCCGCCGCAATTCCGCCTCCTTACGCTGCTCCATCTGGGCATAGAGCATGATGATTCCGGCAAAATCCACCAGCGTCCTGATATATAACAGTTCGCTGCCCATGGTACTGCTAAAAGGAGTATTCTGATACACAAAGCTGATATTGCTCATCAAAAAAACACTTCCCCCAATCAGCAGCGCGGTCCATAATTCCCGAAGTCGGACCTCCAGACGGCCGCCCCGGGGTAGGTGACGGCGCTCTATCAGAAAAACCGAAGTAAAAACAGCAGCATAAATAATCACCAAAAGGAAAACATCCCAGCCGCTTTCACCCTGTCCCTTTTTCATAACAAAGTAATGTATCTGCCATTCAAAGGATGCCGCAAATTCCGCTATGATAAATGCTCTGATGGTATAAAACCCCACGTCTTTAGCCGACAAGCTACAGGCCGTCCAAATAAACCCAAACATCACGGCAACCGCAAAGAACATCCAGCCCAGCCAAAAAAACGGATGAACAAGACCCGCCAGATAATGAATTCCAAACTGTAAAAATCCTGCTCCCGCCACAACTGCCAGAAGCGATATTCCCGTCACTCTCTTCCGCAGCGGAATGATATAAACCAGACAGGCCAGCCATTCTGCCAGGGCCGTATAAAACCTTGGAATATCCGGCAACACTTGTACGCTCATCCGATCACCCCTCCCATATAGTCCGTTAAAGCTTCCATAAAGGCCTTCCGTTTGGGCCGGCTGATCTGCAGTTGTCCGCCTCTGGTATATACCATCCCATCCCGGACACTTTCCACCTGTGAAAGATTGACCAGATAGCAATTATTGCAGCGATAAAAGTTATCTTCTGCCAATTGCCGCTCCATTTCTTTCATGGTACCGTTCAGGATATAGTCTCGCTCGGTTCCATGAACAATAATACTGTGTTTCATACTTTCAATATAGTAAATCTGATCCAGCGCAATACGGGCGATGCCGCCATCAGCCTTCAAATTAATATACTTTTTGGTTCTCCGCTTTAATTGCTCCAGAGCCCGCTTCAGTTTTTGAGAAAAGGCAAAATAAGAAACCGGCTTCAGCATGAAATCCAGGGCATTAACCGTATAACCGCGGATGGCATACTGGGCCATATTGGTAATAAAGATAATCATCACATCCTGATCCAGCTTGCGGATATGTTCTGCTGCTGTCATTCCATCCATAAAAGCCATCTGAACATCCAAAAAAATAAGATCATATTCGGCACGGTAGCCGGTTACAATCTCATCCCCATCCGAAAAAACCGATATCCGAAAGGTTTCACCGGTTTCCTCCTCATATTTTGTCAAATGTTCTTTAAGCTGTCTCACATATACCGCTTCATCTTCTACTATCGCTATCCGGATCATGTATCTTCTCCTTGCTGAAGCCATTGTTATCTCATATCCTCATAATGAGTCCACATGCGAATTATCTTGACTGTTCCTTCATATTCCATTTCACTGCTTACAAATGATTCTGCATATACCTGATATACCATCCGATGTTGGATATTGATCCTTCTGGAAAAAAAACCTTTTAAATTGCCAACCAACCCCTCATATGGCGGCGGATTCTTAAAAGGATTTTCTCTTATTACTTCAATAAGTTCTTTAGCCTTTTTATCTAAACCGGCCGATTTAAGGTTTTTAATATCTTTTATTGCCTGCTTTCCATAAATGATTCGATACATTTACCACTCCACCTCTTCTTCCGCCACACAATCTTCAGGGGAAGCATTTCCGCCTTCAATAATTGATTCTGCTACTCCCGGAATGGAATTAAGATATAGCGTTTCCTGGATTGCATTCCAATCATCCTCAGAAATGAGAACACCATTTTTACCTCTGCTATTCGTAATGGTAATCGGCTGGCAATTGGTATTTACATCGGAAAGTATTTGATAAATATTCTCTCTTGCTTTTGTTACACTAATCGCTGTCATATTATCATCTCCTTTCTATTCCTTCTCTCCAATTATAACGTACGTCAAACCGCACGTCAAGTTCATTATAAAAACTGTTGCCTTATCCAATCAGATAAGCCAACAGTTCTTTGGTTTCACTCTTCATTCGCAATCTTTTTAGTGCTTTCACTTCAATCTGGCGAATCCGCTCTCTGGTGACCTGATATTCCTTCCCGACTTCCTCTAAGGTCCATACTCGTCCATCCACAAAGCCAAACCGCAGGCGGATAATCCGCTGTTCCCGCTCGCTTAGTCCTTCCAGGATACCATCAATCTCCTGGGTCAGCATCATATAATCGATTTTTTCAAAAACATCTTTCATATTTTCATCTGCGACGAAATCGATCAGAAAGCTGTTTTCTTCTTTTCCCACCGGGCCGTCAAGAGATACGGTATCTTCATAAAGCTTTACGATCCCCGCCATCTTTTCTTCCGGCATCCGCATCATTTCCGCCAACTCCGTTACCGTTGGTTCCCGGCCGTTTTCGGCAGTAAACTCACGGGAAGTTCTTGAAACACGGTTCATCTGATCTTTCATGTGCACCGGTATCCGAATGGTCCTGGATTGATCCGCGATGGCCCTGGTTATAGCTTGTCTGACCCACCAGATGGCATAGGTGCTGAATTTATAACCCTTATGGTAATCAAACTTTTCCACAGCTCTCATCAAGCCGATGTTTCCTTCCTGAATCAGGTCTAACAGCGTCATATTGCTGACCGCTGCATAACGCTTGGCCACGCTTACCACCAAGCGCAGATTGGCATTGGTCATAGCTTCCTTAGCCGTTTCATCACCTACTGCTATACGTTTTGCCAGCTTCAGTTCCTCATCCTTCCCCAAAAGAGGGATAGAACCAATTTCTTTTAAATAGGCACGAACGGAATCTTCCACATACAGGGTATCCAGAACTTTATCAAACCCGCCTTCCAGCTCCGCTTTGATTTCCTCGTCAATTTCTTCGTCTACTTCTGATTTCATTCCCTTTCATCCTCATAATAAACTAATTATCGCCCTGGCTTTCTACGCTTGCGATGACAACCTCCTTTACTTTTTCTTTATCCATATCAAATGATATGGCTAATTCTCCATAAAGGGTTTCCTCGGCTATATGAAAATAACGGTCATCACTGGCCGAAATCTTCTTTCCCTCCGCCTGCCTTGCTTCCTTGTGGAAATAAATGGCCTTGATCATCTTCGCCAATTCCCGGTAATCACACTTGCGGAAAGCCTCCTTATAGGATTCTTCCCTTCTTTTCTCATCTTGAACCCATAAAAAGTCAATTTTTTTAATTTCTTCCAATAATTTATATGCTTCTTCTTTGGAAATCACCGCCCGCATAATTACTTTTTCATTATCAACCGGCGTAAATAACCGGCTTTTCCTCTCATATATGGGGGATAAAGTATAATACATCCGGTCTTTTGACAGCCCTGCCAATTCTGTTGCTCCCACTGCATCTACCCTACACACTCCGTTATTACCGTAAATAATAAAATCGCCTACTTCAAACATCGCTTCACCTCATTCACTAAAATGCCTGCCAAATAACTGATACCTATTTCTAGTATAACAAACTTTTCGAAATTTTGTAAGCAGAAAAACGTATGCAAGGGCCGGCAATCATTGCTTTACCTTTGCATACGTCATTATGTGGTGGTCTTTTCCTATTCTACACTCTTTAATGCTTCCACCATGTTGATCTTGTTTAATGTGCGATTAGTAATCAAGTTTACAATCAGCGCAAAGCTGAAGGATATAATGATTGCATAGCCATAACTGATGGGGGCAACATATGTTTCAAAATACATCGAAGGCATGACCAGAGCTGTGGTAAGCAGACCGCTTAAGAACCATCCCACCGGTAATCCCACAAGAATGCCGATGGCGGTCAATATCAGGGTTTCTTTATTTACGTAGGAGTGCACTTCCCGATCATAAAAGCCAAGCACTTTGATGGTAGCCAGCTCCCTGGCCCGTTCCGAGATATTGGTATTGGACAGGGTAAATAAAACCACAAACGCCAGACCGGCTGCTAAAATAGTAATCATATATACTACCGAGTTAATCAAAGCAAAATGCTTTGTAAAATCTTTTTTAATGCCTTCCATGCTCATGGAAGACAGGATGATATCATTGTCCTCCAATACTTTTTCCGCATACGTAATATGATCGGTACATTCCGGTGATAAATGTGCCAGGATGCCATTGGGACTGTAGTCTCCCAATATCTGCTCGTACTGGGACTTTTCCATATAAATATTATTACCCAGATAGTTTTGAACCACTGCCGTCACCGAAACCTCCCCTTCATCCAGATTCAGTTTCTGGACACTGACTTTGCTGCCCGGCGTAAGGTCTAAGATATCAGCGGCATTTTTGGTAATCAGGATACCTGTTGCTTCCAGGGCCACCGGATTGCTGTCAAGATCTCTGATTCGGATATATCCATCAAACAAGGTTCCGTCCGGCACCACCATCAACTGCACTGTTTCTGACTCTCCGGCACTGTTAAGTACTTTCACATTGCTTACTTCCAGATTCACATAATCCGTAATGACCGCTTCGCTGTCAGCAAGCTTAATCAGCTCCTGGTTGTCCTCTGCATCCACCACAGCCATCATATCATATTGGTAGATATCATCATATTGTTTGGGCATCATGGTGGTTACGGTATCTTTGATGGAGAAGCCTGCCAATACCAGCGCCGTACATCCCATAATACCGAAAACTGTCATAAAGAACCGCTTCTTATAACGGAACAGATTTCTTACGGTTACTTTATTAAGGAATTTCAAATGACTCCAGATAAAAGTGATCCGCTCTAAAAATACTCTTGAACCGCTTCTGGGAGCCTTCGGCCGCATCAAAGCTGCCGGCATCTGGATCAGTTCCTGACTGCAGACCATAACAGTGGCTCCGACAATTCCTACCATAAACAACAATACCCCGCCGATGCCATAGGCCAGGTCAAAACGCAGTTCAACCACCGGAAGGATGTACAATTCACTTAAAACTGCCAGGAGGAATTTAGGCAAAGCAATAAATCCACAAACATCTCCAAGCACTCCTCCGAGTATACAGGCCAGCAAACAATACCATAAGTACTTGCGATACACTGCCCCATTACTTAACCCCATGGCCTTATAAGTTCCGATCAGTCCTCTTTCCTCTTCCACCATACGGGTCATGGTAGTCAGACTGATTAATATAGCTACTACTAAAAATACAATCGGGAAGGCTCCGCCAATGGATTCAATGGAAGACATATCGCTTTTTAAGCTGGAATAGCTGCTTAAGCTGCTGCGGTCCTGAACATACCACTGAGCCATATCAATATCATCCAACTTGGCATAGGCATCCGCAATCTTTTCCTCGGCATCTTTCTTTTTATCCTGATACTCTTCTTCATTATCCACCAGTTCGGCTTCGCCCTCTGCCAGTTCCTTTTTACCGTCTTCTATTTCCGCCCAGGCATCGGCAATTTCCTTTTTGGCTTTGGCCTCTTCTGTATTTAATTCTTCTTCGCCTTCTAAAAGTTCAGCCCAGCCGTCTGCTAATTCCTGTTTACCCTTTTCCATTTCAGACCAGGCATCATTCCACTGGGTCCAGCCTTCTTCCAGCTGAAGCTCAGCGTTATGGAGTTCATCCTCCGCTTCTTTCAGTTTCAGCAAGCCGGCTTCTTTTTCGGTCTGATAAGTATACATACCGGCGTCTAAAGCACTCTGGCTGCCACTTAGCATACCGTTCCCGACGGCCAGTTCTGTACTGTTTGAAATATAACCTTCCAGCTCTTCCTGGGTCATAAACCCATTGGCAATAAGGTCCTGGAAGGTACCGGCAATCGCCATCCCCAGGCTGCCGATTTCCGCTGCCGCGGCACCGGCCGCAGCAGCAGAATCCGGTTCGGCATCGGGATTATCATTTAATTGCTGCAGGGTATTTTGTGCCACTGCTGCGGCAACTGCATTCCACTCATTCTCCGGCAAAGCTTTCCCGGCGGCGGTATAGCCCATTTTCAACTGTTCCAGACCGGTATCCAGCCTGCTCTTCTGGTTATCCAGCTGATGCTGCCGGTCAGCCATCCGGGCCTCTACTTCTTCGAACTTCTTAAAGGCTTTATCTTTTTCCTCCCGAAGTTTTTCCTTGCCATCTTCCAGCACCTGGGTATTGTAGTCCAGTTCCATCTTAGTCCATAGCAGAGTATTTTCGCCATCCTCCAGCTCCTTCTGGGCTGTTTCCAGTTCGGCTCTTCCATCGGCTATTTCGGCCCGGGCATCGGCGATCTTAGCAAGCGCATCCTGCTCTTCTTTGGTCAATGTACGCTCTCCATCAACCAGCTCCTGCCGCCCTTCTTCTATTTCATCCCAGGCATCCTTGAATTTTTCATCTGCCTCATCAAACTTTTCATTCATCGTGGATTCGGCATCCGCTATTTTTTCTTCGGCTTCTCCCCGAATAGCATTATATCTGGCCGCTTCTCTTTGTTCCTTGATCTTGGTCTCAATAACATCAATAACTTCTTTGACTCCGGCCTTATATTCGTCCGAGTAACAGTCCAGTTCCTTCGTTCCGCTTAAAGTCAGATAAATGCAGGTATAGATATCACTGTCAACATCTGCCGGCAGGACAAAAAAGGTAAAATCCGTAACAGTGGCGGCCGATCGAAAGGCGGCGTCATTATTACTGATATCCATGGGGTCAAGGACCATTGCGGTAATGGTATATTCGGTGTTATTAAAGTTGGGAGTCTCTGTTTCTTCTTCAATATCTACCTGGGTATCCCACTCAATCGTTTCTTCATCTTCATCCGCCTCTACTTGCTCTTCCTGCGGAAGTATTTCCGGGGCTTCTTCTATTTCTTCTGTTTCTTCCGCTTTTTCCTCGTCTTCCAGCTTCTCCTGAATAGTCAAGGTGTCACCGATGCTCTTTCCGGCTGCCTCCAGATATTTCTGTGTGACGGCAATTTCTCCCGCTGCCACAGGTAAATTCCCTTCCAATAGATACGGAGCATTCATTCCTTCCGGACTTAGCATAATCATCTGGGCAGTATACTTTAAATCGTGGATAACGGTATCTACTGTTTCGCTATAAGTCCCTTCCGCCTTTTCAATTCCGGATATTTCATTTAAAGCCTCCACATCTTCATCGGTAAGCCCCAGGGTTGATAAAACGCGGACATCAAAAAGACCCTGTTCATCATAGAACCGGTCCGCTGAATAGTACATATCCTGACAAGCCGCATGGATTCCTGCCAATACGGTAACACCTAAAGCCGTAATGGCTAATATCGAAAGAAATCTTTTCCGGCCCCGCCATATAGAACGCCGTATATCTTTGTTATATGCTCTTCCCAAATTCTCACCTTACCATTCTATTTCTGAAATTGGGGTTGGATGTTCATTGCAGATCACACTGGTAACTTTTCCGCTCTTAAACTTAACTACCCGGTCGGCCATGGGGGCAATTGCGGAATTATGAGTGATGATCAACACGGTAATTTTATCCTTCCGGCAGGTATCCTGTAAAAGCTGTAATATCTGCTTTCCGGTATTGTAGTCTAATGCTCCGGTAGGTTCGTCACAAAGCAGCAGCTTGGGGTTCTTGGCTATTGCTCTGGCAATGGATACCCGCTGCTGTTCACCGCCGGATAGCTGGGCCGGAAAATTATTCAGCCGCTGGGAAAGTCCGACTTTATCCAGTGTTTCTTTTGCATTTAAAGAATTAGGACAAATCTGTGCCGCTAACTCGACATTTTCCAGGGCTGTTAAGTTAGGCACCAGATTATAAAACTGAAAGACAAAACCGATATCCAGGCGTCTGTATCCTACCAATTGCTTACTGTTATACCCGCTGACGGTATTGCCATCCACCATAACGGTTCCGCCGGTTGCCGTGTCCATGCCGCCAAGGATATTTAAGGCCGTGGTCTTGCCTGCTCCGGAAGAACCCAGGATTACTGCCAGTTCTCCTTTTTCAACTTCAAAGCTGGCACCGTCCAGGGCACGGATGCTTGCTGCACCGGTATTATATTCTTTTACGATATCCTTAAACTCTATATACGACACCTGCATTCCTCCACTTTCTTTTGTGTTTTTGATTATATCATGGTGATAGAGGAAACTCAATTCGATACCATTTTTTTAATTTTTTTTAGAAATATTTAATAAGTAAAAACAGCCAAGCGGTCTCCCATTCGGCTGTTTTTACCTTATTCCCAAATACGGTATCGCCCGCTTAATGCCAGCAGGGCAAATAAATACAGACAATTGTCATAATATCTTCGATCACCGGTTCTAAGGGGTGTTTCCCAGAAACGTCTGACCCATTCCTCCCGGTATCCACCTTTTGAGGCAAGAGAAGCCTGGGCGTTAGTAGCAATGATGGCCACCGGATGCAGCGCCTTTTCCTTAAGAACGGTACCATCTATTTCATATACTCCCCCCTGGTCATTCCGTACAGTCTCACTGAAAAATTTCTGCAGCCGGTCGGCAATCTTCACCTCTTCCGGGTCTGCATCAAACCAGACATGATCCAGTGCAATATTTGCTATAGTACGATAAGCATCGCTGTAATACCAGTCGTGTCGGTATCCGCCCCACCGCCCGGACCAGGGCTTACCGTCATAGTCTGCATATTCCGCGCACAAACCGGTTGTCGGATGACAGGCTTTCTTTAAATATTCCCGGCTGGCAGTGGCCGCTTCCTTCCAGAAGGTTCGGTCTTCTTCGTCCGCCCACAAGGCAAAGAGCTCATAAAAGTGGGGCAGATGATAGGATGGATCGGAAAAATCACACTCTGTAATAAACTTGATTAATTTATTGGATGGCTCCCACATGGGCTTGCCGATTCCGTCTTTTTCTCCCTTATGGACACATTCCCTTAATATGTCCCTGGCTTCTTTATCGTAATCAAATACTCCCTCACCGTTTTCCCATCGTCTGGCGGCAAAAAATAAGGCCATGGCAAAAAATTCTTCGCCGTCAGGTGCCGGACCATATGCATTTTTCGTTCCGTCCAACTGACAGGACCAAGCAAAGTACCCCTTATTTTCACCCTCTGACATCCACATATATGTTTTGGTCCATTTCCAGATTCGGTCAAATTCTTCCTTTTTATCCATCTGAACACAGATCATCATGCCGTAAGACATGCCCTCTGTTCTCACATCATGGTTCCCTGTATCTTCCAGATATCCCATATCCGGTGCAACCGGATGATAGATCCTTTCCTCTTCACTGCCGTAAAAAAAAGTCTGAAAAGCGTCCTCTACTTTTTTATCGATTTCCTGTTTCGAAAAGCCGTATTCGGCAAATAAATTGGGATAATTCCCTGTATTATATGCCCCATTCATTTTATTCTCCATAGTGTTCCTATCCTTCTTTCTTTATTCTTTTACTCCGCCGATGGTCAGTCCGGTTACAAAGTATCTTTGCAGGAACGGATACAGACAAACAATGGGGAAGGCTGTAATAATTGTCGCTGCCGCCCGAATGGATGCAGGCGTCACCTGATTGCCGGTGTTTTTCATAGTTTCCGCATTGGCATTGTTATTGGTTACTGCCGACAGCAGCTTCATCAGCTCGTATTGCAGGGTGGTATACTGATCACTCATGCGGTTATAAAGCATGGCATCAAACCATGAGTTCCACTGCCATACGGCAATAAAAAGTGCTATGGTAGCAAAAACCGGCTTACAAAGCGGAACAATGATTCTGAAAAAGATGGTCAAATGTCCGGCACCATCCATTTTCGCTGATTCTTCCAAACTATCCGGCAAGCCGTTCATATACGTTCTGATTACCAGCATATTAAAGGCACTGACTGCTCCCGGCAGGATATATACCCAAAAGCTGTTGGTCAGTCCCAGTCCCTTATATACCAGAAATACCGGAATCAAACCGCCGTTTACATACATGGTAACTACATAAAAAGCTGACAATGACTTTTTAAACAAAAATTCTTTCCGGCTAAGGGCATAGGCCAGTAATGCTGTTACGGCCAACTGCAATGCTGTTGCCAAAACCGTTCGGAACACAGATATCTTCGTCGCCGTAATCAGATTCTGCTTAGATAATACCATCGTATAGTTTTGCAGAGTAAATTTCCTGGGCCATACATAAATGCCGCCTCGTAATGCATCGATTCCATCATTAAATGAAATGGCAAGAGTATTTACAATAGGATACAGAGTGACTACAACGAATAAGGCAAGTATCAGGGTATTACATACTACAAATATTTTGTCTGCCAAAGAAGTTTTTCTTTTATTCATTACTGTCATCTCCTTCTTAGAACATTCTTTCTTCACCGAACCATTTTGCGGCCGAATTGGCAATCCATATCAATATGATACTGACGGCACTCTTGAAAATACCGGCTGCCGTACCCAGTGCATAATCGCCCTGACTGATTCCCCATTTCAAAACATAGATATCAATGGTCTGAGAAACACTCTGCACCAAACCGTTTCCTAACAAATACTGTACTTCGAAACCGGCATTTAAGACATTTCCGATATTGATCAGCATCAGGATAAAAATAGTCGGTTTAATGCCCGGCAGGATAATATGCAAAATCTTCCGAAAACGCCCTGCACCGTCAATTGCTGCCGCTTCATATAGATCCTGATTGATCGCTGTAATGGCCGCCAGGTAAACAATACTGCCCCACCCGGTCTCCTTCCATACATTAGAGAAGCCAACGATCCACCAGAAATACTTGGGATAAGCAAACCAGTTAATGGGGGTATCTAAAATATGTAGCGCTACTAAAACCTGATTGATAACACCATTTTCCAAAGCCAGTACATCATGGACAATTCCGGTTACGATAATCCATGAAAGGAAATGCGGCAAATAGGACACTGTCTGAACGAGCTTCTTTCCTTTTTTACTAAACACTTCATTCAGTAAAATTGCAAAACCGATGGAAAAAATAAATCCCAGGGCCAGATTGATGACCCCCATGGCCAATGTATTCCTGATTACTTTTAAAAAGATGTCATCAGAGAACAACTGCCTAAATTTGGCCAATCCGACAAATTGAGAATGAAGCAGCCCATTTTGGGGTTTGTAATTTTGAAAAGCCATCAGCCAGCCGCCCAGCGGAATGTAATAAAATATAATTCCATAGATAACGAACGGAATCGCAATAAGGATCAATTCCTTTTGTTTCTTCATTTCCTTCCATGTTATCTTTCTGTTTACATCTTTTACTTTTCCTTCTGCCATAGATCATTCTCCGTCTATTTACTTATTTGCCTTCCGCAACAGCGATTCTTCTTTGTACTTCAACGGAAATCTCTGAAAGGAACGCATCTACATCACAACGAGCGTAGTATACATCCAGATAATCTTTCCATGCCATATCAAAATCACTTGCCATACATACTTTAGGCAGGTATTCATGTTTCACTTCACCCATGTTGATCCATGCTGTACCGCCGGGTGTTTCGGCAGTCATGTTATTGGAGTATGACCACATCGGATACCAGGGTTCATTTTCCTGGGAAGGACTCAGCATTTCCACATAAGTTCCCACACCATATGCTTCAAAGCATTCTTTCACCTCCGGTTCAAGGCCTTCAAAGAATTCCTCTGCCTGATAATCCGCCGACCATGCATTGATACCATCCAGACTCATACCTTCAAAATGAGGGAAGTAGGCATAGGTACATCTGTTTGCCACTTCGTAAGATGCATCAACTGCATTCTTGCGCATAGTCTCATCACGATAGAATACACCGTCATCACCTGCCAGATAATCAACACCTTCCAGTCCCCAGAAACGCAGGGTCTGCATTTCTTCTGTTAAAAGATCATTTAAGAACTTCATCGCTCCGGGAATATCATCACAGCTTACCGTGATTGCCAAACCGTTGGATACGTCCAGTGCCGCATTGCTATGATATCTGTCGGTAATACCTTTATCAATGGTAATACCAAGAGGCACATAAATACATTCATACTTTTCCTGAGTTTTAAGTGAGTTAGCTGCTTCAAGATAATTCCAGTACTGGTCCACCATACCAAGTACACGTCCGGTAGATATTTTTGCGATATATTGATCGTAAGACTGGGTAAAGGATTCCGGATCTACGATGCCTTTTTTAAACTCTTCATTTAACTTCTTAAAGTATCTCTTAGCGGTATCGGTGGTATTGTAGTCAATTACTTCACAGGTCTTGGGATCTACGATTACACAACCGTCATTGGGATAACCATCTAAGAAGAAAGGTGCATTTTCCAGACAGAAATATCTCCAGTCTTCACAGAGAATGGTATAACCGATATTGGCAGTTCCATCTTCCATGGTGGGATTAGCAGCAATATAGTCTTCAATCAGCTGAAAGTATTCATCCAAAGTCTTGATTACCGGATAGCCTGCCCATTTCAAAACTCTTACCTGAATCCAGAAAGCTTCATCCCAGTGGATGGTTTCGGTATCATGCCCATTGATAATACCAAACTGGGGCATAATATATACGTGGCCGTCCTCGGCTCTGACTTTATTCCATTCTTCCTCAGATAAATAATTCTTTACATTGGGATAATCATCCCAGTATTCGTCAAGTGCGATGTAAGCACCGGCATCCATCATCTGGGAATGACCGGTTGCCGCTGTGATAAAATCAGGATACTCAGCACCGGCGATCAAGACACCGATGGCTTCTTCAGCGGTCTGTCCTGTCAACCAGGTATCTTTACATTTTGCTCCGATTTTTTCAGCAATAATGTCCTGTATCACATTGTTTGGTTCCAGTTCCTTACCGGGTACTGCATGGAATGCGGTAAACTCCTTAATTTCGCCGGCTGCGGCACCGTTGTCTGCACTGCTGCTTCCCGTTTTTTTGGCGGGTGTATTGTCTGCTCCGCCTTTGGAACATCCGGTCAGCAGTGATGCCAACATTATCACTGTCAGAACAGCTGCAAATAATTTTTTCATCATTATTTTTCCTCCCTTTATTTTACCTGACAGATTTTTTATTTACTGATATCATACTATCATTACCGCACAATACCGGCAACCCGACAAACTATATTTAAAATCATAAAAAATCTGTACATTCTGTACAAAACAGCCGTACTTATTCAGTATCGGCTGTTGTTGCTTGCTTTCTGTATTTCGTTGGGGTGCATCCTTTCTGAGCAACAAATTTGTTAATAAAGTAGTCCAGATTATGGTACCCAACACTTTCCGCAATGGCATATACCTTCTCATCGGT
This sequence comes from Lachnospiraceae bacterium, assembly GCA_031556725.1. GTDB lineage: Bacteria > Bacillota > Clostridia > Lachnospirales > Lachnospiraceae > UBA935. The sequence goes on along the minus strand of JAVBSL010000014.1, from coordinate 242,342 downwards.
TCTAAGTAAAAGCTCCGCCGCCCTTTCCAGGCGATAGGAATTCAGATATTCTTTGAACCCCTGGCCAAACTGCTTTTTAAAAATCTGGCCGAGATAGGCACTGTTGATAAAATACTTTTCGCTTAAGGTTTTCAGGCTCAGGTTTTCCTGATAGTTTTCCGCAATCTCCCGTTCAATATCCTGCAGCACCCCACGGGAAGCGTTCTGTCTAAGCTGAACCAGATAATCAGCATACTCCAGGGCAAAGGTTTTAAACTGTTCGCTGCTTCCCCGTATACCATCCGAATAAAAGGCGGCACTGCTGATATACTTTAAAATTTCCTCCTGGTTAACGTTATCATCCTGTTCCATGGCCAGATGAATCAACTGATACAGGAAATAATTAATCTGCATCTGGATCAGATTAACATCCATTTGTTTTGAATTGATTTCCTCGTACAAAATATCCACTGCCGCGGTAATCTGCGCTCTCTCATTGGCTTCAATGGTACGTACCAGCGAATCCATTTTTTGCTTTTCCAGAAAGAAGTCTTTATTCTGCTCCAATTCTTTTTCATAGAAGGTAATATCTTTATCATTGCGGAATACCTGAAAGGATTTGGCCACATTGGCGGTTCGGTAGGACTCGGATATGGCTTCAATGTGATTCACGCTATTTCCCACATGTACCAGAATCGGATAATTTACCTCCTCACGGATTCTATCCGCAAACCACTTCAAATACTCTTTGTCGTTCATGCCTTTTTCATCTGCCAGGTAATCGCAATAAAGCAGACCCACATCATAACAGCTTTCGTGTTTGGTCACATCGAAAATAACATGCTGCTCTTCCGATCCCAGAAGCTTTAGACATCTTTGATACAGTTCCCGCTGGATATTTCGTTTCCCAGCCTCGGAAAGCTCCGGATTTTCCCGAAGGTCCGGTTCCATATTGATGTATCTGATCTGACCGGAAAGTCTGATATGACCAATGATATACTGTACATTAAGCCGGTCAAACTTCCCCCAGATCAGGGACTGCATATGCTGGTCAAATAAGGCTCTTTCTTTTTCCCGATTGATAACCTCACTCTTTTGTTTTAAATCACAATCACCGGCAACCTTTTTCAAAAGCCCCAGCAAATCTTCCTTCTGAATCGGTTTTAAGATATAATCTGTACAGCGGTACCGGATCGCTGTCTGGGCATATCTGAATTCATAAAAGCCGCTTAGGATAACAAAATGTGCATGGGAAATATCATTTTCATAAATATGTTCCATCAATTCCATACCGCCCATTCCCGGCATTTTAATATCAGCAATGATTAAGTCCACTTCATTTTCCTTTAAATAAGCAACCGCCTCCTGACCGTTAGAGGCTTCCCCGGCAATTTCAAATCCCTCTTCCCGCCAGTCTACCATCACTCTCAATCCCTGTCGGATATATGGCTCATCATCCACAAGCAATACTCTTAGCATCTCTATTCCTCCCTCTGCCCCGGTAATTTCATACGAATGGTAATGGTGGTTCCTACATTCTCTTCACTCTCTATCTCATACCGCACCTGTCCGCCGCTATAATGCTGCAGTCGGATACAGGCGTTGACAATACCAACGGACTTACCTGTTTCCAGCATTTCGATATCCGCATTCTGCATCTTATAAAGCAGGCTGCCCACAAAATCATCACTCATACCGGTACCGGTATCTTCTATTTCAATTACCAGATCATCACCGTTTCGGTTCACATTCACAAAAACCCATCCCGGCCGGCACATTCCTTCAATACCGTGAACACAGGAATTTTCCACAAAGGTAACAATCGTAAGCTTTGGAATCCTGACCTCATGCAATTCCTCTTCCACTTGAATCCGATAAGATAATTTATCGCCAAACCGATATTTCTGCAGTTGCAAATAAGCCTCAGCAAATTGCATTTCATCGCTGATGGTAATATAATCCGCTCCCCAATCTGTGGATTTCCGCATTAAGATCGCCAGCTTGCCGATAATATCCGCCGTTTCCTCTTCCTCTTTTAAAAAGCTCCGCATCCGGATGCTTTCTAAAGCATTGAACATAAAATGAGGATTAATCTGGCTGTGAAGGGCCAGCAGCTCCGCCTGCTGTTTGGAAAGACTTAGCTCCTGCCGCTCCAGCTTATCTTTATAGACTACCTCGATCAATTCCTTAATCTTGGAAACCATCAAATTATAATTGCCGATCAGGATACCGATTTCGTCTTTTCCTTCCACCGGTTTTATTTCCATAAACTCTTCATCCTTGACCATATGAAGGTGCTCCCCCAATACCAGAATACGCTTGGACATGGAACGGTTTACACTAAACATTACCAACAGCGGAAGCAGCATATTGACCAATATGAGGGCAATCAGAACTCCGGTACTGTCCAAAAGATAACGAAGCACTCCTGCATCACGACTGACAATATATATATCCCAGTCACTGCCATACAACGTAAGGATCCTTTTCACATTTGCGTTCTTTTTGATGTCATCGGTTAGAAGCTCATATTCCTTGCCCCGATTGGGGTTTCCCTGATTATCAAAAAGAATCTTGTCACCTGCACAGATATAGACATATGCATCATAATTGGCACTGATAATGTCCCTTGCAATTGTTATATAGTCAATATCCAGCTTAATTAGTTTTTGACAGTTTTTATTGCCATAAAAATTCAGTTTACGGATAACTGAAATGGTTCGTTTGCTGTCATATCCGAAAGCATCCATTTTCTTATCATCAAAGTAAGAATAAAGCAGCAAATCCTTGTTGCTTGCCACATAATCCTGATACCATTCTTCCGCTGCCACTGCCTCCAAACGAAAAAATTCACCGCCATTGACAAGGGTTTCATTATCCGCATAAGCGGTAATATTGGCAATATTCTGCCCCAGTTTAGTATGCATCAGGGATTTTGGTGACAGATCGCCATAAGCACTGTAATAAGCCAACGGGCTGCCGTAGTCGGTTTCCAAAAATTTGGTGATCTCTCTGTTGGTGTAAATATCCCTCATGGCCGTTACTGCTTTTTCCATGGTGGAATTCATACTGTAGATAATTGATTCGGCCATTGCATCCAGCTGTCTTTCCCGCTTCGCCCGGTCAGAATCCATAGCACTTTTGATAATCAGCGTGTTCGTCAGCAAAACCGGAATTAAAACGCAAAAAATGTACATGAAAATAAGCTTGGTTTTAAAGTTATGGTTATCTAACCAGCCAAGCCAGCGGTACCAGTATTTTTTTGCCCATTTTCGAATACCCATCCTAATACCTTTTGTTATCGCCTTTGGTAAATCTCAATTTTTAGAATATAATTATTATAATTTTAACATATGTATTATTAAAAATAAAGATGGTACCGGATTATCATTGAATCATATTAAGTTCACCATCAAACAAACATCTTTTATTTTTTGTCAAAGCGATGACAACTGCTTTTCCACAATAGCAAAGCTTGCATTCCAAATCACTTTCCGGCAATAGTAACAACTGCTTTAACTTGCCTTTCTGCCATTCCATCTCTACAGAAGCGTTGCCACGAACCCGAAGTCCTTTTACTCTGCCGTTTCCAAGTGCTTTAGGCAAGGCCGGTAAAATATCTATTCTGCCGTTATGACTCTGTACTAGCATCTCCGCAATTCCGGTGATGCCCCCAAGATTGCCGTCAATCTGGAAAATATTTCCTCGCTTATATTCACCCATGGGATGAAAATCCATCATATTAGAAAAAGTTGAATGGCTAATCAGCTTTTTCAAATTCTCATAAGCCAATTCTCCTTCCTTAAATCGATTCCAAAGAAGAATAATCCAAGCCCTGCTCCACCCGGTCTGTCCGCCGCCGTATTTTAGTCTTTTATCTAATGTATTTCGTGCTGCCTCTGCTAGCTTTGGGGTATCCTCCGGGGTTATCTGGGAACCCGGAAACAATCCATACAAATGTGAAATGTGGCGATGCCCCGGCTCGGTTTCTTCATATTCTTCCTTCCATTCCAACAGCAGCCCTTCCGAGCCGATCTGCGGCCCCGGAATCCGCTTCTTCATCTGTTCTGCTACTGCAACAAGGGAATCCTCTTTTTCAAGTTCCTTGGCTGCACTTATGAAACTATCAAATAACTGCCAAAGAATTTGATTATCCATAGTGGGCGCATCGCACATCCGGCCTTGGTTGCCATTTTTCAGAATATAAGTATTCTCCGGTGATACCGATGGACAGGTAACCAGATATCCATTTAAATCTTCTACCAGAAAGTCTTCAAAAAATTGTACTGCCTGCTGAAGGATTTCATAATGCTCCGCCAAAAAATCAAGATCCTTGGTAAATTGATAATGCTCCCAGATATGCAGAGACATCCAGGCTCCGCCCAGCACCCAGTAAGTAGCTGGAATATAGCGGTCCTGAGGCGCTGTATCGGCATAAATGTCGGTATTGTGATGGGCCATAAAGCCTCGGCATCCATACATTTTGGCCGCTGTTACCTTACCATTTTCAAACATTCGCTTTAACAGTGCAAAAAACGGTTCCGTGCATTCTTCCAATCCACAGATTTCAGCCGGCCAGTAATTCATTTCCAAATTAATATTAATGGTGTACTTGGATTCCCATGGCGGTGTGAAATCCTCATTCCAGATTCCCTGCAAGGTCAGCGGCAGGCCACCCCTTCGGCTTCCGGAAATCATCAGATAACGTCCAAATTGAAAATACAAAGATACCAGATCTATGTCTGTTCCGGTTTCGGCAAACCGGCGGATTCTTTCATCTGTGGGCACCCTGTCATCTGCGCCTGATGCTCCAAATTCCAGTTCCAACTTCCCATATAATTGCTCATAATCCGCAAGATGCCTCTTAAAAAGAGTTTCCCACTGCTCGCCATTATGTTTTCTCACTAGAGAAAGTGCTGTTTCAGCGGGATTCTCGACGCGGAAATCTGTTGCCGCCGAAAAAAGCAATACCACCTCAGAAGCATTGCGAACCAGCAGATATTCTCCGATGGTTTCCACCTCGCCGTCGCAGGTTATGCAGGAAAGTGCACCGGCAAAAAGCAAACCGCCGCTGTTTCCTTCCAGTACAATCGTGTTCTGATCCACCGCATAAATCCGGTCATACAGTTTCCCCCGCTCCAATCGACAGGAAAAGTTCAGCTTATCTGTTCCTTCAGCCTGTAGCCGCACTGACAGTACATCGTCCGGTACGGAAGCAAATACCTCCTGCTGGTAAGAAGTTCCGCCAAGTGTCCATTTGGATGTCACCACCGCCTGATCCAAATTAAGTGATCTACGATAGGACTCTGGATCTGCCACCCCTTCCGGATAATCATGTTCAATCAAAAGTTCACCAAAGGTCTGATAGGCACGCATAGATTCCGGAAGCCCCGTTAATGCATAATCAGCCAACTGTTCCGCTTCCTTTATATTTCCCGCAAATACCAATTTGCGAATCTCATCCAAATGGGTAAGGGCATCTGGATTATGGCGGTCAATGGGTTTACCGCTCCATATGGTTTCTTCATTTAATTGTATTACTTCCCGTTTCCAATTGCCATAAACCATACCACCCAGTCGGCCATTTCCCACCGGCAGAGCCTCTTCCCAATAGACCGCCGGTTTCTGATACCATAATTCTTTCATCTTCAATCTCCTGTCTATCTAACTTTATTACTTTATCTGCATGGGGATTGTTATTGCTTTTTGTCCGGTCAACACCTCGGTACGACGATCCGGCTGTCCAAATCCGATACTTATTTCATATTCCTCACCGTCAAAACGACTGATTCCTTCTTCGTCCACAACTTTCAGCCTTTCCACCGGAACATTCAGTTCGATTTCCCGCTGTTCTCCGGGTTCTAATGTAAAAGAGCACATACCGCACAAAACCGGATGGAGGGGTGCATGGTTCGAAGTCAGATTCTTTGCATACACCTGCAGTATCTCTCTGACGGGAGTCTTTCCGGTGTTTTCAATCAACGCCTTTATTGTCATCTCAACCGCTTCAGTATTCTTTGCACTTGCTTCTTTCAGTACTGCTTCACCATAGGTAAGGCCAAATCCGAAGGGATATTGTACCTCACCTGTAAAATAACGATAGGTGCGATTCCTCATTGCATATTCTTCAAATGGCGGAAGTTCCTCGGTGGAACGGTAAAAGGTCACCGGAAGTTTTCCGGAAGGAGCTTTCTTTCCAAACAAAATATCGGCTGCCGCCTTTCCGCCTCTTGCGCCCGGATACCATAATTGAAGAATGGCAGATGCTTTTTCGTCCGCTTCTCGTAAATCCATAGCGCTGCCTGCCATCATGCAAAGAATCACCGGTTTGTTTAATCTATTTCCTTCTTCCAGTACTTGATGAAGAAGTCTTTTCTGACTTGCCGGCAATTCCAGACTGCGTTTATCACCGGCGGCATATTCATTATTGGCATCTCCTTCTTCCCCTTCAATATTGGCATCCAATCCCAAGCAAAGAATCACCACATCACTTCTTCTAAGGGTGCTCAAAGCCTCCTGCAAGCGGTCACCCATAAGCGCACCGGCTTCCGTCTGGTCTCTATATAGGTGAGCACCCTGGGCATAATAGACCCGGATTTCTTCTCCCACTTCCTGTTGAATTCCCTCCAGCACAGTAGTATATCGGGAAGAGGTTCCGAAATAATTGGCCTTTAAGGCATCACGGCTATTGGCATTAGGTCCGATTACCGCAATGGACTTAATCTTGTCTTTTTCCAATGGCAGTATGCCGTCATTTTTCAGCAACACCATACTCCGTACCGCAGCTTCCTCTGCCAGTTCTATATGTTCCTGACATTCCACCACTTCGAAGGGGATATTCTCATATTCATTTGGTTCAAACATTCCCAGAGCCATCCGAATGGTCAGCAGATTATCCACGGCCACGTCCACATCTTCCTCTTTCGCCAAGCCATCACGAACTGCTTTTTCCACATATAGGTAGATATTTCCACAATTCAAATCACAGCCGGCTTTTAATGCCATGGCCGCCGATTCCTCCGCTGTATTCGTTACACCATGGTGCATATGAAAATCTGCAATTGCCCCACAGTCAGAAACCACATATCCATCAAAACCCCACTTCTTACGCAAAATTTCTTCTAACAAGGTAGTGCTTCCACAGCTCACTTCACCGTTTACCCGATTATAAGCTCCCATCACCCCAACCGCTTGACCTTCTTTCACACAAGCCTCAAAGGCAGGAAGGTAGGTTTCGTATAAATCTTTCAAGGATACCTTGGCATCAAATTCGTGCCGGCCTGCTTCCGGTCCGCTATGTACTGCGAAATGTTTCACACAGGCCGCACTCTTCAGGTGCTTGCTGTCTCCTTGTAATCCTTTCACATAGGCAATCCCCAGTCGGGAAGTTAAATAAGGATCTTCACCAAAGGTTTCATGCCCTCTCCCCCAGCGGGGATCACGAAAAATATTGACATTGGGGCACCAAAAAGTCAGCCCTTTATAAATATCCCGATCCTGATTGCGTATGCTTTCCTCATATTTTGCCCGACCCTCGGTAGCAATCACATCGGCCATCTTTTCGATCAAATCCTCATCAAAGGAAGCGGCCATCCCGATCATCTGAGGAAAGCTGGTGGAGGTACCGGCCCTGGCCACGCCATGGAGGGCTTCATTCCACCAATTATAAGCAGGAATCCCTAAACGGGCCACAGCCGGTGACCGATAAGAAAGCTGTGACGTCTTTTCTTCCAGTGTCATTTGCATCCGTAATTTCTTCGCCTGTTCCCGGTATTCTTTCCACTGTCTCTTATCCATTACCATCCACCTTTCTTTATAGCTACCCTTTACTTTACACCGTAATCATTTTTTCCAACCGGATGTCACGGAAGCTGGCCCCTACACATATACGGAACTCTCCCGGTTCGACCACCCAGACAAATTTTTTATCTAACAATTTAAAGCTGTCAAAATCCAATTGAAATACTGCCGTCTTTTGCTCACCCGCTTCCAGATGGATTCGCTCAAATCCTTTTAAAACTAACTCTGGTGTTACAATCGAAGAACACACATCACCCACATACAGCTGCACTACCTCATCAGCCCCCATATCGCCGGTATTGGTAACTTCCACGGTAACTTGATAATCATAGGTTCCCTGCTTTTTGATTTGCAGATTCTCATAACGGAAGTTTGTATAACTGAGGCCATAGCCAAAAGGATAAAGCTCTCTTTTTTCCCCTTCCAGATAGTTGGGGCTGCCCCCCGGCATCATCGTATAGTAGCAAGGCAGATATCCAACCCCTTTGGGAAAACTAATAGGCAATTTTCCCGAAGGAGAAACCTCTCCGAATAAGACATCAGTAATTGCTTTAGCCCCAAATTCACCGCCGAACCAGGCCACCAAAATGGCATCCATGGTTTCTTTTTCGCGGGTCAGATCCACCGGCTTGCCATTTTCTAACACCAATACCGTAGGTTTTCCTAATTTACTGACTTCTTCAATCAGCTCCCGCTGCGGTCCATATAATTTTAATTCACTGCGATCCATGCCCTCACCGCTGGTAATGGTATTGTCACCGCATACCAGTACCACTGCTTCACTGGCTTTAGCCGCTTCCAAGGCCTCGGTAAAGTCATCTTCGTGGTGATCTACACAGAAGGTCAGATCATGCCCGTTCACATCACAATAGTATTCTATCTGTAGTTCATGTTCTTCTTCGTTGACAAAATCAAAAGTGCAGGAGGGCAGTTTCATCTTGTTATCACCCCAGCTGTCAATCAGACAATTACCATCCACAAATACCCGCACACTGTCACCGGTAGTAAATACCAATTTACCACGGAAGTGGTTCGTACCGGTAAAATCATAGGTATTCACCTTAAGCTTGGCAGTCATCCTGACGGTATACCCATTAAACTCAAGGTCACGATGGGGTTTGGCCAAAATCCAGTTGAATTTAATCCATTCGGCCCGATCTTCTCCTACCGGTATCCCAGAAAAGTCTTTATTGTTAAAATATTTCAATTTAATACCATCTACATACCAGTTCTTCGGTATCAAATCCACATCCTGCTCGGTAATTCCACAGCCATCGGCCTGACGAACCTGACAATCTGCCCCGACTATCTTGCTGATTTCTTCATAAAGACTATTCACATGATAACCATAGGGTACCGACGAATAGCTACCGATTCGTTGTTTTCCGGAACTTGGTCCGATTACCGCGATGGACGATAACTGCTTGGATAAAGGCAGTACCTGCTTTTTATTTTCCAGCATCACAATCGATTCCCGGGCCGCCTGATAGGAAATGTCTTTATGCTTTTGGCAGCGTACCACATTCTGATACTGGTGCTCATCGGCATAGGGGCGTTCAAATAATCCCAGTTCAAATTTAACCCGCAAAATGCGGCTCACCGACTCATTAATCACATCCATAGAAAGGCCGCCGTCCTCTGCCAGTTCAATTAACAGGCTCTGCCATTCCTCATTAGGATAATCAAAGCCCTGAACATCCAAGCCTCCGGCTACTGCCATTTTGATGCTCTCTTTGTTGCTGGAGGTCATGTGGTGAGTGTGTTTCAGACGATTAACCGCACCAAAATCAGCACGCACATAGCCTCGCAATCCATAACGCTTTTTCAAAACTTCGCGGAGATAATGCTCAGAGCAAATAACTGCTTCACTATCTATACAGTTATAAGAAGCCATGGCATTATAGGCCCCCGCCTTCTTAACTCCCGCTTCAAAAACCGGAAGATAAGCCGTCTCCACCTCCCGTTGTCCAACTCTGGCCGGTGAACAGTTGGTTCCGGCTTCCGGAATACCATGAACACAATAGTGTTTGGGCTCCGCTACCACACGATCCTTGGCGCTGATATCATCCCCTTGTTCCCCAGTCACGATGGCATAAGCCATCTGGGAAGAAAGATAGGTGTCTTCGCCAAAGGTCTCTTCCACCCGTCCCCAGCGGGGTTCTCTGGCCACATCCAGATTAGGCGCCAGAATCTCATGAATACCCAGGCTTCTGGTTTCGGCAGCAATGGCATGACCAACCTCTTTGGTCAGTTCCGGATGAAAGGTTGCCCCCAGATTAATCGGCATGGGGAAGACCATGGCCCCCGGATAGGATAGACCATGAAGTGCTTCGCCGGTAAAAATGCAGGGAATACCAAGCCTGGTTTCCTCTACCATATATTTTTGCAATTTATTTAATACGGATGGCACGGAATATACATCGTGTATAAAACCCATCCCTTTTTTTCCAAAACTCTTTTCGACCTTATCCCAATAAAAATCCGATTCCGGGTCCACTGCACAAAAGTGTGCTTCGTGAACCTTTGTGGCAAGCTCCACACCACGAATCATATCCATTTGGGCCACTTTTTCTGCTAATGTCATTCTGTCCAGCAAATCTGCTACCCGTTCCTCCACTGGGAGGGAGGCATCTCTATATTTTTCCATTTTATTAACCCGCCTTTAAAATCTTAATTTTATAATGATATTCGCACGGTAAAAATCTCAAAAGGATTCAGTTTGCTGCTGTAGCGATTATCTCCATCAAGGGTAAGTTCTTCCCCTGCTGTCTCAATTATCGTACTTCTTTGACAGGAATTCATCCAATTTTCCTTAGCAAAAGTTAATTCCACCGGATCTTTGGTCGGATTACACCATCTGATAATTACGTCTTCTCCGGTTTCACTCATCTTTACACCGGTTAAAACCAAACCTTTACCGTTCCAGTGCAACAAACTTGATTGAGTGGGTAAATTTTTTACAAAATTTTGTGTAACGCCATTACGTTTTCCATCCAAAGGTCCCTCCGTCTGAAAGCCGTAAAATTGATTTTGAAAAGCATATCCTGCACCGCAAGCTTCCAGCATTTCACCTGGCCCAAAGGGCATTACCATATATTCCAAGCGATAACTTCCCTGCATCTGTCCGTCCGGTGCCGGGAACACACCCCAATCACCCATTTCACCGACTGACCGAAGTAAGGTGACTGCAATGGCATTCTCCTGATCCGGTAAGATTTCATACTCATAAAGTCCTTTATTGGCTACCAATAAGCCGCCTTTTTCGTCTTCCATTGCCACCAGATTCTGTTGATGTTCACATGTACACGGATTGGTCCAGTTCTGACCATGCCGATTAGGACGTTTTACCCGTTCAAATACAGAGTCAGCGTAGTGATAGGTTGTATCCAGACCGGTGGGAAATACACTTCTAATCCGATGATCTTTAACTTTGTTGTCAATATATGTAACTATTTTCAGGCTTTTAGCACCCTTTCCCAGGGTCAATTCGGTAACCAGGGTAAAGGGCACCAGCTTCTCGCTTCTTCCGGCATGCCGTTCATACAGGTTTGTCATCCGCTTTTGCTCTTCTGCCAGTTTCTCATCCGCCGATTCCGGAATCATCATCTTCGCCATGATTCTATATGTTGTCAGAAATGCATTTTTCTCTATCAATTCAACTTGGGTTTCAACTGATTTATCTGAAGAATAGTAGGTTTTCCCCCCTTCCGGTCCGATATGGATATATTCATTTCCGATATCACCGCATTCTTCATATACACCTAATCCGGAGTAACTTCTTTGGCTGGCCCGATGGGTAATGGTATAGCTGCCATCCGCTTTAATGGTTACCTTCAGATAAGGATTTTCCATCACTGCAAATGCTTCTTTTTCGTCTTCAACCGCTTTCCCAATATCCGTACCCGGTGTTTGTTCTACCAGGTAATATGTTTCATATCCCAGTCCCGGCACACAAGCTTCAAATAAAATCTCCACCTGTCTGGCCATATAGGGCCGGCGAAAGGCATCTGTCGGAAAATCATGACCATAGGCTGCTCCCAAATCCTTGAGCAAGCAAGGAATTTCTTCACCTATACTGTTTTTTAGGACATACGCCGGAAGCTCTGCTTCCATCATCTGATCATAGCACTTTGTCAGTTCATCTCCTGATCCATAAGCCCGTTTCAAATCCAGCACCATTTTCATGTTGCCTTTCTGCTCTGTTCCGGCTGGGTTTACCAGCACAAAAGGAAATCTTTGCTTATCCTGATCCGGCAATAATTCCATATTAATTCGATCGGCCAGATAATAACCGCTCTCATCCATGATGACCTGAGCAACCTGTAAACTCTTTTCAAAACGCACTGCCATTTCTCGGTTTACTTCATCAACATTACAGCCACAGATGCTGTCATGAGGATGATTCTGCATCAATACTTTCCATGCATAGTGAAGCAAATCTTTCTGATAGCGGCCGCCCGCAAGATGAGCCATTACCGAAAGGGGTTCCGCACCGCCTTCCAATGCCATTTCACCTTCCCGATTCCTTTGCTTCAGATCAATATGGGCGGATGCCGTATTTATCAAGGTAAAACGACCGTCCGTATCCTGACTGGTTAGCTCTCCGCTAACTGCCGACAGTTGGCCCTTATCCTCTGCCTTTACTGCTTGTGTGTAGGTCTTAAAATCCGACTGTATAAATGTCACATCCGGGTAGAGTTTTCTTGCCGTTTCCAATGCTTCCACTAAATTCTTCTGGACCGGTTGGTGATCACAGCCATTCATCATCAAAAGCTGACTGGTTCCGGCAAACCGCTCGGCATTTGACAGGGCATTGTCCCAAAAACTTTTAGCAGCTTCCGCTTCGACGGGGATTTCCATTCCGTTATTATACCAGTTAGCAAACAGGATACCTAATAACTGACTTCCATCCGGTGACTGCCAATACATTTCCGAATATGTAGATTCATATTCGCCGCCGCCCATTTCATTATTAAACCCTACCGGCTTAACACCACGGCCAAATACCACCGCTTCCATTCCTGCCTGTTTTAAAATCTGCGGCATTTGTCCTGCGTTACCAAAGGCATCAGGGAAATATCCCACGGGACAGCTTTCTCCTATTTTCTCTGCCGCTGCCATTCCATACAGAATATTCCGGACATTGGATTCTCCGCTGGTATAGAATTCATCTTGTAAAATATACCAGGGTCCGGCACTAAACCTGCCATCTTTAATGTGCCGCTCTAACCGCTCTTTATTATAGGGTTTAATCTCAAGATAATCATCAATCATAATGGTCTGTCCATCCAGATGAAAGCTTTTGAATGCATCTCCCTGTTCAAATAAATCCATACTGTCATCAATCAAATCAATCAATTTCGCTCTATGTTTTTCAAACCCCATGTACCACTCCCGGTCCCAGTGAGAATGACTGATGATATGTACTGTCTTCTTCATAATGATGACTGTGTCCTTTCCAGTTTAAAGCTGGAGCCCCATTTCACTGGGGCTCTGCTTGTAATTTATTTTGCTGCTATGAATGCATCAACCTGTTTCTGATATTCTTCGATAAGTTTATCCATTCCTGCTTTTTGTGAATCATCTCTTAATTTCTCAAGTGCCTTTTCATATCCGCCGGACTGTCCTACTGCCAGAAGCTTCCATGCGTCGTTATATATCTGATCTCTCTGTGCCAGTTCCGTCTTCACCTCGGTGGAGTCAAAGCTGAATCCATCCAGAGGAGAAACTACGTTGGCTGATTTAGATGATGCGAATTCTGCTTCTCTTTCCCAGAATCCTTCACTATAGCTTGCATCCGGACGCATAAACTGCGGTTTCCAGATACCCCAGCGTCCGCCCCACTCCATATAGTTAGAGTTAGAAGCATCCATGCCAGCCGGGAATACAGCTGCTTCACCATCCAGTTCATAGGTCAAGCCAACAACACCGTAATGTACCATATCATATAAAGTCTGGTCGGTTTCTAACATATTTAAGAACATTAAAGTTCTTTCCGGGTTTTCGCTGCTGTCCGGAATACAAATTGCATTGGAAAGAGGAGTTCTGTTAGCAAATAAACCTTCCGGGTAAACCTCTGTAAAATCCCAATATGCGCCTTCGTCTGCCCATGCTCTGTTCTGATTACAGAACTCATGAGTTCCCCATTTGGTAATCAGCTTGCCCTGGTCAATCAAAACATTATGATCTAACTGATCGGTCAGAACGTCTTTCCATATCAAACCGTCTTTCTGCCATTTTTCTGCATATTCACAAGATGTTTTAAAGCTTGCTATTTCTTCTTTTGCTACTACTTTACATGCCGGATCATCTAATTTGAATACCAATCCGTGTCCTAAATCATAGTATCCTTCCTGTGTGCCCAGAAATTCAGCGTTTTCAATAATGTATTTATCCGGATATGCAGCTTTTAATTCATATAAGAATTTATCTACGCCAGCATAGTCTTTCAAGCTATTTTTATCTACGGTAATACCAGCTGCCTCTGCCAAATCGCCTCTCCACTGAAGGAAGTTACGGTTATTCATTGACATGGTCCAGGGTAATGCTACAATATGTCCTTTATTTTTAGCTGCCTCTAATACTCCCTTTTCCTGATATACTTTATATAAATCAGGTGCATACTGAGGAAGCAATTCATCCAAATTCATATATGCGTCTTTGTTGATCATGGAATAATAGCAGGTCCAGTCGGAATCAAAGTTCAAATCCCATGCATCACCAGCTGCGGCTTTTACCAACAGCTTATCACTATAGTCGGAACCGGCAATAAACTGTACATCATAATCACAATTCAAGGTATCTCTGGTGTAATCTGCAATTGCTTTCCAAACATCATCGGTAGCCGACTTCTTGTCGCCAAAGAAGATGAAATGCAGGGTAACAGGATCCAAATTATCAGATGGTGCCTCTACTTCGGTATTTTTTGCTGTCTCCTTTGCAGTTTCCTTCGCGGTGCCATTTCCGCTGTTTGTGTTGCTTTCGGTTTTTCCTCCGTTTCCGCAACCCGCCAGCATAGACAGCGTCAGCATAGTTGCCAGTAACATGGAAATCATTTTTTTCATTTTCATGTGCTCTTCTCCTTTTAAGCTCTTTTTCTTTTTCTTCCCTATTTTTTTCTATATGAAAGATACTCTCCGCATCTAAACATATCAACCCTTTACTGCCCCTACCATAATTCCCTTCATAAAATACTTTTGCAGGAAGGGATACAACAAAATAATCGGACCGGTTGTAATAACTACCATTGCCATCTTCACGCCATCACCGGGTACGCTGGCCAGCATCGCCTGTACTTCCGAGGATTGCTGCGACATAGTTTGTAAAAACTGAATATTGGCCATCATGCTGCGAAGGAGCATTTGCAGCGGCTGCATCTCTGCCTTCTCAATCAGCATCAATCCCAGCCACCAATCATTCCAATATCCAAGTGCTGAAAATAAGGTAATCGTCGCGATAACCGGTTTGCCCAGTGGCAGATAAATTCTAAAGAAAATAGTAAATTCAGAAGCACCGTCCAGTTTTCCGGATTCCCAAAGTTCTTCCGGCACGCCGGTAAAGTAATTGCGAACCAGAAAGATATTCCAGGCACTTACTAACATTGGGAATATCAATGCCCAAATCGAATCCTTCAGATGTAAATAGCGGGTACAAACGATATACCAGGGCACCATACCACCGTTGAAAAGCATGGTTACTAATACATAAATGTTTAAAAAAGCTCTTCCCGGAAGTTGTTTTCTGGAAAGGACATATCCCATCATGCCGTTAATCAGCACCGATAATATCGTTCCCAGAATCGCAACCGTCAAAGTAACCCGATACCCATTGAATATCATGCTTTTGTTTGCCCATATCATTTTATAAGAAGCAAAAGTAACTTCTTTAGGAATTACTTTAAATCCTTCCATAGTTGCTTCCGTATTTGTCATCAACGAACCACCGATCACCATTAAAAAGGGGTAAAGGCATGCGGCAGAAAACAATATAACAAACAAATATGTAATGACTCTTCCGATTGTAATCTTTTCTCTCATCACCTAACCTCCTTAAAATAATGCTGCATCTTTTTCATATTTTCTGGCAATCAGATTACTGCCCATTACCATAACAAAGCCAACAACCGACTGGAAGAATCCAGTTGCGGAAGAAATTCCGATATCACCCATTTTACGAAGTGCTCTGTAAATATAAGTATCCAAAACATCAGTGGTGGGATAAAGCAGCGGCATATCGCCGGTAACATTGTAAAACAATCCAAAGTCTGCGTTCATAATCCTTCCCACTGCCAGTAACGTCATAATGATAATCGTCGGTTTTAATAAAGGAAGGGTAATATACCAAATCTGTTGACCTCTGGTGGCTCCGTCAATCTTGGCCGCCTCAAAGTAAGTTTCATCGATTCCGCTGATTCCTGCCAGATAGACTACCGCGCTATATCCGGCGCCTTTCCAGATGTTAACGATCAGCAATATCACCGGCCAGTATGAAGGTTCCGTATAAAATGCCACCCGTTCCAATCCCAGTGATATTAAGAAACGGTTAATTGCTCCCGATTCATAACCCAGCATTCCGGTTACAAAGATACCAACAACTACAGTTGAAATAAAATATGGTAAAAAGGTAAGTGACTGACAAAGCTTCTTGACATGCTTTTGAGTGATCTCATTGATTGCCAGTGATAATGCTAAGGCAAATATCGTTCCACATATAATAAACATCAGGTTCAAACATACCGTATTGCGAATTGCACTCATGGCACTGGCATTGTTTCTGAAAAGGATCTCAAAATTGCGGTACCATGGATGTATCCAATCACTGCCCCAGATTCCTTTTTTAAACTGGTAGTCCTTAAAAGCAATGACCAATCCTCCCATAGGAAGATAGGCAAATAAAAACAAAAGAAGCATCGCCGGCAATGCCATTATGTAAAGCTGCCAACTATTTCTTACCCTGGCGACCAGACTGCGTGCTCCCTTTCTATTCTTCTTTGCTATTTCCACTTTTTGCTTACTCATTTAGTCACCTCATCCGTTTTTGTTTGAGTTTGTGCATTTGATATATTCAATAATACAATATTCTATTTGGTATGTCAATATTATATCTCTATTTTTATTATTTTTTTCTTTTTGTTTGTTATATTGTATATTTTTGTATATAACGCTTTATATTAATCGCCACATTCATGATATATCAAATCAAATCCTCATTTCATTCTTATCTATAATATCTGTTTGACACTCGATTGTTTTTACCATATAATATGGTTATATCAAACTATAATGTTATATCAAATTTTGGTATAGCCAAACTTAAAAGGAGTAATGTATGGAACAAAGCAATAGTTCTTTACCAAAATACGAGCAAATCATGCAGGATTTACTACAACAGATTCGTTCCGGGAATTTCACCTATGACGTTCCCATCTGTACCGAAAGGCAGTTATGCGACGATTATGACGTCAGCCGAATTACCGCCAAACGCGCCATCACAGAGCTCGAACACCGGGGTGTTCTCTTTCGTAAGCGGGGAGCTGGCAGTTTTGTTGTCCGTAATGCCGCCAACAATCTGGACACTGCTTCACCGGTAACCGTTACCGATTCCAAAACTATTGCATTCTTACTTCCCTTCGATATATCAAAGGGAGGCGTGTTTGTTGCTGTGGAAGCAGTCAATCATGTTTTAAATGAAAAAGGCTATTTTCTCAGTATTCATATTTCCAGTCCAAGCTTTGCAAAGGAAAAAAACAATTTGAAGCTACTGCTATCGCAAAACATTTCCGGATTAATTTACTATCCCATTCGCGATAAGATCAATCTGAATCTCCTGAATGATTTTGTTTTCCAGGGTAAACCGGTAGTGGTTATGGATAAAGATATCAACTGCCCTTATATCCACAACGTTATCTCAGATAACTTTCAGGGGGGCTGGCTTCTGGCTGAACATCTGGTATCGCTGGGACATAAGAACATCGCCTTTGTTACCACCGCACCTATTGATGATACTTCCTCGGTGCGTAATCGCTTTGGCGGCTATCTTCGTTATCTGCAAAGCATCGGCATCAAACCGTCACCGGGAAATCTTGTTTATTTCCCCTACCAGTTAACCGATGAGGCTGATAACAATCCTGACTATGATACCTATTGCCATCAATTAAAACAACTACATGATTCCGGCATCTCCGCTATCATTTGCGAGAACGATCAGGTTGCCTACTTTTCCTATAAGGCCTTTAAGCGTCTTGGTTTGTCAGTTCCTAAGGATATAAGCATCTGTGGTTTTGATAATAATGAATGGTCATTACGGCCCGAAGCCGGAATTACCACCATCAATCAGGACTTTCCTTCGATCGGTGAAAAGATTGGCGAAGTACTTTTGGAATCGGTCAAAAATCCTTCCGCCCAGATTCAACGGATCACCTTACCGGTATCATTGGTAGTCAGAGGCTCCACCGGACCCCGGGAGTAATTACTCACCATTAAAAAAGGATATTCTCGCGAATATCCTTTTTTTGATTACCTATTTATTAATAACTAATTTTAATGCTTTTAATTTCAAAGGCTTCAAAGACTATGGGAATTTCAACACCACCGCCAAGGGATTCCTGTTCTTCTTCCAGCATATTTGTAATACTGACCGCCCTAACTGCTGTGGAGAATTCTAAAGTAACTGCCGTTCTGGTTCCCTCCGCTTCATAAATCCGCAGTAAATATGCCCGCTCACTGTCTTCCAATGGTTTTACCGCTTCCACAATAACGTTATCTTCGCTGATTCTTACCAGGGATTCCATGGGGTTTGCCCCTTGTTCCCCAACTGCCGGTATGTTAAAGGCATATGCCGGCTGGATAACATTAGCTGCTGTGAAACCGCCCTGATGAGGATAGATCGCATATGAAAACTCATGAACTCCTTTATCCCCCAAATAGTCCGGCATGCAACCGCCTTTATGAAGGGACAGGTGCATGGAACTATCTTGGACACTTATTCCATATTTACAGTCATTAAAAAGACTGATGCCATATCGGGTTTCCGACATATCTGTATATTTATGATTGGATACCTCAAATTTAGCCTTTTCAATAGAAGTGTTTCGATTAGTGGGGCGTCTCAAATAACCAAACTGGATTTCCTGATTTGCACCATCGGTATGTATATTCGTATCAAAGGCTGCTTTCAGAAGGCGATGGTCATCCTGCCAGTCTACTTTGGTTTCAAAGGTTATCATGGGACTTTCTTTATAGAAAACCACATCCTGAACCAGCATCGACTTAGGTGTCAGCTGATAATGATTCCGAATTCTGAACTCTACCGCTCCTGCTGAAACCAACTCCCGCTTTACAATTATCGCCTCATCCCGCAGCTTACATTCACAGTCTACGTCAATATCCCAATTATCCCAACCAAGCGGTACATCCTCGCCGATGAGCAAGGTATTGAACGCATAGCCCTCACCTCGCAGCTGTCTGCCGCATCTTTTGTCTGTTAATGCTTCCAGATATCCTTTTTCATTAAATGCAACAATATAAAAAGGCGTCTCCAGATAGGACAAGTCGTCCTGCCAGTCAAAGGGTGTATCATTGTTAATTTCTGCCCTCCTCCGCTCTTCCATTTTTATTGCCCGACCGGAAAAAGCCGGAAGTTCCATTCCTGCAACAGCCAATTTCTTTACACCATTAACGTCTTCGGTAATCTGCTGTGCAACTTCTCCTTTTATCATCCTTCCTTCATAGGGCAGATAGGTAACATCCCGCCTCGAAAAAGAAAGGGTATTATATAAAGTCATGGTATCTTCAACCGACTGCTCCAGCAATTCTTTTTGCTGTTTTCTTGCTTCCTGCAAAATACCGTTTACCGCTTCGATCGATTCCTGATGAACCCTTGGAATGCCTGTTCCCGGGAGAATATCATGGAATTGATTGATTAATAATTCCTCCATCAAGGGGGTTATCTTTTCCTCACTGGCTGCAATCCCCTGACCGATGGCATGGCGAACGGTAAAATACTCCAGGTTCCGTAACGCAATCTCTGCTTTTCGATTGTTCCGCTTTATGGTATGCTGATTGGTCAAGGTTCCGCGATGAAGCTCTAAATACAACTCTCCGCTATAAGTAGACGGTTCGGTTATCCTCTCCTCCAGCCGTTTCATAAAAGCACTGACGGTGGTATGTGATGATTTCGGCAAGCCTTCCACATCCTTTAACCGGTCTGCCAACTCAACCATTTCAAATTCCGGACCGCCGCCGCCATCGCCATAGCCATAGGAAAACAATCGCATATCTGATACTACTCTTTCCTTAACGGAATCATCACCGCCCTTCATGCAGCCTGATATCATCATCTCCGGCGAAGGCCACAGATGACTGCGATTAAAATGGGTCAACACGCCGGTTCCGTCAATTCCCTTCCATATAAATGTGTCATAGGGAAAAACATTGGTATCATTCCAGCTTATTTTGGTAGTCAGAAAATATTTCACTCCGCAGCCCTTCATAATCTGCGGAAAAGCCGCACTGTATCCAAAGGTATCCGGCAGCCAGAAGGTGTCTGACGTATAATTAAAGTATTTTCTGGTAAAACGCTGTCCCAGCAGGAATTGCCGGACCATATATTCTCCCGAAGGAATGTTGCAGTCACATTCAATCCATACCCCGCCGTTTGGCTCATAGCGGCCTTCAGCAATTTTCTTTTTCATTTCTTCAAACAAAATCGGATACATTCTGCGAATGATATCACCGTGATAAGCTGAGCTTTGAATAAAAGTATATTCCGGGTACTGATCCATCAGGCTCATCTGATTGGCATAGGTTCTTGCACATTTCTTCTCGGTTTCTCCCCGGTGCCACAACCAGGCCGTATCCATATGAGAATGCCCAACCATGCCTACATAAGGGGCCGAATCCGAATTTTTATGATCCAACACTTCTTTTAACAAACTGTCTGCTTTAATAGCTGCCTGCTCAAAAAGCTCCCGCTCAACATTTTCATAGTCATAGTAAATGATTTCATGAACCTTTTTCAATCCACGAATCACCGCTGCTCTGCGATAACTGTCCTTATCCAAAAAACCGGCCATTTGATTGGCTATCTTCAGATTATAATAAAAGCTGCCGATTGCTTCATTGGCAACACAAACATCGGCTGGATGATAAACAATCTTATATTCCATCTCAGGGTCCGGCGTCAGCGGCTGGGTACCTTTGATGTAGTGGTTGGCATAGTACTCTACTGCAAAACGATAGGTCCGTCCTGCTTCGGCGGCTTTGCTGAACATATTGCAGTAATGGTTGCCATGGCTATTTACCAGCTTCTTGGATGCAAAATTTCCATAAGGCATGTCATCCACAAACATCAATCCTTCATAAGCCTCCGTGCGGGAATAGAAAAATAATCGTTTCCCTTCCAGTTTCGCCGGAACGGTGTATTCGCCCTTGGTCCAGCAATAAATTCCTTCTCCCATAAAGGTCGTTCCATCCGGAACCTCTTCAAATAATGAATCGTCCGGTTTCTTTGTATAGTCTCCATCGGTTTGACAGATTTTCATGGAAATCTCATCTACTTTTTTAAATAATAACGGTTCCAGCGTATCCTCCAGCCGTTTAAGTTTCCCCAGCATGCGTTCAATCTGCTTCTCTGTATACATCCCAATACCTCCTATTCCTGCATTTGTTTTAACTGATAAAACATTCCCTGTTTTTTCATTAATTCCTGATAACTTCCCTGCTCAACAATTTTTCCTTCTTCCATAACACAGATCACGTCCGCCTCTTTAATGGTTGAAAGGCGATGGGCTACCATAAAGGTGGTACATTGCTGCATCATCCGCTTAGTTGCCTGCTGCACCTTTCTTTCCGAAGCCGAATCCAGGGCCGAAGTGGCCTCGTCAAAAATGATAATCTTAGGTTTTCGAAGCAACGCCCTGGCAATGGAAATCCGTTGTCTCTGACCCCCGGACAGATTGTCTCCATGCTCTCCCAAATTGGTATAAATGCCATCGGGCAGCTGCTCAATCATATCATACAGCCCCACTTCTTTCAGAACTTCACATACTGCCTCGTCTGATACGTTGCAAGTTCCATATGTAATGTTGTCTCTGATGGTTCCCGAAAAAAGAATGGTGTTCTGCGGCACCACCGCAATCTGGGAACGATACTCCTGCATATTAAGATTGTTTAAGTTGATACCGTCAATGAGGATTCGCCCCTCCACCGGCTCGTAAAAACCAATCAACAGATTTAAAAGGGTTGACTTCCCGGTTCCCGAACCGCCTACAAAGGCTACACTGGTGCCAGCCTGAACTTCCAGCGTGAAATCGTCAAGAATCATTTTATCCCCATCCGAATAACGGAATCCCACGTTAGAAAAGGTTACCTTTCCCTGCAGCTGATTAAGAGGAATAATGGCATTGTTGCGTTCAATATCATCCGCATCAATAATCTCACCGATGGATTTTACCGATTCAACTCCTTTGGTAATAATCGGATACATATTGATTAAATTAGCTATTTGATTAACAATCTGGGTAAAGTAGGTTTGATAGAGTACCACTTCGCCGATGGTAATTTTACCCCGATATGCCATGGTTCCGGTAAACGCCAGACAAAGAATCTGGAAGGCCTGAAAAACCACCCAGCTGGTAGCCCCAAAGAGCATATTGATCTGATCCAGTTTATAGCCGGTTTTACTGATTCGCTTCAGCCTGCTATCCATTTTCCTAATTTCTTCATGTTCCAGACCATGGGCTCTGGTCACCGGAATCATCTCTACCATCTCCGCAACCGCTGCTTGTGTTTCTTCCATTTCCTTACGAAATTCCTGATTGTTATCCCTGATTGGCTTGCGGAAGGCATACACCGAAATGACCGCCGCCGGAATAACACAGAGAAAAAATATCAGTACTTCCGGACTGTTGAGGATAATAACCGTCAAAGCAATTCCGGTATCCAAAAAAATATTAACCAAACTGCCAACCAGCATATAGAGAAGATATTCTACATTTTCCACATCTCGCATCATCTTAGACAAGATTCTGCCGGACTGCATTTCTTTGTGAAAGGCAATGGAAAGCTGCTGTAATTTTCTAACTAAGGCTCCCCGCAGATTAAGCTCTATCTCCCGAATCACCTTACCAAAAAGGCGAATCTGCACATAGGAGCTGCCAATATTTTGAAGCAGAAATATCAGTGCAATCACTACACTTATTATAATCTCTTGATATAGATGCTCATCAGGATAAGTTGCGGCATTAATAATATTAGCCGTCACAAGGGGAATGATCCAAACCGGCGACTGCTTTAAAACCAGAAAAATTCCAGTGAAAAACATCCGCCATTCATGACCTTTGAAAAAACGCAGCAAAATCTTTCCCGGCCGGTTCTTATTACATCGGTATGTGGCTATATACTCCTCATAGGTTCCTTCCGTGTTTTCATTTACCAGCGTTTTTTCTTTGTCATTCATTCTTCACACATCTTCCTTTTCAGAATCAAGCCCTTTGGGCTAATACGCAAAAATCAACTTTTTCAAATCCGGTATTTCTTTTGATTTTTATTTGCATCCGGCCATCCAGTAACGATACCTCCCAGGTATCCTGATAGGCTGTTTGCGGATAAAGAATATCCATATAAAACACACCATTCAGATAAGTCCCCTTGGTATACATTTTTTCATAAAACCGACAGGAAAAAACATACTTACGCATATCATGGCAATTCTCATCCAGTTCAAAAGTACCATGAAGCCAATTATCCTTATTAACCGTAAAACGGCTCACACTACTGCCCTGTACTACCGCTACACCGATTCCATCTGTCTGATTTTCAAAAGAAAGCCGGTCGATCTGCAGGATGTTTTCAGGCAGCCGGTACTCTGTATTGCACCATTCTGCCGGCAGATGATTGCTTTTCTCATTGCACTTTTCTGCTTTTTGAAATTGTAGTTTTTCTTCGTAATAGGCCGGCACGCTAAGATTCTTCAATCTCCGCTCCAGTTCCTGCTGAACCGCTTCCGCATTCACCATATCTTCTTCCGGAATGATAGCCGGTAAAATATGATCCCACATGGCATCGGCCAATTGCTGCATATTTTCATGACCGGCATTAGTAACAAAAAGCATTTTCTCCTTAGGCAGGATAATACAGTACTGGCCAAAGGCACCGTCACCACGGAAGGAACCCGGTATATGACAGCCCCAGAACTGATATCCGTATCCATGTACATTTTCACCCTCCCAGGTGTTGGCGGGGTCAGACCATGTACGGGTAGCTTCTTCAAACCACTCTTCATTTAATAACTGCTTTTCCCCTACTTTTCCCCGATTTGCCACAAAAAGGCCGAATTTAGCCACATCTTCAATGGTAATGTTTAATCCAAAGCCGCCAGCGTTATAGCCCAGACTTCCTTCTTCCCACCAAATATCCCCCGAAAAGCCAAGCGGAGTAAACAGGCGTTCTTTTAAATAGTCAAAAGTACGTTCTCCTGTAATCTTCGTAACAATAGCCGATAAAATATAGGTTGCCAGAGTATTATAGAAGAACCAGCTTCCCGGTTCCTTAGTTGCCTCGTTGGTCCAGAATTCTTCCACCCAGTTTCGATCCAAATCAAAAAAGATCCCCTCCGGTTCCTTTTCCTGGCCGGTATTCATGGTCAATAAATGCCGCACGGTAATTTCTTGTAATTTTTCACAAACTTTACTCTTATCTATCTCCGGAAAATAGGCCAGAGCATTATTGGCCACATCTATTTTCCCTTCCTGAACCATGAAGCCAATAGCTGTGGAAGTAAAACTCTTACTTAAAGAAAACAGCATATGTATATCCTGCTTTTGGCATGGTGTATAGCTTCCCTCGGCAATCATTGCGTTATTACGAAACAGCATAAAATTATGCAGGTGTACTGCATTTTCCTGAATCGAATCCAAAAAACCGATAATTCCCACCGGGTGAACTCCTTCTCGTATCGGTGTACTTTTCCTAATTTGCATTTTCATCCTCCTATTGCCAGCTTAAGGCACCCCATAATACCCTGATTATCCTGTAATGCTGCCGGAACAATATAATGTTCTATATCCTCCAGCTCTTTGGTCTGGACATAACCGCTAAGCAGCTTTATCACTTTCTCCCTGATCAATGGGAATAGCTGCTGTTGGTGCATAACACCACCACCCAGCACAATCCGCTTGGGAGAAAGAACCATAATATAATTAGCAAGAGCCTGGGCCAGATAAAAGGCTTCCAAATCCCAAACTTTTTCATCCTCACTCAGTTCATAAGCCTTCTTCCCCCACCGGGCTTCGATGGCCGGACCCGAAGCTAACCCTTCCAAACAATTGGGATGATAAGGACAAACCCCTTTAAAGATATCTCCTACCGCCTTCTCCAACAACATATGACCGGCTTCCGGGTGAAGCATTCCGTGGAGAAGATGATTTTCAATCATAATCCCGGCACCGACACCAGTTCCGATGGTAATATAAATACTGGAATCCACATCATTAGTACTCCCCCAGGTGGCTTCACCCAGGCAGGACGCATTTACATCAGTATCAAAACCAATCGGTACGTTTAAAAATCTTTCGCAAGTACCAACCATGTCATAATTTCTCCATGCCAGTTTAGGTGTTGTGGTAATAAAACCATATGTAGGTGAA
Source organism: Lachnospiraceae bacterium (assembly GCA_031556725.1). Lineage (GTDB taxonomy): Bacteria > Bacillota > Clostridia > Lachnospirales > Lachnospiraceae > UBA935. Next base: position 216,919 of record JAVBSL010000014.1, on the reverse strand, counting down.
TCCCTGTTTACATCAATGGGACCAAAACAACCGATTCCAAGTCTTTCTATCTTTCGCTCCTGAAACCAGGAAAGAATGACCGGCATAGTATCCTCTGGAGTTTTAGTAGGAAAAGATATCCGTTCTCTGATTTCTCCCTGTTCATTTCCAACCGCACATACCATCTTCGTTCCGCCGGCTTCCAATGCCCCGATTATCATAACCCGCTCCCAACTGCACGTTGCACCACATGCGTCAAAAAATTCATTTCAACTTATTTATTGTTTTATGTTGTATATGATATATCTTTTATATATCACATACCAATTGATATGTCAATATGATTTGCGTATAAAAAAGTGTAAAATAAAACTCCTCATTGCCGAATAATTCAAATCAGCATAAGGAGTTTCATCTTTTAATTCTTAATACAATGTATCTGCTCTGCCGCATCCCGGATCAACCGGCGATACGCCTTTAAATTCACTTCTGCCCATTACTTTTTCAATCACCGCATCAACTACTTCGGGTGTGTTGGTATAGGCATTGATGAAAGTCTTAATCATCGGCACATCCAGCAGATGATAAGGATTGGCCAGACTGATAAACATGGTGGGAATCTCACCGGCAAACCAGGGTGCATCATTTCCCATTCCCATCAGGCCCTGCCACTGCAATCTGACTACCACATTGTTGCTGGCGGTTTCATAATTAGCCACATAGATGGCCAGATCATAACGTCCTTTCAAGTCGGCAACCGGCTCAAATATCTCCTGCATCAGGGCGATAGCATGAGGATCATCACTCTGTCCTGCAAAAACTGCCATCAGATCTACATTGGTATCCCGGTTTCGTACCTCTACGTTGAATCCTTCCGCCTCCAGCTTTTCCTTTAGTGCCGCTTTTAAAGGTGAATCAACTGTTCCGGCAGTCTCTAAAACGTTTAAATATACTCTCCTGGTCCGTTCCGGCGAAAGAGGTAACAGGTTCTGAGTATCTTTCACCAGGGTAACTGCTTTATCCGCACATTCTTTGGCTTTATTTTTATGTTCTTCACATTGTAAGATTGACAGCGCTTCCGGCTCTGGTACCAGGGTACCTTTTTTTTGCTTTTTGTGCAGCCCCAGAGAGGCTTTCAGTGCCAGAATTCTGGTTAATGCTTCCTGCAGTCTTTCTTCGGTAATAATTCCTGCCTGGTAACCAGCCATCATATATCCATAATCTTCTTCCAGATTTTTATTAAAAAGGAACATATCTGCGCCGCTGGCAATGGATTCCGGTACGATCCGGGAACGTTCCCCGGCCACCGTGTAGCCAATCATCGGGGTCGCATCGGTAACGATCAGGCCTTGGAAGTTCAGCTTTTCTCTGAGCAGACCAACCATAATTTCTTTAGACAGAGTAGCCGGTACTGTTTGTTTCTCATATTTTGCCGGATCATCTGCCAGCGCTTTCTGATAGGCCGGCTGCGCGATGTGCCCGATCATTACCGTCTTAGCTCCGGCATCGATCAGGGTCTGGTAAACCTTCCCATAAGTGGCATCCCATTCCTCACAGGACAAGGAGTTTACACTGGTCAGTAAATGCTGGTCCCGTTCATCCACGCCATCACCCGGGAAGTGTTTAATGGAAACAGCCAGTCCGGCTTCATCAGCAGCCTTTAAGTACCCCTCCGCCATACGGATGACCCGTTTATGGTCACTGCCAAAGGTTCTTAAGTTGGTAATGGGATTACGGAAATTCATATCGATATCGACAATCGGCGCAAAAGCCCAGTTTAATCCCAGGGCAGCACCTTCCTGGCAGGCAATCCGCCCCAGCCAGTAGCCCATCTCATCATCATCGGTAGCTGCCACTCCCATGGGTTTGGCAAAGTTGGTTCCCTCCAATGCCGCTCCACTGCCGCCGGCTTCCAGATTGGCTGCCAGTAACATCGGCACCTTGGAGTATTGCTGTAACAGCCGGTGGGTATTCTGAACATTGGCGGCCGGACCCGGGCGATACATAATTCCACCAATACCCATTTTTTCAGTCAGATTCCGTAAGGTATTCTCATCATCACTGGCACCCAACGGGCAAAAAAGCTGACCGATTTTTTCTGCAGCCGTCAATGACGCAATTGTCTCATTAACCCATGTGATTGCTTCATCATCCAAATAAAAGGGTTTTTCTTTTAAATTTATATTCATTTTATACGCCTCTCCTATTTAATGGGGCGCTTTACGCGCCCCTTTTCATTACTGTTTCGTCTTTCCGTTATTCAGGTCTTCCATTACCTGCGGATAAATTTTATCCAGTTTGTAGAACAGATAGACAATCGGTGTGATGATCATAAACGGAATCGGAACCAACAGATAAAGGGTTTTTATTGCATTCATTGCTTCTACCGGCTGCACTGCCAATAATCCGTCATAATGGGCGGCTCCTAAAATAGCCATCGCCACTGCTCCACCGATACCGCCGCCGATTTTCGCCCCAAAGGTAGTGGTGGAGTACAACATTCCTTCCACCCTGGTTCCGGTTTTCCATTGTCCGTATTCGATGGTATCGGCAACCATCGCAAACATGGTTCCCATACCCGTGGATAGTCCGATGCCTTTAATAACCGAGCAAATCATCAGCCATTGCAGGGAAATCGGGTTGAGCAGCATCAGCAATTGTCCGCTCAGACTTATCACTGCACCTGCCAGTGCCACATTCCGTTTACCGACTTTCTTAATCAGATTATTCATAAACGCCATGCAAACCAGGGCAGTAAGGGTTTGAACAGCCATCAGGTAACCGATAAATACCTCATCACCCAGGAAATATTTCATATAATAGGTTCCCACGGACATGCCCATGGCCATTCCCAAAACCATAACCACCCAGATGACTACCAGCAGAACCCACTGGTCATTTTTAAAGCAGAATTTAAAACTTTTTCCAAAAGAAATCTTTTCAACCGGTACGTCAACCCGCTCTTTGGTATTAAAGAAGCAAAGGAAGAACAGGGCCATCGCTACGACACCGTAAATAACCGATACCAGAACCCATGCGCTCTGGCTGCTGGTGCCGGCTTCGCCGCCCATTGCTTTTACAAAGGGAAGGGTCAGCGCATTAATTGCCAAAGAACCCACCTGTGCCAGAAACATCCTGAAAATATTAATAACCGATCTTTGATTCTGATCTCTGGACATCCGGGCAGTTAATGCACCGTAAGGAATATTGATAGCCGTATACAAAAAGGTGGTTACCAGATTATAAGTGATGGCCACATAAATGTATTGCCCGATGGCGCCCATATTGGGAACCAGGAACACCAGAACGGTAGCTATGCCGATCGGTGCTGCCAGCCATAACATCCAGGGCCTGGCCTTGCCATGTTTGGATTTGGTCTTATCCATAACATAGCCCATAATGATATCACTGATACCGTCAAACACACGTGAGAAAAGCATGATCGCACCGATAATTGCCGCATTCAGCCCCAATGCATCGGTATAGAAAAAGGTCACATAGGTTCCGGTCAGAACCAGCACCAGATTACTGGCCAGGTCGCCGCCGCCATAAAAGAATTTCTCCCGAAAACTGATTTTTTCTACTCCATTTGTTTCATTATTATTGCCCATAAAATTATCCTCCCAACGTTTTGCAGTATTTTACTGCAGATTTACAATGTTTTTTGTAAGAAAAGTGCCGCTTCTTTGATACTGTCTTCCGCCTGCGGACTAACCCCAACCTGATCCGCAAAACCATGCCCCATTCCCCGATAGAGGATAGTTTTAATACTGCGCCCGGCTGCTTTCAAGGTCTTTGCATAAGCAAAATCCTCAAATACCAGAAAATCATGTTCGCCAAAGATTAACAAGGTGGGCGGAACATCATGCTGATTATCCAATAATGGTGAGGCATAGATATGCGTTTTCTCCAAATGCCCCTGTAAATATACATCATTCAGCATGTTCATCTGGCTTTCTTCTTCCGCCCCGTCAGTTGCACTGCTCATTCCGGTCATCATCTTCAAGATGGCATCCAGTACTTTACCATGCTTCTTGCTGCGGTGGTATTTGGTAACATCTACTCCGTGGTAGAATTCGGTATGGTCACCGGCTATATTAACTGCCGGATAAAAAAGTACTCTGGCTTTTACCATTCCGGTTCCTTCTTCTCTGTCACGAAGGGTTACTGCCGCTGCCAGGTTTCCGCCGGCCGAATCTCCGGAAACAGCCATCCTGTCAGGGTTGCCGCCGTATTCGGCTGCATGATCTCTGGCCCAAAGGGTTGCATAGAAGCAATCATCCAACGGCTGCGGATAGTGATTCTCCGGGCACAGACGGTAATCTACGTTGAAGGCCAGACAGTCATAGTTTTGTACCAGCAGTTTACACATCTGTTCCACAATATCAGCACTGCCGCCAAAAAATCCGCCGCCATGATAATAAACAAATACCGGCAGATTTTTTCCCGCCTGTGAGCGTTTATAAATCCGCACTGGAACCGGGTAGTCATCGGCACTGGGTACTTCCACTTCAATGGTTTCCACTCCCTCATCGGCAATATAGATGCCTTTGTACTGATTGAACATCTTGCGCATGGGCAGAACTGATTCCAATACACTTTCCGCTTTTTTCTTTTTAGGCATAAATTTCATCATCAGGGGAATCCCCTTCATGGACTTATATACCCGGGGATCCATATCCCCATCTTCTCCTCCTTCCGGTATCGGCTTAACAAGAATCTCAAGCCCATCATAAGTCACTTCCTGTGTTTTCAACCGAAGTGCATCCAAAACCTCATTACTGTACTTTCTCTCCATATGCAAACCTCCCAAAGCAAATCTCTTTATATTTAAAAAATAACCTATTTTTCACATATGGTATTGCAATTTTGTATTTTTTTTTGTAAGATTGTGCTGTGAGGTGATAAAATGTTACAAAAAGATATGCACTATCTGTTAAAAAGCTATTCAAAAACTACAAGTTTAAGTGTACGTCTGTATCATGATGGTAATTTTGAATACTATTATTCTCCCATCAGACTACAGCCTGATCCGGTTTTATCCTGTATCGATGCCATTCTGGCGACTACCAAGCGGGCCGGAGTCGTCACCACCAATCTATACCAGCACTATGGATATGTTCATTTAGAATCCGGATATTTGTTAATTATTGGCCCCACTGCTGCTTTGTCCGATAATAAGCAGGATTTTGAATCCCTGCTCTTTTTTCTCGATATTCCTTCAGATCGCAAGCAGGAATATCTTCGCGGCCTCTGCTGTTCACCGGAAATCTCCGCCGAACGCCTTGCCTGGATGCTGTCCTTTTTTATTACAGCCCTATATCAGAAAACTTTTGGAGTGGAAAATATTCATATTGATGTAAAAACAGAAAAACACCGGATTCCGATTGCGCAGGATCATTCCCGTGAGATTTTTGATACTTACGAAGATGTGGAATTATCGGAAATTGCCTTGACCAGTTACCGTTTTGAGCAGGTGGCTAATTTCTGTGTCAAAAACGGACAGGTGGAAAAATTAGAAGAATTGTTACTGGCCGCACCTAAGATTCAGGCCGGAAAGATGGCCAGCGATACGCTCCGCCAAACCAAAAATATGGTTATCTGCTCCGCCACTACCATGTCAAGAGCCGCTGTGGAGGGCGGGCTGAATCCCCAATCAGCTTTTAAGCTGTCGGATCTCTATATTCAAAAATGTGAAATCCTCCGCGATCCTAATGCCGTTTTAGCCCTGGTTGGCGAAATGGCTCTGGATTTTACTGCCCGGGTACGGGATCTCAATTACAATAATATTGATGATACAAAGCTTTTTGAAGCATGTTCGCTATATATTAAGAAAAATCTGTTTACCCGTATCTCCACAGAAGAAATGGCCAGAGAGCTGGGCTTTTCCCGCTCTTATCTCAGCAAACAGTTTCACCGGCAGACCGGTAAAACCCTTACCGAATTTATTCTGGAGCAGAAAATTTTAGAGTCTAAACAACTGCTTCGCTATAGTGATAAAAGTATTTCAGAGATTGCCATGCATCTTTCCTTTTCTTCACAAAGTCATTTTCAGAATGTTTTCAAGAAGCAGGTTGGAGTGACACCTTTAGAGTATAAAAAGCAAATAGCTTGAGCTTGAAACTACCTTCTGGAATGCGGCTTCGCCTGCAAGACTTACTGAAAACATCATTCCATTTTTGGATTACTTATTCTCCAAAAATATTCGGACAGGTGTAATCAGCAATATTTCCTTTAGCGGCGAAGCCTTAATAAAACGGATTAGTGAATGGTTACCAAATAACCAATTTGAGTTTATATTAGCGACAAGTGAATATATATTTCGCAAACCGCATAAACGTATTTTTGAACTTGCATTGCGCAAATCAAACCTCTCTGCTGACGAGGTTTGGTATTGCGGTGATAATGCCATTTGTGATGTTGACGGCGCTAAGAATGCCGGTTTAACCCCCATATGGTATAAGGGGGCTTTGAATAATCATCGCAACTCTCCGCAGGAAAAATGTATTGTTATTAATGACTGGTTCGACTTAATTGAAATTCTTGAAAGAATTTAGAACCCATGATTTTATATAGTAATGTAATTTATTCTAATGCCAGCTTGATACATCCCATAATACCCTGGTTATCCTGCAGTGCTGCCGGAACAATGTAGTGCTCAATATCCTCCAGTTCTTTGGTCTGGATATAACCACCCAACAATTGTATCACCTTCCCCCTAATCAGCGGAAATAACTGCTGTTGATGCATGACACCGCCGCCTAATACAACGCGCTTGGGAGACAAAATCATAATATAGTTAACAATTGCCTGCGCCAGATAAAAAGCTTCCAAATCCCAAACTTTCTCATCTTCACTCAGTTCATAGGCTTTCCGCCCCCATCTTGCTTCAATGGACGGACCCGAGGCCAGTCCCTCCAGACAGTTGGGATGGTAAGGGCAGACACCGGCAAAGGTATCTCCCACTGCTTTTTCTAACAGCATGTGTCCCGCTTCCGGGTGCAGCATCCCGTGGAGAAGGCGGTTTTCAATCATAATCCCTGCCCCCACACCGGTTCCGATGGTGATATAGATGCTGGAATCCACATCCTTCGTACTGCCCCAGGTAGCTTCTCCCAGGCAGGAGGCATTCACATCCGTGTCAAAACCAACCGGTATGTTTAAAAACTTTTCACAGGCACCAACGATGTCATAATTTTTCCATGCCAATTTGGGTGTAGTGGTAATAAATCCATAGGTAGATGAATTCCGGTTCACATCTATGGGGCCGAAGCAGCCGATCCCAAGCCTTTCAATCTTTCTTTCCTGAAACCATGACAGAATGGCCGGCATAGTATCCCCTGGGGTTCCGGTGGGAAAGGAAATCTGTTCCTTTATTTCTCCCTGTTCATTTCCAACCGCACATACCATCTTCGTTCCACCGGCTTCCAACGCTCCAATTATCATATCAATCTCCATTCTGCGCGCCGTGACACGCTAAGACAATCTTTAAGATTCGAAGGGCACATGCCTGCAGATCAGCTATCGGCAGTTCTCCGCTGTTTACCGCTTCGATAATATCATCGATGTTTTGCTGACAGCCGGGCATTTGCAGATCATTTCCGGCCTTTATACATAACGCAGAGGAGGCTATCGGGTAGACCGGCTCATATTTGGAGAACATCCTGGAAATCTCCTGTGAGCTAAACCAGTCTGTCATCACCACTCCGTCAAAGCCCCACTCGTCTCTCAGTACATTCTGAAGCAGTTCGTAATGGTTTGCGGCATGGGTGCCGTTAATCAGGTTATAGGAGGTCATCACTGACATGGGGTGTGAAAATTTAACTGCAATTTCAAATCCCTTTAAGTAAATTTCCCGCAGTGCCCGTTCGCTGATATGGGCATTGGTGAACATCCGGTTTTCTTCCTGATTATTACCGGCAAAGTGCTTAATCGTAGTACCTGCTCCACCATGTGACTGTACACCCAGAGTGGCGGCGGCTGCACACATTCCGGTAAGCAGCGGATCTTCGGAATAATACTCGAAATTTCTGCCGCACAGGGGATTACGGTGAATATTCATACCCGGTGCCAGCCAAAGATGGATATGAAATTCTTCCATTTCCGCACCGATAATATCTCCCATTTGTTTAATCAAGTCCATATCCCATGACTGTGCCAACAAGGTGGCAATGGGTATAGCTGTACAATACTGGTAATAGTTAATAACCTGTTCTGACTTCACCACTTCCTGCCCCGGTGACGCTTCCCCGAATATCTCTCCGCCTGGCAGTACATTCCCCTCCTTATCTGTTGCAAAGCAAGGGTATAGCCGGAGTCCTGCGGGACCATCCGCCAGAATCAGATTCTCAATTCCTCTGCTTTCTAATAATGCAGAGGTCGTATCACCGGCAGCACCCGGAACAACAGCCGAGGCCACACCAATCACCGAGGTATCATAGTTTGCTGTTCCCACACAAAGTTTTGCCATCTCTTCTGCGGTAAGCTGGGCCACCAGTTCTTCCACGGATGCTTTGTTATTTATTACATCCCAGGCTGTAATTACCCGATCCGAAACGGTGTTTGGAAGGGGTTGATTAGGCTGGCTGTATTCCGCTTCTCCAAAGACAATATCATTAATTTCAAGCTGTATTTTTCTTATTTCTCCGTTGTTTTCATTTCTTCCGGCTTTCCCAGACAACGCCTTCCAGGCATCCCGTTCCTTATCAGGGAATAGGTTTCTTACTTTCGATGTAACTGCTTTTCCATCCAAAACAAGGCTGGCACAAACATTGTTATTGCGGGAACTGTTTCCAACGCGCAGCAGATATTCTCCCGGCTCCATTATCCATGCTTCTTCCTTCTCACTATAAGATGCCATTACTGAAGCCTTAAAAATTAATTTTATTTGCTGGCTTTCTCCCGGTTGTAAAAGTCCGGTTTTGGCAAAGGCAACCAATTCCTGATATGGCTTATTAAGTTCACCATCCGGTGCAGAATAATAAACCTGTACCACTTCCCGGCCGGCATATTCTTTTCCGATATTGGCAACTACTACCGAAACCGCTATATCTTCTTTTTCCAGAATAACGTCTTCTACCTTCATGGCAAACTCAGTATAAGATAAGCCATATCCAAAGCAGTAATTTGGCTTTATCTGAAAGGTATCAAAATACCGGTATCCCACATAGATGTCTTCTTCATAATATTCTTCATCCACATTTCCATTATTATGGCTAAAAGTCTTCGATGACGGATAGTCGGCATAATCTTTTGCCCATGTGTCCGATAATTTCCCGGAGGGAACGGTTTTGCCGCTAAGAACATCGGCAATAATATGTCCGCCCATATTTCCGGCCTGTCCCACCAAAAGAAGAGCCTTAATATCCGCATTTTCTTTCAGCCATGTGGTATCAATAATCCCACCGACGTTTAGTAATACGATGCAGGTCGGATAGCTCCCGGCAACCGTTGCCAGTGCTGCCTTCTCACTGTCACTTAACAGATAATCACCTTTCTTACAAAGACGGTCAGAACCCTCACCGGAATTTCTGGCAATGACAAAGATAGCGGTATCTGTATCAGATGCTTTCAGGTCTTCCTGGGTAACCTCCGGCAGCTCAGGTTCTTCAAAAGGCACCTCCATCGTCAGGGCAAAAACCGGTTTGTGGGTTGCTTTTTCCATTTGTGCCAGCTTTTCCATGTATTTTATCTTAGCATCTTCGCGAACAGCGGTATAGCGGTTCAGCCAGTTATCTGTTGTAATAACGGCTCCCGCCGCTTCTAACCCGGCTTCGATGGACACTGATTCCCGGACATTAACATCTCCTGAACCGGTTCCGCCTTTTACCGTATGTCTTGCACCATTGCCGTAAAGAGCAATTTTTTTATGCTCTAACTTGATTGGCAGGGTCTTGTCATTCTCTAACAGTACCATACACTCCCCGGCAAGTGTTCTGACCAGATTTCCGTGCTTTACCTCTCGTTCACTTACTTCCGGCGTTGTTGCCGCATAAAACTTTGACATTCTGCTTCCTCCTTGCTCATAATTTATTTCTATATAATTCTAAATCGTGAAAATATCCCATAACATAAATAATTTTATTTTCCTCATCAATCCGATAAATAATCACATAATCATAATTAGGAATTACAGCTTTTCGATACCCTGATGCTTTTAAAAAAGCATCTTCCACATATGCATACATCTTCGGGTTATTTTCCACATTACTATATACCACATCTATCGCTGCAATCAGTCCGCCTGCTGCTTGAGGATTATGGAGTTTATGAAGAATATAGTTTAGTATATTATCAAGTAACTTCTCAGCATTCTGTGTAATAATAAGGCTATAATGCATACTTCTTCCTCATTCGGTCAAGTGATTCCCTTGCATCTTCTGTTTTTCCTTCTTCAATCTGAGTTTCTGAAAGAGTAAGCTCACAATACATACCTATTCTCTTCATCATGTTCTCATAAATTTCCATACTCATTATAACCATATCGCCATAACCATTCTTGGTAATATAGATTGGTTCTTCCGCAACATGACACATTTCCGAAATCTCAGATGTGTTTTTTAAATCTTTAATAGGAATAATTTTTGGCATATTATTGTCCTCCGTCATTATTGTGGGATAATTATACCATTATTATACCTTTCTTGCAACCGGTTCAGTTAATTATCAATTGTAAAGTGAAATTTTAAATTCCTCCAAATAACCCCCCCAACTGGAATTCAGTTTTTCATTTGACCCAGTTAATTATCAAAATAATTTTCTGTGGCATATTTAAAAGCCGCCAGCATTTTATCAAAAGCCTTCTTACTGACTGCCGCTCGGGGGGCCAGTGAATCAAAAGAATGATAACAGCCTTGATAAATATCTATTTCAGCCTTCACACCGGCTTCTTTTAACCGATTAATATAAGTAACTGTTTCATCGTAAAAAGGTTCTAAATCTCCCACAAAGGTATAGGTTGGCGGCAATTCTGTATAATCGGTTTCTCTTGCCGGTGCTGCATATTTTGGGATTTCTGCCCTTCCGTACAAATCACCCAGATAGAGCTTCCATGCCACTTCGTTATTACGAATATTCCACACCGGTGCATTATTGTCTTTCATGGACGAGGTCTGCATCCGATCATCCAACATGGGATACAAGGGCATCTGAAAGGCTACATTAACCTCTCCTAAATCTCTGGCATATAAAGTTAACGCCGCTGTCATTCCCCCACCGGCACTGTCGCCGGCTATAAAAAGCTGGTCTTTCCTGATGCCAAGTTTGGCAGTATTTTCCTTCATCCAAAGTAATGCTTCGTAACAATCTTCCAAAGCTGCCGGGTAAGGTGCTTCCGTTGAAGGCCGGTAGTCCGGTGCAACGATTACACAGTTGGCTGTCTGAATCAGCTTCTCGTAATAGTCTAAATCCATCTCTGGTGCACCCAGTGCATACCCTCCGCCATGAATCCACAGTACGCCGGTAGCATGATCCGCTAGCTGTAAAGATTTATAGATACATATACGCAAGTCCCTTCCGTTTTGATCTTTTATCTTCTTTTCTGAACAGTTTAATTTTTTTGTGGTTTTTCCGATTATTACCTTACGGGATATTTTTGATGCAAACCGCATCGCCTTTTCACTGGTAAAATTAATAAATGTCCGGTACAGCAATCCGGCCAAACGCAATTGCCTGTCTATCATTTTCCATTTCACTTGCATGAAATATTACCTCTTTATCGTTGTTTAAAGTTTGTTTCTATTATAGTATATTACATCTCGTATTTAAACACATAAATAATATCAATTGTTACATAAAAAAGGTATATCCATGTGATACACCTTTTCATCTAATTTATTTAATATTATATTTTAAAAATAGTTCTTGCTGATAAGCGATGTCTGACACCGACCTTTCCAGTTCTTCCAGCTTTCCTTCCTTCAGCAAATGAGCATGAAGGCTGTTTATTCGACTGGTGGCTTCCGCCTGTCCATCTTCTCGGGCTTCAGCACAGCGGTTATCTAAATATTTCTTCTCGTCAAATTTGGTCAAAAGTTCCATTGTTACCTCCGCTCTGTTCTTTAATAAGATATCTTTTAATATATCATTTTCAATGCAATATGTGATTGCCTGCTCCAAGGCTTCGCTTGCGTCCATTCTCGAATTTAGGTTATTTCTTACTTTTTCTACAAATAAAGTGTACTCCTTCAACTTCCTGCATTTCTCCAGTATTTCCTTATTATGCCCAACATTAATGTTTAATACAGTTACAGTCAACTCCAGACAGGGTTCTATATGATCTGTTTCTATTCCCGCTGTCTTTATGTATGCATCTGACAGATGTAACTCCTGTCGTTCCGGCATTTCTTTCTCTCCGTTATAAAATACGATATAACGTGGAAATGGTAATTTAATCAATTTGCTGCCGTATATGTCACTTTCCTGTTCTGCGATATAACCCTCATACAAAGCTGATAGATAAATCAGTCCTCTTATGGACATATTGGGGTTAACAGTACTTTGATGTTCATAAAGGTTGAGGGTATTTCCAATAAGAAAAGACAGGTCATTTTTATAGCCCATGTAAACGACTTCTTCAAGCGTGTTGATTTGCAGATCTTTTACATTTTGATAATCGGTTCCGTTTAGTGCATTGTAAAGTTGCAAAATTGGAAAGGAACGAATGTCCTCTCCGATCACTTTCAGAATACAAGTATTTTTCAAAAAATGCAACTAATTTTATTAATATAATAACAAAATCGGAAATGTTTTTATGAATTTATATGTTATCCTATTCTTAAGCTTGCAAGCTGATTTTATTTAAGAGGTGATTGTGATGGATAATCGCAAAACAATGCAGAACAGCATTGATTATATTGAAGAAAATTTAAAAACTGACATAACCGTAAAAGAACTTGCCGACATGGCCGGCTTTTCACTCTTTCATTATTACCGGCTGTTTCAAGGTACTCTGGGGTTGCCGGTTATGCAGTATATCATTCAGCGGAAGCTTATAAATGCAATATACGAAATAAGCCTGGGAAATAAAATGATAGACGTTGCACTTTTATACGGTTTTGAAACCCATGCGGGATTCTTCAAAGCTTTCCGACGTGAATATAACTGCTCACCATCACAGTTCCTAAAAAGCCATAAGGCCAAAAGACCTTACAAAATCAACTTATTTAAGGAGGAACCGATTATGTTGACACACAAAAAAATAACCGGATTTTTAAAAAACTGGAATCTTGAAAATCAAAAAATAGAAGATGTCTTTTATAAAAGCAGCGGTAATCACAACGACAATGCTTATTATGTTGGTGATGACTATGTAATTAAATTTTCAACAAATCCAAAAAAACTGCAAAAACATATAGAAATTTCAAAAGCTCTGGAAAATGCGGGAATGGCCGCTGCCGTCCCCATTATCAGTAAGGATGGCCGGGAGTATCTTCAGGATGGCGAATTATATTTTATGGTAACAAAACGTCTTAAGGGAAAGCAAATTGAATGTGAGGAAATGTATCAGGATAATTATCCCCAAAAGGCACGATATGTGGGGGAAATTATCGGCCAGCTTCATTTGATTCTTGAAAAAGAAAATGATATTGCCGTAAAAGATGTTAATTTATTTGAGTCGGTTAAGTCCTGGGCATTACCTGAGGCAAAAAAGATTATGGGGTTAGATGATAACTTCTGCGAAGAATATCTTAGCCTGTTCGGGACCGTTTACGATAAATTACCGAAACAGGTCATCCATCGTGACCCCAATCCCGGTAATATCATTATCGATGACGAAAACAAATTTGGATTTATAGATTTTGATCTATCCGAGCGCAATGTCCGAATTTTTGATCCCTGCTATGCCGCAACCGGTATTTTAGTAGAAAGCTTTTCTGAAAATGATAATGAAAAACTGACTAAGTGGAAAGATATCTACAAAAATATAATTTGTGGTTATGATCATGTTGCCAAACTCAGCAAGGAAGAAAAACAGGCTGTTCCTTATGTTGTATTAGCAATACAATTTATCTGTGTGGCTTATTTTTCTGAATACGAAAAATTCTACGAACTTGCCGAAGTTAATAAGAAAATGCTTAGTTGGCTTATTGATAATGCAGCGTCATTAAAAATATAGTACTGTTTTCCATAAGCGGAGCACGATAGACCATTACTACTATCGTGCTCCGTTTGGTATTTATCTATTTTATCCCAATAATCATCTGGGTTGCATATTTTATCTCTCCTGTTTTTCTTCAAAAATCAAATCTGTATATTGATACCAGATCACCTCTTCTCCTTCATATTGTGCAACATATTGTTCATATTCACTTTTTAATATACTACGCTCTTCGCCCCCAGCATAATCCATATAATATGAGTCTTTACCCCTCTCTGAGATAACACCTAATTCTTGATCCTTTACATATTCTCCATATGAATTATACATAAAGAATAGTAACTTGTTATTGCGGCCTTCACCGTGTTTATAATCCTTTTCGATTTTTATATATCTATTATTATAGATGGTTGCTTTCCCCCTGTATTTTGTGCTCATATTTCCCCATAAATATATTTTTCCGGCATAATAGTGAAAGATTTGTACGGTATTCTCCACCTCATTATTTGTGTTAAGACCTTCTATTTGAATTAGCAATTCCTCTATATTATCACCATCTAAATCTATTAATGAATACTGCCAATTTACATCTGACAACTCATATTTTTCGTTTATTGAATCAATGGAATAATACGTACCATAGTCTGCAGCATTATGAAATGTCACTATTTCAGGTATGCCATCAAATGTAAAATCTCTTAAGTAAAAAGAGTACGCTTGCATATAGGTGTCTTCGGATAGTTCCAACAAGAAATGATACAATTGATTTATGCTTTCATTTTCGACTGTACTTTTGTCTTCGATGCTGTCAAATACTTCCGAAATATTATCATCGTTGATAAGGTACATCTCAAGAAGATTGTCTATATCTTCATACGATGAAAAAGCAATAATTGATTCGTTTATAAGCTGTTTATTATCCGAAACCTCTATTTGTTCCCATTCTTCTGTTGTATGATCCATATACCATAAATACTCATATATAAGCCTTCCATCCTTAACTGTCAAATATCCATAATGTTCTATACTTCCACCCCACCACTCGTTAAACAGCCCGGGAAACATCAAGTTATCGGAGAAGCGCAGACCTGCTACTCCTATTTTGGCATCAGAATACTCCCCAGTTTTATAAATACTCCCATCATATGAATAAACAGATAAAATTCCATCTACCTCATTGCATTGAATTATTATTAATTCTTCCATTCCATCATTGTCCAAATCCCTTAAGGCAAATTCTGAATGATTATAGTCAGTAAGACCCGGAAAGTTTCCCAAAAACTCCGCATATGCTTCCCGCCAAGACTCTTCCTTAAGATTGTGATTAGATTTATCCGGAGAACATCCGGAGAACACCAACATAATCAGTATCCACAAAATAACTATCCTATTTTTCTTCATATATCATCCACCCTCAAAAAACGCCGACAAATCTATATAATTTAGGCAGACAAGCTACCTATTTAAGTTTATATGACATTTGCATCAAATTTGCATCATTTCACATATATTTAGACAAAATAATGGGACGGTATCAGCCGTCCCATACGATCGAATTCATTTTATGCTTTTCCGCTATACCTTTGAATCATTTCGAATACCTGCGCAATATCAATGGGCTTGCCCAGATGATCGTTCATCCCGGCATCCATGCATTGTTCAATATCTTCCTTGAACACATGGGCCGTCATGGCCACTATCGGGATTGTCTTCGCCCTGGGCGTTTCCAAAGCACGAATTGCTCTTGCCGCATCCAGACCATCCATTACCGGCATTTGGATATCCATAAAGATCATATCATAGCGTTCCGGTGTTTTCTGAAATTCCTGCAACACCTCTCTACCGTTAATCACACAATCAATCTCAATGCCCGTTCCACTCAAAAGTTCCACAAAAATCATACTGTTAATGTCAATATCTTCTGCAAGCAATATACAAACGCCTTCAAAATCAGCCGTCTGCTGCAAGCTGTTTTGCTCGATTGAACTATTCGGATTTTGCTCCAAATCCGGACATATCGACAGATCAATTTCGATATCAAAAGTCGCACCCTTGTCTAACTCTGATTCAATCCATATACGCCCACTCATCATTTTAACTAATTTCTTGGTTATTGAAAGGCCAAGTCCGGTACCACCAAAGCGGCGGGTAACACTATTGTCTGCCTGTTCAAAGGAACGAAATATTCGCTTGGTCTGCTCTTTGCTGATTCCAACTCCATTGTCGCTAACCGAAATCTTAAGTGTGGCGGTGCCATCCTTTTTTGCAACTTCATTTACTGTCAGGCTGACTGTACCATTCTCCGGTGTGAATTTTACCGCATTTGACAACAAATTAATAATAATCTGCTCTATCCTGATCTGATCCCCGATATACCATGAGCGAAGTTCCATCCCCTGCTTAACGGAAAACTGTATCTGCTTCTTCCGAACCTGTTCCATAATCATCTCACATGCCGACTCAATCATTTCACTAGTTTTAAAAGGCGCTTGTTCCAGTTGCATTTTACCTGATTCAATCTTAGATATATCCAAAATATCATTGATTATGGAAAGAAGCTGAACCGAAGCATTTCGGATGCTTCCCAGGCATTCTCTGGATTTTTCCATATCCTCGGATATCAGACCAATTTCTGTCATTCCGATAACGGCATTCATGGGTGTTCTAATTTCATGGCTCATATTCGACAAAAAGATGCTTTTCGCCCGATTGGCTGACTCAGCCTGGGTTTTGGCCTCTAACAGATTGGCGGCATGCTGCTCAATGGATACCTCATACTCACGTCGCTCAAAGTATGATGCAAAAACACTTGTTAAAAGAAGCGCCAGCTGAATATCGCTGTCCGACCATGATGACGAACTGCATCGAGAGTATTCCACAACACCCCATAGCTTACTTTCAATAATAATCGGCACAACCAACCGTACCTCGCATTCCCGTTCCAATATAAAGAACCGCTTCTGTTCGGAAATAAAACTGTCATAAAAAGTGGTCCCGCTTACAAAATCCCGCTCTTTGATGCCGGATACTTCCGTTTTGCTCCTGTTCCATTCAACCTTCACCTTGATACAGTCACCGGTGGGATTCTTTTCCCAGAAAATCATCGTATCACAGTTCAAAAACGAACCTGCTGTATCCATTGCTATTTGAACGGATTCACTGTCATTACGAAGATTAATAAAGATTTGTGAAATCTCCGCAAGATTCCGATTTTTCAATTCCATCTCTTTTAACAGTCTCTGGGTATATCTGGTGTTATTTTTATGCGCATCAATAATATAAATCGAAAAAATTGCCATAGCCGTCATCGTTATTACCAATGCAACTAACTGATCAACCAATTTGGCTTGTTCCCCTCCATGGGGGACAATTAAAGCCGGATAGAAATATTCCAATAAACACAATCCAAATAATAACAAAATATTAGAAACAATCAGTACTATTCGAAGTTTCTTTTCAAATGCTACGGAAATAATAAATAAACATAATAAGGAAAACATCAATGCAGTCCCGTCATATCCTGCTGTTTGTGTAAACAAAAACGGTATATAGACAAATGCATCCCATACTACAAAAGGCCTGAACAGGCGCATTTGGAAAGCATGAGAAGTAAATAGAAAAGCAATCATTACAATTATCGAAGCCCATTGGAAAAGGATACCGCCAATTCCTTTATGCAGCAACGTATTGGTAGTAGCTGACAATATGGATACAAAGAGAGCCACCATCAGGAAAATCATGGATACACGATATTCTATTGAATGATCTTCATCAAAAAATTTTGTTCCGATTTTGTGGATAGCCTTTAACATGCACAATGCTCCTTTATATTTTGGACAAATATTTCCTGGTCCCATAGTACCATTGTTTGCAATATTCCACAATCATATAGTATTAATTTTGTTACTTTTCACCAATTAGTATCAATATATGTGTTGCCGGAGGAAAAACCATAAAATTTATTGCCTTTCAAATCCACCTTATTCATGACCGCACCAATTATTCGGCATCCTGACATATCCAGTTGTTCCTTTATCTTTTGTGCAAATTTATAGTTGACTGCATTACTTTCAACTACAAGAACAATCCCATCACACGATTTCGCAATTACCGCAGCATCTATAACATTCCCAAGCGACGGTGTGTCAATAATAATATAATCATACAGTATGCGTAGATTCTGCAGGACTGTACCAAATTGCTCCCTTCCCAATAATTCACTCGGGTTGGGAGGTATGAAGCCGGAAAACATCATATATAGATTGTTGATGTTAGTTTCGCACAAAACATCTGAGTAATTTGCTATCCCTATCAAATAATTACTGAGTCCCATATGAACTGCACCTACCTTATAACGTTCTGCCAACACACTTTTTCGCATATCGGCATCGATCAAAACCGTTTTACTTCCAGCTTCCGCAAATGCTTTTGCCATACCCATAGCTACGCTGGATTTTCCCTCATCCGGGGTACTGCTGGTAACGGCAATAACCTTTGCACCATCACTGCAAAACATAATATTTGTACGAAGTGTTTTGAAAGATTCCTCTAAACGATAATCATTTAATGTGGCGAATTCCAGTTTTACCTTCTGCATACCAATTATTTTCCCTTCCGTTTTTTCTTTTTTCCACCGGCTTCGTTTTCAATCAAAGGGATAGATGCCAACGTGCAAATTCCCAAATACTTTTCAATTTCGTCCGGTGTTTTTATAGTTTCATCCATAAAATATCTTATTAATATAATGACAACTACTGCAAGACACCCTAACACACCACCAGTCATCGCCACCTTCATGGGTTTTGTACCCAGGTTCTCAACGGGCATGCTTGCTGTGTCCACCACGCTGACTGCATCCACTCCCATGATTGACTGAATGTACTCGCTTGCAACTTCGCGAATACAATCTGCAATAGCCATCGCTTTTCGCGGGTCTGAATCCTCAACGGTAATGGATACTACTCGAGTCTCCTCTAACGTATTCACACTGATTTTACGAGCCAACTCTGCATAATTCATCAAGAGTCCTTCCTCTTTAATGACCTTCTCCAGTATAGCTCTGCTCTTAACCATCTTAACGTAATCCATAGCAAGCTGCTTACCCATTTGGACATCTTCATAAGTTACCGTTGACTCATCTGCTCTTGCCAATATGTAAATCTGAGTCGTGGACATATAACTTGGGGCCAAGGTAAACTTACCTATACCCAAAAAGATGCCTGCCATAATTGCTCCTACCCCCAAAATCAGCCAACTCTTTTTAAGCAACAGTCCCGCTATCTCAAGTAAATCAATTTGAAAATCATCCGTATCTTCTCTCTTTTCCATTTTTCCCTTCCCTGTCAAAACCCTTGACTTTTTCTGTGATAAATACTGCAACACTGTTTTTCATCAGAAGTAACACTATTCCATATATGCCCCCACCGCAAATAATGGATGTACAGAGTGATAACATATACTGTCCTTCAAAAATCTTTTGCATTAATATTACTATTGCAACCATTCCGGCTGATGCACATCCTAATGACAAAACGTCTTTCCCGGGTATCTTGATTTTAATAAAATTCCGGACAAAATATACATGAACACACATAACAATAAGTTCTGCACAAACAGAGGAAAGCGCTGCTCCTCTCCCTGCATATTGGGGTATCAGTATTACATTTAAGGTAACATTAACCATCACTCCGGCTATCGTCGCAAGCAACAGATATTTTTCTTTATTAACTGACGCCAGCACAACGCATCCACATTGGTACGATATTGCAACAATAAGAATTACCGGAGATGCCAGTTTTAATATCATTGCCGAGGGCATAAAACTCGCCCCATACACAAGGCGTACCGCGTTATCAGAAACCAGAATAATACCAAGCATACATGGCACTACAATTGTAAACAAAATTTCCAATGTTTTATTGAACAGTCTATTAAAATCTTCTCTTTTTTTTTCGCTATAATACTGACTCATGCGCGGCAATGTTGTTATTGCAATAGCTGTTGAAACAGATGTTACAATTCTCACCAGCTTGATAGCATAGGTATAATATCCGATTTCCGCAGCTGAACACATGCTTCCCATCATAGTAACATCAACCTGATTATATAAATCTGTAGCAAGAGTTGTAAAAAGTAATATCAGTATCGGCTTCATGTGGGGCTTAAATTGCAGGTTGTTAAATTGTACTCTCACTCGATTGTGCAAATGAAAGAGATTAAAGAGATAATTTGCGGATACTGCCAATGCATTTATTAATGCATAGATTATAAGATCATTTTCATTTTTCACAAAAATAAATATACAAATAACAGAGAGGATTTTAATCGTAGCACTTCTTAGCGTAATGTATACATACTCTTCCTTCCCTGAATAAAACCAGTCAACATTAAACACATTTAAAAGTAATTGAATTCCAACCGCAAAAAACAAAACACATTGCGAACGAAATGAAGGAACCACCACTATCAATCCCGCATATACTGCCGAGCATAATATAGTTGATAATAAATTTATAAAAAACAGCTCTGAAAATAGTTTGTTGGTTTTGCTCTCTTCCGATGCCACTCTTGCAATTTCTCTGGCCCCATAAGTTGAAATACCCAGTGCTGCAACCACCGTAAAATAGCTTAAAATATTCTGTGCGTACCCCACACGTCCCACACCTTCCGGTCTAAGTACACGTGCAACATACATAGCAGTAATCATCGGAAACAATATATTCAGCATTTTATAAATCATGTTAAATATTGAATTTTTAAATATTGATTTCCTCATTTTATTCCCATCTGCGGCTCTGCCGTACTCATAATCAATAGTTGAAAGCGCTTTTCTTTCAACTTTTCACCATATACATCTTAATTGTTTCCTTTAGCAATCCCCATGCTGTCTGATCATATATTGCTCCTGTACTGCCGGACATTCCACAATAATCAGGTACAACTAAAAAACGATTATAATCAATTTTATTTTGCTCCATTATGCTGCCAAATATATGTTCAATGTATATCCCCTTCTTATCGTCCACTTCTTGATATGCAAATTTAAAATATTTCTCATAACATAAGATCGGCATCATATAGACTCTTGTATTTATGTATTTTCTTTTATCCTCAGTGGCATTCGGTTGAAAATAAATTCGCTTTGGCCGGGCTACCCGTGTCAAAAAATTTATATTCTTAATTTTCAATCGCCCTGTCACTTTAACCATGTAACTTGAATTTCTCAAAAGCTCACTACGCCCCAATGCATAATTGATAATCTCTCCTTCTCCATACCCTTTTCCCTGTTCTATTACGGTTTCCTGATTGCCGCTAAAATTAATCCATTCAAATTGTTTTTTATTTTTATTAGCACACTCCAGTATTTCGGTTTCAACGATTGGATTTGAATTATCACAGTATACGATTTTATCAAAGCACGAATTCTCAATATAGTATCTGATTGAACTCAAATATTGTTTTTTACGTTCTTCTTCATCAATAAGTTTTAATGTGGGAATTCCACTTCCGGGAGATATACATCCGGTTATTAATAGTGTGCAAACATCAAAATTCATTCGTTTCCTCCCTGCGTCTCACCAATTGATATCTTTCAAATTCAAATACTGCTAATACAAACGGCCATGCAAAAATTCTTGAATTATCAGTCATCAATGTTGTCAGGGATGTTATCGAAATAAATACAACTAGCCCCAGCAAGAAACAATACTCAAATGAACCGGTTTCTTTATTTGAAAACATTTTTAAAGTTTTTATAAATCTAATATACGGAATAATAAACAAAACCAGTGTACCGATAAGTCCTATATAGGTAATGCAGCCAATTAAACCAATGTCGGTATGATTATATTCAAATATAAAGAGTTCTCGCTCAACCTCAAACAAATAGTTTGATACCATCCCGGTACCTAAGATCGGATGCTTAAAAAACAACTCAAGCGCATATATATATTCATTTATTCTGATCAAAGTAGAAATACCAAGTCCTTCGTTTGTAACGGAAAACATCTCGAAAAATGACGAGAACCAATCCCCTAAAATTCCTACTACAGTAACAATAATAGCAGTTATATAAAAATACGGCTTTCCCTCTTTCAGAGTCTGAGTGTATGCCACAATGCAAGATGCTATTATTGCCATATATTGCATACGGGATTGTTCAACATATACAGAAGCTCCTAAGCAAATAACAAATGGTACTAAATACCATATGTTTCTTGTCCTCTTTTCCAACATTTTACAAAATGAGTATATAGAGACAAAGCCCGTAAAATCTGAAATCAAATAAATTCTAATCCAGTCTCCTCTGGCTGTTGCCGGTTTTTCAAAATACGAAAACGGTAAAAGTTGACTATCAAAATTATTGATTAAAAAACTGTTTATTAGGATAAGACCTAATGTAATACTTGTTAGAAACGTAACCATATTAAGGCCTTCATCCATTCCCTTTTTTCTGTAAAAAAACTTAAGTAATGGAACCACCAAAAAAATATTAAGTATGCCGCGTATCACATCAATATACCCACCCAGAGTTTCTCCCAAGGCTGACGCATATATTGTTTGCGGAATTATTACAATGATAGTCAGCGCTATGAGATATTTATATTGGTATTTACAAACCGCATTATATTTATCCGCCAGCGCAATTAAAAGTAACAATATTATATCTAATATCAGCCCTGTAGTGAGTGTTACAGAGGCATTCACTATATGGAAAAACCTATTTTGGCATAGCACACACAATACCAGCAATATATAATATAGTTTTGTTTTCGTTATCATCATCGCATCAACTATATCCCTTCTTTGCCGGTAATTAATGATAATGCAAATTTAACATATGGTCCTATAAAATTTCTTATGGCATGGCTTCCGTAATAGCGGAACGAAAAGGTTCCCCACGATTTAAGCGGAAGTCCATTGGGACTCAAAAATTTCTTCATTCTGTCTTTTCTTGTAAGGCAGCAATCCTTGTAGGTATTTTCTACTGTATTGTTTTCACAGTATCCCACATACTCGTTAGATACATATACCGGAATCCCTGCTTCTCGCATACGTAACGTGTAATCAAAATCACCAAATGAATGCTCATAAACAGAATCGATAAGACCAACTACTGACACAACATCTTTACTTATTAAAAAGCAATTCCAATTTGCCACATCACATTCTTTATACTCCTTATTATCCGGAACTATTTTTTCTCCGACATATCTCTTACCATTGCTATGATAGAACTTTGCACCACCGTAGGTTAACTCTCCGCTGCTGCGGGACTTTGTACATCCGGTTACTCCTATCTGACTGTGATTGATAAAGGGCGTAAACATTGTTTGCCACATGGAATCCAAAAATTCCACATCATCATTTATCATCAGGTAGTAATCATACCCATCGGCAGTGACTGCCGCCTCCATCGCCTTGGCCATTCCTTTTGTCCAGAAAAGATGCCCATTTCCATATACTGTTTTTACATTTTCAAATCGCTGTAATACCTCTTCACTGGTTCCATCAGTGGATCCATCGTCACACATGAATACTTCATAGTCAGGCATATTTTTCTGTTGTGAAAGTGAAGAAAGGCAACTGATCGTTTTATCTTTTCTGTTAAAAACAGTCATAATAACTGCTAATTTCATAACAATACCTACACTTTTCATCTCTTAATTATATTATTGAAAATTCTTTTAACTCTTCTTATAATTGAACGATTTACTATCCTTCTGTATGAGCACATGATATCCGGATTTATTATCAGATCATGGGTAAATTCATATTGAAAATCTGATACAAGTTCCGACTTATACCGATCTGTAGTTATTAAAAAATGTGTTCCCGTTCCATCTGTCCCGTTATTTGTCACGATTGCTTTGCACGGATAAATCGTATATTTATTTTGAAGTGATTGACTATAACACCACCTGATTGCCCATGAGTCAATTACTCCTTTCATCTGATTACGGAGCAACTTATCCAAATCCGTTCCGCCTTTGCAAAAATGAGCAATCTTTTTAGGATTAAACCTATAATTGAAGTAATCACTAACCGACCAGTCCACTGTTATCCAGCGATCTTTCCAGGTAGCCCAGCTCCAGCTCGACCCTCGGTAAGATAGATACACAGACTTAATATAATTAACCGGAACGTTGAATGGATACTGATAGCCCGTAACAGACCAAATTTCTTTATTATCAGCGTAAAAATCTAACGCTTCATTCATATATCTCAAGAAGCAGGGTGCTGTCAGCAGGTCATCTTCTAAAACTATTACTTTACCATATTTATCAATAATCTCCGATACGCCTGATATGATTGAATTGGCTAATCCTTTATTCTTTTCTGCTTCAACTACCAAAACACTCTTGAATCCCTTAATTTTATTAATATATTTTCTGACAGCCGCAACCTTTTGCACTTGACCTTCATCCTTCGGCGCATCGGAATAGATAAATAGTTCCGATGCGCCGGCCAGTTCATTTTTTTGTAAAGCTTCTATTGTGGATTGTATGTGTGCAGGACGATTATATACAAATAAAACGATAGGTGCTAATTTAACTTCCATGCTTCTGCTTTCTCCTCATTTCAACTTTTACCAACTCTCTTTATAGATTGCAAAAATTCAATATTTTTCTGCATTGCTTATTTATATTTTTCTCATTTGTAATATAGTTTCCGGCACGAGTCCCCATCCTGTTTCTTTCCTCACAACTTGCATTCAAAACCTCTTTTATCTTCCTAATCAAGCATGGCATCGTTTCTTCTTCAACCGGATATAGATATGGATAATATTCTTTGGGAATACCTCCCAGCCTAAAACTCAGTACCGGCGTTCCGGATCCCATATATTCAAATAATTTTGAAGGAAAAGAATAATCAGAAGCTGCTTCGGACGGCAATCTCATATTAATCAATACGGATGCTCTTTTTTGCTTGTTTAGTACTTCTTTTCTACTTGGTATAAAACCATAAAATTTAATACGCTTGTCTCTTTGCGCACATTCTCTAATATACTCTTCCGCATTTCCGCCACCGGTCAGCCATAACTCCAATTCCGGATCTTCAATCTGCATAAATGCATCTAGCAGCATATTAATCCCATACTGTTTATCAAGTTTTCCCGAATACATGATTGCTTTTTCCTTATGAATACTTTTTATATTAATTGTCTCGCTGACATCATAGCTTCCCTCCATAAGTACCCATTTCTTTTCAGGTATTCTGAGATATTCTGCCATCTTCTCTGTATACAAAACAAAGCCATCAAATTGAAGCTGCATCCTTTGAATCGACTTCCAATCTATGCGCTTTAGTAACGCCTTCATTTTGCTCTGCCCCATATCCATAAATGCCGGTAAATCTGTCACTATCAAATACAGTTTTACATTCGGGATCATTCTCTTAATTTTGCATGCCGCTGCCATTGGTGCTGATCTCATCGAGTAGGTAAAAACAGCCAGTTCTCCTCCCGCATATCGCTCTTTGTACCATTTTCTCACCTCTGATATCATTGACTTTCTGCAGTTTAATCTATTAACATACTTATCATTACGATATCCGACACTGACATCATAAGACCCATTGGCATGCGACCAGATTACCGGCTCAACATCTTTATCCTTATATATTGGGAATGGCGGCAGCACGCTGCCATTTATTGAATCAGCTGTCATTTTGCTTTCCTGTTCTATCCCGAACAGTAAATTTTTCTGTGAAGTCTGGGCAGATGCCAAATCATATCCTTTGCTAGCCTTTCGTTCAAATTCTTCATCACTTTCCAGGCACCCTATCCACAACAACTGACCCACCACTTCACCTCACTTTTAAGCTTTCAACCTTCTTACTACCCTGGCCGGATTCCCCGCTATCACGCATCTGTCTTCAAAATTACCACTGACAACAGCTCCTGCGCCAACCACGCAGCCATCACCAAGTCTTGTCCCTTTTAAGATAATACAGTTGCACCCGATAAAACATTTTTTCCCAATATATATGGCCTGGCTTGGCACGAGATCATAATCTCCTCCATGCTCATCCTTTAGAAGTTTTATCCTGTCCTCTTCATGAATTGGGTGGAAATCATTATCCAGTATTTTACAATTTCCGCCTATGCAAGTATTTTCGCCAATCTCAATCTTCTCTCTCGCATATATTGTAGTTCCTGATATTCCAACATTATCACCAATAATAATCTCTGCGCCCGGAGCACGAGTCACAATAATTGTTCTACTATATAAACCAACCAAATTACTCATGAAACTGCTTTTAATCGTCACACAATCTCCTAATTTCAACAGTGCTCCGCTCCTGTTATAGATTACCGGCATCCCTTTCAGCAAAAGGTTCTTACCATATGCAACATTAGTCATCCGCATGACCACCTTAAACCAATTACTATTCATACCCCTTCACCCCTATCCTTATAAGCTTAAAATCGCTTCTGCGTACTTTTTAACCGATACCTCCCGCGCCAACTTTTCCTCCAGATACTTACGCCCGGCAATCCCCATTTGCTTAACTTCACTGGTATCAGCTCTTTCAATAAACCAACGAATATTGTCAGCAACTTCTACATAGTCACCCGGTTCACAACATTTTCCGCAGTTCGACTCTTCAATTATATCCCTGACTTCCGTTCCCGACTCAAGACCACCCAGCATCGGCTTTCCGGCTGCCATAATTCCATATACTTTCGAAGGACAGGACACTCCCTTAATGCCCTTTGCACTAACGCACCAATGAACATCCCCGGCATTGAGACTATAAACCAGCTCTTCCTTGGCCTGATATGGTATAAAAACAATATTTTCGAAATGATGTCGATTTGCATACATCACTAACTTATCCAACACCGAACCTGCGCCAACGAAGGCAAATACCACCTCTCGGCCATCTCTTGTTTTGGGGCCTTCTTCTCTCACACCGGTCAATGTATATCCCTTTCGAAATTGTTTCATAACTTTGATCAGTTTTTCAAGATCATAATATAGACCTATATTCCCCGAATACATAATGACAAACTTGCCGTCCAGCTCATATTTTTGCTTAAATGACACAATCCGTGGATGATCCGGCTCCATCGGATAGATTTCTTTTTCACAAGCCCAGTTATTAATCTTTATGGTTTTAGGCGCTTCCCTGCGTTTAAAACGAGTATGCATTGTCTCAACCAGATCATTTCCCACTGTAATCACGAGATTGCTCCTTCTACATGTGAACTTATCGAGAAACATCATTGTTCCTACTACCAACTTATTTTCACAATAATTTACCGCCAAAATTTGTTCCGGATTAAAATCCTGAATATTATAAATGAGTTTGGCGCGCTTTATCCATTTTCCCCATACACCTAATAAGCCACCCAAAATAGGAGGTTGAGATAACGAAAAAACATAATCCATCTCTCCAACTTTACAGGTGGCTTGCATGGCACCAAAGAAATATGCCAAAATATTCTTTACTCTGCTAATCTTGTCTGCTTTGCTAAATCGCGGAACTCTGATTCGAATTACTTTTACACCATTGATGTACTCTTCATAGTATTTCTGAGTCGTATATTTCTCTTCAATTATACCCATATAACTCAATACTACACAAATGACCGTAACATCAAAACGATCAAGTAACCCCTCCGCCAAGTCGCAAAGAATTTGTCCCGTAGCTGCAATGTCCGGGACATAATAATGTGCATACATTAAGATTTTTTTCTTTTTTTTGCCTTCCACCCTTTCTCCTCGCATCTTTTGTTGCTTTCCCTCATACCTATACTCCTTTAAATCTAATTTATTTTACGACATTTTTTTCGTAAAATCAATTATTTTTTATCTATTTTTCATTTTCAATAAATCTTTATTCGTAAACTAATTATCGCTTTAACAAATAAACAGCAAAATGAAAACCCTATCAGTTTCACATTACGCTGACAGGGTTTTCATTTTAGTATTATTTTTTTAATATTTCTTTTTTATAAAATTGATAACTCTGATTCCAGTGTTCTGTTGTTTCCGGATTATATATCAGTGGCTTCTCCGATGCTGCAATCACTTTTCTGGCCTGTTTCAAATCCGCAATCTTTCCTCTGGCCATCAGTTGAATTGCAACATTTCCATAAACAGTAGCTTCTGCCGGTCCGGCAATCACCGGTATCCCACTGGCATATGCCGTGAAGCGGCAAAGCAGCTTACTATGGGTACCACCGCCTACCATATGGATGACCTGGTAATCCTTTCCGGTACAGGCTTTTATTTCTTCTAAAACATAGCGGTACTTTAAAGCCAAACTCTCATTAATGCAACGAACAATCTCGCCTACTGTCTCAGGTACTTTTTGTCCTGTTTTAAGACAGTATTCGCGAATCCTTCTGGGAATATTGCCGGCTGGAACAAACCCCGGTGCATCAGGATCAATCAGGCTCCGAAAAGGCGCTGCCGCTTCTGCCATTTTCTCCAACTCCGCAAAACTATATTCCTTGCCTTCCCTGATCCATTGACGGCGGCTCTCCTGAATCAGCCAGAGGCCAATAATATTCTTAAGGAAAGAAGTTTTCCCTGCGGTTCCTGTTTCGTTGGTGATATTAAGCTCCTCCGACTGCTTGGTCACAATCGGCTCTGCCAATTCCGTGCCAAACAGCGACCATGTTCCGCTGCTGACAAAGATAAAGTCTTCCTCATCCGTCGGTACCGCTGTTAACGCACTCTGGGTATCATGACCGGCTACTGCAATAATTTGCATGGCCTCTACTCCCAGTTCTTCCCGGATATCTTCCCGGAGATTTCCCAACACGGTTCCGGTAGGCACTACTTCGGTCAATATTTTCTGTGGAATTCCTAATGCCTCCACAACTTCGGCAGCCCAGCCACTTTCTTTGGGATTACTCAGTTGAGTGGTTGAAACAATGGAACGCTCGCTTTTCTTTACCCCCGATAGAAAAAAATTAAACAAATCGGGCATCAGCAAAAGGCTATCCGCCCGTTCTAAAAGCTCTGGGCGCTGCTCTTTTAATGCTAACAACTGAAAAGCTGTATTGATTTCCATAAACTGATTGCCTGTGAGCTCATAAAAACGTTCCCTGGGAAGCAAGGTAAAGCCCTTGGCCAGCATACCATCTGTTCGATTGTCTCGATAATGAACCGGGTTTTCCAACAGATAGCCGTTTACATCCAACAGTCCAAAATCCACTCCCCAGGTATCCACACCGATACTTTCTGCACCGCCGTAAGCCTTCGCTTTAATGATTCCCTGCTTAATCTCATAAAATAGCCGCAGTACATCCCAATACATGGTTCCGCTTAGCACTACCGGGTCATTGGAAAAGCGGTGAATCTCTTCTAACTTTATGGTATTGCCGTCATAGGTCCCCAGCATAACTCTTCCGCCGGATGCACCAAAATCAACGGCTAATGCTTTTACTTCCTCCATACCTTTTACCCTTCTCTTTCACCTACTTAAAAAGCGGTCCATAAGTCTGACAAGCCCGGTAATCCTGGCCTTCTTTATCCATTCCAAAGGCATTCCATGCTGCCGGACGGAAAATCTTTTCTTCCGGAACATTGTGCATGGATACCGGTATTCTCAGCATCGAACATAAAGTAATGATATCTGCACCGATATGTCCGTAGCTGATGGCTCCATGATTGGCTCCCCAGTTATTCATTACATCATAGGCTGTTGCAAAAGCTCCTTCACCGGTTACTCTGGGAGCAAACCAGGTGCAGGGCCATGTATAGTCCGTTCTCTTCCAAATAGCATCCGAAACCTCTGACGGCAAATTCACAGTATGACCTTCGGCTATCTGCAAAACCGGCCCGATTCCTTTTACAAGATTCAAACGAATCATGGTTACCGGCATCTCGGCTTCGGTCAGGAAACGGGAGGAATATCCGCCGCCGCGGAAATAACCATTATCAGCTGCATTCCATGTGGTAGCATCTAAAATTGCTTTCTGATCAGCCTCGGTTACATCGTACCAGGGTTTTATCACATGATTGCCTTCCTTGTCTACAGCCTGGCCATTGGCATCCAGACAAGCTGCACCTGAGTTGATGAGATGAATAAAACCGCCGGATTCTTTGGCAACACCGGTAAGTTCATAATCGGTAGCTTCTTTTACTGCTTCCGGGCTCCAGTATGTACGAACATCGGCAAAAATCTGTGCCCGATTGGTTAAAAGCTTCATAAATAACATACCCAGGCCATTCAGCACGTCATTTTCAGTTGCCAAAATGTATGGTTCTCTGGCTCCGTTCCAGTCAAAGGAAGTGTTAAGCAATGCTTCCGGAAAATCACAGTTAGGATAAAAATCAGTCCATTGTCTTTGTCCCTGGAATCCGGCAGCAATGGCATTATGTCCCACCATTTCCTCTTCCCGGCCTTCCGGCAGATTGGGATTACCATTCATCAGGTCTTTAATGATAACCATCATTTTCACTACAAATTCCCAGTCTTTTTCTTTTTGTTCAGGGGATTTCTGAATCACTTCCGGATTCTTGTCAAATCCTTCGGTACATTTTTCTTTGGTCCAGGCCAGAGCCTTCTCAAACTCTGCCTGATCATAGATTCCTTCGCTCATTCGGCGGATAATCTCTACTTCATCTACTGATTCTACCCGCATTCCCAGGTATTCTTCGATAAATGCCGGGTCAATGATGGAACCTCCGATTCCCATACAAATGGAACCGATCTGCAAATAGGATTTGCCTCTCATGGTGGTAGCGGCAATCGCTGCCCGTCCGAAACGCAACAGTTTTTCTTCTACATCGGCCGGAATATCGGTTGCATCAGCCGCCTGTACATCATGACCGTAGATACCAAAAGCCGGAAGGCCTTTCTGCGCATGAGTAGCCAGAACGCTGGCCAGATAAACTGCGCCCGGTCTTTCGGTACCGTTAAAGCCCCATACTCCCTTTACGGTAAGGGGATCCATATCCATGGTTTCCGCACCATAGCACCAGCAAGGTGTAACGGTCAAGGTTACGGCAACTCCTTCTTTTTTAAACTTTTCGGCACATGCGGCAGTTTCACCCACACGTCCGATGGTGGTGTCAGCGATCACCACTCTGACCGGCTCACCATTGGAGTATTTCAGATTTTCCGTAAACAGCCTGGCTGCTGCTTTGGCCATATTCATGGTCTGCTCCTCCAAGGATTCTCTCACCTTTAAATAGCCTCTGCGGCCATCGATGGTGGGTCTGATGCCAATTGCCGGATAATCCCCAATCAATCTGTTTTTTGCCATTATAAAATACCTCCTTAATTTTCTGGTTATTTATATCATAATATAATAATATCACTCGTTTTAGAAACAAGATTGTGCTATAATAGCATAAAATATAATAAAATTCACTTTTCCGGTCAAACTATTATTATTCAATCAACGTAAGGAGGATACCTATGCTTTATCTGAATTATAATGAGCAGCGACAACATGGCACCGATGAATTTCCCATTGCATTTTATCATGTAGAAAGCAATCATCCCCGCTATGAAATGCCCTTTCACTGGCACAAAGAATATGAAATTGTAATAGTTCATAAAGGTCATTTCCAACTGATGCTGGATAATACCGAAATTACCGTCGGTACCGGTGAAAGTATCTTTATTCCCAGCGGCATGATCCATGGCGGTATTCCCCATGAATGTGTCTATGAATGTCTGGTTTTTGATCCGGACCTTCTTTCGGTACCCTCTGAAAGCTGCCGCCGGTATTTACGACAAATCAAACGTCAAAATCTCCTTGTAACACCGTTACTTCCCGGCCGCACGCCCAGGCTTACGGATACCATCAACCGCCTTTTTGCCGATATGTCAGCCAGAGAAACCGGATATGAACTTACCGTTACCGGCTGCCTGTTTGAAATAGTCGGTTTGATTTTTCAGGAAACTCATTATATTTCCAGTGCTGATAATCCGGCACCTCCCTTTAAACATGTACAACAGTTAAAGGCGGTTTTTGAATATATTGAAAACAATTATTCCACCCCAATTACCCTAAAGGGGCTTTCGCAGATATCCGGTATGTCACCCAAATATTTCTGCCGGTATTTCCAGACCATAGCCCACCGGACACCAATGGATTATTTGAATTATTACCGTATCGAGCAATCCTGTTCCCTGCTGTGCACCACCGACCTGCCGGTTACTTCAGTTGCTTATGACTGCGGTTTCAATGATTGCAGCTACTTTATCAAGACTTTCAAGAAATATAAGCATACAACGCCGCGTCAATATCAACTTCAGGTAAAGCAGGAATGATCCGTTACGATATAATAAAGCGGCTGATGGAATCCTCCAGGTCTCTGGATTGTTCTGCCAACGCCTCCGATTCCTTATTCAGAGCTTCTGATGCCCCCACTTGATGCAGTGCCGCTGCCTGTACTTCACTGGCTGTTACCGCGGTTTGTTCCAGAACCTCCGTAATGCTTCCTACTGCTTCTTTGGTTACGTTCTTGGCATCGGTAATATCCTTGATACCATAGGTGATTTCGCCGATGTTTTCAGAAAGCCCTTCCACGTGTCTGATAATATCTTCAAAATTTTCCATGGTATTTTGCAGTGCTTCGGTCTGATCTTTGACGATTTCCTCCGCCAGCTTTGCAGTTTCCGCGGTCTGATCGGTCATCTGTCCGATGTCCTTGACAATTCCGGTAATTTTTCCGGCAGCTGACATGGAGTCTTCCGCCAGTTTTCTGATTTCATCCGCTACCACACTGAAGCCCCTGCCACTTTCTCCGGCCCGGGCTGCCTCGATGGAAGCATTTAATGATAACAGATTGGTTTGTCTGGCAATGTCGCTGATTGTACTGCTGAAGGCTTCGATTTGGGTGGTTCTTGCTTTCAGTTCCGTAATATTTCCGATTACCGTTTTGGTCACCTGAGATGTCTCCTTAGCTTTTTCATCCAGTTGCCCGACCACTGCAATCCCCCGGTCAACAATTCCTTTTGTCTCATCGGTAAATCTGACAATCTGATTGGTGCTGCCGGATACTGTCTCAATTTTCTCCTCAAGGGTTTCCATTTTTTGAATGCATCGTTTGGCATCCCCAGCTTGGCGTTCCAAACCGATTTCCATTTTTTCTATTACCTCGGAAATCTCTCTGGAGGCACTTACCATCTCCTCGGACGCCTGTGAAACGGTTTCGGCAGAGACAAATATTTTACCGGAAACATCAGCAGCCTCTGTTACCAGTTCCTTCATTCCCACAAACATATTTCCCAGATTTTTAGCCAGTCTGCTGAATTCATCTTTTCGCCTGGTTTGAACACCTACTGTCAAATCTCCTTCGGCAGCTTTTTCCACGGTACTGTTCATCTGCTGTATTGCCCGTCCGATTCCCATAGCCAGTATCATCCCTACGCTAAAAGCTATTATGATAGCTATAATAACCATCATATAGGTCAGACCCTTGATTTCATCGGCCTGTGCCGTTATCATGGTCTTGGGAATTATGGCATTAATCATACAACTGCTTTCGCCAATCGGTGCTTCAACGTATATATACTCTTTTTCATCATAACTTAATGCCGTATTAAAAAAAACATTTTCACTATGCTCTCCTTGAGCCGTGATTTCTCTTCCATCCGGCGTAATAAATGCGCAGATACTGCCTTCCGGTAATTCAATGGTCTGTAAGGGTGCCTGGATACTTTCTCTTTTAATATCCATAATAATGGTACCTACCGGTTTCATGGAATTACCGATAATTTCTCTCCCTATGACCATACCATACTCAGACTCATTGGTACCCAGCAAGCTATCAAGATAAACGTGCTTGCCGCTCCATGCTCCGGCTTCATCTGCTTCGGCAATCGAGCTTCCTTCCTCGCTTGCTATGTATCCCTCGTATTGATCAGCGGTAATATTTCCGGTTGTTACCGCACACCGGCCATAAGGAGCAATCAAACATACCAAACCGATATTGTCATCATTGTTTCCGGCAGACCGGATTTTTCCCATCACCTGATTATAGGTGTCGCTCTCTCTGGATTTATCATTTGCATAGGTACCGTCGTAATAGCTTCTGATGGTATTATCATTAGCCAATTCTCTGGATTTGGTATTTACATTTTGAAATAATATATCATAATAGTCTGCGGTCTTCCTAATGGTATTCCGCAGCGCTTCTTCATAATTCGTAACAATTGCGTCCGATGCTTTTGCCGTGGATAGAACGCCCAATATAATGATCAATACCACCGGAATCAAAAATGCACCGATTAACTTAGTTCTTATTTTATTCCCTATCATCGTACCCTCCCTGCAAAACAAAGAAAGTACGCCCCGCGTACTTTCCCTGTTTACCTGTAACACCCGGAAGAATGGCTCTGCCATTCTTCCAGACGAGACTTAGTAACTGTTAGGCTCGCAAATGCGAGCCCTACTGTTTCTTCTCGTCTTAGTCGTAAAGGTTTGGAGCAATCTTGGGTTCATCCATATTTGCTGCTGTATACCACTGACATCCGGTATCTACATCTGCAACTGATTCGCCTTTTGCTGCTTTAACACAAAGTTCAACAGTTTTGTATCCGATCTGCAAAGGATCCTGGGTAACTGCACCGGCAAGTCTGCCGTCTCTTACTGCACCTTTGATCAGTTCGCCGGCGTCAAAAGCAATACCGACAACGTCTTTGCCAAGTTTTCCAAGGTTAGCATCACCGTTTATAAGGCCTTCACCAGAATGCTGATTGGAAGCATAGATACAGATGGTATCTGCTTTGTTCAACAGGTTCTGAGCATCAACTGAGGAAAGTTCTGCGGTTACCTGTGCGGGAACTGCTACATCAAGGATAACATCAGCATCACTTACCTTATTCAGCCATTTGTCATGACCTTCTACGGAAACTACTTTGCCGTCTGCTTCCAATAAAGCTTTCATTTTATCAACGAAACCTGATCCTCTTCCGGTAATGGATTCAGAGGTTGCATCCTGGTTCATAACGCCGATTCTAACGGGTGATGTTGCTGAAGCAATGGTATCTTTGATTAATGCATAGGTTTCATTTGCTGCCAATTCGCCTGCTGCATAGTTATCGGTAGAAGCATTTGCAACGATAGCGCCTGCGGGTGCTCCAGGTACGCCGGAGTCAAATCCAACGATAGGAATACCGGCTGACTGTGCCTTGGAAATACCTTCCAAACATGCTTCGGTATCCAATGCTGCCAAACCGATTGCCGGAGGGTTATTGTTCAATGCATTATTGAGCATATTAACCTGCTGAGCAATATCTGATTCGGTATCAGGACCCTGGAAATCAATTTCTACGCCATATTCTGCTGCTGCTTCCTGTGCGCCCTGTAATACAGCCTGCCAGAACTGATGCTGGAAGCCTTTGGAAACCAGATAAATCTTGCCAAGCTGAGCATCTGTTTCTGCTGCCGGAGCTTCTGCTGCGGGTGCTTCCGCTGCCGGTGCTGCGGGTGCCTCTGCTGCCGGTGCTTCTGTTTGTGTCGTAGCTTTGCTGCCGCATCCTGTAATCATCATTGCGGTCATCGCCGTTGCCAATACAACACTGAGTAATTTCTTTTTCATTCTTTATTCCTCCCTTGATTTTGTTTTATGTAATTTCCCACTATGGGAATTACTAACACTATTTAGTTTCTTTTCTTTCTGTTAAGTACATCCATAAATACGGCAAAAACTAAAACGATACCGGTTGCTACCTGCTGATAATGTGTCTGTAATCCGATAAAAGGAAGTCCGGTCTTTAAGATTGACATAATGAATACACCGATCAGGGTTCCTAAAATAGTACCGTAACCACCACTCATGGAGGTTCCGCCGATAACTACACCGGCAATGGCATCCAATTCAAATCCGGCGCCGCCGCCAGGCAGGATGGTGGAATAGATGGAGGCATACGCAAGACCGGCCAGACCGGCCATGGTACCACTGATTACATAAGCTAAAGTTTTCCATTTGGCAACATTAACGCCGGAAAGCCTGGTCGCTTCGTTATTGCTTCCCAAAGCCAGGATATAGCGTCCCGGTCTGGTTTTATTCAGTAAAACCGATGCCAGTATTGCCACGATGATCAGCAGGATAAATCCCGTCGGAATAAGTACTCCGTCCTGATTGATCTTAAAAATATTACGGAACCATCCGTTCTCGGAAGATGCCTGCGGCCAGGTAATACTCTGAGCTTTGGTAAAAATGGAACCCAAACCTTTGGAAAGCATCATTGTTCCTAAAGTTGCGATAAATGGCGGCAATCCCATATAAGAAATCATGATACCATTCAGTAATCCGAAAAGAGCACCGATTAAAATGCAGATAACCAACCCTATTGCTACCGGTATGTTATACTTGGTAATCAAAGCGCCTGAAACCAATGCCGAACAGGTTAATACGGTACCTATCGATAAGTCAATACCGTCTGACGTAATTGCAAAGGTAACACCGATTGCCATTAAGCCGATATAGTATGATGCATCGAAAATATTTACCAATGTTGAGTAGGTACGGAATGCCGGATTGATCATTCCGAAGATAACATAGATTGCAATCAATGCTAATAATGCTATCAGT
This sequence comes from Lachnospiraceae bacterium, assembly GCA_031556725.1. Taxonomy (GTDB): domain Bacteria; phylum Bacillota; class Clostridia; order Lachnospirales; family Lachnospiraceae; genus UBA935. The sequence continues at coordinate 180,325 of JAVBSL010000014.1, read as the reverse complement.
TTTTGGGTGCCGATTGCTTTTACAATCGGATTGTTCTTCAGTATATTGCCTTTTTTATTCTTTTCCACTTCCTTCAACCTCCCTAGTTCCTAAGCGTTGCCGCATGCATGATGTTTTCCTGCGATGCTTCTTCGATTTGAATTTCACCTGTTTTCTTGCCTTCACACATTACGATAACCCGATCACTCATTCTCAGAATTTCTGTCATTTCGGAGGAAATCATAATAATGGATTTACCCTGCCCTACCAGTTCATTCATCAGATGATATATCTCACTTTTTGCCCCGACATCAATGCCTCTGGTGGGCTCATCAAAAATCAAGATGTCACAATCTCTTGCCAGCCATTTGGCAATTACCACCTTTTGTTGGTTACCGCCGGAAAGGCTCAGCACCTGGGTTTCAACCGTGGGGGTTTTGGTTTTCAACTTATCCACATACTCATTGGCTGTCTTTTCTTCTTTCTTCCGGTCAATAAATATGCCCTTCATAAACATTTCCAGCGATGACATACTGGTATTTTCCGCAACTGTTTTATCCAGTACCAAACCATATCTCTTACGGTCTTCCGACAGGTAACCGATACCTGCCTTAATGGCATCCTGGGGACAGTTGATTTCAACTTTTTGTCCATTTATGTAAATATCTCCGCCGGCTTTTTTGTCTGCTCCAAAAAGTACTCTGGCTGTTTCTGTCCGGCCTGCTCCCATCAGTCCGGAGAATCCGAGGATTTCACCCTTCTTAAGTTCAAAGCTGATGTCCTGTACCATCCTTCCGGCATTTAAATTCTCAACTTTTAATATTACCGGTGCATCCTCAGGCACATTACTCTTTTCCTTGGGGTTTTCATATATTGTTCGTCCCACCATCATATTGATAATGTCGTCTTTGGTGCAGTCCCGGGAGATCAATGTTCCCACATACTCACCGTCACGCATTACCGTTACCCGGTCGGTAATTACTTTAATTTCATCCATACGATGGGAAATGTAGATAATTCCCAGATTTTTTTCACGTAAGTCTCTGATGATCTTAAACAACTCATCTATCTCCGATTCGGTTAAAGCTGCTGTCGGTTCGTCGAATACAATAACCTTGACATCCTTTGAGATCGCTTTGGCTATTTCACACATCTGCTGCTTTCCGACTGTCAGGTTGCTCATGGTCTCGGTGGGATCGATATCAATGTTCAGCTTTTCAAAAAGCTTCTTTGATTCCTCATTCATCTTTTTATCATCGATGAATTTTCCCTTCATATATTCTCTGCCGATGAAAATATTCTGTGCTACGGTAAGGTGATGCATCATATTAAGTTCCTGATGTACAATTGCAATACCGGCATCCTGCGCTTCCCTGGGGTTCACAAATTCAACCGATTTACCTTCATAAATAATTTCGCCTGCATCCATGGAGTAAATACCTGTCAAAACCTTCATCAGGGTGGATTTTCCGGCACCGTTTTCACCCATCAGGGCATGAACTTCGCCTCTCTTGACTTCTAAATTAACAGCCTTAAGTGCATGGACACCGGGAAATGATTTATCTATTCCGTTCATTGTTAAAATAACTTCTCCCATTGAATTACCTCCCTTTGCTGTCTTTCATTATATTCATATCCAATCCGGTTATAAATTCAAAATCTTACAAAAAAAGGTTAAATTTTTACTGTTTCAGTAAAAATTTAACCTTTTCTGATCTTTTTACAGTTCTTTCTATTCCTCCCGGAACGGAAAAAGCAGTTTTTGATTTTCCTCCGTATAAACGTTATCTTTGGTAATCAGCTCACAGCCGGAATCGATATCCTTCAGTACTGCCTCACCCCTTAACAGCTTAGCGGCTGCCTCTGCCCCCATATATCCCATCTTAAACGGATTCTGGATAACAATCCCTTCAAAAATACCTTCCTCAAGGAGCTGGATTTCTTCCAGTGAGCTGTCAATCCCCACCACCTTGATCTGTTTATCCATATGCTTATCCTTGATGGCTCTGGCAGCTCCCACCGCCGAATATTCGTTCAATCCGGCCACCAGATTGATATCCGGATAGCGTTCCATCAGTGATATCATTAAATCATAGGCTTTATCATAATCAGAATCGCAAAACACCACATCCACAATCCGGTCTTCGTATTCCTCCAGTCCCTTCCGCACACCGATTTCTCTTTCCATTGCCGTGGAAGAATTTTTCACATGTCCGATAATGGCAATCCGGGAGTCATCTGTCACAAATTGCTTCATAAAGCTGCCTTCCACCATTCCTAACTTAATATTATCCGTTGCCACAATAATTTCGGCAACATTTTCATCCATAGCGGAATCAATCAAAACCAAATGAATACCGGCTGCTACTATCTGCTTTGCATATGCGGTATTTTCCGTGTAGCTGCTGGGCGACAGCAGAATGGCATCGGGATGTTGCTCAATTGCCCAGAGAATCATCTCATTTTGTTTATCATAATCTTCTTCCGACTCCGGTGCTATAACCATGGCTTCCATACCGTATTCGGCGGCGGCCATCTGTACCCCGTCAATGAGCAGAGTCCAAAAATCATTGTTCTCATCAATTACCTTGGGAATATATATAATTTTATAGGTTTCTTTTTTATCGGCATTGCTCTGTAATAAAATAACAGCGGCGGCCACAATAGCTGCTCCGATCAACCCCCATAACATCAGATATTTGCTATACCTTTTCATGGCTTCTCTCCTTTCCGTCAAGCCGCGGGATTGTTATCGTTACTGTCGTTCCCACGCCTTTGGCACTTTCAAAGTGAAGGCCATAATTACTGCCGTAATAAAGCTGGATTCTGGTCTGGACATTATGAACTCCGACCCCGTTACTGCTTTCCCGGTTTTTGGACCGGTTATAGATATCTGTGATTGTTTCCTCATCCATTCCGGTCCCGTCATCCATCACCTTCAAAATAATTTTATCATCCTGACCATGTCCTTCAATCCTGATCGTTCCCTTAGCCCCCTTGTATTTAATCCCATGATAGATAGCATTTTCTACAAGAGGCTGGAGAATCAGATTGATCACTTCTTCTTTTTGGATGTCTGCCTCGACATCAATTTCATATTCCAGCTTGTCCTTATAACGCATTTGCTGAATGGTCAGATAGCTTCTGGCATAGTCAATTTCTTTTTCCAGCGGAATCCGTTCATTATCATTACTGATGCTTTGTCTGAGCAGCCTGGCCAATGCCGCTGTCATCAGAACAACCTCCTGGTTCTTACCGCCTTCGGACATCCAGATAATGGAATCAAGGGTATTATACAAAAAGTGGGGATTAATCTGGGAACGCAATGCTTTTAATTCACTCTTGCGTTTTTCTTCCTGCTCGTAGGTATTCTGTTCCATCAGCTGTTTGATCTTAACCGTCATAAGATTAAAGGAATTGCCCAGACTGCCGATTTCATTATCCGAATTAACGGTAACACTGGCGCCGCCAAAGTTTCCTTTTTCCACTTCCTTCATGGAATTTTTCAGAGCCTTGATCGGACGGGTAATGGCCGCTGCCAGAAAGCTTGCTAACAGCACCGTACAGGTCAGCAGTATTACCGTTATTACCGTATAAAGCTGCTGGGTTTCCTTTTTATTTTTCATCAGTTCTGACAGATAAGCCACACCCACCACCCGCCAACCGGTCTTATCGGATGTGGACACTGTATAAAGCTTACTTTCTTCGCCTTCCTCGGTTACAAAATAATTATTTTGACAGGCCATAACCTCATCGATCTTTTCCTTGGTCAAACCGCTGTATAATAACTGCTGCTTGGGATGGTAGATTACTTTCCCCGTTTCATCAATGATAAACACGTAACCGTTGGCGGCCAGATTGTTGTTTTCACATAAGTCCTTAAGCAATTTATAATTCAGGTCTATGAAAAAAACCGCTTCGTTTTTACCGGTTCTGGGGTTAACGATGCCATTTGCCAAAGTTACCACCCATTTATAATTATTTTTGATGACATGCTGCACATGAGATGCGCTCAATAAATTTCCGTTACCCCGGATAGCCTCATAATACCATTGTACCTTCGGCAGGGAGATATTTTCATTCAGCTGGTCTAAGCCATCATTGATAATGTATTGCCGGCCCGGAGTCACGATGGCAATATTGGAAATGTCCTGTCTGGCTTCCACCACTGTATTGAACTGCATGATAATTCGCCGGTAAAGCTCATTCCGTTCTGCTTCAGGAAGGGGAATAAACAGATATTTCTGGACATCTGCACTTTCGGTTACCATGGTTGATATATTTTCCATGTAACCGATATAGGAATCAATATCCCGATTTACCTGATTAATCAGTCTGGTGGTGTAGTCAATAGAATTATCCATTACCGTTTCTTCCGTATAGCTTAATGATATAAGCGAAAAAATCATCAGGGAAATCACGATCAGCAGGGAAAACCAACTGATCATTGAAGTCCTGATGCTTTTAAAAGGTTTCAATATCAACATCTATCTTCTCATTCCTCTGGCATATTCGGTAGGCGATTGCCCTGTGGTTTTTTTAAAGGCAATGCTGAAATAGTGGGGATCATTAAATCCCACCCGCTCTGCAATCTCATAATTTTTCATGTCGGTACAGGCTAACAGTTCTTTTGCCTTCTGCATTCTGATTCTGCTTAGCACTTCCAGAAAAGTGGTTCCGGTGGAGGTCTTGAAAATGCTGCTGAAACGGCTGGGACTGATACTTAAATAAGAGCAGACCGAGTTCAAACTGAGTTCACTGTCCGCATAATTCTTCTCAATATAGTCAATTGCCAAAACCGCATATTTCTTACCGCCGATGTTCTTACGATTGTCAAGACATCCCCCTATTTCCTCACACCACCTATGCAGTATCGCTACTGCCTCTTCCAGTTTATCAGCTATTAATATCTCCTGCAAGATATTTTCCTTTTGCAGCTCCTCCGGTATTTCTTCTATTTCCGAAAGCTTCCGCGCTTCATCCACCAGATCAACGGTTCGCTGTAATACGGTTCCGGCACTGCGGCGGTCATAGATGCCATCCCGCAGCATACGCAGCAGCAATTGCATATCTTCTTCCAGCTTCCGGCTGTGATTTTCTTTTACATGTAAGATGATTTCATCAAGTGTATTCTCAATATCCATCATCTTTTTATTTTCATAAATACTTTCAATCTCCTGAATACGATTGCCGCCCAAAGTATAGTGATACTCCAAAGCCTCCTCGGCTTCTTCGTAAGATAAATAAATATCCCGCATCTTCCTTTTATATCCGCCCATCCCAATATTGACATCCATATGGGTGCTCCGGTTCATCTGCGCAATAATTTCGCTGCTCACCTTTTGAACCAGTGCTTCAAACTCTGACAGCTTATCAGCGTAAAACAAAATAAAGATGCGGTGGTCCTTCCCCTGACATACCTCTCCTGCCATATGTTTCTTAACAATCTCCTGGGTAATGTTATAGAGCACGAAAGCCATTAAAGAACTTTCCTTTTTACATTGCTCACTAAGCTTATCGGTTTTGGCATAAATATCCAGTTCCACTACGGCCACACGATATATTGCCGCATCCGTACAGGCTCCCACCTCCATAAGCTCCCGGCGGCTTTCAGCCTCAGGTTTACTGCCGGTAATCAGATTGCGGATTACATCTGAATAAAGTAACATCTGGCCTTTATGATAGGTTGCCTTCATATGCGAAATCCGTCTTTCCAAATCCCGCTCTTTATCCAATTCCTTTTTCAGTCCGCCTAAAACATTCCCCATCTCACATGCCGTGATGGGCTTTAACAAGTATTCTTTAACACCATAGCGGATGGCTTTTTTTGCATATTCAAAGTCATCATATCCGCTTAATATGATGACTTTGACATTGGGATATTTTTCACTCAGTCTTTCGCTTAACTCCATGCCATCCAGATAGGGCATGCAAATATCCGTCATCACCACATCTACCTGATTTTCCTCGATAAATTCCAGTGCCTCCCGGCCATTTTCACAACTGCCCGCCAATTCATATCCGTACTTTCCCCACTGTACATTTTCACTTACTCCCTCACGAATAAGCGCTTCGTCATCGACTAACAATATACGATACATACAGTTCCTCCCTTAATGATCAAACAACCCCTTTTTGCAGCATGATATTAGCATAAAGAGCCGACTCCCCAGTGGCAATTACAGCATAAACCTTCTTTGCTTCTTCGTAAAAAGCAAAACGTTCTATGTGGCCGATGGCTCCTGCTCCTCTTTCATCATGTTTCTCCACAATCTCCTCATAGGTGTTCCAAATAGGGGTTGCAACCGGGTCACCAGCCATAACTTCCATCAGATTAACCGGCTTTTCCACATAGGTATCCAGGGGAAATACCTGTAATATTGCATCCAATACCTCCGGTGTTCCATGACCATCCATACGGATTACGATAGCATCTTTACCCATGGATTCTGCCGGAAAATTCCCGTCTGCAATCACCAGCCGGTCACTATGACCCATTTCGCACAAAACCTTTAATAGTTGAGGGGATAATATCCCCGGAATTCCTTTTAACATAAAATTTCCTCCCTTAATTATCTAAATGACTAAAGAAGCTAAAAATTCAGCTCCTTTAGTCATTTTATCATGCAACCTGCACAAACAATTGTACTATATTGGCATAAAATAGAACAATATTCACTTATATTCTATTTTGTTATGGTTCCGTCCAGATCCCATAAGTCTTCCCAGCTTTTTGCACCTTCCCAAAGGAATACCTGGCCCTTAATCAACCGACAATTTTTATCCAGAGCGGCAATTTGCTGCATTTCTGCTTCGGTCAGCGAATCCTCTGTGGTACACTTCAAATTACTGATATATTGCGGTTCTTTTACCGAAAAAGGTATTGGTATCTGGCCCCGCTGAACCGCCCATTTCAGGCAGACCATAGCTGGATGGATGTTATGGTTGGCGGCAATTTCCAAAATCTCCTGCATCTGGGTATCAGCCACGTCTTCACTGGTCCTGTCACGCTCCGGCCTTGAAGGGGAACCAATGGGGCAATACCCGATGGGCTGAATCTGATGTTCCAGCGCATAATCAAATAATTCCTGTTGTTGGAAACTGGGGTGACACTCCATTTCCAGGGCTGCCGGCTGAATCCGGCACAAGGGCAGAACCGCTTCCAGTTTGGGAATGGTCATATTAGACATTCCGATGAAACGCACCAGTCCTTTATCCACTAACTCTTCACACTGCTTCCAGGTACTCATGAATTCCTCAATACTAAAGGGACGAGAATCGGGATTCCTGGAATCTCCGTCACACCCCGGTGCATGGTAATTAGGGAAGGGCCAGTGCACAAAAAACAAATCAATATAGTCAAGCTGCAAATCCTGTAAACTCTTCTGGCAGGACTTAAGTACATTTCCGGGAGCATGCATATCGTTCCACACCTTGGAGGTTACGAACAATTCTTCCCGTTTGATTTTTCCTTCTTTCAGTACTTTACTTAATACTTCGCCAATTTTATCTTCATTTTGATAAACCGCTGCACAATCTATTAACCGATATCCGCTTTTAATAGCACCGTATACTGCATCCGAAACCTGTTCGGGAGTATATTTATCGGAGCCGAAGGTTCCCAGACCAACCGTCGGGATTTCTTCACCGGTAAATAGTTTCCGTTTCGGAACAAGCCGCGGGTTTACGATTTCACTCATCTACTTTTCCTCCGTTTTCGGATCTTCAAACACTACCGCTACTTTTCCGCACTGTCCGCCAGCCATCAGGGAGTATGCTTCAGCGGCATTTTCCAGGGAAAATTCATCGGTAATCAGGTCTTCCGGATGAACACCCCAGCGTACCAGACGTTCTACCAATTCTTCCATTTTCCAAAGGGAAGTTACCCAGGAACCGAAGATGGTTTTCTGGCCATGAATAATATCCGGACTGGGATTAAAGGTACAAGTACCGCCTTCTCCCACAAATGCCACTTTGCCCCATTCTCTGGTGGCCTGAATAGCCAGATGTCTGCCGGCATCATTGGCACTGGCATCAATGGAACGCTCCACACCATGTCCGCCGGTTACGGCAAGAATCTGTTCCAGCGCATCTTCTCCCGGTTTGAATACATAATCTACCAGGCCCAGCTTCTTTGCCAGCTCAATGCGGTAGTCATTCATTTCCACACCGATCAGCATATTTGCACCCATGCATTTGGCCAACATTAGAGCGGCTAATCCTACCGGGCCTAACCCGGTTACCAGCACTGCATCATTACCGCATACCCCGATTTTTTCAATTGCTTCATAAACCGTACCAAAGCCACATGCTACCTGGGCTCCATCTTTATAGGTCAATTCATCAGGCAGCGCAATCAGATCCTTTTCATCTGCCAGAATATAGGGCGCCATACCGCCGTTACGCTGCCAGCCATAAGCTTTTCTATGTTCACTCTTACAGGAAATGTAATATCCCCTCCGGCAGTCATTACATACACCACAGCCGGAAATATGATAAATAATAACTCTGTCACCTTTTTTAAAACGTTTCAGGCCTTCACCTTCTTCAACGATAACGCCACAGGGCTCATGTCCGGCAATCATTCCCGGAATATACCCTTCCGGTCCTTTTCCTACATGCTCTCTGTAAATGCAGCGGATATCACTGCCGCAGATAGTTGTCGCTTTGGTTTGTACCAAAACCTGCCCGAAGCCCGGGGTGGGAATATCGAATTCCTCAAGCTCCACTGTACTGTTCCCCGGTAATATTGCACCCATCATTTTAGCCATTTGCTTTTCCTCCTTTTTGTCTTACGGCATTGCCGTACCGACTTGTTCCTTTATACTTTCATTATATCCTTTCCGGGGAAATAAATAAGAGATGAATTTGACATTTTCAACATACTTATGTCGTGTTATCGAATATTTCGCTTTTATTATGTTACAGTAGAAATGAAAAGAAATTAGTGTTAGAATGAAAATCAAAGAAATATAAGCTCAAACTCCGCATATCCGTTTGTTAAGTTTGAGATGTAAAATAAAAAATGATGAATGATCAGGAGGATTATATTTGCAAACTAAATTCAGCAATCATAACTTATGTTTTTCTCTTGGAGAACTTAATTTTTATGTTTCCAATATTGTATTCGAACGATTCGAACGCTCTATCCCGAAACACAGCCACAGTAAAAACAGTTATGAAATCCATTATGTCCCTTTTGGCTGCGGACACGCTACTATCGACGGTAAAGACTATGACATAATCCCCAATACTCTTTTTGTCACCGGGCCTTTTGTGGAACATGAGCAGATTCCCGGCAAGGAGGAGCCTATGTGCGAATACTGTATTTACCTGAAAATAGAACATTCCGCACCTTCACACAGCTCTTCACCTACAGCCGCACTGATTAAAACCTTTGAGAAGACCAGCTTCTGGTTCGGACCAGATACTCAGGATATCCATTCTCTGATGAAGCTGCTGTTCTTTGAATTGGAACATTTATATTCCGGCTATATCATTCAGGCCGAAACCTTATTGCAGCAGTTGATTGTTAAACTGGTACGAAATTATGAAAATAAAAAGGAAACCGCCTATACCACCGGTTTCCCTAATTTGATTGACAATAAATATTTAATTATCGAAGAATGTTTTCTTTATGAATATCAGCATCTTACATTGGAAAAGCTGGCCTCCCGGCTGGGTCTGGGAATCCGCCAGACTGAACGGCTGCTGAAAGACCACTATCATAAAACTTTCCTACAAAAGAAAACCGAAGCCCGGATGTCCGCCGCCTCTATTCTTTTGTTAAACGGATCGAAAAGTATCACCGAAATCGCCGAAGATCTGGGCTACTCTTCGGCAGAACATTTTTCCGCTGCTTTTAAACGTTACTTCAGAGAAAGTGCCAGTACATACCGCAAAAATAATGCTTGAATTATTTAAGTATTTCACTGATTCCTTCTTTCAAATCTGCTGCCATCTGAAGCAGCCTTTTCTCATCAATGCTTGCCGTCAGGCATCCAATTTCCTGCACACACACACCTCCGGTGATGTTTCCCAACAACACACTCTCCAGAATATCACAGTCATGGTATAGTCCGTACAGAAGACCAGCCAGAAATGCATCCCCAGCCCCGGTAGCATCCACCTGTTGGATACCTGGCTGAGGCGGCACTAGAAATGACCGGCCTTCCTTCCTGACCAGGCAACCCTCCGAATCCAGCTTGACGATGGGGTAACGGAAATACCTGCCCAGTACCCGCAGTGCCTCCTCCGGTGTGTTTTTACCGGTTATTTTCAATGCTTCTTTACGATTGGGAGTGTAATAATCCGCAAGCTCCAAATATTCCCGATACCCTTCCAACGACAGATCATCACTCCAGCCGGTGTCCAAAACAAAAATTAATTGGGGATTTTTTTTCCGCAGCTTTTTATACAAATCCAGCCAACCCACATGAATCTCCATAATCTTTGCACCGGAGTATGACTGGATGATCTGCTCCTGCTGTTCCTCAGTCAGAGCTACATTTTCTCGATAGGAAACAAAGCTTCGCTCATGTTTGGTGACCATTGTTGCGGATACGATTGTGGGAATCCCCTCACCACTGTATAAATTTTGATAAAATACTCCACTCTTTTTTAATTCTGTTTCGACGATCCGTGAAAACTGGTCACGGCCCAGAAAAGTATACAGTTGTGAAGGTACCCCCAGCCGGGCCAGATTTATCATAGTGGCCGGAATCCCGCCGCCGGGCTTTACATCAAATTCGGATGCATAGATTTCCTCACCTTCCCGGGGCAGGCGCGGTATCCCGAGAAAAAAAATATCACAATTAGCATATCCGATACTGGCTACAAAACTCATGGTCAATTCCATCCTTCTATATAATTTCGGTTTGATTCGATAAATCCGTCAACAAGTTTTCCGGCCAGTGAGTAAGAACTGACCAGCGGATGCACTGTCAGGGCATCAACAGCCAAAGCCTTGTCAGATGTGCAGATGGCACCCGCGGCAAGCCTTTCATACAGTTTCATCTGGCGAATATACATCATCGGAATTTCCCCGGGATCATGCACCGGATGAGGAGTACATCCCGTCGGTGTGATGGTGCAGGTTGCTTCTATTACATCGCTGTCCAACAACCCGGGAATGGCACCATTGTTGGGTACACAAAGGATCATTTGTGAAGGCTTTCCACTTTGTTCCATCTCGATATATTTAAGTGCCACACCGGCATATCCCCCGGCATCCTTTTCAAAAATATCCAGCCTGAATGGCGGTTTGTGCGCCCCCGATCCGGTCTCGTTCTGCATATAGCTGCCTTCCCGCATGCCATGCCACTTTTCAAATACTTTCAGACAATGATCAAAATCACCGGAAATATCCATATCGGAAAGTTCCTCGGTCATCCGGCGGTTTATATCGCGGATAACGGTTCCCCGGGTGGTGGCCGATTTCGCAATATTGGCAATCGCCTTTTCACGATAAAGATAATAATACAGATATTCATTGGGAATCTGCCCCAGACGGCTGACCAGCTTTTTTTCAAAAAAACGCATATCAGTCTGCTCATACATCCTGTCTCCGGCAATCAATTCCGGCATGATCTCCCTTTGATTCAACTGGATACTTTCAAAAAAAGAAAGGTGATTCAGCCCGTAGCACTCGCCCCTAATATTTTCCTGGGATTCCCCATACAGTTTAGCGATGGCATGCAGCATTCCGCTGGGTGCGTCACATATTCCGTAGGTAAAATCATAGCCCAGATCCCGCAGTGCCTGTGATACAAGCCCGGCCGGATTGGTGAAGTTAAACACCTTAACCTCCGGTTTGGCGTACTTACGGATCAATTCACAATATTTTACAAGGGCCGGGATGGAGCGCATCGCAAAGGAAAATCCTGCCGCCCCGGTGGTTTCCTGCCCCAGCAAACCCAGATTCAGAGCTAATTTTTCATCATCCACGCGCTTCTCATCTTCTCCTACCCGAATTGTGGTAATTACATAATCAGCATCCATTACTGCTGTGACGGCATCCGTTGTAAGGATAAACTTAACGGCGGGATCGATCCGTTTTGCCACCTGCTTTGCCATTTCTCCGTAAATACAAAGCTTCTGTTCGTTATTGTCCATAAAGATTACTTCATTTATGTGAAGCTCACCGGCACGCTGTATCAGGCTTTTTGCCAGAAACATGGAGCGCACGCCGCCGCCTCCGATTACGCACATTTTCATATCTGTTACCTTCTTTCAATCATTAATAGTCTGACTCATCCATGCGGAATATTTTGTTGATCAAAACAACGATCATTATCCCTGCTGCAACAAGAATCATTCCCATCATATTGGCATATCCGTAATTATTTTCATTCAATGCCGTTTTGTACAGGTACAGTGGAAGATTCAGGGTCATATTTCCCGGCCCTCCGTTGGTGGTCAGAAAGATCATTTCAAATTCCCGCAGCATGCTTGTGGCCGATATGATTACTGCCGTACCCAGACTTCCCCGTACCAGCGGAAGGATGATCATCCGGTCAATTTGCCACCTGGTGGCACCATCGATCCGAGCCGCTTCCTGAACCTCTGTTGATACACTCTGGATCGCCGCCAGCATCAATACTGTAATCAGTCCGGCAAACAACAGCCAGCCCAATGTCACGGTAAAAAATGAGGTCTGGAATGCATAATACCAGTTCCAGTTAAATTTTCTTCCGCTGATCCCGCTGATGGCTGAGTTCAACAGCCCTATTTCCGGATTAAACACATTTATCATGATAATACTGAGAGCTGCCATAGATATAACATTGGGGATCATATAAATGGTTCGGAAGAATTTCCAGCCTTTAAACTTTCGGGACAGGATAACCGCCAACAGCGTGCCGAGCCCCACATGTACCGTACTCTGCAGTACTGCCCAGATCATCGTATTCAGAAGGGCACGTCTGATATTGGGATCAAAAAATCCATCTATGTAGTTTTTCAGTCCAATGAAAGTAAAAGCTGTTCCGGCTTTCCATGTAAAAAAGGAGCTTACTGCCACAAGACCGATGGGAATCAGATAAATTAATGCAAACAGAAGCAGGCAGGGCAAAAGAAAGAGCCCTATTATACTTTTTCGGATTTTCATGGCAGTACCTCCTGATACTTTGTTTTAATTATTCTTTACTGCTGCGGCAGACAGGGCTGCGGCAAATGCCTCCGGTGTGATTCCTTCCTGAGCCAGCAAAGGATACTGTACACTTATCTCATCAACAACATTGGCATACCACAGACTTTGGAAATCATTGATACTGTGCGAAGCCACACCGGCGAGCTTGATGGTATCATTAATGATGGGCTTCACCTGGTCGGATGTTACCTCTCCATTGTCAGGTATTTCTCCGGTCATTTCCATCATCATCTGCTGGCTTTCCGCTGATGTCATATACTTGACAAAAGCCACTGCTGCTTCGATCTTCTCCGGGGTTTTAGCAGCAACATGAAAGCCCGTTTTACCGCTGTTGTACATAACGCCTCCCGGATAAGCAGCCACTGCAATCTTATCTCCGAAGCCTTCGGGACACATGGCAGTATCATAGAAATCACCGGCCATCCATGGACCGTTGGCAATGATTGCTGTTTTTCCTGACAGGAAATTACTTGCTGCATTTTCATACTTTCCGCCAACTGCATCGCCGGTAGTATATTTCATGAACAGCTTTTGGATGTCAGCCGCGGCGGCAATAAATTCCGTTGTTTTATAATCGGTAGGCTGCATGGTATTCATAAAGGTTTCTCCGGTATCACTCTGACCAATCATCGCACCCAGCATAAGTGAGGTAACCCATCCGGAATCAGCCGTATCCATTGAGACCGGAACGACTCCGGCACCTTTCAGCTTTTCAGCCTGCTGGAAAAATTCCTCCCAGGTTTGAGCCGGCTGCTCAATTCCTGCCTTCTGGAACAGCTCCTTATTGTAATAGTAACCGATAACCTGTTTCGTGTAAGGAATTCCGTAAAGTTTACCCTCTCTGCTGTTTACTGCGATTCCCTGAGGACTTAAGGTTGCCTTCCATTCCGGATCAGCATCTATGTACGGGGTAAGATCAACCATTTTATCCTTCATCATATCAATCAGGTTGTAACCGCCTGTACAGATAACATCAGGAAGCGAATCCGACGAATAGAGAACTTTCATTTTATCAATATAAGCCTGATCACCCGGAATTTCTTCTTCAACAACCTTGTATTTTCCTTTGTACTGCTCATTAAAGCCGTCCTTCATCTGATTGAACCATTCCGCACCGGCATTTACGCCTACAAAAAATGTTGGAAAACTGATTTCCACTTCTTTTCCGGACTCATTACTTTCTGCGGATACCTTCGCTTTCGCCGTTCCGTCTGTTTCCGGGACATTTTGGCTTTGTGTTCCTCCTCCGCAGCCCATCAGTGTACCAATAGATAAAATAACAGCGAGTAACAATGACATTTTCTTTTTCATACTTTTTCTCTCCTTTATATTAGTTATATTTTCGTGCGGAAGATATTTCCGCATTCCCCACACAAGTTATCCTTTGACCGAGCCGGCAACCAGACTGTCGGTTATCTGTTCCTGCAGCAATACATAGATGACAATACTGGGCAGGATGACCATTACCAGTGCGGCAAACATTGCCGTATAATTAAATGAAAACTGGGATGTGAAGTAACTCAGAGCTAAGGGAAGGGTTCTGACGCCTTTACTTTTGGTCAGTACCAGCGCAAAGGTAAATTCGTTCCATGAGGTTAAAAACTGCATCACCCCGGCCGCTGCCAGACCCGGTTTGACCATCGGTAAAACAATGGTCAGAAAGGTGCGCATAAAACCGCATCCATCCACATAAGCTGCTTCTTCTATTTCCCTGGGGATGCTCTGAAAGTGCGCCCGCAGCAGGAACAGGGAAGTAGGCAGTCCAAGTGCCGCATAAACAAGGATCAGCCCCAGCTTGCTGTCGTACAATCCGATTCTGGTAATGATGATATAAATCGGCATCAGCAGTGCCGAAATCGGAATCAGCAGTGAAGATGAAAACATCAGCAGCAGAAATTGGGAGCCCCTAAACCGGACGCGGACAATGATATATGCCGCCATCGCCACGATCAGTACGCCGCCGAAGGTGCTGAAAAATGCGATAATCAGGCTGTTGCCGTAATATTGAAAAATCGGTGATAGTTTCAGTGCTGCAAGGTATCCCTCGGCTCCGAAGTGAGTAGGCAGGGAAAACGCCGAGGAAAGTATTTCTTCATTTGTCTTGAAGGATGACATAATGATCCATAGTAGCGGTCCCATCGAAATCAAGGTAATTCCCCCCAGAAATATGCCGCGCAGTATAAGTGCGATTAAATTGTTTTTTTCTTTCACCCTTGGTTCTCCTTTTCCTGATTTCTTAAATAAGTATTCGTAACCGACCGGCAACTGGCACGCTCTTTAATAAAAAACGGCAGGCTTATTTCTACATTTTCCTTTTTTTGTTCTGCTGTCTCTGCAAAAAAATC
Organism: Lachnospiraceae bacterium; assembly: GCA_031556725.1. Lineage (GTDB taxonomy): Bacteria > Bacillota > Clostridia > Lachnospirales > Lachnospiraceae > UBA935. The sequence continues at coordinate 164,851 of JAVBSL010000014.1, read as the reverse complement.
CAGCGTGGTCGATACAAATTTGCTGATTGGCTGATGTATCGTGGTTAATCCCGGGTAAGTATTCTGCGCCAGCGGCAAATCATCAAATCCCATTACCGAAACAGCCTGCGGAACTTTAATGCCCACTTCCCGCAGGGCATTCATTGCCCCAACAGCCATTTGATCGCTGAATGCAAAAATTGCTGCGAAATCATTGCATTCTTTCAGGATTTCCCTGGTAAATGCTGCGCCGTTGGCTTCTGTCATCTCTCCGCACTTCCACAAATTTTCGTAAAAAGGCAAGCCGGCCTCATCCAGTGCTTTTCTTGCACCGGTAATACGTTGAAAACCGCTGCTGATGGTATGGGGGTAGTCACTTAAAAACGCAATCTTTTTATGTCCCAGCCGGATCAGATATTTGGCACCTTCATATCCGGCGGCAAGGTCGTTAATGTGGACTGCCGATATCCTTTCGCTGTGGTCTAAGTTGGCACCGCCGCAAACGACGGCCTTCAGGTCATAAGCTTCGATTACTTTCATTAACTCGGGTTTGATGTCCTCATTAAGCAATATCAGTCCGCTTAAATCTCTGGACTTGATGATGTCCAGATAGGAGTGCCGTTCATTTCCTGTTTCCGGTATAAAAATGGCCTGAAAATCATATGCCGGAATCTGCTCGATAATTTCCCGCATGATGTCTGCATAAAACCGCAAGCGCATATCAGGCAGAATAATCCCGATAACAGCCTTCATTCCCCGCGTTTTGGGGAGTTCGACCGCCGTAAGATGATTGATGACCCGACTGATTTTTTCGGCCTTTTCGGCACTGACTTTAGAACCGTTAAGGAACCGGGAAACCGTTGCCGGGGACACTCCGGCTTCTTGCGCTATTTGTCTTACATTCATAAGCAGTTCCTTTCCTGAAACAAATGTGAAACAATTTATATATCTTGTTTCATTCTTTATTTAACGTTATTATAGCAATCTATATTTTGGCATTCAAGATGAACTCTTTACGAATCTATCATATTTTCGTTGTGTAATATATCCAAATAGCATATTTTGTTTCTGAAACTTTATTCCAAAAAAAAGAAACCGCCTGACTGTCGGTTTCCCTAATTTGATTGATAATCAATATTTAATTATCGTTCTGCCCTTGCAACATGTATCACCATCATCAATAGCGCAGAGAAAAAGCACTTAGATGATTCACTCCGGCCAGATACATTCGGTGCCGTTATCTTCAAAGTAACGAAGCCATTTTTCTTCCGGCTTTTCATCGGTAATAATCAGGGAAACATCCTGCAAACTGCCAATTTTGGTAAATGCGGTGGCTCCGAATTTGGTGCTGTCCACGGCCAGAATCCTGCGGTCGGCACGCTCCAGCATGGTCTTCTTATTTCTGGCATGAAGCTCGTTGGAATCAGTGATGCCGTTCTCCATATCCAGACCCTTACAGGAAATAATTGCGTTCTCAACATGATAGGTATTTAACATCTGGTCGGTCTGCGGGCCTACCAGGGCAAAAGAACCTTCCATAGCCAGTCCGCCGGTTGATAATACTCTCCAGTCCTGAGCATCAAAAAGTTCGATAATGATTTCGATGGAATTGGTAATGATGGTCAGGTTTCGCTTTTCTTCTTTTAAGGCTTTGGCAATAAAAACAGCTGTGGAACTGGCATCCAGCATCAGGCTTTCACCATCCTTAACCATCCTGCGGATAATCTCCGCAATCCGCTGTTTTCCTACTACATTGGTGTTTTTACGAATGTTAAAAGGCATATCTGTATTGATGCTCTCATTGAGTACCGCTCCACCGTAGCTCTTAATCACATAGCCGTCATTCTCCAGCTTTTCCAAATCCCGCCTGATGGTTTCTTCGGAAACGGCATATGTCTTGCTGAGTTCACTTACCACCACCCGCTTTTCTTTTTGCAGCTTCTCCAGAATCTCATTTCTTCTCTCGATTGCAAGCATGATTCCTTTCCCTTCTCTATTTTCTCAAGTTCTGAAGAACGCTCTGCGTTCTTCCAGACGAAACTTAGTTACACTTAGGTGTGGTATTTTCACACCCTAGTTTATCTTTTCGTCTTATTATAAAATGTTGCGGCATATTTTTTCATCCGGGTGGGCGATTACGGAGGAATCCAGATACATTCCATCCACACCGATTTCCTTCCGTGCCTTATCAATTGCTGCCTCTACTGCCGCCACTTCACCGGTCAGCATCATATAGGACTTCCCGCACATGCCCCTGGCAATCCGTAATTCAATCAAATCCACAATAGCTGTTTTGGCTGCTATATCTGCCGCAACAATTATGGACGCAGCATCGTAAGTCTCTAAAATACCCAGTGCTGATATCTTTCCGATATCGGTCGCTCCATATATCGCCGGAAAAATAGATTCATGAGGGTTACCCAGTACAAAGCTATTGATCAGGTGCTCCCCACGGCACTTCTCCGCTGCTGAAACAGCTGCATTTACCGAGCTTAAATCGCCGGAAATAATGGCAATATATTTTCCCGGACATACCGTCTGGGCTTCGATAATATCAACTTCCGAAGTTTTTACCATAGCATCCGCTGCCAGGACTCCCGAAGATACTGTTTTATATTCTACCATTCCGATTGCCTTGCTCATATTACGTACAACCTTCCTAATTTTGTATTATAACATATTTTTCGGTTATTTCCACTACTTTACCATCTATGGAAGCATGAACAGCAACACTTAATCCCTCTGCCGGGCGGGCAATCATCTGCCCTTCGGTTACCATGTCTCCTTGCCGAACCACTGGAACAGCCGGCGCTCCGATATGCTGACTGCATAAAATCTTTACCTGTTTAACCGGTACAGTATCTTCGATAAGAGGAGCAGGTTTCCGATACTTCGTCAGGTCCAATCTGGCCATCAGCCGTTCCATGGGAGCCTTTCGCAAACTTCTTGCTTCACTCACCGGTGCCGCTGTTACTCCCGCCGGTACCTTTACACCATGAGCGCGCAATCCGGCCTTATAATCAGCCATCAGCGAACGGGGTGAAAGTCCTTGCATGCAGGCGTAATTCTCGCACAATCCGCAGGAAGAACAAAACATTGTATTTAAGAAAATATCCAGGTCCTGTAAATCCTTACAGGTAGCTGCCTGCATGAATTTATGCGGTTCCACGGGATGCCCCAGCAAGTACCTGGGACACAGGTCAGTACACATCGTACATTGACAGCATGATGCTGCCGCTCTTTTTAAATCAATGGAAGCTTTTCTTCTTTTCTTTTGAACCAGCAAATGCTCTTCCGGTAAAACCAATACTGCATTGGTGGTTTTGGTTACCGGCTGGTTACCGGTTCCAATGAATCCCATCATCGGACCGCCAATAAAATAGACCGGCTCCGGAATGGCTGCTCCGCCGGCCAACTGCACTGCTTCGGCGATGGTGCACCCAAGGGGAACTCTTACTGTAACCGGTTCCTTTACTTCTCCCACGATAGTAATCAATTTATCTGTTACCGGTTTTTCCTGTGATAAAGCCCGATATGCATTATAAACCGTCTCCACATTAAAGACTGCCACACCGCTGCCTATAGGCAGACTGCCGGGAGGAACTACTTTTCCGGTCACTTCATAAATCAGAACAATTTCATCACCTGCCGGATATATTTCATCTAATAATCCCAGCCGCATTTCCGGGTAGGCATCGATACATCCCTGCAATGCCGAAACAGTCTGGGTATATGCTTTCTTAATGCCGATAACCGCTTCCTTCGCTCCCACACATTCCGCAATATCATGAAATGTATGTAAGATTTCCGCAGCATATTTCTCTAAAAGCTGCTGATGTAATTTCAGCAGGGGTTCACATTCCGCGCAGTTCAATATAATCGTTTCTGCTCTTTTATCCAACTTCGCATAGGTAGGAAATCCGGCTCCGCCGGCACCGACAATTCCACTATTCTGCAGAACTGCGCTCATTTCTTTTATATCCATATCCCAGCCTCTTTCCGCTACTTAAATTTCTCTCCGTTATCAATGATGCCCACAATGGCGGCATCAATTGGCGCATTTTCACAGTCACACCCGATTCTGGCGGCACTTCCGGTGGCAACCAGTACATATTCACCAATACCGGCGCCGATATTATCAATGGCAATGATCTGGCCGGGGGTACTGCTCATACTTTCCGCAAGCTCGACAATCATAAATTTATTACCCACTAACTTTTCACTTTTTCTTGTGGAAACTACGCTTCCTGTCACTTTACCTACCAGCATACTAAAACCTCCTATTTTATGATCGTTACCGTATCGCCTGTGGTGATTCCGGCGCCATTGGCCTCATCTGTATCTATATGCATTTCCAATGTATAGCTTTCGTCCACACGAATCTGTACATGATTGAATACTGTTCCTCTTTCATTATCTGCTTTCACCGACACCACTTGATTATCCTGCATTCCGGCAGCGGCCGCATCCCTGGGAGACATGTGAATGTGCCGTTTGGCAACGATACAGCCTTCCTGCAGATAAAGCGCTCCCTTAGGTCCCACCAAAGCGATGGGGGCACTTCCGGCCACATCGCCTGATTCCCTGATCGGTGCTTTGATGCCCAGCTTTACTGCATCTGTTGCGGAAATCTCCACCTGAGATCCTCGTCTTACCGGACCTAATATCCGGACATTCTCTATCGCTCTAAGCTTGAGGCCGACAATGGTAACCATTTCATTGGCAGCGAATTGTCCGCCCATCAGCTCTTTTTTTCTTGTTAATTGATAACCCTCACCAAATAATAGTTCCACATGCTCCTGGGTCAGATGCACATGTCTGGCCGATACCCCGATTGGTACCATATAACCATTCATGGAACTTTGCTGTTTCTCTACGATTTCCATAACCATCTTTGTGATGATTTCGATTTCCTGATTTGTTACGTTACTGCCCATCGTCCGACTCCTTTATACAAAAGGTTCAGGACGGGCTCTGGCCCGCCCTGTTTTGGTTTATTACTTACTTTAATATGGGAAGGATCTTTTCCACATCTGTATGAGGTCTGGGGATTACGTGGGTTGCTACTAACTCACCCAGTCTTGATGCGCTTGCCGAACCGGCTTCTACTGCTGCATTAACAGCTCCGACATCACCTCTTACCATAACGCTTACTAATCCGGAACCGATTTTTTCGGTACCTACTAAAGTTACATTTGCAGCCTTTAACATTGCATCTGCTGCTTCAATTGATGCTACCAAACCTCTTGTTTCAATCATTCCTAATGCTTCCTGTGCCATTTTCTTCTCCTCCTTTGGCTCTGTTTTAATGGTTTCGTTCTTTTTTTGTTCTGCCATACGTTACTCCGTTTCTTTGCTGAAATGTATCGCTTTAGACTTTTCAACTAATTTGACAATTTCTTCATGGGGATTGGCAATTACTACCGTTGCTGCCGGTTTTTTAATTGCACTTTGGGCTGCTGTCTCAATTGCCTGTTTCACATCTGAAACATTTCCCTGGATTATAATGGTTACTAATCTGCCCCCCAGCTTCTTTTCCCATGTGACAAATTCCACATTTGCTGTCTTACACATAATATCCAGTGCATCGATGGCGGCTGTTGTACTTGGTATTTCAAAGAATCCATATGCCTTTCCCATGACTTAAACTCCTTTTCCTAAATAAGCGGTAATATTTTTTCCACATCACTGTGGGGTCTGGGAATCACATGTGTTGCTACTAATTCACCCAGGCTTGAAGCCTTTACGCTGCCGGCTTCTACTGCTGCTTTTACAGCTCCCACATCACCCCGAACCATTACGGTTACCAAACCGGAACCGATTTTTTCGGTGCCTACCAGGGTAACTTCTGCCGATTTGATCATTGCATCAGCAGCTTCAATTGCTGCCGTAAGTCCTCTTGTTTCAATCATTCCTAACGCTAACTGTGCCATTTTATTTTCCTCCTTCTATTTGAGAAGAATGCTTCGCATTCTTCCAGCCCAAATTCATTTGGGCGAGTCCAATTTACTTGGACTTATCCATACCGGTTAATTTAAGCATTTTTTCTGTATCTTCTTCGGGGCTTGCTATTTCATGCTTTGCCACCACTCCCGCCAGGCTTTCCGCTGTTCTTTCAGCTGCTTCCAAAGCGGCTCGGACATTGGATATGCTGCCCCGGAACTTGATCATTACGATTAGCGGTACCGGCAGGGCATCGGCATTGCCCGGTTTATTCTTATCGAACGTCTCGATGGTTACATCCGCCGCCTTACATCCGGCATCAGCCGCCGCAAAAGCGGTTGCCAGTCCGAATACTTCTATCATTCCTACAGCTTGCTGCATAGGCTTACCACTTCCTCTCCTGCCAACTGTTTACTTGTTAATAATGGCTATTTTCAGCCCTTCCATTTTCAAGTTGGTCACATGTGCTTCATTTATCTGATCCAATGGGTACTCGTGAGTAATCAGCTTTTCAATGGGGAGGCCGATTCCCTGAGCCCGTTTTAAGAAATCAAAGGTAGTTGCATAATCTCTTAAGGTATATACCCATGAGCCCACAATGGTAAGTTCTTTGGAGCAAATATCCAAATGAGGATTAATCGTTGCATCCCCGTTATTGATGAAGAATCCCAATTCGCACAAACCGCCGCCGTTTCTGATAAACTTATAAATGTTGGAGTGTCCGCCCGGTGCTCCGGTACACTGAAAAGCAAAATCAGCCGGATGTCCGCCAAAGGCATTTTCTACTGCTTTACTCAGCGCTTCTATACCCTGATGATCCTTGAAGTTAACTGACTTCTCTGCACCCATTTCTTTGGCAAAATCCAGTCGCTTCTGTTCTCCGTCAACAGCTACGATATTCTGGATACCCATGGTGCGGAGTACGGCGATACAGATCAGTCCGATGGGACCGCATCCCTGTACTACCACTCTGCTGTTAAACCGTATAATACCGGTGCTCTTAGCTCTTTCAACCGCATGAATGAGTACTGCACAAGGCTCAATGAGAATGCGGGATTTCAAATCCAAATCACTGACATTAAATACTGTGGAGCCTTCTCTAATTAATATGTAATCCGAAAACCATCCATTCAAGTGAATCTCATCATCCGGAAGTAATCCATATACATCGGCACCTCCCACATTTTGCTTGTTCAGATCAAACATGGTGATGTCCGGATTATCTTTAAAAATCATGCAGGTAACTACTTTATCCCCTATTTTTAAGGGTTTTCCGGCACTGTCGGCTTTAACGTTCTTACCCATTTTTACAATTTCGCCGGTTCCTTCATGTCCCAGCGCAACAGGGATCAGGCCGAAGGGATCTTTTTTGAATTCATGGGCATCGGTTCCACAGATGCCGCATCCCTCTACTTTTACCAGAATATCTCCATCGCCCACGGTTGGGATCGGGAACTCTTTTACTTCATATTTTTCCAATGCGGTCAGCATAGCCACTTTGGCAGTCTGAGGGATAGTAACATTTCCTGCTGAGGTCTGGGCCGGTGAACGGTCCATCATATTTTCCAGCACTTGTTTTACTACGGCTTCCACATCGATTGCATTTATATTGCTCATAACGTCTCCTTTCAAATTTTCTAATATTTATTACCGTATGCAGAGACTATCCGACATTACGCAGCGTCTGCGTTTGGTAAATGCACTGGCACTGGTAAGTCCTTCGCCGGTCCGGCTGGCAATGGTAAAGGTACAATATCCTTCGCCGCCAAAGCCTAAAGCCGCATAAGAAGGGGCGTTCTTTACCAGAATTGCCGTATCCAGTGCTTTGGCATATTTTGTAATGTTTACTACGTTTTTAGAATGGATGTGAGCAGAGTGTCGATTTCCATGTTCGAGCCAAATTGACTTTTCTACACCATCATCAAAATCCTTTGCTCTTACCATTCCAAGAATAGGCATCATCAACTCTTCGGCAATCAATGGATGCTCTTTTTCTCCTTCAAAGACGATGCAACGGATATTATCCGGCACGTTAATGCCAATCATAGATAGCAGTACCTGAGCACTTTTGCCTACACACTTCCGGTTTAATCCTTTGGGTGTGAGGACTGTCGCTGTCAGTCTGTCTAGTTCCTCGGGTGAAGCCAGATAACAGCCCTGCTCCCGGGTCATATAATGCATCAATTCATCGGCAATCGATTCTACTGCGACGATTTCCTTTTCTGCGATACAAGGCAGGTTATTATCAAAGGTACAGCCATTTACAATATCTTCTGCTGCTTTTCTGATGTCTGCGGTTTCGTCTACTAATACCGGCGGATTACCGGCCCCGGCTCCGATTCCTCTTTTACCGGAGGAAAGCACTGCGGTTACCACTCCCGGACCGCCGGTTGCCACCAACAATCCGATATCTTTATGTTTCATCATGATATCACTGCTTTCCAGAGTCGGATTGGCTACCGTACAGGCAATATTGTCCGGACCGCCAGCCTCCAGGGAAGCTTCATTTAATAAATTAACTGCGTATATTGATGTCTTAATGGCTGCCGGATGAGGGTTGAACACTACTGTGTTTCCCCCGGCCAACATTCCCATGGTATTGCAGATAATCGTTTCGGAAGGATTTGTACAAGGGGTGATGGCGCCAATGACACCGAAAGGACCCATTTCCACCAGGGTCAGACCCCGGTCTCCTGACCAGGCCGTGGTGGTGATGTCTTCCGTTCCGGGAGTCTTTTCTGCCACCAGATGGTGTTTTAAAATCTTATGCCCCACATTTCCCATACCGGTTTCCTGTACCCCCATCCGGGCCAGAATCTCGGCATTTTCCTTCGTTTTTCTGCGAATCACGGAAATGATTTTTTCCCGCTGATCCATGGACATGATGCGGACCTGCTCCTGAGCCGCTCCGGCAGCTTTAATCGCTTCATTCATATCACTGAATACGCCTTTACTTCCAGTCACATCGGCACTGATCTGAAGCTTGGCAACTACTTCTTTTACTACATCCTGTACCATTTGTTCACTTACAGACATATTAATTCCTTTCCAAATTTTCGAATATCTCTCTGCCATATGCTGCCAAGGCTGTATCCTGTTCCAGGTTTCCACCGCTTACGCCTAAAGCTCCTAATATTCTTCCGTTTTGTTCCAATACTTCGCCGCCACCAAAAATTACAATTTTACCTTCGTTGGTATGCTGAATACCATATAGCGGTCCCCCCGGCTGACTTAACCGGCCAAGCTCCGCCGTGGACATTTTAAGTCCGGCGCAGGTATAGGCTTTGTTCAATGCAATATCAAAACTGGCTATGTAAGCATCATCCATAGAATGGACTGCCACCGGTCTTGCCGCCTTATCGGCTACCGCAATGACCACAGCCAGATTCATACTCCTGGCTTTCTCTTCCACTCGGGCAATCAGTGCTGCAGCCATTTCTAATGTCATGATCTGCCCGGTTTCTTTAAGAACCTTTTCAACTATCTGGCTGATCATCTGTTCATCCATAATCAGATCCCCAGTTGTTCCATTACTTTCCGGGTAATCGATGCTACCAAATCAGCATTGACATTTTCCGGTGTGCTGCTTCCACAGGAACCGCAGGAATGACAGCTGACTTTGCCGTCTTTTTTATTAGGACATAAGTCAGCCGGATGTTTGCCGGAAAGTCCCATACTTCTTCTGATTTCATACAGTCTCTCAATCTGGGTCTGGGATAATTCCTTGGGTCCGCCCAGCATTTTTGACTGGTATAATAAACGGGCATAGAATTCTACTGATTCCATTTTGTGATAAGCGTTCAGCAAAGAATCTGAATAAGCCAGTGCACCATGATTCTCCAGTAATACTGCATCATAGTAAGGTAAATACTTAGATACCGCTTCCGGGATTTCGTCTGTAGAAGGGGTACCGTATTCAGCAATGGGTACACAGCCAAGGAAAATGATTGCCTCCGGCATGATGGGCTGGCTCAAAGGAATTCCGGCAATCGCAAAGCTGGTAGCATACAAAGGATGTGCATGTACTACTGACTTTACATCCGGTCTTTCTTTATAAACACGCATATGCATCTTAATTTCCGAAGAAGGCCGAAAGCCCTTATTAGCCTGAATCACTTTACCTTCAGCGTCAACCTTACAAATATATTCCGGGGTCATAAAGCCCTTGCTGACACCTGTCGGTGTACATAAAAATTCATTGTCATTCAATTTAACGGAAAAATTACCGTCATTGGATGCCACCATACCACGGTCATAAACCCTTTTACCGATCTCACACATCTCTTTTTTGATTTCAAATTCATTTAACATAACTGTATTCTCCTCCTTGGGTTACTTATTTATCTCTATTTTGGGTTTTATTTGTTTCTATAAAAACAATACCACACAATACCACATGTGTCAACTTGTTTTTGTGTTGTTTTATGTTTTTGTAATATCACATCCCTCAAATCCCATTTTTGTTTCGGTATAATCCAAAATTGCCCTTAACGCCGCTTCGGTTTCCGATACCGTTCCGGTTACAATCAGGGTTCCGTTACACCGGTCTACAAATCCCAATTCCACGCCCGCTGCCTTGACCGCAATGTCCGCCGCAATAATCGCCGCTTCCGCCGGACTAATGGTGACGATTCCGATAGCCGACTTAGGAAAATTCACTCCGATATCCATTCCCATTTTTTCATAAAGTGACCGATCCGGATTGGCAATCAAGTGCGCAATAGTAACCTGCTTCCCCGGAACCAGTTCCTGTACAATTCTGGCTTTTTCCTCGTTTCCTTGATAATCTCTCATACTATCATCCGCCAATCTGACATTCTAAACCGGAAGTTTTTCCGGCAATCTGCAACAATTCCTGCATCTGTTCTTCGGAAGGTGGTTTACTATCTTTCATCAGATAGGTTCTCCCCAATCCTTCATATTTATCCTGACCCAATCGGTGATAGGGCAGCAAATGGATCCTTTTGACCCCTTGCAGGGTACCGGCAAAACGTGCAATTGCTTCAATTTCCGCTGCTGTATCGTTAAATCCCGGAATAACCGGAATCCGAATGCTGAGTTCAGTCTGTCCGGATCTGGCAATTCGAGCAGCATTTTCCAGCATCAGTTCATTGCCTTTGCCGGTGAACTCTTGATGTTTCGCCGAGTTCATATGCTTGATATCAAGAAGATACTGGTCTAAATAAGGAAGAATTCTTTCGATCACCGAATACTCCGCACAGCCCATGCTTTCCATCGCTGTACTGATGCCGCTTTCATGAGCAGCCCGCAGTAATCCTTCCGCAAATTCCGGCTGACACAAGCTTTCGCCTCCCGAAAGAGTAAGCCCGCCACCAGATCGGTAATAATAAGGGCGATCCTTCTCCACGGTTTCCATGACCTCGGCCACCGTAACATCTCTACCGATAATCTTTTCTTCGCCCTGTACTGTCATCTTTTGGATGTCATACTCCTGGGACTCGGGATTACAGCACCACCGGCACCGAAGCACACAGCCTTTTAAAAAAATAATGGTGCGGATACCGTTTCCGTCATGAATGGAGTATCGTTGAATATCAAATATGCGTCCCCTTGTCTGCATATAGTTTTCCATATGATCACTTTCCTCCTGGGTTCAATTACCAAATCCCTGCTCGGTCCGGTTGATGATATCATCCTGCAGAGAACGTGACAAAGTGGTGAACAACGCACTGTAACCAGCTACCCGCACCACAAGGTGTTGGTATTTCTCCGGATTCTTCTGGGCATCCAGAAGAGTTTCTCTACTAACTACGTTAAACTGCATGTGACTGCCCTTTAAGTCAAAATAGGACCTGACCAATGCCACAAATTTTTCTAATCCGGCCCGGCCGCTAAGGGCTGAGGGATGAAACTTCTGATTAAATAAAGTGCCGTTGGAAGCAATATAGTGATCCAGTCTTGCTACCGAGTTGGCCGCTGCAGTAGGACCGTTTATATCCTTTCCGGCTGAGGGTGATACCCCGTCTGCCACCGGTGTGCCGGCCAGTCTTCCGTCCGGCGTTGCTCCGGTCTGGGCTCCTAACGGAACGTTAGCCGATACCGGATACAATCCCGCTTGAAAAATACCCCCTCTGGGATTCTGATATTCCTGCAAAGGTCTTGTATAGGTATACGCCACATCTCTGGCAAAAGCATCTACTTCCGGGATGTCATTACCGAATTTAGGAACCGCTTCAATCAACTGCAGCAACCGTTCCCCTTTTTCCCGCACTTCATCAGACTGGGCACTTTCCATGACAGTTGCCATGATGGCCGCGATTTCTTTTTCTCCCAGATGCTGTCCGGCATTCATCAATTCCTGAGCAATCTGAGATGTAATATCTGCTACCCCATCCTGGGTCAGCCCTTTTCCGTAATTCAGCACTAAGGCCTCTTTATATTCTTTTAAGGTAACCTTGTTTTCATCAAATACTAATTTCTTAATGGCATATAGCGAATCCGCCATGTTGGCTACCCCGAAGCCCTGAGGACCGGTGAAATTATAGACCGCTCCGCCCTCCTGGACGGTTTTGCCTTTTTTGATGCAATCATCTACCATACTTGAGAGAAAAGGCAGGGGACACCGCTCCGCATGTGCTGTATCTATTGCATTGTCCGCATTAACCAAAAGTTCGATCATATAGTTCATTTGTGTTTTATAAGCATCATAGAATTCTTCAAAGGAAGTCATGTTCTCTACCGGCGGAGTATTCACACCGATCTGTACACCCTTGTCCTTTCCCTGTGAGAAAACCAGTTCCAAAGGCCGGCACATATTAAAGAATGCCGCATCGTGCCACCCTTCGGTCTTTCCGGCTTTTTGTGGTTCCACACAGCCGATAATGTTATATTCTCTGGCATCCGCCAGGGTCAGTCCACGGTTAAGCAAAGACGGTATCACAACTTCATCATTATAGTAAGCCGGCAGTCCTACGCCGGTTCTGGTCAGCTCGGCTGCTTTAATCAAAAACTCATGGGGTGAACCGTTCCACACTCTGACTGAAAAAGATGGTTGGGGCAATTGTACATGCATGGATGCCTGAATGGTCATAAAAGACAAATCATTGGTTACATCCACACCGTCAGCATTTTGTCCGCCGGCAATCAGATTCTGGAACAGACTGTAACCGGCAAAGCCTTCAGCGGAAACCGCATCCCGGCATTTATTCAAATCATTTAACTTAACCCAGATACAATCAATTAATTCCTGAGCAAAGGCTTTGGTTAAGGTGCCTTTTTGAAGGTCTGCTTCATAATAAGGATACATATACTGGTCAAATCGCCCGGGGGAAATGGAATGTCCGCTGGCCTCAACCTGAATCAACTGCTGTACAAACCAGAAGGACTGACAGGCTTCATAAAAACTGCCGGCGCCGTTTTCCGGTACCTTTCGGCAATTTGCGGCAATCTGCAGTAACTCAGACCGGCGATCCACATCCTGACACTGTCCGGCTTCTTTTTCCGCCAACTGGGCATAACGCCTTGCATAGGTTATAACCGCATTACAAGATAGGATTACCGCCTGTAAAAAGCGAGATTTCTTAGCATAATTACCGGCACCGGGGCGACATTCTGCCAATTCATCTTCAGCTTCCTTGCGGATTCCGCCAAAACCAATGGCCAGTACTTTTTCATATTGTACGGTTATGTGTCCCACTCCGTTATAAAAATAATTGCCGGGAGTAAACATATTGTGATCCATGGCAAGTAAGGTTTCGGGAGCCATATAGGAAGTGGCCAGTTCACTGTTGGTCTTTCCTTTCCAATAACCGTTAGCTTTCTTTAATTCTTTCTTAGCTGCTTCGGATATGTAAAAAGGATCGGCACTTCGCGTTGCCACGGTATCATACTCTGCTTCCAGCCATTCATAGGAATATTCGGGATAGGTCTGGCATCCCCTTGGAGCAAGAGTGGTACTTCCCACCACCAGCTCCTCTTCCCTGATAATAATCGGAAGATTTTCCAGTATATGAGCAAAAGCCTTAGCTCGGCGGATGATTAGCGGTTCTTTTTCGGTCATTCGGTAAGATTCCGTAATCAGGCGGGCTCTGGCTGATTCTATTTCAGGCATTGTAGCAAATAAGTTCCGGATCAATCGATCAATTCTTCCGGTTTTCGGTATGTCGGTAATTTCATATTTATATAATCCCATGCATGCTCCTTTCTGAAGCTTGAAACAAGATATTTTTCCAATTGAGTTTATTATAAGCACATGTTTTCTAAATGTCAACCAAAACAACATATATAATATTGTTATTGTGTTGTATCTGTGTTATTATAATGTTGTAAAGTTGTGTTTTGGCTATTTTTTATGTTTTTTAAGGAGGATTTTGGATGTTTTTACCAGAACTTGATGTTCATACCCATACGATATCCAGCGGGCACTATACCACTGATACGATTACTGATATGGTGAAGCAGGCAAAACTTAAGAATCTGAAGCTACTGGGCATCAGCGAACACGGCCCGGCTCTTTCCCCTGCCTGTACGCCTTCTTATTTTCGTAATCTGGCACTGGCTCCGTCATCACGAATGGGGATTCATGTACTTTATGGTGTTGAAGTTAATATCTTGTCTAATGATGGATTGCTTGACTTAGATGATGAGATAATGAGTAAATTAGATTATTGTATCGCCGGTATGCATCTGCCTTGCCATAAACCGGGAACTGTACAGGAAAATACAGCAGCTTACATTGCCGCTATGGAAAATCCTTATGTGAAGATCCTCGCTCATCCGGATGATGTGAAATATCCGGTGGATTATGAACAATTGGTACAAGCTGCTATGGACTGTCATGTATTATTGGAAATTAATAATAGTTCTCTGATGCCTGGGGGCTATCGGGGTAATACCACAAAAAATAACCGTACTGTCCTGGATTTGTGCAAGAAATACCGGTATCCAGTTCTTCTTTCCAGTGACAGCCACGGTCATGCCCACGTCGGAGATTTTACATATGCGATGGAACTTATTAAAAGAATGTCTTTTCCTTTGGAACTGGTTATCAATTACCCTGCGGAAGACTTTTTGAAATTCTTTAACTTAAGTTCTTAACTTATATTCCTTTTTCACACTTTACTTTCTTTCTATCAAAACCTCTGTCTCATACTTCTTCACTTCTGCCAACCAGGCCTCCCGTTCCGAAACACCATTTTCCTGACAGAAATAATTCCAGACATCCCCGGCGGGATACATCTTCAATTCTTCCTGGATCGCCATCAGCTCGGTAAAACGCCCTTCATTCTGAAGCTTTGCCAGTTCTTTATGGGGACTCAACAAGGCCAGCAATAACGCTTTTTGCAGGTTCCGCATTCCTACGGTCCAGGCTGCCACCCGGTTGATGCTGGCATCAAAGAAGTCCAGTCCCATGAACACTCTATCCAATGCATCGTTGCGAATAATTTCTTTGGCCAGTTCTTTGGTTTCATCATCCAAAAGCACTACATGATCGCTATCCCAACGAACCGGTCTGGTGATGTGCAGGGCTATTTTATCCTGGAACAAAAGCATGGAGGAGATTTTATCCGAAACCACTTCCGTGGGATGGTAGTGCCCATTATCCATCAAGCTTAAGATCCCCTTCTGGGAAGCATAATTTACAGTAAACTCTGAGGAACCTACGGTATAGGATTCCACACCGATACCAAACACTTTAGATTCCAAACATACATATACTTTGGTTTTGTCATAATCAATGCTTAGGATCTGATCCAGAGAATCTTTAAATCTGGCCCTGGGGGACATCCGGTCAGCCGGAATATCTTTATACCCATCGGGAATCCAGATGTTCATCAAACAGGGCTGTCCCAGTTCCTCTGCAAAATACTGGGAAATCCTGATGCATGCCTGTCCGTGACGGATCCAGAAGTCCCGTACCTCTTTATCCGGACTGGAAAGGGTCAGACCATCCTTTACCATATCATGTGAAAAATAAGTAGGATTAAAATCCAAACCGATGCCGCGTTCCTTAGCAAATTCCACCCATTTAGCAAAGTGTTTTGGCTCAAGCTGGTCACGGTCAGCAAACTCGCCATTTTCAAAAATAGCATAATTGGCATGTAAGTTCAATTTATGCTTGCCGGCCACCAAACCAAACACCTTATCGATATCTGCCATCAATTCCTTGGGGGTTCTGGCTTTTCCGGGATAATTACCGGTGGTCTGGATGCCGCCGGTGAGAGGACCATCATGATCAAATCCGGTTACATCATCCCCCTGCCAGCAATGCACGGAAATATGGATGTCCTTTAAAGTTTTAACGGCCTGGTCGGTGTCTACTCCGATTGCCTGGTAGATTTCTCTCGCTGATTCATATCTTTGTGTTGTTGTCATTTTTCTGTTCTCCTTTTTTTAATCAAACGCATCCATTGAAAATGATTGCCGTATACATCCCCTGGCTTCCTTCAGATTGGGTAACTCTCCGGCTTTGATCATCTGTACCATCAGGTTTCCTATGGCTGTTGCTTCGGTCGGTCCGGCCAGTACCACCTTACCGGTTTCTGCGGCTGTTAGCTGATTGAGATATCCGGCATTAGCACCGCCGCCTACTACATGAATGCAGGAATAATGAATACCTGTTATTTCTTCAAGCTCCTGCACTGTCTGTCCATAACAATGAGCCAGGCTGCGGTAAATGACTCTGGCTAATTGTCCGGCTGTCTGAGGTACTTCCTGTCCGCTGTTCCGGCAAAAATCCTGTACTGTCTGAATCATGGAATCCGGTGCCAAAAAAAGCTCGTCATTGCAATCCACCAAAGATGTGATATTCTCCCCTTCTGCCATTTCACAAAGTTCCTCAAAGGAATATCGATTCTGCTGTTCCTTCTTTATCGACTGGATCATCCACAGTCCCATGATGTTTTTCAGATAGCGGAACCGATAATCATATCCCCCTTCATTGGTAAAGTTCAATTCTTTACTCATTACCGAACAGTCTGCTTCCAGCCGTTCCACCCCCATCAGGGACCAGGTACCTGAACTGATATACAGGGTATGATCCTCATTAGAAGGTACAGCCAGCACTGCCGAGCCGGTATCGTGAGTAGCTGGGAGAACTACTTCCAAATCAAATCCCACTTCCGTCTGCATCGCTTTAGTCAGTCGCCCCAGACTGCTTCCCGGCTTACTGACCTTCTGAAAAATCCGCCTGGGAAATCCCAGCAAATCAATCAGTTCCCAGTCCCATTCTTTGGTTACAGGACTGAGCAATTGGGTGGTTGTTGCATTGGTATATTCCGATACCGCCGCTCCCGTCAGCAGATAATGAAAATAATCCGGTATCAGCAGCATTTTCACGGCTGCCTCTAAATGTTCCGGCTTCTTTTCCTGAATTGCTGTGAGCTGGTAAATGGTATTAAATATCTGTTTTTGAATACCTGTTCGGGTATACAGTTCTTCCTCCGAAATCTTCCGGTATAACACTTCATCCATCCCCTCCGTCCGCTTATCGCGGTACCCGACGGTATTGCCTATCACCTTGCCTTCCGAATCCAAAAGAACAAAATCGACTGCCCATGTATCGATACCCATACTGGCCGGAATTTTTCCTATTTCTTTACACTTTTTCAGACCGGTTTTAATATGTTCAAAAAGCTCTGTCAAGTCCCAGCAGGCTTCACCATTCTTGTCATATAGTCCATTGGGAAAACGGTAAACTTCTTCCATTTTTATTTTTCCATTTTCCATATGCCCCAGAATGTGACGGCCGCTGGATGCACCGATATCTATTGCCAGATAATATTCCGCCATCCTGATTCCTCCGCTGTTTTATCATTTTATTCATTATAGTGGATTCGGTCTGCCAGAGAAAGAACCTTGTTTGTAAATATTCTTAACCTTATTTGCCATCTTGAATTACCGGGCATAAAAAATCCATACAATCACGCTGCTTCTATGATTGTATGGATTAATTTATGCGAAAATATATTTCATTTCTTTTTCAAGGTCTTCCGATATACTGATAATTTTTTCAAAATCCTGAATCAGATCTTTTGATATTTCGTCAGCCTTATTATAAGCGCTTGCTGCCGCCTGCTTATTTTCTTTTGCAACGGCTTCTATCACATGCTTTCCGGTCTCATGAAATGACCGGTGCTTTTTTTCTATCTCATCCCAGATTGCTTTAATCTCTGCGTTCTGCGGTTTAAACGAATAATAGAAATGTCCGAATGCACACTTTTTCGGATTAAGCTGCAATGGTTCCACGCATCCTTCATCCACCATTTTTTTCAGGTTATAGAGCCAGCTTTGATGGGCTTTGATGGCACCTCTGACATTTTCGATAAACATCTCATTTCCCGGCATATAAAACCGATCCAGTGACATAGCCCCCATGATACCGGTCACATCGTCAAGCTCATCTTCAATCTTCTCAATCGGCTTTATGATTTCACTGTAACTGTTGCTGATGTTATTCAATAGCTGCACATCACTTTCTATTTTGGCAACCTGACCATTGAAAGTACCTATCTGCTGGTCAAGTTCCACCATGGAACCATTTACTTCCTGAGTCACCGCCATAACTCCTTCAACAGTTTCCGAAACTCCATTCATCATATCCTTATTTTTATCATTAACGGTTAGCAATGCATCCAGACTCTGATTTATTTTTTGCAGCGATTCCACCGTTTCTCCGACGCTTTCCGAACTCTTCTCGGAAGCTTCTCCGATGGATTTCAAAAAGGTTGACATACTTGCTGTCAAACTCTTGGTATCATCTGCCAGTTTACGGATTTCTTCAGCCACGACAGCAAATCCTTTTCCGGCAGCCCCGGCCCTGGCTGCTTCGATTGATGCATTTAATGCCAGCAAATTGGTTTGGACGGATATGGCATTGATGGCGTCAAGCACATTATTCATTTGCTCTACCACATTTACCAGTACCCCCATATCAGTTAGCATTCCTTCTGATTTATTCACTGTCGTCTGAGATATTTGGATAACATCCTTTAGCTTCCCCTGACTCTCGCTGATTCCCCCCAATACCGTCTCAACGTCCGATACTACTTCAACAATTGATTTGGACAGCTGATCCTGAACCTCTGTCACCTGATGCGAAATCTCACTTGATACTGCTGTTGCTTCCTGAATCTGAGTGGCTACTCCGGAAAGACCAGCACTGATTTCTGTCAGATATGCCGTCCTGTCCTTTAATTTGAGATCCAATGAACTAACCTGCATTGAAGTTCCCAATGTTTTGGTTACCAGTTCTGAAAACTGATTCCGCCCCTTCATCAATCTGGCATGAATTTCTCTGAGTTTTGGTTCTTTACTTGATTCCTCGATAGGCACCAGCTCAGAAATCGCTCCTATCATCCTTTTCCTTTCTTGCATATACACTCTCCTCACTATTTGCCGTTTATTTGTCTAATTTTGGCAGATACTTAATTATATACCCACTATTATGCATTTTCAATCAAAATATTGCGAATTTTCGTTACAATTCCCTGTTGCTTTACAGACTTGCCAGTATTAAAATAAAGACAATGCCGGAGGTAAAAAATGAGAGACGATATTTTACTGGAAATGAAAAAAATCACATCGGAAGAACAGGAAATTCTGAACGGCCGGGATACCGTCAACACAGAGCTTTATAACCTGAATCGCACTATGACCGTTGATTGTGCGAAACTTTTGGAAAAGGGAAAACTGATCGAATTACGTCCACATACGCGCTTTATTCATTTTCCCAAACACACTCATAATTATGTGGAAGTGGTTTACATGTGTTCAGGGCAGACCACACATATTATCAATGGTCATCAGCTCCTGCTGCAGACCGGAGAGCTGCTCTTCTTAAGCCAAAATGCTGCTCAGGAAATTTTGCCCGCCGGGGAGAATGATATTGCTGTTAATTTTATTATTTTACCGGAGTTTTTTGACCGGTCACTGGACATGATCGGCAGCGGCAGCAATCTGATCCGTAACTTTCTGATCGAATGTCTTAAAAACGGTTCGAAGGACATTCACTATCTTCACTTTAAGGTTGCCGATGTTTTGCCCATTCAAAATCTGATAGAAAACTTGATTTGGATGCTTTTGCATGATCAAACTAATAAAAGAAGCCTGAACCAGACCACTATGGGGCTGCTTTTTCTGCATCTCCTTAATCTGACTGATAAGGTTGAAACCGGTGCCGACCGGGCCGAGCAGGAACTGCTGTTTACGGTTTTTCGCTACATTGAAGAACATTACAGAGAGGGTGAATTGTCCCATCTGGCTGCTTCCCTGTCCTATGATCTATATTGGTTAAGCCGACTGATTAAAAATACCACCGGACGAACCTACACTGAACTTTTGCAGGAAAAAAGACTGGATCAGGCAGCTTATCTGCTGTCTCATACCAGCCTTTCCGTTACCGACATCAGTCTTGATGTGGGGTATCATAATTTCAGTTATTTTTATAAGCTTTTTCGGGAACGGTTTGGGATGTCGCCGAAGGAATACCGTAAATCTATGTTGCCTTGGCATTAGGATAGATACGTGCCATAACTTCATCACTATAGTGCTCATCCAGCCACTCCGCCGCTTCGCTTTCGGCCGGTATTCCGCTTCCCCTTTCCGAATAACGCATTAAGGCCAGTCCCGACATACCGATATTACATATCATGAACAGGATTAACAGCCATGAAACAATTTTTCCTATTTTCATAGGAATCTTTTCAATATTACCGGACAGGAGCGGATATAACTTCTTCAGCCATACAACCGCCGCTATGCCCCAGAAGAAACAATACAAAAGATTTATCCGGCCGCCCAGATTAAAGGGAATCTCACTGTAATCCCAAAATACCTGCCCAAATACCAGTTCCGTAAATACGCTGCAAAGATACTCATAGGCACCACCCAGAACCGTTCCAAAGAGAAAAATAAACCCATCACTGCGATTTTGATAGTTATGCAAAAGCTCTGTAGCCAACACAATTGCCAGCCCCCATACGATGCTGAACGGTCCCCATACAACACTGCTGCGGCTCATCCATACGCCGGAGGTTAATCTGCAAAATATGGTTTCGGTAATGTCTCCCAAAAAAGCTCCAATAAAGAACAATACCACCAGTTTATAAAAGCTGCATCCTTTGGCAAATACCTTTTCTTTCACAGCACGCTTTGGATGCTTCTGCCGGTCCGGATAGGCCCGTTCCATACGTTTACTGATCCAACCGGTAATCCGGTTTCGCAGGCGGATGGTTACTTTCCGCAGTCGGCTGTTCACTTCTTCTACCCGGGGAAACCGCTCCTGTATTCCGGCCGCAACCATATAGGATCCGGTTACATCAATCACTACCAATACAATTAATATCCATAGCGTGATTTTTATTAATGTAAAGGGAAGCAATTTAAAGATGCTTATTAATAAGGGATTCAAGTATTTTAATCCTAACAGTCCCAGGAGCCCCCAAAGCACAGAATATCTGATGCAAATATAACCATCCAGATTTCCTTTATGTTTGGAATAATCCCACCATTTACTATAGCTTGTCCGTTCCAGTAAATGTCCCGTTATCCACTGGATAACAGTACCTACGGACATACATCCTAAAAATAAGAAAAACCAGGCTTCTTTTAAGTCATTGAATCCAACTGTCATAAGGATGGCTGCAATGCCATAAATGATACAAAGCGGACCACTCAGCACACCACGGTTTAATAACTTTTTATTTTTAATGATGGCAATTCCGGTTTCGCTTACCCATCCCAAAAAGGAATACACCATAAATAGCCATAACAATTGATACACCATACCTGATTCCATAATTTCTCCTTGTCCTTTGCAAATAAGTATCATTATAGTATATCAAATAAAATACTTGAATTCAAAAAAGAATTTTGCTAAAATACAATCAATCTAAAAAAATTTTCTATCGCTATATTTTATAGTATCATTTATCTTCAAATCAAAATTTCTTTGCGCAAGTACAATTCTGCATGCAAACCACCAAATCTTAATTCAAAAAGGAGACCCTCAAAAATGCAAACGAAAAAACAGAATAATGAAAGTTCTAATCGTGAGGTAAAATCAAGTGCTTTTACAGCTTACTTTAGTTACCCGGAAAATGCTGCCGCTTTGTATAATGCACTGGAAGGTTCGGATGTCCAACCGGAAGATATCATCTACGAAACACTAAGCGGTGTATTATTTATGGCTCGCAAAAATGATATGGCATTTAGTGTAAAACGGCGTGTCTTAGTCATTAGCGAGCATCAATCCACTTTATGCTTAAATATGCCCTTACGCAATGCCATCTACTATGGGCGAACCATGGAAAAGCTAATTGAACCCAAAGCACTTTATAAAAATAATCTGATCCAAATCCCAACACCGGAATTCTATGTGTTTTATAACGGTACCGATACATATCCCACTGAAGGGTATTTGAAATTATCTGACGCCTATCTTGAAAATGAAGCGGAACCTATGTTAGAATTAAAAACAAAGATAATAAATATAAATTTGGAGTCAGCCCATCCTTTATTAGAAAAATGCCGGCCTGTATATGAGTACTCCTACTTCATTCAGCAGATCCGAAATTATCAGGCCTTGGGAAGCACCCGTGATACTGCTATCACTCAGGCAATTGATGACTGTATCTCTAAAAAAATAATGACAGACTTTTTATTAGAACATGGATCGGAGGTAGTGAATATGCTATTTACGGAATTTAATATGGAAGATGCATTAGAAGTACGCGGTGCAGAGAAATTTGCCGAAGGAAAAGGAGTAGGACACAAAGAAGGCAAAGAAGAGGGTCTGCGAATCTTAATAGAATCCTATCTGGAGGATTCTGTTTCAAGTGATATTATAGTAGCTAAACTTGTAAAAAAATACAATCTTTCAGAGGCACAAGCTCTGCAATATGTGAAAAAATATTCTCTATAAAAATCGCATTATCAGAATCTGCACCTATCACTTATTGCAATGCTGGCATAACCCGGCTTTTCATAATCCTCTTCCACATATCCTTTACGAATGCACAGACGGGCTTCCAATCCGGGTATCGCTGTATAGGGTCTCCCATGCTCATAATCCAAATGCAATGCCAAATCCATAAAGTCATTTAGGATTGCTTTATCAAATAAAATCTGGCTGTGTGACACCAACAGCTTTTCGAAGTCTACTGCGGCTGCCTTCTTAAGTGTCTCTATGTATACCGAAACAGGCAATGATTCCGGAAGAAACAACCATAAGTGCTGGTTCATGGCATCACCTGCATAAAGCATCTTTTCTTCACGGTAAAGCAGACTGATACTTCCGGCTGTATGTCCCGGTACTTCGATAACCTCAAGCGTAATCCCACCCAGATCAAAGATGTCTCCTTCCTTCACAGGAACCAGCCTTCCGGTTCCACCGTTCAGATATTTTTCTTCATCAAAATATTCAGGGAGAATTCCCCCTCTTCTGGCATCCACCTCACCCTTCCGCATTTCGTAGCTATTATGCTTCCGGCATAATTCCATGTCAGAAGAATGGATAAAAACCTCTTCTTCAAACTGATAATTACCGCAAGTATGATCCACATGACCGTGAGAATTTACGATATACAAAGGTAAGCCCGTAATACTTTTCACCTTTTCCTTAAGATTCCCAAAGCCATGTCCCGTATCCCAGAGCAGGGCTTTCTTTTCTCCCACAAATAAATCCGAAAAAACCGCTTCCTCGCTGGTAATGCGGTATATCCCCTTTTTTATTTCATCGACCTGATAAAATTCAGCCATACTCTTCTCCTCTTTACATATTACTTTCAAATAAATTTATCTTAAAAAACCATTTACAATCTCAGCCTCGGCTGCTTCTCTGGAAAGTCCCAATGTCATCAGTTTAATAATCTGTTCACTGGCAATCTTACCGATAGCTGCTTCATGGATCAGGGAAGCTTCTACACTATTGGCATTGATCTCCGGAATGGCCTGGACGCGGGCTTCGTCCATGATGATAGCATCACATTCGGAGTGACCGGTACAGGCATTGTTGCCATTAATCTTTGATAAGAACTTCTGTACCGAATGCCCCTTAGCTACCGAGCGGGAAGAAACTGTGGTACTGGCACCTATGCCATTTAGTTCGATATCAAACCGGGTCTCTGCGGTCTGAGTTCCGCTGGTCATCAGCTTTTCTTTGACAATTAGGGTGGCGTCATCGGCAAGCTCCGCTTTCGTAACCCGACAGGTGGAATCTACACCTTCAATCTGAACGGTTTCCATTTCCAACCGGCTTCCCTCTGCCATATATACCACGGTAACCGGATTTAAAACCTTTTCACCGGTACCGCCTCCTTCTCCATAATGTTTTTCCGCATATTTTACCTTTGCATTTTTAGCCACATGAAAGGTATGGATACCATCGTGCTGGGAAAGATGCGTTCCGTCATTGTGAATACCGCAACCGGCAATGATCTGCACGTCACTGTCCTCACCCACATAAAAATCATTGTAAACCAACTCCTGATAGCCACTGCCGTCCACCACTACCGGAATATGAACAAATTCTCCTTTGGTACCGGGTTTAATATAAATATCAATGCCCTTTCCGTCTTCCTTGGAGACGATTTCAATATTGGCCGTACTTTGACGACCTTCACTTTTCCCATTCACCCGAATGTTAAAAGCTCCCTCCGGTGTGGATTTCAAATCCGCTACGGTTTCTAATATATTTTCAATGGTCTTATTCATCCTACTTGCTCCCTTCGATAGTATTCACATTGATCCGTACCTCTCATAAGCTCCGGCAGAATCTCACTGCTGGGACCCTGTGCTGTAATTTCCCCGCGGGAAAGCACCACCAAGGTATCGGCAATTTCCAGAATACGCTCCTGATGCGAAATAATCATAACCGAACCGTTAGAATGGTCACGTACATGTTTAAATACTTTAATTAAATTATGAAAGCTCCACAGATCGATCCCCGCTTCCGGCTCATCAAAAATAGAAAGTTTTGCTCCCCTGGCCAAAAGCATAGCGATCTCTATTCGCTTCATCTCGCCACCGGACAGGCTGGCATTGATTTCCCGATTAATATAGTCTTTGGCACATAAGCCCACTTCCGAAAGATAGCCGCATAGCTGGGAATAATCCAAATCTTTACCCACTGCCAGCCGCAGCAGCTCCTTCACCGTCAATCCTTTAAAGCGAACCGGCTGCTGAAAAGCAAAACCGATTCCCAGGTTGGCCCGCTCTGAGATATCAAGATTCGTAATATCTTTTCCATCCAAAAAGATACTTCCCGAAGTGGGGGCTTCCATCCCCATGATAATCCGGGCCAGGGTAGACTTTCCGCTGCCGTTAGGTCCGGTAATCACTACGAATTTATCCTTTTCAATGGTCAAATTTATGTCTTTTAGGATTTCCTTTTCTGCATTCCTGTTATCGCCTTCTACTTGAAACGATATATTTCTCAATTCCAGCATTTTATTTTTTTCCTTTCTCATTGGGATAACTGCATTCATTATTGCACTGACAGGGAAATACACTAAAAGGGCTGCATTCCGCCAGCATATCAAAAAAATGGAGCAAAACCGCTTTGTCGTGAGCCTCTAACGCACACAGATAATTCCGCATCCGTTCATTGGCATTATTATGAAAATTGACATAGCCATCGCAAACTTGCTTCCCGGCTTCGGTCAGATGAAAGAATTTTTCTTTTTTGTTCTGTCCTACTGTGTGTTTTTCAATGAGGCCTTTTTCCATCAGCTTGGCACTGATCTGAGTAACTGCACTTTTCGTCACATTCAGTTTTTCGGAAATGGCACTTACATTCATCTCCGGGCTCAAATTTATCACATCGAGTACCGCCATTTCCGACTGATAAACCGAAATACCAGTGTCATAATCATGAGGACTCTTCTGTAAACGGCCCAGCTCGTCCATGCGCTCAAAAAACTGTTGTACAATTTCACATTGCATGAATGTTCTCTCCTTCTTTTGGTCATTAACTTCTTTACTACGGACTCATTATATTCTTTATATATTCAAAAGTCAACTATTGTTTAGCTACTTAACAATTTGTTTTTAATAAAAGACAATTTTTGTCGGGAATATATGAGTTCGGCATGTTATACTGTTTTTAAGGAGATTGTAAACATTCTCGGCAGTCCATCCAAGAAGTAAATTCAAAAAAGGAGGAAGCAACAAAAATGTATGATGCTCAGATACTAAAACAAATCCAATGTACTACCGCTGAAAAGAAGGATTTATTTCCTTTCATAAAGGAGTTGTTGGTGCTAAACCAAAAAGCAAGACAATTCGGATTATTAGCATTGGAAGAAGAAATTCCTCATACTTCTGATTATTTATTAAAAAAAGGATTGGCGTTAATGGTTGATGGCACCGAACCGGAAATACTCCAAAAAATACTTTTTAACTATACTGTAATCGGTGAAAAACAAAACAAAAAATTACTGAAAAACATCCTGATCAGTGAAGCTGTTCTTTCCATACAACAAGGTTTGCATCCTAACCTTATCAAGGATGTGCTCCTCTCCTATCTGGGTACAGATTCTATTGAATATGCCGAAAAAATTTTTAATGATAATGAACATTATTCTACTCCGCTGCCTGTGCAAACCGAGGCTCATAATACTTGCACGCTTTTGGATGGACCAATTGATAAAATCCAGGAAAGATCCCTCCAGCGGCTTCTGCGGGAATTTGATTATGAGATAATTGCCACCGCTCTAATGGGTGCAAGTTCTCAATCACAGAAAAAAGTATTAAAAAATGTATCTCCGCGCCTGGTCAATCAGATCGTTGAATATCTGAATATGCGAAAGGATATTACTTTAGCTGATATTACCGATGCTCAGAAATCCATTTTGGAAATGATTAAACTGTTAGTCGGACAGGGCGAGATTATTATTTAGTAAAGTTTTACATAAAAATTGCGGCACTGGCAATAAATAATCACACAGTGCCGCAGTCTTATCTCAATTGATCCAGACCCTTAAATTCATATCCCATTTTCTTATATTCTTTAATTAATTCATCCAGAATATCCGCATTGGTTGCGGACGTACTGTGAAGCAGTAATATCGTTCCCGGATGAAGTCTGGGTAAAAGCTTACTAAAAGCCTGTTCTTTCGTAGGCTGATCGTCCTGAAGCCAGTCTACATATGCCAAGCTCCAGAAAATCGTCTTATAACCTAATTCATTTGCCATCTGCATGCTTTCCCGGCTATACTGTCCGCGGGGCGGTCGATAGTACTTCGGCATCGCTTGGCCTGTCACTTCCTGATAAAGCTTCTCCGTATCTTCTAATTCTTTTGTAAAAGCTGTTTTATCCATCTTGGTCATATCCGGATGGTTCATGGAATGGTTGCCTACAATATGGCCTTCCACAACCATTCTCTTAATCAATTCCGGATTATCCCTGATATACGTTCCTACCACAAAAAAAGCTGCCGGAACCTGGTTTTCTTTTAAAACATTCAATATCTTATCGGTATGATTGTTCTCATATCCGGCATCAAAAGTCAAATAAACGACCTTTTCTTCGCCGGCACCTACATAATAAGCATTGTAACCCTTCAGTTCTTCCGCTGAAGAATTACCTGTCGGCTTACTGCCTGATGCTCCGTACCCTAAACCCCAGCCTGTTCCTTCGGCATAGACAGGTATATACAAGCAGGATAAAAGAGAAATACACAACGCCGAGGCTATCCATTTTTTAAAATCCATTTTTTGCCTCCTTATTTATATTCTTTTTACGCTATAGTTTGTGTAAAATAAAAGAATATAATCAAGTATTGATTGGCATAATATCTATGATTTGGATGTATTTAATATTTGTTGAATTGACGCCTGATAATCATCACTGATTAAGATATACCGGCATCCATATTTTTCACACATTTCCAAGCATTGTGCATTTTCTGCTATCATGTGTTCTTGGGTACAGTAAGAATCATCCAGCCGTTGTTCAATGATACTGGCATATTTTTTTATTTCTGAAAAATGATTTTCAATATATTCTTTTGTCATCACGAGGCAATAATATTGAATGTGCTTTAAATACTCGTCCGTAAAATCTTTTTCCCATGTAAAAGGGATATAACACCCCTCAATCACAAGATTTTGATTGTTTTCTATTACAGTTTTTATCATTTCCCTGATAATCGGCCAAAGATAAGCGGTAAGTTCACTGTCGTCATCTTCCGGTGTCAGCCTGGTGTTTTCACTGCGGATGAGTCCCATCTTTAAATGATCAATTGATAAATATGGGTATCCATATTTATCCAATAATTTTTGTGCTAACATTGTTTTTCCGGCATGTGAACAACCAGCTATCATGATAATCATATTCTTAATGCTCCTTTACCTGCGTCTTAACTCTTGTATCCCATTGCATGCTTTACTATGCGCATCTGTTCTTCGCCAATCAATCTGCTGAGTAATTCAAAAGCCACATAAGGTGCAGTTTCCGGGCAATAAGAAGTAATGATATTCCGATCAACAACAACCGGTTCATTTATCACTGATACCCCAAACTCCTGTAATTGCTTCTGCCTCTGTCCATCTCTCAAATGATATGTCGTTGCTTTTCGATTTAAAAGCACACCACTTTTACCTATCGGCAAAGCTCCAACGCAAATCGATGCAATTATTTTTCCTTGACGATCAAATCTTCTAATCAATTCAAGAAATCGCTCATCATAAGCTTCTTCATAAAAGCCAAATTCCTCAAAACCACCGGGAATGGCCAGAGCATCGTATTCCTCTACATTTACATCTTCGATTACTTTATCGACAGAAACAGGTATGTTGAAGGTACTGATTACCTGCCTGGTAAAACCACAGGTAATCACCTCCACAACGTGTCCATAATCGTTTCTTGCCCAGCCCAGTACATCGACGAATGCACTAAACTCCATTGTTTCAAAACCTTTTGCACAGAACAATAATGTTTTCAATTCTTCACCTGACCTTTCTTACCTTAAACGCTGCAATTCCTCTTCTATCAACGCTTTATCCAATCGCTGAAAAAGTACTTCAATAACAGGTAATTGATACCCGGTATTCACAGTCTGTACCTTCCACTCATTTGACACTTCCAGCCATTCCTGAACCTTTTGTGAAGAAAATGGTAAAAAGGGCTTTAACAGAACGGATAAGTTGGCGATGATCTGAACGCAATTAAAGATTGTCTGCCGGCAGTCATTCGGACTGGATTCTCTTGTTTTCCAAGGTTCTCCGACATCAAAATATTTATTGCTTTCCCTCACAAATGCAAATATTTCATCCAATGCATCTTTACAAGCTCCTTTTTCCAGCTTTGTCCCCACTGTCCCATAAAGAAGTGCAATCTTTTCAGCTATTTCCGGCTCAATTGTTCCCTCCGGAATTTTTCCGCCAAAATACTTCTCGATAAATACCAGACTACGGTTGATAAAATTGCCATAAGCTCCCAACAACTCACCATTATGACTGTTAACATATTCGCGCCACGAGAAATCAGAATCCCGCTTTTCCGGTCCGTTAGTAACCAAATAATACCGCAATGAATCCGGATCATAACGATCTGCAATATCTTTTACCCAAATAGCCCAATTCCGGCTGGTGGATATCTTTTGTCCTTCCAGAGTTAAGTACTCACTGGATATGATTTCATCCGGCAATCGCCATGTTCCGCCGTGTGCTAACAACAGTGCCGGTAAAATAATCGTGTGAAAAGGGATGTTATCTTTTCCGTGTACATAGTAGTGCTTCGCTTCTGTGCTCCACAGTGATGCATAATCATCACCACGTAAGTCTGCTACCGTTTTACTCATGGACAGATAACCCAACACATTTTCAGCCCAAATATATATTTTCTTATCCTCATAGCCTGTTTGAGGAACATCGATTCCCCAATCCAGGGCACGAGTAACCGCCCGATCCCGTAATCCTTCCTCAATATAACGTTTCGTAAAGGCAATGGCATTTTTGCGCCAATGGGGATGGTCCGCCAACTGTGTTTTCAACTCCTTTTCCAGCTTGGATATAGCAATATACAGGTGCTTGCTGTTTAAAAAAACGGGCGGATTGCCGCAGCTTTCGCAATGGGGTTCGATGAGTAGTTGCGGTTCCAAAATTGTACCGCAGGCATCACACTGGTCTCCCCTGGCCTTTTCTCCGCATTCCGGGCATTTTCCTTCCACAAACCGGTCAGTCAAGTTTGTCTGACAGGTTTCACAAAAGGCTTGGGGAGATATTTTTTCATATATATTTTTTCCTTCATACATGGTTTTATGAAAATCCCGAACAAACTCCCGGTGTTCTTCCGATGAAGTTTTTCCATATCGGTCATAGCTGAATCCCAGCTTGCCAAATATCTCCACAAATTCTTCATGATAATAGTCACTGATTTTCTGCGGTGTCCGTCCTTCTTTTTTGGCGCGGATGGCAACCGGTGTTCCGTGGCAGTCACTGCCGGAAACATAAAAAGTATTATTGCCTTTGGCCCGATGGAAACGCGCAATCACATCCCCCGGCAGCAATGCTGCCAGATGGCCGATGTGTAATGAACCATTTGCATATGGCCAGGCTCCTCCAATTAAAATATCCATATTCTTTCCTCATTTCTTTATTTGATGTGGTCACTAAACTATAAAATTGTATTAAAAAAGCCCTCCTCTCCGAAAAAATATTTTTTCGGGGACGAGAGCTTTAAGCTTCGTGTTACCACCCCAAATTCATTCACACTTCACAGTATGAACCTTATCAGGTACAGGCGGGAAATGATCCGCTAATACCCTATCGCTATGACGGGCGATCCCGTCGCAGCCTAACGTTTACACGCTCGGTGCGCAGCTCCAAGACCATCTTCGGCAACTTCTGGACTTTACCCCTTTTCAGCATCCGGGGCTCTCTGTAAAAGCATTCATTGCGTACTCTTCTTTTCGCAGCCTTTAAAATATTCAATTATGTGCTTAGTATAAAGTATGTGCTATCGGATTGTCAATCATACATTCCAAATAACACTCTTTTCTATTTTTTCCAAACTGCCGCTGCAGGTTCTGGCCATTACGCCTGCAAGTTCTTTCGTTATCTCTATAATTTTTTCTCTTACTCCGGCAGCTCCATTCTCACTCAGCGGCTTCATAATTGCTCTGCCCACCGACACCCCATCAGCACCCAGCGCCAATGCCTTAAAGACATCCATTCCGCTTTCAAATCCACAATCCACAAAAACCGGTATCTTCCCTTCCGTAATCTTCACGATCTTCGGCAGCATCATCAAAGGCGGCACCGCATAATCCATAATCCCATGATGATGGGAAACTACGATTCCCTGCACGCCTGCTTCCAGACATTTGTAAGTATCCCACTCACTGAGTATTCCTTTCACGATAAAGGGAACTTTTGCATAAGCGGCAAATTCCTTTATTTCAGCCAGACTTTTACCTGACATGGCATAACCCAGGACATTATCGTATTCACCTTTACCGTTATAGGCATGATCTATGTCCATACCAACCGCCAGCACACCTGCTTTCACCGCATGTTCAATCCGTTCAAAAATCCTATCATTATCAACATATGGTTTGATTATTTTGATGGTTTTGGCTCCGGTTGCGGTGATTTGTTCCAGTTCCTCCATATCGCCCATACCTGCCCAGTTCACCGCATTAGCCTGATAAGCTCCCCTGGCCATCTCCGCCATACCGTTTTCGTGTACCTTATTCAAATGGGAAAGTGCCGCCATCATGACCGGCGTATCAAATTCCTCCCCATACAGTTTAAAACGGGTAGATGGCAAAACCGCATCAATATGACGCATTTCCACTAAAAGGGAATCTAAGTATTCTCTGGTAATCCGGTTTGAATCTCCGGCATTTCTTTGCTCACTCATTTTATCTTCTCCTTCATTCCTCTCACGTCCGAACACCAGCCAGGGCTGCCTGCTCCCGAACATATCCCGCCGCCTGTCGATAGCTTTCAAAATCCGGCAGATGTTCTACATATAACGGTGTATCCGGCCCCAACCGTTCACACAACCGGGCAACCTTCTGATAATCAATGGTTCCTTTACCGGGCATCACTTCATGAATCAAGGTCGTATACTGATTTTCCATAATTACGTCTTTCCCATGAATACTCTTTATATAAGGCCCCAGCTTATTAAAACATTCCTCAATAAACGCATTTCGATGTACATACCGTTTGGGACAGTTTATCATATTTACAAAATCCAGATGGACACCCAGTTCCTTCCGGTCCACATCCTTAAGCAGCTTTAAATATTCATCGGGAGAATCCGGCACCATCCACGGCATCGGTTCGATACTGTAAAAAGTGCGAACAGGTTTGACAGCATCAATAATTTCCCGAATGGAATCGACAATCATCGTGTACGTCTCTTCCGTGTCATTTTCTTCATCAAAGCCATCCCATAACTCCCCTCTGGATCCCACTATGTTAACACAACAATTGGCTCCGATTTCATCCGCAAAAGCCAATTGTGCTTTAGCATATTCTTTAGCGGTTTTTGCCTCTTCTGCATTGGGAGAAATGGGATTTCGCCATATCCCCACTTCACCGATAATCAGATCATGTTCTCTGGCACACTCTACGTAAGCCAATCGCTCACCGGCTGCCGCCGTATGGTCTACCGGAGCAAGTACCGCACGATATCCCAGCTGTTTTACCCACTCATACCACTCCTGGGGATTACTATATGGTTTCTCGATTCCACCGCCGATTCTCATTCCTGCATCCTCCTCTCCAGTTTATCAATTCGTTTCTTTTGGGCTTCAGACAGATCCGCATCTCTTGCTCGAAGTACCTTATAAAAATCACTTATTGTATCCGCCTCCACACAAATTGCAACGCGTTCCGCATGTTGGGCCACTTCCTTGGGACGGCATTTCCCCAAATGTTCCAACAGCAAAGGAAATAGCTCTTCTTTATACTGCCTGTTTGCTCTACAAAGCTTGGCCAAAACGGTCACTCCATTATCAACCGTAATAACACTCCCCTGGTAAAATGCGGCCAGGATTTTGTCCGCCTGGGCATATAATTTCTCCGGAGCCAAATCCGCTATCGCTGCCAGTGCTGTCATTCCTCCCCAAATAAGCCGGTTGTTTTTTCCGGAAAGTAAAGAAATAAATTGATCGGCGTGATCCGCAATCAAAACCGGTTTTCTTGCACCGATTTCATAAAGCACTTTGATGGCATCATTGGCTATTTTAGTATCTTTACTTTTCAAGCCGGAAACAATCTCACTGATTCCTTCTTTATCCTCATTTTCACATAACCAAATGGCCAGTTCTATATTAGGAACTTCATCATTTCGTCCACTTGCACAAGCTAATTTTTCCAACATATTACATCCCTCGTTTCTGCCATCCGGCTTTAATCCTTTTGTCCATCTCCGGAAGCGTTTTCAGACCGCTTAATGCATCATACTCGGCAATGCAGAAAGCCCCCGCAGCAACTGCCAGATGCAGGCAGTCCGTAAGCGAATATCCTTCCAGCATAGCGGCCAGAAATGCTCCGATCGTAACATCTCCGGCACCGGTTCCCGACAATATCCGATCCGGTACATAGCTTTTCTCAAAACCTTTTTTATCAGCCCATTCTTCATATGGAAACCATGTAAAATCTGATAGCTCGTCCAGTTTTCGAACCCCTGCTGTCTGATAGTAAAGACCGGGAGCTCCACATTTGATTATCAATACTTTGCATCCCATCTCCATACATTTCCTGGCCAACGGTTCAATATCTGTAACAATGTCCAGAACCTCCGTAACATCTTTTCCCTGGGCGCGCTCCGCCCACTGTTCATACCTCTCCCGGTCCAGCATATAGCATAATTCCTCTGCGCTTGGGGCAAAAAAATCCACATAAGGCAACACCGTCCCCAATATGGCCTTCCAGTCTGCCTGACTGGCTTCCGAGGACGGATCAACCATCGCCAGATCCAAAGAAGTCATCGTTCCGGCCTCCTTTGCTTTTTGAAACAGTTTTACCAGCTCCTTGCCATCTTCCCGGTACATCGCTTTCATTAACGGCGGATAACCATAATGCATCAAATCGGCTTCCTGCAAGGCTTCCTGCGGAATATCCGCAGCCGTAAAATAATCATTGGCTCCTGCAGAATGCAGAAAAATCCGGTCAATGCCCGGAACAGCCAGCACTACCGAATAAGATGTGGATGTCTCTTCATCAATAATGAGTCCCTGTTCTACCTGATGTCTGGCAAGGATGGTTTTGACCAAACTGCCAAATTCATCATCTCCGACTTTCCCCATTAAGGAAACATCCGCACCGAATATTTTCATGGCTAATCCTGTATTGGCTACCGCACCTCCGGTATGCACATCTGCCGCTTCCACATTAATCAGCTTCCCCGGTATCAATAGCTTTTCCAAAGCATCGGTTTTCTTCGGGGAAAATACCGGTGTGATATCTAAGCAGATATGTCCGGCAACGATTACTTTCTTTTTCATCCTGTTTCCCTCATGTTCCAACTCAATACCCTAAAAACGTCAACAGCTGCTGTCTGGTCACGCCCACATCCGGTTCAGCATACAGTACCCTGTCATTCAGGACAAAGGACGGAACCGCCGGCAGGTCCAGCTGCTCCCATGCATAGCGGTTATTTTGTGATACCTTTCTTTGATAGATTCCCTCTTCCAGGGCTTTCTTAAAGTCGCAGACATCAACTAATTCACTGACATATTCCGACAACTCATCAAGACTTTCCACATCCTTTTTGTCCACAAAAAATGCCTTATAAATTAAATCATGATACTGCCAAACATCAATATCATGCTCCTGGCAATAAAACATTCCCATTACGCACAAATCACTGTGCATACCATAATGTTCCGGCCGGGGATGTGCCTCACATGGAACAAAACGGACTTGCAGTTCGGGATATGCCTTTCGCAGCTCTTTTAAATACGCATGAGCCTTGTAACAATACGGACAGGCATAATCAAAGATAACTTCTAATACTCGTTCCATACTTCTTAATCCTCCTTAATTTTACGTTCTTTTATAAAACGAGATGAAAATTCCATTCATCATGAGAAGACCCATAATAAGTATAATCGGCCCCCCGACTACGAGGGACAATATTGCAATAATTTTCTTGACCTTGCCCGGTTCCTTTACCATTTTTAGCAGAAGCTTATATATACCGATTCCTATCAAACCACCCAGACAATTCAGTATTACATCATCTATATCAGCCGCACCCAGATTAAAAGCAAACTGGATGATTTCGATGCTAACAGAAGTAAATAACACCTGTAAAAAGCTTATACCAAACCGCTTGTCCTTACGAAGTACCTGGATATATATTCCATAAGGAATAAAAACAATAATATTTCCCAAAACATTATTTAGCGCAAGCATTAACTTGGTTCCGTTCAGATATTCCGTAATCGTCTGAAAGGGAATCAGGTTAACTCGCCTTGCCGCATGTAAATCAACAACGGAAAAGGAATCTATACGAAAAAAAAGAAATAGCATCAAAATGCAATAAAAAGCAAGCATTATATAAAATGAAACCGACAATACTTTTTTCATCACATCTCCTTACTTTCTTTCGGTAATGACACCTTCATATTTTTAGTCCTGTTTTTTTATTTGTTTTAGCATAAACATATGTGTCTTTCCAAATCGGATTATTATTATCATCCTTCCAAAAATATACATTCTGCTGAAAATAGGCTTCTCGTACAAATCCTAATGTTTCCAACAGTTTCCATGAACTTGAATTTTCAGGATCACATTCAGCAAAAATTCTGTGAATACCACCGGCAAACGCCCTTTCAATCAGCGCCTTACAGCTTTCCTCCGCATAGCCTTTTCCCCAATATTCCTGATTAAACACATACCCAATTTCAAGGGAATCGAAATCTCTTTTCCCTAAGTATACATTCCCAATCATTTTATTAATACCCTTTAATTCAACCGCAATCATTTCATCGGTTGAAATTCTCCATTCCAGATTGCTTTCTACCTCTTCCATGGTCATCGGTTTATAAGGTTCATATTTAACAACTTCAGGATTGGACAAATATTCATACAAATCCTTTAAATCCTGTTTCATATATCTTCTTAAAATCAATCTTTCAGTATCCATGATTATCCTTTTTTTCTCGTAGAAGTTTCTCTTTATTGGGAACATCATCCCGTAATAAAAATGCCGCCCAAGGTGTACCAGCCGTCTCAACATTCTTTTCCCAATATAGTAAACGCTTATATAATCTGTCACATTCCTTTGTAACTGCTTCCTGTGAATTCTCTTGACCAACCTCATACACAAGTGCTGTCAAAGCATAAAGAGGTCCGCCGATGGCATGGGTTTCAACATGAACGGTGGAAACTGCCTGACCAATGGCACGAGCTATGGAACAATATACAATATCATCGGATATTTCTGCAGCGGCGTTATGTGCCGCATGAATGGCTTTCTTTGCCGCCGACATTTTAACCGCTCCCTGAGACCACGCTCTGCATGTTGTAATGGCCTCACGTGGTCTGGACTCCTGGGGATATTTTGTTTCAAATTTATCCGCCAGTTCTTCGGCATATTCAAGTGCCCACAAGACCAGGGTTCTGTGTTTTTGCTTTTCTATTAGTGCTAATAAGGGCTGTAAGCAATCGCTTTCCCTGTTAAAAAGAATTCTTCTCAAATTAACTTCCTTCTTTCTGTTCATTATTTTCTTAATTCACGATTCATATATACCTGCTTTTCAAATAAATCAAATAAGTGTTCCATAAGAATTTTCCATAACATTCGGTAACAAGGAATAAATATTGCAGCCACATTTTTCATCAAAGTATTCTTTTATTTTCATAAATGCAACCCATTTATCTATTGTAAAACTTGTCAAACCATGTCTTA
Organism: Lachnospiraceae bacterium; assembly: GCA_031556725.1. Lineage (GTDB taxonomy): Bacteria > Bacillota > Clostridia > Lachnospirales > Lachnospiraceae > UBA935. The sequence goes on along the minus strand of JAVBSL010000014.1, from coordinate 128,094 downwards.
ATGCCACGTCAATAAACCGCTTCTCCATTATACATGCCCCATTTGGCAGAGATATTGCATCACATAACTGAATTAGCATATCATACTCATTATAGATTATATCTTCAATATACTTATCTAAAAAAGCTTTTTGTTCATCCGTACAGTCATATTCACCAATATACGTATTGGCATCCTTTATTGGAAATGAATGGGTCAAACAAATGCGTGCAATTTCCGGCTGTTTTATACTTAACATATAATCATAGCCATCAAATATATGCCGCATAGCCTTGCTTCCCGCTCGTCTCCCGATATCATGCAGCATCCCCTTTACATATGCTTTGTTGTCACATTCAGTCTCTTTCTATTTTTGCTTGTTCAGTTTCAACTCTAAGTTCTTTTGCTTTGCCACATCTTGAAACAGCCCGACAACATAAGCACTTTTTTCTTTGACAGTCAACCCCTCTAAGCCGGCAGTGTTCTTAATCTGTTTGATTATTGCTTCAATTTCAGCTAATTCAAAAAGATTTACTGCTACACAATAAAATGATTTTCGGCGTCCATCATTAAATTCGGTAAGTAACATGTTTAGTATTTCTATCTTTTCTTCTTGTTCCGCATTATAAGCAATTATTCCTATTTGTTTTGCCTTTGCCAAATCGGCTTTCTGCCTTTTATGGGTAATAAAAGAATCAAATTCATCTATATGTTCATATAGTGAACACGGATACTCTTCACACTCATAGCAATATTCTATTTTCCCATGGGCTAAACTGCATTTTGCAATTTTACAGGATTGATTGCCGTTGCCTCCGCCGCAGCCGGGACAATAATGATCTAAGCGCATCGTGCAAAGACCACAATTCAAACCGCAAAGAGATAATAATTGATTTTGTCTGTCAAAGTCCTTCATGCAATCGCCCCTCTCCAAATCCTATGAACATTATAGCACGAAACCTGCAAAGTCTACATCTTAATAATTGCTACTTTCATCAAATTTTTCCTTCAAATTCCAGCCGCTGATAAATATCAAAAGAGCAATTCCAATTGCCACAAAGATCGTCGCAAGCCCCCACTTATCGGCTATTATCCCTGCAATGGGAAACATGATAATCATAGCTATTGAAAAAAACATACTGTCTACCGAAATCAGAGTTGCTCTTTGTTCTGAAGGAATCAGATTATTCAATGCATCCGACTGCACAGGAAGGATTACTGAATTAAAAAATCCGGCTACCACAAAAGCGGCAATTGCTACTACTGCATTCTTGAGTCCATAACTCATTATTGCTGCCGCTATGGCAATCGCTCCGATAACTGTTATTTTCTTCCCAAATATCTGAAAAAACTTTTTGCTCATGATTGCACCCAAACAGGAAACCACACCAATCAACAATAAAATTAGGCTGAGCTGAATCTTACTATATCCCAATTCTGCATAGTATTGCTGGCTATAAAAGAACAACAGCGTTTGCGCCGCAAAAACAACAGCATAGTAAATGATAATCTTTATAATCCGACTATCTGATTTCAAAATTCCCAAACTTGCTGCAAAGTGGTGTTTCACTGTTTTCACAGTATTGACATAAGGCGCTTCGGTCATAAAGGCAACTGGTAATATTGCCAATACTGCAATGACTAAACACGCACTATAGCACCAAAAGTAAGAATATTCCGCCACAACGCCTCCCAAAACTGTTGCAATTCCCTGGGCCACTTCCATAATAACATTACGCTTACCGTACACTCCCATGTAATTTTTTTCTTTACCTGCACATTTCATACTATCATATAAAAGTGCCTCTTCAGAACCGGAATTCAGATTATTTCCCAATGCCTGAATCATAAAGCTAAGTGCAAAGAACCAAAAATTCTTAAAAAACAGCATAATAATGCAAGAAATTGTCACGCAGATTCTGCTTAAAATCATGCTCTTCCTTCTGCCAAGCAAATCTGCCATTGCCCCGGATGGGATTTCGCATAATATACTGGTTGCATGGTAGATTCCTTCAAGAATACCGATTTTAGTAAGATTCATTCCACAATAGCCAAGGTAAAGTACCCATATAGAGTTTTGCATATTTAAGTTCGTTATAAATGTATTTAAATAATTCAGTTTTATATTTCTTTCCATGTTGTAATTCCTCTCTTTTTCGTAAAAATTAGCACAAAAAAACAGCCTAACCATTAATAATCAGTCAAACTGTGTTCGGAATTACTACGATATTTTAAGGCAAATACCTAAAAAAGGGCGCAGTAATCCCGTAAACATGAAATTGTAAATGTTTTGGACATTGCGCTGCTGCTGCAAATCGGTGTATATCCTAATCCGTTCATCCTGCGTCCTCCTTTCATAGACTGTGAGCATTATATCATTTTGCTATAAAAATAACAACTTAAAATCATCCGATTTTTACACTTACTTTTTTCCCAGTAAATAGCTGTCCTGGATTCTTTGGCAAATTTCATCGTAAGGAACGGAACCATCCAGGATGATTGTACACCAATGCTTTTTATTCATATGATAACCAGGATAATACTTCTTGCTGCCAATCAATTTTTCAAGTTCATCTGTCTTTACACGTAAATCAATAATTTCTGCCATTTCATCCGACTCTATCCCAAGCTTTCGCTTTGACACCTTAAGTAGTACACCATACCATTTTTCATTATCTTTACGCCGCCATATGGCACTATCGGACTTTTTCCAAAGAAACTCCAACTCATCACCAAATGTTTCACGGACATAGGTTATGATCTGTTTTGCATATTCTGTCTTAAACACTTCCAGATCAAAGCACTTTTCCGCAATGTCTGTAAGCAGTTGTTCATATTCTGCTTTAATCCCCCCTACAAAGCTGCCCACTGCGCCTGACACAAGATGCAATATATAAGGCTCTTCAAATGCAGGGTCATTCACAACTGCGGAAACGTCGCCCTGGGATGTAACTGTGACGGTCATTACAAAGCCGCTTTCAGATAAGGTTTTATAATAAACAAAGTTCTGTCCTTTTTGTTCAAAACCATAGGGCACAAGTTTGGCCGGATTGACTTTTCTATTTTTGTATATACTCGAAATCATTCGCCGAACTCTCCTTCATCTGGTGTGTATTCCCCTGTAACCTCAATTACATTTCCATCAGGATCGGTCAATTGAAAATAGTAATACGGGCAAACATTACATACATATTTTATCTTTGTAATATTGTCCGTGATATTTAAATGCTTTACACGCATATATTCCTGCCGCAAATCCTCATCCCAAAAATTCAAAACAACTTTTCTGGAATTTGGTATTTGGGCTATCTGTTCCAAATCGTCAAAATAAGCATTGTATTCTCCTTTATGCACAACTTTATCTGCATTATGAGTATCAAAATAGCCGTTCATAATTGCAATGCAGTGGCCATCAAATTCAAACATCGCAAATCTTTCCATATTTTGTTTGGAAACCTTCATTTCAAGTAGTTTTTCATAAAATTCTACCGATTTATTAAAGTCCTTTGCGATCAGGTAAACGCTTCCTAAATGCATAATCTCCTCCCTCTTCTTTTACCTTTTAAACCGTTAAACAGACAGTTGTTTATGCTACCCTCCATAAAATCAACCCGTCAAGCTTTATGTTTTGGTAAAATGGTAATATATCTTCCCATTTAGTAAATTCATCATACTCTATATCTATTATAGAAAACACCCTCTCATATTCTAAATCCATATCAACAACAAAATCTAATAACAAATCTTTTTCTTTTGTATTTAACTCTTCTTTTAGAAATATTGCTATATTTATATCCGATTCAATTGTTTCATCTCCCCTTGCTACAGAGCCATATAACACAATAGAAATCAGATGATCTATAAATATGTTCCTTAAGCCTTTTATTAATTCATTGGCAATCTCTTCATTCATAAAAGTCCCTCATGTTCATTATATACTTTTTGCAAATTCATTCATAATCCTCTCTATGTTACGTAGGTTCCCATTTCCCAACGAAGCGTAATATTTGATATGTTTTTGACAAGCCTTCAACGCAGTTTTTAAAGCTTCATCGCCGAAGTCATTCCGGATATTTTCCAAAAAATATCTCGTAGCCTCCCCATTGAGTGTGCGTTGATATTCTTTTCCCTCCATCATTGCTTTAAAATTGTTTATGAAATCGCCCGCCGAACCGGGTTTCATTCCCGATTTTTCCGCTATCTCCTCTTTTCCCTTTAAAAACCCAAATTCAGGATCAGCGTGAACTTTCTTTGCAATTTCATAAGCAATTTTTATCATATCAAGTGTGATCTTATTTGTGCTATTATCTTTATCGATAAACTTCTCGTCAACAGGGGAGAGTTTACAACTACCGTGCTTTCCTACCAACTCATCAAATAAGCAATCTAAATACTCTTTTGCCTGAATGGTTAACCTCATATGTGCCTGTTGACGATGGCGGATTCTCAGTTTTTCCATAGAAAGTTTCTCGCCTTTAGTCGAAACATAAAAATTTGAATTGAGGTTTTGTAGAACATCGTTCAGAGAGATGCATTCTAAAATTGGTGCATCAATATATTCAAATTCCAAAAAGCAATAATAGTGATTATAACGAGCTGTCCAGTCCTTTTCTTTCATCATTTCAGGAGTTGCGATATTTCCTATATCATAGCCTGCCGACCGTCCTCGCCCAACAATATATGGTAAATCGGCTTCACAGTGCACTGCCATATATACATAATCTCCCGCCTTGACTCTCATTGGTCTCTTGGCTTCGGAGAAAAATGTAGCACCTTGAGGAAATTGTTCCGTAATATATGGTGAATAATTATCAGTCATAGCTCTCCTGCGCTCTGATGAACCTTCAAATTTTATCCATATTGTTTTGTTATACTCTTTATCTGGAGCTACCGAAAGTATAGTTTGTATATTGTCGTGTTCATCCGCTTTTCCATCTTTATCCGTAGTCGGCAGTTTGGCTCCGAATTTCTTAGTACTGATAAACTGTCCGGTTTTACCTGTTCGTTTTTTCTTATCCGCCTTAACTTCGGTACTTTCTTCCTTGATTTTTTCCAAATTTAATAAGTAATCCGGCGATTGCGAAACTATATCTTCAACTAACTCGTCAAAATGTGAAACAAGTATGGGGTTGACTTCTATCTCTTCTTTTATACACATTGATAATTCGTGGTTAGACCCAAAGCCACCTGACGTAAAATTCGCCGAGCCAATGAGTGCGGTGTCTGTATCAAATAAGTATAGCTTGGTATGTAAGTCCTGCAAAACATATATATCAATGCCGCTTTGATACAATGTTTCTAAAGCATCAATATTACTTACACCTTTTATAAAGTCCTCATGGTAAAAGCGTGTAATCAATTTCGCCTCAATGCCAGGATTTTGCTTCTTGCATGCCGCAAAAACATCAGCTAACGGTTGAGTTACAAACGGTGAAATAATCTTTATAGACCCTGTTGCACCATCAAATAATTCATGTATAAGTTCGTAATGTTCTTTTGAAATCACTCGTACTGCCATATTATTCACCCCAATCTCAAACATTTGTATTTATACTGTTGGTATCATTTGCATCTCATAATCAAGATAATCACCCGAAAATGCCATATCCCCTTCATTTTTTCTTCTCTGGCAAAGCTTAAATCCTACGCTCTCATAATTTCGTGGCGCAATCAAATTACTGTTTGTCCCGACAACTATTTTTTTCAGTCCATCGTACTGCTTAATTCTGCTAATCGCCTCCTGAAGCTGCTGTTTCCCATATCCGTTTCCTTTATATTTAGACAAAATACAGTTATGACCGATAATAACATATTCGGGCAAGTTCCGCGGATCCCACGAGATGTGCCCAATCGGTTCCCCATCTAATACTGTTATAAAGCCATATTTATCAGCAATATTTTCCAGATTAGCAAAAAAGAAGTCATCAAATTCCAACCAATCCTTTTCAAAACAAGCTTTCCATCTATCGTCAAAAGAATAGCCGTCTACCAACAATCGGTATAATATTCCCGGTTCAAATTCACTGATTTTTCTGAATGTCAAACTCACCTTCCTTACCTCCGCATTATGGCTTACTATATAAATTTATCCAATTCCTTTTCTACTTCTTGATATTTCTTGATTTTCTTATTCGGAATTATCTTCCCTCTTGCAATAACCATATCTACATTTCTTAATGCTTCCAAATCCTCCAGAGGATTTTCTTTTGTTACGATCATATCTGCGCATTTCCCGGTCTCAATTGTCCCCACCAGATCATCCAAGCCAACAATATGGGCATTTAGTTTTGTTGCTGTATATAAGGCAAAGGCATTGGAAACGCCACAGTATTTATGAAAATAATGTAATTCTCTCCACATATCATAGTGGGTAACGTAGGGACAGCCGGTATCTGTACCAATCCCCACCGGAATATCCTGTTCAATACATTCCTTAGCACATTCAATGATTCCATCCAGTACTATTTTTCCGTTATACTGCTGTTCTTCTGTTGCACGACTGATGGAACGGTCAAATAGTGCAAATGGCGCCGCCGGAGAAATCGTAGTCACCAGACAGGCTTTTCTTTCTTTAAAAAGTCGGATGATATTTTCGTTGGGCATAGCGCCATGCTCAATGGTATCTACTCCATTCTCTAAAGCAATCTCTACCCCTTCGGTGCTTTCCACATGTGCCGCCACCTGCAGGCCAGCTTTGTGGGCTTCTTCACATGCCGCTTTCACATACTCCGCCGGCATCTTCAGTTCCCCGGGCTCCCCACGTTTTTTTGCATCTAAAACACCACCGGTAATCATCAGCTTGATTAAATCCGGTTTTTCTGCGGCAATTTTCTTTACATACTCGCCGGCTTCTTCGGCACTTGTTGCTTCATAGGCAAGGGAACCTGCCATATGCCCGTCAGGTACTGATATTGCCATGTTCGCTGCCAGAATTCTTGGACCGATTTTCCTTCCCGCGGCAATATCATCACGCAGCTTGGAATCATAGTCTAATATGCCGCCCACTGACCGCAGTGTCGTAACACCGCTGTATAATTCCGGTTTTACATATGCCGCACATAACTGGTAGCTGACCCATCGCATAAAACTGTTGCCGGTAACTGTTTTCACCAATTTCTTTATATCTGCCTGCTTCTTCTTCGGCTTTCCTGAAGCCGGAATATGCACATGCAGATTGATCAAGCCCGGCATGATATATTTTCCCTCTAAATCAACGACCTCAAAGCCGGTGAAATCAGTGCTGTCCTTAATCGCAACAATTGTTTCATCTTCGGTAAATATGACCTTATCTTTTACCGGTTCCATATTTTGATTTCCATCTAAAATAATCCCATTTATAAATGCATATTTTTGTTTTTTCATACCGCCGCTCCTCTATTTAATTTTCTTTTTTTAGCCACTCTTCTTTTAGTAATCCGGTAATAATCTCGTCCTTATGCTGTCCATCTGCCAAACATAAAAATCCTTTACGTCTTTTTCCTTCAATTTTGTAACCTAATTTCTCCTGCATTTTTGATGAGGATTTATTCCCCTCGAAAAAGCCGTTATCAAGTCTCCTTAGCTTTAGATTATTAAACGCAAAATCTATTCGTTTATTAAATGCTTCCATCCCAAATCCTTGACCATGATACTTTTCATTTATCCAAATTCCTCCGCCGGCAGTTCCCTGAATAGCATTGATATTATCCAAACTCGTCCCACCTATAACTTTATTTACATCTTTCAATTCAATTGCAAATTGATAAGATTTTCTTTTATCATTCTCCGCATTGCTGATGCAAAATGAAATCCATTCTTTTGCATCCCTTTCGGTATACGGGCAGGGGATATAGGCTAACCATCTTGAAACTTCGATGTTGTTCAGGCCTTCTACTAAATCTTCAATATCCTTGCTTTGCCATTCCCTTAGAATTAGTCGATTTGTTTCTAATTTAATCATACCATCTCCCTCTTTAAAAGTTCAAAGAATTCATTTTAGCATAATACTCTATCCATTGATCCAATGATAGTGGCTCATAGTCCGAATACTTACAAAAGCAGTTTATCATATTACACGGTATATGCTGCGTCTCACCCTGTGCGTTTCTCGTCACTGTATTTCTGGTAATCTTCTGAAACTGCTCCAGTAGTCTCTGATCCTGTGTATCATGTACATGACCATAAAGCATATAGGTTCGCGGATTCCCATTTTCATCCAGTCGGTACTGCCCGTTGTAACACATGATTGGATAATGACACAGAACTACTTTCCGTTTATTATCAGAAAACTCTTCATAAGGCTTAATCCACTTAAATCTACTGGCATCCATTTCCTTATTGGTCAAAAATCTGTCATGGTTTCCCTGAATCAGATATAATCTTCCATTCAGTCGTGTCAATAAGGTGTTTGTTTCTTCTGCATTTCCCCAGGATAAATCTCCGATAATTACAACGTCATCATTCTTTCTGACCTTGTCATTCCATTTTGCAATCATATATTCGTTCATTTCTTCCACGTTCTGAAACCCACGATGATCCATGCGGTCATTCATAGCCGCGTGAAAGAAATGTAAATCTGCTATATAGTATCTCAATCAATCACTTCCTTTTCTATCCCTCCAGTGATACCTGGACAGAATAAAACATGCATATATTGTTCTCGCAAATATTAAACACTGCTTTTTCCAACTGAGACTATTACTTTTTCCTCTTTCAGTTTTTTCAGTAACCAGTTAATGGAATACTCATTATAATCCGTAAATACACTGCGGACGATTTCGCGGAACTGTTGTTTATCAAACACCGTATTACATGGTATTTTTACAGATTTTTTTAGTATCCATTGCAATCATCTCATTGCCAAATCGGCAATATTTCTTTTTTTTGCCGATTTGATAACACTAGTATGCTTTATTTTTTCCTATATGCAATTGTTTAGTTAGTTCCATCTAACGATGCTGCAAATGCCTGCGGCAGAACCCGGCGCACCCGGTCCACTATGAACTACAATCGCTTTATATGGAGCAATACCATACTCCCTGCAATTTATCATATCCCTACCTCACCAATTACTGCTGCTTAATACCTCTCATTTTTCCGGATCTTATCCAGTTCCTGCTTTTTCTTGTTTAAATGCCGTTCCCTTACTCTCGGTTTATACTTATCACACTTCTGGCAGTAATGTGCATGATCCGCCTCCCTGCCCTTCGTACATGTTCCGACACAAACATAATATAAACATGGTGTTTCTCTGTCTTTTGCCATTTTCTGCGATCTCCCTTCGATTCATTACTTTATCGATAACAAATATATTCTAAAAACCTGCTAGCTGCCACTGACAATCCTTTTTTGCTTTTCATTGCAATACCGATGGTTCGATATGCCGGCACATCTAACGGTTTTTTTACAATTTCATAGGGTATCCTTTGCAATATCAATTCAGGAAGAATCGCAATTCCCAGCCCTTTTTCCACCATTGACATCACTGCATAATCATCCCAGGTTATAAACTTAGGTTTTGGCTTCATACCATTTCGTTCAAAGATTTCTGTAATTTCTGCCTTAGCCCCTTTTTCCAATAACATAAAAGGATACTCCATCAAAGCTTTTACCGGAAACTTATCTACCCCTGCCAGGGGATGACCTACCGGCATGACCACCATCTGATTATCTTGTGCTATCTCAATAACCTCGAATTCCGGTCTGCTGGGAATACGTAAAAAACCCAAGTCCACCCGGCCTTCCGATATCCAGCTTTCAATCTCTGTATAATCACCAAGCAACAGTTCATAGTCTATGTTTGGGTAATCTTTTTGAAATGCCGAAATAATATTAGGAAACCAATGTGTCGCAACACTGGAAAACGTTCCGATTCGGATGATACCGGATTGCAATCCATTCATTTCATCTATTTGCACCTGCATCTTATCAAACTCGTCGCAAAGTGTTTTTGCAAAAGGAAATAATTTCATTCCATCCGATGTCAGGTTGATTCCGGTTTTACTTCTTTCCAGAAGTACAAATCCACATTCTCTTTCAAGATCGGCAATCATCCGGCTGATACCCGATTGAGAATAATTCAAAACATCTGCTGCTTCACGCAGACTCCCACATTCCACTGCTTTTATAAATGCTCTGTACTTTACTATATTTTGTTCCATACCGTTTCCACAATTCCGTTTTTCTCATTTTTAACATTACATACTTTCACTTTTGTAAATATACATCCTATGATACGCTGAATATATGCTTATTTCAAGAGGTTATTAAAATGAATCGTTCTTTATTAAAGTATATTACTGCCCTGGTTTTATTCGGCAGCAACGGAATCATAGCCAGTGCAATATCCATGAACAGCTATGAGATTGTCATGTTTCGTACCCTGATCGGAAGCATTTTTCTTTTGTTAATGTTTTTCCTATCCAAAAATAAGTTTTCTTTTTATAAACACAAAAAAGGACTGCTCTTTCTGCTGATTTCGGGTATTGCCATGGGAGCCGGCTGGATTTTCCTTTATGAAGCATACCGGCTTATCGGCGTGGGCGTTGCTTCTCTTTTATACTACTGCGGGCCTGTTCTTGTAATAGCTGTTTCCATAATCATTTTCAAAGAAAAGGTTACCACTTTTAAAATATTCGGATTTTTGGCAGTAATCCTTGGAATCATATTGATCAACATACCTTCTTTTCAGGCGCCTCATGCCGGACTGGGAGTTTTCTACGCTGCCCTGTCGGCAATCATGTATGCATTTATGGTGATTTTCAATAAAAAGGCCACCGGAATTGACCGCAGAGAAAATGCAGCCCTGCAGCTTTGTATTGCATTTTTTGCCGTATTTATATTTACGCTGTGCAAACAAAGTTTTTCTTTTTTAATACCGGCAGGCAGCTTAGTTCCGCTCATAATCCTCGGTTTGGTAAATACCGGTATCGGATGTCATCTGTATTTCACTTCCATTTGTGACTTAGATGTTCAGTCTGTGGCTATTCTTGGTTATTTGGAGCCCTTATCGGCGGTTATCCTTTCAGCCATATTTCTGCATGAAAAAATGACACTCCTTCAAGCTTTTGGCGTAGTATTGATCTTAGGCGGTGCAATTAGTGCAGAACAGAAAAAAAATAATTGCTAACTTTGTGCATCTTGCTCTATTCTGTCAAATTACTGGAACATTTACTATTGATTTGCTATAATATAACAAAAAAAATGTGCAGGAGGCGTTTACATGTTTAAAAAATCAGGCAGGTATTTTTTAATGACCACCATAGCAGCACTTACCATATTCTTCTTAAACAGTCATCTTGTTCTGGCTGAAGGCGAAATCTATTTTGACGGCTATGCCATGACTCTGGAAAATCTGGAGATTGGCGATGAATATTCCTACGATCAGACAAACTGGAATATTGCTGATAACACATGGGTCCCAGTGGATGAAAAAGCTGTTACAGCCTCAAGGTATATTTATGTCCGGCCACCAAGTCAGTACGTGGTTATGGATCCCGTCATCACCACGATACGTATCAATCAGGCAACAACCCCCGCCGGTCTTACCGTAACTCACCCTACCGGAAATAATCCCAATGGCAGTATTAACGGTACTACCGTCATGATGGAGTATAAATCCGATAAATCAGCCGGGTGGACTCCTGCCAGTAGCGATTCCACCGGTAATCTGTACCCCGGCACCTATCTGGTCCGCACCCTTGGCGGCTTTAATACCTTACCCAGCACCACGGTTTCTTTGACCCTTACTGCCAATAATCCAGTCAAAGAACCCACTCCCAATGCCACTTTTGATGCTGCCACCATGCAGCTTTCCAATATTCCTTCCCGTTCATCTTATTCCGTAGATGGCGGTATTCTATGGAACAATGCGGCAGGAAGTGCCTCGATCTCTTACCTGTCACCAAGTACCGGGATTCGTCTTTTTACCATGGGAAACGGCTCCACTACCATGGATTCCGATAACCAATACATAAACATAACGAAACCCTCTCCGCCTAATGTAACGGTAACCAATCCCACCACTAACGGCGGAACCGGATCTATTAATCAGGTTAACAGTTCCATGCAGTGGTGTGTTTCGGGAAGTTCCAATTGGCAGAATATCAATGATAATGTGGTAAATGGTCTGCAACCCGGCAATTATGATGTCCGCTTCAGAGCAGCCGGAACCAGTATGGCCAGTGATACTACCACTGTTACCATCAAACAGGCCAGCTTACGCAAGGAAAATACCCCCAATGCCACTTTTGACGCTGCCAGCATGAAACTGAGCAATGTCAGCAGTATTATGCAGTATTCTGTGGATGGCGGAGCAAGTTTTTATTCTACCGGCAATGGTCCGGTAGTTCTTTCTAATGTAAATGTAAATAATGGCATTAAAGTCAAGGCACTGGGGGATGGACGTGAAACCACTGATTCTGATGTACAGACGATCACCCTTACCTGCCCTTCTGCCCCATCGGTTGCTGTGGTACAGCCCACTTCCGTTACCGGTAAAGGACAACTGATTCAGGTAGATAATACCATGCAGTATAAGTTGTCCGGCAGTAATAACTGGATTGATATTACATCAAATACTGTTTCCGGCTTAAGCCCCGACAAATATGATGTTCGTTTTAAAGCTTCCGGCACCAGACTGGCCAGTCCGATAACTACCGTAAGTATTTACTTTTCCTTAACGAAAGAGACTACTCCGGCCGCCTCTTTTAATGCACAAACTTTTGTCCTTTCTAATCTTCGCCAGGGCGATATGATAAGTTTAGACGGCGGGGCCTCTTATATGCAGTCCCCTAACAGCGGTGACATCAGTCTGACTTCTCAGCAGACCAAAATAAATACTCGTAACGGAATCCGGGTTTTCCGTCCCGGTAATCGGACGACTACTGCCGACTCCGATATGCAGATTATTACCATTGCCCAGGCTTCCGTACCCAACACCATCTACGTAACCAATGCTACCGCCACTACCAAAGGCCGTATCACCGGTGTCAGCAGCGATATGGAGTACAGCAGTGATAATGGTAATACATGGAGTACTGTAACCGGTAATTCTATTGAAAATCTACAAAAAGGAATTTACCTGATCCGGGTCAAAGCCAAAACCAATATGTTGGCCAGTGATGCGGTCTCCATAGCTGTGGGGCAAACCAGTCAGCCTACTCCGCAGCCCACTGCTTCACCCACGGTAAAACCGGCTCCAAATCCCACTGCAAAACCGGTAGAACCGCAAAAAACCGATACTCCCGAGCCCATCGAACCGGTGCCTGAACCTGTTCCTGATGATAATGATCCTCCCTATGTTCCCGATGTAGGGATTCCCTCTGAGGATGAATGGAGTGCCACTCTGGATGAATTGCTCTACTCTCCGCCCGGCTCCACAGTTACCATTGATATGACACAGCATACCAATTTACCGGCATATATTATTGCCAGTACCGGAGCTGCTAATCAAACATTGATTTTAAATATGGGCGATGACGTACATTGGAAGATTGACGGTAAAACAGTCAGTAATATACTGCCCTATGACAGTATTGACATGAACATCAACCAAAGACATGACTGTATTCCCGGTCCCCTTAAATTAGCCGCGCAGAAAGCCGTTTCCGGCTTACACTATACGCAGTTTGACATTGCCTATGACGGTGATTTGGGATTTGAGGGATTGTTAGTTATGAATATCGGCTCAGACTACAGCCAGAAAAAAGCCACCCTGTTCTATTTCAATGAATCTTGCAGGGAGCTTATTCCGGCCGGTAATTGTACCATTGATTCTGACGGTGAAGTGCGGTTCTTTTTCACCCATGCATCAAGTTATCTGGTCATGGTCAGCGAAAAACCTTATAGCGGTTCTTCCATCCTGCCCCATATGCATAGTGAAGACGTACTTCCCACGGCTAACGAACAGCCGACTTGGGTCTTCGTATTATTGTTTGGTATCATAACAATTATGGCTACCTTAACGATTGTATTTGTTGCTTATACCCATCGGCGCAGAAGGAGATGAGGATAATAGTTTCTTTCTGGCAAAGCTGAACCAGCGAGTCAGATTTCTCATAACCGATTCTTCCGCAATAGCAAATACTGTTACCAACATAATACAGCTTACCGAAACCGCCTTAATATCAAAAAGTGTATTAAAATTGTAGGAGCAGAAAATCAATCCGATAATACTGCAAATAAATACAAATGAACGATATCGATTCATCGGCATGCAAATGCGATGCAAAATCATAAATCCTACGACAGAAAGCAGAAATGTACTTGCAATTCCTACGTCATCTGCTGAAATCCCAAAGGTCTGTCCAAATACCACCATTGCGGCAATTGAGAAAAATGAGGTCAAAGCCGCAGGCAATGACTGGAACAATGCCTCATGTAAAAACCGGCTTTTCTGCTTCTTTTCATTTGCTTCAAGAGCAAGCAGAAAAGCCGGAATTCCGATGTTAAACATCGAAATCAAAGATACCTGTGACGGCTTCAGTGGGTAGCTGAAGGCATTGATAATGGAAAACGCTGCCAGCAACATTGAAAACAGATTCTTATAAAGAAAAAGAGTTGCCGAACGCGTAATGTTATTTATATTGCGTCGTCCTTCGGAAATAATTTCCTTCATATGTGAAAAGTCTGAATCCATCAGCACTACTTGTGCTGCCTGTCGCGCCGCATCGCTCCCGGCTCCCATGGCAATTGAACAATCCGCCTCTTTCATCGCCAGAATATCGTTAACACCGTCTCCTGTCATGGCTACCTTTAAACCGCTTGCCTTTATCGCCAGTACAAGTTCCTTTTTTTGCTCCGGTTTTACCCGCCCGAAAACCGTATATTTTTCAACTGCGTCTTCATAATCTTTTTGAGTTTCCAGCATGGTTGCATCAATATATTTTTCAGCATCAGGTATCCCGACGGCTGCTGCTATTTCCGCTACGGTAAGCGGATTATCACCGGATATAACTTTAACTGTCACTTCCTGACTTGCGAGATATGCAAATGTTTCTTTTACATTGGGACGCAAACTATTCATAATACAAATAAAAAGAAGCGGTTCTGTCTGGTCATCCAAAACATTTACAAATGAAAGGATACGTTCTCCTTTTTTTGCATGTTCCTCTAACAAAAGTTGATTTTCCTCTAATGCTGTTTTACTTAAAAGGAATTCCGGGGCACCTAACCGGTAGGTCATTCCCTCGACTACAATTTCGGAATATTTGCTCTTTGAGTTAAAAGGCATCATCGAAACAACCTGGAGCTTTTCCTGTTCTTTATAATAATTGCAAAGTGCCTTGGCCGTACTGTTGGAATCGCTGATGGTATGGACATATTGCGCCAGCAATTTTTCCGATTCCACCATTCTATCTTCGACTCCGTTTACAGGAGCAAGAACCTCGGCTACTTTCATTTCATTATCCGTGATCGTACCTGTTTTATCAACGCACAGCACGTCTACTCTTGCAAGTGCTTCGGTACTGCGCATGTCATGAAGCAATACCTGTCTTTTTGCAAGACGCGTTGCGCTGAGTGCCAGTGCTACCGTAACCAGCAAGTATAATCCCTCCGGAATCATACCGATAACAGCTCCAACCATAGATACTATCGCTTCGGAAAAAGTGTTTTGATTTATGTATATCGCTTCACAATATAACGCTAAACCTATGGGAATAATTATAATACCGACAATCTTGATGATCAGATTAATATCATGAATCATTTCGGACGGTTTTTCTTTAATTTCCTTTGCCTTTGCGGTAAGCTTGGCGGCATAAGAATTAGCTCCCACACAGACTAATCTGGCATGGCAGCTGCCGGACACAACAAAGCTTCCCGACATCAGGTTTGATCCGCTTTTCTTATTGATCTCATCTGATTCACCGGTAAGCAGTGCTTCATTCACCAGCACTTCCCCTTCAAGTACCTCAGCATCGGCCGGAATCTGCTGTCCGCTTTCCAGTATAATGACATCACTGAGAACCAGCTTATCAAAGGGGACGCTTATCTCCTGACCCTCCCTGATTGCTTTGTATTCTGCCATGGATAACAGCGATAAGTTGTCCAATACGCTTTTTGCTCTGAGCTGCTGAACAATGCCGATAACAATATTAACAATAATAACCGGCAAAAAGGTGAGGCTGCGAAAAGATTGAGCAGCAATCAAAAGCAATGCGATTAAACAAAATATACCGTTAAAGTAGGTGAAAATATTCCCCATGATAATATCTTTGATTTTTTTTCCCGATTGTTCCGGCATCGTATTTACATTCCCAAGCCTTACTTGTTCCTCTACCGCATCCACTGTAAGACCATTTAAAACATTTTCTCTTATCTTGTTCATAGTATGTTATTGTATTCCTCTCTTTCATGTATAAAAATTCCACATTATTATAACATATCCACTCAAATAATTACACAATTTTATCAATATACTTACGATATATTCACGACAAAAAAGGGACAAATAACTGCAATCGCATTGTTATTTGTCCCGCCAAATTTTATTCAAAAAGACAGCTTACACTTTTCTATATCATTTTTCCCAAATCAGTTTTTATGTCAGCCAGTGTGATACGTTTCAATTCCTGTTCCATCACATTCTGGATCCGCAACAGTTTATCGTCCAAAACTCCATGAATATTCTTTCCTACCGGACAATCGGGGTTGGGATTTTCGTGAAAATGAAATAGGGTATTCTCTTCCACACAATCCACTGCCCGGTATACATCAAAAAATGTGATTGTTTTCAAAGGTTTTGCAATCGTCGCCCCGCCCGGGCCCCGTTTGACTTCGATCAGTTCCGCCGCTTTTAACTGCAGCAATAGTTTGCGGATAATAACCGGATTTACATTAATACTGGACGCCAGGAAATCACTGGTTATTTTATATTCATCTTTAAACGTATCCATACAGGCAAGCATATGTATGGCGATCGTAAATCTGCTTGATATTTGCATAAAACCTTCCTCTCTTTCCTGTGTTCATTTGTAACTGTTCAGAACCAAGCAGAAATATTTGAAAATAGATCGTGAAAGCTCGCTTTCTAAGAGCAATTTTTAAATATTTCTATTTGGCGAGAGCCAAACAGTGAGAAAACCGCAGGTTTTCGAGCTTGGTTCTGAATAGTTACGTTCATTTTATCTTTGTTTCGATGTAATGTCAATCCTTACATTTCATTACTTTGATTCGTTGTTAGTTGCTCCAGAGCCTCCCCAATATCCCCGTCAATGCATATGGACTGTTTTCCTATTTCACTTGGTGCAACTGCATCTCCATAATTAATACATGCATAAACCGCCTGCCTGTTTTTTGAAGTCATTTGCCAGAATGAATATTTGATAATACCGGGGGTATTCGCCCCTACACCTAATTCCAGAAACAAAATGTGTTTCTTATCGTGCCCGGTCAAAAATTCCTCGTATCTGCCACAGGCTGCTTCCCATCCCTGATCCTGCACAAACGTACCATCGCAGCGTAAGTTCACCGTCATGGGTTTATGGCAGATGGGACATTTGGGGATGAGTTCCGAGGGTATTTTCATGTCTCTTTGCTGTTCTACCATTTCCCTGATCACATTCTCATTATCATAGGTATGATGGTGACAAGGCTTTGAGCATTGGAATAATCCATAATCGCCCTGAGTATAAAAGAGCCTGTTTTTGTCAAATCCGGTTTTTTGAAACATATGGTCAACATTCGTTGTCAGCACAAAATAGTCTTTTTCTTTCACAAGTGAATAAAGCTTCTGATAAACCAGGTTGGGTGCATCGATATAGCGATTATAATAGATATGTCTGCTCCACCAGGCCCAGTACTCTTCCAACGTTTCAAACGGATAAAAGCCACCGGAATACATATCCGGGATATGATATTTATCAATAAAATCCGCAAAATATTTCTCAAACCGCTCTCCTGAGTAGGTAAATCCGGCAGAAGTGGAAAGTCCTGCCCCGGCTCCGATCACAATGGCATCTGCTTCCTTTATTTCTTTTCGCAACTGCTTAATCTGCTCTGAGTAATCGGTTATAGATTTCTTGATCAAAGTCTTTGAAAACATTAAATATCACCTTCTTTACGCTTGTGTTTTTTTGCATAAATTCCTTCACTGTTTTTACTGCTATTTCTGCCGCCTTATCATTGGGAAAATGAAACTCCCCTGTTGAAATACAGCAGAATGCCACACTCTCCAAACTCTTCTCCGCCGCCAGTTCCAGGCAGGAACGATAGCAGGATGCCAGTAACTCACAATCCTCTTTCTGCAATCGGCCGGTAATAATCGGTCCTACTGTGTGCAGCACATATTTACAGGGCAGATTGTAGGCCGGTGTTATCTTGGCCTTTCCGGTTGCTTCTTCATGCCCCTGCTTCTCCATGAGCTCGGCGCAGGCAATCCGCAATTGAATACCGCTAAAAGAATGGATGCAGTTGTCAATACATCTATGATTAGGCACATAGCAACCGGTCATGCCACTATTGGCTGCATTTACGATGGCATCACAGCGAAGGGTGGTAATGTCTCCTTGCCAAAGATGGATTCCCTGTTTAATCGGCGTCAGTTCCTCCAATTCGGTAATCCCTTTTCTTTTGGTTTCTTCCTTCAGGTACTCATCCTGAATATCCAGGAACTCTTTTCCGATTCTTTTAGGCGGTCTGATATTCATCAGTCCGCGCAGCAGTTGGTTTTGCTCTTCTGCCTGGGCGGGAATTTCTATATGATACCCTTTTTCTTCTCTTAAAAGCTCTTGTAACAAATATTGTCTGCGTTCATTTTGGTTCATATCTTCTTCCATCCGGACATTAAAACTCAAAAGGCGGATTACCGGAAAAATCGGCTATCATTCCATGTGCATTTTCCAGATAGAACACTTCAAAAATCGGGTTATCTGCGGTCTGGTACTGCCCTTTTACAATGGGATTGGCCATACATCCCTCTTTTACCGCCTTGTTATCTTCAAATACGGCCTTCCCTGCTAAGCGGATCCAGGCATATTCAGGTGAGGATACGGAAATTTCCACTTCCGGATTGGCCTGCATATCTTTGTATACGTCTTTCGTATTGTTTGTGCAAAACCACAGTTTACCTTCCTGCTCGTGGCAGAACATAAAAGGTCTGCATTTTGCCTTTCCATCTCTGCCTACTGTTGCTAAGTACTGTACCGGGTTTGCCTGTAAAAAATCTACTACTTTCTTCATGTTGTTTACCTCCATATTGTTTTTTTGATGTAATCATTTATGTTACATCTATACATTATCACTTCCTCGTTGTAATGTCAATAGGTACAACGATTTTTTATAACTTTTTAAAATTGACTCTTTATAGACAGAAATATCAAATGCAGCCTGTTCTCTGGCACCAAATAAAACTTTAATCTTTATTCAATAAAGACAGTCAATAAAAAGCAGAACAACTAACAAACACTGTTATTTGCTCTGCCTTGATTTAATAAATATTGCAAAATGCATCCATATTATTGATTAAAGCCTCATAAACTTCTAATGATACTCTTGATTTTTACTAATTTTACAAGTTCATACCACAATACTGCCGCTCCAGCTATTACAACCGCCTGAAGGAACTGCATTGCCGACAATGGCTCAAATTTAAGGAATCGGGCTAACGGTGTGTAAAGCATTATAACTATACCCACAATTGTGAAAACGTTAACTGCCCACATAACCTTATCTTTCATAAGCCTTCCGATAGTTTGGAATACAAAATCATGATTTGAACTATTTACCTGTACCAAAAACAAATTGGAAAACATAATTATGACAAGTCCCATAGCTCTGGCATTTGGTGCATTCTCTGCATGATTGCCCAATGTTATATAATAAGCGCCAAAGGATGCTGCAAAAATCACTAATCCCTGAATTATGCTTTTTACAAACAAGCCGGGAGTCAATAGCTTTTCTTTTGGATTACGAGGTTTTCTGTCCATAATATCTTCTTCGGCCGGTTGTCGTTCCAGCACAATGGAACAGGTTGGGTCGATAATTAATTCAAGGAGCACAACATGCAGCGGAAGAAGCAGGATTGCCGCCGGCGAAATCTTTAGTATTGGAGCCAGCAGTGACGCAAGTGCTATCGGAATATGAATTGTAAAAATATAGCCAACTGATTTTCTGATATTATCGTAAATTCTTCTTCCATCTTTTACGGTTTCAACTATGGTGGTAAAATTATCATCCATCAGAATCAGGTCAGCTGCCTCTCTTGCAACCTCACTGCCTCGTTTTCCCATAGCAATTCCGATATCAGCATATTTCAGAGCCGGGGCATCATTTACGCCGTCTCCTGTCATGGCTACGATTTCGCCATTTCCCTTAAATGCTTTTACAATGCGCATTTTGTGCTCCGGAATAACTCTGGAAAAGATACTCACAGCTTTTACCTTTTCACGAAGTACTTCATCACTCATTTCATTTAACATGTCACCAGTTATTATATTGTCACTATTGGGCATTCCTATTTTCTTTGCAATGGATGCCGCCGTTATTCCATTGTCTCCGGTAATCATTACAACACGGATGCCCGCTTTGTTACATATTGCGATGTCCTTCTTTACGCTATCCCTTGGCGGATCCGCAAGACCAATTAATCCAAGCAGAGTAAGTGAACAGTCTGTGATTTTTTCGGGAATATCCTCTTCATTCTGTAGCTTCATAGTTGCAACTGCTATAACCCGAAGACCTTCTCCTGACATTTCAGCAATCTTGTTTTCAACATTTCCCCTTGTTTTATCGTCCAGATTACAAATTGTCAAAATTTGTTCAGGTGAACCCTTAGCCGCAATGATAATCTCATCATCATGAACCCAAACATGCCCCATCATCTTCAATTCATTTGTAAATGCATATTCAGTAACCAGCTTGCCACCAAACAGATGGTCATTTGCGATTCCGTGGTCATTGCAATAACTTATCATGGCCTTTTCCATCGGATCGTAGGCATCTGTTTCACAGCCCAGTCCCATTGTTTCAATCAGTTCATGCTCATCATCATTTAAAGACCATGTCTCCTGTACAGACATTTGGTTCATCGTAATGGTGCCCGTCTTGTCAACGCACAGAACCGATACAGCTCCAAGGGTTTCAACCGAAGGAAGCTTTCTAACCAGGGACTGCTTTTGTGCAAGTCTCCACGCTCCCATCGATAGAAAAACGGTTAATACAACCGGAAACTCTTCCGGAATCATAGCCATTGCAAGCGTAATACCCGCCAAAATGCTTTCAATAATTCTTTCGCCTAAAACATGGTCAGGTATATTAAAATAAGTAACCACACCAACAAATACAAATAATACGGCTGCTATTCCGGCACAGATCTTAACCAGTTCCCCGGTTTGCTTTTGGAGCGGAGTAGCTTCTTCAGGAGCGGATGCAACATTAACACCTATTTTTCCATATTCTGTCTGCGTGCCGGTCTTTTCAACCAGCACGATTGCAAGTCCTTGTGTCACCAAAGTTCCCGCATAGCAGTAATCTCTTCGCCAATAATCATCTGACGATCTCAAATCTTCTTTTGCTACTTTCCATACGCCTTCTGCCTCACCTGTCAAGGATGATTCATCAACACATAAATCGTTGCATCTGACAACAACACCATCTGCAGGAATTTTCACCCCTTCGTGAACCATCATCAAGTCACCCGGTACTAAATCCATGCTGGAAATGATGGTTTCCTTCCCATCCCTGATAACTGTCACATGAGGTGCTGATAAATCTTTTAATGCATTTAATGTTTTATCTGTTTTCCATTCTTGAATTACGTCAATGCTGATAATCGCTATAACAAAGATAAGCATTATCGCACCATCTCCTGGTTCTCCAAGAAGAAAATAAATGACTGCTGCAACAATCAAAAGCAAAAACATCGGCTCACAAATTATGTGAAATACCTTTTTAATAAAGCTTTCATTCTTTTGTTGTACAAGCTCATTCTTTCCATACTTTTCCTGCAGTTTCTTTACTTCTTCTGAGCTTAGTCCCTTAGGGTTCGTCTTGTAGTCTGTCATAAAAGTTACCTCCTGTTTGCCTTTTGGCAATTGTCTGATAGCTCTATGGCACTCCATACAACGTTGTTTGTTCCTATGGGTATAAAAAACACACCAATGGAACATACTACTGTCCCACAGATGTGTGATAATTACATTCTGCTGCCATGTTTATGGCCCGGCCCCATGACTTGATATCAATCAAGTTCATCGCCTGCTCAGTTTGTACTGTTGATCGCGCATTTCTAATATCGAAATGTAATGCAGTGCAAAGAGTTTACTTATTCTATTATTATAAATGTTTAAAGCATTTTATGCAATAATAATTTGTAAGTCATCCAATTAATAAATGGAAATAATAATGTATCAACTTCCGGTTACTTCAAACATGAACCCTGTTATATCATCAATACTATCAGTTGTCCCATCCTTGACCCACTCCAATAAAACTCTAAAAAGACCAGAGGCTATGAACTGCGAAAAATACCTCTCATAAAGATGAGAATTATAAAATTTGACAGTTTCACTTTCAAAAAAATCAGTAACATATATGCAGAACTGTTCATAAAAGATATGGGATAATTCTGACGTTACTAAAATATTAATGAAATCACTGTGCTTCTCAAAAAAAGCAAAAAACAGCCTTGTCCTATTCAGTTTGCTCTTGTTTTCCAGCGCTTGCAATTGTAATAAAAGCTCTTGGAATAAATCACGAAGGTGGAAGATTATAATGTCCTCTTTGGTTTCATAGTTTCTATAGAAAGCGGCACGTGATACACCAGCCACCTTCGTAATCTCTGTTATTGTCATCTCGCTAAAGGTTCGATGTTCTAACAGTTTTAGAAAAGCTGTAAAAACAGATTCTTTGGTAATTCTTTTCTGAGTTTCAGAATATGGTTCAGACATGACAGATTCCTCCTGTTTGTAACAGCTAAGCAATAAGCCGTTGACTTCTTGTTTTAAATATTATAAACTATTTCCAGACACGTTACAAGTGTAACGCATAAAAAACAGGAGGAATTTATAATGAACTTAAAATCAGATACAATATTAATTACCGGAGGTACATCAGGAATTGGTCTTGAAATGGCTAAACAGCTCATGGCACGGGGAAACAACGTTATCATAACAGGACGGGACATCTCAAAGCTGGAAGCAACTAAAAAGAAATTCCCCGACCTTCATATCTATCAAAGTGATGTAAGCGATCCGCAATCAATATGTGAGCTGTATTCAAAAGTTACGGCCGATTTTCCAAAACTAAATATGATAATCAACAATGCGGGAATTATGCGTGCAATTGATTTTAACAATACTGAATACGATAATATCTGCGACGAAATTGACATTAATCTGAATGGCCCAATTCGCATGGCCCAGCAGTTTTTACATCACCTGAAGAAACAGCCTGAAGCAGCTATTGTTAATGTTTCTTCGGGTCTTGCGTTTATCACATTCCCAAAGGCACCTATATACAGTACTTCAAAGATTGGTATCCATGCTTATACAAAGTCGCTTCGTCTGCAGCTAAAAGATACCAGCGTCAAAGTATTTGAGCTTGCGCCTCCGAAAACTTCAAAACCTCTTTTTAGTCGCAGCAGTCCTGAGGCCGATCATAAAAATAATATGCCTACTATGGATGTTCCTGATGTGGTTAAGGTTATGATTGACAGTATCATGAAAAATAAATTTGAAATATTACCGGGCATGAGTAAACTACTTAAACTTGCAGGGCGATTTAAGCTTTAACTTTGGTAATTGCCGAAGCTACACTTGCCAGCCGAAATAAATAATATCAGGCATCATAAGCAGGAGGATTGAGATATGCAAAACAGAAACTATAATGTTGAAGAAATTGCTCCAAATACACTGAGAATAGATGAATTTGGCCTCGATACCCTCTACCTTGTATGGGGAGAACAAAAAGCCTTGGTTATGATACCGGAACCGGTTTCGGGGATCTCCGGGGTTTTGTAGAATCTAAGATATCATTGCTGTCGCTTTGGCAGTCTTATTCTTCACCTTTCATACCACAACATACCTTTATTTACGTGTATATTATAATACTCCGGCATACTTGCATCATTATCCCCTGTCATTCATCATACGCTTTATTTTGTACATTTCCTTATCTGCATTTTCAATTAATGCATCCAATTTAAAGTATTGATTAATAATAGCTAAATGAAATCCAACGCTGGCGCTCATTTCATAGGGTTTATTATGTTTGATCCTGCAACTGTCCAGTTCTTGATTCAAAAGCTCTTGATAGTTTTGATAATAAGTTTCATCAATCACCTTTCCCAATACTACAAACTCATCCCCCCCATATCGCATAATAATCTCGCCATGTTTTTTCAATTTCTTCATTTTTTTTGCTACAGACATAATATAGAAATCGCCTTCTTCATGGCCATAGTTATCATTGACTCTCTTAAGTTTGTTGATATCCACAAATACAATACCGATCGGTTTATCTTCCTGTTTGCACTCTTCTAATATTTTATCTGCAAATCTGTAAAATCCGGCTCTGTTAAACACTTTGGTCATGGTATCCATAACCCACATATCATTTAATTTATTTACCAAACTTTTCAGTGCACTCTGTTTCTTAATATTTTCCAGTGCATTTGAAATATTCATGATCCAGTTTTGAAACTGAGTACTCCGGATTGGCCAGTCACTTCCCGCCATAACACAATACCCTAAACAGTTCTTACGAAAATGTAGTGGCATGACAATATAGGTATTACCCTTACTTTTCTCCAAGCATGCCTGGGGGAGCAGCTGTCTTTTATCAAAGTAACCATATTCCTGAAAACTTCCATTCTCGTATGCAATCGGAATGTGGATCCGTTCTGTGTAGTCCTCCCTGATATCATATCTGTACTCAATCGCGTGACTTGTCGGATACTCTTCGCATAAGCATAAATAGAAAAAAGTAAAATCTGTTTTGGAGATATGCAGCTTCAGACATTCACAGAAATCATGTAAATTGTCATAATCATTTAAGTCTGACGCCAAAATTTTGGTCAACTCGGACATGGACATCATTGCCAAGCGGCGTTCAATATCCCTTATTTGGACTTCTTCCAGCACTTTCTTTTTTGATTCATGACATCCACAACTCCCCCGGTAACAACAGCGTACTTGAAATTCGCGTTCCTTTAAATCAGCTTTTTTTACTAAGGCTTTACAAGCTTCATACCCCATTTCAAACTGTGGTTTTTTAACCGTTGTGATTCCCGGAGAAAGATTATCCGTATCCGAGGTGTGATCAAATCCCGTTATTCGTATTTCATCGCCGACCTTTATCTTTGCATTCCGTAGTTCCAAAAAAGTTCCGATTGCCATATCATCATTGGCACAGATAATCGCTTCGGGTAAATCTGTTTGTCGATTAAGCAACTGCTTAACAAGCTGTTTCCCGCTTTCTACCCAAAAATCACCATAGTATGTATTTTCATCATCTAAAGTCACACCCTGTTTTCGTAAGCTATCGTGTGCTCCTTCCCACCGTTCTTTGCTCTCATGGTTCTGCCTTGGTCCGGAAAGATAATATATTCTCTGAACATTATGCTTTTTTACCAGATGCGCTGCCATTTGTCCCATTGCTTTCCGGTTATCCACATAAAATCTTGTCATTCCATCAATTTGGGCTTCAATACTAATTGCCGGAACACCGGATTTTTGGATCATTTCCGTCAGTTTGTTTCCCATTTCTTCATTTTGAATGGTATTCTTTGAGTAAATAATTCCATCATAGCTTTTAAGATCCGGTAGATTAAAAATATGGTATTCACCAATTCCATACTCCGTTTGCCGGTAAATATCTCCATTACAGGTAAACACAAAGATGCTTATATTTTTGCCATGGGCATATTCCATGATCCCTTCTAAAAGATGTCTTTGGACTTCATATGCAATTCCACCAATTAAAACCGCAATTTTCATTCACAATCTCCATTGCTGTTAAAGTAATAGATTCCACGCTCCAATAAATGCGTATTGCCATTGGGAAATATAACTTTGGCGTTAGCACCAAAGGGAATCTCTACTTTATACCTGATTCCTAACTCTTCATCAAAAGTCCATCCACTCACATAAGTTCCATATACGGAGTTCCAACTTCCAGTCACTGTCTTCACCTGGCTGTTCGGCATAGGACTAATCGTCATTTTAATGTCACTACCCATGCTGGGTCTGAAACCGCACATATATCGATATATCCATTCAGCAATACTGCCATAGGCATAATGATTCAAACTATTCATACCGGTGCCGCTGATACTTCCATCTTCATTCAGGGAATTCCATCGTTCCCATACAGTAGTTGCACCCATATTCACTTCATGAAGCCAGCCGGGATATTCTTCATTTAGCAGTAAAGCATACGCCATATCATTCAAACCATTTTCCGATAGTGCCGGACATAGTGCAGGTGTTCCAATAAATCCGGTATTCAAATGACCGTTATTTTCTTCCAAAAGCTGCTTCAAGCGGTTAATCAGCTGTGCCTTGCCTTCTGCCGGATATAATTGCATACGCAGCAATACAGCACAGGCAGTCTGCGTATATTCAATATTTAATTCCTTTTTTTCATCATAGTAAAATAACAAAAAAGCTTTACGGATATTCTCTGCTAACTGCCGGAATTCTTCGCTCCTGCTATCCTGCAATATTTCTGCCGCCTGACTGCAATACTTAGCAGACTGATAGTAGTATGCTGAGGCAATCATTTGGGCATCGGTTTTTCCGATGGGATTATTAATATCTCCATTATCCAGTGCCAGCCAGTCTCCTAGCTGCCGGTCATTTTGCCATAAATAAGGGACTTTATTTTCTGCGGAACGGCGGGTAAGATAATCCGTCCATTCACACATCGCCGGATACTGCTCCCGGAGAAGCTCTTTATCGCCATAATATTCATATAAGGTCCACGGTAAGATTGTTGCTACATCCCCCCATGTGCAGGCTCCGGCTGTAAAGTAAAACGGATTTACGCCTTCCCCCGCCGCTATCTTGGGCTTTGGTACAAAAAAAGGTACTGCGCCCCTAAGCTGCATTTGTTCTTTATACAAATTCTTCATATAATGTCTGAAAAAAGCGGCGCAATCCATATGAAAACAGGCTGTTCCGGCAAATATTGCCACATCTCCGGTCCACCCCATCCGTTCATCCCTTTGCGGGCAGTCGGTGGGAATATCCAGGAAGTTGCACTGCTGAGAACGCATCGTATTTTCTACCAATCGGTTTATCTTCTCATTTGAGGTAATCAGCTTTCCAGTTACAGGAATATCTGACATCAACCGATATGCGGTAAAGTTCAGTTTTTGCCCGCTACGTAGACCCTCTACCTTAACATAGCGAAACCCATAATATGTAAAATGAGGTCTGACTATTTTAGCTGTTCCATTAGAAATATAGTTAAATTCAGCCTTTGCTGTTCTCAAGTTATCATTGTAAAAAGCCCCTTTTTGAAGTACTTCTCCATAGGATAGCTTAACGTGCTGTCCGTACTCCAGTTTTCCTTCCCATTCTACCCATCCGGTTATACTCTCTCCAAAATCCAAAAGCAGATAGCCCTCCGAATGCTCTGATTGGGACACGGACGCATAGCTTTGCACTTTATGAATAAAAGGATTACTTCTCTCTGATAGTAAATTTTTGCTGTCTGTTAATTCTTCAACCACTAATTCTTCGCAGGCAACTGTATCATTAATCCATTCCCCATCGTAAATCCCATTTGCGGCAATGGGACTTTGCATCGCTTCCCATGTATGATCTGTAGCAATCCATTCTTCGGTGTCGTCTGTATAGGTAATTACAAGCTCGGCAATGCATTTTTTGCGGTTTCCATATAGGTTGCGGTAATCATCATCAAAGCCAAATCGGCCTTTATACCAGCCCTCTCCCAACAATACTAATAAACGATTCCGGCCTGACTGGATATATTCTGTCGTATCATAGGTCTGATATTCCATCATCAAATCGTAAGAATGATATCCCGGCTGCAAATACTCATCACCGATTTTATCTGCATTAAGATAAGCTTCATATAGTCCTGCTCCATATATATATAATCTTGCCTTACTCACTTCCTTTTCAATGACAAAATCCTTAAATAGAAGGGGCATTCTGTTTTCTTCTTTATGCGCTGCTATCCAGTTGCCTTGCCACGTTTCCTGACCCTTTCCCGTTTCAAACCAGGCAATATCACTCAACGCCTCGTCTCCTGTCACATCCTGAATCCATACCCGCCAATAATAGCGAGTCCGGTTTTCCAACTTTATAGATACTTCATACTTGCACTCACTATAATTTTCAAGGAGTCCTGTATCATATACCAGCTCAGACATATCTCCCCTGGTTGATATCTCAAGCTTAACAGCCGCACTGCGAGTTCCTATTGCTTCATCCACCCGCCAGGAAAAAGACATATAGGACAAATCATAACCTATTGGATTATGTAATTGATTAATAGTTAAATGCGAAATTTTCATATGCTTCTCCTAATAGGATAATTCTTTTCTTCCACAAAACGGATCTACCGGATTTTTACCTTTAAATTCACTATTACCGGTTATTTTTTCAATCACAGAATTTAATACGTATTGATTGTTAGAATAGCAGTTGATATATGTCCTGATCATCGGTACATCCAATAAATGATAGGGATTGGCTACACTGATGAACATTGTCGGAACCTCTTCCACAAACCACGGCACATTATTTCCCTGCCCCCAGAATGTATACCAATTTAAACGGCTTGTGGTTTTATTACTGGCATTTTCTACATTGCCGATATAAATAACCAAATCATATTTTTCTTTAAAGGTTCGAACATTATCCACACCTAACTCAAAATTTTCAGGCTCATATAAAGCTACTTCAAATCCCTTGCTTTCCAGTTCTTTTTTTACCTGAGTGAGCACTCTTTCATTTGAAGGAAAATCGCCCATGATTTCCAGCAAAAGCTTTTTATACTTTTTCGGTGTAATGGGCAGCAGCTTCTGGGTGTCTTTTACCAGGGTAATCGATTGGTCTGCCAATTCCTTAGCCCATGCTGTATGTTGCTTGCACTGCAATATCCCCAGTGCTTCCGATGGCGGTACTAATTGCTTCTGGGCTTTCTTTTCATGCAGCCTTAGTGCTGCTTTCAATGCTAAAATCCGGCGATTTGCTTCCAGCAATCGTTTTTCGGATAAAAGCCCTTTTTTGTATCCGTCCATCATAAATTCATAATCTTCTGCCAAATCTTTATTAAACAGAATCATATCACAGCCGCTCTCGATCGCATAAGGAATAGATCTGGAACGAGCCATTGCTGCGGTAAATCCCACCATAGGCGTTGCATCGGTAATGATCAGACCATTGAATCCAAGTTTTTCCCGTAATAAATGATTTAGAAGTTCCTTGGAAAGAGTCGCCGGTATGATTTTTTCTTTCATCAGGGGATTAAAATGTTCCTGATAAGCTGGCATGGCTATATGTCCCGCCATAATCGTCAAGGTACCGGCTTCTATTAGTTTTCTATAAATCACACCATAGCTTTCGTCCCATTCTTCCATTGACAGAGAATTTATGGAGGTTAAAAGGTGCTGATCTCTTTCATCAACCCCATCCCCCGGAAAATGCTTAACGCTGGTGGCCACAAGATTTTCTGTGGCAGCCTTCATATATTCTCTGGCATACTTCCATATTACTTCCTGATTGTCACCGAAGGTTCTGACATTGGTTATGGGACTGTGGTGATTGAAATCTATATCCACGACTGGAGCAAATGCCCAGTTAATTCCCAATGCAGCAGCTTCCGAACAGGCAATCTTCCCTAATCGATATGCATACTTTTTATCACCTGCTGCGGCACAGGCCAGAGGTTTCCCATAAGGAGTTCCATCAATCGCTGCACCGTCTCCGCCCGATTCCAGATTAGACGGTATCAAAAGTGGAATCTTAGAATGATTCTGGGCATACTCAAAGGTATCTCGCATTTCCTTTCCCACGCCATCCCGAAAAAATAATCCACCAATATTCATACTAAGTAACAGATTCAAGTAATTAGGATCGGTCGAGTAGCCAATCGGACAAAAAAGCTGTCCTATTTTTTCTTCTAATGACATTTCCGCCAATGTCTGTTCTATCCACGCAATATCCCCATCTTTTAAGTGAAAGGGTGCCCCTTTCAAATTCATACTTAAGTCCTCCTCTATAAAATCGGCCAAAGAATCCGCTCCGCCTGTTATTTTCTACATAATTTTTTGCAAATCTCCAAAGCCATTTAATGGAAACACCGTTTTCTCATAAGCTGCTGCTTCTCCCAAGCCAGCACTGTCAAAGCCGCCGCTTGCTGCTGCGTCAATTCCCGCAATTGCATCCTCTACTACCAGACATTCTGATGGTGAAAGTCCAATAAATCCTGCCGCTTTCCAAAACACCTCCGGATCTGGTTTAGAACGGCTGATATTAGTTCCATCGCTGATAGCGTCAAAGTAATTTTTCAGTCCCAGTCTTTCCAATATATATTTGGCATTTTTACTGGAAGAGCCAATTGCCAGTAAATACCCTTTTCCCCTCAGATAGTCCAGGGTTTCTCTTACCTCCGCAGTAAGATCCTGTTCTGTTATCTCCTTCAGCAGTTCTACATAATTACGGTTTTTTTCCTCTGCTAAAAGGTTTTTTTCTTCTGCCGAAAGTATTCCTTCGTACTGCTCCAGAATAATTTCCAGACTTTCCATTCGGCTCACACCTCTAAGTCTGTTATTAATTTCCTCATCGAAATAAATCTGTCTTTTATCCGCCATTTGTTTCCATGCCCGATAATGATATTGGTCGGTAAAGCAAATAACACCATCCAAATCAAAGATAATACCAGCATAAATTTTATGCTCATAATTTTTATGCTTATACATTTTCTTTATCCACCTTCTTTGTAAAATACTTTTTTAATAGAATTAGTTCTGCTATTTTATTTTCGTTATTAAGATATATCAGGAAACATACCAAAACTAATGCTGTTACAATTTGCTGAATAGAAGAATCCACATTCATTCGTGCATACATCAGTGAGATAAAAGCTGTCGTTACTGCTCCCAACAGATATCCAATCTTTTCATTACAGAAGCGGCCGATAAATCCACCGATGAACATTGGCAAGAATGCGGTAAACATTACGCCAATGGAACCGAAATTCAAAGCCATCTGGACCGTTCCGGTATTGGTTGCGCTCAAGAAACCAACGATTCCCATCAATCCCCCTGCAATTGTATAGCAGCCGATGGTATTCGGTATTTCCTTAATTCCGGTATTAACAGCAACCTTCTGGCCGGATAATAAAGCCTTATAGTCATAGCCAAACTGTGTATAGTCAAAAAGGAAAATGATTACAGCCAGGGCAATTATAATAACCAGGATATAGTTTCTGACCCCCGGAAAGCTTGTCAGTTCTGAATTTGCCACAAAAGAAACACCGTAGCCTTTGGTTATTGCAAATGCAATACCTTCATAAAATAATGCCATCCCCAGCGATACAATGATTGGCGGCAATTTTACCAGAACATAGACCACTCCCGATATCATTCCCAGCAAGGCACCGGCTGCCAAAGAAATCACCAGCATCACTCCGGTAGGCAGACCCGCCTGAGTACAGATTGATGCACTGATGACAGATGACAACAACGATACCGCACCAATGGAAAAATCAAATCTTCCGGAGTTCAGATTAATGGACAATGCAAAGGTCGTCAGCATAACTGATGCCGCTGCTCGACAGAATACAATCCAATTGCCTTCTGTCTCAAACATTTTAATTCCGTTAACGCTACATAATATCAGCATAATCAGAAGTGTTGCGGCGGGAATGATTACAATCCCTATTGTTTTTTTCCAAACGTTCATACTGCTCCTCCATATATCCAAATGTCACATTTTCATCAAATGCTTCCGGCCGGCTAACCGGCCGGAAATAATTTTCTATAAATCTTTATTTAGCCATAGACTGAATTTCACTGAATTTAAACTGTTTTACAAAATCTGAAAAACTTGTAAAGTCTGCTGTTAATAATGCATCTAACATATTTTTTGTATAAGCCGGACTTTCCACAGAACTGTCGATGGCGTAATATTTATTAAATTCTTCTGCCGAAGTAGCTACCCAGTATCCCTGGCTAAGAGCAAGGGCATTACCCTCTGTTGTCCGAACCGGTGATCCCAATGCTGCTCTATAGGTGGCTATAAAGACCGGCCCAATGCTGGCGGAAAACTTGCCTGCCAGGTAATCCAGCATTCCTGCTTCCATCGCTTCTCCATAGCTGCTGGCATACGCATCCACACTGGCAACCTTAACATCAGTTCCGGCTACGGATGTACCAAAGAAATCCGAACCGTTTCCTACTGCCAAAATCACTTCCAGATCCGGTGTCTGTGCCATCTGAGCACACTTTCCAAACCAGGCATCATCCATATCGTATCCGCCTACATAGCCGACAATATTGATATTTCCGATGGCTCCTGTATCAATTCCGCTGTCTGCCATAATCTGGCCGACAATTGAGCCTTCATCTGTAGCTCCTTTGTAGCTTGCACCTTCACCACCAGCTTCTACCATAGCTAACAGCATACCGGCGGCACGATAAATGTGCATTTCGGTGTAATAAGGAATGGCTCCGCCAAAAATTGCAAAATTAGTTTTTCCCTGTTCCAGATAGTACTGAGCCATATCATAGCCGGTCTGGAATTCAATATTAAGAGATGGTCCGATTGCTCCTACATAGTGCTCATATCCTTTGTAGGTTTCATATTCTTCTTCTGTCAATGTGCCGGTTGCTACCGCATAGTAGACACCTACACCCTCACACTGCTCAATCTGTGCGGCCCGATCGAAAGAAGAAAAGGAGATAATAGCCTTACAATTATTCGTAATAAAGGTATCAATTGCTGAAGTTTCTCCGGCTGCATCCTTTAACTCATCGGAGTAAATCAACTCCACGTTATACTGCTTCTGGATGTAGTCTGTGTAATAAGTTCTGAATGCCAGTGCCTCTGCAGTTGTCGCATCCGATACTAAAATACCAATTTTGATTTTCTGACTCATGTCCAGTTCAGGTGCTGCTTCACCCTGTACATCCTCAGTTGCTGCCTCAGTGTTCTCTACTGCATCCGGGGCCTGAGCCTCCTCAGCTGTTTGTGTTGTTCCTGCGTTTTCTTTACTGCCACATCCAGTTAACATCATTGATGCTGTCATTGACAGACAAAGAACCATTGCTAAAAACTTTTTCATTACTTAGTCCTCCTTGTTTTTTTCTTTTTATAGAAACTCACTTTCGCAAGTATTTCTATTTACATAAGTGTATATCATTCAGAAGAACGCCCTGCGTTCTTCCAGACGAGCCACGCTCGTCTTGTTATCTGGGCAGAAGTTTTCCTCGTTGATCACTTGTTGCCAAGAATACTACCAAAATAAAGATCGCTGCTTTTACCATTTGACCGATACCGGAGTTTAGATTGAGCATCACCATGATCTGCCCTAAAAAAGTCATGGAAAAGGCACCAATTACTGCCGCGTATATTTTACTTCTTGCTCCCCCTGATACCGGCATACCGCCAAATACAATGGCAATGATTACATCCATACCCACACTGGAGGCCGTATTACGTGTTAGTGTGGGCGCATATATAATAGATAAAAAAGCTCCCAATCCAACACCTATTCCCGCCATAATAAAAGCAGCTACTGCCATTTTCTTTCCGGATATTCCTGTCAGCTTTGCGCAAAGAGGATTTCCACCTAAGAATTTTTGCATTCTTCCGATTTTTGTGAAATTGAAAACGAAAATACATATGATTAAAAAAGTGATTAATACAACAACTTTAAAGGGGATTGTATTCAACGCTTTTACCGCTGCCGCCGGAACTGCGATTTCCGATCCCGTTCCGTTCACTTTTATAAGAACCAGCACCAGTGCATTTAAAATACTCAGCATTGCAATTGTAGTAACAAAAACCGGCAGATTGAACACCGAAGCAAGTATGGAATTAAATAACGAGATCAATACCGCCACACCTACACAAGTTGCTGCCATCACAAACAAATTTCCCGTGGCATTATATGCCATAGCTCCAAGCAACGCACTGACTGCCGCCGAAGCCCCCAGGCTAATATCAAAGGAGCCTAATGTATAAATAAAAACCGCTCCGGTTGCTACTACTGCCACCACTACCGACTGATTAACGATTGCTTTCATACCATAAGGAATGTTAATATCTTTCCATGTTCCAATAATAAAGAATGCTGCTGCCAATACAATCAATCCGAATAGAGGAGCCAGATTTAATATGAACTTTTTTATATTCTCTTTTTTCATCCTAATGCTCCTCCTAAATCATGTACTGGATAATATCAGCTTCACACAAAGACTTGCTTCTTGGAAATTCCTTTTTAATTTCTCCGTCCTTCATCACCAAAAGCCTGTCTGCCATGCCGATCAGTTCTGCCATTTCTTCAGAGATGATGATAATGGATTTCCCTTCCTTCTTCATCCGATACATCAACTGATACATCGCCTGTTTCACGCCAATATCCACTCCACGGGTGGGACAATCCAAGATGAGGATATCACTGCCTCGTCCAATCCACTTTCCAAATACCACCTTTTGCTTATTTCCACCGGAAAGTGCCGATACATACTGTTCAATGCCAGCACATTTGATGCTTAAATCATCAACCTGTTTACTAACATAGTCCTTTTCTTTATGAGGCATAATTAAAAACTTCTTTACAGCGAATCTATCCATACCGCCTATGGAAATATTGTCTTTAATGCTGGCATTTAAGCTGAGCGATTCACTATCCCGATCCTTTGCCACATAACCGATCTTACGCCTCATTGCGTCTGCTTCACTTTTCAATTGCCTCCCCGCAGTTAAGACTTCGCCTGACTCTGGTTTCATCGCACCAAACAGCACTTTCCCGAGAGTATGCATACCACAATGTGAGAGGCCGCCGATACCTAGTATTTCACCCTTATGTAACTGTAGATCAAAGTTTTTCAGCTGATCTCCCATCTGCGCATTTTTTACTTCCAAAACCACATCTGCTCCATAGCTGCCGTCATAATCGCTGCGGTAATAATCGCCCTCCAGCTCCCGGCCAATCATACTGGTCTTGATTAAGTCTTCATTGAATTCTTCTTTATTAAAGGTGACGATAATCTTGCCATCACGCAAAACTGTTAAGGCATCACAGACATTAATGATTTCATCCAAATCATGGGAAATAAAGATAACCGCTTTATTTTCCTGTTTCATTTGGTTCATGATTTTATAGATAATATCCCGTCCGATTTGGGAAAGCGCCGTAGTTGTCTCGTCTACCACCAGCACCTGCGGCTGCTTTATCATGACCTTAGCGATTTCCACCAATTTCCGGTCCTGCATATCTAATGCCGCCGTTACTGCATCTGCCCTGATATGATTTGCTCCGATTGCACCTAAGGCCTTCTGAGCTTCCTGCATCATTTGCTTTCTTTTAACAACTCCGAAAGTCTTAAATTTATCTGTTTCTCCCAGAAATATGTTTTCGGCAACTGTAACTCCAGGTACCGTTCCACTTTCCTGAACGATCATACCGATGCCTCTATCCAAAGCCCACAACATGCTTTCAGGTTCCCATTTTTCGTTTTGGTAAAACATCTCTCCTGAATTTGCTTTCTGCATTCCTGATATAATAGAGGTTACTGTGGATTTTCCCGAACCATTTTCGCCAATCAGACCTTGAATTTCTCCCCGCTGAACTGTTATACTCACATCGTTCAACGCCACTGTAGAACCAAAAGATTTGTACATATGCTTTACTTCCACAATCACTTCTTTTTTCATCCGTCAATGTCCTTTCGTTTGATGCTTTTATGCTTGATTTGCTATAAACTCAATGATTTTTATTGCATCTTCCTGTTCATAAGCCACCACTTCCATTTCCGGTATCTCCTCACAGGCAAACACATTTGCCAGGGCAACGAACTGACATAGTTTTGATTTAAGGTTTAGCCTGTCACCTTCTCCGGTTATCAATTCCACTTTTCCTGTGCATTGGTCTATTAACTTAAAAAATTCGCTTGTGTCCTTAATATTTTTAATTTTCACTTTCTACCTCTTTTATTTTTTTGAATTTTCTTTATAATTACATTATAGTTTTTATATACCCTTTAACAATTGTTTATATTAATCAATTTAGTTGACTAATTATAATTTATATATTATATTTGATATATATTTACTGTGTTATTTTAAGCGGAGGGATTGATTTTGGATTACGAAACTCTTAGAAGTGAAATATATCGCTTAAATGAAGATGAAGAATTTTACAAAAAGTACTACTATGCAAGACAGCAAGAATATTCCTTAAGCCAATTCCTGTCGCAGCTGGACATGAACATGGTTTATACACGACATTTATTAATCCCCGAAATTGAAAATACGATACCACCACGGTTCGAGGATTCTTTCTTTTTTGACCAAATTTCCAATCCAGCTATTGTTACATTGCGTCATAATCGTTACACTCCGGCTATTAAACATGAACATACTTTTTTTGAATTGATTTATGTTTATGACGGAAACTGTGAACAAACAATCAGCAATCGAACAATTACTTTGCATTCCGGCGATATATGTATTATTCCTCCCGGGGTGCCGCATTCAATCGGTGTTTTTGACGGAAGCGTAGTCTTAAACTGTTTAATCAGAAAAAGTACTCTCCACAATATTTTCTTTAACTTTTTAAGCAACCCTAATATTCTGTCCGCCTTTTTTTTGAATAATATTTATTCTGAAAATGGCAACCACTATATTATCTTTCACACCGGAAGTGATTTTGAAATTCAAAGGGGATTTTTGTATATGTATTGGGAATCGGTTAATCAGTCTCTTTATTTTGACCAGATGATTGGTTATACCCTGATGCTGATCTTTGGGTTGCTGATCCGCAATTATGAAAAAAGCGTCGAACTCCCTACCTTTACCCAAAAGGCAGATGTTCAACGCTTTGCAATACTACAATTTATTCAGGATAATTTCTCTTCGGTTACCTTGGAAGACATTGCCGAACGTTTTCATTACACCCCGGAATATACCTCCAAGCTAATCAAAACCATAACCAACCGGACGTTTACCCAGCTGCTGCAGCAGATCAGAATGGAAAAAGCCCAGGTTTTACTACAAGATACTAATTTATCGGTTGCAAACATTGCCAATCAGATCGGTTATGAAACCACTGAACATTTTATTCGAACTTTTAAGAAGAATTTAAAGATGACTCCTACTGAATATCGAAGACTTGGTTATCATATATAGTTAACCATTTCTTGAACAACCGCCAGGCACAGTTCGAGACGGGCGATGGGATGTTCAGGGTATCAGCGATGCTGTTTTTGAGGTGATACCTTACCTCTTACCCGCCCTACTCTGACCAGTACAATACCAATAACTTATTATACTATATACCAAACCAGTATATTTCACCTTGCTTTAAGAATTTAAATTTTGCTTTTTCTACCAAATTCTTTGATTCAGGATTCGACTCCACACAATCCCATTGAGCAACCATCCCTTTCTTTACACATTCGTTCACAAATCTTTCAGTCAAAATAAAGCCTAACCCTCTATTCCTATGTATTTCTTCTGTTTCGATATCAATTGCAATATTATCGCCAAATCTTCCTGTCCCGACAATTACAGAAACAATTTCATTCGAATACATGATGCAAAAGGCTAAGCTTTTTCTTAAGAAATCATCGAAGCTTTCCCATGATTCTAATATTCGTTCAGTCAGAAAACGGGCATTATCTATAATCCCTTCATTTATCAGCTTCCATAGCTGATTGTCTACGGGATGTAACGTATATCCTTCCGGCAGGGGATGTTCCTGAATTTTGACATTCCTTCTATAGCTATATTCCATTTCCTGTTCGATTTTCTTATCCACAAACATCTTTAAAATCTGTTCTTTTAACTTATCATTTTCAATAGAAAATTCAAAATGATTGATTCCCTTTTCTTTTAACATAGGAAACAATTCGTCATTGAGAAATTCTTCAACCTTTTGATACTCTTCCTTTGATTGGGCTTCCCCTAAAATAGCAAACCCTCCAACTGCATCAGAATAAGCAAGGGCAATATTGGGATTTTCAAGGTTATCAACCCACAAGTCTCCTTTACAGACTCCTGCCACTATTCCGGAAAAACTCGGACATTTATCGTTAACTACTTTATCATATTTCTTGATTTCATATAAGCCATCTATCTTAATCATCTTTGTCTCCCGCTACCCTTAATAAAAAATGTTATCTGATTATTTATTTTCCAGTAATTCCAGCAGGTGTCCATATCCTTCTGCTTCCATGTCTTCCTCTGGAATAAAGCGCAGGGCAGCACTATTAATACAGTAGCGTAAACCACCGAGTTCCTTGGACCCGTCTTCAAAAACATGCCCAAGGTGAGCATCGCTCCTGCCGCTTCTTACTTCAATCCGGCTGCGCCCATAAGAATTATCCTGAAACTCAGCAATCAGATCCGGTGTGATCGGTTTGGAAAAGCTTGGCCATCCACAGCCCGACTCAAATTTGTCCGTTGACACAAAAAGTGGCTCTCCTGATGTAATGTCCACATAAATGCCTGGTTGGAACGTGTCTGCATATTCGTTTTGAAATGGCGGCTCAGTGGCAGCATTTTGTGTCACTTCAAATTGCAGCCTGGTCAATTTATTACGCAATTCTTCTTTTGATTGCTGGCGGTACTTTGTTTTCTTGTCAACTGCGGTACGCACCTTTTCAAATTTGCCGGGATCGATGTGGCAGTATCCGCCAGAATTCTTATCCAGATATTTTTGGTGGTACTCCTCCGCCGGATAATAATTAAGCAACGGCTTAACTTCAATCATAACCGGTTTATCAAGGCTTTCTCCCAGCAGCACGACGATTCCGCGAATAATCTCTTCGTCTTCATCGTCTACATAATAAATTCCTGTACGATACTGCTCTCCCACATCTTTGCCCTGACGATTTAGTGAAGTTGGGTCAATAACATCAAAAAACAGTTCCAGTAAAAAGGTCAGACTTAACTGTCCTGCATCATATTCCACCCGAACAGTCTCCGCATGCCCCGTATTCTCTTGGCATACTTCTTCATAGGTCGGGTGTTCCGTTTTCCCATTTGCATACCCTGCTTCAGTACTGATAACTCCCGGAATCAATGAAAAATATTTTTCTGTTCCCCAAAAGCAGCCTCCTGCCAAATATATCTTCTTTATAAGATTCTCCATGCCTTTTCCCTTCAATATAAATTTCTCCATGTAAAAAAATAAAGGAGAGCATTGGGAGGTCCGCTCTCCTTTGTGATAAAATTTGATGGTTTCTGATATCTTCTGATAGCCCTTAAACACTGTGTTTTCCTATAACTCATAAGGCGTTATCTGGTACACGTAATAATTAAGCCAGTTACAATACAAATCATTACTATGTGACCGCCATTGCAGCTTCGGTTTCCTCTCCCAGTTATTCCCCGGATAATAATTCTTCGGCACCTGTATCGGCAGCCCTTTATCCTTATCCCTGACATATTCATTATGCAGGGTATACCGGTCATACTCCGGATGCCCCATCACAAAAATCTGCTTGCCTTCTTCCGCAATACATAAGAAAACCCCGGCATCTTCCGATTCTGCCAGTATCGTCAGATCCTGACATTCCTTCAAAGCCTTCTCATCCACTGCCGTATGTCTGCTGTGGGGAATCATAAAATAATCGTCAAAGCCCCGTACCAACGGCACTTTACGCTTCATCACCTGATGCTCATACACCCCAAACAATTTTTCCGGCAACAGTACCTTATTAATTCCATAATGATAATACAATGCCGCCTGAGCTCCCCAACAGATATGAAAAGTCGAAGTCACATGGGTTTTCGACCACTCCATAATCTCACATAATTCCGGCCAATAATCCACCTCTTCAAAAGGGATCTGTTCTACCGGTGCTCCGGTAATAATCAGACCGTCGAACTTTCTTGACTTCAAATCATTAAAAGTATCATAAAACTTATTCAAATGATTGATCGACGTATTCAAAGAAACATGACTGTTCATCTTCATAAAAGTCACATCGATATGCAATGGCGTGTTAGACAGCTCCCGTAACAACTGTAATTCCGTGTCCTGTTTGACAGGCATCAGATTGAGAATGCAAATCTGCAGCGGACGGATATCCTGATGCATTGCACGGTTTTCATCCATCACAAATATATTTTCATTTTCCAGTATTTCCTTAGCCGGTAACTCACTTTGGGTCTTAATGGGCATTTTTCTTTCTTCCTCTCATTTCAGCATGAACTTTTTATATGAAAACAAGTATACAATAATCTTGCGATTACTGCAAATATTGTTCGGAAAATTCTGCTT
This sequence comes from Lachnospiraceae bacterium, assembly GCA_031556725.1. GTDB lineage: Bacteria > Bacillota > Clostridia > Lachnospirales > Lachnospiraceae > UBA935. Next base: position 87,705 of record JAVBSL010000014.1, on the reverse strand, counting down.
CGGTGAGGATTGGTACACCCAGTTCCTTAGCTTTCTTATTTTTGGAAGATGTGGAGGTATTGTCATTATTGATCAACGCCGTGGTCTTACCGGTAACACTGCCGGTAACCTTACCTCCCCGCTTTTCGATAATATCCTTTAATTCCTCCCGGTTCTCATAGCCGTTCAGACTTCCTGTTATAACAAAATTAAGTCCGGCCAGGTTCTGATTCTCCTGGATTTGCTCCACGATAATATTAACCTCGTCCAATAACTCATCCAATTGCCGGTTATTCTTCTCTTCTCTAAAAAAATCACAAAAAGTAGCTGCAATCACGCCTCCGATACCTTCAATCTGACTCAGTTCTTCCACATCAGCCCGCCGCATCTCTTCGATGTCATAGCCATATTCTCTGCAGATCATCTTGGCATTGGCCAAACCGATATTGGCAATCCCCAAACCATAGATAATTCTGGGAAGGGTGGTCTCTCTTGCTGTTTCGATACTGTTAATCAGATTTTGATAGGACTTCTCGCCAAATCCTTCCATTGATACAATTTCATCTTTATATCTATCCAAATGAAAAATATCCGCCAAAGAATGAATATAGCCTTTGGCGATAAATTTTTCCAAAGTTGCTTCCGACATTCCTTCTATATTTAATGCGTCCCGGCTCACCAGCAGGGTAAAGGACTTGATTTTCTTCAATTCACATTCCGGATTCACACAGTACAGAGACTGTACTTCATTCACCTGTTTGATCTGGGTTTCCCTTCCGCAGACCGGACACACCTCGGGGATCTCCACATTATCACTTCCGGTGAGATTTTCAGCAATCTGAGGAATGATCATATTGGCCTTATATACGGTAATCTGATCTCCGATTCCCAGCTTCAATCCCCGTAAGATACTGATATTATGCACCGATGCCCGGCTCACTGTGGTTCCCTCAAGCTCCACCGGTTCAAAAATTGCCACCGGATTGATCAGGCCGGTACGACTGGGGCTCCACTCGATTTCCAGCAGTTTGGTCTCCCGTTGTTCATCCGCCCATTTAAAAGCAATGGAATCTCTGGGAAATTTGGAAGTTGCTCCCAAAGAATCCCCATAGGAAATATCATCATAACTGATTACCAGCCCGTCCGAAGGTATCTCATACCCTTTGATCTTATTTTCAAACCCGTCTACTGCCTCAAGCACAGTTTCTTTCGTCACCTTAACATAGTCAACTACTTCAAATCCCTGTTCCTGCAAAAAAATAAATTGTGTGGCCCGGCTGTTATGAAAATCCACCCCCCCGGCCTTCACCAGAGAAAAGGCATAAAATCTCACATGCCTGTCAGCTGTTATTTCATTGTTCAACTGCCGCACCGAACCGCTGCAAAGATTTCGTGGATTCTTATATTTTTCTTCCGCTTCGGGAATCTGTGAATTAATAAACGCAAAATCGGAATATGTAATCACCGCTTCCCCCCGTAAAATCAATTCACCCTTAAATTCTATGGTCATCGGGAGGTTCCGGAACACCCTTGCATTGTTCGTTACTACCTCACCCACCTCTCCGTTACCGCGAGTGACGGCTTTTGCAAGTTTTCCGTCATTATAAGTGAGTACAACTGTCAAACCGTCCAGTTTCCACGACAAAAGAGCCTCCTGGTCTTTCAGCCAATCAGCCAATTCTTCCCGGCTTTTGGTCTTTCCCAGAGAAAGCATCGGTTTTTCATGTTTTTCTTTGGGTAATTCGTCCACCGCTTCATATCCTACATGTAGTGTAGGACTATTAGCCAGGATCATCCCTGTTTCCTGCTCCAGTGCACTTAGTTCATCATAGAGCCGGTCATATTCAAAATTACTCATAATCTCCCGGTCTTCCGCGTAATAAGCCTTAGATGCTGCACTCAGCTGTTCGGTTAACTGTTTGATCTGATTGATTTTTTCTTTTTTTGTAAGCATAATTCTCCTAATTTCCTTCCCTACCAGATATTGTGGTGGCCGAAAATCCCTTAAAACGGGGATTTACTGCTCCATATTGCAGCTTTTATATAACACCCGTAATTCTTCTCCGATTATCTCGCGGTATTCTCCCGGCCTTAATTTTGCAAGTTGAATATTCACTACCCTGATTCTTTTTAAACTTTTTACTTGAAATCCCAATTCCTGACACATTCTTCTTATCTGTTTATTGACCCCTTGGGTCAAAATTATGTCAAGTGTATACTTTCCTTCCGCTTTTATCCGGCAAGGTCTGGTGGTCACTTTCAGTTCTTTTAAAAAAACACCCGTTTCCATTCTCCTTAAAAACTCTTCATCAATTTCTTTATCTACTTTGACCACATATTCCTTTTCATGACCATTGCTTCCCCGCATCATCCGTTCAATCAATGCACCGTCATTTGTCATCAGCAAAAGCCCTTCCGAGTCTTTGTCCAATCGGCCGGCATAGGTTACCCGAACCGGATATTTAAAAATTTCACCTAAAGCTTTTTCCGCATGTCTGTCACGTTCGGTACAGGTCACTCCGATTGGCTTATAATAAGCCAGCACCACCTTTTTGGGGGTGCTGCTTCCAATACTTTTACCGTTTACCAGAACTTCGCTGCCATCCTCCACCTGCATACCTGCCTGTGCCATTTGACCATCCACCATTACCCTTCCGCTTTCAATCAGGCGGTCAGCCTCCCTGCGGGAACAGATGCCGGCGGCAGAAATATACTTGTTTAATCTCATGCTCATCTTGACTTCAACTTTTCCTTAATCTTTTTTATTTTCTTTTCATCTGATTTCTGCCAAATTAAGGGGCGATACAGCGATTTCATAATCCGCACTACCCGATCCTCGCTACCGTCTTTAATGACAAAATCATATTTTCCCTCTTCATTACCGAAAGTAATGGTCGCTTCCGCGCCGATAATCTGCTTCAAATAAGCAATCATATTGTGTCTGGTGGCTTCACAAGCATATATTTTCAAGTAACTGTAACCGGGGTATTTTTCTTCTGTACCGGTTACCAGCCGCACCTTATCACCTACTTCGCTTTCTCTGATGCGAGCGATAATCCTCTCTATTTTCTCTGTCTCATCAATAACATATAAATAAAGAATCTTGATATTATCCGGCAGCTTTCCCCAGACATAATTACGATATGGATTTTTTCGCAATTCCCGAAACATCTCCTGCATGGCCATATTTTCAAAATCTTCAAAATAAATCAGCAAGGTGTCCTGAATCAAGCCATTATAAAAGCATCCGGCTTTTTCCTCAGTCATAATTTCACCTAACGCCTCTGCAATATCCCGCCTTAGCGGTACTTTGTGAATATATTTATTCCCGGCTATATCATACAATACCGCTCCGTTCATGGCAATTACCGGTAAATTAAAAGCAATCTCAGCAAAAAACTCCATCAATGAGGCCGGTGTATGTTCGGTGGAAATAGTAAAATTAGCACCATCCGCAATCATCCGGTTTAACTCCACCTTACTAAAGGATGATAGCTGTTGGTCCCTAGTCATCAATGAGTCATCAAAAGCGGAAACAAACAACAGTTCTCTCCGCCGCCTTCTGGGCAGAGAAACCGAATTAATAACCAGTGCCACGACAATTCCGATAATGGTATCCAGAATTCTGTCCAATACATAGAAAAAAGGATCTCCCTGCTGAAACAGGTATACCGCAATACATAAAAAAACCACACACACAAAATGTGACATTTCCGCTTTTCCGATTAAAACCGCTGTTTTGATAACCGGTACGATACATAAAGATATTGCTATAATTATCACCAGTGTGCCTGTGTCTGGAAAAACATATTTAAACAGACACAAAACCAGCAACCCATATGCCGCCCCCACAAAAGTTCCCAGAAGCTGGTTTCCCGCCACCTTCCAGATATTGCCCACATAGGGCTGCATACACAATATCGCTGTTATCGTTGAGAAAAAAGGAAATGCCTGCTCGCTTCTGAGCATATAGATCAGAAAACACACAAAAACCGCTAATGCTGTTTTCCATATCCTTTTGCCGATGTGTATCTTCATACTCCTGTCATCCCTTTTCATACCACTTATACTTGTCACGATCTGCTTTATGGCATCTCACCTTAAGTTCAATGCCTTCTTCCAGATATTGCTTCTCCTTTACCACCGCATTGTCCATAAAATAAGACACTACGCTTCCCTCACAGTAAGGGATCAAAAATTCTGTTTCCACAAAATCCGCATAAATCTTGGCAATAATCATCTCTACCAGTTCCGGCAACCCGACTCTTTGCTTGGCCGACATATAGATGCGGTTGTCATCTCTGACAATGGGAATATCCGGCATGCACTTATCCGCCTTATTATAAATGGTAATCATGGGGATGTTAGCTGCCTCCAGCTCCTGTAAGGTTTCCAGGGTTACTTTGATATGCTCCTTATAATGTTCGTCCGAACAATCCACCACGTGAAGCAGCAAATCTGCATTTTTTACCTCTTCTAAGGTTGAATGGAAAGCTTTCACCAAACCATGGGGAAGCTTGTGGATAAATCCAACCGTATCGGACAGCAGAAAATCTTGATTGCTGCCGGTTTCAATCCGGCGAATGGTAGTCTCCAAAGTAGCAAAAAGCATGTCCTTTTCCAGTACCAGCTTACTTTCTTCCTGCATATAAGTATCCACCATTGCATTCATAATGGTAGACTTTCCGGCATTGGTATAACCTACCAGTGAAACCAGCGGAATTCTGGCCGCCATCCGTTTCTTTCGCTGAACTTCCCGGTCTCCCGCTACTGTTTCCAGTTCCCGCTTCAATTCAGTGATCCGATGTTCGATCCTACGGCGATCCAACTCCAGTTTTTTCTCTCCGGCTCCCTTGCTGCTCATACTGCCGCTGGCACCGCCCTGTCTGGTGAGGGCTTCATGCATACCCACCAGACGGGGTAGTAAATACTGCAATTTAGCTGTTTCCACCTGTAACTTAGCTTCTCTGGTTTTGGCTCTGCGCTCAAAAATATCTAAAATCAAAGCCGTTCGGTCCATTACCGGCTTGCCAATCTCTTTTTGCAGATTCCGAAGCTGTGAAGGTGACAAAGAATCATAAAAAATCACCACTTCCGCTTCCAAAAACTCGGCTGACTGTTTAATCTCCGCAACCTTACCGGTTCCCACATAGAGTGCTTTATTGATCATCTCCATATTCTGGACGATTTCCCCTACCGGTTCCATCATACAGGCCTCTGCCAGACTTCCCAGTTCTTCCATGCAGGCTTCAAAATCTTCCTCTTTTCCTGTATTCACACCCACCAGGAGAACTTTTTCCCATTGCTCTTCTTTTCTCTGTTCCATTCTATTCCTTTTCCTTATACATTCCTGTTCACAATTTGTTCAATGACCTCAAAATAATTTTCAAACGTCTTAGCGCAGCAGCCCGGATTTTTTATTACAATATTTCCGGTCTTTAATCCGATCAAAGTAAATGCCATGGCCATTCGATGATCTTCATAAGTTTCTATTTCTCCCCCCATCACCTGACCCGGCTGGATGAGGATTCCCGTTCCCTCTTCAATTTCTTTACAGACAACCCCGATTCTCGTTAATTCCGTGATAATGGCACTGATCCGGTCCGACTCTTGAAAACGGATATGGCCCACATTTCTGATACAGGTTTCGTTCTCGGCAAAGGGCGCCAATACCGCCATGGTCATGGTCTGATCGGAGAAATCCTTCATATCTATGTCCATTCCCGGAAAGGTCTTTACCTGACTGCCTTTTACCCAAACTCCCTCTGGATCCTCCACTATAAGACATCCCATTTTTTCTAATATCTCTAAAAATTTAATATCTCCCTGCAACGAATCTTTATGCACATTTTTTACCGATACATCACACCCCAAAAGCAGCGCCATTCCATAAAAATAGCAGGCTCCGGATACATCCGGTTCGATTTGATATTCATTCAGTCCAAAGGGCATGATGGATGGAACCACACACTGATTACCATCTCTTTTTACCGAAATACCAAACTGTTCCATCATCCGCAGTGTAATGGTAATATAAGAACCATAAGTCCGGCTGCCTTCCAGATTTACCTTCAGTCCTGACGGTAATAAAATTCCGGTCATCAGTAAAGCACTGGCAAATTGACTGCTGACTCCCGTGTCAATGGTCACTTCTTCCATCGAAAGATCCGCCGACTTTATGATAAAAGGAAAGTGCCCCTCTTCTTCCAGACAATTGATTTCTGCTCCGGCACTTCGCAAAATCGATAATAAAGGCTCCATAGGACGCTTTTTCATCTGTTCTGATGCCTGCAGCGTATATTCTCCCCCTGCCAAAGCTAACATCACGGTCAGAAAACGAGCCGCTGTTCCGGCACTTCTTACATTTATAACGGCCTTTCGATTGGGAATCTGTCCGCCGCATCCTTGTATGGTAACTGTCTTTATGCTTTCATCAACTTCCAATACAAATCCCAGTAAGGTTAGACATTCTAAAACAGCCCTTGAGTCATCACTGAAAAGAACCCCTTTCAAAACACATTTTTGATGGGAAAGAGCAGCCAGTACCATGGCTCGATTGGTCATACTTTTTGATCCCGGCACGGTCACGATAATATCTTTTTTATCGGTTAAACGGGGAACCGGATATGGATCGGTTACTTTCATATTAATCACCTGTCATTCATTTTGCATTACTATTAGTATCTTACTATTTATTATTTACCTCGTCAAATAATATTGCACCTTCATGATTTATATACTATAATAAGGCAAGAAAATAGAGAGGTAGAAAAATGTCATTTGAATTTATAAAAAAATTACCCACCCCGGATGCGATCCGCGGAGAATATTCACTTCCTGACAATTTAGTGAAGTTAAAACAGGAACGTGACGAAGAAATCCGTAAGGTACTAACCGGTGAAAGCAATAAATTTTTAGTTGTTATCGGCCCCTGCTCCGCAGACAATGAAGATGCCGTATGCGACTATGTGAGCCGTTTAGCCAAAGTCAATGAAAATGTTAAAGATAAGCTGATTCTGATTCCCCGAATCTATACCAATAAGCCCCGTACCACCGGAGAGGGCTATAAGGGAATTATCCATCAACCCGATCCGGAGAAAAAACCTGATTTTCTTGCCGGCCTGATTGCCATGCGGAAGATGCACATCCGGGCTATCGAAGAATCCGGGCTTACTGCTGCGGATGAAATGCTCTATCCTGAAAACTGGCGCTATGTATCGGATATCCTTTCCTATGTTGCCATCGGTGCCCGCTCGGTTGAAGACCAGCAGCATCGTCTTACCGTCAGCGGTTTTGATGTTCCTGCCGGCATGAAAAACCCTACCAGCGGTGACTTTACCGTTATGCTGAATTCGGTATATGCCGCCCAACAGGGACACTCATTTATCTATCGCGGCTGGGAAGTAAATACCACCGGTAATCCCCTGGCTCACACCGTTCTTCGGGGTGCGGTCAACAAGCACGGGCAGAGCCTGCCCAACTATCATTATGAAGATCTGCAATTACTGCTGGATCTGTATAATGAAAGAGATTTACTTAATCCGGCTTGCGTGATCGATGCCAATCACAATAATTCCAACAAACAGTTCGAGCAGCAGATCCGCATCGTCAAAGAGGTGATGCACAGCCGAAAATTAAGCTCCGATATCCACAGCCTGGTAAAAGGAGTTATGGTTGAAAGTTATATTGAAGAAGGCAGCCAAAAAATTGGCGGGGGCATTTACGGGAAATCCATTACCGATGCCTGTCTGGGCTGGGAAGCTTCAGAAAAATTGATATATGATATTGCTGAATATTAAAAAATTCCGGTGCAAACCGGAATTTTTTTAACGTCTGGGATGTGCTTTCGTATACACGTCCCTAATACGAATATGATTCATATTGGCATAAATCTGCGTGGTGGAAATATCGGAATGACCTAACATCTCCTGCACGCTTCGCAAGTCAGCGCCATTTTTCACTAAATGAGCCGCAAATGAGTGGCGTAAGGTATGAGGTGTGATATCCGATACGATATTTGCTTTTTTAGCATAATATTTTATCAGCTTCCAAAATCCCTGCCGGCTCATGGGTTTCCCCGAACAATTGGTAAATAAATATTCTGATTGGGCATCAGCAAGCATATTAATCCGGGTTCCGTTTAAATAACGCAGTAATGCGTTTCTGGCTTCATTTCCAAAAGGTATGACCCGTTCTTTTTCGGCTCCCTTACTGATGTCCTTACAAATAACATACCCCATCTGTAGATTTACATCCGAAACCTTTAAGGTAATCAACTCAGTTACCCTGATTCCGGTGGCATAAAGAAGTTCCAGCATCGCTTTGTCTCTTATTTCCTTAGGTGAATCTCCTAAAGGTTGCTCCAACAGCCTGACTGCTTCCTCCGGGGTAAGAATCTCTGGTGCTCTCTTTTCAATCTTAGGTGCTTTGAGCATATCCGAAACGTCCTGCTCCACCATTCCTTCTTTGTACATATAGTGATAAAAAGCCTTAATCGATGCAATATTTCTGGAAATCGTTGCTGCTGAAAACTGATTTTTTTCTAAAAATAAAATATATGAATTCAGATTAGTGGTGGTAATTTCCGATACCCCATCAACCCCTTGTGCTTCCATAAAACTCTGTACCTTAATCAAATCTCTTCTATAAGACATCTCTGTATTACCCGATGTTTTCTTGATATTATGTAAATAAGTAATAAATAAATTAATAGCCTGTTCCATATGAAAAATCTCCCTCCCAACTACTGCCGTGGCCCCTTCCCCGCATCGTCTAGGTATCATTATAAGCAGAATTTTCAATAAATGCAAATAGTATTTTTCCCTATTTTACGGCATTTTTCAACGCTTTGAGCAAAAACACAACATATCGTTTTGAATTTTCCAAACCGCCACCATATGTTGAAAAAAAAATATTAAAAAATTTTTAATATCTCTGAAACCAAAATTGGATTTACATAACACTCCAGAATACTTCCAATTATGACAACCCCAATAATCCACAAAAATAGTATCCCTTTTCGAATCAGATAACGATTTCTATTTCCATATTCAGGGTCATAGTCTTTATGTGGATAATAAAACTTGCAGCATAACTGGCAGCACCAGTTCAGCAGCATGATCCAGGCCGGTACCAGTAAAAGCTGTTGCGGAAACATAGCCGCCAGCATCAGCAGAATCCCTTTCATCCCATAGCGAATGGTGGCTGCTGTGATAAACATTCCTGTCAGTGCCCCCTGCCACAACACAAATACATAAGAAGATATAATTCCAGCTAGGGTCGTGGCCAAAATCACCAGCAAAAAAACCATTCCTGCTCTTTCTTTTAAAACATAACGCAGCAAGGCTGTACCATCCACATCCAGATACTTAATCCGGTTAAGAGCATTAATATTTAAGATACCGCCATCACTTAAGAAAAAAGTTTTTCCAAAATTCATAATAAAAATACCTGCAATAAAGCCACCGGCAAACATGTAAAGCCAATTCAGGTAGCGGTCACTCTCTCCGGTCCTTCTGCCCATATTTCCTGTCCTTTCTGTCTTTAAAACAGCTTTTACAGTATATTGCCGGACAGACCATAATATTCCCGAAGCTTAACCGCGCAGCTTCCGCATCTCCTGATATAAAAAGCCCGGAATATGCTCCCGGGCTTTAGAATAATCTATTACTGACAATACTTGTTTTTATAAGCCATAATTGCGGCTACAGTTTTGGAGTCCTGTATCTTACAGTCATAAATCATCTCACATAATTCTTCTACATCATAGGCTTCCACATTAATATATTCGTCTTCATCCAGATGCTGTTTTCCGGGCTTCAAATCTCTGGCCAGGTAAATATCAATCTTTTCATTGCAGAAAGCCACTGTGGTATATATTGAAATCAACATTTCCAATTGCTCAGCAATATATCCGGTCTCCTCTGTCAACTCCCTGGCAGCGGCTTCTTTGGTTGGTTCATCGGGACCATTCAGTCCCCCGGCCGGTATTTCCAGAGTATACCGATCCAACGCGTTGCGATATTGTCGTACCATAATCAGCTTTCCGTCTTCCCGCACCGGTAATACCGCTGCGGCACCCTGATGCCTGATAAAATCCCATTTAACCACATTGCCATTGGGTACCTGAATAGTATCCTTATAAAAGTCTACGATAGTTCCCTGATAGACCAACTCCCGATCCAGGCGTTTAAACTCATCCATGCTCTCTTAACCGCCTTCTATGCTTCAATTAATTTTCTGACACTTGCCAGCTTCACACACAGTACGAACAAGTCCGTTGCCTGCTTTAATTCTTCGGCAGTGGGAAAAGTGGGAGCAATCCGAATGTTACTGTCTTTAGGGTCTTTTCCGTAAGGGAAGGTTGCTCCGGCTCCGGTCATAACCACACCGGCTTCTTTGCACATTGCTACAATGGTCTTGGCACAGCCTTCCATGGCATCAAAGGCAATGAAATAGCCGCCCTTTGGATTAAACCAGGATCCGATTTCCAAACCACCCAGTTCCTGCTCTAAAGTCTCCAGTACAGCCTGGAACTTGGGACGAATAGAATCCGCATGTTTTTTCATATAGGTTTCAATTCCTGTGATATCCTTAAAATACTTCACGTGACGCAGCTGGTTCAGCTTATCGTAACCAATAGTCTGAATCGTCATAGACTTACGCATATAATCCAGATTTGCCTTAGAAGATGCAACTCCGGCAATACCGCCACCGGCAAAACTGACCTTGGAAGTAGAGCAGAGCTCATATACCATATCCGGATTCCCGGCTTTTTCACATTCGCTTAATATATCTAAAATCGTATCCTGATCATCGTCATACAAATGATGTACCGCATAAGCATTATCCCAGAAAATACGGAAGTCTTCGGCCACCGGTTTTAATGCAGCAAATCTTTTTACCGTTTCATCGGAATAGCTGATACCCTGAGGGTTAGAATATTTCGGAATACACCAGATGCCTTTTACTGCCGCATCTTCATTTACATATTTTTCCACCAGATCCATATCCGGCCCGGTGGCTGTCATGGGTATGGTAATCATCTCGATGCCAAAGAACTCGGTAATGGCAAAATGACGATCATATCCCGGCGCCGGGCATAAAAATTTCACCTTTTCCAGTTTGCACCAGGGAGTAGAACCCATTACTCCGTGAGTCATGGAGCGTGATATGGTATCGTACATAATCGAAAGACTGGCGTTACCGCAAACAATTACATTTGCTGCCGGCACTTCCATCATATCGCCTAACAGTTTCTTAGCTTCCGGAATGCCGTCTAAAGCACCGTAATTACGGCAGTCGGTACCATCTTCGGCCGCGGCTGATTCGGTAGAATTCAAAGCATCTAAAATCCCCATTCCCATATCCAACTGCTGTTTGGAGGGTTTCCCTCTGGACATATCCAGTTTGAGTCCCTTCGCCTTGGCATCCTCATATGCTTTTTCCAACTCTTTCTGTAATGAAAGAAGCTCTTCTTTTGACAGGTTTTTATATGCTTTCATTTGTTTTCTCCTCAATGTTATAATTGGATAATTGTATACAATCTCCGCTTCCGTAACATTTTACTACATTAATGCCCTTAGCACAAGTGATTTTTTTATTTTTATGAAAAAGGCCATGACATTTTTCGTCACGACCTTTTATCATACCTAAAACCTATACTACTGCTAATTTTTCCTTTATCAATCTCACTTCATTATCAAGATGGTTAACCCGTATGAACATCATTTCCTTTTCATTTTCCACCGTTAAAGCATCGTCTAGCTTTCTTGTCAAATCTTGGTGCCCCTCCGCAACAAAATTAATATTTCGAACGATTTCATTTTCCAATGTGAGTTGAATGCTTTTTATACTTATTTCATATTTTTCAATTCTATCATTGATATCTTCAAGCCTCTCCTCAATTTCTTTGAACTTCTCATCGATCTGCTCGAACCTCTCATCGATCTGCTCGAACTTCGCATCAATCTGCTCGAACCTCTCATCGACTTTATCGAATCTTTCTTCGATTGCTACTTCTAATCTGTCTAATCTTCCATTGGTAATCCCCACATTATCAATCAGAAAATCCAGCTTTTCATCAATTGTCATCAATACGTAAGACCCTCCTTCCCTTTAGGTTTTCATTGTATCATAAGGAAATTGGCACGTCTATCTTTTCAATCATGAAATACTCTCCAAAAATTCATGCTGATTCTATACATTCTGCTGTATCATCTTAGCCGGTTCAACCTTCCGGATTCTTGCTGCGCAGCCTGCCGCTACCAGTCCCGCCAGCAAGGTAATGCCCGTTGCTGAAGCCGCCATATAACCGATACTCATGCTCATCATACAGGTCTTGAATTTTACGGCAGATAAGCACAATACAATAATCGGATTGATTAAATAATACGCTGCTACCGCCCCCACCGTTGCTCCCACAACAATAATCGGAACATAACTCATTACCGTCTGGAAGATTAGCTGTCCGGTAGTATAACCGATGGCTTTATAAATACCGATCTTCTTCTTTTCCCGGATCAGCTTGGTTTTGGCCATCAGATAAATAATCATGGAGATGACCACCACTGTTACCAGAAAAAACAAGATACATACTGCTTCCATAGCATCCGAAATTACTTTCATACTGACCTCTGAATTGGACATGGCATCCTGAATATTTAATTCCGGAAATTCTGTCAGGTATGCCTTTTCCATCTGTTCATAAGTAACCCCTTCTTTCTCATAGCAATAAAGCATATTGGCATCCAATTTTCCATACAGGCGCTCCGCTCCTGCCATCGTCAGCATCGAGCCCTTTCCTAAATTACTGATTTGCTGGCAGATACCCGCTAATAAATATGCCTCTCTTATGCCGTCATTTTCAAGGTAAACGATGTCTCCCAGACTAACGCCTAATTCATCACACAGCAGAGTTGAAAGCAACACTTCATTGGCAGCCGTCGGCCAGTGTCCTTCCACGACTTTATTATAGCGGAGCATTTCCGGATAATCATAAAAATCACAAAGACTTACGGTTTTCTTATCCTGATAGCTAATATTGATATTACCGGTATTCCTTTTGATAATATAGTCCGTTTCGTTTTTTTCTGATAAAGCCCGGAATATCTCTTCCGAAGACGCTTCCGTCTTCCCATCCATCGTAATAATCGCCATGGGTACCTCAATACCGGAAATAATAATCAAATTATCAACGGATTCTACAAAATTCTGGTACATTGCAATCCCCATGTTACAGGCAAATGAAAGCATCACGGTAATCAAACAAACGGTCAAGCTTTTCTTCCGGTCATTCAATATGCTTTTTATTCCCAATCCCATATTCAGGGGTAAAGGTGAAAATTCCAGCGGAATACTGTTTTTACGAAAACTATGGGTTGCTATTCCTTCTCTCAGTGCATCTAAAGGAGCAATTTTTTTGTATCTCAGCGCTGCCAAAAAGGTACACACCAATACCAGTACAGCTATTACACTTAATCCAATCGAAGCGCATACCGGGTCAAATCCCTGTTTCCACTCGATACCGATGGAAGAAGCTATGATGTTTCCCAATATCATAACTGTTTTCTGAGAAAGTAGTAACCCAAACAACAACCCGGCAATGGTAATACTCATAATCTCCCCCATCGTTACCATCACCAATTGCCATCCCGTATATCCCGAAGCCTGCAGCATACCTATATTTTTCAAGTTCATCTCCATACTGTTCTGCACACTGAAATGAATCACAACAATAGCTATTACAATTAATAACAAGGCAAAAATAGCTATTACCACCATGAGGATAGTTGCGTTCATGGCTCCACCGATTTTCATATTCTCCGTATTTAAACCAAAATTAATACTTTGCTGCCAATCCGGAATCTTTTCTCCTAAAAGGGAATAAATCTTATCATCAAATTGCGCTGAACTTTCCCCTTCCTTAAGTGCTGTTAAATACATTTTCCCTGCGGTAACCTTCGGCTGCCCCTGCAGTTTTTCCATATAAGCATCGCTGATAAAACATTTATACAGCGCAATATTAGCCGGTGTTGCAAACATGATATCTTCCGCAAATCCATACACTTCAAAAGATAAAGTCCGCTCGCCATAAGTCAGACAGATGATATCTCCGGTCCGGTATCCTTCTCCCACCTTTAAATAGTAAGGCAGAACAATGGAATTTTCTTTCCGCACTTCACCTTCATCCACAATAACCATTTTTGATAACTCGCAGTCCCATTTAAGACTTGCCATCAAAAAATCCATCTCGGTCTTTTTTTCTTTTTGTTCTTCTCCCTGTTTCGTATATTTACAGCCACTGACATGCAAAATATCCTCGGTGAAAACCTGTTCCGTTTCCGGCTGTTCCTGCATTAATGTTGCTATCTTTCGATCATATGAACTTGAAGAGATAAAAAGGAAATCCGCACCGTTCATCATTTCATTTGTCTTATCCTGTACTGCTCCCAGATTGAACAACACGGAACTTCCCACATATAGAAGAATAAATGCCATTGCCACCAGTAAAAAGACCACGGTCATGTCACTTTTCTTCTTTTTCAAATTTCCCCTGGCAATTAATAACAGTTTCACATTTACCACCCCATTTCACTTAAGAAGCTGCGCAGCTTCCGATGCCGTTCCTGATCGCCCTTCACATAACTTCCCTGTTCCAGTTCTGCCAGCACCACTCCGTCCTTTAAGTAAAGAACCCGGTTAGCCCGTCTGGCACTTTTCATATCATGAGTCACCATAACGATACTTTGGCCGTCCTGATGAAAACGGGTAAGCATATCCAACACATTATCGGCATTCTGGGAGTTCAATGCTCCGGTAGGTTCATCCGCAAACAATATTTGCGGGGCATTAATAAGTGCCCGTACTATAGCCACCCGCTGCTGCTCCCCGCCTGAGAGCTGGGTAGGAAACTTTTGAAAAACCATTTCATCAAGACCCACGCTGCGCAGCAGTTCCTTTCCAGTCTGGGCTACTTCCTTCCGGTTTCTGTTCGACAGCAGTCCGCTGACCAAAATATTATCCATCACACTCATGGAATCATTCAGATAATTTTGCTGGAATACAAAACCACAATTTTTGCGACGGAATACCGCCAGCCGGTCATTGGAATAACCGGATATTTCCTCTCCCCGGAAACAGATACTGCCCAAAGTGGGCCTGTCCATACCGGACAGGGCATACAGCAGTGTACTCTTACCGGAACCGGAGCTGCCCATGATTACCGTATAATCTCCTTCCCTGATAGATATATTCAGATTCTTCAACACATGCTGCTGCACGCTGCCGTTGGAAAAGGTCTTGCATAAATCTTTTGCTTCTAAAATCGTATTCATTTTTATTTTCTCCTGCCTTTCACTAAAAAAGCCATAACGTTTCCTGTTATGACTTTATTATAGTGATATTTTCTTATCAGGTCTTTAACTGTTTCTTACATGATTATTAAACCTTTTTCAAAAACAGATTTACCACAAAGCCGTTGTCACAATAACATTCCAGATCTCCGCCCATCCGTTCCATAAAATTCTTAGCCAAGTAAAGACCTAATCCCGAGCCGTCTTTTCCTTCCGCATTACCGCCCCGATAGAACTTACCGGTAAGCAATGGCAATTCTTCCGATGATACCCCCGGACCGTTGTCCTTTATCTTAACACTGATCCCGTTCTCATGCTGGTGAAAAGAAACCGTTACTGCTGTCCCGGCATATTTATAGGCATTATTTACAATATTATCGATTACCTGATTCAGCCGCATAACATCAGCCCAAATAAGGCAGGAAGGAATTTCATTTTGCAGATCTATTTTCCCATACTCCCGCAACTCTGTCAGCATATCCGTTACCACTTGACTGGATACTTCCACCGGCTGCACTGCCAGTACTTCCAATTCCTCCAAGGTAGCATGAAACATATTACCAATCAGCTGATCGATCAGTTCCGCTTTGCCGGCGATTACCTTTATCTTATCCAAGGTGTCGGGACGGGTTTCCTTAACCTGCAAAACCTCACAGGCCGCCTTAATAGTGGCTACCGGTGTTTTTATATCATGAGAAAGACTGGCTACCAACTCCTTTTTACTGATATTGGCAAGGTATTCATTTTCTCTGGCTCTTTTCAGTTCTTCCCGCATCATATCAAAGCTTTCAGTAAATGCTCCGAAATAGTTTCTCTTAGTGCGTTTTAACGGCATATCCAGGTTTCCCTTGGACACTTCTTTGGCAAAAAACTCCAACTTACGAAAGGGACGGATATACCATAGATATAGTAAGCCCAAAATCACATAGCCCACTGCCAACAAAAAAACTGCCATACCTACGACTGTTTTCATCAACGTATATCGAAGGCCATCGTACCCTGCTCCTTCACCGGCAAATACAACTTTTCCTAACAACATACTGCCGTCTGTATAATCAAAAAGAGTTTCCCCGCGTTTTATCGCTTCCATGACATCACTTTCATAGTTCTGTCCGGTAGTCAGAAGAATTCGGCAGTCATACTCTATCCCCAAAAGCTCTGCCGCTTCTTCCCTATCCGCATCCGCCTTCGCCAGTTCCCGTAAAACCCGCTGATATCTGCCGTTTAGCTCCAATACATCCAAAGACCTCTGACTATTACGGTAAATGGCAGTAAAACAAACCGTCATTACAGCCAAAATAATACCTGTATAAAGAATTACCAAATATCTGATTTTCATAAGCAACCTTACTTTCCTGTTTCCAGTATATATCCTGTCCCCCAGATGGTTTTAATTAGCTTGGGCTCATTGGGATCCTCCTCCAGCTTTTCCCGCAGCCGTCGGATATGTACATTCAAGGTACTGTCACTGAAAAAAGTATTTTCCCACACATTATTAAACAACTGTTCCTTGGTAACAATAGTATTACGATTATCAAAAAGACATTTAAAAAGCTTAAACTCCCTTGCCTTGAGCTGGATTTCTTTTTCCCAGATGTAAACACGCATGGTCTCTTCCCGCACCCGAATATTCCCAGCTGATTCTTCTTCCGTTTGCTTTTCACCGCCGCCGTTTCCCATCCGCCGTAACATAATCTTCACTTTAGCTAAAAGAACACTTAAGGAATAAGGCTTCCTGACATAATCATCACCACCGATATTTAAAGCGATCAGGACGTCATCATCACTTTGTCTGGCACTGATAAAAAGAATCGGCATATTAGAATTCTCTCTGATTTTTTTACACAAAGAAAAGCCGCTTTCTTCCCTCAGATTAATATCCAGCAAAAGCAGCTCCACCGTATTCTCCTGTAAAAAAGTCTCACAGGCTGCCGCGCTGTCAACCCAGGCACAAGACACATCGAACATCTGAAAATACTCGGCAGTCATAGCAGCAAGTTCCGTTTCATCATCCACAATCAGGCAATTATAGTGCATCTTAAATCCTTCCCTTTTAAATACTACATTTTTATAATATGATACCATATTTTTTATTTTTAATGGAAAAATTATTAAAACTAAGATAAAATAACAAATATCAATAAAAAGTGAGGATGTATATGAAAATAATTTTAGCTTCCGGTTCCCCCCGGCGAAAAGAACTGCTGACATTATTAGGACTGACCTTTGATGTTATTCCCAGTGATGCCGAAGAAATCCCCATCCCTTCCGCCCCACGGGAAACCGTAGAAAAACTTTCCCGCCTAAAAGCCTTAGACGTAGCCGGTCAGCTAACCGCTCCCAGCCTTGTGATCGGTGCCGATACCGTCGTCAGCCTAAATAACGAAATCCTCGGCAAACCCAAGGATTCACAAAATGCCATAGAAATGCTTACAAAACTGCAAGGCAAAACTCATCAGGTATACACCGGTGTAACCTGTGTCATTAACCAAAAAGGGCATCAGGAACTATTTACCTTTTCCGAAGTAACCGAAGTCAAAATGTATCCCATGACCACCGCCGAAATCACCGCCTACGTTGCCACCAAAGAACCCCTGGACAAAGCCGGTGCCTATGGAATCCAAGGAAAAGCCGCCATCTTCATCGAAAAAATCAGCGGCGATTACAACAACGTAGTAGGCTTTCCCTTAAGCCGTTTTTATCAAGAACTACTCAGCCGAAACCTGCAAGAGGTGCTGTCGTAAACTGACAAGAGAAGCGGCCCGCAGAACGGCCCCGGAGCAATGATCAAAACGGACAAACAAGATGCCGCAATTTATTCTGTAAAAATCCCTTTTTACCATTGAAATGAGACTTGATATTCGTGGAGCCGACTTGTGCGAACACGAATTTCGCTTAAGGCTCATTGAAATGCTCGGTAAAACAGGATTTGAACAGAATAAATTACGGCACTTGTTGTTCATTTTGACCATTGGTCCGGAGCCGTTCTGCGGGCCGCTTCATTCACAACCTACCCCAGCACCTTCACTACCTCATTTTAACTTATACAAACAGAAATCATCCCAGGCACCCCACGCCTTCGCTGGTGCCTTGACCGATACCCCGATCGTAACACTTCCGCCATCTTCCGGAACATAAATACCGGTAATCTCCGGATTACTCCATTCCTGCCACTTGGTAACTCCGGTCATCTCTTCCTTTCGCTCCTCTCCTGAGACAGCATAAATCTTAAACTCCGGATCACTTCCCGCATCGCCGCCCTGTAAAAAGACACTAAAGTTATAATATCCCGCATCCAGGCCTTCCACGGTCTGCTCTACTGTAAATGCCATATCCGTTGTAGAGTAAAAGTGCAGGCAATAATCTCCCGTCTTGGCATTACCCGAATCATTTTTCACGCCGGCACAGGCATCGGAACTCACCCACATAGAAGTATCGCTCTCCTCCATACCGGGATTCTTTACATAATTCTGTACGCTGATAATCAGCTTACACACAGCCGGATATTCCTCTTCACCGACTGATACTTTTCCGTCAATGAGATATTCCCCTTTTCCGTTCTCTTCCGCCTTCGCCACCTGCTCCGGATCCCAAATTACCGCCATTTCCTCAGTAGCATTATTGTTATAAAGCACGGTTATTTTCTCCGGCATCAAAACTCTTTCTCCCGGATTCACATCACACTGCGCCTCTGCTACCTGTTCCACCTTAAGAGGTGCTGTTGCCCCGTAATTCACATAGTCAAACACTTTAAGGGAGGGCAGCGGATTACCGTTAAAATCAAACATCGCCTGATTATCCCATGAAGAACCACCGTACCACATACCGGCATCCTTTGGATCATAATCGCCGGCAAAGCTGCTGGCCCATCCGGAACCATACTCTTCCCATTTCCTCTGGTTGTTTTTTAATACATCATCACTTCCTGCCTGATCTGCATCATACACCGCTACCGGAATCCATGCCGGTTCCCAGTAAAATACCCCGATTCCGGCTTCCCCGATATCCGTTACTGCCTGCATCACATCATGCAGGGCGGTTGCCTGTCCCTGCACCGATACCGGATAAGCATAGGTAACACCGGCGGTATCTTTATTCAGAGAATTGGGATGGCCATCTCCATCCTGCCAGGTATAAGTATAAGCGGTTTCCGTTACCATAACCTTTTTCTCGTAAGTTGATGCAATATCAGATAAAACCTGCGTTAAATTATCCAAAGTACCATGCCAATAGGAATAATAAGACGCAGCAAACACATCATAATCCACACTATATTTGTTCATGATTGCCGCAAAACGTACAAAATCTTCTTCCTTATGTACATCGGTAAAATGTACGGCTACTAATATCTCTTTATGTTTAGCGGCCGCAATTTTATTAACTGCTTCACATCCCTTTTGATAGATAACCGCCATATTATTCCATGTGGTTTCGCCACAGATACCGTTATTGGTCTCATTTCCAACCTGCACCATTCCCACATCCACACCGGCATCCAGCATCTGCTGCAAAGCCTCCTCGGTAAATGCTGCAACCTTGTCCCCTTTTTCCGCTGCTGTCAGGTTCTCCCACTGTTTCGGTGCCTGCTGCTTATTAGGATCAGCCCAGAAATCAGAATAGTGAAAATCTATCAGAACCTTCATCCCCGCTTTGGTCGCCAGCTTTCCCATGGTAATGGCCTTCTCCACATCATTGTTACCGCCGCCGTACCCTCTGCCTTCCGCATCATAAGGATCGTTCCATACCCGGATGCGCAAATAATTTAAACCGGCATCCTTCAACAATTTAAAAAAGCCTTGTTGATCCAGTTCCTTTCCTTTCCAGTCCCGATATACCACACCACTGTCAATCTGACTGATATAGGAACTGATATCCGCTCCTTTAATAAAGTCCTCGCTTAACCCATCAATTTTTTCCACATAAATCTCTGCTTCCACTGGACCGGTGGGTTTTCCCGAGCAGGAAACGGATACCACCGCTCCTATTATTATAACCACCATCAGTAGAAATATCTGAATTTTTTTAAACACTTTACTCACCATTCTTCCATTAAAAATCGCGAATTACTTCCAACGCCGGAAGTGCATTTCCATCATAATCAAACAATGCCTGATTGGCCCATTCATTGCCGCAAGGCCCTGGATCCGCAATATATTCCAGAGACTCTGTGGTTGCCCAGCCGGATCCCTTCACCGGAAGCCAGGCCGGCTCCCAATAATAAAAGCCCTTTCCTTTTCCCTCCGGTACACTGACAATCCGCTCCATAATATCCTGCATAAAGTCTGCCTGTCCCCGGGGTGTCATATCGTACTCTACCTTGGCAGCCAGATCCGGTTTGGTGGCCATACCCTTGCGTTCCTCCGGTGTCAATCCTTCCCGGTCTTTATAATCTTTCATGGTATAGCCCATGGAAACTTCCGCGATGATCAAATCTTTGCCATATCTTACGGCAATGTCATTCATATTATTCTGAAGATCCTGAAGAGTACCATGCCAGAAGGGGTAATAAGACAAACCAATCACCTGAAACTCTTCGCCCTTTTTCATGAAATTATCAAACCATTCCCGATAAAGCGCATTATTACCGCCATTATCCAGATGGATCATAATGGGAATCTGCTGATCTACGACCCGCACCCCACGAATTCCCGCATTAACAAAACGGGTAATATTTTCGTACTCCGGAACCTTTCCGTAGGGCCAAAGCAAACCATTAGACAGTTCATTTCCAACCTGCACCATAGTAGGAAAGGCATTTTCTGCCTTCAGCGCTTCCATGGTTTCTTTGGTATAGGTATACATTACCTCTTCCAACTGTTCCACATCATATTCTTTCCATGCCTTGGGAATGATCTGTTTCCCAGGATCGGTCCAAAAATCACTGTAATGAATATCCAACAGGAAATCCATCCCCATCTCTAATGCCCTTTTGGCCA
This sequence comes from Lachnospiraceae bacterium, assembly GCA_031556725.1. GTDB lineage: Bacteria > Bacillota > Clostridia > Lachnospirales > Lachnospiraceae > UBA935. Next base: position 66,437 of record JAVBSL010000014.1, on the reverse strand, counting down.
GCGTGATTGTGGTTGGCAGATCATTGGTTCCAGCTCCATAAGGCTTTCCATCTTCACCATACGGGTCATGCCATAAACGCAAACGTACCGCATTTACCCCATAGGACTTTAATATACTTAATAACTCTTTATCATTTCTTTTATCATTACCATCATAAAATTTTGCACCGAGACTTTCCAATTCCAACAATGTGGAAATGTCCATCCCTTTAATAAAATCAGACATTCTATCATCCTCTCCAATATCTCTTCATACTATTCCTTAACTGCCGAACCGCCCATACTGGTTACCAGCATATTCTGGGTGATGATGAAAAAGATAACGAAAGGAATTGCCACCAATAAAGCACCGGCAGAAAAATTGGTGAATTCGTTTTTCTTCTCAGTTACAAAGTTATATAACCCAATTGCCAGGGTCATCTTATCTGCTGAACGCAGCACCATTTTGGGGAAAATAAAATCCATCCAAGGAGCTGTAAAACTGGTGATTCCCAAGAAGGTAATGATCGGCTTGGCAATGGGCAGAATAATTGTAGCAAATACACGAAAGTGATTGGCACCATCGATTCTGGCAGCTTCGTCAAGAGACTTGGGAATCGTATCCATATAACTTTTTACCAGCCAGGTGTTGTAGGGAATATTACCGGCCAAATATACCAGCACCAGTCCCCACAGGGTATCCAGCCCGCCAATTCGCAGTAAGATTACATAGATCGCTACCATTCCGACAAAAGATGGAAAAATCTGCAAAATCAGCATGGCCATCATCATCTGCTTTTTCACCGGAAAGTGAAACCGGGAAAATACATAGGCACCCATAGACGCTACAATCATAGTCAATGCCGACGTAGAAAGCGCAATGAACAGGGTATTCTTAAACCACGATAAATAAGGGGTCTTAGTAAATAAATATTTAAAATGCTCAAAGGTAATTCCATTTGCAAAAGGAATGATACTCATGCTTGCAATGGATTTACCCGGTGACAATGCACCGCTTATTGTATATACAAGAGGATACATAACAATCAACGAGATCAGTGTAAGAAAAATTATAACAATGGTAAAGTTTATGTGTTTAATTGTCTTTTTGCTCATTATAATTCACCCTCCCTGTAAGATTTGGTGCGGCTGAAATTCCATATGGCAAATGGTGCCAAAACAATGAAAATCAGTACTGCAATTACCGATGCGTAGTTATATTTCAACAGATTAACAGTCAGCCTGTATATCCAGGTTACCAGAATATCGGTTCCACCGGCTCCGCTCAAGGTGGAATCAGCAACCTTCGGATATCCGTTGGTAAGGAAGAAGATTGCACCAAAGTTATTTACATTATGGGTAAACGACATAATAATTAACGGCATTGTCTGGTATAATACCAACGGCAGGGTAATTCTTCTAAACATCTGCAGCTTACTGGCACCATCAATTCTTGCTGCTTCAAATACATCGTTGGAAATAGCGGTCATGGTTCCCATCGACAATAGCATAAAATACGGGAAGCCTGCCCAAAGATTAACCGCAACTGCCATAAACTTAGCCATTGTAGCATCGCTCAACCAGGGAATCGGATTGCTGATCAGGCCAATTTCCATCAAGGTTCGATTAATCGGTCCAAAGGTTCCGTTTAACAGATTATTCCAAACCAACATGCTAACTACTGCCGGAACTGCATAAGGCAGAATAAATATCGTCCTGAACAGAGGTTTTATTTTAAAATTATTTTCATGCAGTATCACTGCCATAATCAAGCCGCCGAAGTAGCAGGTAACCGTTGCCATCAAAGCCCATACCAGAGTCCATACAGCAATCCGGCCAAAGGCTGATGACCAGGTAGAATCACCGCCAAACAAAGTTACAAAATTGTCTGCACCTACCCAGTCCACTGTATTATTGGGCGGGATATTGTTGGGGGCTGAGTAGTTGGTAAAGGCCACAGCAGTTGAAAACAGAAGGGGTACCATAACAAAAAACACCACCAAACCAACACTTGGAGCCAAGCCTATAATCGGAAAGGATTTTCCCAACAAACCTGAAAAAGAACTTTTATTTCCTTTCAATGTTTTGTTGATACAGTAATCCTTGTATTCGCTAATTGCATCCTTTACCGACAAGTAATATACTACCGCAAAAATAACCACTACCGCCAGAACCATAACCCCATCGATTAGCATAAACATGGAATTATCCCTTAGCTTCACCGGCACATCCGGTTGGGGGCTTCCCAAAGTAATCAATCCTGTTATCTTACTGATCGTAGTCGGCAAGAAAATCAAAAAAATCACTTCAAGCAATGCATAAACTGCTCCCTTTACATATTGTTTTAAGTAAATAATATGTGCTAAACCCATAAAAATAATTGCGGTGACCATCACCTTTTTCTGCTCTGTTCCATCGGCAGCTAATTGTTTTTTGTCTGCTGAATTACTCAAACAATCACCCTCTTTCCTTTTTGTTGCTGTTCCCTTTAAAAAGGGCACCCCAAAATACCTGTAGCTTTATTTTGAGGTGCCTTAAGTTACTAAAATTTATACTGTTACATTATATCATATCTACTGAAGAATTGCCTTATCACATGCATCCAGTTCCGCCTGAATATCCGCACCATTCCAGATATTGGCACTTGCTGCATTCATTGCATCCCAATAAGCATTCATCTCAGGAATAGAAGGCATCGGGAAAGCATAGTCTAACTGTTTTACAAAGCCCGCTGCGTAAGGACTGTCAACGGTTACATCAATAGAAGGAAGTGCACCGGTAATTTCATATCTCAAAGACTGCATTTCATCAGTGGTCAGGAATTTAGCAAATGCTGCTGCTTCTGCCGGGTAATCGGTGTAAGCAGATACAAACATAGATCTGGTTCCGGAAAAAGAAGCTGCCGGTTTGCTGTCGCCGGGGAGACTGGGCAGTGCGGTTACACCAAAGTTGATGCCCTGTTCTTCAAAAGTAGCAATATTCCAGGGTCCGGTAATATGCATAGCTACATTGCCGCTGCCGAAAGCTGCGTCTGCCTGTGCTGTCTGTAAGTCTGTTGCGGGAACATCCAATGCGCTTCTTAAGGAGGCAAAGAATTCCATACCGGCTACAGATGCTGCCGAATTAATATTGGTAGAGCTGGTATCTGTTCCGCTGGGTCCAAATAACAGATTTCCTTCACTGGTGGTGAAAAGGATGGTGTAGTAGCCATTTCCAACGTCCATCATAAAGCCGTACTTACCAGGATTATTAGCGTTAAAATCTTCTGCAAAGCTTCTCAGGTCTTCCCATGTGGTGGGAACCTCTGATTCTGCGATCAGGTCTTTGTTGTAGAACAGTGCATAGGTCTCTGCTGATACAGGATATCCATACATAGTTCCGTCATAAGTTACAGCTGTAGCACATGCGCCCAATACACTGCCTGCTACTTCAGATGCGTCTGCGGTAGGAAGTACATGTCCACCGGCAACCAATTCGCCTAATTTATCATGAGGAGCCGCAAATACGTCGGGGCCTATTCCGGCTGGGCCGTCTAATGCAATCTGGGTTCCTGCATCACCCAATTCTACGTTTACGTATTCAATTTTGATGTTAGGATACATTTTTGTAAAAGCTTCGCCGGCCTGTTTGATAAATTCATCGGGACCACCGGTAGATTCCCATACGGTTAAGGTAATATCATCGGTGGTTAAACCGGTGCTTGCTGTTTCTTCAGCAGGTGCTGCTTCTGCTGCGGGGGCTGCCTCTGTTGCAGGTGCTGATTCTGCTGCAGGTGCTTCTGTTTTCTTACCACAGCCGGTAAGTACGGATGCAACCATTGCGGTTGTCAGTAAAACTGATAATAATTTTTTCTTCATAGATTTTCCTCCCTGTGAAAATTCTTATTTTTATGATTTAAACAACTTGTTTTTTGCTTGCGCAATCGGTTGTTCATAAATTCATTTTATACCTACTTTTCGTTATTGTCAATGCATACTTTTCTACATTTATTTAATATTTTTTTGTGCACTTTCCACAACTTCTTTTTATCATTTGCGCAATCGGTTACCTTTTACATATTTTCCGGCTTTATGGAGATAATACCTGTAAATTAAAGAAGGAGTTATGATATGGCTAATATAAAATTTATTAAGACCAATGCAGTACCATTGGAAATGCATAAAGTAAGAATCATACAAAAGCTCTCCCTTTTACCCATTGAGCAGCGGGTAAAAATCAACAGGGAAGCCGGTAATAATGCCCATTTATTAAAAAATGAAGATGTCTTTATCGACATGCTTACCGACAGCGGTGTAAACGCCATGAGCGACCGCCAATTGGCTGCTATGATGCTGGCCGATGACGCCTATGCAGGCAGTGCCTCTTTTTATAAACTGGAAAAACAGGTTCAGGAAATCTTTGGTATGGAATATTTTGTTCCTGCCCACCAGGGGCGGGCCTGTGAACATCTGCTCTGTGAACTGTTATTAAAACCCGGTCAAATTGTAGCTATGAACCACCACTTCACTACAGCCAGAGCCCACATTTTAAAGAAAGAAGGGGTTGTGGAGGAATTCTTATATGAGGAAGGCTGGAAACCGCAAAGCGAATGTCTCTTTAAGGGAAATATCGATACGGAAAAGCTGCGCAATTTCATTACTGAAAAAGGGGCTTCCAACATTGCCTTTGTCCGTATGGAAGCCGGTACCAATCTGATTGGGGGGCAGCCGGTATCCCTGGAAAACATCCAGGAAGTTGGTAAGATTTGCAAAAAAGCCGGAATCAAGTATGTATTGGATGCCAGTCTGCTGGCTGATAATCTTTACTTTATGAAAACCAGAGAAGAACAATGTAAGAATATGAGTATTCGGGAGATTACGAAGAAAATCAGCAAATGTTTTGATATCATCTATTTTTCGGCCAGAAAGCTGACCTGCTCCAGGGGCGGTGGTATGTGCTTCCGTATTGAAGATGATTATTCCAAGATCAGAGAACTGACACCCCTTTATGAAGGATTTTCCACTTACGGCGGCATTTCTGTAAGGGAGATTGAGGCAATGGCCGTTGGCCTGGAAGAATCCATGGATGAGGATATGATTTCCCAAGGGCCGATTTTTATCGAAGAAATGACCCGCCAGCTGACCGAAAAGGGCGTCCCCATGGTAACTCCTGCCGGAGGGTTGGGCGTGCATATTGACTGCACTAAGTTCGTTCCGCAAGTTCCGGCCAATGAATACCCGGCCGCCGCTGTAGGCAGTGCTCTCTACCTGGTGGCCGGAATCAGAGGTACCGAACGAGGAACCCTTTCCGAAGACCGGGATGAAAACGGCAATGAAGTAATCGCTAAAATGGAACTGCTCCGCCTGGCCCTGCCCCGCCGGGTGTTCACCTTATCACAGATTCACTTTGCCGTAGACCGCATCCTGTGGCTATACGAAAACCGAGATTTAATCGGCGGATTAAAATTCACCGATGAACCCTCTATTCTCCGCTTTTTCTTCGGAAAACTGGAGCCCATCGGTGATTGGCAGGACAAACTGGTAAAAAAATTCAAAGAAGATTTCGGGGACAGCCTATGAGGCCTGTTCCCGGCTTTTTTTCCAAAGAGGCAGGAAATATAGCAGGATCCCGGGAATAAGCATAATAAGGGCGATTAGCTGCGAGGTTGACAGGGGGCCGAAGGCTCCTCTGTAGTCGTTGCGGAAGTATTCGAGGATGAAGCGGCCGATGGCGTAGAGGATAATGTAGAGGCCCCCTACTCTGCCGGCTTCTCGTTGTTTTCGGGCATACCAGATAAGGATTAAGGTAATCGCAAAATCACCCACGCTGGAGATGATTTGCGTGGGAACCAGTTTTACGCCGTTGGGCGCAAAATCGGAATTATGGAAGATGATTCCCAAGGGTGAATCGGTTTCCCGGCCATAGCAGCAGCCTGCAAGGAGACAGCCGAGGCGGCCGAAGCCCTGAGCGATGGATATGGAGGGGGCAGCCAAATCAAAGTATCGCAAAAACTCAATTTTCTTAATTTTGCTATAAGCCAATGCGGTGAGCACACCGCCGATAATACCACCGTATACCACGAAGCCGGTGCCTGCTAACGCCTGCCATGGATTGGCGCTGGTAATAATATCCTTAATATCCAGTAATACAAAAAGCAGTTTGGCACTGACAAAACCTAAAATAAGGGAAATAATACCCATATTGAACATGATATCGGCATTAAGTCCCTTATTCTTTGCGCGTTTATCGACCATCCAAAAGGCCGCTAAAACGCCTAATCCTATCATAAGTCCGTAACCATGGATCGTTATCGGACCCAGTTTTAAAATTTCATTATACAATGTACATCACTCCTATGCTATTATTCTCTGACATGCTATCTATTATACAAAACTCTGAGAATAACTGCAATGAGTAATTTTTTCCCATAAATCTTAATTCATCAGTTCAAAGCGGATACCATCTACCAGCAAATTGGGTTTTACTTCCTCCACGCGCAGGCTGTAAACACCGGGCTGCAACTTAACTTTAATCAGTTTTTGGGTAATCCACTTGCCCTCTGTTCCTCTGGCGGTAATGTTGGCTGTCCGTTCACCGTTTACATAGAGTTCACAGGTAGTTTGAGCGGTATTGAAATCTACGGACATCATGTGCACCAGGACATTATAGCTTCCTTCCGTTTTCACTTGTATATAAGTGGTTTGACTCATCTCGATAGGAACGGTTGCCGGTACTGCTTCCTGGTCTTTCATTTCTCCGATGCATACTGCTGCCTGAAGTGCCGCTTCCTTCTCGTTAAGAGGGGTAAGTGCAAGGCTTTGGGTTGCAATCTTGCGAGGCCGGTTCATGGCATCCGTGCGCGCCAGGAAGCCGCAAAGATTCTTAGCACTTTGCTGTAATTCTCCGATTGTAAGAGTTCCGTTCTTCAGGCTCTCGAGAATATCATCTTCGCCGGAGTTGGCTTCGGCACCGTAATTGTTTACGATCATATAAACATCATTACCGGAGCGAACCATATCGCGCATATTCTGACCACTGGCCGGACCGCCCTCTTCCACGTTGTTCATCTTGGCCCACCAGTCGGTCATTACAATACCATCATAGCCCCATTCTTTTCGCAATATGGTTGTATTCAGATCATAGTGTGAAGCTGCCCAGTGCCCGTTTATGGGATTATAGGAGGTCATAAGAGCCTTCGCCCCACCTTCTTTTACAGCTATTTCAAATCCTCTTAAATAAATCTCTCTGGCTGCCCGCTCGGATACTACCGAATCGGCAATGGATCTGGCAGTTTCCTGATTATTACAGGCAAAATGCTTGACGGTGGCACAGCCTCCCCCTTTGGCAATACCCCGTACCACGGCAGAAGCCATATTTCCGGTTAAAAGCGGATCTTCGGAGTAATACTCAAAGTTTCTTCCGTTCAAGGGATTACGGTGAATATTCATACCGGGACCCAATAATAAGTCCACCTCATTGCGAAGAAGTTCTTCCCCCTCCATGACGTACAATTGCTCTATCAGTTCATCATTAAAACTGGAAGCCAGTAAAGTTCCGATGGGCAACTGGGTTGATTTCAGATCTCCGCCCATGCGAATGCCGGAAGGCCCATCTGCTGTACAAGCCAGGGGGATACCATATTCAATCAGGGATTCCCCTACACCGCCAAAGGCGGATGCGGTCCCCTCCGTCACATCCGGATGCCCCATGCCTTCGCCTCTGACAATTATTGCTAATTCCGCTTTACTTAATTGAGATACAAAACTATCTAAAGAAGCCTTTCCATCTCTAACATCCTTTAACAAAATTCCCTGATTTCCGGTTTGCGGCAGTGCTGTTGGCAAATTGGCCTGAATCCGCTCACGGACAGAAAACATCTGTGTGGGTACTTCTTCATATTGTAATTCATAAGTTCCGTCCGGTGTCTTTGCTCCCGGGCGCATACGCTTAAATCCTTTTGTGGGAGCCATGGCTTCCTGCAGTTTTTCAATTACCTGCAAGGATTCCCGGATATAGGTCAACACTTTTTCCGTTTTACGAATACTGTTTCCCACATGGATATGATACTCTCCCGCTTCCATTACATAAGCGGATTTTTCACCGGTGAGCCCGGAATCATCATAGGTTTTCATTTTCGTTACATCTATAATAAATTCCAAATCCTGGGATTCCCCGGGTGTCAATACACCGGTCTTGCCGTAAGCCAGCAATTGCCTTGCCGGTTGTCCCAATTTGCCTTGAGGTGCTTCATAATATACCTGGACAACTTCTTTGCCGGCATACTCTGTACCGATGTTCTGTACCCCTACTACAATCTTTATTTGATCATCTGCAATAACAGCTTCTTTGGTTTTTACCACAAATTCAGTATAAGAAAGGCCATATCCAAATTCATACATAACTTTTTCCGGACAAAAAGTTTCAAAATAGCGGTATCCCACATAAATATCTTCCACATAACAGTTACTTTCCAAATCTCCATAATAAGGTGTGGATGGATAATCCTGCACCTCATAAGCAATGGTATCCGGCAGTTTCCCGCTGGGTACGGCGTTGCCAAGAAGAATATCAGCAACCGCATTTCCGCCTTCCATACCTCCCTGCCATGCGTACATCAGGGCACCAATTCTGGATTCCCGGGCCTTATCAGCCATAAAACTCATATCAATAATATTGGAAACGTTTAAGATAACTGCTACTTTGTCAAAATGTGCGGTTACCAGTCTAAGCATCTGCTCCTCTTCCGGTGTAAGATGCAGGCTGCCGGGCTTATCTGCATTGTCCTTATCTTCTCCGGCTGTACGTCCGATGACCACTATCGCCTTATCGGATACCGTCTGTGCTTCTTTCACAAGTTCTTCCGTCAATGGCATCTCGGCTTGGTTCCATGGTTCTGCCGCCCAACCGCCGCCGCCATTATCGAAAGGATGATCGGCAATCCAGGCTTCATAGATTCCGGCCAGTTTTTCATTTACTACCTTACTCTTTTCACGCAGGCCGCTCAAAAGACTGGTGGTATACTCCACATTAACCGCTCCGCCTGAACCGGTTCCACTGCGATAAAAATCAATCTGGCAGCGGCCAAATACAGAAATACGCTCATCAGCCTTGATGGGCAATATCTTCCCTTCATTTTTTAGTAATACAACACCTTCCTTTGCAGCCTCACCTGCCGCCCTGGCAAATCCTTCCAAGGGTACTCCTACTTTACTCATCTTGCTTCCTCCATATTTAAATAAATTTTATTTTAAAATTTTCATGCGTGTTGACATGAGTCACGCTCAATTATTTTTCCTACTACTTTTTGTATCGTACCGATTTTTTCTCCCCTGATCAGCTTCAATAATTGTATAACCGCCATCCTTCCCTGTTTTTCATAAAAGGTATCAATCGTAGTCAGTCTGGGGGTAAACCATTGACTGATATCAATATTGTCACAACCGATAATACTGATTTCCTCCGGAACGGAAATGTTGCACTCCCGCAAAGCTTCCATAAATCCAATGGCGCTTTGATCATTGGCCGCAAATACTGCGCGTGGCAGCTTTCTTTCCTTTTCCAGCAGCTTCATGGTCGCCTGATAGGTTGCGTCACGATCAAAAAAACCATCAAATATATTTTCCGTCAGCAAAGGATGACCTGCTTCCTCCAAAACATGTGAATATCCTTTGAATCGTTCACTACTGTCATAATTATTTTCCGCTCCCCTGATATAGCCAAAGGTCTTATGGCCCAACGTCAGCAAATATCGTCCCGCATCTGCACCCTGTGTGTAGGAATCAAAAACCAAACTGGATATTTTCTGCGAACAAATCTCCCTGTCCAGAAAAATTGTAGGTATTTTTTCTTTTCTTAAAGCCGTTTCCTGCTCCTCGCCGATCCATCCATTTAAAATAACTGCACCATCTACCCTTTTGCCCAGGATATTGGTCATCATATCCATACTGTTCTTTGATATGAAAACCTGCAATTCATATCCGTTCTTCTCGCACTCCAGATACATGGTATCCACCAGAGTTCCGTAATATGGCCCCTTCATGGAATTTACAAAGAGTCCCAGCACCTTCGTGGTCTTAGACTTCAGGTTACGACCGTTCAAATTCGGAACGTAATGCAGACGCTCTGCCACTTCCAAAATATGTGCTTTTGTTTTAGGATTAAGCACATCCACGTTATTCAGAGCATTGGATACGGTAGAAATAGAAACTCCGGCTTCTTTAGCCACTTCTTTAATGGTTATTTTCCTCATAATCTAATATTCTCCAAAATAAAAACGTTTTTATTTATCAATAAAATAGTAGCACACTCCGTCAAAATGTGCAACTACTTTATCAAACTCTATGTTTTTATTTCTTATTTAGCTTTTCAGCTTCTTGGCTGACCTCTTTTTTTAATCTTATTATTTCAGCTGTCTGGGCAGGTATTCCATTTCTTCTTCATTATAAGTATATGTCACCGAATCTGAAAGGTCAGAGTGTGCACTTATCCCCTGTAGGATAAACGGTTCATATATGTCAGATCCGGCCTCAGCAAAATATATTCCCGCTTGATCACCGGCATTCATATATGCAAGTACGCCAACTTGCGCTTGATCAACTTTTTCAAAATCTATATAAGTTTTGGTGTCATAAGCCATGCTTCTCAATGTTTTGTCCGCTGTTGTGTATACGTATATTTTTTCCGAGTTCATAGTATGAAAAAATACTGTTTCTCCATCCGGTGACACAGACACCGCACAATAATAATGCTGATCCCTTTGAGGGTTTTCATATTCCACATCGGCAAGATTTATAGAATGTGCTATCTCTGCACGCTCCCGATCAAAAATAAACAATCCGTCATAGTTATGAAAGATCAGTTTATTCTCATCTTCATAATCCAGCCGCAGTCCATTTAGACCGGATGCCATCTCTTCCGGATTCCATTCTGCCGGTGTCACTGTTTCTTCTGTTAAATTCATCCATGTTTCAATTTCCGGTGCCTTCACCGGATTCAACACCAAGCCGATACTGATACCGACAACAGCCATGATTCCTATCACCGTCACCCAAAATGCCGGACGCCGATAATTCAGGATATTTCTAATTCGTCCTTTGGCATCGCCTTCGCCAAAAGCAAGGGGACCAGCCAAAGACCGGTTCTTTCCAGCCGCCATTTCCAATAAAGTTGAGGAATACCCCTTACGCTCTTCGCCATTCAACTCTTTGATAACCGTTTCATCACAGGACATCTCCATATCTTTGCTCATCCCCGCGAAAGCCAGCCAAACCAGCGGATTCATCCAATATACACACAGCACCAGGTAGGAACCGAATTTGACCAGATAGTCCCGACGTCTGATATGAGTCTTTTCGTGAGCCAGAATATATCTCCGTTCCATTTCTGCAAGTCCTTCGGTCATATATATAATCGGTTTAATGATTCCCAACACAAAGGGTTTGACAATTCCCTTGCCGGTCAGAATCCGAACTTGCTTTCTTCCGGCATATTCAACAGTTTCCTGACAGTCACCACTGACTGTCAGCATCCGCATCTGCTTCTTCAGCCGCCAATAAGAAAAAATGCCGCAACCAGCTAACAATATACACCCTGCCAGCCAGATTACTGTCAAAGCCGTCACTACGCTCTGCATCAGGTTCACACTGTTCATTCCTTTAGAAGTGTTTGCATTGTCCTCCGGCATGACCGCTTGATTTATTTCAGATTGGTCTGACATTGTAGATATCCCGGTAGTTGCGTGCTGTTCACCTGATATGCGCAGATTCTCCTGAAGGACTTCGGTATCCATTCGCACCAGACTCCAGGTGCTCTCTAATGAAAAAGGACAGATCAAACGAAACAATACCACCGCCCAAAGACAATAGGAAAAAATCTTAGGAAGTTTATTCAAAAAAAGCCGCATCAGAAATACTGCAAGGATTACATAGGAAGCCGTTAGGCTCATATTGCATATTTTAATAAAAAGCTCTGTCATCGCATCACCCTTCCTGAAACTCATCAATTAGTTTTCGCATCTCTTCCGCTTCATCGGCAGTTAGCTTTTTCCCACCATAAAAAGCGGTTAAAAATCTGGGCAAAGACCCGCCGAAGGTATCTTCCACATATCGCCGGCTCTGCCCGCCGTAAAATTCCTCTCGGGATAATATAGAAGTCACTATGGCATTATTGTTTTGAAATATCCCCCGATCACAAAGCTTCTTCAGTACCGTATATGTAGTGGATTTCTTCCACTCGAATTCTTTAGCACAGATTATCACAAGCTCTGTTGATGATATGGGCTCCTTCTGCCAGATAATATCAGCAAACCGTGCCTCCCCCTCGGCCAGTTTAAATTCTTTCATATTCTTCCTCGCTTTCGTATCCGTTTTGGTCTATTGTCAGTAGACTCTTTTAGTCTATCGCAAATAGACCATCTTGTCAACCCATAAAAATAACCCCTGCGGTTAACTTAATACCGCAGAGGTTTCAAAATCCATTTATTTTAATTTATACTGCTCCCTGTGCTGTCATAGCATCTGCTACCTTCAAAAATCCTGCAATATTAGCTCCGGCTACATAGTTCCCCTCCATACCATACTTCTTAGCCGCTTCATCCAGATTACGGAAGATGTTGACCATGATGCCCCTCAGCTTTTCGTCAACTTCTTCAAAACTCCAGCTTAATCTTTCGCTGTTCTGGCTCATCTCTAATGCTGAAGTTGCAACACCGCCGGCATTAGCTGCCTTTCCGGGTGCAAACATAACATTATTTGCCTGCAGATATTCGGTAGCATCCATAGTTGTCGGCATGTTGGCCCCTTCTGCCACTGCAATACAACCATTTTCTACTAAAGCCTTAGCATCCTCAATAAACATTTCATTCTGAGTTGCACAGGGAAGTGCCACATCACATTTTACTGACCATACACCTCTGCCTTCATGATACTCAGCACTTGATCTGGCTGCTGCATATTCGGTCAGTCTGGCACGTTTCACTTCTTTTATTTCCTTTAAAAGATCCAAATCGATTCCGGCGGGATCATAAATCCATCCGGTAGAATCCGATACCGTTACTACTTTAGCGCCCATTTCCTGAGCTTTCTCAGCAGCATAAATGGCCACATTACCGGAACCGGAAACAGCCACTACCTTGCCTGCCATCTCATGTCCGTTAGCCTTAAGCATTTCTGCTGTAAGATATAACAGACCATAACCGGTAGCTTCTTTTCTTGCCAGGGATCCACCATATGATAATCCTTTACCGGTCAACACACCTTCATATATACCGCGGATTCTCTTATATTGTCCGAACATATAGCCAATCTCTCTGGCGCCGGTACCGATATCGCCGGCCGGAACGTCAGTATCTGCTCCTATGTATTTATATAATTCGGTCATAAAGCTCTGGCAGAAAGCCATTACTTCTCTATCTGATTTGCCTTTGGGATCAAAATCAGAACCACCTTTACCACCACCGATCGGCAAGCCGGTCAGGGAGTTTTTAAAGGTTTGCTCAAATCCCAAAAACTTAATAATTCCCAAATTAACACTGGGGTGAAGACGAAGGCCTCCTTTATATGGACCGATTGCTCCGTTAAACTGTACACGGAATGCATTATTAATCTGAATCTGGCCCTGATCATCCACCCATGGTACTCTGAATAATAACTGCCGTTCAGGGGTTACAAGTCTTTCCAGCAAAGCATCTCTTCTGTATGCTTCCTCGTTGGCATCAATTACTACCCTTAAAGATTCCAACACTTCTTTCACGGCCTGATGAAACTCCGGTTGGGCAGGGTTCTTCTCAACCACCATGTTGTATACTTCATCTACATATGACATTTTCTCTTCCTCCTATTGTCTTTTTCCTTTAACATTATATAACGGAGAACTGAAAATCACAATAAACAACACCATATAAATATATAGAAATTTCTTTTTCATTTTTATGCACTTTGTATAATCGTATACAATTATACTTATAAATACTTCTTTAACTGCGTAATGTTCTTCTCCTCAAAGTCCATTAATTCCTTTGCCATCTCCACATAGGCATTTCTGGCATTCTCATGTCGATTGATGGTTTTACACATATCTACGATGCCCCGGTTGCTGCCCTGGATTACCATTTCCGCAATATGACTGGTACTGGTATTAAAGAGTGCATTGGCCTGAATACTTCCCACCAACATTTTTTCACCTAAACCACCGGTTCGGTATTCTTCTGCATTACCATCCAAAATACTATTGGTTGCTTTATTATATATTTCCGAATATTTTACATTCTGTCTGGACAACTGCATAGCCAGATCGTCATCATAGACCTTATCATTAATGGTTTCAATGGCTTTCATTGCCATTTTGGTATTCTTCTGGATACTCCGTAAAATTTCCGCATCATCTTTCCGCATCGTCTTATTAACCTCCGTTTTCAGCTATTAAAAACAGGATAGAATACCTTATCTTTAAGATTTGGTATTTTATCCTGTTATGTTAGTTATATCCAGTTTCTTTTCGTTTATTCCTGACACTCAAAAGGAAATTTCATTCCCCACTGTCCACGGATCTCATCCATCATTTTCATAATCCGGATAATCTCATCATGAGGCATGGCGTCACATTCAATCTTTCCTTCTTTAATAGCCCTGGCACATGCTTCTACTTGATATTCATATCCCGAAATCTGTTTCGGACGCTTATAAATGCCGATTTTCTTATATGACGTATCATAAATAGTCATACTTTCAAAATTATTAATATTTTCCACCACCGCAAAACCTTTGGTGCAATAGATAATACCCCGGCGGTCACTTAATCCGATCATGGAACTGTTCAGTACCGCTACCTTTCCATCCTTATAGGTAATGGTCATACTGTTTTGTTCATCCACACCGCTAGGAGTAAAAGTACAGGTTGAGGTAATCTTCTCCACATGGGTGCCAAACAGCATCGAGGCAAAATTCAACGTATAAACACCTAAATCCAATAAGGCTCCGCCGGCCAATGCCGGTTCATTCATCCGCCCTACATGACTGATCAAATAGCCAAGATTGGCTGTCAGCATGGTGGGCTCACCGATCACCCCACTGCTCAATACTTCTCTGATGGTCCTAAGTATCGGCATATATCTGGTCCACATGGCTTCCGCCAGCAACACATTCTTTTCTTTTGCCAATGCTACCAATTCTTCCGCCTGGCCAGCGTTTGCAGTAAAGGACTTTTCACATAATACGGCCTTACCATTTTCCAGACAAAGTTTGGCATGTTGATAGTGTTCTGAATGCGGACTGGCAATATAGATTAAATCTACTTTTTTATCTTTTACCAGTTCTTCATAAGAACCATAGGCGTTCTTAATATTAAAATCATTGGCAAAACGCTCTGCTTTGGCAATATCTCTGGAACCGATTGCATAAAGCTTAACATCCCGCATCTTATTAACCGTTGCCGCCATCGATCCGGCAATGTTACCGGCTCCTAATATACCCAGATTAATCTTACTCATATCGGCACAACCTCTATTCTTATTCTACATAATCAGATTTTATATATCCGACTTTTCCTTTGTATTTTACTTTTGTCCAGCCATTACTCATCTTTTCAATAAAGTCCAGCTTGTCCCCGCCATAAACGGTTCCAAGAACCTCGCCATCGGTACCGGCACTGCCTCTTACCCTGACGCTTTCCTTCACTTTGACAGTTCCGTCGGTGGATACATCTGATGCTGATTCTGCCGGCGCGGTCTGCTGTACTTCCGGAGTTTCGGGTGCCTGAACTTCTTCTTCGTCAATGATCTCCAGATACTGAGACTTAATGTATGCATCCCCATTATTATATTTGATCCGACTCCAACCGTTACCTTTTTCTTCTAATACAGTAAACTCCTGCCCGATTTGTGCTTTATCAAGCTTATCGGCAGTCTCACTGTCAGAGCTCCGAATATTGACAACATCCGTAGCTTTCGCGGTTTTAATAGTGGTTACGGACGGTTGATCTGCTGTCTGACTGTTTCCGGCTTCAGCCCCTGTTTCTTCTTTTACAGTCTCTGCGGTGATATCCGGCTGCTCATTCTTCGCCAGAACCACGCCAACATCTTCATTAATCTTTCCGGCCATATAGGAAATAAATTCTTCCAATTCCTTATCTTCGGCAATCAAGTCATTAAATTCAACCGTAATTTTGTTATTCAAATCTACTACATCATCTTGCAGGCTGACTGCTTTAATATACTCGTAGACATTTTCATCCAAATCATTTTTTTTGATGACAAGGTTACCGTCTTCTTCTTTTACAACATAATAAGTCTGAAGTCCCGGCATCAATGCGTCTACATCCTTACACTTCACTTCCGCATATACATAAGTAACATAGCTGCCTTCGGTTAACCCAACCTTGGTATATACCTTAACTGTATCATAATATTCAATATATTTAGCCATTTCTTCAATACGAATCTTGGCAAGATCATCCAGATCCACATTAATTGCCGTAGCTGCTTCAATATTTCCTTCCGCAACGGCCGCATAATAATTGGTTATCAACTCATTGATTTCAGGATATTTGTCTTCTTCCAACGGAATATCCGGAATTGTGATTGCTGTTAAATTGGCAACTGCTTCGGCTTCGGTTGCGTTTGCTGCGATGATTTCCGCTTCTTTTTCTAATTTGCTTCTCTCATTGGCATTTAATGCGATAATAACTGTTACCAGCACACACACAATGAGTATCAACGGCATTACAATTTTGGTATGGTCAAGAATCCAATCTGCGATCCGACCGACCCACTCCTTGACAACGCCTACTTTTTTATGATTCGGGCTAGCCATAATTACCTCCGTATATCTGTCTACCAGGGTGATGTAAAATGCACTCGACAGGAATCGAACCTGCATTAAAGGCGTCGGAGGCCTCCGTTCTATCCGTTAGACTACGAGTGCAAAATACCTGAATTGTTACAAATTTATTACATCACCCTGATAATAATACCATAAGGTTTTCGGATTGTCTAGCCCGAACTTATTTTTTATATTGGAAGGTTTTTCTAAAGCAGTGTTATTTCCCCATTTTTACGTTCAAAATAGTACACTGCATAAGCCAGAACCTCTTCCGGATCGACCTGCGTATCATTAATTTCACTTACCATTGTCAGCAGCTCTTCTTTGCTTTGACAACCGTCATCGGGAATCAGGATAACTTCGTGAATCGAACTGGGTAAAAGATATACATTTGTATGCAGCCGGTCGGCAAAGGACTGAAGCATATGCGGATAGAGCATTGCGCCTGCGCCGTACAGCCTTTCCGAATTGCTCAGCACATACATTTTATATCGTTCATCAGACTGTTTCAAATTCTTATCAATTGCCGTCTCCTGTTCAAACAGACCGTCAATCAGTTCAGCAACCTCTACATCTGCGCCCAATTTCTTTTGCAAATTATGAACCATCAGTTCTTTCATAACTTCCTCCATGGTCTGTATCTCAGCGGGATATTCCCTGGGCATATTGGCCATGGCATCCTGATATAATTCCTCCAGTTCTATGCCCCACATCTTCAAATGGTTATTATAGATCAAAATTGTTCCGTTCCCCCCAAACTGGACAGAAACATCACAATAAAAAACCATTGCAAGGTCAAAAAAGCTCATGTATGGTACTTCCTTCAGCAATTCTTTATTTTTGTGATAATGAATAAGCTTAAATAGTACCCGGCCTTTCATTTCCCGATAAGACTTGAAAAACTCCAGATCCACCTTAATTTCCGGACGGCTGGCATAATAAGTCAGCTCTATTTCCTTGATGATATCTTTCATTTTTTTGCCTTCACGATAAGCATAGTATTGGTCATTGAGATAAAT
This sequence comes from Lachnospiraceae bacterium, assembly GCA_031556725.1. Taxonomy (GTDB): domain Bacteria; phylum Bacillota; class Clostridia; order Lachnospirales; family Lachnospiraceae; genus UBA935. Next base: position 48,646 of record JAVBSL010000014.1, on the reverse strand, counting down.
AGCCGGGGATATTTCCTGCCCTTTTTTTGTAACGATAATGCCATCCAGACATATCCCGTTATTTTTACTCACATGGGTCAACGATATTTCAAACAGCTCTCCCATCTGAATCTGTACTTCTCTTTTTACTGTCTCTAAAAAATTATTATACTCCATACTTTTCCCTTCCTTCCTAAACAAAAAGACAACAGAAGTCTCCTCCTATTGCCTTATAAGCTTAGATAGTTAATTCCAATTAAACTCTGGAGAGATACTCTCCGGTTCTGGTATCGATCTTAATTACGTCATCCTGTTCCACAAATAGCGGTACATAAACAGTCGCGCCGGTTTCTACAACAGCCGGTTTGGTTGCTCCTGTGGCAGTATCACCCTTAAATCCGGGTTCAGTATCGGTAATCTGCAATTCTACAAACAAAGGCGGTTCAATAGCAAATACGTTGCCGTTGTGGCTGCATACTTTGACCATTTCATTTTCCTTTACAAACTTAAGTGAATCTCCTACCGAATCCTGATTCAAAGCAATCTGGTCGTAGGACTCTACATCCATAAAATTAAACATTTCGCCATCGGAATATAAATATTGCATATCTTTTCTATCTATACGTGCCTGAGGACATTTCTCAGTCGGTCTGAAAGTTTTCTCAATAACACCGCCGCTAATGACATTTCTTAATTTGGTTCTGACAAAAGCTGCTCCTTTACCCGGTTTTACATGCTGAAATTCAATGATCTGGAAAACGCTGTTTTCGTATTCAATCGTTATTCCATTTCTGAAATCACCTGCAGAAATCATATTCTGTTTTCCTCCTAATTCTTCACCTTATAATTCTTTACCAGTTTATAATAAAATACCATATTTTTCAACCTTTTTTTTATTTTTTTAATTTACAAGGTAATCGATGGTTCATACCATAGCCTATCACTACGCTGATAGGCTATGAGCCGCAACGTAAATTAAGCCAATGAGCTTGCCAGTGAACAGCAACAATCAATGGCCATTAAATACCCCTCCAGACCGTGACCGTAAATCTGCTTATGGCAGGCCGGTTCGGTCACTGAAGTCCGGCGGAATTCTTCCCGCTCCATGATATTGGAAATGTGAACTTCGACTTTCGGAATATCCAGGGCCGCCAATGCGTCTCTGATGGCATAACTATAATGAGTATAGGCTCCGGGATTGATGATTAAACCTTCCGTCTTATCAAAATAGGCATCCTGAAGCCGGTCAATGATCGCGCCCTCATGATTGCTCTGAAACACTTCAATTTCCGAATCGCATTCCTGACCCTTTTTTCCGATCAGCCCAAGCAGATAGTTGTAGTCCTGGGCTCCGTATATTCCTTTTTCCCTGATCCCCAAAAAATTAATATTGGGACCGTTAATCACCAGTATTTTCATATTTATAGCTTTGCTCCTTTCATCGCTGCCAAAACCTCATGGACAATCCTGTTTTTGTCTTTTCCCGTGGTATCTATTACAATATCAGCTGTTTCTTCATAAACCGCCTCTCTTTTTTCCAGCAACGCTGTTGTTTTCTCAACAAAATCATTACCTTGCAGCAATGGCCTGGTAGTATCGCCCGCCAGTCTTTGCACCACCTCTCCGGCAGTCACTTTCAAGTATACCACAGTTCCCAGCTGTTTCAGCAAAGGACGATTTTCTTCCTTCATGGGTAATCCGCCGCCGGTGGCAATAATCTGCGCATTTTCTCCGGTCAGCAGCTCTTGCAGGCATTCGGTTTCCAATTGTCTGAAAAAAGCCTCACCCTCCGCGGCAAACATCTCGGTTATCCCCCGGCCCTGTTTCTCTTCGATTAAGCTGTCGGTATCCAGCATAGGCCGGTTCATTTCATGAGAAAGCCGATTGCCGATGGTGGTCTTGCCGCTGCCCATAAAGCCGATTAAGATGATATTATTTTTCATCTGTTACGCAAGCCTCCTTTAATCTGATAGTAAGGAGTTGTATTTCTTCCTCCGGGATGGTTATATTGTTCCACAATTCATATGCAATAACCGCCTGATACAACAGCATCTTTAAGCCATTATAAGCTCTTCCGCCACTATCCTCCGTATATGCCATAAACTGTGTCCTTTCCGGCTTATAGATCAGATCAAATCCGGTATGGATCCGGTCATAAAATGACTTCTCGCTGATCACTGCTCTTTCCGTGTGGGGATGCAGTCCGACACTGGTTGACTGAATGGCTAAAAACCGCTTTTGGGGCAGCTTTTGATACTCTTCAAGTGCCATCCCAATAACACTATCGGTTTCTAATGTCTGATTTACCTCAGCCGCCAGTTGTTTTGCTTTTTCAACTGAACGATTCAAAATACGGACTGTTTTAGCACCTTTTTCCGCACACAAAAAAGCAACTGCCCTGGCTGCACCACCAGCCCCCAGCAGGAGAACATCTTCCCCCTCAATCTGGATTCCCTCACTTCTCATGGCCCGGTATAAGCCTTCCATATCGGTATTATATCCTTTATACCCCGTACTGCCGCGAACCAGTGTATTAACTGCACCTATCTTAGCTGCCAGAGAGTCTATGGATTCCAGATAAGGCATTACCGCACTTTTATAAGGAACGGTAACATTCATTCCCTGAACATCAAGAGCAAAAGCTCCCTGCACCGCCTCTTTGACCTTGTCCTCCGCTACCGGATATGGCACATAAACCAGATTATGCCCCATTCTTTCAGCCAAAGTATTATGGATCAGAGGCGATAAAGTATGAGCAATGGGATTGCCCATCAATCCGCATACCCTTGTTTCTCCGTTTATATACATCGCTATTCTCCTTGTAAAAAGATTCTGCCTTCTCTTTTACATTTTCTTTTATAAAAAAATAAAACTATTTTTTCCAAATAACGCTTCAGGACAATCTGTATTTCTTCCTTTTTATCAATGGGCTGCACCAGATAAGTATGGAGTCCGGCCTTTTTGGCACCCCAGACATCTGTAAAAAGCTGATCTCCGACAAATAAGGTATTGTCTTTATCCGTTCCCATCATTTCCATTGCTTTCCGGTAATTTTTTATTCCCGGTTTTCCGGCTTTGAAAATATACTGCACCTTAACCGCTTCATTAAAGGTTTTGACCCTCGGCTCCTTATTGTTGGAAAGAAGCACGATTTTATATCCCATGGCCTTCAGCCGTTCAAATAATGCCAGACATCTTTCATCTGCCGGTGCTCCATGTGGAACCAGCGTATTATCAATGTCAAAGATAATTCCTTTGAATCCGTCATTATGCAGCTTTCCGAATTCGATCCAATAGGTGGATTTTATATAGTTATGAGGATAAAAGCGTTCAAACATATGGATACCCATTCCTTCCCAAAATCACTATTTTCATCATAACAAAACACCCTGCCTGCTGGCAAGGTGTTTTTATGTAATCACACTTATTGTAATCAAATCTTCTCAAAACCCCAATTTACGAAATACCGCTCCGTCGTCACTGTTCTGCAATACCAGATTCTGTGCACTTCCGACAAAATACTGATATCCCTGTAACACTTCATCCTTCTTCATATCCGAAATGGCTTTTTGCATATCCAAATTCTCTAATCCACTGTCGCTGCCGATATAATCAAAACTTTCTTCCTTGTTAAAAGTAAGGGACACGTCCTCCAAATTGGCTGTTCTGCTTCGATTATCATTTAGCGGCGCGTAATCCTCTTTTCCTTCTGTCTGAGACTGGGGCTGCGCGCTGGGATCCTGCTTAATATCCGGATTCCGGATCTCTTCAACTGGTTTATGCTGGGGAATTTCCCTGGGGATGTCCCACGGCCGATAACCTGATATTCCATTGATTCCCATATTACGCTCACCACCTTTCTGCTGGTAATTGCTTAACCATAATTATACTATGTAAACCATCTTACGTTTTATCATAATATAATTTCGGTAATTTTGCAACTATTTCCATGTTTTGTCATGTTCTGTGCATAATATATCGTCAAAAAAATGAAAAAATTTAACCCAATTAATAAATTTTTTTGCCGATTCCTGCCGACTGTAATAATCTCTTTGTATAATCAGCCTGGGGCGAAAAAAATATTTCTTCGCGGGTTCCTTCTTCACAAATAATCCCGTTTTGCATGATCATGATCCGATCACACATTTTGTAAACCACTCGCAAGTCATGAGAAATAAACAAAACAGAGAGGCCCATTTCTTCGTGTAAATTCAGCAATAAATCTAAAATCTGCGCCTGTATGGTCACATCCAGCGCCGATACCGGTTCGTCGGCGATCAATAATCTGGGTTTCAGCATCAATGCTCCGGCGATACAGATACGCTGCCGCTGGCCGCCGGATAATTGCTTGGGATAACGATCCGCAAATTTCTCGTCCAAACCCACTTTTTCCAGCATGGATATTACTTTTTCCTGCCGCTGGGCTTTACTGAAGCCGCCTTTCAAACGCAGGGGTTCTTCCAAAATCCAGCCGATCTTTTTGGCCGGATTCAGGGAACCGTAAGGATCCTGAAAAACCATCTGGGGGCGCTCCGAGGTATGCATGATCTTTCCGGTATAATCCTTGTTTATTCCCAAAATAGTCTTCACCAGTGTCGATTTTCCGCTGCCGCTTTCTCCCACCAAACCCAAGACTTCGCCTTCTTTCATGGAAAAAGAAACCTGATGCAGAATCTGCCGTCTTTTTTTACGCTCCAGAGTTCCCGTTCCATAATCCGTATAGTAGGCATTCAGATTTTCTACAGTTATGATATCTTCACTCATGGCACCATCTCCCTCTGCTGCGGAATCACCGGTATGGCGGCAATCAGCTTTTGAGTGTATGCCTGTTCCGGACTACGGAAAATCTGCTCTGTCCTTCCGCTTTCCACGATATATCCTCCCTGCATCACGATAACCCGCTGACATAATTGATTTACCAGGCTTAAATCATGGGAAATAAATAAAATAGCCGTCTGTTTTTCCTGGTTTATCCGTCTTAATAATTCGACGATTTGAGACTGGACCGTAACATCCAAAGCGGTGGTAGGTTCATCGGCAATCAAAATCCGGGGATCACAAATCATCGCCGTGGCAATCATTACCCTTTGACGCATTCCCCCGGAAAGTTCATGAGGATACCTGGCATATACCCGTTCCGGGTCTTCCAGTTCCACATCCCGCAGCATCCGAATGGTCTTTTCATACCGCTCTTCCCGGGAAAGGTCCGTATGGATCCGCAAGGTTTCCTCCACCTGCCAGCCAATCCGTTTGACCGGATTCAGGGAAGACATGGGTTCCTGAAAAACCATCCCGATATCATTCCCCTGATATTTTCGCAGCACACTTCTGGGACAGGTTAAGAGGTTGATTCCGTCAAATAAGATCTCTCCCTTTTTTTGCATATCCCGGCGGCTGAGCAAACCGGCAATGGCCAGGGCACTCATGGATTTACCCGAACCGGATTCACCCACAATGCCGATAATCTCACCTGGATATAGCTGCAGATCAAAGTCGTACACCACCGTTTCCGGTGTCAGATGATCATGAAATTCTATATTTAAATCACGCACCTCCAAAAGAGGCTTGTTTTCCTGTGTCATACCGGCTCTCCTTTTAATCCCTCACCCAAAAGACTGAACCCCAGTACCGTCAGGATCAATACGATTCCCGGCACTAAAGCACAGGCCGGTGACCGGAACAGATACGACTGAGCCTCGGACAGCATTCGTCCCAGGCTGGCATCCGGTGGCTGCACGCCGATTCCCAGATAACTCATGCCGGCCTCTGCCAGGACCGCATTGTTAAATCCAATCATAATGGCTGACAGCAATACCGTGGATGCATTGGGCAAAATATGTACAAACATAATCCGCAGATCACCGGCTCCCTGCAGTCTTGCCGCAGTTACATAATCCATACTTTTATATTTGATAAACTCTCCTCTGACAATCCGGGCAAAGCTGGGAATAAATGCGATTCCCAGAGCAAGGATGACATTGTATTTTCCGGTTCCCAAAATGCTGATAAAAACAAGGGCCAGCAAAATACTGGGGAAAGCAAAAACGGCATCATTGATCCGCATCAAAATTTCATCAACAATACCTCCGTAGAAACCCGTCAGTGCCCCCAAGATCACGCCGAAAAAAGTTCCTGTAAAAACCGTACCTAACGCCACAAATAACGTCGTCCGGCTCCCTTCCATCACCCGGCTCAATAAATCTCTGCCGAAGTTGTCACAACCCAGGGGGTGCTTCAGGGACATGCCGGCAAATTTGGCGGCGGCATCCATGGCATCGGGATCATAGGGTGTATAAAAAACACCCACAATCATAAACAATAGGATCACTGCCGTAATCACGCTACCGACTATTAAATTCAGATTTTTTTTATTTTTCTTCATATCACACCCAAATCTATTCTACTGTGATACGGGGATCTGCCAGCCCGTAAATAATATCCACCAGAATGTTCACCACTAAAACCAGAAAAGCAATGCAAATAATAATTGCCATCACTACCGGATAATCCCGGTTGGAAATAGAAGTCAGCAGTATCCTGCCCAGTCCGGGAATCCCAAATACCTGTTCAATAATAATACTTCCGGCAATCATATCCGTTAATGCCATGCCCAAAAAGGTAATCAGCGGTATCAGGGCATTTTTCAATACATGCTTGTATAAAACTTCATTGGTACTGTTTCCCTTACTATATGCCGTCCGGACATAATCCAGCCTGGATTCCGCAATTACCGAGCTGCGTAACAGCTTCACTGCCATAGCTGCTTTGGGCAGGGCTATGGCCACTGCCGGAAAAAGCAGATAACCGATAAACCCCATTACGTTGTCCTTGTAAGAAATATAGCCTCCCGGGGTAAAAAAACGTAAGATCAGTCCAAATACAAAGGTAATCAGGATTCCCGCAAAGAAAGGTGGTATCGCCATAATAATCTGGTTAATCGCTGTGATTACCCGGTCAATGACACTGTCGGCATGCTTGGCCGTATAGATCCCCAGCGGAACTGCAATCAAAAGGATCATCACAAAGGCCAGAAGTGTTAAGGTCAGTGTAATGGGAATCTTATCTGCCACCATCCCACTGACCGGCATTTTATAGCTGTAGGAAGTTCCCATATCACCCGTTACGAAATCCTTCAGCCAGTGACCATACTGTACCAGAAAAGGGGCATCCAGTCCCAGCTCCTTTTGCAGGGCGGCAATCCGTTCCGGAGTAGCCTGGGTTCCCAGCATGGAAGTAGCCGGGTCGCCTGATATTAAATGAAAAGACAGAAACACAAAAAATGAGACTGCAAGTAAAGTAATAATCATTGTCATTATTTTTCTGCCTGCATATCTCATTTTTAGTTCCTCCATGCAATTTAATGGCTTATTCGTTTGTCTCCACGATATAAAGCTTGGCTATATCCTGTACATAAAGAGGATAAAACTCATATCCTCCGTATTTTTTGTTCAATGCCACAAATTCCGGTAAATCCTGGATATACACATTGGCGGCCCGCTCTGATAAAATCCGTTCACATTCCTTATAGTACGCGGTCTTTTCCAAATCATCGGTGCTGGCTGCGGCATTGGCGAATGCCTGATCATAATCGGTATTATTGAAGTTAATAAAATTGCTGCCGGATGTACTGGTAAACCGCTCCAGCAAAGCTCTGGCGGTCAAAGTAGCCGCATCGACGCCAATCACGGTAGACTGGAAATTGCGTCCCGCATACACATCGCTTAACCAACTGTCCCATTCGATCAATTCAATCTTGGCATTTACCCCGATGGCCTTAAATTCTTCCACCAGTACCTGGGCTGTGTCGATATGCTGCTGATAATTTGAAGGAACGGTGATGGTAAAGGAAAAACCGTCAGGATATCCCGCTTCGGCAAGCAGCGCTTTTGCCTTATCAATATCATGATTATAGGTATCATTCAGTTCTTCCATATAATATTTCCCAAAAGCCGGAAACATACTGCTTCCGATTTCCACCCCCTTACCATCCGATACCATGTCCATAATCTCACCAGGATTAACCGCATAGCATAACGCCTGGCGAACCTGTTCATTATCAAAAGGCGCGGCGGCATTGTTCAAGTATAATGCCTGGACCAGGTTCATGGTTCCTTCCAGTATTTCAAACCGGTCGGATAACTCTGCTGCCTGGGCGGCCGTTACTCTGGCAAACATATCAATAGATCCGCCTTCCAGATCCATTACAATGGAATCGGCATTGGCGCATACTTTAAAGATGACCTTTTCAATATTGGCCTTTTCCCCCCAATAATCAGAGAATTTTTCCAGTACAAAATTTTCCTGGGGCGACCGGGATACATACTTATATGGTCCGGTGCCGATGGGGTTAGTCTCCGGTGCGGTGTTGGCCTGGGGAATGATGGCCGTTGTCATAGAAGCCAGAAACTCTGTATCCGGCTCCTTTAAGCTGATTTCCACCGTCTTCGCATCACTGATCCGGATCTCCGCAATATTAGAATACGCCGCGACCAGCGGGTCTCCGCTTCCGGTATCGGCGCATTTATCAATCGAATACTTGATGTCCTCTGCCGTAACCGTGCTTCCGTCGTGGAATTTTACGCCCTCTCTCAAAACAAACGTGTAAACCGTTCCGTCTTCCGATATGGTGTAGTCACTTGCTACTGCAGGGATATAATTACCGTCGCTGGTAGGCTTAACAAGCCCTTCAAATAAATTGAACAATACCTCTTTGGTTCCTGCCGCCACTGCTTTGTGGGGGTCAAGACTGTCCTCCAGGTCCTGAGGTATGCCGACGGTAATCTGTGAAGAATCATCACCTTTCTTATCACCTGAGCAGGCGCTCAGTGCAACAGCAAGTGTCGTCAACACCATGACCGAAAGGATTCTTTTTAATCCTTTTCTTTTCATGTGTTACAATTCCTTCCTAGATATTACTATCTTTTAATATGATTTTTATTTTCGCTTTATTTTATACAAACTTTTCCTAAAATGCAATACTTTTTTGTAAAACTGCCGCGAAAAAAAACTGCCGCAGGAAAATCCGGCGGCAGTTTTGAGACTATTCTCTGTCTTCCTTAGCTGTTGGAAATGCTTTAATCAAAACATTAATAAGAACTACAATAATTGTGATGATCACAAAAATGCCCACCATTCCAACACCCATATATTTCAGTGAATTTAAAAATGCTTCTACGTTCATATCGTCTATGCTCCTCTCTTATAAGAAAAATGATAATATAATACCACCGGCAATAACAGATGCGATCTGGCCCGATACATTGGCTCCGGCTGCATGCATGATCAGAATGTTGGTACTGTCCTCCTGCATACCCATCTTGTGGACCACCCGGGCAGACATGGGGAATGCAGATATACCGGCCGCACCAATCATCGGATTGATCTTATTCTTACTGAATAAATTAAACAGTTTTCCTAATAAAACACCGCCAACCGTATCGAAAACAAAAGCAAACAGGCCCAGGCACATGATCAAAATGGTTTCCCACTGCAGGAAAGCCTCTGCCTGTAACTTTACCGAAATCGTAAAGCCTAACAGCAGGGTAATGATATTGGCAAAAGAATTCTGAGCCGTATCGGACAATGATCCTAATACGCCGCATTCTCTGATTAAATTACCAAACATCAAAAAGCCAACCAGGGCAACCGATTTGGGAGCGAAAACACCGGCAATAATGGTTACAACAATGGGGAACAGAATCCGTACGGTTTTGGAAATGTTTTTGGCCGTATTGGGCATATGGATCCGGCGTTCTTCTTTGGTAGTAATCAGGCGGATTACCGGCGGCTGGATAATGGGCACCAGGGCCATATAAGAATAGGCCGCCACCAAAATAGCCGGAGCATACTGTGACTTCAAAAATTGGGATACATATATAGCGGTAGGTCCGTCAGCGGCACCGATAATGGCTATGGATGCTGCATCCTTAAACTCAAATCCAAACAAGCTGGCAAGACACAAGGTCATGAAAATACCGAATTGTGCTGCCGCACCGAAAAAGAACAGCTTCGGATTAGACAACAGGGGACCAAAATCGATCATGGCGCCGATACCGATAAATAACAACAGGGGAAACAATTCATTGGCAATACCGGCATTGAACAGCACGTCCAGCGGTCCTTCCTCAAGCACTCCGTTAACCATCTGTGACACTGCTCCCGAAAAAGGCAAATTGACTAATATGGCACCGAATCCCATAGGCAGCAGCAAGGCCGGCTCCATATCTTTCTTGATGGCCAGATAGATCAATATCCCGCCGATAATCCACATGGCGATCCATTTTACCCAATCCATCGGGGTCGGTTCAATTAAACTTTTGAGTAATCCTTCTATTACACTTTGCATGTATAACGTCCTCTCTTATCTCTTTTTATTGTAAAATTTTGTGCCTATTATACTTTATCCATTTTTGTCCAAAAAATCAATACTATTTCTTGTTAAGATTTTCTGAATATTTTTGATAAAATAAAAGAGAGCCTTTTTTTATGAGGCCCTCCCAAATCCATCTAATTTAATACCTTTTTCAATTCATCCATAAAGGTGTTGATATCCTTAAACTCTCGATAAACGGAAGCAAATCTGACATAGGCAACTGCTTCCAGATCCTTCAGTTTGTTCATCACCATTTCACCGATAATACGGCTTTCGATTTCCTTATCCTCCATGCTGAATATCTGGGTTTCCACCTCATCTACCAGTTGGTTGATCTGGTTGGCACTGATGGGGCGCTTGTGGCAGGCCCGCAAAACTCCGGCCTCAATCTTGGAACGGTCATAGGTTTCCCGGTTATTATCTTTCTTAATAATGATCAGCGGGATGGTTTCAATCTTCTCATAGGTGGTAAAACGTTTGTCACATTCATCGCATACACGGCGTCTTCTGATGGAGTTATTGTCCTCCGCCGGTCTGGAATCAATTACTCTGGTATTTTCATGTCCGCAAAATGGGCATTTCATTGGTATATCTCCCTCCACACTCCAGAAATACACAACATCTATGTGTCTTTCTTTAATACCTACATTATATGTCCCATTTTTCTTTATGTCAACCACTTTTCCGCGGTTATTATTCAGGTGACAGTCTGTGTTACACTTCATACCATAGCCTGTCACTACGCTGATAGGCTATGAGCCAAAACGTAAATAAAACCAATAAGCCTGCCCTCGCCGAAGGCGACTTTAAATGGGCAGGCGCTGTTACTGTTTACTGGCTGGCCAGTGAACAGTAACCGGTCTGCTGAACCGTCTCCCGCTTCTGATCAAAAAATCTTTACTCAGCCTTCTCCATCCGTACCGCACACACCTTATACTCCGGTATTCTTGCATACTTATCTAATGCCGCATTGGTCAGGATATTGGCATTTCCATCGGGAAAATGGAAGGGCATCCACGTCTCTCCCACCGAAACCTTTTCCCCCACTCTGGCTTTGGTTACCAGGGTACCCCGTCTGGAAGTCACCCGAACCATACTGCCATGGGCAATTCCCAATCTGGCTGCATCCTCGGTATTCACTTCAATAAAGGAGCTGCCTTCTCTTTCCATCAGTCCCGGGGTTTTTCCGGTCATGGCTCTGGTGTTGTAATGATACAGAATCCTTCCGGTACTTAGGATAAACGGATACTCTTCATCCGGAAGCTCGGCGCTGGGGACATACTCAGCCGGGTAGAACCACCCCAGTCCCCTGACAAAGGTTCCCTCATGCAGAATCGGCGTTCCCTTATGGATCTTATCGGGACAAGGCCATTGCAGCGTCATCCGGTCCAGCCGCCAGTGGCTGATGCCGCCAAAGGATGGCGTAACCATTGCGATTTCATCCATAATCTCGTCTGCCGTCATTTGCGGCTGGGGATATCCCATCCGGTTCATCAAATCGATAAACATATCGGTATCCAGCCGCATTTCCCCATCCAGTTCCACCGCCTTGCGGACTCTTTGCACTCTCCGCTCGGTATTCGTGAAGGTTCCCTCTTTTTCCGCATAGCTGGTACCGGGCAGCACAACATCGGCATAACGGGCTGTTTCCGTCATAAATAAATCCGATACCACTAAGAAGTCCAGGCTTTCCAGGGAATGCTTGATATGATTTTGGTCCGCATCGGTTACCACCGGGTCCTCGCCAAAAATAAACAGTCCTCTGATTTCTTTCCGTACTGCCGCACCGAATACATCGGTAGCATGGACCCCGGGCTTGGGATTTAAGTCCACTCCCCAGGCCGTTTCAAATTTCTTTACTACTTCCGGATTGGTTACCTTCTGATATCCCGGAAAATCTCCCGGCAGCGCTCCCATGTCACAGGCGCCCTGAACGTTATTCTGCCCCCGCAGCGGGTTAACACCACACCCCGGCCGGCCAATCTTGCCCACAAGCATGGCCATGTTGGACATGGACATCACCCCTTCGGTTCCGGTGGAGTGCTCGGTTACCCCCAGACAATAGATAATGGGGGCTTTCTTTGCTCTGGCATACATTAAAGCTGCCTCTCGCAGATGGTTCGGGTCGATATGGCAGATTTCCGCAACCCGCTCCGGCGTATATTCCTTGACAATTTCCTTCAGTTCCTCAAATCCTTCGGTTCTGGTCCGGATAAATTCCTCGTCCGCCAGCCCTTCCTGGATAATCACATGCATCATTCCATTGGCAAATGCCACATTGGTTCCGGGCTTCAGCTTCAGGTGAATATCGGCTTTTTTTGATAATCCGATCTCACGGGGGTCCACAACGATCAGCCTGGTGCCCCGTTCCACCGCCTGTCTGATCTTCATTCCCACCACCGGATGGGCTTCCTCTGGATTAGAGCCAATCAGCAGAATCATATCCACATCCCCGGTGATATCATCAATGGGATTGGTCATTGCCCCGGAGCCCAGGGTCATTGCCAGTCCGGCCACAGAGGCCGAATGGCAGACCCGGGCACAGTTATCAACATTATTGGTGCCAAAAGCACAGCGTACCATCTTCTGAAACAGATAGCAGTCTTCATTAGGGGAACGGGAGCAGGCAAAACCGGCCAGTGCATCAGCACCGTAATTTTTCTTAATCTCCGTAAATTTTGCGGCCACCAGCGCCATAGCTTCCTCCCAGGACGCTTTTTCAAATTCTCCGGTCTGATGATTTTTAATCAAAGGATATTTCAATCGTTCCGGTGAATGGACAAAATGAAATGATCCAAAACGGCCCTTGACACATAAAAGATTGCTGTTAGAGGGACCGTCTGCCGGCTCCACATCAACAATTTTATTTTCTTTAACAACCAGATAATACTGACATCCCGTTGCACAATGAGGGCAGGTGGTAAGAACCTTATCCACTTTTCCTGACTGATACTGCCTGCGGTTCTTGGCTACCAGTGCACCGGTGGGACAGGCGGTGGCACAGTTGCCGCAGGATTCACAGTCACTGGCTTTCCAGTCCGGTCCAAAGGGTGCATTGATCAGGGTTCTGGTTCCGATTTTACCGTTATGAAGGGCACCGTTACCAACCACCCGGTTACAGGTGCTGACACAACGCTGACAATTAATACATAAATCCGGATAATAGGTTAAGAATGGATTCTCCTTGGATTCTGCATATTTTGCGGCACTGCCCGCATAGCAGGATTGGGTGATGTCATATTCATTTGACAGATCCTGCAGGCGGCATTCCCCGGATTTATAACAGGAGAAGCACCGTACATTATGATTGGCAAGCAGCAGATTCAGTACCTGCTTCCGGCTTTTCATTACCTTTTCACTCTTTGTATTGACTACCATTCCCGGTGCCACCTGGGTCGTACAGGAGGTTACCAGATTCTCTCGTCCTTCTACCTCCACCACACACATTTTGCAGGCACCTACTTCATTTACATGCTTTAAGTAGCAGAGAGTGGGAATCTCGATATCCACACTTCTTGCCGCTTCCAATATATTTGTTCCGGCTTCTACACTGATTTCTATTCCGTCTATAATAAGCTGAACCATTACACTCTCCCTCCTTCCACAACACCACAGCCAAAGTGATCGCATCTAAGGCATTTACCACACTCCTGCATGGCTTCATCATAGGACATCCCATTTTCAATGGGTTCAAAACTGGTCTTTCGCTCTCTGGCGGAAATATCGGTGAGATGTACCCGGCCATAATGGGTCCGGTCATTCTCACGAGGCTTGGGAACCGTAATATTGTCCTTATACTTATGATGATATCCCAAATATTCATCAATGCTGAGCGCTGCCACCTTACCGGCTGCAATGGCCTTAATGACGGTGGCCGGGCCAAAAACACAGTCACCGCCGGCAAAAAGCTTCTTGTAGCCTTTTAACAGGCAGTCAGGCTCCGTCTCAAAGGTTTTGCGGTGAGGGTTGACACTGTATTCCTGAAAACGGGCCGAGACAATATCCTGGCCGATGGCCATCAATACTACCTCGCAGGGAATCTCTATTTCCGGCTTATTGGCTTTCTTCGCCGAAGGTTCTCCCCGTTTATCATATACGCTGATAATCTGGGGCTGGGCTACAAAAGCCTTGACACAGCCGTTTTCATCTTCCAGAACCCGGACCGGGGCATTCAGGGTCATAAGTTCCACCCCTTCCTCAATGGCCCCCTGGATTTCCGCTGGTAACGCGGTCATATCAACCTGTCTGCGGCGATAAACCACAGTTACTTCTTTGGCATTACAGCGAATGGCCGAGCGGGCGCAGTCCATGGCCACATTGCCGCCCCCTACTACCACTACTCTTTTTCCCGTGTAATCCGGCAGATTTCCTCTGCCAATCTCCCCCAGCATGTCAACTGCCGAATAAACTCCGTTACTGTGAATTCCCTCCACATTGACATTCTTACCGGCCTGGGCGCCGATGGCGATATAAACCGCATCATATTCTTCGCGAAGCTGCTCCATGGAAATCTCGCTGCCGATATCGGTATTCAGCCGCACTTCTATATTGCCGGTGGACAGGATGGCCTTGATATCCTCATCCAGCCGGTTCTTGGGAAGGCGGTAATTGGGTATCCCGTACCGGAGCATTCCACCCAGCTCTTCTCTGGCTTCAAATACCACCACCTGATGACCCATCAAGGAAAGGTAATAAGCTGTGGTTAATCCGGAAGGACCGCCGCCGACGATGGCTGCCCGTTTACCCGTAGCCACATTTCCCTTGGGAACCTTAACGGTATCTGCTGCTGCCTGATCTACGGCAAACTTCTTCAGCCCCCGGATATTCACCGGACTGTCAATCAAATCCCGGCGGCATTTTTCTTCGCAGGGGTGCTCGCAAATAAAGGCACAGGCGGTGGGAAACGGATTCTCATGACGGATCAGTCCGACCGCCTCGTCATACCGTTCTTCTCCAATTAATGCAACATATCCCGGTATATCCACATTGGCCGGACAATAAGAAATACAGGGCACCTTCTGTCCCATTTCCTCCTGACACCGGGCCTCCCGGATATGGCTCATATACTCATCATAAAAAAGCTCCACACTCTGTAAAACAATCTCTGCTGCTTCATAGCCGATGGCACAGTCCGAGGTATCCTTGATCATCTCTGCCAGATCCACCATATTTTGAAAGGTATCCATGTCGGCCTTTCCATCATGAATCTGCATCATCATATTCTCCACCTGCTCTAATCCGTCCCGGCAGGGAACACATTTTCCGCAGGTTTGCAGTCTGGCACTTTGCAGGAAAGAAAGCTGCACCGAAATGGGACAGACTCCCGGCGGTGTGGCTTTCACTCTTTTAACAAACTTATTTAAAAAACGGGTGGTTTTTTCATTCATGCCATTTGTATGTATTACATTTTTGGTATACATTTAAATCTCCTCTCCTATCGCTTTTAATTCCACAATCCTTTCCGGGTGGGAATAAACATTCATCCGGTTCTTTCTGGCAAATCCGATCAGGGTCATCCCACTCTCTCCGGCCATCCTGACGCTGTCCAGGGTGGGTGCCGAAACACTGACGGCCACCGTTACTCCGGCTCGGATCAGCTTATGCATGATGTCCGAAGGAACCCGCCCGGACAAAAATACCACGCCCTCCGAAAGTACTGTGTTCTGAAGCAGTGCCTTGCCAATCAGCTTGTCCAAAGCATTATGTCTGCCGATATCTTCACAAAACCATCCGGGGGCTCCATCCCCACTGACAAACCCGGCACTATGAACATTTCCGGTTGCTGCAAATAATTGGGACTGCTGAGAAAACGCTGTCATCCATTCATCAATTTCCCGATACGAAAGGAAAACATCCCCGGATGGCGGCTGCATGCCGCCTGATGTCTGAGCACCCTCCGGTTCCGAATATGCCTTTGGTTCTTCAATTGTGATTATGGCATGGTCTTCCGCTTCCTCTAACCGGATCTCATACCCTTTCCGGCCAATATCCACGCCATACTCCGTATATAGAAATCCCGCCGCCAGCTCCGGCAGTTGGAATCCGGAGCAAAAAAGGGTATCGGTATTTTCACGAAAGATGACCTGCAGCCGGAATTCCGACAGCATCTCATCCTTCTGCACCGTAATCTCATCAGCATTAATTTTATAAATCTCCACCGCTTTCGTGACGGACACCTTCATCCCTCCTTCCACAGCTTTCCGACCTCAGAAAAGCACTGTATTTTAACTATCTTGTTTTACTATAAAGGAATATTTCCATAATTTCAAATTAAATAAAAATTTAACAACGTAATTAATTTTTTAACAAAGTAATTAAATTTTTAACAAGGTGAAAAGGCGTAAAATCAGGCTCCGCAATCCCCTGTTCTGCCCGTCATAATCAGCAGGCCGTGCTCCAGCTCCGGCAGCAGAAATGCCAAAGTTTCCCTGACCGCTTTGGGGCTTCCGGGGAGATTGATGATCAGTGTCTGATTCCGCATCACACTGACTCCCCGGCTGAGCATGGCCCTCCTGGTAATGGTCATGCTGTAGCTGCGGATCGCCTCCGCAATCCCCGGTACATTTCTGGTGGCGGCACGCAAGGTCGCTTCAGGTGTATAATCCCGCTGGGAAAGACCGGTTCCGCCGGTGGTGAGAATCAGATCGGCTCCTTCTTCGTCGGACAGCTTTACCAGTTCCTCATAGATCAGTTCTTCCTCATCCGCCAGAAGCCGGCTGGCAATCACCGTATAACCGGCTGATTCCATGATTTCTTTGATTATCTGGCCGCTGATATCTTCACCGCCCTCCACTGAGCGGCTGTCACTGGCCGTAATAACGGCTGCTTTAAATTTCTCCAGCATATAACAAATCCCCTTTCCTGATGATTCCCCCCCGAAGAACTCTGGCAAATACACCTTCCCGGGGCATAATGCAATCCCCCACCTGTCTGCGAATCTCACAATAGGAGTGACATTCTTTGCCGATTTGCGTGAGTTCCAGGATGACATCATTACAATAAAATCTGGTGCCCACCGGAAAAGTCTTAAAATCAAGTCCCTCTACCAGAAGATTCTCGCCAAAAGCTCCGTCGGCCACCATCGCCCCTCTTTTCCGGAAATCCTCCACCTGATCATAGGACAACAGGCTCACCTGCCGGTGCCAGTCTCCGGCATGGGCATCCTTTTCCAGACCGAAATTTTCTATAAATTTACATTCCCCAATATCTATTTTTGCTGTTCCCTTTTTTTCACTAATACATACTGCTTTGATTATTCCCATACTTTCCTCCTTACTGCTTTTGCAGTTCTTATCCGCCAATCTGTACCATCTTACGCTCTTCTTCCCGATTATTATTGGAAATAACCTCTTTTTGGAAGTTATGAGCCTGGGGTTTTTCCTTTACTGCCTCCATAATCCGGGCTTTGATTTCCTGGTCACTGCTGCCGCTTCGCAGCAGGGGTTTTAACGCCAGCCCATCTCGATAATGCAGGCATAGCTTTAAGTAACCGTCAGCCGTCAGTCTGATCCGGTTACACGCCTGACAAAATTGATGGGTCATGGGGCTGATGAAGCCGATTCGGGCCTGAAATCCGGAAAACCGGTAATAAGCCGCCGGGCTGCCTAAATCTTCTCTGGGCAGGGCCCGGGCAGGACCGTAAATTTGTTCCAGCCTGGCCAGCAGCTCATCGGAGGGTATCCCTTTAAATTGGGTGGCACAGCCAATAGGCATCAGCTCAATAAACCGGACATCGATGTTTCGGTCCCTGGCCAGCTGGGCAATGTCCGGTAGCTCTTCCTCATTCAAACCACGGCAGGGGACACAGTTTATTTTCATCCGGTATCCCAGCCGGTCTGCCTCTGCCATAGCATCCATGACCTTTTGATATTCCTCTCTGGCGGTAATACCGGCAAAGGTCCGGGGATTAGCAGCATCCAGGCTGATATTGACACTCCGCAGTCCGGCCTGCCACAGCTCCTGGGCCATTTCGGCCAACAGCACGCCGTTTGTGGTCATGGCGATTTCCTCAATACCGGCGGCCGAGATATCCCGGATCAGACTGATTACATTCTTTCTGACCAGCGGCTCACCTCCGGTTATTCGGACTTTTTTGATTCCCAGATCAGTTAAAATACCCACAACACGTCCCAACTCTTCTAAGGTCAGCAGCTCCTCATGGGGCATCCGGGTAATCCCTTCCCGGGGCATGCAGTAGCTGCACCGCAAATTACATTTATCTGTCACCGATATTCTTAAATAGGTGATTTCTCTCCCATAATTGTCTTTCAATTTGTCCTCCTATTGCTCCAGCAAGATAATCTGTTCCCCGGGTATTTTCAAATAAAAGGGACGGTTCTGCCAAAGCTTCCACATTTCCTTGGGAAGCTCGAAACGCAGCACCGACCATTCCTTTTGTGATACATGCCCCCGTTGACGGAACAGCAGGATGACGGAAAAAGTATCCTCGATTACCCGCAAAATCTCAACATCAAATACATTCACCGGCTCCATTTGTCCGGTAATTTCAAAATAATGGGCACGAAAACCTGCATAGATGGGATTTTTCTGTTTCCCCGCCGTTGTTTTCAGCATGATCCCCCAGTCTGATGCATAGTACGTATCCGCTCCCTCAGGCTCCAAAGCCGTAATATTCTTACAGCCCGTCAAAAGAGCCGCCGCCAGCGTCCCGGGATGGCCAAACAGTTCCTGCTTACTCTGGATATCTGCCAGCTTTCCCGTATCCATTACCCCTACCCGATGGGTCAGCCGGAAAATCTCATCCCGATTATGGGATACAAACAAAACCGGCTGCTTTAAGCTCTCGGTTATCTTCATGATTTCCTGCTCCAATTGCCACTTCAAATAAGGGTCCAGGGCGGAAAAGGGCTCGTCCAGCATCAGCATTTCCGGTTCCCCCATCAGCATCCTGGCCAATGCCGTCCGCTGCTTCTGCCCCCCTGAAAGCTGGGCAGGATAAAGGTTTTCCTGTTCTTTCAGATAAAATTTATTAATAAAGCTGTCAACCTTTTGGTGATCCGCCGCTTTTTTTTCTTTCCGGCTCCCAGGTTCTGTGTTTCGGATGCCGCACATCAGATTCTGCCTGACCGTCATATGGGGAAACAGGGCATAATCCTGAAATAAATATCCCACATTCCGCACTCTGGCCGGAAGATTTATTTTCTGGTCAGAATCAAACAGTATTTTGCCGTTCAGCCTGATGGTTCCCCGGTCCGGGGTTTCAATGCCGGCAATACACTTAAGGGTCATGCTCTTACCGCAGCCTGAAGCACCCAGTATGCCAAACACCTCATTGCCCGCCGTAAATGTTACCTGCAGCAGAAAATCCCCCAGCCTTTTTTCGATATCAACAAAAAGTTCCATTTTTTGCCCCTTCTTATAAGCGCTTCCATTTGTGGTGCCTTTGCCCTTCAGCAAAATGATTCCAATAATTCATCAACAGCATCGTCACCAGCGAAATAACCATGATGACTGCTGTCCATTCATATGCCAGTCTCCGGTTTCCACTCTGTACTGCCGTATACACCGCCACCGACATGGTCTGGGTTTTGCCGGGGATGTTTCCCGCCAGCATAATGGTGGCCCCAAACTCCCCCAGGGCCCGGGCAAAAGAAAGGATTGTGCCGGCCAGGATTCCCGGCCAGGCAATAGGCATCAGCACCTTAAAAAAAATCATCATTTCCGACATTCCCAGTGTTCTGGCCGCATTCACCAGATCCGGTTCCACCTGAGCCAAAGCACCTCTGGCCGTCCGATACATCAATGGAAAGGAAACCGCCACTGCGGCAATCACTGCCCCCTGCCAGGTAAAAACAACACCCATCCCCAGTCTCGAAAGGATCTTTCCCAGCCAGCCGTTATTTCCAAACACAATCAACAAAAAGAACCCCACTACCGTTGGCGGCAAGACCATCGGCAGCGACAATATTCCGTCCGCCAGAGCACGTCCCCTGGGGCAGGCCATAACCAGTCTGGCGGCCAGCAGCCCCAGTACAAAGGTGCATCCGGTAGCACACAGTGCCACCTTCATGGAGATCAGGAAAGGTGAAAAACTCATACTTATGGCTCCTATCTGCCCGCTTGAGCGGGCGTTTCAATACTACACTAACGGCGTAAAGCCATACGCCGCAAAAATCTCCATCACGTCATCCTGCTGCAGATATTCCAGAAATTTCGCCGCTTCCTCTTCTTCCCCGGAACCCTTTAAGATACCTGCCGGATAAACCACCGGCTGACAAGAATCCGCCGGTGCTTCACAGATGATCTTCAACTGATTACCGTTAAAAGCATCTGTGGCATAAACCACACCGCAGTCTACAGCTCCTTCCTCCACCCAGGAAAGCACCGTTCGGACATCCGCACCATAATTAGCCTTCTTTCTGACCTCATCAGTAATTCCAAGATAAGTAAAAATCTCCTCCGCATACTGTCCAACCGGCACGCTGCCCGGCTCTCCTAAACCAATCAGGGTAACATCCTCTCTGATTACGTCCTCAAAAGAGACAAGGGAAAGGCTGCTGTTCTCCGGAACAATCAAAACAACCTTATTTTCCAGCAGCTTCACTACTGTCTCCGGCGCTACCATATCCTGATCCTGAAGCGCCGTCATTTGCTTCATTGCCGCTGACAGAAAAATATCTGCCGGTACCCCCTCTTCAATCTGCGTCTGCAGGGCTCCTGATCCGGCATAGGAAAAGGTTAATGTAATATTGCTGTGTTCCGCTTCATATTTTTCTTTAATATCATTACATGCATCGGTGAGACTGGCCGCCGCCAGAATCACCAGTTCTTTTTTTTCGATATTTTGACTGCGTTCCCCATTTCCGCAGCCTGCCGTAATCCCGGCAAATAATACTACTGCCATTACCGGATACATTATTTTTTTAATTATAATCACTTTTCCCGCCCTTTTTTTCAATCAGATGGATATCTGTCAGTACCATTCCGCGGTCAAGAGCCTTGCACATATCATAGATTGTCAGCAAGGCGACACTGACGCCGGTTAGTGCTTCCATCTCCACACCGGTCCGGCCATACAGCTTGGCCGTACAAACCGCCGTGATGATGCAGGACTCCTCCTGCAGCCGGAAATCAACGGCAACCTTGGTCAGCATCAGCGGATGACATAGAGGAATCAGCTCTCCGGTTTTTTTTGCCGCCATAATTCCGGCTATTCTGGCTGTCCCCAGCACATCTCCCTTGCCCGCCGTGCCTTCGGTGACGGCCCGGAAAATGGCCTCGCTGACCCGGATACTGCCCTGGGCAACCGCTATTCGTTCCGTATTTTCTTTATCGGTAACATCCACCATGACAGCATTTCCATGTCTGTCAAAATGAGTAAATTGTGACATTTTACCTGCTCCTTTTCTTAATTTTTGCCAAAACCGCAATTGGGGAAATGACATACTTCACAGTTTAAGCACAAACCGCCTTCCCCCAGACGGGTGATATCGGCAGCTTCCACTTCCACTCCGGCCAGAATCCGTGGCAGAATCAGGTCAAAGATGGTCCGCCCCGCATACATGACACAGCCCGGCAGTCCCATCACCGGAATCCTCCGGTCCTGATGCCGGATATAGGCCAGCAGAAACATGGCTCCCGGCAGAACCGGGGCACCGTAAGTCACGATATCCGCGCCGGCGGCTTTCACCGCTCCCGGCGTCCGGTCATCGGGGTCCACGCTCATCCCGCCGGTACACAGAATCATCTGGGCACCTTCCTCAATAAAGGCCTGAATGGCGGCCACAATATGCTCCTGCCCGTCATCAACGATCCGCTGTCCCAAAACCGTAACCCCATACTCCGCCAATTTGTTCCTGATGACCGGGCCGAAAGCGTCTTTAATCCGGCCCTTATAAATTTCACTGCCGGTGGTTATTATTCCTGCCTGCCAGGGTAAAAACGGCAGTAACGTAAAAACCGGCTTTTCACCTGCCGCTTCTCTGGCAGCCCTCAGCTTTTCTTCCGCTATCACCAGCGGAATAATCCGGACTGCTCCCAGCCGGTCACCTTTTTTTACAGGAAAATTTCCATGCCTCGCGGCAATCATCAGCTCACCCATAGCGTTCATCCGATCAAGCCGCGCTCTGTCAATTACCAGCAGGCCGTCCGTATCTGCTATGATTTCGATCTTACCTTCTTTTGGCGCGGTTGCTGTCATATATTCATTCATACATAATTCACATAACACCTGCGCCCCTTCATCCTCGTGCAGCATCCCGGCTTTGGCCTCCCACACATATAAGTGTTCTTTTCCCAGGGACAACAGCACCGGGATATCTTCCGGCCTCACCACATGTCCTTTGCGGAATGCAGCATCCTTAACGACCCCCGGAATAATCCGGGTAATATCATGGCAGAGAATATGTCCTGCCGCCTCCTCGGTTTTTATTAATTTCACGATATAAGCTCCAATCCGAAAAATTTTTTTATACAAGTAAAAATTCCATGAATGTCATCGATGTCCATAACCGGACAGGAAAACACCTCATGGAATACAAAATCGGCTGCCACACATATCAGCGTATCCTCCTGACAAACAGAAGCTTCCGATACGCTTTTCCGGATCACCTCAACCTTGGGATAGCAAGAATCCTTCATTCCTTCCAGAATAATAATATCCGCATCCGCAGCAAGGTCAAGCAGCTCTCCCGCTGATTTTTTCCCTGCCGCATTCATGGAATATTTGGTATCTGAAAAAATGATACTTTTAAAAGCACCCGCCTGGGTAAACCGGAAGGTGTCGGTATTCTCATAATCCATTTGGTAATCATGTCCGTCATGCTTGATTACGGCAACCTGATAATGCTCTTTGATAAACTCATTAATCAGCTTGGCAATCAGCCAGGTTTTTCCACTGTTCTTCACACCGCTGACACAAAAAACCACCGGCAGCAAAAGCTTTCGGTATTCATCCCGGGTATTGATATTCTTTACTGTTTTTACATCGAAGCAGCTTTGCTCTAATTGGATATATTTTGTTCTCACCTGATTCAGGATATCCACCAGGCGGTATTTTCCTGCTGCGATCAATTTTTCAATAACCGGCAGCATGCTTTTAGAATAAATTGCACACAGGGGATGAACCCGCTCCTCATCCCGGATACAATAACAATCATAATCAGAAGAAATAAACTCCGCCATATATGCCGCCAGCTCTCTGGTCACAAAGGGCATATCAACAGCGCAGACAAATACATATTCGTTGTCTGCGTGACTGATCACCTGATAAATTCCTTCTATTGGGCCGATATCCTGATGCTGGTCCACAATCTGCCTGGCCGGAAGCTCATCGTATTTGGCGGCTTTATCCACCGAAACCAGTAAATCTTCAAAGCTTTTAAATTCTTTTACCAGCTTGTTTAAAAACTGTTGACTGTTGATCTGAAGCAGCGCCTTGTCCTGCCCCATTCTGCTGCTTTTGCCGCCGGATAAGATCCCGATGCTTAATGGATGTTTCTTCAATCTCATAACCTCTTTACTTTATATAATGGATACAAACCGTATCACCTTTGTGTATTTTCGTATTTTCCCTGATATCAATAAAACAGTTACACTGGGTCAGATTTCTGATTACCGAGGACGCATGAAGCTGCGAAGGAATCCGCACCCGGCCGCCTTCCGCATAGGCTCTGACCAATCTCCGCACCGGATTGACCTTTGGGTAGTCACTGTCTAAAACCGCCGTTCCGCGCACCGTCTCGAAAGTTTTACTGTGCATATATTTTGCGGCCATGGGCCATAAGTATAGATCGAAATTCACCAGAGCCGCATAAGGATTGCCGGACAGACTTAATACGATCTTATTCTCCAGTACACTGGCCAAAGTAGGGGTTCCCGGCTGGACATTGATTCCCTGAAAAAGCTTCCGGGCTCCCATGGTCTGCAGAACCTCCGGTACGATATCCCTCTTGCCCACTGACACGCCTCCGGTGGTAATGATGATATCCGCTGCCGCCAAAGCCTTTTGCAGATACGCTGTAAGCTGCTCCTGATCATCAGGACAACTGACCTGTAAGGGTATCCCAAAGCCTTCTCGTTCCATCGCTGCCGCCAGAATAAAACGGATGCTGTTATAAATCTTTCCCGGCTGCAGCTCCTCTCCCGGCTCCAAAAGTTCCGTTCCCGTTGATATGATCGCCACCTTTAACGGTTCATATACGGCGATATGAGTGATTCCGAGACTCACCAGAAGACCAATGTGTAACGGCAACAGCCTTGTCCCCTGAGCAATAACCAGTTCACCCTCCCGGATATCTTCCCCAATCCGGCAATAGTTTGTATAGGCAGCAACTCCTCTTGTTATGGTTACGGTTTCCTCGCCGTAATCCGTATCCTCCTGCCGCACCACACAATCAAACCCTTCCGGTATATAAGCACCGGTCATTACTTTCACCGCATCCTGCTTTTCATGGTGATATTCCTGATATTCCCCGGCACAAAGTTCCCCCAGTACCTTAAGGGTGACGGGATGCTCCGGTGATGCCTGACAAACCTCTCCTGAGACTGCGGCATAACCGTCCATGGCTGATTTCGGAAAATGCGGCACCATCATGGGCGCATAAACAGGCGCGGCACAGACCATCCCGCAGGCTTCACTGACCGGAACCGATACGGTCTTTTCTTTTGCCCTGATTTCCTTTAACAGCAGCTCCACTCCTTGTTCAATCTCCATCACGTACCTCCGTACTCCTTTCCCGGGATAT
Organism: Lachnospiraceae bacterium; assembly: GCA_031556725.1. Classification (GTDB taxonomy): domain Bacteria; phylum Bacillota; class Clostridia; order Lachnospirales; family Lachnospiraceae; genus UBA935. Next base: position 23,590 of record JAVBSL010000014.1, on the reverse strand, counting down.
GTATCACTTCACCATTTATTAAATACAATAATTAAAACTATTCTATTTATCATATTACATTATCATGGAAATTTCAATTCATCCCAAATATTGGTATCATGCTCCTGTCACAATTTAGCTGAATACTTTATCCCAATCACCGCGGCAAGTACATCGAAATCATAAGATGGAATAAACATTTCATAGTTTTCGCCCCGCCACTTGATGCAAAGAGCATAATAAGGCTTACAGAGAATTTGTCCCTTAGTATAATCCATTTTCATTTTATATTTTTTATATTTCCCCTTATCATAAGGTACCTCTTTATTCCAGGAAGAAATACAAATTCTCTTATTTATCTTTTTAATTCCGGTAATACAATGAAGGGGAATCGCCCATTTTTGACAAAAGTTTGCTATATAAAAATTATTCTTGTCAGCATAAATACTAACTTCATAATTTTGATAGCTGGTCACTCCAATGTCAACAATCTTCATTTTACCATTCTTAATTTTATAATAAAGGATTAATATGTCTATTACTTTGGCGCTTTCCGGTATCTTAAGCAAAGTCTTTGTATAATCGTCAACCTTTCTCATATATCTCTTACTTCGGTTATACTCTTCACTTTTTTTATATCTTTTTTTCTTCCATTCCAATATAATCAGAAAAAAAAATGTAAAATATGACAACACCATAATACCGGACAATATTGGCGTATATGCCTTGGGTGTCCTGCCGTCCAAGACATAGATTGCAGACGCTAAGGTAAAAGAAAAATATTTAACAGTCTTCATCACCAACGACAATGATGTTTTCTTCTCAACGTCATTCATGATTTTTATGTATTTTTCATATATATCCCCTAAGGCATTTACCGCAGAATCGCTGTGAAAAACTTGACCATCGAAGGGACTATCATAGCCATTGGCTACATTTATTCCAAATACATTTTTCATTGTATTGCGTATTTCCTTTCATAGTTTTGCCAGCTTTTGCTTACGTATTTAAATCTTAGCATATAATTGTTTTTACTTCTATGTTTTCTTTTTACCTTTCAATTAAACTCCTGTGAAACTGAAAAAGGTTGAATAACCGAAGATCATACATCCAGTCATTCAACCTTTTATTTTAAAAGCACTTACGCCGTCAGATAATTTTTCATCACCTTCAATGCATTCTTCTCCAACCGCGACACCTGAGCCTGGGATATCCCAATCATATCCGCCACTTCCATCTGGGTCTTGCCCTGGAAAAAGCGCAGTCCGATAATTTCATTTTCCCGCTCTCCCAGGCGTTTCATGGCCTCACTCAGAGATAAATGCTCTACCCAGGTTTCTTCCTTATTTTTTTTATCGCTGATCTGGTCCATGACATACAACGTATCCCCGCCGTCTGTAAAAATCGGCTCATATAAGCTCATAGGATTCTGAATGGCATCCAGGGCATATACAATGTCTTCCTTGGAAATACCGATTTCTTCCGAGATTTCGTTAATGGTCGGTTCCTTCAGATCACGCTTGATCATATTCTCTTTGGCATAAATGGCTTTATACGCGGTATCCTTCAATGACCGGCTGACCCGGATGGCATTGTTGTCCCGTAAAAACCGGCGGATCTCGCCAATAATCATGGGCACTGCATAAGTTGAGAATTTCACATTTAAAGTCGAATCAAAATTATCAATTGCTTTGATTAATCCAATGCATCCGATCTGAAACAAATCATCTACATTTTCATTGCTGGAGGAGAAGCGTTTGATCACACTTAATACCAGTCGCAGGTTACCTTCTATATACTGCTTTCTGGCATCCAGATCACCTTCCTCGATCCTGCCAAAAAGTTCTTCTTTTTCCGCCGCCTTTAAAAGCGGTAATTTCGCTGTATTGACACCGCAAATTTCAACTTTTCCCTGTGCCATGCATATTCCTCCTGATTGATTGTTGTAATTTAATCATTCACCGAATGAATGAAAAATATACATATAAAAAAGGAGTCAATTACATGTTATTTTCGGAATTAAAATGCAAAGATGTCATAAATATCAAAAATTGTAAATGTTTGGGAAGAGTTAACGATTTAGAGTTCGATGACTGCAGCGGACATATCCACGCCATTATCATTTGCGGCAAAAACAAATTCAACGCCCTCTTCTACAAAGACCCCGATATCATCATCCCCTACAAGGATATCGTAAAGATCGGGCCGGATATTATCCTGGTAGATATTGGAAAACCATGCTGATGCCCGGAAGGTCGTGAGGGTGCTACCCGGAAGGTCGTGAGCGAACCTGGGGAGGCTGTCAAGCCATCAGGGCGCTCTCGCTTACAACGAAATACGCGTTCACAAGAACTCCAGACTGCCCAAAGCGACCGGAATCTTCGGCAATGGCCTCTATTCCGGTCTGGTCAGTCTTCCGTGTTCTCTTAATGTATTTCTTATGCAAGCGAGAGCGCCCTGATAGCTTGACAGAACAACCTCCCCGGTTCGAATCTACGTTATGACCTTGATCCACCGACTGCTTTTCAACACCGTATTTAAGAACCCACTTCGAAACCTTTGGCTGGAACCCCAGGACCGCAAGGGGATCGGCCGGGACACACGGGATTTCCGACCCCAGTCAAAAATATCCTTCGCCATGCCTTGTGCCTACGGAGACGAGACACTGATCGGAATGGAGCCCCACTGGGCGAGATTCCGGTCTGCATAGTGGCTCGTCGCAGTTCTTAGGCGCACAGCATACAGAAGGATATTTTTGACTGGGGCCGGAGGGCCGTGTGACCGGCCGATCCCCTTGCGGTCCTGGGGTTCCTTCACAGCCTTAAATTTTGTTCTAATAGCTTTCCTTGGTCAGTTCCTTCCGGAGACGTTTCATAATTTTCTTTTCCAGACGGGAAATATACGACTGAGATATTCCCAGAAGCTGCGCCACTTCCTTTTGGGTCATTTCATTGCCATCGGGTGTTCCCAGACCAAAGCGCAGGTTGATAATGGTCTGCTCACGGTCGGACAGCTTTCTGATGGCTTTCAGCAGGAGCTTACGTTCAACTTCATTCTCAATGTCTTTATAAATAACATCTTCCTCGGTTCCGAGGATATCGGACAGCAGCAGTTCATTGCCGTCCCAGTCTACATTCAGCGGCTCGTCGATGGATACTTCCAGCTTGGTTTTGTTGTTCCGGCGCAAATACATTAAGATTTCATTCTCAATACACCTTGAGGCGTAAGTTGCCAGTTTAATATTCTTTTCCGGATTAAAGGTGTTAATGGATTTTATTAACCCAATGGTACCGATGGATATCAAATCTTCCACACCCACACCGGTATTGTCAAACTTCTTAGCTATGTATACAACCAAACGCAAATTATGTTCAATCAGGATCGATTTTGCTTCGTCCTCATATTCTGTTCCCAAATCACTGATAATGGCATTTTCCTTATCCAGTTCCAAGGGCGGCGGCAGCACTTCTGTCCCTCCGATATAATGGATATCTCCTTGCTTCATTACTCTGAAACCGGGTTCCCTCCTGTATAATTTAAATTGCACCTTTCCCGGTATCGCCACTTTAAAAACCATTTTTTTCCTCCTTAAACAGTTGTTGTCATCTTTCCAATAATTCCGGATGTAATATCATCTGATATTGTTTTCCTGAAGAGATCTGTCCACTGCAGATTCCCACGATTACTTTTTCATAACATACTTTTTGTTCCTCTTGTTCAACAATTATGCGTGCCAGCTCATAGCCCACCATCAATCCGTGACTGTTGCCGACACTGTGGTAGGGAATTATTTTCATTTTTTCCTCCCGCATCAGCGGTTTTAAATGTTCCCATACCTGTTCTTCCAATACTGAAACCGGTTTTCCGCTAATGGGTTCTTTTAGACCGTTTCCGGTATCCACCAGGGCTGTTATGATCACTTCTTTATCATCACAAGGGATCAGCACCCGGCAAAAAGGATTGGCTTTTTTGTTTCGATGTCTTTTAATAAAATAATCCAAAAAACCAAAAGCAATATAGGCAACTCCCAACACACACCAGATTTTCCCACTATGCTGATATAAAAAAGAAAACCTCTTTAATAAAAAAAGCATTCCCCCGCCTAATAAGAAAGCAAATATAAACAAGTATCCCGTTTCCCTTAAAACCCCTTTGAAGCTTTTGGTTTTAAAAGCCAGCTTTGCCATTCCCATACTCACCGGTATCAACCCTATTAATATTTTACCTGAATAGGGCAGCGGCAAAAAAAGAATGATACAGTATCCCAATGCTCCGGCCGCACTCACGCCAATAATCCGAAACCGCGTGGCAGTGCGGTTAAGGGTTTTTGCCGTTAAGGTCAGCAAAAAAATATTCAGAATAAAATTCATCAGGAAAAGACTGTCAATATAAATTTCATAAAGCACTTTTATCACCATTCGCATCAGAGATGTTTTGTCTCGATCTTACCAGTTCATTTTTGGGATGAACTGTAACATCTTATTCATTATAAACATTAAGGTCTTGATAATTTGTCAAACGCTAGTCTAAGTTGGACGTTATGTATCGCACTTAATCGACAAAAAAACACCCTTAGGGCGATAACTTAATAACAAAAAAATCAGGAAGCATCTGCTTCCTGACTGATGTTTTTATTATTTATTTTTCTGTAAGAAATCCGGGATTTTCAGGGACTTCTCTTCTACCGTACTTCTGATATCACCTGGCTTATTGATGCCTTGTACCGGCCTGGGCTGCTGTTGTACCGGTCGTGCTTGTCCGCTTCCCGATATCACATTTACACCGGTTTTCGGAAGGATATTGCTGCTGCCTACGCCATAGTTAGCCTGTTTAGATGTCGCATATACCGACTTGTATCCATAAGAACCGGCGGTCGGTTTACTGATCGGCAGGTTGTTTTCATCCTCCAGACCGGTTGCGATAACGGTAATGGTACAACTGTCTGTTTTGCTGGCATCATACATCGCTCCGAAAATAATATTGACATCATCACCAGCCAATTCCTGCACATAGCTTGCCGCATCGGAAGCATCCGATAAGGTTACATCACCCGAAACATTAACAATAACATCGGTAGCACCGGATATGGTGGTTTCCAGCAATGGACTTTCCACTGCCATCTTAACTGCTTCACTAGCCTTGTCATCCCCTTTACCTGTACCGATACCGATATGGGCAATTCCCTTATTCTTCATAACCGTCTGTACATCGGCAAAATCCAGATTAATAATCGCCGGGATATTAATCAAATCGGTAATTCCCTGTACGGCCTGCTGCAATACTTCATCTGCCTTCTTCAGTGCATCCGGCATGGTTGTCCGACGATCAACAATATCCAACAAACGATCATTAGGAATAACTATTAATGTATCTACGTAATCTTTAATCCGCTCAATTCCATTCATAGCATTTATCATACGGGTCTTGGCTTCAAAACGAAAAGGCTTGGTCACAACACCTACCGTTAAGATTCCCATATCTTTAGCTACCTTAGCTACAACAGGCGCGGCTCCGGTTCCGGTTCCACCGCCCATACCGCATGTAACAAAAACCATATCGGCACCTTTAATTACCGTGGTTACTTCTTCGACACTTTCTTCCGCTGCCTTTTCACCGATTTCCGGCTTGGCACCGGCACCCAGTCCTTTGGTAAGCTTTTCTCCAATCTGCAACAGCTTAGGGGCCTTACATAACTGCAGGGCCTGCTTGTCCGTATTGATCCCGATAAATTCCACACCACTAATATTTTCATCAACCATTCTATTTACAGCATTATTGCCTGCACCGCCAACACCTACTACGATTATCTTGGCTGAAGACTCAGCATCGTTAGTCTTAATCTCTAACAAGGTAGTTCCTCCTTCATTATCCCCGAATGTCCATATACTCCATCATATAATTATTTCACAAATTTATCAACCATAATTTTGCTTTTTTTATAAATCTGATTCAAAAATCGTTTCTTTTGTATACTCGTCATAATTTTCCATCCGCAAGGTGCCGCTCCTCCCTTCCAGCTTTGGCAGCATATTCTGCAGCTCCATGACTTTTTCATCAATATGATAATCATTCCCAAGTGATACCTTTACGTCGCCGAAATAAAGGGTAATTTCATCATTTTCATTAAAAAAGATCTTGTCCGCGTTGACACTGTATTTTGACAATAGCTGTGCCATATTTAATATTTTGGTGAAAACCGCTTCATTTTTTACCGGCAGCTTTTCATGCAGGACCGCATATCCGAATTCCAAACCGGTCACCTGGGGAATTCCAGGTGTCGTCTGCTGGGAGCTCTCCACCACAATCCCGTCCTTATCAAAATAAAGATAATTCCCCAGATACTCTACATAACCGGCTATTGCTTTTTCATATACATTAATCCTGATGGTATCTCTTTCTAAAATACTGACATCCATCTTTTCGATAAAGGGAATCCCCTGAATACTTTTGTCCTTATACTTCAATGATAAAAACAGAGAATTGCTGCCATACTTTCCCTCCATGACCATATCCATGATCTGCGCACTGGTATAATGAATATTTCCATCCACATAAATCTTGGTTACGGTATACTGCTGGATAATATACCGATACCCAATTCCCAACCCGCTAAAAAGAATCAACAGCAACAATGCTATGATCAGCAGGCTTTTATGCTGCCGCAGCATTTCCCCCGGGCTTTCCTTTTGTTTCTTCTTTTTCTTCTTTCCCATCTTAGCTTTCAACTTTCTTAGGCTGTATTTATCTTCACACCAAGGTTTTGATAATCCCGTACGATATCCTCATAGCCTCTTTCGATGAAATGTCGGTTTTCCACTACTGTTTCCCCCTCCGCCATGCATCCGGCTATCACCAGTGCTGCACCGCCGCGTAATTCCTGGGCCTCCACTCTGGAACCGGTTAATTCCTCTACCCCGGTCACCGTGGCCAGGTTACCCTGGGTTTCAATCTGCGCTCCCATTTTCCGGAGTTCCGGAACAATTCTGAAGCGGTTTTCGAAAACCGTTTCGCGAATACTGCTTTTCCCTTTTGCCTTGGTCAAAACAGCCAGTAAGGGCGACTGCATATCGGTTGGAAAAAGAGGGTATACTCCTGTTTCCAGGTAAGGAACCGTTTTGTGGATTCCCTCCGATAATACGGCAATTCCTTTATTACTCACACTTACCTCAGCATCCATGGCTTCCATTAATCGAATCAAAGCCTTCATATGTTTGGCCGGGGCATCCTCTAAAAAAATATGTCCGCCCACACCTAATACCGTCAACAGATAGGTACCGGCCACAATCCGGTCCGCCGGAATCTTATAGCTGGCAGAAAACAGTTTCGGCTGGCCTTTGATCAATAAGGTCATTTCCTTTGACATATCCTCTTCAATAACTGCTCCCGCAGCTCTTAAGAATTCGCATAAAGCGATTATTTCCGGTTCCGGAGCCGCGTTTTTCAATACAGTAGTACCTTTCGCCGTCACCGCTGCCAGCAGGACGTTCTCCGTTGCACCCACACTGGGTATCGGCAGTTCGATCACATTGCCCACAAGTTCTCCTGCCGTAGCTTCAAAGAAGCATTCTGCCTCATTAATCATTACGCCCATCTTTTTTAATGCCGTCAGATGTACATCAATGGGACGCTGGCCGATGACACAGCCCCCCGGATAGTTCATGGCTGCTTTTCCAAATCGGCCCAGCATGGCTCCCAGCAGCATGATGGATGACCGCATTCCGGTCACCGATTCACCGCTCATGGTATTTTCTGTTACATGCGCCGCATTGATGTACAATGTCCGGTCGCGCCAGTGGATCTCACAGCCAATCTCTTCCAGCAGCTTCTGCATATGAAATACATCTGATATTTTGGGACAATTTTCTATTACACTGGTACCTTCAATCAATAAAGCCGCTGCCATAATGGGCAGAACGGCATTTTTCGAACCTTGAATTTTTGTCTCTCCAAAAAGAGGATTTCCTCCTCTGACATGAATAGCGTCCAAAGCTTCACCTTACCCTTTCGGTTTAGATTCAATAAAAGACCTATTCTATTTATATGGAGAGTTTTTTATAAATGTATCTTGTACTATAAATCTTTCAGCCGGATTCCCTTAGCCACACTTAACACCAGACCGATCTCGATCAGCAGAAACATCACCGAAGAACCCCCGAAACTGATAAAAGGCAGCGAAATTCCCGTATTGGGAATGGAATTGGTTACAACAGCGATGTTCAGGATAACCTGAATGGCAATATGCCCCATAACCCCTACCACCAGCAGCGCACCGAACAGATCCGGTGAATTATTGGCGATCACCATAAAGCGCCAGATCAGAAGCAGGAACATCATAATGATGGCCATGGCCCCAAAAAGCCCCAATTCTTCACAGATAATGGAAAATATCATATCATTCTGCGCTTCCGGCAGAAAACCCAGCTTCTGCATGCTTTGACCCAGGCCCTTGCCCAGAACACCACCGGAGCCGATGGCATATAAGGCCTGCAGAGTCTGAAATCCTTTACCCGAAGCATATGCTTCCGGATCCAGCCAGGCCAGAATACGGGCCCCACGAAATCCCATAGTCTCTGAATCGGCCATATTGACAATGGCATATACCCCCAAGACTGCTACCGCTATGCCTGCCACCCCCAGAATGATAAATCTCTTATATTCCGGACTGGCCACAAACAACATCAACAGGGCAATACCAAAGATAATAATCGCCGAACTTAAGTTGTCGGTAATTAACCATACCATCAAACTGATGGGCGCCGGAATCAACAGTACCGTGAAAAAACCCTTCTGGCTGCGAATGCCCTTGCCCATTTTACAGATCAGGCTGGCCAGAAATAATATCATACCCAACTTGGCAATCTCCGCCGGCTGCAGTGACAAGCTTCCTATGTACAACCACCTTTTGGCACCGTTCCTGACCACACCAAAGGGAATAATCAATAAAATCATAACGGTTGATACGATGTATGCCAGGGTGGCAAAACGTTCCCAAAAGTGATAAGGAACATTGGCCACAAAAATCATTCCAACTAATCCTACTATCGTTGCAAACAACTGCTTTCGCAGATAAAAGGTCGAATCCCCCAAATCCAGATTGGCTTCGTAGGAACTGACCGAATATACCATTATTAGCCCAAAGCCCAATAAAAACAATACAATGAACAATAGGGTGTAGTCAAAAAAGGTTTCTTCTTTTTTTTTCGCCAAACCACGTTCTCCTATTCTGCTTCCATAATTACTACTCTTCTAAAGCCAATACATATTCTTTAAAACAATTTCCCCGGACCTCATAATTGGGAAACATTCCCCAGCTTGCACATGCCGGCGAAAGCAATACCGCATCACCGGGCTCAGCCTGCTCTCTGCATCTGTCCAGTGCCTCTTCAAAGGTATCTGCCAAAATCACATTGGAAATTCCCTGCTCAGCGGCACACCGGGCAATTTTTTCCCTGGTGGCCCCCACCAGCACAAAAGCTTTTACCTTGTTGTCAAAGGCCCCGATCCATTCATCATAGTCGCTGCCCTTATCGTATCCTCCGCCCAGCAGGACGGTGGGTTTGGACATGGCTTTAATCCCCTGTATGGCGGCATCGGGATTGGTTCCCTTAGAATCATTGTAATAATCCACACCGCCTCTGGTGGCCACATATTCAATCCGGTGTTCCACGGCCCGAAACTTTCTGACGGTATCCAGGATCAGCTCCATGGGCACCTGGCAGCTGTGGCAAATGGCAATTGCCGCCATGACATTTTCCACATTGCAGATTCCCACCAGATTCATCTCATGAATATTCATAAGACACTGCTCTTTTTGGTCTTTGGCAAAATAAATATGTTCATCTTTCAGAAAATAACCGTTTTCCAATGGCCTGGCAGAGGAAAAGTAAATCACTCTGGCGGGGCACCGTTTTCCGAAATCTCTGGTATATTCGTTTTCATAGTTTAAAACGCAAACATCTTCAGAGGTCTGGTTCCCCGCAACCCTCTCTTTCATTTTTACGTAACATTCCATAGTTTTATGCCGGTCCAGGTGATCCGGTGTGATATTTAAGATTGCTGATACTTTGGGTGCAAAGGTTGTCACTGTCTCTAACTGAAAGCTGCTGATCTCTGCGATAGTTACCGTTTCCTCGCCGGTTTCCAGGGCGACTTCCGTATAAGGCCTGCCAATGTTCCCTACTACAAATACGGATGGGAAAAAGGCTTTCATAATCTCCCCTACCAAAGTGGTGGTGGTAGTCTTACCGTTGGTTCCGGTTATGGCCACAACACTTCCTTTGGCACAGGCAAATCCCAGTTCTATCTCGCCCCAGATGGGAATCCGGCCTTCCCTGATCTTCACTACCGGTGCTGCCTCCATGGGAACTCCGGGGCTGATGATTGCCGCTGTTATCTGAGCAAGCACTTCTTCCGGCAATTCTCCGAGAATAATTTCAGCGGCAACACCTGCCGGTAATTTCCCTTTCAGTTCATTTTCTGTTAATTTATCATTAGAATCATATAAAATGGGTACGGCTCCGATCTGACCCAAAAGCTTTACTGCTCCCATGCCGCTGAGGCCGCTGCCCACTACCAATACTTTTTTTCCTGCTAACTCATTACACATTGACCGATAACCTTCCTTTATTTAAATACCAAGCAATGCCAGCAGGCATAAAATTGCCGTTATAATAGAAAATACGGCAACCACCTTGGTCTCTTTCCATCCGCACAGTTCAAAATGATGATGGATGGGCGCCATTTTGAAAAAACGCTTTCCCCCGCTGACCTTAAAATAAGATACCTGAATCATCACCGATAGTACTTCCACCACATAAACCAGACCGACGATCGGCAAAAATAACTGCATTTGTGTCATGTACGCACTGGCCGCCACAAATCCGCCCAATGCCAGGGAGCCTGTATCCCCCATAAATACACTGGCCGGATGGACATTAAACAGCAAAAATCCCAGCAAAGCACCTACTACCGCACAGGTAACCGGCGAAATACCGGCATCCATGCCAATGGATACCACCGTAAAAAAGGTGGCCACTAAAACGGTCACACTACTTGCCAGACCATCCAGCCCATCGGTAAAATTAGTTCCGTTTACAGTCGCTATAACAATAAAAAATAATATGGGAATGTTTAAAATACCAAAATCAATATATTTTCCGGGTAAAAACGGAATTTTCATGGCCATGGATAAATCCAGCCGGCTGACTATATAATAAGCCAGGATGCCGGTTACCAGCAGCTGTCCCAGCATCTTCTGCCAGGCCCGCAAGCCCATGGAACGTTTCAATACTACTTTAATATAGTCATCTAAAAATCCGATCAGCCCAAAGCCCAATGTCGAAAACAAGATTGGGATAATATTCGGACAATCCTTCACATACAACAGGGAAGTAAGCACGATACTGATGAGGATCAAAATCCCGCCCATGGTGGGCGTCCCTGCTTTTTTCAAGTGCGTTTGGGGGCCATCATCCCTGACTGTCTGCCCAACCTTCAATTTCCGTAAAAAGGGAATGATAAACGGTCCCAGCAAAACACTGATAACGAAGGATATAATAACCGGTATCACAATTGTTGTATTCATCTGATTTCAACCTTTCTCTTTGATACGTCCTCAATTATAATCTATTTTACCCAAATAAGGAAGAATATTTTCAAAAAGCTGTCTGATTACCGGTGCCGCCACCTGACCGCCATAATATACACCCTGCGGATTATTGATAATTACCAGGGCCAGAACCTGTGGATTCTCGGCCGGGGCAAATCCGATAAAAGAAGCGATATAACGTCCGCTTCCCCGGGGCAGGGTCTGACTGGTTGCGGTTTTCCCGCCGATTCTCTGTCCTTCTACATATCCATTCTTGCCGGTTCCGTTTTCCACTACCTGTTCCAAAACCGTACGCATGGTTTCTGAGGTTTCCGCTGAAACAATATTTTCTGTTGTAGGAAAAGTAAATTTTTCTATTTCTTCCCCCTCCCGGCTGACTGAACTTACCGCAAAATGTGGTGTTACTCTGGTACCGCCGTTGACGATGGAGGATACCGTTACGGCCAGTTGAATGGGCGTAATCTGGAAAGATTGGCCAAAAGCCACCGTTGCCAGCTCCACCGCCTTCATATTTTCTTTTTTATGCATGATGGTGGCCGCTTCACCGGGCAAATCGATTCCGGTTTTTTTCAGCAGACCGAACTGCTGGAAATATTTATAAAAGTTATCCACTCCCAACCGCATCCCTACGGTTACAAAAACCGGATTGCAGCTGTTCATAGTGGCCAGGGTAAAGTCCTGATGCCCATGGCCGGTAGTCTTATGACATCTGATTTTCCGATCCTCTACCATAATATATCCCGGACAGCTGAAGGTATCCGATAAGGATACTACCCCCTCTTCCAGACCGGCCGCTGCCGTAATGATCTTAAAGGTTGATCCCGGCTCATAAGTATCATTGATGCAGCCATTTCGCCACATTCCGTTTAGCTGGTTCTGCAGTTCCTCCTGAGACAATGCGGAACCATCGATGCCATTATTCAGAGTATAGGGCTCATTTAGATTAAACTCCGGCACATTGGCCATGGCCATCACTTCTCCGTTTTGCGGATTCATCACCAGAATAGAGACACTGTCAGCCTGCTTGTTTTCCATCACCTGACTGGCCAGCTGGGTTGCATAGCTTTGAATATTCATGTCCAGGCTGATATACAGATCATTTCCGGTGACGGGGTCGATCCTCTCTTCTCCGGCCGCATCCAGTTCCACGCCCTTGGCATCGGTTACTGTTAAAATCGTTCCCTCTTTGCCTTTCAAATATTCTTCATAAATAACCTCAAGTCCGATGATTCCCTGATTATCTCCGCCGGTAAACCCCAATACCTTGGAAGCCAGATCATCATAGGGATAGTATCGTTTATAGTCTTCATCCACCTTGACACCGGCAAGTTCAAAATCCCTGATCCGGTCGCCGATTTCTTTATCCACATTACTTTTGATCCGTTCTATGGCCGAATACTTCTCCACCCTCTTACGGACATAATCCTCGGTCAGATCCAGTTCCCGGCATAAGACTTTGATCACTTCCTCCCGGTCAGCAATCTGATTGTAGATAACCGAAACGGTACAGACCGTCTTATTATCAGCAATCACCGTACCTGTTGCATCGATAATCCGTCCTCTGGCGGCTTTAATGCTCCGTTCTCTTTCATGAAGCTGTTGTGCCTGCTCCGAATAATAATCAGAACGAAAGACCATCAAGTACACCAGTCTCCCGGTGAGCAGCACAAAAGTAATCATACAAATAAAAAATATCGTTACAATCTTTTTACGGTTATAGGTTTTATTTTTCAGCATAGAAACCTCATAAAAAAGGTATTAATACAATCTATTACCTTTTTCATGAGGTTATTCACGTATCTTTCGAATATCAATACGGCTCACCCGTATCTTCTGCTGTAGGGGGCAAAATCTGTGTTTCACCATCCGACGCAAAACTGCCGCCGATCACTGCCCCGGTGACAGGATCTACCAGTTCACCGGTATCGGGATCCACCCCATAGCCGGTGGCCGGATCAATAGGGAAACTCTTCCATACTTCCTGATGCTCCGGTACCGTTTCTTCCCCTTCCGGGTTTTCCCCTTCTGCTTCTTCACCGGTTTCTTCCTCTTCCGTGGCAGGTACTACCGGTGTCATAATTTCCAGCTGCAGGGCTTCCAGCTCGGCACGTTCTTTTTCGGAAAGCTCTTCGGTCATATATATTTTTAAATAAGGCAATACTTCGGTGAGAATATCTTTTACAATATATGTGGCATATTTGGCATCATCCTGGTATTTTACATTGGGCCGATCCACTACCACATAAATGGCAATCTGAGGATTGTCCGCCGGAGCATACCCCATAAAGGATAATACATAGTTTATCTTATCCCGAGGTACCATCTCGGCCGTACCTGTTTTGCCGCCGATCATGTAACCGGCCGGCCGGGCAGTATGACCGGTACCATGGTCTCCGGTCACCACCAGATTACAAAACTCTTTAATGGTATCTGATGTTTCCGGTGAAACAGTCTGCTTCAGCAGCCTGGGTTCAATGTTCTGTATCGTCGCACCAGTGGGACTGACAATTTTACTGACCATATGAGGCTCATAATAATTTCCGCCGTTGATCAGTGAGCAAAATGCGGTTATGGTCTGAATCATCGTGCTGTTAAATCCCTGGCCAAAAGTACAGGTGGCAAGCTCGGCGGAACGCATATTGGTTTTATTGTATACCAGACTGGCAGTCCTAGCTTCACCTGTCAGGTCAATATTGGTCTTTAATCCAAAGTTAAAGATATGCTGAAAATCAACAAAAGTATCCTTGCCAATGGCCATGCCGATCTTCATCATACAAACGTTGCAGGAACGTTCTACCGCCTGGGCAACCGTCAGGGTTCCGTCACCGCCTTTATTATGACATTTGATAGTATGATCTCCTACCTCCAATTTACCTTCACAGGTATAACTTTCATTACCGGTAATACTGCCGCTTTCAATTCCGGCAGCGACGGTGAAGGGTTTCATAACGGAGCCCGCCTCATAGGTATCCACGATACAGAAATTCTTCCAAAGAGAATTAAAATTTTGGGAAAGAACATCCTCGTCCATATCGGCCAGATTTTCTTCATTAATAAAAGTGGCCGGAGTGATTTTCTTCCCGTCGGCATCTACCATGGGCATACCCAGCAGCATATCCGTATTTTTCGTATCATTCAGATCAAAATTGGGATAGCTGGCCATAGCCAGAATATTGCCGGTATCCACTTCCATAATGATACAGCCGATATTATAGGCACCATTGGCACCTTCCCGATAGTTATTGGTATATTTTTCATTAAATTTTTTCAGATATTTTTCGGCAATTCCCTGGATATTGGCATCGATGGTGGTGACGATACTATTGCCATCCACCGCCGCGATGGTGGTCCGTTCCAGTTCGGCGTCTTCATTCAGAAAACCATATTCCCGTCCGGCTGTACCGGAGAGGATATCATCATAATATTCCTCCAATCCATATAAACCACGGTTATCACTTCTGGTAAAGCCGATTACATCACTGGCCAGGGTATTATTGGGGTAGCTCCTTTTATATTCCTCTTCAAACCAGATTCCCTTGACATCTTTGCCTTTTTCCGTATCCGCCTGTACTTCCCTGAAACCGGCTATTTCTTCATACGAAAGTCTCTTGGCAAGGACATAGTACTGGGAGGACGGATTATCTGCTATGTAGTTCCTGATTTTTCCCGTATCAAAACCAAATTGCATCCGCAAGGCTTCCAAAGTGGGGTCCAGATACTCTTCTTTTTCCAAAACTGCCTTGGCATCCAGAATAACATTATATACCTTTTCACTGATGGCCAGACTGGTTCCCCGGGAATCCAGTATCTCTCCGCGTTTATAAGGAATTACCATGCTGTCATAGCGTTGCTGGGACAATACCTGTTTTTTATACTGGTCACCGTTCTCTCTGGTAATTCTGATAAGCTGCACGCTTAATCCCACAAAAGCCAGAAATACTACAATAAATAGTACCACCAGCTTTTTCTGCATTCTCATTGTAAATTTTTGATATTTTTTCCCCTGGTTCCTGTTAACCTGCTTGTCCACATCAACACCTGCTTATTCCGAAATTGACGCAACCTGTCTGACATAATCATTTCCGCTGCTTGTAAACTCAATGATCTGGCCTTCTTCGGCATAACGCATTCCCAACTCCTGAATGGCAACCCGCTTAACCTCTTCCAAATCAACACTATTAGTTATTCTACTATATTCTTCATCATTTGCAAGCTTTAAATTATTTAATTGATTCTCCAATTTTGCAATATGCTCAATACTATTGGTGATGTCTGACTGCAAACCGATATACCCCGTAAGAATAAATCCTGATATAATCATTGCCGTTACCAGAAAAAGTACATAGCCCATATTCATATGTCTGGCTTTTTCTCTGTTCTTTCTGGTCGCATTGCTAATCTGCTTCCGGGGTGTTTTTTCGATTGCCGGGTATTGATTCGGCATCGTCTGCAACTTTCTGACAGCATTCCCCTGTACATATCCGTTTTGTCTGCCTGACTGTCCGCCATTACGGTTTCCAGCATTTCCTCTTCCTTGAGTCGTTGCCATGATTTATTCCTTTCCAGCTTTTTCAAAAATACGCAATTTTGCGCTTTTGGCCCGCTTATTCACATTACATTCTTCTTCGCCGGGAAGAATCGGCTTCCCGGTGATGACCTTGCCCATGCTCTTTTTCCCACATATGCACATCGGAAAATTAGTGGGGCAGGTACATGGATTTTCACATTTTCTGAAAATTGATTTTACAATCCTGTCTTCCAGTGAATGGAAGGTAATGATACACAGCCTTCCGCCCGGATTTAACAGTGATATCAATTCTTCTATTGATTCCTTCAGTACTTCCAATTCCTTGTTACACTCAATGCGGATGGCCTGAAAAGTTCTTTTGGAAGGATGTCCGCCTTCCGCCCGCATCTTGGCCGGAATCGCATTTTTTATTATTTCATTCAGCTGCCCCGTGGTATTGATGGGTGCTGTTTCCCTTTCTCTGACAATGTGCTTCGCAATATTTTTAGCAAATTTCTCTTCGCCGTAATCTCTGATCACGCGAAACAAATCCATTTCACTATACTCATTGATGATTTCCCTGGCACTGACACTCTGCCTGGTATCCATCCGCATATCTAAACCGGTATCATATTTATAAGAAAATCCCCGATCCAGAGTGTCCAGCTGATAAGAAGAAACACCCAGATCCAAAATCATACCGTCTATTTTATCTATTTCCATTCCCTGCAGAACACTTTTCGTATTTCGGTAGTTATTACGAACGATGGTTACTTTTCCACCAAATTCCGCAAGCCGGTGTCCAGCCGCTGCGATTGCCGCTTCATCCTGATCGATCCCGATCAGCCGTCCTCCCTCAGCCAATCTGCCTGCCACATGAAAAGCATGTCCGCCGCCGCCCAGAGTACCATCCACATAAATACCATCGGGTTTTATCTTTAGTCCTTCGATTGTTTCTTCTAATAAAACAGATGCATGTGAAAACTCCATTCGTAATCTCCTGACTTTATATTCCCAGTCCCAGTTCTGACATGTGCTCGGCAATCTCATCCATATCCTGATATTCAGCCGTGCCTTCCCATCTTTCCTTGCTCCAGATTTCGATTCTGCTGGCTACACCGATCAATACGGCATCCTTATCAATTCCCGCAAAATCCCTCAGTACATTGGGTACCAGAATTCTCCCCTGTTTATCCACTTCAACATTTGCCGCACCGGCCAGGAAAAAACGGACAAACTGTCTTGCATCCTTGTTAGTCAAAGGTAACGTTTTCAGCTTTTCTTCAAAAACCTGCCACTCCGCATGGTCATACACAAATAAACAGCCATCCAGTCCCTTAGTTACCACGAATTCGTCACCTAAACTCTCACGAAACCTGGAAGGGATGATCAGTCTGCCTTTTGCATCGACTGTATGGTTATACTCACCCATAAACATCTGCGTATCACCCGTGCCCTTTTACCTCTGTTTTAAAAAAATGGCCTGCCACAAGTTTTGGATAGGATTTCTACCACTTTTCACCACTTACCTCCACTTTTTACCACTTTTATACTGATTTTATACTAGTTTTACATTTTTGGCAAGCAAAATCAAGCATTTTTTCAAAAAAAATACGCCTTGCGATTGCTCGCAAAGCGCCATTTTATCAGCTTTTTCAACATGTGGTGTTGTCCATTAACTCGGACACTATATATAGGTCAAACATTAAAGCGGAACAAAATAACATCTCCGTCTTTTACAACATATTCCTTTCCTTCCATTCCCACCAGGCCTTTTTCTCTGGCGGCAGCTAATGAACCCTGTTCCAACAGATCTTTATAATTAACCACTTCCGCTTTAATAAATCCGCGTTCAAAATCGGTATGGATCTTACCGGCAGCCTGTGGTGCTTTGGTCCCGATCTTGATGGTCCAGGCTCTTGTTTCATCCTCACCGGCAGTCAAAAAGCTTTGCAGACCCAACAGATGATAGCTTGATTTGATGAGTTTTTCCAGGCCTGACTCCGATAAGCCCAAATCTTCTAAAAACATGATCTTTTCATCTTCTTCCAGTTCGGCAATTTCCTGTTCGATCTGGGCACAGATCACAAACACCTCACTATCGTTTTCGGCGGCAAAGGCACGAACCTTCTTCACACCGGCATTATCCGCCCCATCATTGGCCAAATCCTCCTCTGCCACATTGGCAGCAAAGATGACCGGCTTATAGGTAAGCAGATTATAAGAAGCTAACAGTACGGTCTCTTCTTCATCTTCAGCCTCATAGCTTCTGGCCAGTTTTCCATCTTCCAGATGAGCCTTGATCTTATCCAGAAGCTCGGCCTCTTTGGCAAGGGTCTTGTCCATCCGGGCGGCCTTTCCTGTTTTGGCGATTCTTCTTTCCAGGATTTCCAGATCCGAAAAGATCAATTCCAAATTAATCGTTTCGATATCACGGATAGGATCGATATTTCCATCCACATGAACCACATTTTCATCTTCAAAGCAGCGTACTACGTGGACAACGGCATCCACTTCCCTGATGTTGCTCAAAAACTGATTGCCCAGTCCTTCTCCTTTGGAAGCTCCTTTCACCAGTCCGGCAATATCGACGAATTCGATAACGGCCGGTGTCACCTTTTTGGAAGCATACATATCTCCCAGCAGCTTCAGGCGCTGGTCCGGTACCGTCACGATTCCCACATTGGGATCGATAGTACAAAAGGGATAATTGGCTGATTCCGCCCCTGCTTTGGTTAACGAATTGAACAGGGTGCTTTTGCCCACATTGGGGAGTCCCAGGATTCCTAATTTCATTATGTATTATTCTCCATTTCATTCAGTATTTCTTCATTGCTTTTAATTCTTCATAAAGCTTGACATAATTATCATAACGCAGACGGCTGATTTTGCCCTGCTCCAACGCTTCTTTTACACCACATACCGGTTCACTGATATGAGCACATTCCGCAAATTTACAATAGTCCGCATATTGAGAAAATTCCGGATAAAAGTGCTTCAGCTCCTCTTTTTCCATTTTTCCCAGGGTCAGGGATGTGAAACCGGGAGTATCCATAATATACGTATTTTCTCCCAGGGCAAACACCTCCGAATGTCTGGTGGTATGCTTGCCCCGTTCAATCTTTTTGCTTATTTCACCGGTTTCCATATGGGCCTCGGGACACAGGCAATTGATCATTGTGGATTTGCCCACTCCGCTGGGACCGGCTACTACTGTGGTCTTACCTTTCAAAAGAAGAAGTACTTCCTCCATCCCCTGGTTTTCTTCAGCGCTGACAAACAGCACTGTAAAGCCGCAGGTTTCATAGCTTCTACGAAGTTCTTCCTGTTCTTCTTTGGTTGCAATATCTTTTTTATTAAAACAGATTATACAGGGAAGCTGTTGTTTTTCCATGGTTACCAAAAAACGGTCCAATAAATTATAATTGGGATCAGGCTTGACGATAGCGAATATGATCATGGCCTGGTCCACATTGGCAACTGCCGGACGGATCAAGGTGTTGCGCCGGGGCAAAATTTCCGTTACGTTGCCAATCCGGTTTTCCGCTTCTACAACATCCAACAGCACGTCATCTCCCACCAGCGGTTTTATCCCGTCTTTCCGGAAAATTCCTTTGGCCTTACATTCATAGATTTGACTGTCTTCTTCTGCATAAATATAGTAAAATCCTGCAATTCCTTTGATTATCTTTCCCTGCATACAGTTCCCTTATTGTTATTGTGGTGTGAATGTTATCTCCCTGCGTATTTCTTTACTTTCGATGGTTCCCTCGATGGTTTCAACACTGCCGTCATCATGAGTGATACTTTGAGCTTCCCGGGTGTTTAAATATTGAAGCAGCAAGGTTCCCGCAGAGGCTTTTATATTAGAGAAATTTACCGGTAACGGGAATGATGTTGTCTGGGTGGACAACAATTGGGTACCGTCGGCAGCCGTAAGGGTTACCGTGACCGATGTTCCTTCTTTATAGTAGGCATCCTCCTGGGCAGTGGGCCCTGAAATACTTCCGGCATAACTGTATAATGCCTCTGCCGGTCCGATGCTGACCTGCAGATCAATTACCGTCCCTTTTTCCACATAATTCCCTACCGAATAATTTTGATAACATACAAATCCTGCCAGTGCCGGATCTTCATTGGTGACTTCGGTAACATTGCCCATAGCTAACCCTGCCTCCTGCAAGATTACCATAGCATCCATTTCCGTTTGTCCGATGAGATTAGGCATCTGAACCTTGGTATCTTCTGCTCCGAGGCTGATCTTGATGGTTACAGCAGAGCCTGAAGGTGCCTTACTTCCTGATGCGGGATCCTGGCTCAGCACACTGCCCTGTTTAATATAAGCATCATATCCTTCTGTTTTATTAACCAAAAAGCCGCTTTTCTCAAGGATTGACCTTGCTTCCGCTTCCGTTTTCCCTACCAGTTCCGGCACTTCCACACCTTCCGATCCGGAACTTACGGTGAGAACAACATTGCTTCCGATATCCACCATCTCACCCTGCGCCACGGAAGACTTCATGACGATACCGCTTTCATATTCACCGCTTTCTTTATACTGGATTTCCGGTGTAAGACCAATGCCGATCAAAGCAACCTTGGCTTCTTCCAGCTTCATCCCTACTACTTTGACCATCTCCACCTGTTCGGCTGCTTCCGTAACATCTTCCGTCTGTTCTTTTTTATCAAAAAAACTGAACTGAAACAAGCCAAAGGCTCTTCCCACTAAAAATATCAAGACGCAGCCTATCAAAACAGCAGCAACTATCGCCAATACAGTGGTCACTTTTTCCATTTTGGGGTTATAATCTTCATCATCGTAGTCATCGTCATTTTCTTCATAGGAATAATAATCATCCTCGTCGTCCTCATATTCCGGCTCATCATCTTCATAATGAGAATCTTCATAATGAGAGTACGCATATTGCGGATCATCATGTTGCAATTCTTCGTCAATGGTATTTCTATTTCTGGCAGCCTTAATCTGAGCCATCTCGGTATCTGAAATCGCTCTGGTGGAAGCCTCTTCATCCGGATCTACAACTTTGACAAAATCTTCATTGGGATTCATCAGGGATTTCTTCAAATCAGCGATCAACTCACCCATGGACTGATACCGTCTGTCCGGGCTTTTCTGGCAGCATTTGAAAACAATCTGCTCCACACTGACCGGAATCTCCGATACGTACTCTCTGGGGGAGGGCATTTCCTCCTGAATATGTTTAATGGCAATCGCCACTGTCGTTTCACCGTTAAATGCCACTCTGCCGGTGAGCATTTCAAACAACGTAATTCCCAATGAATAAATATCACTTTTGGCATCGGAAAATCCGCCTCTCGCCTGTTCCGGAGAGGTATAATGCACCGATCCCATGACATTGGAGGTAATGGTATTGCTGGTTGCCGCCTTGGCAATGCCAAAGTCCGTTACCTTTACTTTTCCTTCTTTGGAAATAATGATATTTTGAGGTTTGATATCTCTGTGGATAATATGATTATTATGAGCCGCCTCAATGCCCATACAAATCTGAATGGCAATGCTGATGGCCTCTTTTACGGAAAGTCTTGCTTTTTTTTCAATATATTTTTTGAGGGTAATTCCCTCTACCAATTCCATAACAATATAATAGATACCGTTCTCTTCCCCTACATCGTAGACATTTACGATATTGGGATGACTTAAGCCTGCAGCGGCCTGTGCTTCTATTCTAAACTTAGAAACAAAATTAGCATTTTCACTGAACTCTTGTTTCAACACTTTGACTGCGACAAAACGATTCAGCTTATGACATTTGGCTTTATAAACGTCGGACATACCGCCCGTACCGATTTTTTCCAATATCTCGTATCGATCTCCGATTATCATTCCTATTTTTATCATGAACCCTTAGCTCCTATCTTCCTCTGCAAATGGATCAATGATGATGACTGCAATATTGTCTCTTCCACCATTGTCATTGGCCACCTTTACCAATTCCTCCGCCCTGTTTATTAAACTTGTATTTTCGTATAGTATTTTTCCGATTTCTTCATCCTCGAGCATATTGCTCAACCCATCGGAACAGAGCAGTATAATATCACCGGGAAGCAATTCTTCATTAAAAAAATCTGCCGTCACAGTGTCCTTAGCCCCGATTGCTCTGGTAATAATATGTTTATCGGGATGGTTTTTGGCCGCTTCTTTATCCATACCGCCCATCCGAACCATTTCTTCCACCAACGAATGATCTTTGGTAATCTGTCTGATAGTCTGGTTTTTTCCGTTGGCTATATAAAGCCGGCTGTCTCCAACGTTGGCGATCTGCAGATATTGCCCTAAGCAGGTTGCCGCTACCACCGTGGTTCCCATCCCGTACAGTTCTTCATTGGCTTCTGCCCGTTTACGGATATCTGTATTGGCCGCCTGAATGGCCTTATCCAAAATCTTAATGGGATTTTTCTCAAAAGAGTCTTCAATCTCCGCAATCATTTTCTCAACCGTACAGCGGGACGCAAAATCCCCCGCATTATGTCCGCCCATACCATCCGCAACTATAAAAACATTGGGAAGATTACCTATATTCTCTTGTGATGTATACACAAAGTCCTGATTTAGTTTTCTTCTTTTTCCAATATCAGTCAAAGAAACCGACTTCAGCATTGGTGTACCTCCCTCCGCATTTGCTCATTAATCTTCCTTCTAAGCTGCCCGCAAGCGCCGTCTATATCTCTTCCCATTTCCCTTCTAATAGTAACATTAATTTTGTATTTTTCAAGTTTATTTTTAAATTCCTGTATTTTTTTTCCATCCGTCTCTACAAAATCCCGCTCTTTAATAGGGTTCACAGGGATCAGATTAACATGACAATTTAAAGGTCCCACCAGTTTGGCAAGTTCTCCCGCATCCTCGATGCTGTCATTAATATTTCCCACCAGGCTGTATTCAAAAGTCAGGCGCCTCCCTGTCTTTTCAAAATAATAAGCACAGGCCTTCATCACTTCCGCCAGATGATAGCGTTTGGCTATAGGCATCAAATTACTGCGCTTTTCATCAGTGGTGGCATGCAGGGACAATGCCAGGGTTATTTGTAAGTTTTCTTCAGCCAACTGATATATCTG
Organism: Lachnospiraceae bacterium; assembly: GCA_031556725.1. Taxonomy (GTDB): domain Bacteria; phylum Bacillota; class Clostridia; order Lachnospirales; family Lachnospiraceae; genus UBA935. The sequence continues at coordinate 398 of JAVBSL010000014.1, read as the reverse complement.
GGGTACCAGACCGCAAGTGGAAACGGTAATGTTTCTCTGGCTGATATGCAATCCGTTTTCATCAGTTAGTATTCCCAAAAAACGAATTAAATTGTCATAATTATCCAAAGGTTCACCCATTCCCATCACCACAACGTTAGAAACCCGCTCCCCGGTATACCGAGTTATTGCATAAATCTGTTCCAGCATTTCTCCTGCTGTCAGGGAACGTTCCAATCCATCCAGGGTGGAAGCGCAGAAAGCACATCCCATCCGGCATCCCACCTGGGAAGATATACATACGGAATTGCCATGCTTGTATTTCATCCATACACTTTCCACCAGATTGCCGTCATCCAATGCAAATAAGAATTTTCTGGTGCCGTCAATAGCTGATTCCTGTACCCTGACCTGCCTTA
>JAVBSL010000036.1:0-62232 GCA_031556725.1 Lachnospiraceae bacterium | reverse complement strand
CGCAAATGCCATGTGTTTTCTCCTCTTGGGGGGGGGTGCAGGGGGTAGGTCCGGGGGTGGGGTCCAGGATTTGGGGCTGAGGTTGGTTTCGACTGGGGTTGGGCAATGGGTTCTGCTCATATTTCTAATTTGTTTAATTTCTAATTGGTAATTTTTATGACTGGAGAAGTCTTAAATCAGCAAAACTCCTCGTAAACTCGTCAAACAGTTGCTGATTGTAAGACTGGCGTCATGAAAATTACCAATAAGAAATTAATACAAATTTTCAAAAATCGCTGAACCCATTATCCCAATCTCCAGTTCGAAATCCAACCTCAGCCCCAAATCCTTCCTCGCCAACCCATATGTAGCCTGTTTTTCCAACACTACATATTGTGTAATTGATATGCAATAGTATAACACACTGCACCAAGTATGGCTATACTGTCAGACGCGCAATTCTTTATTTTATGACTTATCTTTTTTTATAGATGTATATCATTCAAGAAGAATGCTCCGCATTCTTCCAGACGAGATTTAGTTACACTTAGACACGGCTTTTCCGTGTCTTAGCGTAACTTCTCGTCTTCTATTCGACGGTTACTACTTTGGCAAGGTTTCGCGGTTTATCTACGTCCAGACCCTTGTCTAGGGATACGTAGTAGGCCAGTAGCTGGAGGGCTGCAGAGGCGGGCATTACCATGAATTCGTCGCTCACTTCGGGGAGGCGGAAAATGTTTTGGCAGGCCTGCTCGCAGGTAAATGTTTCTTTAATAAATAGGATTACTTCTGCTCCGCGGGATTGTACTTCCCGGATGTTGGACATTTCCTTGGACATTAGTTTTTCCTGGGTTACTACGGCCAGTACGGGGGTTTTTTCGGTGATCAGGGCAATGGTGCCGTGTTTTAGTTCACCTGATGCGTAGGCCTCCGAATGGATATATGAAATTTCTTTTAATTTTAAAGAGCCTTCCAGCAGGACGGAATAATCCATTCCCCGGCCGATCATGAAGACGTCTCTGGCGTTCAGTATCTTGCGGGCGATATGATGAATTTCTTCCTTTTTTTGCAGTACTTGCTGAATTGCTTTGGGTACAGTACTTAACTGGCGAATGAATTCTTTGGTTCGCTCCTCGTCAAATATGCCTCTGACGTAACCCATTCTGGCGGTCAGCAGGTAAAAGACTGCCAACTGAGTGGTATAGGCTTTGGTGCTGGCTACGGCAATCTCCGGACCGGCGTTGGTATAGATCACATATTCGCTTTCTCTGGCAATGGAGGATTCTCTCACATTGACGATGGCAAGGCTCTTGGCACCGTTTTTCTTGGCAAATTTCAATGCTTCCAGGGTATCGATGGTTTCGCCTGACTGGGACACTGCGATTACCAGGGTGTTTTTTTCTACCACCGGGTCGGTGTACATAAATTCGGATGCCAGCACCACTTCCACGTAGATCTTCACTTGGGACTGAATCAGGGCTTTGGCTACTAAACCGGCATGCATCGCCGTTCCGCAGGCCATGATACATACTCGCTTGCATTCTGTAAAAATTTCATCCGGCACACCGTCTGCTGCAAAGCTGGGAATCCCGTTCTTAATGCGGGAAAAGATCGTTTCACCGATGACTTCCGGCTGTTCCATAATTTCCTTTTCCATATAAAAAGGATATCCGCACTTTCCGCTTCGCTCGGTATCCCAATCAATGGTACACCAGCTTGGTTCTGCTTCCTCGCCCGATAAATCAAACAGTTGAATACTGTTTTCCTCCAGTCGGACAATCTGTAATTCCGGCAGTACAAAATATTCTTTGGTGTACTGTCCCAGAACCGTCACATCAGAAGCCAGCATGGCACCGTCTGTGCTCTTGGCAATAACAATGGGACTGACATTTCTGACAGCAAAAATAACCCCCGGAATGTCTTCAAAAAGAATTCCCAGAGCAAAGGTTCCCTTTAATTTCAGTACGGTTTTTTGAATAGCCTCGTAAGGATTTCCGGCATAAAAATGAGACAGCACAGCAGCTGCCACTTCGCTGTCGGTTTGGGAGGTAAGTTGCTCCGCCAATCCGTATTTCTTCGTGAGTTCCTGATAATTTTCAATGATACCGTTATGAATCACGGTTACCGACCGAAAAGTGTGAGGATGGGCATTTTCATCACAGACCCCGCCATGGGTGGCCCATCTGGTATGACCGATCCCGCAGGTTCCTGCAATAGTCTTCCCGGCACACAATTCCCGTAAGCTGCTCACCCTTCCGGCGCACTTGTAGGTTTGTATCTTCCCGTCCTTTTCATCGGCCACTGCAATTCCCGCACTATCATAGCCTCTGTATTCCAAGGTTTCCAAACTATCCAATAAAATATCCTTTGCACTTTTACTTCCTGTATATCCAATAATTCCACACATAACTTTTCCTCATCTTTCTATGTTATCATTTCATCTTCATTCTTTATTTTATTCCGTTATACCCTTTTGTTTTGCAGTTACCTGCATATTTGTAGGTATATTTCGCACCGGAAACAGTACGAAAGGACATCCGCCGAAGTTTCGATAGTCCTTTTCCCTCGTTAACCTCCGCAAAACCGGAGGTGCATGGCGCTAGAAGGGAAAAATCACATGAAGCCATATTGTTACAGAATTTGTGCATCTGACAATTACCATATTCAGTTTTCAAGGTGCGACGAGTTATTATAACACACTTTATTTCCCTTGAAAAGAAATTTTTAGGGACGCTTCGCCGGATGCCGCACGCTTCGCCGGAAGGCTGTGAGGGAATCAGCATCCCACCGGGGTTAGGGAGCCGCCGCCACAAAAAGGACCATCGGACAACAAAATTCACACCGGTTGCCACGCTCCAGACAGTCAGAACAGACCTGCACGAATGGAGTCCCACTGGACGAGATTCGGAGCGTTTAGGGCTGCTCTGACTGCTTGGAGCGTGGCATCCGGTGTGGTGTTTGTCGTCCACAGATGCGTTCCTTTCCAGAGGCTCATCACGGCCAAAACCGGCCCCCAAGAAAAACCGACGATTCCTTCACCTTCACCCCCCCGCGAAGCGTCCCTATGCCACCGAACTGCAAAGGGCCATGAACCCTACTCTGTTCATAGCCCTTTTGGGAATTATAAATATTTTTTAAGGATGTCTACTTTGTCTACTTTTTCCCAAGGGAGGTTTAGGTCGTTACGGCCGAAGTGTCCGTAGGCTGCGGTCTGTTTGTAGATGGGACGGCGCAGGTCGAGCATCTTGATAACGCCGGCGGGACGCAGGTCAAAGTTCTCACGGATGATTTCTACCAGTTTTTCATCGGAGACTTTTCCGGTTCCGAAGGTATCAACCATAACGGAAGTGGGTCTGGCTACACCGATGGCATAAGACAGCTGGATTTCACATTTTTCAGCCAGGCCGGCAGCAACAATGTTCTTTGCTACATAGCGGGCTGCGTAAGCAGCGGAGCGGTCTACCTTGGTGCAGTCCTTACCGGAGAAGGCACCGCCGCCGTGACGGGCATATCCGCCGTAAGTGTCAACGATAATCTTACGGCCGGTTAATCCGGCATCACCGTGAGGTCCGCCGATTACGAAACGTCCGGTGGGGTTAATAAAGTATTTGGTATTGTCATCCAGCAATTCCTTGGGCAGGATGGGATCAAATACATACTTTTTGATGTCTGCATGGATCTGTTCCTGGGTAACATCCTCATCATGCTGGGTAGATAATACTACTGCTTCCAAGCGAAGGGGTTTACCATTTTCATCATATTCAACCGAAACCTGGCTCTTTCCATCGGGTCTTAAGTAGGTTAAAGTTCCGTCTTTTCGTACTTTGGTCAGCTGTAATGCCAGCTTATGCGCTAATGAAATGGGGTAAGGCATGTATTCTTCGGTTTCATTGGTTGCATAACCGAACATCATACCCTGATCACCGGCACCGATGGCTTCGATCTGCTCGTCGCTCATTTCCGACTGTTTTGCTTCCAGTGCTTTGTCTACACCCATGGCAATGTCCGATGACTGTTCATCAATGGCAACCAATACGGCGCAGGTGTTTCCGTCAAATCCGTATTCGGATTTGTTATAACCAATTTCCACTACGGTATCGCGCACGATTTTCTGAATATCCACGTATGCGTTTGTGGTAATTTCACCCATTACTACTACAAATCCGGTACAGCTTGCGGTTTCACAAGCCACACGGCTCATGGGATCCTGTTCCATCAGTGCATCCAGCACTGCGTCGGAAATGGCATCACACATTTTGTCGGGATGACCCTCGGTTACTGACTCTGAAGTAAATAAATACTTGTCCATTCTTTTTCCTCCTTTATAGTGTCCGGCTTATCGGACCACTTCTGTAAAATTTACAATAAAAAAATCCACTTACTAATAAGCGGACCTGATACGCAATAATCAAATCCTCTTATTGATCGAAAAACATTCGCTCAGGCAGGCACCTTCCGTTGTCGGGGTTGCCGTGGCTTCACAGGTCCTATGTACCTCCACCACTCTGAATAAGAGACTTAAATTCAATATGGAATTTTCTATCTGCATTAACAATAGCACTCAAGCTGCCTTATGTCAATCACTTAATGCATTTTTGATTGACATTTACTGCCGAAAAACCTATAATTTTAGTATACAAAATATGGGGGTCATTATGCGACGTTTAAGTACAGCGGCACTTACGCCGGGTATGGTTGTGGCCGAGGATGTTTTTACTTACAACAACCAGCTCATTTTTCCCAAAGGACTTATTTTAACCGATAAAGCAATTACCAGAATGGAATTTTATTCCATTCTTTATGTACGTGTCGAGGATGAATTGGCAGTTCCCAATGAACCTGTACAAGGCCCCTCTTATTCCGAAAAGGTAAAAGCCACACCTGAATTTCAACATTTCCGGCAGGAATTTGAAGCAGACATCGACAGCTTCAGAACCGCCATCAACGATGTTATTGATAAAGGTGCACCCTTAGAGGTGGACAGGCTTTTGTCTCATACCATGAATTTGATTTCCAACAGCGACAACTTTTTTAACGTTTTTGATATGCTGCACAATATGCGTGAGTACGATGACTGTACCTTTGTTCACTGTGTTAACGTGGCTTTGATTTGTAATGTTTTTGCCCGTTGGCTCAGGATGTCGGAAGAAGATATCAAAACCGCTACCCTTTGCGGATTATTACACGATATCGGCAAGCTGAAGATTCCCGATGACATTGTAAAAAAACCCGGAAAGTTAACCGCTCAGGAATATCACGTAATTAAAACTCATTGTCAGGAAGGCTACAAGATTCTTGGCAGTCTTGATATTGATAACCATGTTAAAAATGCCGCTTTGATGCACCACGAGCGCTGCGACGGTTCCGGTTATCCTTACGGCCTTACCGCTGACCGCATTGATATTTTCGGTAAGATGGTGGCTATTGCCGATGTTTACGATGCCATGACCTCGGCCCGTATCTATCGGGGACCGTTATGTCCGTTTATTGTCATATCAGTTTTTGAAAATGAAGGCCTGCAAAAATACGATACCCGTTTTATTATGACTTTTTTGGAAAACATCGTAAACACCTATCTGTTAAACCGTGTCAGACTAAGCAACGGTGCGGAAGGAGATATCATATATATTAACCGGGATCATTTATCCTCCCCGACCATCAAGTGCGGTAACCAGTACATTGATTTATCCGCTCGTACTGATTTATTTATTGAAGAAGTCATCTGAATTCTGCAAAGCAAAAACGGGCATCAGCCCGTTTTTAATTTAAATTTTTGCAAATCTCTTTCTGTATTCACTTTTTCTATCTGTGCTCCCAATGTCTGCAGCTTAATATGGAAGTCCTCGTATCCGCGTTCAACATATTTAATATCATCTACAGTGGTGGTACCCTCTGCTGCCAATCCGGCAATTACCAACGCCGCTCCGGCTCGTAAATCAGGGGCTGTAATACTGGCTCCGGTATACTTGGATACCCCGTCAATAATGGCGGTATTGCCTTCCACCTTAATGTTGGCGCCCATTCGGGTCAGCTCATCTACATACTTAAACCGATTTTCAAAAATGCTTTCCGTTACGATGCTTGTTCCATGAGAAAGAGCCAGTGCCACCGCAATCTGCGGTTGCATATCGGTGGGAAATCCCGGGTAAGGCAGGGTCTTTACATGGGTATGATTCAAAGGTTTGGCTGAAACCACCCGTACTGCATCGTCGGATTCTTCCACCTCACAGCCAATCTCCAAAAGCTTTGCACTGATGGATTCCAAATGTTTAGGGATAACATTCTTTACGGTAACGTCCCCTTTGGTCACTGCTGCCGCAAACATAAAAGTACCCGCCTCTATCTGGTCGGGAATAATCGCATACTCCGTACCGTGAAGTCTGGTCACTCCCTTAATCTTAATCACATCGGTACCGGCACCCTTAACATTTGCTCCGCAACTGTTAAGGAAGTTGGCAAGGTCTACCACATGGGGTTCTTTTGCCGCATTTTCAATAGTCGTTTGTCCTTCTGCCATAACTGCTGCCATCATAATATTAATGGTCGCACCTACTGAAACCACGTCCATATAAATGTGGTTTCCTTTTAATTTATCTGTTTCTGTAATAATCAGGCCGTGTTCGATCTTAACGTCCACGCCTAACGCCCGAAAACCTTTAATGTGTTGGTCGATAGGACGCAGTCCGATGTTACAGCCACCGGGCAGGGCAACTATCGCCTTGTTATATTTTCCTAATAAGGCTCCTAACAAATAATAGGAAGCTCTTATCTTTTTTATATAATCATGTTCTATCACAACATCATGAATGGCTTTTGCGTTTATCTTTACCGTATGCCTGTCAATGCGTTCCACTACCACGCCTATGCTTTCCATAGCCTGTATGAGCACATTGATATCCCGCACATCCGGTACATTTTCAATTAATACGGTTTCGTCCGCCATAATCGCCGCCGCAAGAATAGCCAATGCTGCATTTTTCGCACCGCCGATCTCAACTTCGCCCACTAACGGATTACCACCTCGAATTGCATATTGCTCCATGGTGTACCTCTAACAGTTTATCAAGTATTGCTTTATTATAACACATTTTCCATTTTTGTAAACTTCAAACATTAGTTCAGGTATTTCAAGGGATTAACCTGACTTCCGTTTATCAATATTTCAAAATGCACATGCGGTCCCGAACTAACTCCGGTATTACCGCTTAATGCGATCTTTTGTCCTTGTGAAACAGACTGGCCTGCGGACACTAAAACCTTGCTTAAATGACCGTATCTGGTCTGTCTGCCATCGGCATGGTTGATGTATACCACATAACCATAACCGCTTCCCCAGCCGGCCTTTGCCACTGTTCCGGAAGCCGATGCTATTACTGCAGTTCCAACCGGCGTTGCCCAGTCTATTCCTTTATGGTTAGTACTGGCGCCTCTGGTAGGTGATTTTCTTCCGCCGAATCCGGAAGACAATCGCCCTCCCGAAAGAGGCTTGAGGTAAGTGGGCGGTATTTTCGTTCCCCGTTCCACAATCTTGGGGATTGCTTGAAAGGTCACTTCCTCCTTGATAATTTCCCGGCTCACTTCTTTATCGTTGCGATAGGAAATAACAGCAACTGCCTTTCGGTGTCCGGCCGATGGCTCCTGCAGGGTTTTTGTCTGAGTAGTATACCATTCATTATTATCTACATATATGATTTTCTCTTCATAGTCTTCTTCATAATACCGCTCTTCCTGACGTTCGACTGTAAGCTCGGGCTCAGGTACGGTAATAATCAGTTCTTCGTCCACACGGATAACTGAATTTTCATCCTTAAGGTTTGCATTCATTTCAATCAGTTTTTCCATCGGAATATTGGTTTTAAGTGAAATTCCGGAAAGGGTATCACCTGACACCACCACGTAAATCTCATTTTTTTCCTGTTCCTTGGTAACTTCTTCTATGGCTACGTTTACATCTGTAAGCTCGTCCTCAGAAAGATAAGCTTCCACCACTTCAACAGTATCTCCATAATTAATCGAAATTAACCCCTTATCATAATCTTTAAAATCTTTTTCCACAGCCGGTTCAACCGCTTCAAAAATATCCTCTACCACCGCTTCGATTCCCGCAGAAGTGCTAAGCACCTGCGTGGTTTCTTTCTCTGCTATTTCTTCTTTTGCCCGGACATGGGCAGTTAACACCGAAAGTTCTCTTTCCGCGTCCATGGATAATTCCACTTTATATTTTTTTTCTTCATCATACAAATCGATAGGGGCCTGCAGCAACTTGATAACTTCTTCCTTGCTGGCCAGATTTACTGTGTATTCGTTAACCTTAACGGTGTAAGAACGGTGTCTTGTTTCCCGGACATGGCTGCGCAGGACGCTTACCATATTAGCAATCACCGATTCTGTATCGTCTACTTCTCCCCAAAGGACTTCGCTTCCTTCCATTGAAATCTCACTGTCTATCAGGATCAATTCCTCACTGCCTGCGGCAACCTGCCGTCTGGCTTCCCGCAGCAGACCTTCCACCTGATCTTCGGTACTGACCACACCGACATTTTCTTTGTTTAAAAAAACAGTAAACATATTATTCCCGGTATGCTCAAAAGATGTGTAAGAAGGAAGAAAAAATATATTAATAATTACTGCCAATATTGCCAATTTTATGTTTCTGATTCTTAGTCTTTTATATCTGAGTGTTATATATTTCATGAATGCTCCATCATTTCGTAACAAATTCGTAATAAACCCATTTTAGCAGTAATAACCTTTCTTGTAAAGGATATCTTGTGGTATTATAATGTATAATATCAGCAATAACCGGAAGGAGAATGCCATGGGTACCATTATTTTTCATATTGATGTTAATTCCGCTTTTTTAAGCTGGAGTGCCATCCAAGCCCTGGAAAACGGCTCGTCCGTAGATTTACGCGAAATCCCTTCCATCATTGGCGGTGACAGGCAAAGGCGCCATGGTGTTGTCCTTGCTAAATCCATGTCTGCCAAAAATTACAAGATTGTTACCGGTGAACCGATTGTCAATGCTCTCCGGAAATGCCCCAATCTGACCATCGTTCCTCCCGATCACCGCTTATATTCACAGAAAAGCCAGCAGCTTATGGACTTCCTGCTGACTTTAAGCCCTGACATCGAGCAGGCCAGTATCGATGAATGTTATCTGGATTTCGGTCCCATTGCTCACAGATACGAATCACCAAAGAAGGCCGCCGAACTAATTAAAAATCAGGTTCGGGAGCAGTTTGGTTTTACCGTGAACATCGGTATTTCCGACCGCAAAGTATTGGCTAAAATGGCCTCTGATTTTAAAAAACCCGACCTGGTACACACTTTATTTTCCCACGAAATCAAAGAAAAAATGTGGCCCATGCCGGTTTCTTCTCTATATATGTGCGGTAAATCCAGTGTGGAAGCCTTGCGCAATCTGGGCATCATCACGATTGGCGATCTTGCTCTCGCCGATCAGAAAATAGTCATTGCCCATTTAAAAAGTCACGGGCTTTTACTTTGGGAATATGCAAACGGTATTGATTCCTCCGTAGTCATTACCGAACCTCCGGAAGCTAAAGGAATCGGTAATTCTACCACTCTTTCCAAAGATTTAACCACCAAGGAAGAAGTATATAAGACCTTATTGATTTTGGCTGAATCAGTTTCTGCCAGACTTCGTTCCTCTGGACAATGTGCCGGTATGGTCAGCACCGAAATTAAATACAATACTTTTCAGTCGGTTTCTCACCAGAAAACCTTACTTTCCCCCACTGATACTACCGAAAGCATCTATAAAACTGCCTGTTCTCTCTTTGATGAATTATGGGATCAGACTCCGATACGGCTGCTGGGCATCCGAACCTCCAAATTGACCTCCAACACCGAACCGGTACAGATGAACTTATTTGATCTTGCACCTGACAATACCCCTTCTGCGCTTTCGGAAAAGCAGAAAAAACTGGATCACACTTTAGACGATATCCGCAAAAAATTCGGTGATAACGCCATAAAAAGAGGCAGCCTATTTTCCAATGAAGACCGCCTCCATAAGCATTAAAAAAGACGCTCAACGCGTCTTTTTTACACTATACCCAAAGGTACCGACTGCTTCCTTTAATGTATAATAGGTGCCGTGAGAATATACGATCGGATCGGCTTTTTCCAGATAGAATTTATTCTTCTCATCCATATAGGCTTCATCCGCATGAACTGCCACCACTTCTGCCACAAACATATCATGGGTTCCCAGGCGGTGAACTGCCTTCACTACACATTCCATATTCACCGGGCTTTCTTTCAGCAAAGGCACCTTTACCTTCTCAGCCGGTTCCCTGGTCAGTTTCATAGTTTCGAATTTATCTTCGTTCCGGCCGCTGCGTACTCCGCAATAGTCGGTTGCATATACCAAATCTTTGGTGGTAAGGTTAATTACGAACTCACCTGTTTCCTCGATCATATGATGAGAATACCGCTCCGGCCGGACTGAAATGGATACCATCGGCGGATCGCTGCATACGGTTCCGGTCCAGGCCACCGTAAAAATATTGTCTTGTCCTTCTTTATCGCAAACCGTAACCAAAACAACCGGTAAGGGATAAAGCATATTGCCCGGTTTCCAGCTTTGTTTTCCCATGTCCTTAACCTGCCCTTCTATAAAATACCAAAAACGTGGGCAATCAACAAGCCCATAGTAGCCAAACTGACAATTAATGAAATAATGACAATGGGCAGAACCGCTTTTCCTTTGTCTGCTGCCTTATTCTGTGCTTCTATCAATTCCTGGGATTGCTTTCCCAATTCTTCCACTACGACAGCCTGTACATTGCGGTATACTTTTACATTTTCCTTATGTACTATCTCTTCCGTCTCGTTCTTACAGGCAGAAAATGCCGTTTGCAATTCTTCCAGTTTTGCTAAAATTTCTTCCTTACCACTGCCCTCGGCTTGAATATCATTTATTTTGGCAATGCATTCTGCTGTCAGCTTGTCCATCTTGTCTCTGGCGGCCGCTGTATCGCTTTGAATCATTGCCTGCAAATTTTGCGCATTCCCGGTCAGATCCTGGATGGCCTGAGCGCTTTCCGCATTGCGCAAGTTAAGCTTACGCATCTCCTGCATACATAAATCATATTGATCTAATTGCTGTTTCATCTGACCCGCCTGACTTTTCAGCCGGTTCATTTCCGCCGCCTCCGCTTCCGCATTAGCACGTATCATATCCTGCCCATTAAACTTCTGAGCAATCTTATCTACAAAGCTGTCCATTATCTTTCCTCCAAACATTTTCCTACCGCTTTCTCCAAACCGTACATTAACTGCAAAATAATATTAATTTTATCATTTTATTCCGCTTTTATCAACTACTTAAAATCTTTGCTTTTGTGCATATTGTATAAATTAATTTCCATATAATAAATCTCTATATGAAAATTAACTATATTTTTACATGCCGTTCATAATTTGTACACATTTAATTGCTATACTAATAATAATTCAAAAGACAGTTGCGTAATGATTTCATTACACATAGATAAATTTTTTCATAATAGCCTCGATGCAGAAATGCATCGGGGCACTCCTCATTTTAGGCCTCTATTTCTTCTATCACCAAATCTCAACCATATATGTTTTTTTGCTAACACTTATAGAACTTGGCGCCCGGGCCGCTTGTAAGTTGCCCGGGTTCATAACATACAAAGAAAGCAGGGAACTATATTCCCTGCTCGTTCTCGATTTGTAGTATTTCATTATTTAAGGATAGCATTTTTGCATCCAGTTCGGAAACCATCTTCGCGCACTCTGCCAGCTCCTCTTGAAAATGTGCCGGTGCATTCCCTTCAAACTTATAATGAATCTTATGTTCCAGACTGGCCCAAAAGTCCATGGCAACGGTGCGAATCTGAATCTCTACTTTGGTATCCACAATGCGGTCTGACAAGTATACCGGAACAGACACCAGCATGTGGTAACTTTTATACCCGCTGTCCTTAGGGTGAACAATATAGTCCTTTACCCCCAATACTCTGATATCCGTCTGGTGACTGATCATCTCTGCGATCTGATAAATATCCGAGGTAAAAGAACAAATAACCCTAATGCCGGCAATATCGTTAACATGCTGTACCATGTTCTTAATAGTAGATTCATATCCGTTTTTCTTTAGTTTCTTTACAATGCTTTCCGATGTCTTGATTCTCGACTTAATATGTTCGATAGGGTTATATCTGTGTACATGCTGAAACTCGTCATTTAAGATCTCCAGTTTCATGGAAATCTGTTTCAATGCCGAACTGTAAATTAGTATAACCTCTTTCCAATTATCGACATCGCTGTCTCTTTCAACTCTCAATTCCATTTTTATTCCGCCCTGTTACTCTAAAATAATTGCCTCAATATATCTGTTTATATTATATCACACTTTGTTATAAATGTACACTTTACACAAAATTTTAATGCTTTCTTTATATTTATTGTAAGTTTTACCATGTTTTGTGTTTTATGCACATCGCATTACTATATATATGCCTTAATTGCCAAAACTATTCTCCTATGTTATTATAAAAAAGCAATTCAGGCAAAACTCCAAACAGTGAAAGGCAGGTGTTTTCATGTTTCGTTTATGGGGAAAAGTTTTTAAAGATAATCATTTATTGAAGGATACCGTTATCTGCAATCCCGGACAGGATACCCGAACCCATAAAGTATTTCAGGCCTTGGAAGATATCTGCTATCAGTTTGATTTGGGCAAACCGATTTGGCTGGACTCCACCATATATGATTTTAAACGGCATAATAAAACCCGTTTTCTACAGGACAATTTTATTGAAATAATTGATTTTGACTATCTGGAGATACAAATTCTTGAAGAAGATTAAATTAATTTAATTTAATCTTCTTTTTTTTGTATAAACTTCTTGACAGGGAGTATAATATGTTGTAGTATCCTTTTATACATCACATAGTTTCGATAACTACATCATATATTTTTGGAGGTGCGTTATGCAGATTACAATACGAGAACCCGGAAGTGCAATTACTCATTTCATCGGAATGATGATGGCTATCCTGGCCTCAACACCACTACTGATAAAAGCCTCGGCAGAATCCAATACATTAGCTTTAGTTGCTCTCTCCATTTTCATGCTTGCCATGGTATTGCTTTACGGAGCCAGTGCAACCTACCATTCCCTTTCTGTTTCCGCTAATGTTTTAAGGGTCTTCAGAAAGATTGATCATATGATGATTTTTGTTCTGATTGCCGGTTCCTATACTCCCATTTGCTTGATCGTTTTAGGTGGAAAATTAGGTATTACCCTGCTAATTGTTGTATGGTCTATCGCCATCATCGGCATGACCATAAAAGCACTTTGGATTACTTGTCCCAAATGGTTTTCATCAGTAATTTATATTGCTATGGGCTGGGTTTGTGTAGGAGTATTCGGTCCGCTGTGGAACACCCTTCCCGCTGCCGGAATTATGTGGCTTTTAGCCGGTGGTATTATCTATACTGTAGGCGGCGTTATTTACGCTTTGAAGCTGCCCCTTTTTAATTCAAAACATTCCAACTTTGGCTCCCATGAAATTTTCCATCTTTTTGTAATGGGGGGAAGTATCTGTCATTTTATCTTTATGTATCTGTTCGTTGCTTAAAATATTAATTATAAAAAACGCTGGAAACGGCCTGCAGTGTCGTTTCTAGCGTTTTAGATTTTTAATGATCTTTGACATAAACTCTCTGTATTCAATGGGCTTGGCAATGTGATCATCCATTCCGCTCCGCAGACATTCTTCCACATCTTCGGTAAAAGCACTGGCTGTCAGCGCAATAATAGGCGCTTTGTGTTGCACTCGTCCGTCTGTTTCCAGCTCTCTGATCTTGATGGTAGCCTGTTTGCCATCCATAATCGGCATCAGCACATCCATTAGGATCAAATCATATTTTCCCGGATTGGCTTTAACCTTTTCCACTGCCTCCTGACCATTTTCAGCACTTTCGCAAGTAACTCCGGTATTTTTTAAGAACTCAATGATGATTTCCCGATTTACTTCAATATCTTCTACTACCAGAAACGTATAGTTGCTTAAATCCTCTTGTTCCGGCTCGGCCATATATTCATCATATGTATCCATATTATTGGATTGCGTTTTGTCAACCCAGATATCAAAAGTAAAGATACTGCCTTTACCGGGTTCGCTTTCTACACTGATATGGCCTTCCATTAACTCCACGATATTTTTACTGATTGCCAAACCCAGTCCGGTGCCGCCGTAAGCTGCTGCAATTCCCTTATCCGCCTGCTCAAATTCGCGAAAAAGACGGTGCCGCTGTTTTTCTGTAATTCCGATTCCATGATCCGTAACGGTAACCTTTAATTGAATACTGTTCTCCGTCTCTTCAATCAGCTTTACTTCTAATACTACTGCTTCTCCCTTGCCCGAAAACTTAAAGGCGTTTGATAAAAGGTTGGTAATAATCTGGGTCAGTCTGACTTCATCTGTCACAATTCGGTCCGGAATATCATCTGCAATTTTAATCAAGAGCTCCTGATTATTTTCCGCCGCCTTCGCTGCTGTGAGTTCCTGCACATTGTAAATCATCTTTTTAAAGTCAAATGCCGCTGAAGCAAGTTCGAATTTTTGCGCCTCAATTTTTGAAACATCTAAAACATCATTGATAATTCTATGCAAATGCTTAGAGGCATTGTTTATTTTCTGCAGACATTCTTCCGCCTTTTCACTCTCTTTGGACTTTAGCGCTATAACTGTCATTCCCATAATGGCATTCAAAGGTGTCCTGATTTCATGACTCATGTTTGCCAAAAAGCGGCTTTTGGCTTCACTTCCGAAAATAGCTTCTTCTTTTTCCATTGTTAAATTCTTAATGGTTTGATTCTGAATAATCGCTGACGCCAGCAAAAGTCCGGCTGCCTCAGCTTCCTGCCGGGTTTGTTGATCCAGCATAAGGGCTCCGCTGCTCTTTTCCAACATAATAAATCCCCATTGTTCTTTACCGATGATAATGGGCACTTCTCGCTTGCCGGCAATCATCTCTCCGGCCTGCTCTGCCCACTGGTAAAGCTGGGAATATTGTTTTTCTTCATTCTGTTCAAAGTTTTTCCAAATAGATGCCCTGTCTGCCCCTGTATGCTTTCCCAATATGGCAAGCGCCTTCTCCGCAGCATTACAAAATTTTTGATACTCTGTTCCGGCCAGTAAGGACACAACATCACTCAATAAGCTACCAGAATAATTTTGCTCTTTCAAACTCTATTGTCCTTTTTTTATCTATTTTTGTATTATATAGATTATTTATCTATTTTAACAATAACATAAATATTGTCAAAAAACAATAAAAAACAAAAATAAAAGACTGTAAACTGTCGGATTATATGACACTCCGGTAGTTTACAGCCTTCTTTTTTTATTATTTATACATATCCATTAGGATTTTTACTTTGCCAATTCCATGAGTCCGCACACATTTCCTTAATCCCGTTTTGTGCTTCCCAGCCCAGTTCCCGTTTTGCCTTAGCCGCATCGGAATAGCAGGTGGCAATATCACCGGCGCGTCTTTCTTTGATTACATAGGGGATTTTTACTCCGGTAGCTTCTTCAAAATTCTTTACAATATCCAGAACACTGTAGCCCACTCCGGTTCCCAGATTATAAACAGAAAGTCCGGCCTTTTCCTCAATCTTCTTCAAGGCTTTCACATGGCCCGCCGCCAGGTCTACTACATGGATGTAGTCACGTACTCCGGTTCCGTCAGGGGTGTTATAGTCATCACCGAATACCCCCAGCTCTTTTAACTTTCCTACTGCTACCTGGGTAATATAAGGCATCAGGTTATTGGGAATACCATTGGGATTCTCCCCGATGGTTCCGCTTTTGTGAGCACCGATAGGATTAAAATAACGAAGCAGGATTACATTCCAGTCCGGATCGGCTTTCTGCATGTCGGAAAGGATCTGTTCCAGCATGGATTTAGTCCATCCGTAAGGGTTGGTGCACTGCCCTTTGGGGCACTCTTCGGTGATGGGGATGATGGCCGGATCACCATATACGGTTGCAGATGATGAGAAAATAATATTTTTAACATTATGTTTTCTCATTACATCAACCAAAGTCAAAGTACCGGCAATGTTGTTTTCATAATATTCCCAAGGTTTGGCTACCGACTCACCGACTGCCTTTAATCCGGCAAAGTGAATACAGGCATCAATCTTTTCTTTGGAAAAAATGTCCTCCAGCACCTCCCTGTCCAGAATATCAGCCTTGTAAAAAGTTATATCCTTTCCGGTAATGGCTTTTACCCGCTCCAGGCTTTTCTCGCTGGCATTGCTGAGGTTATCCAGTACCACCACATCATAACCCGCCTGCTGCAGTTCTATTACTGTATGGCTGCCGATATATCCGGCACCTCCGGTTACTAAAATAGTCATTTTTTCTTCCTCCATTTCAAATGTTTAAAAGTATAAACTCATATGCTAAGTCTATACTTTTAAGCATCACTTTTTCAAGGTATTAATGTTGTTCTTATCAGTCATAATGTTATACTATAACTCTATTCCATTTTCCTTGCACAGCTCTCTTGCGGTTTCCACCGAATCCACTCCGGTTTTATTTTTAATAGGTGCAAATTCTTTACTGCGCACTACTTCGAAAGGAAGGCAACTGGCAAGTTCACGGATCATATCCAATACTAACTGCTCATATTTATATCCGTTAGGTTTTTCCGGCTTCACCTGATTGCCGTTTTCATCCAGACAGACAATCTTTTTTTCTACCACATGCATAGGTAATTGCTTTTGCATAATTTCATCCAGGCTTTCTGTGTGGAACAGATAATTTAAGATTACCCCAAAGTTATATGCCGGATCGCCTTTTTCATCCCTGGCTTCCATCAGCTCATCAGTCAAGTCATAATACTCGATGATAGAAGGTTTTCCATCTTCCAGGCACATAACTCCGACTTTTTCATCCGGTGCATTTTTACGCACCACCTTAGCTCCTACCACACACTGCTCAGAAATGGTTGCTCCGATAAAACAGGGATCGGCTATTCTTTGTAAAACATTATCCACTGCAAATACGTTCAGCCATTCTATGCCCTGTTCGGCCGCCTTCTGGGCCACGCCCCATTTATACATAGAAGAATACCAGCCGCCGTTTCCATTGGGTGAGGTGGAAATCTTTCCCTTTTCCTCCAAAATAACTTTTCCGTTATAGTCCGAGGCGGGTGCCATATCCTGCATAAAAAATGTAACATATTCTTTTTTATAGCCAAAGTAATCCTGCTGTTCAAAGAAATCTGCTGTTACCTGATGATTTTTATCGCTGGTCATAATGTAAAAAGGTATCCAGGCATCCGCCTGCTTAACCACCTCTAATAAGTTTTCTACTAAACGTTGAAAAATGTAGACCGGCCTGGTAAGTCCGATATCGTACATTCCTTTGGGATCATCCGAGCCCAAACGGGTTCCCATTCCTCCGGCCAATAATACCGCGCCGACTTTTCCTTCTTTAATGGCCTGAAGCCCGATTGCTTCAAACCGGCTGCGGCTCTGTTCAATCTGATCAAGCTCCATGGCTGCAAGGGGGGCAATCATGCCTTTATTATCCATTGTCTCCCGGTTATTTAAGGATTGCAGTACCTCAAAACCGGTACTTTCGATTTGTGCAAGCAACTCCTCTTTCTTCGTCTCATTTAATTCTTCATAATACTGTAAAAGATGCTGCTGTCCGCACTGTTCCAGTTTGGCCTTAGCTTCATTATAGTTCATTTTCTTTCCTCCCAATTGCTCCTAGCGATATACATGATAACTGTTTTTTCCAGCCTTTTTGGCCATATACATAGCACTATCAGCCCGATTGAACATATCTTCAAAATCATCATCCCGATCCTGTCTGGTGGTAATACCGATACTGCATTCCACCGGCAGGTCCATCCCGGTAAATTCACCTGCTAATTTGGTCAGGAAGAAATCCACCTGGTTCTCCACCGAATAAAGGATACTTCCGGTAATAAATACAAAAAATTCATCACCGCCAAACCTGGCAAGCAAGCTCTTATATCCGAAATGCTCCTGCAACAACTCTGAAAACTCTTTCAACACCTCATCACCGGTGGAATGTCCATAGGTATCATTGATCGCTTTAAAATTATCCAGATCGATCATCACCATATAGGCTTCACCGGTCGCATTATCCAACAACCATCGTTCAATTCTCTTTTTGGCCGCATCCTTATTTAAAAGTCCGGTGGTAACATCCGTTTCCAGGCGGCTGATCATATCTTCCATCTGAATGGCCGATTCATGAATATTATGAATCCTGCCCAGCACACTGCTCACCTTACCGGTAGCATCCACAATACTGGAATAGTAGGTCTTATGCCACTGATACTCCTCGGAAGTTACCTTACTTAAATATTCCAGTTCGCCGCTGGTGGGGCGTCTGCACGCCCGCAGCAGAACATCGGTAAACCTTGCCACATGATCAGGATGAACCAGGGGTGTCCGCTTTAAAAATTCCAGATAATGTGAAATTTGCCGGCGCTCTTTATTGTCAGGAAAGTTATAGGAAAAAACCATGGTATCACTTTCCGGTGAGTACTCAAATAAAAGTGCCTGGGTGGTTTCTGCCAATATTCGATACCGTTCCTCCATCAGTTTCATTTTGTACTCAAGTCTTCTGATTTCCTCTTGACACTGCTCTTTTGTCATCTCCAAATCCATAACCAATACCTCTATCTTTTGTTTCTTTTACACCTCTTCATTATAGGTTTTTTCTCCAGCTAATGCAAGGTGTATATCTAAGAGACAATCCCTTCATCTACCGTATCATTTTTTACCACACCAAAATCCGATAATACCCAATTATAGGTACCGGTTGTGACAATACTGTCACAGTACTCACATTTCCCGAAAGAGGTTCCGGTGAGCGGTGCACCACAGTTAGGACAATTTATTCCTCGTTCCACTTTACCGCTTTCACGAGTCTTACTGCTGACCGAACGCATAAATTTCATCTTATATTTCAAATTCCATCTGGTTGACTTATCACCCAGAATCACTTGTCCCGTAGCTTCCTTTATCTGATAATCCACCATGCTTGCGGCTAGATAAATAGTTAAATATTCATATTCCGCATCTTTTCTGTACGAGGTCAGGTATGCGGTATTTACGCTGATACGCTCCAAATGATTGACGATTCCGTCAGCAATCTTCTTCTGAATCTGCCTCTCGGTCTGCTGATACAGGTTCTGATGGAGAACTCCTCTGACCGGTTCCAGATTACGTTTGCACCAGGCATCCTGAATATCCACATATACCTGTTTTGTAAAGGAGAGAAAATCCGGTGCGGTAAATAAGGGATCCCGCTCTTTAATAATCCGGGAAATCTCATCGGTACGGTCCGGAAGGATCCTTTCAGTTCTTGTATTCTGCGTTCCTGTTCTTCCGGTTGCTGTATTTCCACTTTTCTTTCTAATGGCTGCCAAAATTCGTGGGAAAACAAAAACAAAAAACAATAACAATAGAATACTTCCCGGGGGAACGCTGACAGAACCGCTGCCACCACTATAGTAATAGTCATCATCCCAGCTGCTGCCACTGTCCCAGCTGTCACTCCCCCAGTCACTGCCTCCACTGTCATAGTCATTAAAGTCACCAAAACCTGCTTCGGTCTTGATCGTGCCGGCAAAGCAGATCATGATTCCCAATAATGCTACCAAAATATATTTATTCCATCTTTTCTTTCTTCCATCTTTTCTTTTCTCACTCACACTCTTTTCCTCACTCATCTTTATCCTTTTTTGGGGGCAGTACGATTCCTTCATCCACCGTGTCCTCCTTCACTACTCCGAAGTCGGATAATACCCAATTATAGATTCCCGTTGTAACAATACTGTTACAATATTCACATTTTCCAAAAGAGGTTCCGGCCAGCGATGCACCGCAATTAGGGCAGCACAGTCCTTTCTCCACCTTACCGCTTTCATGAGTTTTACTGCTTACTGAACGCATAAATTTCATCTTATATTTTAAATTCCAGCGAGTTGTTTTATCACCCAGAATGATCTCTCCGGTGGCTTCTTTCATCTGATAATCCACCATACTTGCTGCCAGATAAACAGTCAGATATTCATATTCCGCATCTTTTCTGTAAGAGGTCAGGTATGCGGTACTCACAGTAATATCCTCCAGATGATTGACAATACCGTCCGCAATCTTCTTCTGAAGCTGTTTTTGTGTCTGCTGATACAGGTTCTGATGAAGGACTCCTTTGACCGGCTCCAGATTACGCTTACACCATGCATCCTGAATATCCAGATAGACCTGCTTTGCAAAAGAAAGAAACTCCGGTGCTGTAAATAGCGGATCATACAGCTGGATAACACGGGAAATATGAGTGGTTCGATCGGGAACTTCCTTTTCCCTCGGCTTACTAACCGGCGGCATATTCTTCCGGCGTGATTTCCGGCGTTTTCTCCGGCGGGGCGGGGCTGATCCGGGAAATTTCTGCGATAGTACCACACAAAGTGCGGTGATAAGAACTACCGACACAATGGTCACTACATTGCTGGCAGTGCTCCGCTTACCGCTGCTGCTGCCACTTCGGTCACTGTCCCAGTTATCATTATCCCAACTGCTGCCATAATCGCTGCTGCCATAATCGCTGCTGCTTCCATAGTCGCTGCTGCTCCAGTCACTGCTGCTCCAGTCACTGCTGCCGCTATCGTAGTCATTAAAATCTCCAAAGCCAGCTTCGGATTGCACGGTATTTCCCAAAGAAATTAAGATCATCAGTACAATCACTAAAGCATATTTGCTCCATTTTTTCCACTTTATCCGCATTCTCCGCCCCTCTTTGTATCTTTGCCTAGTTTAAAATCCCCAAGAAAAATTTGTAAAAATTTCCACCTATTATGGCAATTACATCTTTTTCATCCATTCCCCGCTGCAAGAGCCCGGCGGTTACTAAAATCATTTCACTGTGATTTCGCAGGCAATCATTTTCCACCACTTCAAAATTCACTCTGGGTTCTGCCCGGCTGTAAGAGTCACACAGGTCAAAACCATATCCGATATGCTGGCTCCCTGATAATTGTACCATATATTCGATATGTTTACATAGCATTTCCAGATGATTTCCTTTTTCCTTTGAGCCGGCAATCAGTGCACAGCCATTTATACCAATAACACCACCCCTACAGCATAACTGCTTGATTTGTTCATCTTTAAGATTACGGTAACTTTCATATATTGCCCTGGCATTAGAATGAGTTGCCAGAAATGGCTTACTGCTGATCCGGGCCACCTGATCAAATCCTTCATCATTCAGATGGCTGACATCCACAAAACAGGATAGCCGCTCCAGCTCTTTAATTACTTCTCGTCCGGTCTCCGAAAGTCCGCCGCCGATCTGCTTTTTTTCACTTGCTTTGCAGCAGCCGGTGGCCAGTTGATTCCGTCTGCTCCATGTGAGGGAGGCACCGCGAACCCCCAATTGATATAAAATCGGCAGCAGCCGCAGATCATCACCGATGCAATCGAGCCCTTCCATATATAACAGGATAGCAATCTTCTGATTTTCTACCGCAGTCTCCAAATCCCGTCTGTTCTTTATAAGCATTACTTCATCGGCAACCGATTCAATATCGGTGATCAGTGCACTTATCTGATCCAGAGCATTTCGTAATCCCATTTCCGGAAGCATCACATTATCCACATAAACGGATGAAACAATCAAATTAATCCCTGCCTGTCTAAAATGCTCCAGATAATGATTTTTGATCACTTCTTTTTCACCGGCCTGATAACGCAGCAAAATTTCACCGGCCAGATCCAAATGAGCATCTGTCACCAGATAATTCTGATGAAGCCATAGGGCTCGCTGCCTGAACTCTTCTTCAATTTTTATATCCATTTTTATTTTCCCATATTTTCTTTTATCTTCTTTAATGTTATAATATGCTCATGAATACAGCAAAGATAAAATATATTTCAGCCATGTTAATTTTCGGAAGCGTCGGACTTGTCGTTCGGATGCTTCCTTTTCCGTCAGCACAAATTGCTTTGGCCAGAGGCTTCATCGGGTGTCTCTTTCTTTTGGCCTCGGTATTTTTCTTTCGAAAACATTTATCTCTTCAGCGAATCCGGGCTGATTTATGGGTATTGATCCTTTCCGGTATCGCTATCGGCATCAATTGGATTTTGCTTTTCCAGTCGTATCGATATACCAGTATCTCCAACGCCACCATCTGCTACTATTGCGCACCGGTAATCGTGGTGGTGCTTTCTCCCTTTGTTTTAAAAGAAAAACTAACCCTTGTTAACAGCTGCTGCATTGGTGCTGCTTTACTGGGTATTATCTTAATTACCGGTTCTTCCGGTGCCGCCGGCAGCAACGATCTGGCCGGAATCCTTTACGGTTTGGGGGCGGCGGCTTTTTATGCCTCGGTTATCCTTTTGAATAAGTTTTTCCGCCATGTAACCAATATGGAACGAACCATTGTGCAACTGGCGGCTGCAACCATTTCCCTTTTTCCCTATGTACTCCTGACCTCACCCGTAGATGCCGGGATGATTACCCTGCAAAGTATCGCTCTTCTTTTGGTGGTTGGGGTCATCCATACGGGATTTTCTTATTTCCTGTATTTCTCCGGTCTCAATACCCTAAAGGGTCAGACTGCGGCCTTATTCAGTTATATCGATCCGCTGACGGCTATCCTTCTTTCCGCCCTGCTGTTAAAGGAACCCATGGGACTTAAGCAGATTCTGGGCGGTATCCTGATTCTTGGCAGCACCCTTGCTATTGATATCCTGGCCAGGCAGGAAGTAGCGTAAAAAGTCACATAGTTGCACTGCGCTCCTACATGACTTTTAACGTCTTTTCTATTCTGCAACCACGATCTTTACGATATCCAGCGGGTCCACAATTTTTCCATCTTTATATACGCGCATATTGCCGCCGGAGATTTCATCGATCAGAATGACTTCCCCGTTATTTCTGCCGAACTCCAGTTTAATGTCATATAGTTCACAGCCGAATCTGGCCAATTCTTCCTTAACGATCTTGCAAATCTTCTGGGTCTGAGCCTTCAGGGATTCATATTCCTCATTGGTCAGTATTCCTAAAATAGCAAGTGCATCCTTGGTAATGGGCGGGTCTTCACGGTCATCATCCTTCAGGGTCACCTCCACAAATGCATCCAAGTCCTGGCCTTCCTTTGCATATTGGCCATAACGGCGCATAAAGCTTCCTACTGCTTTAAAGCGGCAGATTACTTCGATTCCGTTACCGAAAACGGTGCCCGGCAATACTTCCATGGTACTTTCCGCAATATCAGAATTAACAAAATGAGTCTTGATTCCTTTTTCCTGTAAAAGTTTAAAGAAATGGGTGGTCAGCTTCAATCCGCCCTGACCCATACCTTCGATACTAAGTCCTACGGTATTGGCACCGGGGTCAAATTTCCCATCCGTTCCGGTTACATCATCTTTAAATTTTAATAAATAATTGCCATTTTCTAACTCATAGACAGTTTTTGTCTTACCTTCATACACGTGTTTCATAATAAATCTCCTTTTCCTTAGATTGATAATATCTTATCACAACATTTTCTCGAAAACAATTGGTTTTACCAAATTTTATACATGGTTTTTCTGCTACAAAGATGTTATTGTTTTATAGGTAATGTTGTTTACATAACATTATTAAATCGAATTGGAAAGGGTGTTTTTATGCCAATTAAAATAAAACATATAAAATATATACTTATACTGCTGTCGATGGTTCTTATTCTGCTGACTGTGTATTTCTGTCTGCCCGACTCCCCGGAAACCATTTCTTATAATGAATTTATTGCTTTTGCCGGGCAAAATCAGGTAGAACAGGTAATAACCGGTAAAAACAGCAATTTTCTTGAGGTTAAGCTCTCCGGTTCGGAAATGATTTATAAGGTTCCTCACCCCCAATCTGCCGAACTATTTGATTTCCTTTTGTCTCATCAGATTCCGGTAGTTTATCAGGATTCTATGGCCGGCTCATCACCGGTTCTGGTTGTGGCTGTTTTGTTAATTCTGGGTGGGGGGATTTATTATTATCGAAAAAGGAACAAGAGCAGCCTGATTCAAAATGCCAACGGGAAGGGTGAGTCTCTGCCGCTTTTGTTAGAGAAAGTGGCCGGCAATGCGGAAGCCAAAGCGATGGTGGCAGATATGATCGGTTTTATTAAGGATCCTGATAAATATGCCAATGTGGGGGCACGTATGCCCCGGGGTATTCTTTTTTACGGTCCGCCGGGAACGGGTAAAACCTTAATGGCAAAGGCTATCGCCGGAGAAGCCGGGGTGCCTTTCTATGCCATGAGCGGTTCGGACTTTATGCAGACCTACGTAGGGGTGGGGGCCAGCCGGGTCAGAGAACTTTTTCAAACTGCCAAAAAAACCGAAAAAGCGGTGATCTTCATTGACGAAATTGATGCTATCGGGAAAAAAAGAAGTAAACAGCCGGGAGCCAGCCATGATGAAAGAGATCAGACTTTAAATGCTCTTTTAACGGAAATGTCCGGATTTCACGAACGGGACGGAGTGGTGGTGATTGCCGCTACCAACCGGTTGGACACTTTAGATGATGCTCTCACCAGACCGGGACGTTTTGACCGTCTGGTGGAAATCGGTCTGCCGGATGTTAATGCCAGGAAGAAAATTCTGGAACTTCATGCCGCCGGTAAGCCGCTGGACGAAACGGTAGATATGGAAGCTCTGGCTAAGTCCACCGTGTCGTTTAGCGGTGCGATGTTAGAAAATCTGTTAAACGAAGCGGCTATTTTTGCAGCTAATGAGGATAAAAAAACTATCAGTCAAACTCATATTGACAAGGCATTTTTTACAGTAATTGCCGGAGCCGAAAAATCAGATACCAGTTTTATCACCGAGCAGGATCGGAAGGTAACCGCCTATCACGAAGCCGGTCATGCCCTGATCACCAAACTGTTGTTACCTGATTCTTATATCTCCAAGGTTACGATCATCCCCAGTACCCGGGGAGCCGGCGGGTTTGCCTTAAGTATCCCTAAGGATTCCATGTATATGACCAAACAGAAAATGCTTGCTAATATGAAGGTGCTGCTGGCCGGCCGGGCCAGTGAAGAATTGATTTTCGGCAAGGATAATATTACCACCGGTGCCGGAAACGATATCGAAAAGGTTTCCGGTCACATGATGGAATATATTTCGGTCTATGGAATGGATGATGAATTCGGTATTTTTAACAGCAATGGGCTGCAATCCGGCTCCGATTCCGCTCTGCTTGACTTGTGCCGCAGCAAAGTAAATACTCTTTATGGAGAAACCAGGGATCTGTTACTTGCAAATATGCATTACCTGCAGGTTATTGCTGTTGCCTTACTGGAAAAGGAAACATTAAACGGCAGTGATATTGACGCACTCTGTGATTGAGCAGGTTTATGATTGTCTTTTCAGCAATACTTTTCCCGCAAAGGCAATCATAGCTGTTACCACTGCAGCAAATAAAATCGGTATATAGGGGACCTGATTGTATTTTTCAAGCAAACCCCCGTACATGATTTGTCCGATGGGTGTCACGCAGTGAGCGACTGCCATAATAATGGCCATTACCTTTCCCAACATTTCATTAGGTGTTTCTTTTTGGACAACTGTAATGACAAATATGGAAATAATGCTTGCCGTCATGATAATCAAACCACCAAATAAGAAAAACACAATAAATGACGGCCAATAGCCCAACCCTAACATGCCCGGTGTAACAGCCACCGCCATAGGAATCAACAGCACTGCCGTTACCAACAGCCATCGGTACAATGTTTCGATGGTTGTTCTTTTTGTTAAGATGCCAACTATAAGTGCACCTGCAATACTGCTGATCTGAATCACACTCATTCCCGCACCATACAGCAAATCACTGCTGTTCATAATAAATCTCAGGATATAAGGTACGCCTATGATAAAGAAAGCCGAAAGAAACATATTTATTAGGGCAGCAATGACTATGGTCTTTATAATGTAAACATTGTCCTGCACCATATAGTGTATTCCCTTTTTCATGTCTTGCCATATGGCTGTGAGCATATTACCGCTTTGTTCCGGCTTACAAAAAGGAATGGTAATAAATATTTCCATCACCGCTGATGCAAAAAACATTCCGCAACTGGCTACTACCAATACGTGAATCCCCAGAAAACCGTATAGAATACTTCCCAGTACCGGCCCCATTAATCCCGATAAAGCTCCGACTCCGCTGACAATCCCATTGGCCTGGGTCAGTTTTTGTTCTGATACAAGCACCGGAATGCTTGCCTGTACAGTGGGCTGATATACTGCGCTGATTAAGGAAAGAAGAGCCATTATTATGCCGATACCGATTACCTCTACTTCTCCCTTCCATAGCAGGAATACCAGACACAATACAATAAAGCTGCTTAAAAAGTCAAAAATAACCATTAAATTCCTTCTGCTGAAACGATCCGCAATGGCACCGCCAATGGGTGAGAATATAATCCCGGGAATAGACGAAACAGCAAGTACCAGCGCAAATATGTCCGCCCTTCCGGTAATATCCAAAATATACAGATCCAAAGCAAACCGCAATACCGCCGAACCCATAACCGATATGATCTGCCCGATTACTACTAACGTAAAATCTTTTTTCCATAACTTATCTCTCATATAAAAACCTCTCCTTTTTTCTTCAGAATAGAAAAGGAGAGGCAGTTGCGCCACATATTTTAGCTTGAATTCCCGCAACTATTTGTTGCAGCTTCAGTTGCTGCCGGTTATTCAACACCTTTGAACAGTCCTTCCACTACCAGTGGGTATTGCCATTCATAAGTACTGCGGTCAATCAGGCCAAACAATTCGCCCGATCCTTTAAAAGCACCATTGTCCCACCAGATACAGGGAATACCTAATTTTCCGGCGGCACCCACATAATATTTTGCCCATTCACCACGATCCGCCTCATTGCCTTCCACGGGTTTAAACATGGCTCCGAATTCTCCGATGATAACCGGAATTCCTTTGGATATAAAGAGATCATCCAGGGACTTCATGATCCGGTCAATATTGGCCGTGTCCTGATTCCAATTGCCCCGGCCCTTCACATCAAGGGCAAAGTCATAAGGTTCATAGGCATGCACCGATGCTACGATCTTGTTGTCCCCCTCCGGTATCTCAAGGTGCCTGATACCCTCCCAGCAATTAGCCCCATAACCGGGTATCAGCAATATTCGATAGGGATTATTGCCACCGGCATTGCGAATGGTTTCGATGAAAACGGTATTTAAGTTGTTTACAACCTCCCAGCCTTCCTTGTCACCGCCGGTCCATTCTACAGCGGTTCCCACTTTGCGGGGTTCGTTCATTCCCTCAAATAATAGATGTTCATCATAATCCTGAAAGCGATCGGCAATCTGGCTCCAAACCGCATTAAGCATCTTAGCCGCCTGTTCTTCATTATCATAATAGGGATAGTACCAACTTTCATGATGGGTATTGATAATCACATATACCCCTTTATCATAAGCATAATCCACTATTTCCTGAACCCGGTCCATCCAGCTGTCAACAATCTTATAATCTTCATTTACCAATAAGTGATCGTTCCAGGTCACCGGAATCCGAATCACATTAAAACCTTTTTCAATAACCGCATCTATCAGTTCCGGAGTGGTCACCGGATTACCCCAGCCGGTTTCCCATACCTGGGGCGAAAGTGTATTTAAGGAGCCGGCATTTTGAACGTCCATGGTGTTTCCCAAATTCCAGCCGTTTTTCATCTGTGCAACTACTTCTTTTGCTGTCATGGTTTCCATTTCAGAATTCACATTCACGCTCTTTTCCTCCCTGATTTCTACTTCTATATTTTCTATTTCATCTTTTTCTGCTGATGCTTCGGGTAAAAGAGAAGGAGCAGGCTGCTTTTCACCGCATCCTCCCAACAATATTGCCATTGTTATGATTCCGGTTAAAATTAAGCCTGCTTTTCTTTTCATCGTTTTCCAATCTCCGTATCTGTCTCTATTACTTTGCTGTGTTCTTTAATGTAAGAAACAATTTCATTAAAATTACAGAAAGCCAGACCTACGTAGCTGTCCGCTGCCCCATAATAGATAGCGATTTTTCCGCTATCCGGATCATGTATGGTAGCACAGGGGAAACATACGTTAGGTACAAACCCTCTTTCTTCATACCATTCTTCCGGGGTTAGCAAAAAGTTTTCACAGCGATACAGTACCTTGGAGGGATCTTCCAGATCCAAAATGGCTCCGCCGATGGAATATACATATCCGTTACAGGTACCGCTGACCCCATGATAAAACAATAACCACCCTTCCGAAGTCTCGATGGGGGCTGCTCCGCCGCCAATTTTAAGGGATTCCCACCAGGCATAGCCCCGTCCCATTACGTGACGGTGTCTGCCCCAGTATTCCATATCCGGACTTTCACTTAGGAAAACATCTCCAAAAGGCGTATGCCCGGAATCAGAAGGACGGCTTAACATTATAAATTTACCATTAATTTTACGAGGAAACAAGACCGCATTTCGATTAAATGGTAAAAAGGGACTTTCAATCCGGACAAATTTCTTAAAATCCGTTGTTTTTGCCATTCCGATGGCTGCTCCGTAAAAGTCCTGGCACCAGATAATGTAATAGATATCCTCTACCTTTACCAGGCGGGGATCATAGGCATATACCGGCATGGCGGGATTTCCTTCTTCATCCACAAAGGGGATCTTTTCTGTTTCAATATCCCAATGAATGGCATCCTTACTATGGCCCAGGTAAATATAGGGCACTCCATTAGTCTGCTCACCCCGAAAAACGCCGATAAATTCTTCACCATAAGGCATTACCGCACTGTTGAATATACGTGCCACGTTTTCAACCGGATTTCTGCCGATTATAGGGTTTTCGGAATAGCGCCATACCGGTGCATTCTTCAGCCCTTCCGGCTTTTCCTGCCAGGGCACGTTAGGCACGGCCGGGGCAATCATCTTTATATCACTCATATCTCCTCCACTATGCTGCCGGCAAGCCGGCACATATATTTATTTAATTTTGGCGACAGAATCCCTGATGATCAGCTGACCGCTGACAATCCTTCTTCCTTTTATGTCTTTTTCGCCTTTCATCATTCGTATCAAAAGTCCGCAGGCATCTTCAGTCATGGTTCCCACATCCACTTCCACAGTGGTCAGCTTGGGATTGGCGTAAACAGCAAAGGTACTGTTGTCAAACCCTACCACCGAAATATCTTCCGGTATCCGGTATCCTTTACCTTTTAGCTGTTCCATCAGGACATAAGCAATATCATCGCAGTTACATACAAATGCAGTAGGCATATCCTCCGGCAGCTGTAACTCAATATATTTTCCGTCTTCACCGCGGTCATTGATGATATATTCTTCTCTGGTGGTCAGCTGGTGAAACAACAGGCTCCGCATATATCCGAGGTAACGATCCATAATACTGGGGGTTGCCCGGATGCCACCCACAAAAGCAATTTTCTCATGCCCCTGTCTGACCAGATAATCAGTCAGAATATAGGTTCCATACAGGTTATCGGTGGTTACGGAGGGGACCTCCAGGTGGTCATCACAATAGTCCAGATACACTAAAGGTATCTGTGTTTCTCTGATCTTTTGCAGATAATCATCCTCAATCCGCCCCAGGGTAATGATTCCTTCGACCTTTTTTTCCAAGAGGATTCCCGGCAGGGTATTGCTTTTAAGAACCTCCGCGGTAAGTACCTCCAGCATTGCCGAATACCCGCTTTTGGACAACTGAATTACAATACTTTGATACATTTTAAAGTAGAAGGCAGAGGTATGGACTTCAATAAACTGTTCCTCAACCAGAACTCCGATATTATAGCTTTTTCCTTCTTTGCCGCTTTTTGTTGCGCTATAGCGATAGCCCATATCTTCAGCTTTTTTCTTAATAATAATCCGCATTTCGCTGCTGACACCGTCTTTATCCGTAAGTGCTTTGGAAACGGACACCGTGCTTACGCCAAGCTCGCTTGCGATATCCCGCATTGTCACATCTTTAGCCATGTCTGCCCTCTACTTTTTCTGTTTCAGTCTTTATTGAATATTTATTTAAAAAATGAATTTAAAGCATCCTGCACCTGCTGCTTATAGGTCTCCTGGAACTGTGCCGGAGTCATTTCACCCTTGATCAGTGCCGGGAAATCATATTCAAAGCCCAGATTACCCCAAAGTTCAAAGGAGGTTTTGCTGCCTACATTATACATAACATCAAAATTTTTATTTTGTAAGTCGGGGTCTGATGCCGTTACTGCATACCACCAGTATAAAGCTTCCTCATCATCACGGATACTGGCATCGCCATCATACCAGTTCCACATATCATACAATACATTAAATACTTTTTCGGGATCCTTTACACCGGCAGGAATAATGTAATATTCACCTGCGGATACTTTTCCGGCATTGGTTTTGGCATCACCGGAGGGACCAACCGGCCAGGGAACATAAGCAGTTTCGAATTCTAAAGTATATCCGTTAGCACCATTATAATCGTAGTCCGCATTGGAAGCTGCAATCCAGGCGGCAATGGGGAAGAAACCGATGTTGCCTTCACGGTACTGGATTCTCATGCTGTCACTGGCATTTCCTTCATAGTCATAGGGGTAGCATACATTATAGGTATTATACATATCTGACATAAGCTGCAATACTTCACCGGTGGAAGAAGCGGAAAGCTCTTCGTTCTTGCCGGATGCCACATGAGCGCCGTTGCTCATCAAAAGCTGCTCAAAGGTTTCTCTTTCATATCCGCAGTAGCCATACTGATCGATCTGACCGTCACCATCACCATCTCTGGTCAGTACCTGACAATATTCAATAAATTTATCCCAGGTCCATTCTCCTCGTTCATAAAGCTTTCTGGGATCTTCTAAGTTGTTACCTTCCAGCATCTGGATATTAAAGCCTAAAGGATAAGTTGCTTCCACTACGCCTGCTGCTTCAACTCTTTTTAACAGGCAGGCTTTGCCATCGCCCAAATCCAGATAAGAGATATTGCTCTGGGTGGTAAACAGATCGTGGTCAGCGGGTAATACGGTCTTTAAGTCGGTTGCCAGACCATTCAGTGCAGCCGGAATACCAAAGGATAATTCTACCAGATAAATATCTTCATCCGGTGATCCTGCCAGAATGGAGTTGTTAATGGATTCCTTAACGCCTTCATAGGTCAGGTTATCCCAGTAAAATTCCACATCATATTTATCCTGAATGGTTTTTACATTATCAAATTTCAGATGTGCTATTTCCAAACCGGAGTAGCTGGGGTCATCTTCTACTGACTTATGAGAGCTGTCATAATACTGCGCCCACCAGGTACCGATACCGATTCTTCTGGTACCTTCCTGGGTATCTTCGGTCTTTGCGGCGGTAGATGCTGTTGATCCGGAATCACCGGCGGATGCTGTTGTTCCGGTTTCCTTTGCGCCGCCGCATGCTGCCATGGAAAAGGCCATAACTGTTGCCAAACCAAGTGCTAAGATTTTCTTAATATTTTTCATTTCTGATTATCCTCCCTATTATTCTGCTAAACCGATGGATACATTGTAAACTTCCCAATTTACGGAGGATTCACATTGTAACACGGCTAATGTCTTTAAGAAATCTGCTCCCAGTTTTTCTGTCAATTGCTCGTAGGTAAACTGAACAAAACTGTCGGTATAAGCACCCTGGCAGACATAATTCTCTTCTTCTACGGCTACACGGATCCAATCACCGTTAGGATTGCCGTCTGATACTGCTACCAGCCATACCGGAATATCCGCACTATAGTTTACATTGATTACCGCTCCGGGTACCAACAGGGTCTTCATCTCATCGGTTACATCGATTCCGGCCTGTGACCATGCATCAGCTTTTACCGCAAAGCCTTCCAGAGTGGTTACACCTTTGGCCGGCACAATTGCCTTACCTACGGACACACCGTAAACTTCCCAATCAACGGAAGATTCACACTGCAATGTTACCAGCGTACTTAAGAAGCCTTTACCCAATGCTGCTTCTAACTGCTCATAAGTATATTGAACTTTTCCATCATATACACCACCTAAGGTGTTAAACTCATCATCAATACCAACACGGATCCAATCGCCGTTAGGATTGCCGTCTGATACTGCCACTAACCATACAGGAACATCCGCACTGTAATCCGCTTCTATAATTGCACCGGGTACTAACAAGGCTTTCATCTCATCCGTCAACTCAACTCCGGCCTGTGCCCATGCGCCGGCTTTTACCGCAAAACCTTCTAACGGTGTGGCACTTCCTAATGCAGCAAAATTACTCTTCTGTCCAATGTTCATGCTGAATACTTCCCAGTCAGCGGAAGATTCACATTGCAAAACTGCCAAGGTATTCAGGAAATCCTTGCCTAATGCTGCTTCTAACTGTTCGTAGGTATACTGTACGGTTGATAAATCGCTTGCTACATAACCCTGGCTTACGAAATCATCATTAATGCCTACACGGATCCAATCACCATTGGGATTGCCGTCTGATACTGCTACTAACCATACGGGAGCATCTGCTTTATAGGTTACTTCAATTATGGAACCGGGTACCAGAGCTTCCTTGATGGCATCGGTTACATCCACACCGGCCTGTGCCCATGCGCCGGCACTTACTGCAAAGCCTTCTACTTCATAAGGATTGGCAAGGTAGCAAAGATTTACATCTCTTCCTTCTTTGACAAATCCTTTAGGAGCTTCAAATGTAGCTGTGGTATCGGCCTTCAGCAGATTACCGGAAGCATCCAGAAAACGGATATGATCCAGATACATGGTTGCATGGCCGTTGCCTTCAGCGACACCATTGTCGGTGCTTAAGGTTACCATGAAAATATTGTTGCAGTCAGCAACAAACTCTTCACCGGCATCAATTTTAGCCGTTGCTACCTTGGGATTTTTGGTTTTCAGATATACGGACCACTCATCGGTAGTCTCAACCAGCTTTTCTCCGCTCCATGCAACGATCTT
This sequence comes from Lachnospiraceae bacterium, assembly GCA_031556725.1. Lineage (GTDB taxonomy): Bacteria > Bacillota > Clostridia > Lachnospirales > Lachnospiraceae > UBA935. The sequence goes on along the minus strand of JAVBSL010000036.1, from coordinate 29,191 downwards.
ACCGGCGCAGGCACTGAATTTATCATTGTCATAGGAAACACCGATGCACATTTCAATGGTGGCCACCTTGGCAACGTCTGCACCTAACAGGCTGGAAATGTCAAATGCCACGTAAGGCACATTGCCATCCACATTTTTAACCTGCAAAGCCTTACAGCCATTATAATCTACCAGCGATAATTCGGAATTATCTGCATTGGCAGGTACTGTGTACATTGCCACAAATCCCATATTACCATCTTCAAAATCGATACTTGCTTCCCCTTCCTCTGCTTCAGCCGGAGGGGCTTCCTCTGCTGCCGGAACCGGAGGTTCCTCGGCGACTTCTGTGTTAGTGTTTACTTCTTTTCCTCCGCCGCAGGCGATCATGGACAAAGCCATTGCTCCTGCTAAGAGACATGCTAAAATTTTTTTTGTTTTCAACTCTTTCAATCCTCCTTTTTTATTTTTGAAAGTTGATTTACCCGGGGAGTCTTAAGTATTTAGCCTACAATACCACTTCTCTCCACGCCCTCTATAAAGTATCTCTGCAGCAATACATAGATAATAACAATGGGAAGAACCACCAACACAATACCCGCATCCAGATATAGTTCCTGAATGGTGGTATCCAGAATCTGATCCTGGTTTGCAATCATCGCCTGCAGTGTTGCTATCTTCTTACTGATTACCACATTATCGCTAATCAGAAATAACTTCGCATAAAATGTATCGTTGAACTGCCATACCAGCGAAAAGACCGCTACGGTAATAACAGAGGGCATGGCATTGACTAACATAATCCGAAAATAAGTATACCAGACACCTGCCCCATCAACAAAGGCTGCTTCTTCAATTTCCTTGGGAAGCCCGCGGAAAAATTGGTTAAAGATATAAATATATAGTCCCGACCTGACGCCGCAGCCTAAAACAGTCATCAGGTACATGGGGATCGTGGTTCCCATCAAATTGACGGGAGCACCGTTAAGCAGTGTCATCAGTCCCAAAGGATCAAACTCCTTAAAGGTAATGTATAAGGGTAGCATGATGGTATGGGAAGGAATCACGATCATCACCACCACACAGCCAAATAATAACTTCTTCAAGGGAAAATCAAAACGGGCAAAACCATACCCAACCATGGAACAGATAATAATCTGGACTGCCATCAGCGATACGGTATACAGAATGTCTCTGATCATTGTGGGCACATAATTAAGCCGCTCGAAGGCCAGGGCAAAGCGCTCCATGGTAGGGTGTTCGGGCAATATGTAAACCATCGGGTTATAAGCATCCGCATCTGAGGAAACGGCATTCACAATTATCCCGATCACCGGAGAAAGGATTACATAGCAGACACCCACTAAAATAACAATTTTACAGATATTTAAGGCAAGTTTCTTAATATCATTTTCCAGGCTCTTCATCTTTTTCTCCTTTCTCAGTTATAGTAGAAGGTACGTTTTTGAATAAATCCGCATACCAGCACAAGTATCAAACAGGTAATCAAGGTACTGACCAGACTGAATACCGAACTCAGACCATAGTTAAACTGGGTAAATGCCGTTGTATATGCCAATTCCACCACTTCGCTTTCGGTAAAGCTGTCCACGATGGTATAAACCACGTTGGTAATAATGTGGGGCATCACCATAGGGAAGGTGATTTTCCAAAAGGTCTCGTAACCGGTAGCACCCTCAATCTTGGCTACTTCATATAAAGAACCCGGAATGGATTGCAGGGCCGCGATGAAAATAATGATCTGAACCCCGGACGCTGAGATAATGGTATTGATCCGGGCCACTGCTAAAATTACATAGTCTAACAGCGATAAGGGAATCCCCAGATCCAGGAACAGATCAATAAAGTAATCAAGGCTCATTCCCACATCCGCGGTGGCAGCAGCTATTTCCGACGACACGGTAGAAATACCTCCTGCCATCATATTGGCACTCAATTCCATCGCCGCTGTAATGGCTCCGGAATTTAAGATTACCGGCAGAAAAAAGATAGCTCGCACAGCCGACCGACCGGGAAACTTCTTGTTTAGTAAAAGAGCCATAAACAAACTGAAAAAGGTAATCAGCGGCACATCCACCAACATACCCATTACTGAAGTTGTAAGAACCTGTTTAAAGGTACCATGAACCCGGAAGGCATATCGGAAATTCTCCCAGCCTACCGCCACCAGCTTATATCCGCCATTGACCGCATCCATACTCAGTTCTGAGAAGGAAAATTGGGCGGTCATAAAAATCGATCTCACATAGAAGAATAAAAAACCTACCAGCCATGGTAATATGAACAGATATCCCGTCCGCATACGCTTCTGAAGAAGGGTCAGTTTTTTTTGTTTTTTCATTTACATTCCCTCCAATCGATAGCTTCCTGCCGGTAGTTCAATCCCATTTACGCTTTTTGTTTCTTTACCATAATTTATATATATATTGATGCCGTTATCATAAGTCACTTTCCGGACATCCTCATCGATGATTTCATGGTTTATTATCACTGCACCCGAAACATATTTCAATGCTTCATTGACCTTTTCATACACCGCTACCGCTTCCGGTTTCCAGGTCTCATAGGTGGTGGCATAGTAACGGTTAAGTCCGGTATTTTTCATTTTGCTGGATTCCTGCCAGGTGAATATATAATGAGGAGCTGCTCCATATTCTATCATATTTAAAACAGCTTTGGTTTTATCTTCATCATCATTGTAGTTCAGCAGTTCACCGGAATAACTGATACTTCCGTGAAGGATCATCTGATACAGCGGAATATCTTCATCAACAATAAAAAACCGGTTATGCATAGTTGGCACATTGATGATATCGTCCAGATAGGTAAAACTGTATTCACTTGCGGCATTACCCATCAGCTTTTTGTCAGTTCCCTGCAGCCGTTCCAATTGCGCCAGTACCACGTCCAGAGCCTCTTCCCGGTTAATGATATTAGTCCGCTTTTTATCCGAATGTACATCATTGGTCAAATCCCTCAGAGAAATTCCCGTTAATTCATACTTATCAATCTTTTTCGTAAATTTTTCAATATATCTGGGCAGGAACTTGGGTGAGAGCAGATCATACCTTGTTTCCATATAGCCCAGTCCCGAAGTGGCCCGCAAGGTAGTGGGGTTGACCTGGCCAAAAGCTACTGCATAGCCGGCACCATAATACCTGGAGCTTTCCGCCTCCCAGTTAAAACCGTTATCTGCAAAAGTAACGTTCTGGAAACTTACATCAGCATAAAGCCTGCCGCCATTAGCTGCTACTGTCCGGCTTAAGTCTTCCAAGCCGGATTTTCCGCCCAGTTTACGGGTAACCTTAATCTGATCCGGAGCGTTGTGGTAATAGCCGCCGTTAAACCAGCCCTGGTAATTCATTACCTGATTGGTAATACCTTCTTCCGCCAACTCATCGGACATGGTGCACGCCTGATCAAAGGTGGTCATGGCAAAATTTCTTAAGTACTGTACACCCAGAATATGATCGGTTTCCTTCACACCACCGATTATATCATAGTAAAAAGGGATATCCCCAACCGTTACCGTAGTGGGCGTCAGTACTCCTTCTTTAATTAACCGTTCCCGGTAATAATTGGCCAATCCGGCATAACCGCTGTTTTCTTCGGTGAGAAAGGTATATTTAACGGTCAGGTCGGCATCATACATATCCTTTTCCAGAACATATACATCGGAAGCCGAATTACCGAACATCAGCAGGTTGTCGGCCGTTCTTAAGACAAAAGTCGGGTAAGCATAGTTATAATCATTGTAAACACCGGAAACTCCGGCTGTTAGCTGAGCCAGCGTTTTTCCCTCTTCAATGGTCATCAGAATGCTGCTGTTTTCCCGGCAGATTCCGAAAAGCGGAAGCATGGCATTTTTCATATTTTCAGTAGTAGTATAATTAGCTGCCAGGGGGTCTATCCCATAAACATATTGGGCATAGGACGCGGTGGTGGTCTTGCCGTTGTTGAACCGAATCAGTGATCCGGAAGCATTAGGAACCACCATATAGCCGGTTTCTTCCACACCGGCCGCTCCCATATACCGTAACAATTGAATGTTATAAATGGAGCCGCCGCCATATTCTTTCATCAGCTCTACCGGCACGGAAACACTCAGCCCATCTCCATCCAGCCGATAGTCCAGAGAAACCTCAAAGGAAATCGGAATGGCCCCTTCAACCCCGGCCATTTCCATCAGGTTCTGATACTCTTCCTCGGTCCAGCCGATGGCATCCAGCCAGCCCTGAATCTTGGCAATGGTTTTTACATTTTTCTGTGCTACCCCATTCAACTCCAGCATTTCCGGTGCGGTAGTACTGGCAATAAAATACCGCCGCAAGGAAGTTGCATTTTTTTCATCTAATTTTTCACAGATTTCGTTAAGCTTTGCCTCTGTCACATAAATCGGAACGGTTCCGTTTTTACTTTTTTCAAAATTACCCAGCCGGTAGACATAGCGGATTCCATTCTCCAATGACTGCGGTTCTATCTGTCCCCGTTCCACACTCATGCTGAAAGAATCGTAGGTACCCGGTTTTATCTCTTTGTTGTAATAGTTTAAGATAAACTGGGATTTCAGATAATTCATGTTGGATGCATTGGCAATGCTGTCTTCGTCCGCATGAACAGGATTGGAATAAACCGTCTCCCCGTTACGCTTATCATAAACAGCTATATTGGCAGTTGCCCGATCGGTATAAAGCTTCAGGAACTCATTTTCACATACCAGTTCCATTCCTTCCACATCAGCTTTTGCCTCTTTAGCCGGTTTAAAATCCTTCCCTTCTTCACAGGTATAGGATGTCAGAAAATCTCTGTACCGGTTATATGTAACATAATGCACGATATAATAGGTTAAATAGATTGCTCCTGTCAGCAAAGCCAGACCCAAGACACTAAGCACAATCTTCTTCATCAGACTCATGGATTTTCTGTTTTTCTTGATTTTAGACGATTTCATGTCCCTGCCTCCTAAGTCCTAAAGATAATCTCTGTATATATACTCTTAAAAAAGGTAATTACCATATTAATCATATTTGATAAAAGTAACAAGATAAAAATAATAATCAGCAAAGCCACAAAAGTCAGAAAAAGGGTTGCCAGGGTTTTTCCCAAGGTATAGTTATGCACCTGCATGATACCGATCAAAATCATAATTGCTCCATAGACAAGACCCGCCCCCACAATCAGGATGTAAAATACCTGCTCATCATCGGCAATTCCCTGGCTGATCACGGTTGCCAAAGCAATCACGATGCTCATGGGAATGGTGCCGTAGCCGATGGCAATGGCAATGTCTTTCAGCCGCCCCTCACCGTTCATCAGGCAGGTAATGGACCAGTTGCTGACACACAAAAGCAGATAAAAGAATAAAATACCCGTTAGTTCATAAAAACTGTCCACCCCTCTGGGGTCCATATCGTTTACAACGAAACTAGCTAAAAGTCTGTTGGCTGAAAAACAAACGGAAAAGATTATCACCATTAAGATGGCAAGGGGTACGCTGCCTCTGTCCCGATGGCGGATCCAGTAATAACCATCCATGGGATGAGATACGGTATACCACATGTATTTAAACTTTTCTTTTGAAAAGTACTTACCCATTCAGCAGTCCTCCTTCTTTCTTTTTCCCTTTCTTTTTCCGGATAACGGTCTTGCCAATCTGCCATCCGGCAATCAAAATCACTGCGGAAGTCAGTATATAATTGGCATTTCTGATCAGCATCGCATTACGATAACGACGGAAAGCTATGGAATAATAGTCACGGTTCATACCCAGTTTCAAGTACTTCATGGCCTGCTCATGATCTCCAGCGGTCAGATATGCTTTGCCTAATCCGGTATTAGCCAGCTCATTATTTTCATCCAGTTCCAATACTCGTTCCCACAATGCTACCGCCCGGGCTTCATCACCATCATATCGCAGGGACACTGCCTCATTAATCAATTTTCCGTATTCGGAAGCTTCAAATAGAACAATCTCTGCTCTGGTGGCATCTAACACCATCAGTCTGCCGTTCATATCTTCCACAGCCACCGGCATGGAGAAGGTTCCCTCCTGGGTTCCCAGTCCGCCGAATATATACAGCATATTTCCTTCATGGTCATAGGTAAAAATCCGTCCTCTTTTTCGATCCAGACAGGAGTATATGCCTTTTCCCCGGTATACAATATCCGTAAACTGGGAGGGACCGGAAAACTCTGTATTACCCATGATCCAAAGATCACCGCCAACATTTTTGTTTTCTCCCTTTTTGATAACATCCTGGCCTTTCGGGTTAAGCCTGCGGGCTCCCTGTTCACCGACAGGATCGATATTGGAGGCATATACAAAGCCATCTGCATCAATATCAATGCCGGTAAACTCGGTAGGGATAAACAACTGCTGATTGGCACGCTCTTCCTTGGTAGCAATACGCTTCCAAAATTTTTCCCAAAGAGTAATCTCTACATTAATGGTTCCAAAGAAATTGGAAAAAGCACCATTGCTTTCAAATACCATAATTCCTTCAAACATGTTCTGCGCAACTACATAGATTCTGTCTGCATAGTCCACGGTTATTTTCAGCGGTGTAAAAACATATCCCGCTTCCAGGCTTTCCGACTGCGGATTATCCACAATTTTTACTAGAGAACCGTCCTCTTCCAGAACCACAATCCGGCGGTTTTGAGAATCAGCCACATAAATCCGGCCTTTTTCCGAAACACAAACCCCGTAAGGCTGGTTAAAGGTGTCTGTCTTTCCGTTATTATCAAAAGAAGTGATGACATTTACTGCTTCTTTCATGGTTTTATCAATCACAACAATCCGGTTATTTCCGGTATCGGCAACGAACAGTCTGCCATCCGGTGCCTTACTGATATCCTGAGGTGTGAAAAACTTCCCAAGGGGTTCACCGTCATAGGTGTAGTTTTCTCCCCGCAAGATCTTTTCCGGGGTATAAGCGGCCGGTGTAAAATGAACATATTCACGGTAATCATAATTATAAGTGTCATAGGGAAGGGCTGCTGCACATACCGGCATTTCAAACATCATCAAAACGAATGCTGACAGCAAACCGGTAAAAATTTTCTTTTTCTTCATGATCTTGCTCCCCCTTACTCTTTCAAACCTGACGAGGTCATGGTTTCCAGAATGTTTTTCTGACACAGCAGGAAGAAGGTTACCGGAACTGCCGCTACAATAAAGGTTACCGCTGCTGCGGCTCCGGCTCTGGCGGTACCTCCGGCAGCAATCTGCTGTAAGGTATACTGCAAAGGTTTCAATTCTTCATCCCGCAGGAAGGTACTGCCGGTATTGGCCCACATCTGCTGAAACTGAAAGATTGCCAAAGTCAGCCAGGCCGGCTTAACATTAGGCATTACAATTTTCCAAAAGATCGTATATTCACTGGCTCCATCCAGCCTTGCCGATTCCATCAGGGAATCCGGGAGCTGTTCCATAAACTGTTTCATCAGGTAAAGACCCATACCAAAGGAACAAGCCGGCAAGATCAACGCTGCATAGGTATTGTTAATATGTAACCAGGAAATAATCATGTACTGCGGGGTCTGGGTTACCGTCCAGGAAAACATCATGGACAGGATAACCATTTTAAACAGAATATTCTTTCCCGGGAAATCCCGTTTGGCTAAGGGGTATGCTGCCAGTGAGGCGATCAACACGTGACCCACCATACCGCCGCCGGTAATAATCAGTGTATTTAAAATATATCGGGAAAAAGGTACCCAGGAATTATTCATAACCACAAACAGATCGGCAAAGTTTTCCAGGGTCGGATTCCTGACAAAAATCTTCGGCGGAAACTGAAACAATTCATCCAGGGGTTTTACACAGTTATTGATTACCATAACCAGAGGCAATACCATGGCCACACCGCAAATTCCCATCAGGATAAAGAGCAGGGTATTTCCGGCCATGGAACGGTTCAGGCGTTTTTCTCTGGGCTTAAAAAATCGTCTTTTCTTCATTTTATTCGCCCACCCTTCTTAACAGTTTCTGTACTAATTGGTTAGTGCCCACCATCAGGATAAAGAGCACCGTTGCGATTGCCGAAGCATAACCCATCTCGAACCGCACCGTACCATAGTCCAAAAGGTGGGTTACTACTGTTGCACCGGCATAGTTGATGGAAGGGTTCCCCGCCAGCTGAATGGATACATCCGCAATGGCAAAGGCCTGAGTAATCTGCATAACCGCACCAAACATCAACTGGGGCTTCATGGCCGGAAGGGTTACAAACCAAAGTTCCTGCCAGCGGTTCTTTACGCCATCCAGAGCTGCTGCTTCATAGAGGCTCTTATCAACGGTCTGCAAGCCGGCAATGAAGGCCAGGAAGCCGGTTCCCAAGCTCAGCCAAAGCTGTACAATGATTAGAAAAGGCAGTACCCACTTTTCGGTTTTCATCCAGATAATGGCTTCGTCCAAAAGCCCCCACTCCAGCAAAAAGCCGTTCAGGTATCCGTAACGGTCACCGGTCAGGATCAGATTCCAAACCACATAAGCATTTCCGCAGATGGACGGAGCGTAAAAAATCAAGGTTAAGAAGGCCCGCAGCCATCCTTTAAATTCATTAATAATCCAGGCAAAGAGCAGACAGAGAAAATAACTGACCGGTCCGGTGATGACTGCAAGGATTAAGGTGTTCTTTAAGGATTTCAAGAAAATATCATCCTCCAAAAACAATTTTACATAGTTTTTCCAACCTACAAAGCTGGGCCATTCCAGCATATTATAGTAAGTGAAGCTGAAACATATGGACATCAGCACCGGCAGAACCGTAAAGAAGAAAAACAATATGAAGTACGGTGCCAGCATGACATAAGATTCTCTATTTCTTTTTACCTGTTCCATCAATTGTTCCTCCTACTTATTCTTTGCGGAATCCAAATCCAGTTCTTCCCGCTTATATGCAATTTCTGCATTGATATAGATTACTTTATCCATCAGTTCCTCCCTGGGCAGGGAAGTATCGGTATTGGTTACTACTGTAAAAAAGGCATTGTATACATTTCGCCAGGAATAATAGCCCCCCGGCACCTGGGGAATGCCTTTTACCCATTCCATGGATTCTTTCAGTGCTGTAAAATCCTCTACCGGCCATGGCATATTTAAGAAGGCTTCGTAATTGGCCGTGGGTACCCGGGCTGCCGATCCCATCAGACTTTCCATTTCCCGTCCGTATTGAATCTGGGTTTCCTTACCGGTCCACCATTTCAAAAATTCCCAACTTTCCTCCGGGTTCTTGGTATCTGCCATAATCATACTGGCCAATCCGGTGCTGGCCACCGAATGATCAATACTTCCGTCGGCCTGTTTGGTTCCCGGTATCTGAGAAAAGCTCCATAAACCGGCAATATCCGGGGCTGATACAGCTAAGTTATTATAAATGGTATAATCGGCAATAATCAAAGGACATTCTCCGGTACGGAACCGTTCTTCCACACTGGTTTCCTTATCCTGCTTATAATCGGTGTAATATTCACAAAAATCCTTAAAGGTGTTAACGGCAATGTCGGAATCAAGTGCTGATGACCTGGAATCCGCCGCATAGTAGGAACCGCCATTTTGATACAACAGTGAAGCAAACAACTGCTCGGTGGGAAGCATTCCGAATTCCATCTGGTTTTTAGCCAGTACGGTCATGGCTACTTTCACCTCATCCCATGACTGGGGCAGCTCCAAACCGATCTCCGCCAAAATATCTTTTCGATAGAACATGACCGGATAGGTCAAGGTCTCAGGCAAGGCATAAATAGCACCGTCATAGCAGAATTGCTCATATGCTGCTGCCGGGAAACCGCCCAGTACTTCTTCCATATCACTGAACTGACCTAAATCCAGCACCGCATTTCTGATGCCGTAGTTAACCGGCGTATCGTTACCGGTATTCAAAACCACACCTGCAACTGCATTGGTATTGGCTACCTGAATGGCCACATCCGGACCTTCGCCGACCAGTGTTGCTTTTAACAGCGTGGTCATATCCACCAGCTGCACATTAACACTGATGCCGGTTTCCGGCGTAAAGCTTTCATCTACCAAAGCCTTAATAATATTGGCTTGATCACGCCCGGAACCGATCCACAAGGTTAAGGCTTTTTGTTCCCCTGATTCATCAACGCTTCCGATCCGGTTATAGTCAATGATGAAAGAGTAAAATAATCGTTTCATCTCAAAAACAACTTTGGACCAGGCTGAGGTATCTTCATAAGTAACCTCAGTATCCGGTGAATAAACATTAATCCGGTCTACCTGCAAAGGCTGGCTGATTACCTGGGTAATCCAGTTACCGCAGGCACGGACATTGATCTTATAGGCCTTAATAATCCGTACAAAATATTCTTCATCGGCAATCAGATCATTTACCTGATCCCGCATGGTCAGCAGTACCGCCTTTTTATCACTGTTCTTACCGGCTACTACCTCCAGTTTGGCTAAAGCTTCATCCAGAATATCTCTGGCTTCGATAAGCTCGCCCTTAAGATTGGGGAGCATGGCGGCCAGCTGATAATCCCGGTAGGTATCGGGGGCGGCACCGGTGACTTTAATGACCTGCCGGTAAATACTGTTAAGCTGCTGAACCGCATCCTCTACCAGACCAACGATTTCTGAAAACTCACCTAATACCGCTTCCATTCGAAGGGTATGATGACCTTTTTCCAAATAAAAACGATAAGCATTTCCCTCCTCATCACTTAGGATATCCTCACGCCAGTTCTGTCCGTAGGCAAAGGCATACTCGGTCATTTCCTGAAAGGGAATCTCTCCGTCGATGGTAATCCGGCGGGAAACATGAACACCTCTGGTAAAGTTTTGTTTATCATATAGGGAAATGTTGTAATATCCGTTTTCCGGTACATCAAAGTCCCATTCAATCCATTGTCCTACCAGGCGCCAGGATTCGCCGCCGATAGCGTTATTTAAAAGTTCTTTGGCACTGGAAGGAGAAACTGCCGGGGCGGTCTGGTCCTGCTTGGGATAGAGCATTTGGGAGGATGTCTTGGAAGCATATTCTCCTTCGATCACGATGTGCTTGTCAGCAGTATCCACGGCTCCGGCTGCGTCCCACTGGGCTTTTACTTCTTCATATGTCTTCAAAGCACCCTGATTGCTTAATACCAGCTTGTTGATCAACATCGGTTCTTTTACCGAAAGCAGGGATATGGTATGTTTCCCCGAAGCCAGATAGATGCAGAGGGGAGCTGTTATGTATCCGTCGCTGTCATATAAGTAGCGGCTCTGCCATTCCGGAATCTCGATGCCGGCCGGCTTTGCGTCATTGCCCTGATTATCCTTTTCCCAAACCTTAACGGTAACACCGTCTTCATTTACATAGCTTTCCTTTACATCACTTTTCCAAACTCTGGGAAAATTCACCAGTGAAAGTTCTTCAAAGGGAAGCTCCCCATCAACAAATACACTTCTTTCAATATTCGTATTTTTCCCTTCCACCGGATAATAAAGCACTGAGAGATTATAAAAACCACCTTCGGGAACATTTACTTCAAATTCAATCAAAGAGTCTTCACCGGTTAGTACACTGGTTCCTTCCGCTCCTTCGAAATCAGCTAAAAGCTCCGGTTCTACTGCCGCATCATATTCCTCATAGCGAACATAATCAGCCGCCGGAATCTCAATGTCCTGCTCCGGATAAGCACTGCCGGCATGCCTTGCCATATATTCCTTATATCCCGGGATCGAATCATCAATATTATAGGTGCTGACTATTTCACTGAAGTCGCCCATGGACAAATCGGTTGCACCATGAACCTTCATAACGTCCCCTGAAAAAATAGTACCTATCATAATGACAGTCATTAGGAGGCTCATCATCCTCTTGCTGATTACCCTCTGTCTCATAAGCTTTCTCTCTCCTTTATTTCTCCCTGATGGGATAAGTCGAAAAATCCGGTAAATCTTCTAATGTAAGTACATCCGCATCGTTATATGCCTTGATCAGCATAGCTTCTTCCGTGTACTGTTCGCTTAATGTATGGATGGCAATATTTTTGGCTACAAACTCACCGCCCCAGGTACACCACATGCCCCACATGGCACCGTCTCGCCTGGCCAGATCGGGGTCAAAAATGCATCCGTTCTCGGTCATATAAACCGGTTTGGCAGATTCGCTGTAATTGGTAGCCGCATTCAGATAGGCTGACATCTGAGAGGTGTATACTTTTTCACCGGGATAGATATCCTCACCGATGATGTCTACATATTCATCTCCGGGATACCACTCCGCATCCTGTCCGTTCCACACCCATATCAGGTTGTTCAGTTTATACTCGTTGGTAAATTTCTCATACATAAGAACATATAATTTTTTGTAAGCATCCGCTCCGGCATTGCCCCACCAGAACCATCCGCCGCTGGCTTCATGCAAAGGCCGGAATAAAATGGGAACATCCGCTTCCTTTAAAATCAGTAATTGTTCAGCAATGGCATCCATATCGCTTACCAGTAATTCATATCCTTCTTCATCCTGACCGTTCATAATCTTTGCCAGATCAATATTGGTGTGTTCTTTATAAAAACCACTGTACCATGCTCCTGTTAAATATTTGCCGGGAGCGTTCCAGTGCCAGCAGAAGGTGACGATGCCGCCGCTTTCCCAGAAATCAATGGCATAATCCGTGGCATGCCCTTTACTGCCGTTTTCCACTCTGGAGGGTGAATATTCGATAAAATCAAGGCCCAGTACGGCCGGGGTTTTTCCGGTGGTCTTTTTGATGATCTGGATCTCTTTGCCATACTGTCCGGTGTCGCAATTCTGACCGGATAAGAATTTGGTTCCGTAGATATCACACAAATAGCTGTATAATCTTCTGGCCGAATCTGTGGCATTTGAATTACACAGTTCGGCTGATACCTGATAAAGCGATGGATCAATGGGTGCTGCTGTATCTATTTCTAATCGGTCCAAATAAATCCACCCCCAATATTTTTCTATAGCGATTTCATGGGCTCCGGCTGTCAGATATACCCTGTTGATTATGGAATCCGTAAAATCCGTGCTTTCTATATAAACTTCGCCAATCCGTTCCCCATCCACAATGATGTGGTTATATTTCTCGCCACCTTGGCTGGCACTGATAAAGTTCAAATCATAAAATCCGGTTTCTTCGATTGTTATCGTAAAGATACAACGATCTTCATCTTCTTTAAGTCCTTCTATGTAACCGCTGCCGGTATATCCTGCTTTGGTGGGATTGCTTACCGCCTTAACATTGCCTGTGAAGAGGCCATCCTCTGCTTCGTAGATTCCTACCGGTTCAGCTGCGAAAGGGTTTTCTTCTGCTTTCGGGCTGCTATTGCTGCAAGCTGATGTGCTGAGGATTGCCGATATGAGACCCAGGTTCATTAGCTTTCTTAACTTATTCATATTGCTGTGGACCCCCTCTCTCCTTAGTCGAATCGGCTTAATATATTTTATTAAGTTAATTAATAAATTAATATACTTAATTTTTTAAGTTAATTTATATTAACAGTATACTACTTATTTTAAATTTTTCACCTGTTTTATTATAGCATTTGTTAATTTCGTATATTTTAACAATTTTTATTATATTTATTTGGTTGTTTTGTACACAATACTTTTTAGTTATTTTTATGGACTAATTTTAATTAATAACTTTCTTTAATTTAATTAACCTAATTTTCATATTTGCTTGAACAATAGTTAATTTATTTGCAAAAAAGTTAATATATATTCAGTTGTTCAGTCTTACTTTTCCTGCTATGATTAACAACAGGAACCGCATATTAGCGGGTCAGAATCAGGAGATTATAATAATGCATATAGGTGAAATAATACGAGAATATAGAAAAAAGAAAAACATGACGCAGGAAGAAATGGCCAATCGTCTGGGGGTTACCCCACCGGCTGTTAACAAGTGGGAAAATGGGGTTTCACAACCGGATATTATGCTGTTAACGCCCATTGCCCGATTGCTTAATATTACGCTTGATACCCTGTTGTCTTTTCAGGAGGAACTTACAGCCGAAGGGATAAATACTATCGTTCGCGAAGTCGATACTTTGCTTAAAGAAAGAACTTATCAGGAAGCTTTCAAATGGGCAAAAGAAAAAATTGAAGAGTATCCCAACTGCGAACAGTTAATCTGGCAGCTTGCCGTGATCTTAGATGCGCAGCGTCTGTTCAAAGGAATTCCCGACGAGAAATATGAAGATTATATCAATGATTGTTATGTCCGGGCATTGGCCAGCAAAGATGAGAATATTCGGAGAAGTGCCGCTGATTCTTTGTTTGCATTTCATTTAAGAAAAGAGCAGTTTGCAGAAGCAGAAGGGTATTTACAATATTTTTCTCAGGAAAACCCAGAGAAAAAAAGAAAACAGGCCGTCATCTACAGCAAAACAAATCGTGTAAATGAGGCCTATCAGTCATATGAAGAATTATTATTTTCAGAATACCAGATGATGAACCTGATTTTTTACAGCATTTCTACTTTAGCACTACAGGATGATAACAAGGAAAAGGCTTATATGCTTGTGGAAAAACAAAGCAAACTGGCCAATCTTTTTGAAATGGGTAAATACCACGAGGTATCCTGTATGCTTAATCTGGCCATCGCCGAAAAGGATACCGATGGAACAATTGAGGCAGCGAAAGAAATGCTTACCCTGGTTGATAATATGTGCGCTTTTACCGGTTCGCCACTTTATGAGCATATGGCATTCAAAGAACCGTCGGCAGAATTTATTGCAGATATGCGAAAAAACTTGCTTACTTTCGCGCACAAATTAAAGTAGCTCCGTTAATACTGCCTGCCGCCCAAACTGTGGAAAATCCTGCGGAATGCAATAAATCAAATTCATGCTCCAGGGTTAAGGGGATATCCAGATGGATAAACTGTTCCTCCGGAATTTGGTATTCTGCCCTTTTCTGTAAGTATACATTTTGCAATAGCAGTTCTTCTTCCTCACAGCAGGCCACGTAGTCCCCAATAATCAATAGTGCATTTTCCTTTAAGGCTTGACAGGTTTTCTCATATATCTGTTTTTTCTTATGAGGAAGAAAATGATGCAGGCTTTCAAAGGATATAATGGAATCCCAGCAGTTTGCAGTCATATCATACTGAAAATAGTCTGTGCAAATAAGCTTTATTTCTTTATCCGCATGCTTCTTCCATAAGTGATCCAGCATATCCTGACACAAATCCACCCCCGTAACTTTTGTCCGGGGATGAAGCTTATATATTTCGTCCAGTTCCAATCCGGTTCCGCATCCCAAATCCAGGATATTTTCGCATTCCGGCGGCAGCAACTCTGCAAATCGCTTATAGGCCAATGCCCACGTAGACATATGCTCTTCATATCCGGCAATTCGTGCAGAAAAGAAGCTGCTCATTTCTTCCGGTCTGACCTCTGCCGTTTCTGTAATCCATTGTTTTAATTCCTGCAT
Source organism: Lachnospiraceae bacterium (assembly GCA_031556725.1). Taxonomy (GTDB): domain Bacteria; phylum Bacillota; class Clostridia; order Lachnospirales; family Lachnospiraceae; genus UBA935. The sequence continues at coordinate 13,769 of JAVBSL010000036.1, read as the reverse complement.
ATGCTGTTCCATGTTTTCTCTAATTACAATCTCCATTTTAATTCTCCTGATTGTTGGTGTAATTATCAATATCATTGATTGTGATTTCTATTTGCCTGCTCAGATATTTTTGCTCATAATCTATTATACCATCCTTTTCCAGTTGCCTCACCTTACTTCTGGTGATTCCCAGTAGCTCAACCAATATTTTGTAGGTTCTGAGTTTTAATTCATAAGGGTTGTTGATAATAATTTTTGAATGCTGCTCTGAGGTTTCTTCCGGAATCAACTCATATTCTATGTCGTTACCATCAATTTCAGCTTTATTGGCCGAAAACAATTTCCTGTCCGTTCCGTATTTTAGTGCCAAATCACTGTCATTAGCCAGAAATAGTGGGTATTCATCCACTGGAATTGCAGTGGGCTTTACCCTTTCGTAAACTGTCAGGTTATAAGTATGACGGCACTTTTCACATTGGTAAATCAGCCATACATCGATTTGGCTGCCATTGGCGTTGACCCGAAAGTGCTCAGTGTTTTGGTAAGTACTTTTGCTCCCGCAGCCGGAACAGTTACGTATGATTTTGTACGACCCGCGGGGCAGGATTTTATATGTAGTTGTTTTCAAATAGCTCATTTTGCATCTCCTTTTAATTAGCGAGGATCTGCAAAGGCTATTACATTCTATTTTTTATTTGCAATAGCCTTTGCTATGCAAAACAAACGGGGGTTCCCATAAATATATTTTCCTTTCCATAAATATTCTTATATAATCTTATCCTAACAGGTTTCTTATAAAAACAGCCACCTCAAACATTTTTCTAAAAAAATTTGAGGTGGCAAAGTCTTCATTATGCAATTTGCTTCATTTCGCGAATAATCCTCTGGATACTCTTTTCAGACAAATAGTATTTATCTGCCAATCCGGAGATTTTCATTCCCTGTCTGTAGTCGATAAGAATGGATCTATTCCGTTCCTGCAGCTCTGTTCGCGTGTGGGTTGCTTTCCCCCACTCCTGACGGTTTCCTTCTTTTCTGGGAATATAGATGCTCTCCCCGTCAATATATTGTTGGATCATTTCAATTATTTCAATCGGAAGTATCGCTTCCGCTCTCTTATAGCCCATTTCTGCCCTCCTAAAATTAAAGCTTTCATTAGGAATAGCAATGGCTATAACAAATTCTTATTATAAATCTGCAATAGCCAGTGCTATGCAGAAATAACGTTACGTTTTCGCATAAAAATCCTCCTATTTTTTTCGACCTTCCTCCAAAGCTTTTTCAACTGCTTTCATAATTACTTTGCTGGAATTGGTGGCACCGCTGACAGTGTCCACATGGGTGGTCTGACTGTCCACAATTTGATCCGTAACCCGCTCGGCACTGCTGCCTCTTTCATTATTATGTTCCAGTATCGCAATATTGTCAATCCTTCCCGCTTTTACAGCCACGCTTACCTTAGCATATATGTAACCCACATCGTATTCCCCGGTATAAACACCATCGGGCACTTCCGACGCATCCATTCCTGATAGTGCAGTACCCTTTATTGCTTTTTGATAGGCGAAAAAATCCATATAATAGCTTCCTATATGTAAAAGTAACACCAGTATTATCAGTATCGCTCCCATTTTGTGGAGCTTTACCGCTGATTTTTCTACTGTTTTACGAAGCAAACGGGCTGCTGCCATCAGTAGGAATAATACTCCGGTAATTATTCCGGAAACTACCACCATCAGGTTTCTGGTATTCCATACCTGGAGTGTTGTTATCATGTGAATAGCGATCAAAAAGATCATTGCATAGCCAGCCGGCCGGTGTATCTTTCCTAATATTCTGTCTGCCTTTTTCCACTGTAGTTTTCTTGATACATATTTCAGCAGCAATATGGCCGCACAAATCACACAAATAATTCCTGTAACCATCCTACCTCCTTACCGACCGCAGAATCATGTCAAACCCATATTTCATATACTCTTCTTTCTTCATCCGCAGACGCATTTCCAAATATTCCTGTTTCTTATTAGCCAGACTAATGGTCTGACTGATCTCGGACCATAAAAAAAGTACTGTGGGGATTATTTCAATGTCTTTTCGAATATAGCCCTCTTCTATTCCTTTTTCAAGAATCGTTTTGATCACTTCATTTAGCTCTTCTCCCACCCGGTAAATACCGGCAAGCACATTTTCTTCTTTCAGATCTTGTGGCGTAACCCTGATTTCCCCCAGCATCAGTTCAAAATATACCGGGTACTTATCTCGGTATTTAACCAATTCTTCACAAATGACATAAAAGCATTTTTCCGTGTCGGTTTCTCTTTGACCACAATCCTGAATCAGTTCCTTCAGCATTACAATCTGCTCATATAAGATATGGTTTAAAATGTCTTCTTTACTCTGAAAATACACATATAGGGTAGATTTGCTGTAATCAGCCTCTCTGGCAATGTCATCTACCCGGGTTGCTTCTATCCCTTTTTCCTCAAATAACTGCCTGGCAGCTCTTATAATAAGCTCCTTGTTAAATTGCATTAATGCTTCCTTCTTGTTATTTCCCATTTTATTTCCTCTTCCATGCGCTTCTTTTGTACTCATGTTTTATTTATCGTACTATGAGTTCGATTTATTGTCAAGTAAAAAAGAGTGGTGATTATGCATCGCACCACTCTCCATACCAAGCTTTTGCTTATTGCTTTGTTTTTATTATTTCTTCTTTACGGGAATCCAAATTGCACTTTCGTAGTCAGCAGCACTGGTATCACCGCAGGAATACCATTCAATATTCATTCCCATAGCAATTTCATAATCAGGATTACCCGGCAGCCACTCTTTAAAGATCTTGCTGTTTACCGCCTGTAACGCACCGGGCATGGGGCCAACGCATTTAAACTTCGCCCATTCCATTGCCGGGACTTCATAGATTTTCATTCCTTCCGGTACACTGCCGCCCTGATATCTTCCGGCTACCATGTAATGAAACTCTTTTCCGCCGGAAATATTCTCAATGCAGATTCCAAATTCGCCGACACCTTCGTTCTTTGCGTTGCTCATAACTTCATCCCAAAATCTGGGGATTTCCTGATATGCTGCTTCAAAGGTGAAGTTCTTTTCATATCCAACTACCTTTATTGCTTCCATTTTTTCAACTACATAATCCATTTCGTTTCCTCCTTTAGTTGATACGCTGATTGTAAGAGGCAGAAAAGTTTTTATTTTGTGGGAGTCTCCCTTCATCTGCATGGGGGACATGCCGTGGAATCGGCTAAAAGCTTTGGTAAAGCTTTCCGGAGTATCATAACCGTATTTATATGCCAGATCGATTACTTTTTCCCGGTCAGCGATCACATCTAATGCTGCCATGTAGAGCCGGCGGCAGCGAATGTATTCGCCTACCGAATATCCGGTCATGATCTTAAAACCTTTTTGAAAATAAAAGGGCGACATATAAACCGCATCTGCCACTTCTTCGGCGCCGATATCATTTAACAGATGCTCTTCCATATAGTTGATTGCCCGTTTTAAGCTTTCTGTCCATTCCATTTTTCTCACCTCTTGGGTACAGTTTATCGCTTGGAAGGAAATTAATCCTGTCATTTTGTGTTTACAATTGTCCGATTAATCTTTAACTATATCCTTCTGTCTTGGACTAAAGATCGGGAAGCATTTCTCGATACTCCCCTTTCTTAAGCCCTTCATCTAATTCCAAATTTCCAATAGATACTCTCTTAAGGTACACAACATAGCATCCTATGCTTCGCATCATTCTCTTTACTTGGTGTTTCTTCCCTTCCGAAATAGTCAGATACCCTGATGTCACCTCTTGCTTCCAAAGATTATGTTTTACCACGCTACTGCCGTCTTCTGCCATTTTATCCTTTAAGTCTGTATATAAGCCCGTTTCCACAATTTCAATCTTTCCCGGCATAGTTATCTCATTTTCTCCGATATCTACGCCTCGCCTAATAGCTTCCATACCTTTTTCATCAATCGCACCAAATACCCAGAAATAATATGTCTTTTCCACATGATGTCCGGGATCCATCAACCGGTGATTCAGTTCCCCGTCATTTGTAATCAGAATGAGCCCTTCTGTATCAAGGTCCAGGCGGCCTACCGCAAATAATCCGGTAGTATCCACATCCTCGAAATAATCAAAGATTGTTTTGTGGGCTGCATCTGTTTTAGCGGTAACACAACCCTGGGGTTTGTAAAACATGTAGCAGACCTTTCTGGCATCGGTGATTTCCTTTCCCCGGTAACTGATGTGGTCTGTCTGCTCATTGATTTCCTGTGCCGGGATTTGGATAACTTGGTTATTCACCTGGACATCACCTTGGTAAATGTATTGTCTCACCTTTTTTCGTGTTCCGACTTGAGCCAGGGAAAGGTACTTATCTAGACGCATGTTTATCTCGCATTCTTCATTTTATATAATATATTCTATCATTAAATCATAGCGGTTAAAACAAAATTAGTTCATCTATAAATTATTTCCTATCAGGATAACTGGTTGAATAAGCAACAGAACCGTCATCATATTCCCGTACAGTAACGGTTGTGCCGTTTTCAATATCAGCTATACGGGCTTCATGTTCTTTGCGGTCCAATGCTATAGCATTAGCCGGTATTCCTGCTGCTTCATCCTTTTTTAGCATTGTTTCCATCCATACACGGTATGCTTCGCCGTCGGTAAAAACATGAGTCTCCAGTAATGTTGCTCCCTGAGGAGCGAAAACAATCATTTCGCCATCGACAGTATCGGTTTGATTATCTATTTCCGCCTCTTCCCCCGTTTCCTCTTCCGGCTGCATCTTGAGAGAATTTAGGATTTGAGCCGCTTTTTCCGGATCTGCCTTTGACTTATCAAGTGCCAGCGTAAACACTGCGCTGACGGCACCGTTTTTCGTATTTGAAGTAATTTTTCCTGTTTCTTCATTGTAACAGAATGACTCATTATTACAGAAAGGACCATTATTAGTGCTGACACCGATATATAGATCTCTATCGGCAAACATCTCTATAGAATCACATTCAATTAACCTGTATTGCACTCCATCTTTCGTAAAATAGGCTGCACCACTGCCACTATCGTTCAAAGTAAAAATATTTACCTGCCATGGCTGACAGCCTCCGATTAAAGGTGAAACAAAGAAATCTTCAGCATCCTCCATACTTTCTCCGTTTTGTCTTTCAATAGCTACTACAGCGTAGGTTTTATCCACTTCAGCTGCTTCTGAATATTCAATTAAATTCTTTCCAAAAGTAATTCCCATAAAGGTAATATTATAACCGCCGGAGGAAATGGTCAGACTACATAAATTAGAATCTTTTCCTGCAAAAGCCTCTGCCAGAAACTGGTAATTTAATTCCTCCGCAACCTCCTTGGGTGTTAAATATCTTACCGCTGCGCTTACTCCCACTGGCAAAACTAACGCCGCCACCATTACTGCTGCCGCAATTCTAAATTTATTTTTTCCGCTCTTTCTCATAGCAATCTTCTCCTTCATCAAGGCTTTTGTTGCCCTGTTCAATTTTTCTGATGGAGATTCTGTGGTGCGTAGAACCATTTTACATAACTCATCTACTCGTTTTTCATTCATAACCAGCCGCCTCCAGTCTCTCCTTTAATAGTTTTCGAGCTTTATACATCCTGCTTCTTACCGTACCGGAAGGAATTTTTAGTATGCCGGCAATTTCCTCCACGGATAATTCTGCGGTATAAAACAGATACATCGGCAGCCGAAACCGTTTATCCATCTTGTTAATTTCATCATTAATATAATTACTTAATTGCTGGGAAATGACTTCATCCTCCAAATCATACTCATCCCTTTGCTCCAATAGCTCTTCACCCGAAATGATCGGTGCTATACTTTGTCTTCTGGCATATTTTCTTCGTCCGCTTTTCCAAATATAAATAGCCATAGAAAACAGATAGCTTTGGGGATTACCTTCCATATGAATCTTATGAAATTCTTCCATTACTTTTACAAAGGTCTCCTGATATAAGTCCTCCGCATCCGTCCTGTTTCCGGCTATTTTACTGCAAAATTTATATAGAGACAATCCATATGTATCCACTAAAAGGTCAATATCTTGAAAATTCAATTGTTTCACTTCCCATCTTTTGTTTTTCGAAGCTTCATCTATTATAAGTCATGAGCGACTTATTTGTTCATTTAATTTTATTGATATGGTATAATTAAAATATCTGTTCGTTTGACACCAAGAGGAGGATCTATGAATAAAAAGACTTCAATTCAGCAGAAAATCTCGAAGCAAATGCTGACGTTATCAATCTCCATGATAGCTGTTTTATGTCTTGTACTGGCCGTAGGGTTATGGATCCTGTCACGCAACATCCTGGCTATTAATGATACTTTGGGGAAAACTGCGGCGGCCGGAAGCAAAGAAGCACTGACCGAACAAGCCTTTGAGCAGTTATCCTCATTGGCACACAGCAAAGCTCTGCTAAGTGAGGAAAAACTTTCTGCTGCCCAGGACGAGGTGGGGATGGCGGCCGCGTTTGCTGCGGACATATTACAGCATCCCGACGATTATGCTCCTGTTGAAGTCTTACCGGCCGATTCTCGAAATAAGGGCAAAGCTGCCGCTCAACTGGTCACAGTGGAGGACAATCCCCCCGAATGGATGCTGGAAGAGGCCGCCCAGGTGGGAATCATTCAACGGCATCTGATCAGCATGGTGGAAAATACTTCAAATATTGTAGCTGCTTATGTTGGGTATGAAAACCACTTTGCCATTTTTGCTGATTATGAATCCACCCGTATCAGCATTGAGCCTACCGAACGAAGCTGGTATATCAGCGCCAAAGAAAAAGGAGATATCATCTGGAGTGATGTTTATGATGATATCTTCGGACGGGGATTATGCATCACCTGCGCGGCACCTTTTTATGATGCAGATGGAACTTTTGCCGGTGTTATTGGCATCGACCTGCTGGTGGGGGAGTTCAATGACTTCATCAGCAATGATACCCTGGGAAAATCAGGCTATGCCTTTATTGTCAATGAAAACGGGGATGTGATCGTTTCACCGAACATTCATAAGGGTGAGGACGGAACGATTATCCGCGACAACATCCTTACCGATTTGGGCTCCGAATTTTCCAGCGTCGGCAAAGAAATGATAGCAGGTCATTCTTCAATACAAGAACTGACTATTGACGGAAAGCAGTGGCTGATTGCCTACGCCCCCTTTGATGTCGTCCCCTGGAGCATCGCCGAACTTGTGCCAAAGGAGGAAGCAATCGAAAGGGCATTGGCCGGTGAGCAGGAAATCGTCGGATTGAAAACACAGGCCGCCGAAAAGCTTATGACGGGTATTGTGATCATTTTTATTTTCCTGGCTGCTGCTGCACTGCTTCTGATTGCCCTGACTGCTTTGCGTGCAAAGAAACTGGCCAAAAACATTGCCACTCCAATAATATCCTTCCGGGAGTCGGTAGCGATGGTTGCTGCCGGTGATTTGGGGCATCGAATTGAGATGAACACCGGTGATGAAATTGAGGAGCTTGCCAATGCTTTTAACAAGATGGCCGGAGATATCCAAACTTACATAAAAAACCTTGCCAGCATTACTGCTGAGAAGGAACGTATTGGTGCGGAGCTAAATGTCGCCACTCAAATACAGTCCAGTATGCTGCCCTGTATCTTCCCAGCGTTCCCTGACCGCTCTGAATTTGATATTTATGGATATATGCTTCCGGCGAAAGAAGTGGGCGGCGATTTCTACGACTTTTTCCTGATTGACGATACCCAACTGGCGATAGTCATGGCCGATGTTTCGGGCAAGGGTATTCCTGCCGCATTATTTATGGTAATTGCCAAGACCCTGATCAAGAACAATGCTCAATCCGGCAAATCACCCAGCGAGGTATTTGAAACGGTCAACAATATGCTCTGCGAAAGTAATGACGCAGGTATGTTCGTTACGGCTTTTATCGGAATATTAGATATTGCCAGCGGACGATTCACTTATGCCAATGCCGGTCATAACCCGCCATTGATTAAGCGCAGGGATTGCGATTATGAGTGGCTTCCCGTTAAGCCGGGCTTTGTGCTGGCCGGCATGGGGGGAATATCCTACAGGCAGGATGAGATTACCCTGAAACAGGGAGATATGCTTTATCTATATACAGACGGTGTAACAGAAGCTGTGAATAAAGAGGATGAACTGTTTACCGAAGCTCATCTATTGCAGGTGGTGAATCGGCATAAAGCGGTTGCTATGAACGAATTCATTCCCCATATCAAAGCGGAGATCGATCTGTTCGCAGACGGCGCGGAGCAGGCTGACGACATAACTATGGTGATTATGAAGATTACGGAAGCGTGAAGATGGAAACGGCTTTTCTTCAATCCTTTTAGTGCCAATGTAGTACCAACATTTTTCATCATTGATACAAGTTTTAATGGCTTACATATAGCATTTCACCCATGATTCAATTCACAGAATAATATTCTGATGGCTTTCACCAACATATTAAGTATGACTCAGAAATTGAATATTTGCAATTATTTTTTCATCGTCAATTGCCTAAAGTTATCCTGTTCATTTCCTGTTCAAGTGAACAGGATAACTTTTTAAGAATAATATTTTTGATTTTTACTTGAAGGTTTTTCAGGAATGGTCATCTTAAGTTTATTTGTTTTTACTAACTTATCAAGATAATGTCTTTTAAAGTATGAACGATTCGGTATTCTAAAATGCTCAATTATTTCCTGTGATGACTTTGGATCAGTGCAAAAAATGACAATAGCTTTCATTATATCCTGTTCAGCATCTTGTTCACTTTGAACAGGCTTAATATCGCCCCGTAAAATTTTCAAGTATCTCTCACATGCCTTGCAAAGAACCATGATTCCATCTTCACTTATATCATATTCAGGCAAAGGACCATCATACTTTTGACAAGCATCTTTGATTTTATCAAATCCACGTCCCCACGCTTCAATCATACCACTTTTGAAAAAGATATCTGCCAGCTTGGGATTATATGGTTTTGAAGAATGTTTTTGAAACAGCTTTTCGGTAGAGGTTAAATTCGTAGGCATCACACCATCATTCCAAATATACATTTTATCTTCATAAACACTAATCTGAATAGGATTACATCCGCTATAATCCTTATGAACAATTGCATTTAATAATATCTCGCGAAATGCATCCCCGTGAAACATATACTGTTCCACCCTCTGAATCCCTTTATAATCAATCAACGCTTTCAAATATTTTGTATATATCAAGTCCACTGCCTTATCTACTTGCTCAATTAATGGACCATGTACTTCATCTTGATATAATAAATCCGAATCTGATTTACCAAAATATCCAATCTTAATATATGCTCCTGTCACCCATTTCTCTGGATCTTCATAAAATGCCAACACTGCGGCACGAAGCAAATGTTCATCTTCATCAACCAAGTGCAAATCTTCCATTAGTATGATGTCACTGACCCTTACTGCTTCTTCCGTCAATCTGCCTCGTTCTACAGCCTTTTTCTTAAACAGCTTAATTGCATCCTGTTTCAAATCCTCTATCTTAATTCTTGGCAAAGGAACACCATCCCATGTTTTCCCTTGAGATTTCAACATCGCTTTGTCAAGTTCTTTGCCAGTAATCTCTCTCATGGTACTTCCTGACCTATAATAATATTTTCCACGAAAACTAATCAGTGAAGGATACTTGTCCACAATAATTTCTAGATATTCCAACTCACCTTCAAACTTCAAATTAACGTCAACAATAATTCCCATCATATCTGTAATCTTATTTGGTAGCTTTTCAAGGAGTTGTCTTGAATTACTTATCCCGACAACGGTTCCATTATCGTCTTTACCAATGTATAAAGTACCACCATATGCATTGGCATAGCCACAAATCCATTTTAAGTATTCGTCTTGCCATGTTTCCTTCCACTCTACTGTTTGATGTTCCGGCATGTGATCACCTCCCACATTTATTTTTCTAAACCGCCAATACCATATTCCGAAAGCAACTCTTGTGCTTTCTTAATTCCTTCCTCTGTAATATATACAGACTTGCTCCTTGAAGGATTCTTTACTTGTCGTATGTAATCTGCTTTATCTAACTCATTTAGTATATCAAAATTTTAGTCTCCAACTCTATCCTTAGCCAATCCTGCTCAAAGACAACCTTTCAATTATCAGTTCAAATATATCTGGATGTAATCTAACCATATATCTTTTACAACATCCTCTGCCTCCATTGGTTCATTACTTCTACCTAATGACATTAATGCAAACAATTTCAATTCCCCGTTGCTTACTTTACAATCGTATTGACCCTTCCATGAATGACCACCTCCATAAGACATACTATTTTCTGAAATAAATATGCTTTCAGTCCCACCAAACATATTTTCTCTATAAATTCTCAATCCTCTTACAAGATTTCCGCTACGATAGAATTGAAGCAGATTGTTTCGTGAGTCTAATGCTTCGCAATTGATGATTATATCAGAATTCTCGTTTTCATATTGTTTACACAGTCTACTAAGCAAAAAAATTATATTCTTGTAGCTATCATCTATAAACTGATTCACATCCAAATCTGTAGGTTTTGAATTTGTATAATTCTTTTCAATGCCAATCTTTTTAAATATATCCTCTTTAGAATTTAATGATTCATTATTGTAATTTTGTCCGTTGAACCGCAAAATTTCTTTTATCTTCTCTGGTACATCTTTTATCAATGGGTTATTCATATCCGCTATTTGACCCAGGAAATCATCAATATGTAATGCTATTTCATGATAATGCTTTAATGTACCTGTTGAAGTCTACCATCAACTCCACCTTGCTTCTACTGGAACAAAGAATATATTGTCCTCTACATACGCATCTCTATCATCCTCAAATCCATCACCTTCATCTACCAGTGCCTGATATTTCTTTTTAAAAGCACTTGATATGTAGCGGAGGAAAATAAGACCCACAATTACTTTACGGTATTCTTCAGCTGGAATATGTCCCCATAGTTCACATGCTGCATCCAATATTTGTATTATTTTTATCTGCCATTTGTTATCTCCTTTATTTCCATATACAATCTTGGAACAAATAATCCATTCTAATTTTACCATATTCAGTTGTCCTATTATCAGGACTCATCCAGTTCTGGATACATAATAATCTCCATCAAGTCTCCAACTTGGCACTGTAATACTGCACATATTCTAATCAAAACATCTAAAGCAACCAACTTATTTTTCTTTAGTTTATCAAATGTACTTGTACTAAGCTTCGCTGCTTTTCGCACATCTGCATTTGTCATATCCTTCTCAACAATCAAAACAAATAATTTTTTATAGCTGATTTCCATTATTCCACCTCTGAGACTTTCATCAAAATACATAACAATATTTAGTCTTAATTATACTACTACCAATAAAATTTTACCATCAAAACCTTTCGATTTCCCGCATAATTTTTATCACAAATCGCAACAAGTCATTAAACCAGACCGAGATTAAATTAATTCAATGCTCTTGGTAGCAATTCGCATCAACGCCCACATTATTGGCAAAGTAAAATTACCAACTGACTTAAAGTCAGCACTTTGCACAGTACTTTTCATGCGTCAAAGGGCTCTTGGAAATCTCATTCCAAGAGCCCTTTATATTTCGCATTATTATTTTTTTAGAACCAGAAATATTTCTCATGTATTGAAAGTCTTGATTTTACTGGCTTCCTCCGATTTCATCTGCTATTCGAATTCCCTAATATATTAACGTATTTGTTAATGTATTGACTGTTTTATAGCTTATATGCTATTTATATTATTAAAATATATCTTATATTTTATGTTTAAAATCAAATAGGTATCATACGGGTATCAGAGCATCTTCACATTTATCGTTTATCTGGTGCTTGCACCAGTAATAACGTCATAATCAGTCTACTAAGATTTCTTTCCAATTCCGGCGATTATATCCAATCCTTAAAACAATAACAGTATTCATTGCATCTACAACTTCATAAAATATATAATAATTTTTATAAGGCATACAATGTATACCCTGACTGGCTAAAACCACATCATCAACTAATACATAGCCATTTGGAATATTTTTTAGTTTTGCAATTGCCTTACGCAATCCTCTCACAAAATTTTGTGCTGTTTCTGGCTCAAGCAGCGTATATGTAATATAATCTCCTATATCAACAATATCGTCTTGCGCCCGCCTTGTAAGGACAATTTTATGTTCAGGCATTTTCATACCGTCCTTCTAATTCATCAAAAACTTCATCAAAATCAAACAGGTTATTTTCCTGAACATCCTTTAACCCTTCATTAACAAAGTTGCGAATTTCCATTCTTGCAATTTCTTCTGGTGTAAAAACTACTTTTTTTGGTGCAAACATACTATTACCTCCCATCCAGCTACTAATAGTATAGCACATATCCAAATATTATATCAAAGCATTTAAAAACAAATACATATTTAACCATTTTTCACTCGAATTCAACTGCGCTTAGGCGCTTTTACAGCTTATTCTAGCGTGTTTAGCGTTATTCACAACGCTAAAAGCACAAATTATTAATGCTGTTTCAATCTGCAAGCATCATATTAACATCACAGTAGCATCATGTAAAGCTTATAATCGTAAAAGACGGAAGAGTCATCCTCTCCCGCCTTTCCAGTATTGCAATACTATTTTGTAGACTTATTCTTCCCTGCTCTGGTATGTAATATTTTGGTATCAGTATCCGGAATTCTAGCAATCAAATCCCCCAGATCACAATCCAGGGCATCGCAAATTAGATCAAGATGCTCAAGATTTACCCTTTCAGCAATCTCATGGTACAGTTCATTGATTGTAGTCGGTCTAATCCCGGTTTTCCGTGCAAGGTCCGCTTGCGTCCACCGAAGTTCTCCCAGACGAGTTGAAAGTAAAATTCTAATCATACGTCTTCGCTCCTTCCTGTATAATCTACCAAATAATGGTAAATCTTTGCAGGAGATTGTCATATTATCACGTATTATGTTAGAATGAATTAATTTATTGGCCAAATTCAAGTTGATGGAATGATATCAGCTTTTGTAAAATTAGTCACTGGAAAATTATGGTAATTATTTAACATTATCCCTATTTTCGTCAACTTTTTGGTAATAATCACGATAGAAATATTGTTTTTATTACTTTTTCTGTTTTCATATGTCATATTCCCCCACTCTAGATGTCAAAAATTAAAATCAGAAAAATGTATTTTTGTGAATTTTTATGCTACGCATTTCGAATGAACAATTCTTGTATCCTCATCGTATGTTTGGAGATAAAACTTTTCTGTTGTTCGTGTATCCGCATGGCCTAACAGATCAGCAACTCTTTTTAGATCCGCACCACGACTGAACATAATTGAGGCAAACGTCTTTCTCATTACATGAACAGTAACCTTTTTATTAATTCCACCCCGGTCTGCAATTCCTGCCAACATCGCTTCAATGCTTCCTTTTGCAATTCTATTATGTGGTTTTTTCTTGTTAACGAATAAAGCCCCCTCCAGATCTGTACGAGTTGCCAGGTATTCTTGTAGATGCTTCTGTGCCGATGGTGTTAAATATCCTTTTCTCCATTTCTGGCTCTTTACACCATAGATGTTCACTGTTTCACTATGGAAATCCACATTATTTATATTCAGTGTTACTATTTCACTCACACGCATACCCGTTGATAACAGCAAATCGACAAGTGCCAACTCTCTGATATCTCTGCACGCATCCCGCATTTTAACAATTT
>JAVBSL010000028.1:0-15212 GCA_031556725.1 Lachnospiraceae bacterium | reverse complement strand
GCTACTAACGGGGGCTGTTTGAATTTCTGGGCAACTCCCACACCGATACCGGCACAGGTCAGGGACTTGGCCACTGATGAAACCAGAATGATATAATTACCAATGGTTCCCCCGATCAGTGACCCGATCTGTGACATGATTGTCCCCACAATCAATGTGGCAAACAACCCCAGTGTCATACCGGACATACCTTCTACAAAAATTCTGTTTAAAATCCATTTTACTTTCTTCATACTCTCCTCTTTTCTCATCACCTTATACTTTTTTTATCAAAAGGGCGTGTTCTTTCTCCCTCAAAGATACTGTTTCCTGATATTCGAATCCCAGCTTATAACATAATTCCAAAGATCCCACATTTTCCGTTTCCACCAGCGCATAAATAAACGTAAATAAAAGTTCTCTACCGGCAAACTCTAAGATAGCAAGGCATGCTTCTTCCGCATAACCTTGCCGCTGATGTTCTTTTGCGATTACAAATCCCAGTTCCGGATGCTGATACCCCTCGCGCCAGTTTATACCGGCCCGGCCGATAACCTCACCGGTCTCCCGCAATAATACTGTCCATATTCCATATCCATAAAATCCGTATACTTTTTCAATGTAATCCCGGACATATGCTCTTTCTTCTTCCACATCCTGATAAAGGTTTTCCGTGTAGTCGGTAATGGATGGTTCCTGATAAATACGGTAAAATTCGTCCACATCCGCAACTGTGGTTTCCCGAATCGTCAGGCGGTCCGTATCCACAATGTGCCAGGGCAGTCCAGCCAGCCGCTCATACGCCTTCAGGAAAGAATCATATTCCATTTCCCTGATATCCTCGATGGCATAAAGGGCCCTGCTTAAATCCTCCTGACAATTGTACTCGTGGCGCAAGGCAATGGCGTAACAGCCCCCGGATAATAGCTTTTTCAAGATTTCGCTATTGTCCGCAATATATAAAGTATCACTTTTTTCCGTTTTTTCAATCTCGTTAAAGGTATAGCTTACCGTCACATCCATGTCTTGCAGCCGCTCTTTTATACAAAGAATATCCTCTGTTATGGTCTGCATATAGGATGATCCGGATCCGGTTAAAACAAATATGATATGATTAAGCATTGAAAAGTCTTCCTGTTTCTTATAGAATAGATATATTATGTATTACTATACTAAAAAACCAAAAAGAAGGGAAGTTAAAAATGGCACAAAATCCTATTGTTACCTTTACTATGGAAAACGGAGACGTGATGAAAGCAGAATTGTATCCCGAAATTGCTCCCGTTTCTGTCCAGAACTTTATCAGTCTGATCAACAAGCAGTTTTATGACGGTATCATCTTTCACCGCGTAATCAGAGGCTTTATGATTCAGGGCGGAGATCCGGAGGGCGTTGGTATGGGCGGTCCCGGCTACAGCATTACCGGTGAATTTGCCGCTAATGGCTTCGAAAATAACTTGAAACACTCAGAAGGCGTTCTTTCTATGGCCAGAAGTGCTCAGCCCAATTCTGCCGGATCACAATTCTTTATTATGCACAAGAATTCGCCTCATCTGGATGGTTCTTATGCGGCTTTCGGTAAAATTATCGAAGGTATGGATGTGGTTAATAAAATTGCTGAGGTCAATACCGACTATAATGATAAGCCTCTGGAACCGCAGGTGATGAAAACCGTTACGGTGGAAACCTTTGGGGTAGAGTATCCGGAACCGGAGAAGATGTAGGCGGGGGCCCGGAAGGTTGAAAGCCGTTACAAGACGAGTAAACGCAGCCCGGCATATCACACAGCGAGAGACCATCTGCTACGACAATATATTCTGTGGAAATCCCTTTTTGTTATGGAAATGAGACTATAAATTCGTGGAGCCAGCTTGCGCGAACACGAATTTTGTATAAGGCTCATTGAAATGTCCAACAAAACAGGATTGGAACAGAAATATATTGTCGTAGCAGATGGTCTCTCGCTGTGTGATATGCCGGGCTACGTTTACTCGTCTTGTAACTCATTCCACTCCTCGCGGGGGATGGGCCTGCCACACCTATGATGGCAAATACTTTATAAATACTCTATAAAAAGAAAATCCGATTGATAAGTTTGAAGAAATTAGGTACAATATTTTTAATAGAATTGAAAGGCGATGATGACTTGACTTTAGTAAATATTGGTCCGGAAACTGAAGAGATAGAATATAAAAAGAGCATAGGTGAATTAAAAGAAGCTATTTTATCAATAGTTTCAATATTAAACAAGCACCAAAAAGGTGAACTTTATTTTGGCGTCAAGAATGATGGCACAGTCATTGGACAAATAATTACTGACGAATCATTACGAAAAGTAAGCCAAGCCATTGGAAATCATATTGCGCCAACAATTTATCCTGAGATAAAAATTATAGAATTTGGTGACCGGAAGGCTATTCATGTAAGATTTGAAGGAAGCAGGACGTATTGAATTTGATAAAAAAAGCAGAGCAATATATCATAGATGCAATGGATTGGAGAGTCGAGATAGGGGACGGACTATCACGAAAAGAAATTCCCGAGATTCCACTTGAAGCCATACGAGAAGCGATTATTAATTCTTTTGGCCATAAGGTGTTTGAGTCAGGGCAAAGTAATGAAATAGCTATATTTAAGGACCGTATAGAAATATATAGTCCGGGCACTTTTCCTGAAGGTGTAACCCCGGATATTTTTATTGCCGGTAAATCTCGGCCGGTTCGCAGAAATCCATTAATTACAAGAACCCTCTATTATTCAAAGGATATGGAAAGCTTTGCTACTGGTTTGAAACGTATTACCAGTGCTTGCAACAAAGCAGGAATCCGAGTTGATTTTGATAAACAGCCCTATGGATTTGCGGTTGTTTTTTATAGAAAATCTAAAAATACCCAAGTTGATACCCAAAATAAAATAATTAAGTATTGTGCACTCCCACGAAGTAAAAAGGAAATTTCTGAGTTTTTAGGATATAAATCCGTAAAAAGTATATTAAAATATATATATCCATTGTTAGAAACAGGAAAATTAGTTATGACTATCCCAGACAAACCAAACAGTAAAAATCAAAAATATGTAGCACCTAAGGAAAAACAAAATGAATGAAAAAGTATTACGTACCTTAGAGTACACCAAAATTATAGATAAGCTGACTGAAAGAGCATCTTCCGAGCCAGGCAAAGCATTATGCCAGGCTCTTGTTCCCATGACGGATTTAACACAGATATCCCTTTCCCAGCAGGAAACCGGCGATGCACTGTCCCGGCTGTTCCGCAAGGGCTCTACTTCCTTCGGGGGCAACAAGGATGTGGCATGGGCACTGAAATCACTGGATATCGGCAGTACCCTTTCCATTCCGGAGCTTTTAAAAATTGCTTCCCTGTTAGAAAATGTCAATCGCATCAAATCCTATGGCCGGGCCGAACGGGATGATGAAGCCGGGGACAGTCTGACCGGGTATTTTGATTCTCTGGAACCACTGACACCGGTTTCCAACGAAATCCGCCGCTGCATCTTAAGTGAAGATGAGATTGCCGATGATGCCAGCAGCGCATTAAAGCACGTTCGCCGCAGTATGGTACAGACCAGTGACAAGATTCACTCCCAGCTGTCCTCCATGGTCAGCGGTTCCTACCGGACCTATCTGCAGGATGCCGTCATTACCATGCGGGATAACCGTTACTGTATTCCCGTCAAAAGTGAATATAAAGGTCAGGTTCCAGGCATGGTTCATGATCAGTCCTCTTCCGGCTCTACCTTTTTTATCGAACCGGCGGCTATTGTAAACCTGAACAACCAGTTAAAAGAATTAGCCATCAAAGAACAGGAAGAAATCGAAATCATCCTGGCTTCCTTAAGCGCTCAGGTTGGTGACTATACCGAACTAATCTCAGCCAACCAGAAAACCATGACTTTACTGGATTTCATTTTTGCCAAGGCCTCTTTAGCCATGGAGCAAAATGCCACCCTGCCGATTTTTAATGAAAACCATATCATCAACATCCGTAAAGGCCGTCATCCCTTATTGGCTGCCCAAAAAGTAGTCCCCATTGATATTCATCTGGGCCGGGATTTTGACCTGTTAGTGATTACCGGACCCAATACCGGCGGTAAGACCGTCTCTTTGAAAACCGTGGGATTATTTACCCTGATGGGGCAGGCCGGCTTACATATCCCCGCTTTGGACCGTTCGGAACTGTCCGTTTTCCACGAAGTTTATGCCGACATCGGTGATGAGCAAAGTATTGAGCAGAGCCTTAGTACCTTTTCTTCCCATATGACCTCCATTGTCCACATCCTGGCCCATGCTGATGCCAATTCTTTGTGCCTCTTCGATGAGCTGGGTGCCGGTACCGATCCCACGGAAGGTGCCGCTTTGGCTATTGCCATCCTGGATCACCTGCACCGGCAGGGGATTCGTACCATGGCTACCACCCATTACAGTGAGTTAAAGGTTTATGCCCTCTCCACCGATCGGGTGCAAAATGCCTGTTGTGAGTTTAATGTGGAAACCCTGCAGCCTACCTACCGGTTGTTAATCGGTATTCCCGGCAAAAGTAACGCTTTTGCTATTTCTTCCAAGCTGGGACTGCCGGATTATATTATTGATACCGCCAGAGAGCAGATCAGTACTGCCGATGTCAGCTTTGAAGATGTTCTCACAGACTTGGAGACCAGCCGGATCACCATCGAACAGGAACAGCTGGAAATCGCCGCTTACAAGGCGGAAATCAAAGCCCTGAAAGAAAAATTGCAAAATAAAAACGAGAAAATCGACAATGCCAGAGACCGTATTCTTAGAGAAGCACAGGAGCAGGCCCGGGAAATCTTGCAGGAAGCCAAGGATTTTGCCGACGATACCATTCGTTCCTATCAAAAGGCCGGTCCCGGCGCTTCCATGAAGGAACTGGAGCAAACAAGAGATAAGCTGCGGAATAAGATTACCGATAAAAATGAAAAACTGGCTTTAAAAAACAAAGGAACGGTAACTAAGAAATTAAAGCCCGACGAGATCAAATTAGGTGATAGTGTCAAAATCCTTTCCATGGGATTGCAGGGCACCGTAAACTCCCTTCCCGATCACAAGGGAAACCTGTTTGTGCAATGCGGTATCATGCGCTCACAGGTGAATATCAGTGATTTGATTTTATTGGAGGAGGAAACTCCCGCTGCCAAATCCGGTAAAGGCGGTTTCTCCGGTACCCAAACCGGGAAGCTGAAGATGTCCAAGGCCTTCACGATCTCCGCCGAGATCAATCTGCTGGGAAAGACCGTTGACGAAGCCCTTTCCGAACTGGATAAATATCTGGACGATGCCTATCTTGCCCACCTGCCCAGTGTCCGGGTGGTTCACGGCAAGGGGACCGGAGCCCTGCGGAACGCCGTACAAGGCCATTTAAAACGGACTAAATATGTAAAGTCTTATCGTTTGGGTGAATACGGAGAAGGCGACGCGGGTGTCACAATTGTCACATTTAAAGAGAATTAGAAGGAGATTACCATGGTAAGTAAACAAAAAATACTGATTGTAGATGACGATGAAAATATTGCCGATTTGATATCCTTATATTTAACCAAAGAATGTTTTGAAACTTTAATTGTAAATGACGGAGAGGCCGCATTATCAGCCAATGATTCTTTTTCCCCTAATCTGATTTTACTGGATCTGATGCTGCCCGGTATCGACGGCTATCAGGTATGCCGGGAAGTTCGGGCCAAATCCCAGACTCCTATTATTATGCTGTCCGCTAAAGGGGAAGTGTTTGATAAAGTGCTGGGACTGGAATTAGGTGCCGACGATTATATCGAAAAACCCTTTGATGCCAAAGAATTGGTGGCCAGAGTCAAAGCTGTCCTAAGGCGTTACAAACCGGTTACCGTCACACCTGCTGCCTCTGATGTAAAAAGTGTCGAGTACCCTGACCTGGTTATTAACCAGACCAACTACTCCGTGCTTTACATGGGCAAGCCTGTGGAAATGCCGCCCAAGGAATTAGAGCTGCTTTATTTCTTGGCTTCCTCGCCCAATCACGTTTTTACCAGAGAACAATTGTTAGATCAAATCTGGGGATATGAATATATTGGTGATACCCGCACCGTGGATGTACATATTAAGCGACTGCGGGAGAAAATAAACGATCACAGTGCGTGGAAAATTGCCACTATCTGGGGAATCGGCTATAAGTTCGAGGCAAAAGTATGAGAAAGACCCTGTATTTGAAGTTCATTTTAGCTTACTTCATCTTTGGTTTTTTTGGCTTTATTATCGTGGCTACCTTCGTATCCAGCATGACCATGGAACATTTAAGGCGGGAAAAAGCAGATGCACTTTATAAAGAAGCAACCTTAATCGCCAATACCTACGCTGCCGATCTTTATAATAACGAAACCTCCCTGGATACGGTAAAGAAGCAGATTGATGCCCTGGATACCTTTTTATATGCTTCAATCTGGATCATCAATCCTTCCGGACGAATGGTCCTGGATTCCCGGTCACCCCTTGATCTGGAAAATGAAGTTGCGGTGGAGAACTTTGATCCTACCATCACTGCCGGTTCTTATTATACCATAGGCTATTTCTTTGATACCTTTACTGAAGAACAGCTTAGTGTATTTGCCCCCATCACTTCTAATTTTAAAGTAAACGGATATGTTGTTCTTCATTACCCCATGAGCAATCTTTCCGCTTCGGTTAACAGCCTGCTCAATATTTCTTACCTGATGCTAGTAATCTTATTCTTATTATCATTGATTATCTTAATCTTTTTTACGGAAATGGTTTATCTTCCTTTACGAAAAATTACAGTTGCCACGGAGCAATATGCCAGCGGCAATATGCATTATGAGTTTCAGATCGACAGTGAGGACGAAATGGGTTATCTGGCCGCCTCCCTGTCCTATATGGCCAGTGAAATCGCCCGGGCTGAAGATGATCAGAAAAAATTTGTTGCCAATGTTTCCCATGATTTCCGTTCCCCCCTGACCTCTATCAAGGGTTATCTGGAGGCTATGCTGGATGGCACCATCCCGGTGGAAATGCATCAAAAATATCTGGGCATCCTTTTAAACGAAACTGAGCGGCTGATTAAACTGACCAACAGCTTACTGACGCTGAATAACCTGAATACCCGGGGCATATTTTTAGACAAAAGTGACTTTGATATTAATCAGGTAATCCGCAATACCGCCAGTGCTTTCGAGGGAACCTGCCGGAAGAAAATGATTGCCATTGAACTGATTCTTACCGATGACGTGATTGTTAACGGCGACATCGGAAAAATCCAGCAAGTATTATATAACCTGCTGGATAATGCCATAAAATTCAGTCATAGCGACTCGATTATTAAAATTGAAACTACCGAAAAACATAATAAAATCTTTATTTCCGTTAAAGATGCCGGCATCGGCATCCCCAAGGAGGATTTAAAGTTCATCTTCGACCGCTTCTACAAATCCGACTCCTCCAGAGGGAAGGATAAGAAGGGTACCGGCCTGGGCCTTTCCATCGTAAAGGAAATTGTTCATTCCCACGGGGAACATATTAATGTGATCAGCACCGAAGGAATCGGTACCGAATTCATCTTTTCCCTGCCGGTCTCAGCCGAAGACGAAGACTAAAAATTAGTCCCAATGCAGGCGATGCAGCTCACCTTCCATCCGCATCTGTTCAAAATGATTTTGCCGTAAGGCTTCATATAAAACAATCGAAACCGCATTAGATAAATTCAGCGACCTGATTTCTTCCTTCATGGGGATACGAATGCAGGTCGCTTCGTAATCTACCAGTATTTCCTCCGGTATCCCTGCACTTTCCTTACCGAACATAATGAAATCATCCGGTCCGTATGCCACCTCTGAGTAAACATGACGGGCTTTGGTGGTAGCCATCCAGATCCTGGCCTGAGGATGTTTTTCCTTAAACTCCGCAAAATTCACATATCTGGTCAGATTCAGACGTTCCCAATAGTCCATTCCCGCCCGTTTTATTTCCTTCTCATTCAGACGAAAACCCAAAGGCTCGATTAAATGCAGGCTGCTTCCGGTAGCCACACAGGTTCTGCCGATATTTCCTGTATTAGCAGGAATCTCCGGCTGATGTAAAATAATATTCATGATATCTATTTCTCTTCCCGCAAACGTTCTACAAAATTTTTTAATTTCTCGATGGCAATCTTTAAATTGTCTAAGGAATAAGCATAGGAAATACGTAAGAATCCTTCCCCGCAATCACCAAAGGCCGTTCCCGGTACCACTGCCACCTTCTCTTCTTCCAGAAAACGGCTGGCAAACTCTTCGCTGGTCATCCCAAACTCTTTGATACAGGGAAATACATAAAAGGCACCAAAAGGTTCGAAGCATTCCAGATTCATTTCCCCAAAGGCATGCATCAGAAATCTTCGCCGCTGGTTATAAGCATCCCGCATCTGAGCCACATCCTCATCACCATTCTTTAATGCCTCAATAGCTGCATACTGGCTGGTGGTAGGTGCACACATAATGGCAAACTGATGGATCTTGATCATCTGCGTCATAATATTTTCCGGTGCACAGGCATATCCCAGCCTCCACCCCGTCATGGCATAGGCTTTGGAAAAACCGTTAATCAATACGGTACGTTCCTTCATCCCGGGAAATGTGGCAATTGATATATGCTCTCCCTTATAAGTAAGCTCTGCATAAATCTCATCGGAAATGATAAAAAGATCTTTTTCTTCCACGATTGCTGCAATGGCTTCCAAATCCTCCCTTTCCATAATTGCTCCGGTAGGATTGTTGGGGAATGGCAGGATCAATACCTTGGTCTTATCGGTAATGGCTGCCCGGAGTTCCTTAGCTGTCAGGCGGAATTCATTCTCGGCTTTTAATTCGATGATAACCGGGACTGCATCGGCTAAAATGGCACAGGGCTCATAGGAAACATAGCTGGGCTGGGGAATCAATACTTCCTCCCCCGGATTGATCATGGCCCGAAGGGCAATGTCTATAGCTTCCGAACCACCGACGGTTACGATCACTTCTTTGTTAAAATCATAGGAAATATTCTGGGTGCGCTTTATGTAATTGCATATTTCTACTTTTAATTCTTTCAGTCCGGCATTGGAGGTGTAGAAGGTTCGGCCTTTTTCCAAAGAATAAATACCTTCGTCACGGATATGCCAGGGGGTATCAAAATCCGGCTCGCCCACGCCCAGCGAAATCGCATCCTCCATCTCGCTGACGATATCAAAGAACTTTCTGATCCCGGACGGCTTTATTTCTACAGCTTTTTTAGCTAACGGGTCTCTCATGGCGTTATTTTCTCCCTTGTATCTGCATACTTCTTCGTCAATATGGTTCCATGATCCTTATATTTTTTCAGAATAAAATGAGTGGCGGTGCTCAACACGCCTTCCAAAGTAGCCAGCTTATCATTCACAAAGCTTGCCACTGCCTTTAAGGTTTTGCCTTCCAAGGTTACCATCAGGTCATATCCGCCGGAAATCAGGTATACCGAATCTACCTCCGGATATTTGTATATCCGCTCGGCAATGTTATCATATCCCTGTCCTCTTTGCGGAGTGATTCGCACCTCGATCAATGCTGTTACCTTTTCAATGGAAGTCTTTTCCCAGTCAATCATGGTATGATAGCCGCAGATAATGCCTTCACTTTCCAGTGCTGCCAGTTCATTGACTACAGCCACTTCCTCTACACCTAATATAACAGCCAGCTCTCCTAAATTAATCCGGCTGTTTTTCTCAATAATCGCTAAAATTTGTTCTCGCATTTTCTTCTCCTCTTTTTTATATTAGTCGGTAAATCTCATCTCCCCGGGGTGGTTCCAAAAATCTGGTTTCCTCACCGTTAATGACCACCTTGTCATTATTATCTGTGGTTTTTCCGATTACTGCTCCGTGCAAACCGATATTTTCCAGTGCCCGTACCAGTTCTTCTCCACAATCGGTAATCATTAAAAGCATTCCGCCGGAAAGCAGTTCGTAAGGATTTGCATCCACAAACTCGCAAACCTCTATGGTTTCCTGTTTTACCGGTATTTTTTTCAATTCTATTCTTAGTCCAACGCCAGTACGTTCTGCCAGTTCCCACAAGGCTCCGAATAATCCGCCGGTCCTGACATCGTGCATCGCACAGACGCCGGACCTGACCGCGGTAGCAGCCTCCGGTAAGATGGAAAGATATTTATCATACGCTTTAGCCTCATCCACCAACCCGGCGGGATATCTGCTAAGAAGCTTCTCTTCATATGCTCTGGCTAAAAGTGCTGTACCTTCCAGACCGATCCATTTACTTACCACAACGTCCTGACCGGGTTTTACCTTTTCCTGTTGGGGTCTTTTTTCCTGCTCAACACCTATCCCCACTGCGGTTATAATGGGTCTGGTTACACCATCCGTAACCTCTGTATGTCCACCCATAACATAGATGTTATATTGCGCGCAGATAGTCTCTGCTGTCTGCATAATGTCCTTTAATTCCTGCTCTTCACTATCGGTTGGCAGTAAAACCGACAGCAGTATTCCTACCGGAGTGGTTCCGCCTACCGCCACATTATTGATAGCAGATATAATGGCATGATAAACACGTTCTGAACTATTCAAACAAAATGACTGGGCGGAGAAGGTTGCTGCCTGCATCCCCCTACACGTAAGAAAAGCGCAGTCTTCCCCTATCCCTGCGCTTTTTCCCTTTATTTGTTTTAGTACTGAACGTTTTAATACTGTTTCTGATACTTTCCCTATCTGCATGTACACCTCTTTAATTATTCTTCCATCGCCTCTGGGTCCGGCTGTACCGGTGGTGGTGCTGCGTTATCTGCCGGCGGTGCCGGTGCCTCCCCCCGTAATGCCGCTGCTACATTTTTAATATGATCAATGTTATTAGTGGATATTGCCGCCATGATTTGTGCCAATGCATTAGGATCTTCCGTTGCCGTTCCTACTGTTGCACTTCTGGGTGCGGCCTGGTAAGCACTGCTGTTAACTTTATCCCTGCTAACCTGGGTTCCGTTTTCCTTTACCACCTTCCACAATTGAGCCTTATATCCGATATGTGCGGACTGTACCGAAACGCTTCCAACCGGCAGTCCGGCATCCTGATAAACCACTTCGGTGTCAGGATCTTTTCTTTCCAGAACTTCGCTGATGTATTCCACTGTACGGTCTGCTGCCCGGCCTTCCACACCATAAATGGTAAAGGTAATATGTTTATCCGGACTGGTAATTCCTTCTATATATATGGGATTTTCCGTATTATTAACAAATTTAAAATCTTTTCCCGATGATTCTGCTATAGCTGCATCCATGGAAGGCTGCACATAGGTTACTATCATTGAATGATTGTGTCTTTCCGTTACTTCCAGTTCCGCTAACAATACCGAGTTGTACAAAGTGGTCGATACCTGACAGATACCACCGCCCAGACTGTCTACCACCTGGCCGTTTAAGTAAGAACCGGCCATATAATAGCCGTTGGACTGGCTGAAAGGAGACACTGCCTGATATGCCGAAAATTCCTCACCGGGATAAATACAGCTTCCATCAATTAAGCGGCAGCCATTAATCACGTTAGCACTTCTGGAACCGTTGGAGGTTGAAAAACTGGTAGTAAAGGTTCCCAGTACATCGGTCAGTCTACTTAGTTCCTCTACGCTTCCTTGGGGTTCATCCACAATCACTTTCAGAGCAATTGTGCAATCCTCCTTATCCCACTCATGCTGTAAATAATCATATATAATATCCACCGATGCTACCGTATCAATAATCTGACCGGCCTGCCCCTCCGTTACGGATATTTCACCGTCGATTCTGGACATGGTGGCATTCACCGTGGGAACATTATAGGTTTCACACTGTTCCGTTATAATGTCGGTAATCAGTGCGGTATCCAGAGAAATTTCCAATTTATATATCTTATTATTATTTTCCAGGTCTTTCATTGCTTTATAGCGTTGTATTACATTTCCCGTTTGCCCTAAAGCACAGGCTTCTTCAATAATTTCCGGGTTGCTCCAGGAAAAACCGATCTGTGCCGGTGTAATGACTACCGCATTATCATTGACAGCAAGTAATGTGATATTTCTCTCTGCCAGGCCGGCAGCATATTCTTCCACCAATGCGCGGGCCTGTTCCTGTGTTTTTCCTTCTAAAGAAAGAGAATCCACATAAACACCACCTAAAATGGTATTTTGTTCTTTTGCACTTACCGGTACTGCTGCCATAAAAGTACACAGTATCGTACACAAAAGAATTCTTTTTATTGCCTGTATTCCCATCTTAATACCGTGCCCTTTCTGGTAATTACTAATTGTCTTAATTAATAAAATATGATAAAGTGGGAATTATCATAGCAAGCACGATAATAATGATAATGACCGAGGAAATAATTCTTTTTGTTTTGCTATTGTGTATATTAAACATAACTGCCTCCCGATTTCCGATTTTCATGTTTTTCTTCTTGAAAGGATATTATATATGAAGTTCCCTCTTTTTGCAAGTTTTATTATCTTCTGCGGATGGCTTGCCTACGAATTAAGTAAAACCCGCCGTAAGGCAGAACAACAGAATAAAAGCTTCTGGGAAACGGAAGCGGAAGCTAATAAAACCCGCCGCAAATCCCTTGATGACTTAGCGTATATTACCATCCCCTTTGAAGACCTTCCCATGGACATCTTGACCGAGGATCCTAAAATCATCGAATACCATGAGACACTTCATACATTGGCCGAAAATCCCATTGTAAATCTCACCTGTATTACCAACACAGAATTAAAGCTGCGTTACGGTGCTCCCAACATCTCTCTTTTGACCAGATACGATCAAAGCTATACGCTCTTAGCCCGCACCCTGCAGGATTGGGCCAGCCTGTTAAATAAGGCCGGTTACTGCCAGGAAGCTTGTTCCATCTTAGAGTTTGCCGTTTCTACCGGTACCGATGTGAGCCATTCCTATTTCCTGTTGGCTGATATTTACATAGCTAACCGCACTCCCGAGAAAATTCAGGAGCTGATTCCCATTGCCGAACAGATCAATTCCTCCCTCAGCGGCTTTATCGTCCGTAAGTTGAAAGAATCTTGTCCGTGATCCGGCTGGCCTCGTTCCTTGTGAGTTTTTCCACATCTATGTCTAATATCAGTTTATGCTGATCAAGCAATTTATATAACCGCTCTTTTTGAGGCTTCGTTACCGGAGTCTCTTTTTTGGTCTGATAAACCAACTTGCGAGGTGTAAAGTCCTTTTCATTGCCATACAGCTCACGTAATTTCTCATATAAAGCTGCTGTTGCCTCAGCATCCTGCAAAGCCCGGTGAGCATGATGAGGAATCCCAAAATGCCGGCATAAGAAGGGTAAGCGCCGGCTTTCCAAATCAGGTAAAAATTTTCTGGCTAAAGCCAGGGTGTCAATCGCTTCCTTCTCAAAAATCAGATTTTGATTCACTGCTGCCCGTTTAATGAAGGAATAATCAAATAAGATGCGGTGCCCCACCAGAGTATCCGTTCCGATAAAATCAATCAGCCCCGGAAGTACCTGTTCAATGCCTGGGGCTTCCGCCAGCTCTTCATTTCTGATGCCGGTCAGTTCCACAATCTGCTCCGTCAGCTTCCTGCCCGGATTTATCAATGCTTCAAACCGCTCCACTACAGCTCCGTTTCGGACTTTTACCGCTCCTGCCTCGATGATGCGGTCAGCCCTTGTCCTTAATCCGGTAGTCTCCAGATCCACTACCGTATAATCACAAAGCATGGTCATTTTCCCTTCTCCTTAGCACTGCGCATCTGATAATCCGGGCAATGAATTTGTAAAAAGCAAATCTCGCACTTGGGCGTAGGTGCTTTACAGATTTCCCTGCCAAAAGTAATAATCTGGATGTTATATAATATCCAATGGTCTTTAGGTAAGACCTTCATCAAATCCATCTCTACCTTCACCGGGTCCTCTTCTTTGGTCAGCCCCAGCTTCTTGGAAATTCGCTTTACATGAGTATCCACCACGATACTGGGGTCATGAAAAATATTTCCCCGAACCACGTTAGCGGTTTTTCTGCCCACTCCCGGAAGCGAAGTCAGCTCTTCCAGCTCACGGGGAACCTCTCCGTCAAACCGGTCACGGATTGCCTGGCAGCAGGCAATGATATTTTTGGCTTTATTATGGTAAAAGCCGGTGGAATGAATTTCTTTTTCCAAATCCTTCAGGTTGGCTTCTGCTAACGCTTCTACAGAAGTATATTTTCGAAATAATTCAGCGGTTACGATATTTACTCTGGCATCAGTGCATTGGGCGCTGAGCATGGTGGCAATTAAAAGCTGCCAGGCATTCTCATGATTTAAGAAACAGCGGTAATCCGTTCCGTATTGCTTATCCAGCAGGTTCAAAACCGTCAGTACATGTTCTTCCTTCTGATTGTCAATTCGTTTTACAGAAGCGTCTTTCGTCAGGGCATTTCTTTCCTGATAATCAAACACCAGATACTCCGGTTCCTTCTTTTTCTTCATTTTATCTTTTCCTTCTTCCGCATCCACCTGATAGTAAAATACTTCGATATGATTAGTTTTGTTTATTTGCTTTTTATAAAAATTCCGGATGAATTCTCGATATGGCGATAAATTGGGGGCATATTCGGGCCGGCTCTTAAAATTTTCCCGCAGGTACAGGTCAAAGGTCAGTAATTCCCGATAGCAGTCCTGATGCTGACCGTCAAAAGTGCAGGCAAAGTCAAGCAGCACCTGATATCTGTAGTTCCTGGCCGGACTGTTAGTAAAATACCCTTTTTCTTCATAAAAAGCCGCCAATTTTTCGTACATCTTAAAAGGTGTCTCAAAGGCCTGCTCCAGAACCTTCAAGGTGTTGACAAATTGATTGCTGTTGTAATAGAGTTCCACCATTTCCTCTATCCGTTTTAAGCGTAGTAATTGCTCATAAGAAAGCCACTTAGTAAACAGTACCTGATAGGGTGGAAGCTCTTCATAGGTAATTTCATATTTTGCTGCCTCCTGTTCTATCAGCGAACCGGACAGTACTTTTAAAAATCCCAGCTGTAGCTGTTCCGGGCGGCAGGCATAAACATCATTAAAAGAATAGGAAAAAATATCATAATCTTCATAAGGAAGACCGGCAATCAGGTCTAAATGGATATGAATATTCCGTTTTTGGATTAAAGTCTGTACCGTCCTTTTCACCTGTTCAAAATCCATCTTCCGGCAAATAGCGGCAAGGGTTGGTTCGTGAGTTGACTGTAC
>JAVBSL010000035.1:0-22393 GCA_031556725.1 Lachnospiraceae bacterium | reverse complement strand
TCCGGCGCAATATGAAAAGCTGGCTGAATACTGCGACCAGGAGGAACGAACCGTTTCTTGGGTGATCCGAAAGGCTCTTGATAGCTATTTACCTGTGTAACGATACGTAATGTTACACAATAAAACCAAAGTTTAAAGGAGTAAAGAAGTGGATAGAAAACCATTAATACCGCTTAGTACGGCACAACAGCTGTACGGAGTTGAAAAAACTACATTCATCCGTCCCCGGTACGTCCCGGAAGGTTCCTGTGAATGGTGTGGCAGTCCGTTACCGAATAAAAGAAGAAAATCCTGTTGTAGTGAAGAGTGTACACGGTGGTTTGGAATAGCCACGTGTTCGTTGTTTTATGCCAATCAAGGTAGTGCCGGCGGATATCGAAACCATATCATGCGAAGAGATAACTATACCTGCCAGATATGTGGAGAGTTCCATGCAGAAATAAATAAAAATGGTATTCCACTGCCGACCACGGACGGACATTTGCATATCCATCATAAGATACGTGTCATTGATGGTGGTACGGATAATCCGGATAACCTGATAACGGTGTGTGACGGATGCCATAAGGAAATACATAGAAATGATGAACGGAGGAAAGTTGTATGAGTAGAATATTACCAATATTTTTTGTACCAGATTTAACCCGTGCGATACTTGAAAATCGAAAGACGGCCACCCGGCGGTTGCCATCAAAAAAAGTTATAGAGAAGTGGTACGAATATGAAGATTTTGTCTGCACAGTATCATCGTTTGATGGATGTTCTTCATACAGCGAAAAGGAATTTTATGAGAAGTACCCGCCGTACCAGATAGGTGATATCCTTTATGTCCGGGAATCCGCAATGATACATTGCATGAAGAACTTTGATAAGAAAGTAAAGATGCTATTTGCCGCAGACAACAGCCTGGTGGAGTTTACTGTATCAGACAAAGAATATGACCGGCTGCTGAAATGGAGTGACCTAAACAAATTTCTTTCTCCCTACTGGCTAACAAAGGAAACTGCCCGGCTCTGGCTGAAGGTTACAGATGTACGGATTGAGCGGTTGCGGGATATCACAGAAGAACAGGCACTAAAAGAAGGATTTATAAATACATACGGCTTTATAAGAAGTCCTGAAAACGAATATGCTGAACCGCCGCATACAGCAAGAGAACATTTTATCAGTACATTTTTAGCAATGTATCCGGGAACTACAGAAGCAAGTTGGCTATGGGTGATAGAATTTGAAAGATGTGAGAAGCCGGAGCCGTGTATCCTAAATGGAATCGATTCAGGTTTAGAAAACGGAATATGTTTTGGATATGCAAGAAGTATAGATGACGATGAACCGTGTGAGATGTGTAAACAGTGCCGCCGGTGTACTGGGAATGATTTGGAGGATATGGAATGATAGAGAAGATTATAAAAGCACTACAGGATATGCCAACGGAAGGATTTATCGGTGACCTGGGGAATCATGATTTAGTACGAAGTGTAGTAGATGTGTGCTGTGAATCTATTGAGCAGATAGCGGCTGAATACAACAACGGCTGGATACCGGTAAGTGAGCGGTTGCCGGTAGCGAATAAGGTTGGTGATGATAAACAACCGGAATATTTAGTATGTGATGATTACGGAAATATGTTTATTTGTAAAAGATTAATTATATACGAAAATGAACACTGGAATTATTGCTGTGTGGAACTGAAAAGAAATATTATTGCATGGCAGCCACTACCAGAAAAATACAATCCCGATTCTGTTAACGTCAACAAAATCGTCACAGACCATATTGTCGAATCCAACAAAACGATAACCAATGCTGACCGGATCAGGAGTATGACAGATGAACAACTTGTATATGCATTGCAAGCCATATGTATACAGGAACCCGATACAGTTTGCAACGAAGCCAGAAGCTGTTCGGCGTGTAAGAGGGAATGGCTTCAGGCAGAAAGTGAAGCAAAAACAGAAGAATTCGTTAATCAGATTCTGGAAGGTGGTGGAGTAGATGAGTAAAGATGCCGCACGTAATAAATAATATATGCTGATGTAAAAATTAACTCCCGGCAAAAGATTTTAATGTATCAATAAAGTTGACAGCAAAATCACTATCCATAGTGGGGCCATCCCATTCAAGCGCAGGCACAGAATAGATTGCAAACGGATCCTGCAGGGGAGTGTTTTGTATTGATAAAAATAGAGCAGCTCTGTCAACGGCATCCTTACACATAGTTTTCATATCGTCTTGGGATATATCGTATTTAGCATGAGCCGCTTCAATTACTTCACGGAATAAAAAATTAGCAAGTGCTTTTGCTTGCGCATCCGGCTGACTGGCAGCTAAGTGGTAGAGTTGTTTCTCAAAATTATCCATTGCGAGTACCTCCATTATTTTACCGAAGTATAACACAAGAACATAGATTATAACAATACAAAAAATAAAACAGCGGTACACCATCCGGGAAGATAGATTGTACCGCTCACACTAAGGATATTATACCATAATCCTTAGAGAATAGAAAGGGATTATATGAATAAAAACGACATTATTAACGACGTTGTAGCTGGTCTTACACTTATAGTGAGCGAAGAACAGCTTCAAATAGTCAAAGCAACATTTGTGTGTAAGATGCAGGGATATGAAATTCATCCAATCTGCACGCTACCATCAACGGAAATAATCAACAATGATTTTATATTTAAGCGGTTTGCAGTAGATCAGATTGCCAAGGGTACAAAGGAGCCGAGTGTAACAACATACCTAAACATCTTACGGCTATTCTTTAACTACGTGCGCAAGGACTTCAGGGAAGTAACATCGCAGGACATCACGGATTATCTGGCGGTCAAAAAAGTAACCAGGAACGCAAGGGGACGATTACCGGCACAAAACTATATATCAACAACTTGCAGAGTATTGTTTGTATTCTTTCAATGGTCCTATAGAAAGCACCATATTGACGAGGATATCATGAGGGATGTCGACCGGATCAAGCCGAAGCAGAAGAAAAAGGAACGGCTCACTCCGGAAGAGACTGAAGCTTGCCGGGATATTTGTAAGACAGCCAGAGAAAAAGCATTGTTTGAATTTATGTTATGCACCGGGGCAAGGGTTGGAGAAATTGCCAGACTTCGGATAGAGGAAATCGACTTCCAAGCCAAGAGATTGAATATCCACGGAGAGAAGTCAGACGCAGCGGATCGGGTTGGATTTTTAAGTATCAGGGCGCGAAACGCAATTCAGGAGTACATCGGGAACCGCCGATCAGGGTATGTATTCCGGCCGAGACGCAACGTGATTGAAGATGATAAGCAGATTTCAAACGGATCCCTTGAAAGATTGGCAAAGGACATCGGGGAGCGTGCAGGAGTGCATTGTATTACAACCATACATATCTACCGGAAGACGTTTGCCAGTGAAACATACCGGAAAACCAAGGATGTTAAGCTTGTGTCAATATTATTGGGGCATAGTAGCACAGCGGTGACCGAGAAATATTATCTGGTGGATGATATGAGGGATATTGAGTATCAGGCTATTAATGCGGTGGCGTAGAAGAGGAGGGATATTAATTGTGGAAAACAAAATAAGCATTATGATAAATTCAGTAACTAAATACCCGATCTTAGAAATATGCAGAAAACCATACCCAGTATGGCCAGAAAATGTAGAAGTACAGACAAGCACTATCAGATACAAAAAATATAGCAGTAATGATTTAATAGATTATACGTCAGAAATATCTGTTTATATTTCAAGGATACTTGATTCGATACAAGAAAATTATTCACAGTATTTAAAACAAACATTTTCTAAATTTAATATTGACATATCAAACAAAGAAGATTGTAAAAGAATATCTGCTATAGAGGAATATGCTAACAGAAAAACTCATTATTTTATTGATAAAATCTATGCTTTTAGCCTGCACCATGAAATAGCACAAACAATTGATGGAGAAGAAGGATATAAAATAATCGAGAATACAAGGCTTTTTCGTGATGAACAGGTGGACGTAGATTATTAAGATTGGACGGTTTATAAAATTCGGCACAGAAGAAAGGAGGGATAAAATGGACAAAAGTATATTGTCAGATTACATAGACGCTTGTGAACTTATAAAAGAAACCGAGCAGGATATAAAAGATATTAAGAAAAAAAAGAAAACAATATTACAGACCAACGTAAAAGGATCAATGCAAGAATTTCCATACACTGAACAACATTTCCATATAGAAGGCATGGCATATTCTTACATTGATGACGTACATCTCCGGGAAGAGGAAAGGCTACTTGAAGAAAGAAAAGCAAATGCTGAAAAAATAAAATTGCAAGTGGAAGAGTATATGAATGTTATGCCAATGCGTATTCAGAGAATAGTTCGGCTAAAATATTTTAAAGAATTGTCGTGGGAAAAAACATCAGAAGCAATAGGCAGAAAAACAACTGGTGATAGCCTAAGAATGGAGTTGGATAGATACATGAAAGAAAAATAGAAAGTTTGTTCGATTTGTTCACACAGTTCGTTTACAACATGATAATATGATATTAGTCAGAAATGGCTAAAGAGGCATCTATTGTAGAAATAGGTGTCTTTTATTTTACTAAATGGAAAGGTTGGTGAGTTATATTGACAGAAAAACAAAAGATATTTGCAGATGAATACTTAATTGATATGAATGCCACTAGAGCTTACCGAGCCGCATATCCAAAAACAAAGACGGATGAAACTTGCGCAGCTGCCGGAGCGAGATTGTTAAGAAATGTTAAGGTTTCAGAATACATAGAAAAACGACTGGAAGAAATGCAATCTGGACGAGTAGCAAACGCCCAGGAGGTCATGGAATACCTCACATCGGTAATGCGAAGGGAAAAGAAAGAATCAATCGTTGTTACGCTTTCAAGAGAACAATCTGTATATGTGCCGGGGGAAGATGGGAGACCAAGAAAACAAACAGTAAAGGAAGAAATACCACAGATTGTAGAAATACCGGCTAAACTATCAGACGCTAATAAAGCAGCTGAGCTTCTCGGAAAGAAATATTCACTGTTTACAGATAAAGAACAGGATACAAGGGAACCGATAGAAATAGTTTTGGTGCGAAGAAATGACGCAAATTAGAATAGAGGATTTAATCATTCCTAAATTTGACGATGTATTAGAGGATATTCTTGACCACGGTCATACGCATTATACATTCCCCGGCGGACGTGGTGGTACAAAATCAAGCGGGATAGGTATATTTATTCCGTTGCTTATCACACAAAACCCGGGCGTTCACGCTGCTTGTTTCAGGCGGTATGCAAATACACTAAAGGATAGTGTCTATGCTGAAATCCTTTCGGGTATAAACAAACTCGGGATGAATGATTTATTTCAACCTAAGCTGTCACCACTAGAAATTGTATACAAGCCGACTGGGCAAAGAATTCTTTTCCGAGGATTTGACGACCCGGGGAAAAGCAAATCAATTAAAATACCATTTGGCTATACCGGAATTACGTGGTTTGAGGAATTAGATCAATTTCCCGGACGAAAAGAACTTAGAAAAGCCATGCAATCAACCATGCGTGGCGGGGACAAGTTCTGGAATTTCGAGAGTTTTAATCCGCCGATTACGACTGCTAATTGGGCAAATCAGGACATTCTTATACCTAAAAAGAGTAGATTAATCACTTGGAGCAATTATCTTGATACCCCAGTTGAATGGTTGGGTGAGCAATTCATCGAAGAAGCAGAAGACCTAAAGCTGACAGATTATCGTGCATATCAGCATGAATATTTAGGTATGGCTGTTGGAACCGGCGGCAATGTTTTTGAAAAACTGGAATTCAAAACTATATCGGATGATCTGATTAAGAAGTTTGACAGAATATACCAGGGTATAGACTGGGGATGGTATCCAGACCCGTTTGCATTTGTGAGGTTACACTACGATGCTGCTAGACAAACTATATATATTCTCGATGAATTATGTGTAAACAAGAAAAGTAACGAAGAAACAGCCAAGTGGATAAGAGAACACAAATATAACGACATCCTCACAGTATGCGATAGTGCGGAACCTAAGAGCGTGTTTGATATGCGTTCATTGGGTGTAAAAGTAGATGGAGCAATAAAGGGACCTGGTTCCGTGGAATACAGCATGAAATGGTTACAACGGAGAAAGATTGTTGTAGACCCGGCAAGAACGCCACACACATATAAAGAATTGCGCGATTACGAATACGAGCGCAATAAAGAAGGGGAAATAATCAGTGGATATCCTGATAAGGACAATCATTGTATTGATGCTATACGCTACGCTCTTGAAAGATTAATGCGTGGTAGTAAAACAGTTGCATAAGGTTAATGAGGGCCGCAGCCATACGAGAGTCAAACGCCAGAAGCGTCTCGTCTGGAACTGGTGACACAGGCGGTCCCTTTAACATATAAGGAGGGAAAATGGACAATAAATCATTTTACGGCCGTCCTAAAAACGTGGCTTTGCAGGAAAGAGCCTTAGCAGAAGCCCAAAGGAAGCTTGACCGAGCCGAAAAAATACGTGCAGAAATGATAAAGCAAGTAGAGCTTGAAATGCAGCGCTTGAATGAAATGAAAGAAGTTCAGGAGGATTTTACGCAGAGCGGTGGAACTGAGCCATCACTTACCAACGTATCACCTTCAACGTTTCAGTCTCAATTTGAACAGTTCAATACAACCAGAAGTAACGAACGGCTTAAACTCCCTGGAAATGATAGTGCTTCACCGATGGATTATATTGGGAAACTACTTACGCCCAAGGATGACGAACCGTCTTATAGTACGAGCGACCGGGATGAACACTGGCAGCATCTAACAGAGGATCCCGGAAAGAAAGTCTATGTGTCCGGTTATTATTATTCTTCTGGTGCCAACACAAAACGCTATGAGTATGAACTTGGTTCAACCCAATTACCAATTAGTGTTGGCGATATGGTCAGTGCACCTGTACATAATCATGGACATAACGATGGTAAGTTTCTCAGGGGGCATGACAGGAGATTTGTTGTTACAGAC
Source organism: Lachnospiraceae bacterium (assembly GCA_031556725.1). Taxonomy (GTDB): domain Bacteria; phylum Bacillota; class Clostridia; order Lachnospirales; family Lachnospiraceae; genus UBA935. The sequence goes on along the minus strand of JAVBSL010000035.1, from coordinate 15,366 downwards.
ATATATACAAAAGAAAAGTTTCACCCTTACCACGATACCATCTGGTAAAAGAATGGAGGCAATATTATGAGATATGGATTATTAAAATCACTGCTCGGTAAACATATTTGCAAATCAAATTGTATTGAATACTGCCATATAGACAGGATTATTGTTATTGAAGGTCAGAAAGCAATTGCAACAGCCATTGTAAAAACATTGGACAATCGGATATTACACTGGTTTGTTGAGACATCATGGATTACTGATAATGGTGTCCATAACATAAAAAACTATATCATATTAAAGGAGGACGAATTAAATGGATACACCACGCAAGACGCATCTTTATAATGAGATTGCGAAAGATTACAACCCAAAACAGGCAGAGATGAATATTTGCCGGTATGTGGAAGGTCTCGAAAAGAGGATTGAAGACTTGGAGAAAGCAACCAAAGCACAAGTAAAACCCGCTAAAGAACCCGCCAAAGCACAGGCCAAACCAGCCAAGGAACCCACTAAAGCAGCAAGTGAAGATGTTGTCAATGGCATTACTACAGTAGATGAAGTAAAATAATTAATTGAGAAAAGGAGAGTAAAGAATGAGTACAGAAAAGGAATTAGAAAAGGAGTTAGGAAATAATAGCATAACAGTAGAGGAATATGACGAGAAATATAAACCTCTTTTAAACACAGTACTTGATTTGATGAACACCCACCCGGACATCCCGGAAGATGTTGAACAGCATGAAATTATCAGTGCAGTGATAACTATGGGTAATGAACTTAGTGCGACATTGCATAACAGAGTGCCAGAGGTCGTTAAATTGAGAGAGGAAATAGCCAAGAAAGATAGGCAAATCAATAAACTGCAGGAGACTAATCAGCAGTTGTATCTTAGGGTAGGCGCGCTACCCAATGCGAACCAGTCGCAGGAGGGACAAGAGAAGCCCAAGAAGTCATTTGATGAAATAAAAGCAATGATTGACAGAATGTAATTGTACATGGAGAACTCCTGTCAGGGTATGTTCCTGACCTCCATAGAATAACGGTGAGACTTGGCGAAATGCCGAGTCTCTTTTCTATTAAAAATTAAGGAGATATTCATATGAACGAATTAGTATCAATAGTGGGAAATGATGTGTTTACAGATAGTTTAGTTGTGGCAGAAGGAAGTTGCAACCAGCATGAGTCGGTTGTTTCATTGATTAATAAATATGAGTCCAAATTGCGTAAATTTGGAGCACTTGATTTTACCGATTTGAAATCGGGAAAAAGAGGTCGTCCCACAAGAGTGTATATGCTGAATGAAATGCAAGCAACTTTGCTTATTACATTTTTGGACAATAAGGAGACGGTTGTTAATTTTAAAGTGGAACTTGTCCGGCAATTTTATGAAATGCGTAAGTTTATTTTGGAACGCCAGTCATCACAATGGATTGATACCAGATATCAAGGAAAGCTTACCCGTAAAGCAGAAACAGATACGATTAAGGCGTTAACAGAGTATGCCAAAGAACAGGGCAGTAAAAATGCAGATAAATTGTATGTTGTTTATTCTAAACTTGCCAACCAGATTGCCGGGGTGGATGGAAGGAACCAGGCAACCATTAATCAGCTGAATAACTTAAATCTAATTGAAAATATTATTTTACACTGCATCGAATCTGGGATATTAGCGGAAAATCATTATAAGGATATTTATCAGGATTGTAAGAAACGACTGCTTTTATTTAGTGATCTGGCATATTTAGAGCAAACAGCGTGAAAAGGAGAATAGCATGAACAAAGACAAATTAAAAGCTGTAGTAGATGCCTTGGACGGGGTGAATTACCTTGAATGGGAAAAATTGAAAACCGCTATTGATAAAAAGTTTGACTCCGTATCAAAGCAGATAATGAAACAAACGACATTGTCGGCTACGGATACAGAGTCAATTAAGTGGTTGTATGAGGATGTTAGTTAAAGATATCGTGTACTTTCTGGTCAAGTTCTTTGTTTCTGGCCAGTATATCATCTATTTGTTTGTTGATTTTTTTAGGATAGACCCGCAATCCATAATACAGCAGCACTGATGATAATACAGCCATAACCGAAAAGAAAATAATTCCCCCAACAGGATCGGAGACTTTATGAACATATCCGAAAGGAAATGTTAAAACCACTGGTACAGATCCTAGCAAACCAGCACCACTAAAGAATAACATAAGCCAAATTCTTTTAGATGCCTTTCGAGAAAGTTCACTTGCCTCTGGACTGTTTTTATACGAAACGTAACTCAGATCAATTTTAACTGACATATTTACACCCCCACTATTTTAATAATAAGTAAATTTTTACTGTAGATTTACAACTACGCTGTTATTTGAGTCGAACGATCCGAAGATACCAAAAGTTATACTTAATATCCGCTCTTTCACTAATTCAGTATCAAAAGATATTATAGAACCAGAATATCTATTATTTTCCGTAATATTAACAGTGTATGTTTGGCTGACATCTATAGAACTATCTGATTTATAACTTTCGGCGAAAACTTCAACAATTAACTTACCAGTACCATCACGATAGGTATCCGCATTTGGAGATCCATAGAAGTCAAATTTAAATTCAATTTCGCGCCATAACTGATTATCTGTTATGGCTGTTATTTCGACATTTTCTATAGTAAACAATTTGTTTTCGGTGCCATTGTTTTGAGTGATTATAGAGCTAGGTGTTTCTGCATAACCGCTAGTAGATATGCCGGAGATGTTATTGCTTGCCGGTAGGCCATGTGATTCCATAAAGACTCCATTAATTAGGAAAAACAAGGAGAAAGCAGCTACCGTAGCAAGAAAATAATAAATATATTGTTTTTTAAAACCGTTTTTTCTTCCACGGATGTACCTTTTACTATAATTGGTATTTGAATGCGAGCGCATATGTTTCCGGGCATATCCGCAATTGGGGCACGATTTTGCGTATTCGGAAATACTCCTGCCACATTCACGACATTTTATCAAGGACATAAAATACCCCTCTTATTTGTACTTGGCTACTGTGAATGCCTGTAAATACATTATAGGTAAAAAATGGAAATTATGCAACAAAGAGAATCGTATTTAGAAATATAAAATGGCGTCTTATATGGATGCTTTTTTTATATATAAAAAATTTAAGAAAGGAGGAAGACATGAGTGCTTACAATAGTATTTTCGAGCCAGTAGAAAAAGTTGTTGATAACGTTGTTAACACAGGTGCGCAGGCGGGTCGTATATTTGGCGGCGTAGCGCAGGGAACTGTAAAAACCGTAGCCGCACCTCTCATTGCTGCAGAGCAAATTGACGCAATGAGAAAAAAGGAACTCGACAAAGAGAAACATAAAGAAGATATGCAGAAAGTAAGGGGTTCTGGTGTACCATACACTCAAAGTGATCTTATTGATAAGCGAGCTTCCGGAGAAATAACCCAAAAGCAGTACGACAATACCATTAATTCATGGCGTGCCGGTGAAAACCCAGCAGATAAAGCCCGTGAAAAAAACATGGTTGACCGAGAAGCAAAAACACCCATCACGGATGCCGTTTCAAAGGCTAATACAAGCATCCAGAAAGTTACTGACAAAGCAATAGAAGAACCTAAGACCAAAGCAGCTGAATGGGTTGCCAAAGGTGCTGATGCAGTAGGAGAAGCTATACCAACATTGGCTATCGCTGCAGTAACCGGCGGAAGTAACATATTAGCCGGAACGGCATTAAGCCATGCGTCCGGTGCGGCAAATGCATTTACTACAGAATTGATTGAGGGATCCGGAAATTTGGAAAGAGCGGCATTATCTGGAGCAACGGAGTGGGGAGCGGAGGCATTAGGTGGAAAACTTTTCAACGGTGCCGCTGATAACATAAGCAATAAAGCTTTGTCATGGGGTGCAAACGCAGCTTCAGAGGGATTGGAGGAAGTTATAAGCGGCGTTGCGTTTTCGTCTCTCACCGGTGACTCTTACGGGATAGAGCAAGCAGCCGAAGATTTTGCACTGGGTACAGTAGTCGGTGGAGTTGTAGGGGCAGGGGCACAAGGACTTAACGCTGCCAGAGCAAAGATTACAGAAGGCCGTGTCGGCCGTGAAGTAAATGCGAGGATTGGGGATGTGGCCAGAGCTGATGTAGCGGACGTGCAGGCATTGCTTGCCCACGCCGAAGATTCAGCAGCAAGTGCCGTAGTTGCTCAGGACTCCCTAGAAGCAATTAAGAAGCAAACTGCAAATCCTGTTAATACAAAACAGGTAACAAGCCAGATACCGGCAGACATTGCCCAAAAGTATAATTTAGTACCTGTAAGCGATAATACAAATGGAAAACCAATTAAGATTAAAACGCAATCTTACGAGGGAATAGTAGAACCTCAAGTATCTGGATTAACCGCTCAAGAAGTATCTTTAGCAGAACGTGCATCAATAAATCCTGCAGAGGCTGCCGTTTCAAACCCAAGGGCATTGTATCAATATGCGGATGATATCTATTTAAGACCTGGCACAGACATTGACAACACACTATTTACATACCGTGGGCAGGCCAACCAATTTTATAGGACATCACAAGAGGCAGGATCTATTCCGGCTTCAGGAGAGGGAACATCGTGGGAGGGTAGTGGAGTATATAGTGCGCCAGATCCTTATACAACAGATTTATATGGCCCGAGCGGAAAGCTACCTGACAATCCACTTAGCAACAAAGGTATTCCGCAAAAGTCAATTGATGTTGATTATCCCGTCGGGGTGATATTGCAACAACCGGCCAATATATCCGAAAATGCATCACCATTAACAAGGACAGATGCTCCGGACGATGTTGTGGAAAAAGGAACCCGCAGAGTACGGTATGACGATAAGAGTCGGGGACTAACAACAGAAGTGATAAACAATCCAAGCGATATATCAGCAGCCGGACTGACATTTGGTAGAACCGGAGTGGCAGACGCTACACCTATCCAGTATGCAGCAGAAAGCACTAATCAGACTGAAAATAGTGCAAATCCGGAATCAATATTTGATAATAAAAATATTGCCCAAAAATCAGGCAATGAAGATTTATCAAGAAAATTATCAGGAGAAGCAGAACAAGCAACCGGAGAGTATATCGTCCCCGACCTTGTCAAATCAGAGGCGGTCGCACCATCAATAACGCAGAGCGGAGAGCGTGAGGAAGAATACGTAAAAAAAGAAAGTGTAACAGAGTCGTTAGAGAGCAGCACGGCAGAAGCAGAGATAAACGAAGCGTATACGACAGAGGAATCACCTGCGGATCACCAGTCAAATGCAACTCCACAAAAAGAGACAGGGGCAAGTTCGGGAAAAGAAACACCTGTCAGCGCAGAAGCGAAATCAACTGCTAATCCTGCGGAAAAACCAGAAGTTCAACCAGAGTCTAAGTCTGAAACACAGTCGGAAGCGCAGGCAGAATCACAGTCCACCACATCACCACTGGTAGCACCATCCCAAGCGGAAACACAAGCGGCAGATGGTTACGAAGCCCAAACAGCGGAGGAACTTGCCGAACAGATATGGACACCGGCACAGCTGATGGAGAAAGAAAACAGAAAGAAAAGAAAACGGAAACGGGAAAAAGAACAATCCGATTTTAATTATTCTATATCCAGAGGCCAGGGCGCAACCGGTGAAGTATATGAAACAACCGGTTACAACAGTACCTTTACAGGACTATCGTCCTACTAACAACTAAATAATGTAATTAATTCGGTGCATCTGTGATGCGCCGTTTTTATTAAAAAAATCAAAAATATGGAGGAAATTAATATGAACAATTACCAAGGATTTGTAGGAAACCTGAACGAACTTGTCCAGGACTACTTTTCAACAGCACAGTTGTCTTACGATCCCGCATCATGGGGCAGCACTGACACCGGAAAATGGTCGTACATCTATTCTTCACTGATTACGACAAAAGGACCGGACATGATTAAACTCGCTAATCTGCAAAACTACTTAAGTGAGTGGGAAAGACCGTACAGTTACGGTGGATTTATCCGTTCTGTATCTATTGGACAGGTTCGTCCTGTTGACCCGCCGTCATTTAACAACGGCAGCACTCCGAACAACGGCCAGATTTTCAAAGCCGATGTTAATGCAACATATCATCCTTTCAAGATCAGAACTGAGTTTATGGTGACACAGTTTGCTAATCAGCTGAAAGACGCAATGTCTGTGCCTGAGGAAATCGGTCTGTATTTGGCCGGAGTGCTCCAGTCGCTGAATGATGGTGCAAATGACACACTGTACAGGCTCTATAAAAACTTGATTTATAAGTACTACATGGAGCTTTCTACCAGTGCAAAAACAGCACTCACTGATAACACGTTGCCCACGACAATCGACTCAAAGGATGATGCGATAGCAGCAGTAAACGCAATCCGTAACTATAAGACTAAGTTTATGTTTGGCACAAGTGCACTTAATTCGATGGAATTTGCGCACACCGTTGTCCCGGATAGACAGCGTTTATATCTGGTTGATACCTTTGCTAATGCAATCGTGGACTACCTTAAACTCGATCATTACATGGGAGATGTAAATTATGCAGATATCGCAGGGAGCCTCTCACAGTTCCTAGGTATTCCGATCAAGATTCTGGATGATTTCGGTGGATTAATCCCTTACGATATCGACAATAATCAGCTTTATCCTATTTTCGATGCTGACGGTGCAGTAACCGGTACATATGCATCAGCACCCGGCGGTACTACTTCGGTAGAGGTTGATCACTGGTCACAGCCTACGGACTATAATTTCCGTGCACTGCTGACAGAGGATGATTTCGGTAATGTATTCCCGGTCAATGACAACATCAACACTATGAACTTCCTGCGCGGTGGCGGCTATGTGAATACATCTCGCTATATTGAACGTCTGTGTGTAGCTAAACCGCAGAGCAACACCGTATTCTTTAAATAATGAAAGGAGGTAAGGGCGTGGTTAATCCTCTTGAACTTACTTATTACGCACGAACTGGATATAATCCATCTGACGAACCGATAAGCGATGCAGTTATTGATCTAAATGAGCATTGGACTGCGTCCTTACCCTTAAAAGAATATGACCCATCGAGCCTACAGGAAATAAAAGTGAAACTATCTGACGATGACTTACACCGTGTGGATTACTTGAAAATAAGAGACACAGTCACTAACGAACGGTGGTATTACTATGTGGTTGAGCATAAACGATATAACGAAAACGTCGTGGCGTTAAGAATTGTCATGGATTCTTTTGCAACTGTAGGAATTAATAATATATCATTCTTTGGCAATGTGACACGGAGAAGTTTATCAGCATCGGAGCGAACAAATTATCCTTTGTTACCGGAGCCGTGGGCACCAAGACGGCCGCTTAAGACAAGGCGTATCATAATAGACTTAAACGTTAATAAGACTATCAAAACACCTTCACACATTTCAACGGAATTTTCCGAAGAAGAAACAAAAATTTCCGATACTGAGACAATACAGGTTCCTACCACACCGTTAGGAATTACTACCACACCTGACAGTCTATCTTTCAACGCAGTAGTACCGATGGGATACCCAAACGCTGCGGGGGACACATCCCACACGATAAGTACACCGTGGGGAACGATACAGTATACAACTCCATACGAGCAGTATTTAACACTTAGCGGGACGGCATTAACAACTTTTTTAGCTAAAGCAAAAAAGTATAACGCCATTGATCTGATAGAGCCTCCGTATTATGTACCCAACCCTGGGGCCACAAAGAATGTAACAATATCAGAATTGTCAAACCCAAACACCAGAAATCCCAAGGCAAGTAGATATTATACGACAATAACAATCAGGTCTTTAGCGTCTAACTCGGCGCAGACGTATTCTGACCAGAACACGGATTTGCAATACAACCAATCTCTGACAATTGTTATTGCTCCGGATAAAAATGGTGGAATCTACGTTATCCCCACAACGCTACGCGATACCGGATTAAGCGCATATACCTATCTTGATGGAGTCTATAGCCCTTTTGAAACAGTCGTATACAATGCCATCGGGGATACACCGGCAAAGTTCGCAGCTGATGGAACAACAATCCTTAATACAGCATATAACAACTTATTCCAGACTTACATAAACAAAGTAAATGCCCTGCAAGTACAGGGAATGCAAGCAAAATACTTTAAAGATATTGGTACAGTAAAAGGTGCTGTATTGGCATTTTCTCCGGAAGTACTTGGAGTAACGAGCGAGACTATAACAACGATAGATTCATATACTCAAAGGACCACAGGTGATACAAAAACAGCAGCATACTCTACAAAAATGAATCAGCACCAATCCATAACGGGACGCAGCGATTTTTACAATTTAAAAGGAGATAATGCAGGGGGATCTACCGGTACTGTAAATATTGGAGGTAATTCTATATCTACAACAGGATCAAATGATACAGCGGCACAATCATCTTCTTCAACGTCCAACACGGTTATACCAAAACAAGTAAATAAATCTGTAACAACCCAGCAAGAATCAAATCGCAGTGTTGAGGATGGAAATAAGATTGCTGTTGGTGGAGTGGATAAGGTTTACGAATTGGATACGTGGAATACCTTAAGAAATATTTTGTTTGGTAGTTATCAGAATGAAATGCATAGTTTTATGCTTGGAAATATAAACGACTACCTGAACAGATGGGTTAGCATCCAGAATGATATGCACAACGGTAAAGTGGCTAATTTGTTTAAAAACATAACACTATTAGGGAATTATGGAGATTTCAACAAATTAGTTGGAAAATATGAAATACTTGTTTCTTCTTTGCAACCGGAGGATGAGGCGAATTTCGACTTGTTTTTAGATCATTTTGGTCATGCTGTAGACGAGTATACAAATAAACTCGTTGCAGACGTGAGAGATAATTATAATTACACAATGGTCGGGGAAGATGCTATTTTATCAAACAATATGCACCAAGACGCAAACGGAAAGATTCTCAATCAATTCAGGACAGGCGTAAGAGTGTGGAAAACACTTATTCGGCCGGAAAACTATTAGGAGGTTTCAAATGGAACGACTTTTATGGATTCTCATGCAGGACGAGGCAGAGGCTATATCAAAATATTATGAATTTATGGACTCCGATTTTGCCAAGACAGCAGAAGCGGAGCCTTTTATTAAGGTCTTTGAAAAAATTATCAATGATAAGAGAGACCATCACGAAGCACTCAATTACCTTATCGATGTTTCGGCAAAAGACAAGCATACATCTGCGACAACGGAACTTGGCAAGGTCGCTTTAGCAGAATATAAGGAGCGAAATAAGCTGATAAAATGAGGATTTATATATGGAACAAAATAGAAAGGTCGGTGCAAAAACATGTCAATGAATGAATTCACACTTGAAAACGATACGATTGCCCGCATGAAATATTTCCAATACCGTATTATTGCATCGCATATGTTTGACTGGGTTAATCTTCCAGCCGGTCTCGATAGTGAAAAGTTAGAACTTATGCTTATCGACAATGGGAGTGTTGCTTTTTTTAATACATACGAAGGTTTTTATGTCCTTCCGTTCACATCGGATGGATTACTTGATGTATATGGGAATCTTATGTCAGTCCGGGCAGTACCTTGCAATGGATTGCAACTTGATCAAATAGATTACACACCACGTATTCTTTATGATAACAGCGCAAAGCAAACTTTCAACGGATATTTAAAATCGTTTGCTAATCGCCTGTCGCACATTCAGAAAAGTATATCTATTGTTGAAAGACAAGCTCGTTTCCCGTCTGTTATTAAAGTAAATGAAACAAACAAAGAATCATTTGCCAGATTTGAAAGCAAGGTTGACGAAGGATATCCGGTAATTTATGTGGATGAAACAATGGATACGAATGCCGTACAGGTTTTTCAGACAGGATTTAGAACAGAATTATTTGACTCTCTCTGGAATGATTACAATAAAGTGGAGGGGGAAATATACTCCTTGCTTGGTACAATGTTTAACGTAGAGCAAAACAAAGCGGCTGGTGTCGGTACGGCTGAAACGATTGTTAATTATTCTCAGACGTTCGCTTTTGCAAATTCAAGGCTAAAACAACGTCAGCGTTGGTGTGATAAATTAAACGCTGAGTTTAATCTTGGAATTTGGTGTGAAAAAGCAAATGACTATCAAGATATCCTAGAAGAAATGATGACGGGAACAAACGAGCCAGAACTTACTAACGTTGATAAAGACAAGGAGGATACTGATGAGAGCGGAGAAACAAAGTAATTATGCGTTGCGCAACACAGGAAACTACTTTGACTTAATTGAGGGTAATAATTATCACTTACAACCGATATCATTCCATGAATTTTTAAGCAAACCGGAATCTCTTTTTATGTATGAAGAAACTTTTATGCAGATTCCAGGATATATTCAGGCGGGAGCGGATCTGGGAGAAATTGAGGAATCTGCGCGTCAGTGGGTTGTGAACTACATAATGAATGAGTTTGAACATAATCTCTTAGGAATGCAGGATTATGTCCGGTGGGCAACTTTATTTGAGCATAAATGTGCGTCCTTGGCACCGGCTTTTTGGGCACAGGTTAATATGCATGATGTTATGTTTGCTTTTGAGCTTGAAACTGACCAAAATGCTTTTTCTCGGGAAAATACAGGCAACACTTCGAGACTTGGTACACAGACATCCACAACTGATCAGCAAGCAAACAGTAAAACAACCGGAAAAACAAAATCTTCCCAGGACACAGGCAACACTCAAACCACAGACACATCGACCAGAGAGGCTACAGCATCCGTAATTCACGCAGAGGATCAGCTTACGGAAGATATTGACTACAATTGGAGTGATGCTGCAGATAACGTCCATGAGATACGCAGTCGCAATGGGGACACTAAGCAACATTCTGAAAGTGAAACAGAGAGCGAGTCGGAAACAAATTCTACATCCCATTCCGTTTCTGCCCACGATACTACTAACAGCATGGAAGAAAATGTTATCAGAAGTAACGAAACGCAGGATCTCACAAATAAGCAATTTATCCAGGAAAGGCAGTGGGCTATTGCAACCGCTCAACAACTTATTCCGCTCGAATGGTTAAGGCAAAATCTACGCCCGATGTTTTACTTACTTTATTAGGAGGTAATCTTATGTTATATGGAAATAATAATATGCCGACTTATCTTGCAGAAATCCCTTACGGATTTAAGAATTTATGGCGCATATCCGTTGATAAATATGATCTTACAGAACTAAGTTTTTCGGTGGCAAGTATACAAGCAATAACCTTAAACGGCAGCAATGTTGAACAGGGTCAGCTAAGGCATCTTTACGATTATAACCGTGACGGGTGTAGTCTTATAAGTGACGAAACATCAGGAAGTTTATATGTAACACTGACTGGCTATGATTCTGAAAAAGACTCTTACACATTTGACGTATTGGCAGAGCAAAATTTTGTTTTAACAGGCGTGACGAGCGTCACCGGTGATATGGTTGATAATTCTAAGCCGTTAGACCCTGTAATTCTACATGATACTGCTAAGCTTGATGTTGAACAATATAACGATGACCAAGCGGGTCTTGAATCACGCTTAAGCGAAGATGAGGGGAATATTAAACAAAATTCCGAAGATATATCTGAGTTACAAGAAAGCGTAATTACAGCTGTTACTGTAAATGGAAACACGGTTCCTGTTGCGGATAACACTGCCCAAATAAGTTTAGATGCGGTTACAATGGATGATTTTAATGCTGCTCTAGCACAAAAAGTTGATAAGAATGTTGCGGGTGATGGAAATAAAATAGTTCAGGATATAACATCATCTTTTAATGACAGTACAAGAGTTTTGACAGTTGACAAGACACTTTTGTCTCTCGAAGATGGCGGTAGCGAGAGCCATATAAATTCTTATGATCTGGCTAAAATGCTTGGAATCACCGACTTGGAGTCGAAGGAAAGAGAGCTGTTTTATTTCTGTCCCATTTCTGCCATCACGTCATTTTCTGGCAATGTAAATGTAGACCTCAGCGTGTTATATAGATACAACGCTGACGGTACAGTATACAAACCAACAGCAACAGATGATATACAGATGGTATATGCTGTTGCAACAGATTATATAGGCTACAAGCAAGCCGGAAGGTCATATGTAAGTGCAATTGGAAGAGTGGCAGGTCTAACCGCAAACACGGCAATTTGTGTATTTACCAATCTAGTGCAGTACACAATATACAGTAAATACAATAGTTATAGAGCAGGAACGGTTATCTATGACCCTTCACTGGCATCAATGTTCCAGGTGTTGCAAGATGTTCCTTTGCCGGCAGATGAGTCTGATACGGTACCGCTAACCAACAATTTATATTATGTGGCAATAAAAGACTATAGCAGGATGGCAGCTGGAACAATATGGGGAAACTTTGATTCATCAGAAGGCCCCGGTACGGATTATCCAATACCCACAACCCGGCTTAAGTTACTTGAGGTAGGCGCGGGATATAACGAGTATGTTAGTTTTATACCAGAAAACATACCGGCTCAAATCCTGACAGATGCTGACTGGAATAACAATATCAGTCTATGGGTGACGGATGGATTGCAATTTACATCCAGAGAATCGCTGTTAGCATATCTTAATGATTTTGGAATGGTGGACCGGTATAAAACCAGTAACCGAGGGATTATTATTACGCATTATGAGCAAGGTGGTATTACGATAACTCCTGTTTTTACCAAAGAAACTTTAGACAAAGAATTTATAAAGGAATACCAACCTATCCCAGAAGAACCGGCAACAGGGAACTTCCCTATTTATAACAGTTCAAATATTTTAGTAGATAGTGGGAAAGCACCTTCTGATTTTGCAACAGCGGCACAGGGGGCGAAAGCAGACAGCTCCGTGCAAACCGTTTCTATCTCTGGCGGTTCCTCGAACGGATCAGTTAATATAACGGTCAACGGAAACGATCAAGAAGCGCAAATCACAGGCCTCAAATCCGCTGCGTACAAAGAAACCACGGATTTTGCCTCAGTAGCGCAGGGATTAAAAGCGGACAGTGCAGTTCAGAGTGTAACATTATCTCCTGGATCAGTTAATGGAAATTTACATCTTACTGTAAATGGAACTCCGCAATCAGATGTTGCAATACCCGGACTTAAATCAGCGGCGTACAAAGAAACCACGGATTTTGCTTCGGCGGCACAAGGTCTAAAAGCGGACAGTGCAGTACAGTCTGTTATAATCACTCCCGGGGATGCGCCTGGAACAATACAATACAGCATAAACGGAAGAACTGCGGAGGTTTCAAAAGTTGGCGGACTTGGTAGCGCAGCATATGAGGAATCGGAATACTTTGCCACAGCAGCACAGGGAGCCAAAGCAGATAGTGCACTACAGTCCTCTGATGTGGTAAATAATCTCAGTAGCACGGATACAACCAAGCCGCTATCAGCCAACCAGGGAAGGGTGCTCGAACAGCTGATACAAAGCATAAGCCCAAACGGAAAACCAATTGGCGGATTTGATACATTCGCCGATGCGTATACAAATACATCACAGTATGCCGATGACCTCCAGCCAATTAACGTTAATGATACAATTTATATCGCTGCGGATGAATACCATACAGGCCAACCGGCCCAATGGAGAGTATCATCGATCGGGAGTGATGGTACTATTACATATGCATTTACCCGTATTGTACCAGATGTAGCAAGGGATTTTATAATTTCTCCGATCCAGTCAGATGAGTTAGCGGCCGGCGCAGTTAACACTCAGCATATTCAAAATAGTGCGGTCACAGAATCAGCTATTGCCAATTCTGCGGTGTCGTATAATAAACTGGCTACAGCGGTCAAGAATAGTCTCAATAAAGCGGATAGCTCCCTGCAGGGCGTAGTAGCAATAGGATCTGGTGCGGTTGTTAAATCTGTGGTACAAAATAATGACAAAACTATCGATGTTACGTATACGGATGACATTATATCTATTGAGACTGACGGTGTTGGTGATTTTGTAACAGGTGCGAGCGTAGATGGACTAAACATAACACTTATAAAAGACGGAGTAGCACTAAAGGATGTATCAATAGCGGGGGAAGGAAATGTCCTAACAGATGCAACGGTATCGGGCGGTACCGTTATTTTTAATAAAATCAATGCCATTACTTCAATTAATACCTCTGGCGGTGGCAATGTAATTATTGATATTTCACCTTCTGGCGAGGCCACTAAAGGAACCGTATTATCAAATATTACGAAAACCGGAAATGGAAATGTAATTACAGGAGTTAATGTGACAGAGGGAGAGGTGACACTAACCACCGGAAACGCTATTACATCTACCACAACCGATGGAACCGGAAATGTGGTTGGCGATATATCGGTATCAGGAGGGGTTATGAAAGTCGCAAAGATAAATGCGATCACTTCGCTTCCTGATTCGAACACGGCACAGAAAGGAGTAGTTCAGCTTAACAATACACTTACATCTACAAAAACCGATCAAGCTCTTACAGCTGCTCAAGGTAAGATATTATCAGACTTGATTAGCACAAACGATTCACAATATGTAAAGCTTGAAGGACTCCAGACAATCGGCGGGACAAAGACATTAGTTAATGATTTGATCGTTCCGACAAAAACAGAAATGTCAGTTACTCCATCGAGCACCACTTACGCTACAGAAGCACAGGTTGCAACAAAGGTCACTAAACCGGCATCAGCAGTTTTAAACAACATTGCAGTGTTTGATAATAATAAAAATGTTATTGACAGCGGTAAAAAAGTAACAGACTTTCTCGGAGTAAATGGTCAGGCAGCAAGAGCGACTAAGTTGGCAACTGCAAGAAAAATCAATTCGGTGGATTTTGATGGCACTAAAGATATAACTATAGTAGATAGTACAAAAGAACCATTGATAAACACTGCCATTGTAAAGACTACATTGGCCGACGCGGATATGTTTCCACTAATAGATTCAGCGGCAAGCAATGCTACAAAAAAAATTACATGGGCAAATATTAAAGCAGTTTTAAAAGCCTATTTTGATAGTCAGTATTTGTCCAAAACAGGCGATGCGAGCAATGTTACGAACGCTTTTACGCAGGTTGAAACATTGGCCAATATTGCATCAGGTGAAAAGCAATCTACTTTGTTTGGTAAAATCGCCAAAGCCATTGCTGATTATATGGCATATAAGACCAGTAACAACGCTGCCGTAGCTGCGTTAAACAGCAGTTTAGATACCGTCGAAACAAGCAGCGATTTTACAAGTAGCTGGAACGTGACGTTTTCAAACAGAAGCGCACGGAAAAACAATAAAACCGTTACTATAAGTGTACGTGTTGTTCGTACAGACGGAACTTTAT
>JAVBSL010000039.1:0-25321 GCA_031556725.1 Lachnospiraceae bacterium | reverse complement strand
TCCGGCGCAATATGAAAAGCTGGCTGAATACTGCGACCAGGAGGAACGAACCGTTTCTTGGGTGATCCGAAAGGCTCTTGATAGCTATTTACCTGTGTAACGATACGTAATGTTACACAATAAAACCAAAGTTTAAAGGAGGAAACAACTATGGAAATGATAACAGATAATGTAAAAGAAATGGGTATGTGGCAACTGGCCCACAATCAGTTTTTTATTAAAGACGGTGAAGCCTGGTATAGGGATTTTGACAGAGAAATATCCTGCCGCAACTTAATCAGGGAACTTACCCGTATTTATGGTGATGATGGAGCCGAAGCGCAGGATTTTTATACTGATGATGATTATTTTGATGAAGCCATGATAGAAAATCTGCAATATGGTCATGAATCCCTTATAGGCCTGATCGCAATGTATTATTTCGCCATGTGGCCAATGGCAGAGCTACGGGCCTCGCTTATAGAAGCGAGGGTAAAGCAGATACCTAAACCGGTACCTGAAACTGAAAAGCCTGATTGCGAGGAAGATATTAAAAGATATGGGGAAGATGCACTATTCGGATGTTGTCCGGTTTGTAAGGAATATGAAAGCAGTTTGTGGAATAGCAAGTATTGCGGAAAATGTGGGCAGGCAATAGATTGGAGCGTAAAAGAATGAGTAGAATATTACCAATATTTTTTATACCAGATTTAACCCGGGCGATACTGGAAAACCGGAAGACAGCAACCAGACGGTTGGTGAAGTTTAATAAAGGTCAAAATCCAAATTGGACAGGATATGTAAAAGATGGGCTGATACTTTATGATGGGAACAATAGACCATGTAGCAAGCGATCGCAATACCAGATAGGCGATATCCTTTATGTCCGGGAATCCGCAATGATCCACTGCATGAAGAACTTTGAAAAGAAAGTAAAGATGCTCTTTTCTGCTGATAACAGCCTGGTGGAGTTTACCGTATCGGATAAAGAATACGACCGGCTGCTTAAATATAGTGACCTAAACAAATTTCTTTCACCGTACTGGCTAACCAAAGAAACTGCCCGGCTCTGGCTGAAGGTTACGGATGTACGAGTGGAGCGGTTGCGGGATATTACAGAGGAACAAGCAGTAAAAGAGGGGTTCGATGGCACAAGGTGCGGGTGTGATTCTCTCCGCAGTATGTGTGTTGAGTGCTGCGGAACAGGATGGCGAGAACCTCCTACGGTTGGATTTATGTACACATGGGATGGAACCATCAATAAAAAGGATATAAGCAGATATGGATTTTTTGCCAATCCGTGGGTATGGGTAATAGAATTTGAAAGATGTGAGAAGCCGGATCCGTGCATCTTAAGAGGTCGGGAACCAGAAATTGAGACTGGACCCTGTATCGGATATGGAAAACCGAAATTGACGATGAACCGTGTGAGATGTGTAAAGGATGCTGCCGATGTACTGGGAATGATTTGGAGGATATTGGGATAAAAAGATGTAACGAATTTGAATGCAAGCAATATGACACCGGAAACGGACACTGCTATGACGGGGAACCGTGCAAATCGTCATGTTGGCAGAAATCTGGATGTGATGAATGCTCACGGCAAGAAAAATTTATAGAACCAATTGACGATAACAGCGTTGTTTTTACGGAGGATATGGAATGATAGAGAAGATTATAAAAGCACTGGAAGAGCAGTATTTTAAAAACCGTCATGAGTTACATGACGATGCCGCCAATGTCGGGATAGATCAGGCAATAGGGATTGTGCGGCAAGTAGCTACCGAACACAATAACGGTTGCATACCACCAGAAGACAAAGAAATCCCCTGTGCTGATAAAGAATGTATATACCAGACCGGTAATTGTCATATTGAGGGATGCGGCGGGTATGTGACAGAAAGTGAGGAATGATATGGATAAGCAAGGACTGGAACTATATAAACTATGTTGTACGGAGGATAATGCTTGTGATGCCCATATGGCTGATGAAATAGGCTGGATTAATAATACATCGTTTTGTGTGTGGGTGTCGTATTTGTGGATAAAAGAGTTCCTTGAAGAACTGGAAGAAATATTTGGTTATGGGATTTTTGACGATGGTGGATTCACGGCAAATATTCAAAGCGATTATGTGTGTATTGATTTGTGCGAAGCGATCGGGAGTTATCTTGATTTGGAAGAAGTATTTCCAAAGGAAAAATATCAACATTAGGAGGACTTTATGAACGATAGACATTTATTTAAAGCAAAGCGGGTTGATACCGGCGAGTGGATAATGGGCGATTTAATTACTACACCATTTTTAAAGAGCGGAACAAGAGAGCAGATTCCATACATATTAGATGTCACAAAAGCAGATTATGATTGTTTTGAAGATTTAACAGATGGGAATGGATATTTTGAAGTAGACCCTGCCACCGTCTGCCGATGTACCGGATTAAAAGACAAGAATGGGCGGTTGATCTGGGAAGGGGATATTTTAAAATCAGTTACCAAAGACAAGAAAAAAGTCAAAAGAGATGAAAGTGACTTATTTGATACAGTGTTTGGAGAAAACAAGGAATCAGTCTGGACAATCGAATATAAAGAGCGGCGCACACATGGACATGGATTCTATTTTTACGGCACTGACCGCAGATTTAGCATAAGAGCATCGCAAAGCGTTATCTGGAATTGTCAGTGTGAGGTTATTGGTAATATTTTTGATAATGCAGAATTACTGGAGGTACAGGAATGTTAATTAGAAGCCAAGATAAAAAGATTGTTCTCAATATAGACCAAATAGTTATTTTTGTGAGAGATAATTGTATACTTTGCGATGGATATGTAATTAGTCCCGGTGGAACAAATTTACTTGGAGAATACTCTTCCGAGGAAAAAGCTATTAAGGTATTGGATATGATACAGGAGAAATATCTAAGCTATATGGAGGTGACAGGAAGACTATCACTTACAGGCGATTCAATTATCCAGCCCAATATGTGGGTATTGCCTAAGGTATTTCAGATGCCACAGGATGATGAGGTATGAGATGGAGAGATTAACAATAAAAAGTCCAAAAAGTGATATGGTATGGTTTAACGGAAATACAAACTGGCAAGAGCCATGTGAAATGGGTGCGCATGAAGTAGGAAAAGTATTAAGAAAGTTAGCAGAATATGAAGATACTGGATACACGCCGCAAGAAGTAAAATCTATCATGCAATTAGCAGAAAAAATGAATGTATGTGACCTGGTAGCGGAAAATCTTAAAGCCAGAAACCGGATTAGGCATTTTGAAGCAGATATTTCAATCACCGGCAACAAAGCGGCAAGAATCAGAGAGCACGCCGCTAAATTAATGGAACTGGAAGAACAGGGATTACTTCTGCGGTTGTCACCAAATTATTTAGAAACAATTAAACTGCTGACAGTTGCCGCAATCGCATATCAAGAGAATCAAAATATTATCACATCTCAAATGAAAGATAACAAAGAAATTGCTGATTTGTTTATGAATCTACCAACGGTGCAAGGAACAAGCAACCATTTTAAATTATTAAATCTCGTTGAAAGTGACATAGATATAAATAAAATTACAAATATTCAACAAATAGTTGATATTTTGTATCCGAAAGAAAGGTGAAATAAATAATGAGATTAATTGATGCTGATAAATTTACAAAAGAAATTGCATCTATGGCAGTAGTAGATGGTAGTACAATAGCGGCAGAACGTGCAAGTGCGTTAATTAAATTAGTTGAAAGTCAAGCGACGGCATATGATTATGAAAAAGTAATTAAAGAATTAACTGAATATGCTAATGGTTATATTTGCGATATGCAAAAAGGTTGTCCATTTATTGAAAATGATAAACTTGACTGTGCTAATTGTGGGGCAATAGGAACAATAGAAATTGTGAAAGGAGGTTTATTATGCGATTAGGTGAAAGATGTCCATATAAAACACCATGCGGCTTTTGTAGCAGAAATAGTGTTGAATGTACGCACAGCACCATTAAAAGAGTTCCGGTTCATATGGATAATGTGGCAATTTCAAAAGCAGCACTGGAAGGTGGTGGAGTAGATGAGTAACGTGGATGATATAGTATTTAAGGTTATAAAATTAATTATTCTAATACCGTTAGCCCGTTATGTGTTAAAGGATAGAGAATCAAATATTAATACGTATTTACTGTTTATGATATTTGCGCAGATTTATATTGAATTGTAACATTTTAACAATAAAACAGCGGTACACCATCCGGGAAGATAGACTGTACCGCCTCAACAACTAAGGATATTATACCATAATCCTTAGAAATTCGAAAGGGGATTATAAAGAAAATGACTAAAAATGACATTATAAACGACATAGTAGCAGGACTTACCTTCGTAGTCACCGAGGATCAATTACAGATTGTCAAAGCAACGTTTATCTGCAAAATGCAGGGGTATGACATTTACCCGGTTTGCACATTACCATCCACGGAACTTATCAACAACGACTTTATCTTCAAGCGGTTTGCAGTGGATCAGATTGCAAAGGGAACGAAGGAATCAAGCGTAATATCATATATGCAAACAATCCGACCGTTTTTCGATTATGTGCGCAAAGACTTTCGGGAGGTAACCTCACAGGATATCACCGATTACTTAGCGGTCAAAAAGGTTACCAGAAATGCAAGAGGACGGATGCCGAGCCAAAACTACATATCAACCATCTGCAGAGTGCTGTTTGTATTCTTCCAATGGGCCTATAGAAAACATCACATCGAGGAAGACATCATGAGAGATGTTGACCGGATCAAGCCCAAGCAAAAGAAAAAAGAACGCCTGACAGCGGAAGAGACGGAAGCCTGTCGAGATATTTGTAAAAATGCCAGGGATAAAGCATTGTTTGAATTTATGCTATGTACCGGGGCAAGGGTGGGAGAGATTGCCAGACTGCGGATAGAGGATATAGATTTCCAGAGCAGGAAGATAGATATCCACGGCGAGAAGTCAGACGCAGCGGATCGGATTGGTGTTTTAAGTATCAGAGCGAAGAATGCACTTCGGGAATACATCGGTGACCGCCGAAGTGGGTACGTATTCCGGCCGACCAGAAGAGTAATAGACGATGAACAGTCAGTATCTAACGGAACGTTGGAGAAGTTAGCCAAGGACATCGGAGAGCGGGCAGGAGTGCATTGCATTACCACCGTGCATATTTACAGAAAGACATTTGCCAGTGAAGCATACCGGAAGACGAAGGATGTTAAGCTTGTGTCGATACTGTTGGGGCATTCAAGCACGGCGGTGACTGAGAAATATTATTTAGTGGATGATATGAGGGATATTGAGTATCAAGCCCTTAATGCAGTTGCGTAAGAAAGGAGATATAGTTTGGATAAAGTAATATTAGTGATGAATAAACCAGAAAATTGCCATGTGTGCCCGGTAATGTGCTATATAACTGGAGAATCAGACGGGAATACGAATTGCCCGCTACATAGTATTCCTGAAGAAAAGGGAAATCTGGAAGAAGAAAAAGGACATATAAGCCAGGTTGAAATTGGTAGACGGATCGGGTGGAATGATTTCAGAAAAGAATTGTTAGGATGATAATGTTACCGGTGACAGAGATGTTGCCGGTATTACCATGTGAAAATTGATATTGATGATTGTAATAATTAATGGTATAATTTAGAAAATGGTTTACATAACATAGTTTACATAAAGAAAGGATAGTCATGGCAAGAGCAAAAATATGTGGTAATTGCATAAATGAATCAGCTTGCAAAGAAGCAAGATGTTATTGCTCTGCCATAAATGAGTTATTCAGAATCTATGAAGATAGCAAAAAGATGATTGCAAAAGAATTTATTAATGAGCATAGAAGTATGCTAAGCATTGTGGATGCTGAACAATCGGAAGAGTATCGAAATATAGCTGATCAGGTTATCAGCTCACTAACGGAACTATCGTTTATACGTGATTACGATATAAAAGTCGGGTATGTGAAATCATATGAAGAAAAGACCAGTAAGGGAATGATTGTATATGCTGATTGTCGAAAGGTAAATGATGTATATCAATGTTTTATCCCTTACGATTTTGTCATTACGGTATACGAACCAAATGTGATACTATTCACCCCTAACCAAATTAAGGCTTTAATATGGCATGAATTACGGCATATAGGGTTAAATGACAGAACGCTTAAGACGGAATATAAGATTATGCCGCATGAGATAGAGGACTTCCACAGCATCATTGATAGGCTTGGAACCAGATGGGGTGAACCGGATATGGACATAGAGGACATTACCGCAAGTGAGGTATAGTCTATGGCTAACGAACAGAATTTGATACCTCAATCTGAGCGTACGCAAAGAGAGCGCAAAGAGATAGCGAGGATGGGAGCTATTGCTTGCAATGAAAAGAAAAAGAAGAAAAAGTCATTAGAAGAGTTAACAGCAAGTATATTAAACGCCACCATAACCGACACTGCCAAAGTATCAATTAAGCGGGCAGGAATTAACGTTGATGATATTGACCCGGAGGATGTAAATGCAACTACATATATGATTGCTGGTCAAATCAAGTCGGCTGCTATGGGAAATACAAAGGCATTTGAGGTTATTACCAGTATTGCTGATAAAAGCGAGAAGAGGGAAGAGAGAGAAGCAAAGTATACTATTCCTATTACGGACATCACTAAGGACTTTGTAGATGTATATAGAGTTATTCACGATGTATGGAACGGTGATAGTAATATTCGTGAGGTTATATCCAAGGGCGGCCGTGGTTCTATCAAGTCAAATTTCTGGGCGGCGGTAGCAGAGGAAACAATATATAACGACCCCGAAACTCACGTAGCCTTTACGCGCCGATATAAAGTTGACCTTCGTGGATCAGTATACAATCAGTTCATGAAAACGGTTAAAAGGAATGGCCGGTTGGATGATTGGGATTTTACAACCTCACCCATGATGGCTAAGTATAAAAAAACTGGTCAGTGTGTAATATTCGTAGGTGCTGATAAGCCCATAAGCCTTAAATCATATAATCTACCTTTCGGATATTTTAAATTATTAATCCATGAAGAGTGTGACGAAATGGCCGGATTGGAGCAGATGGAAAACATAGAGGACACGTTTCTCCGTGCTGATGCCCCGGCTCTTGATATAAAAGTATTTAATCCACCTAAGTCCAAGAATAATTTCATGAATGAATATGTGGAAGAGTGCAGAAATAAAGAAGTAACGCATATTTGCCATAGTTATTACTACAATGTACCTGTTAAATGGTTAGGACAGCGGTTCTTTGATCGTGCAACATGGTTTAAAGAACATAAGCCACTCTATTACCGCAACAACTATGGCGGTGAAGTAACCGGCACCGGCGGTGGTATATTTGAAAACGTGGAAGTCCGCACTATCACCGATGATGAGATAAGGAGATTTCCATATATCAGCAATGGTCTTGATTTTGGGTACACTCACCCCCAGGTATTAATCGGTTCTTATTACGATGATGATAAAGACATTCTGTATTGTGTCCGGGAAGTGTACAGTAAGAAATGCAAGAACTCTACTTTTGCCCGGAAAATAAAGAAATATCAAGACGAAGAGATAATTGGCGATTCAGCTGCCCCGGACAAGATAGCAGAAATGCAAGATTGGGGATTTAATATTATTGGTGCCAAAAAACGATGGGGAAACGGTAAAGGACGGGATTATTGTTGGGAATGGTTGCAAGAGACTACAAAGATTGTGGTTGACCCAGACAGATGCCCACGGCTTTATAAAGAATTAACTACTCTGGAGCATGAGCAGTTAGCAGATGGTAGTTTCTCCGATGCATATCCGAAACTGGATGAAGACTGTGTTATGGCACTGATTTATGGCAACAACCGCATTATCATGGAGAGCCGCAGGAATGACGGACTTTACAGTGATGATGAGGAAGAATGGGAAGAAGATGATTGGGAGGATGAAGAAGAATGAAGAGGATCAACATACTTGGCGCAGAATGGGAAATAACCAAAGAAGATTTCAACAATGATGAATTAAAGGGCAAAGACCGTGACGGATATTGCTACAATACCGCCAGAAAAATCGTTGTTGCTGATTTTAATACGAACGAGGATTGGAAGAATGAGGACGATAAATGCAAAGAAGAAGCAACAAGGCAGATACTCCGGCATGAAATCATCCATGCATATTTGTATGAAAGTGGTTTAGGTGCGAATACAAACACATCTGAATGTTGGGCAGAAAATGAAGAAATGGTCGATTGGATGGCCATACAGTTTCCTAAGATTTATAAGACGTTTATGGAAGCGGGGGCGGTGTGATATGAAATCAGCAAAAGAAGCCAGAGAACAAGCAATCAATAGTATTGATAACGATACAACAGTAGAACTTAAAAGGATTGAATCAGAAATAAACAAGGCTATTACCAGAGGTGAATTTCATATAGTTGAAAGTGGCTCTTTATCACCACAAGCCGCAGGAAAATTAAGAAGCCTGGGCTATGAAATAACAATGGATTCGCAATACAATATGCCGTATTACGGTATTAACTGGTAATGGGTGGAAATCATGGGAATAATATCATCAATTGGGAGTTGGATTATGAATTTTTTTAAAACAGAAGCAGAACAGGCATTTGACGTAAATATCATAAAGTCTCCACAAATGAAAGCGGCGCAGGATAAATGGGCGGCTATTATTAATGGAACTCCACCGTGGAAAGACTTGGACGATGGAATTGATACAATTAACTTCGCCAAGACGATTTGCCAGGAGGTAGCTAAGAAAACGTGCCTTGACTTAAGTGTTAATATTAGCGGTTCTGATCGGGCTGATTATATCCAAGACTGTATAAAGCAGATGATTAAAAAATCGTTTCGCGATAAGGTTGAGGATTCATGTGGATTCGGCGGTATTATGCTTAAGCCAAACGGCACATACAATCCGGCTGCAGCTATTGATTATCTTCTGCCAAGTTCCTTTATCGTCACTGATAAAAACTCCAATGGTGATATCCTAGGGGCGATATTTATTGACCGTATTCAAAAAGGTGACTACTACTATACCCGGTTGGAATATCATCACTTTGAGCAATCAGACGAAACACTGTACATAATCGAGAATAAGGCATATAAGAGCCAGTCTGTCGAATCTTTAGGTGACAACATCCCTCTGACGATCGTGGATGAATGGAAAGACATTAAGTCGGAACTTCCTATCAATAATGTTGAAAAGCCGTTATTTGCCTATTTAAAAATGCCGTACAACAATACAATAGACTACAGTAGCCCGGAGGGGGTAGCGGTATTCTCCAATGCGTTAAAGGAATTAAAAGACCTTGATATTGCATGGAGCCGTAAGGGTGATGAGAGTGAGGACAGCAAGCACCTGACATTCATTGATGAAAATATCCTCGATCCGAAGAATCCTAAATCCAAGAAAAAGAAATTCACCTTTCCTCGGTTTGTCAAAGGTATACGGATGGGGGTAGAGGAAAAGAACACTATCCAGGAACACGTTGCCACCATGCTGACAGATAAGAGACTGGCGGACATCAATTCCATTCTCGCTATGGTTTCTACCAAGTGTGGATTCTCACAAGGATTCTTCACCCTTGATGGAAAGACCGGAATGATTACAGCCACACAGGTTGAATCAGACGATTCCGAGACAGTGGAAACCATTACCGATATCCGTGAAGCAGCAAAGTCAGCTATTAAAGACTTGGCCTATGCCATTGATAAATACTGTGATGTATTCTTTGATATGCCGAGTGGTTATTCAAATATCCTTGACCCTGACGTGGCAGATATTGATATATTCTATTTCCGTGATTTATTCTCAACATTTGAGCAGGACCGTATGAGGGCATTGCAGTTGGTTGATAAAGGCATGATGAGTAAAAAGACCTATTTGGTGGAATATGAAGGTTATACGGACAAGGAAGCTGATAAAGAACTGGTGGCGGCTAGTGGCGATCAGGAGAAGGATAAGAAAGAGGGGTTGTTTGCGGATGAATAGGCTTACCATATATTGCGGATGGTGGAAAAATACCAAGATTAATCCTAAATATAAGATAATCCAAAATATGTTTTTTAAAACAAAATGCCTTGAATGTGGTGGTACTGGAATATTTGAATGCGGTATTCCGGAAGAAAAAGGAATCTGCACACCGTGCAAGGGAACCGGTTTGGAATATTGCGGAATATAGTTATAATGTTAGATAATTTTATTAAAACACGCAATACAACACATAATGGCAGTTTAAATGTTAAAGGACTGATTAAATGGGCATACCGAATAATTATTTTAAAACAGCATTTTCAAAACTGAATGTAAATAAAACCCAAGGTGGCGTTGGTATCACACTTGATTTATCCCGATTCGGGAAAACTATTGATATTAAACAAGATGCACTTGATGCGCAGGTGTGGAATGATATGCAAAAGTATATGCCACAGGATACTGGGAACTTAATACAGCAGACAAATATTTTGAACCAGAGCATCCGGGGCGAGGTCTGTGCATATCCCCCCGCCACTGATTATGGTCGCTACCAGTACGAGGGAAAGCTATATGTAGACCCACTTTATAATATTGGTGCTTTCCATTCACCTGACTTTGGATTTTGGAGCCGTAAGGGTGTGAAGAAAATCGAGAGCGAAAGAGAACTGGAATACAGTAACCCAATAGCCACCCCTCACTGGGATGAAACAGCATATAACAATCATAAATCGCAATGGGTTAGAGTTGCGAAGAAAGCGTAATATATGAAGTGTAACCAATGTGGCAAAAGCTATGTTAAACAGGATGAATCATGTTGGTGGATTGCCAGTTGTGATTTATTAGGTTCTACTGCATTAATTAAAGATTGCCAAGGATGCGCAATTAATCCTGAATGGGACGGATGCGATAAAATTGAAGCTCCTGCCTGGGATTGTGATTTAGGACAAGATAATAAATACTGCATTCATCATGGAGAATAATTATGTTAACACCTGAATACCTTCAAGACGTTGCTGACAAGACCGAAGCATCGGTCTCAAAATTAAATTCATATTTAACTAATCGGATAGTGAAACGTATTGATGCCCTATTTGTCAGTAAAGAAAAAGTGCAGATTATACCATCTTCCTTGTTGGATATCCGCAAGATGGAGGAAGCTGGTAAATTGTATGATGAAATCCAAGCCGATATCAAAAAGGCTATGCCGGATATTGAAGAGGAAATAAGTCATGCTTTTAAGGATGCTGGTAAGGAAATAGCTGAGGATATCAACAAGACCACTAAGGACATTCTGGCTGGAGAACACAAAAAAGGGAATCTGCTTGATGTAGAATTTCCTACCGATCAGGAATGGAGCAAGTTAAATATTCCGCAGTCTGCCAAGGATTTGAAAATGACACCTGCGGAAATCCGCAAGTTAGAATCCGCTTATAGCCGTACCAACGGAGAGGTTTATAATCTTACCCGCACCACGGCAACGCAAGCCCAGAGGACGTATATCGAAGCTTGTGATACGGCTCAATTTAAGATTATGAACGGTGTAAGTCCGAACACTGCTATTGTCGAGGCCATTGAAGAAGTATCAAAAAAAGGAATAACAGTTGTTTCTTTTGGAAGTGGGCGGCAGGAAAAAATTGAGGTTGCTATTGCCAGAGCAGTCCGAACCGGAGTTAATCAAGCCAACGGAGATATTACACTAACCCGTGCTGCCGAATCAGGTGTTAACCATGTTATTGTTAAACCGCACGTAGGGGCGCGTGTGACAAAGTTGAACGACTATACCAATCATTATCTATGGCAAGGAAAGGTTTATAGCCTAAATTGGAATAGCCCCGAATTAAGCCAATATAGTTTTATTCCGGCAGAGGAAACAGAAAAGAAATTATCGTTCCTGGATAAAATGAAACAATTCTTCTCACGCAAAAAGCCAAAGACATATGATGATTTTATCACTGTATGTGGGTATGGGAAGATGCTGGGCATATGCGGAATAAACTGCCGGCATATATTTAGTTTGTTTTATGATGGTAACATTAATACCAATAAGCCAATAAATGAAGAGGAAAATAAAAAGCAGTACCGGCTTGAGCAGGAACAACGCAGGATGGAACGGTCAATACGAACCACCAAGCGAGAGAAGAATGCCCTTGAAACTTCCACCCTTGAAACCGAGGAACTGAAGCAGCGCAAAGATGAAATCAATGTAATACTAAGTAATCAGAGCAAGGCATATAAAGATTTTTGTAGGAAGAATGATTTGAAACCGGATAACTGGCGGTTGAAAGTTGAAAACGTCAAAAACATATCATAAAGTAGTTTACATAACACTTGAATTAGTTTACATAATATTGTATAATGATTGGGAGGTATACAGTGATTGAAGTAAAAATAAAGATAGATGATAGAACTTTCGATCGTATTAGTCACATAGAAGTGCGAAAGCGAAAAGATGAAATAATCGCTGTTGAAATACCAAAAGCCAAACAAATAGAGTGCATTTCTTCCGCTGGGAAGTAATAAGAGTTCGCTGGAGCTGATTCGTAGAAATACGGATTGGCTCTTTTTTATTGTTTTAACCTCGTTTTTCATGTTTTTCTCCTCCTCAGTGCATACACGGAAGGGTGTTTAAGGGGTTCGATTCCCCAGTTGCACTTTGCCAGCTATGGATTAAATAGCAACTCAATCGAGCCGGGCTGACCGGATTAACAACTTTTAAGAAAGAGGTAAAAAGAATGGATATTATCGCAAAACTGAAAAAATTTGGTGTAGAAGTCACCGCAGAAATGGAAACCGCATTTACCGGAGATTTTTTGTCGGAAAAGGAAGTGGATAAGAAACTTTCCGCCGCTGAGTTGGACAAAGGAAAAGCCGAAGCCGACCGTGACAAGTACAAGGGATTGTATGAAGACGCTGAAAAAACCTTAAAGGGTATGGATGGCAAAGACATTGAGGCTATCACTGCGGATCGTGACAAGTGGAAGCTTGAAGCAGAGCAGGTTAAAAAGGATTATGAGGCCAGGCAAGAAGCATCTGAAAAAGAAAGGGCTATTGACAAGTTCGTTGAAACTCTTGAATTTACCAGCGATTTCGCAAAGCGGGCATTTAAGGATGATTTGATTAAGGCAGATTTACCACTTCGGAACGGAGAAATATACGGCGCATCTGATTTTACCACCAAGTATGACCAATCAGCTTTTGTTGACAAAGATGCTGCAGCAAAAGCAGCGGAAGCAGCAAAGAAACGGTCAGGCATTGTCGGTCGGCCTATCGACTCAGGCAATCCGGGAACCGGAGTAACCAGAGAGCAATATTTAAAAATGAACTTAGAGGAACGTACGCAGTTAA
Organism: Lachnospiraceae bacterium; assembly: GCA_031556725.1. Taxonomy (GTDB): domain Bacteria; phylum Bacillota; class Clostridia; order Lachnospirales; family Lachnospiraceae; genus UBA935. The sequence goes on along the minus strand of JAVBSL010000039.1, from coordinate 11,988 downwards.
AGGAGAATGATCCTGACACGTACGAGAAGTTAAGGAAAGGATAATAAAAAATGGCAAGAACAGGCTTATTTGGAGGTTTTTACTTTGATGAAGAAGTATTTACCGACATGATGAACGAATCAAATACATGGAACAACTCCGTGTTGGCATCCGGTATTTTGGTTAAAGATCCGTCTATTATGGACAAGATCGGAACACAGGGAAATTACGCTACTATTCCCTTTTACAGACCATTATCTATTGATGATGAGGGCATGATGCCGCTTAACAATGATGGTAACACCGACAACGTACCTGTTGATGTTAGCGGCAACAAACAGTCTTGTATGCTGACACAAATCATGAAAGCATTCAAAGCAAAGGATTTTACCAAAGAATTAACAGGAGCAGACCCGCTGGGAGATGTTAAGAACAAAATTGCTGACTATTATCAGCAGGCTTGGCTTTTATACATGATGGGTATCACAGATGCGGTCTTAGGTGTTCCCGATCTGGCAAGCCACGAAACGGATGTTACCACAACGGATGCCAACATGGGAACCAATAATCAGATTAATGATACTACTTTGATTTATGCGCAGCAGAAAGCCCTCGGAGATATGGCGGGTGGTTTTGGCCTGTATGTAATTAATTCTATGATCTATGCCAAATACCAGGCTATGGGTTTGGTTAATTACAATAAGTACACTATCCAGAATGCGTTAGTACCCGAAGTTACATTGCCCACTATCGGCGGTCTGATTCCATATGTGATGGACAGATATACTGTGGATACATCTAGTGCGATCCCAGTGTATAAATCTTATATCTTTGGACAGGGGGCATTTCTCGAAGCTGATAAGACCAACTATGAGAAACAGTACACCACCGATTACGATCCGGAAACATCTGCCGGTATTGATAAATTCTATACTAAACAGGGTAAAGTTCTTCATCCCAATGGATTAAGCATTGCCGGTGACAATATCAATGGTGAATCACCTACATTGGCTGAACTTAGAAACTCAGCCAACTGGTCACTGAAATTTAACCCCAAGAATGTAAAAATCGGCGTGATTAAATCCAATGGATAAGGAGGGAACCCATGCTATTCAAAATCATTGACGGAAAACCTTATCTATGGTCAAACGGTAGGATTTTTCAAGTGAATATTGAAGATGGTGGGAAGGTTGTTGCGGGTGAGGAAGTATCCTTGCCCCACAATGACAGAATTTACACCATCCATGAAATTAAGGCTAAGTGCAAGGTTTTGTCAAGTATCGAAGCCGCCAAAGAGCCGGTTAAGAAACCCCGTGTAAAAAAAGATGCTGCCGCCAAAGAGCCGGTTAAGAAACCCGAAGTCGTTGAAGAAACAAAGGAAAATGCGGATGAGTGATTATACCACATATGACTTTTATGCTAATAAATATTACGGCGATACGGTACCGGAAACAGATTTTCCAAAGTGGCTGTCCAGGGCAACCGACAAGCTGAATTATGTCACCTTCGGTCACATCAATGATGATGCTCTGGAAGATTACAACGTGCAGATTCAGAAAGCCACTTGTGCCTTGATAGACTTGTTATATTCCATCGACCAAATCGCTAAACAAGTGATATCGGCTGATGAAAGAAACATTAAGTCTAAATCGAGCGGTAATGAATCGGTTACGTTCGAAACGACAAAGACCTCCATCACCGAAGCGGCCGCAAGTGATAAAGCACAGTATCAATTAATCACCGACACTGTATCGGAATATCTGGCTGGTACCGGCCTTTTATATGCGGGGTATTGATATGGATGTTTTCTATAACAAAACCGTGACGGTCTACAACAAGTATGAAACCGGCGGAATTAAGGGAACTGAGGTCTGGTTACCTACCGTGTTTGAAAATGTCCGGTTGCAGATTAACAAGGGTGCGAACGTCACAACAAGTGGCCTAAAAGACGCAGACAGGGCGCGATTGCATATTAAACGAAACAGTCTACCAAAGCCCTACCTGATGCCCTTACAGTGGCAAGCACTACCGGATGAAGAAAAGCCTAATTATTTTACCCTGACCGGAGGAACGGACTTTTTTGTTGAAGGTGATGTGTCAGTGGTGGAAGCCAGTAAAGACGGTTTTTTCTCTTACATGAAACAGAAATATGATAACTGCTACAAAATAACGAATGCAGATTGTTATGACCTCATTCCGCATTTTGAGATAGGGGGCGAATGATGGCAAACGAACCACAACCATTATCAGTTATGGACATGGAAACAATTTCAGATGCAGTACTCGAATTGGTAGCGCAGTACCCGGACTTGCCCTTTAAAGCCACTTCTACAAATATCTTGTGGCAAAGTGTGGCAGAGGGTGAAAGCATTGGCCTGTTGACCATGCAGGGGGCTTATTACCTCAGTAAATATGTCAGCGGTACATATACGGCATTATTTCCGTTCCAAATCATTTATAAGTGCAATCCCACCAACAACCAAGGCCGGATTAATAAGCAGAATTTAGTAGCAGAACTGTCCGCATGGTTAGAGACTTGCACGGCAACCTTTACAGACCCACGGATAACCCTTGAAAAGATAGAGAGGACTTCCCCGGTCTATAAAAAAGAAGCAGATGGCAGCGGGTACGAACAATACACCTGCTCTATGAACCTAAAATATCAGTTTAAGAAAGGATGAAATTATGGCTTTAGATAGAACAAACATGGTATCACTTTTGGATATCGGGCATTTGATGGGCGGTGCGTCTACGAAAATCGTGGAGATGGGTGATGGCTTTACGGAAATCACTGAAGACTTGGCGCCAAATACGGAAAGCACCCAGTATGTCAATATGAAAAGCTCGTCTTCTACCATGAAAGGATACGAATTTTCTATGTCACCGGAAAGAGAGTATCTCTCTGATGAAATGCAGAACACCATTGATGATATGTTTAAGAAATTTCCTACCGGCACACAGTGTGAAACGTTTTATTACCGGTTTTACAAAACGGATATTACTTTTGCGGCTGACGGCTCTGGGACAGGAGAATGTATTAAAATACCGGTTATTGTAGCGCCTTCGAGCACCGGTGGTGCAGGTGGTGACATTCTCACATCTTCGTTACAAATCAATGGAAATGGTGATTCGGTACTTGGCACTATTTCAATCGCTTCTGGCGGCAAGTCGTATACATGGACAGAAGCAACTACATAGGTGTTAATTAAAAATTAACATAATGGGGTGTGTTCCTTCCAGTCACGCCCCATTTCTGGAAGGATGGTAAATATGGAAAGTTTAAGAATTAAATCAGGATCCGGCATAAAAGAAATTGCCGTAGAAAACCAAAAAGGTGAAGTTGTATCGGTACTAAGAATTGATGTTGACAACGGAGATATTGTTACATCATTTTCCCGGCTTATCTGGAATTTGGAACATATGCCGGAGGAATTTAAAGAAAATGTAGAAGAATTAAAAGAAAAGTATGGCGATCGCCCGGAGGATGAAAAAGCCTCTTTTGAGGAAATCGTTGATATTAGCCGGATGAATGTATCACTTTTGAAGCGGTGTGCAGAGGAAATCGACAAGGTGTTTGGAGTTGATACAGTCCGCAACGTATTTAAAGAATCATACGATCTGAACGAAAACTTTGTTCCTGATGAAGATGCATTACTTGACTTTATTGAAGAGGTTATTCCAGTGATGGAGAAGTTATTTGAACATAAATTTGCGCGAAACAGAAAGCGATATAACCCGGCTAATAGAGGAAAAAAGACAAGGCGGTAGCTTATGGAAGAAAATGTCCTTTATGATCCACTCCCGGAAGAATGGAACGGATACCAACTTAACACATGGTTCCAGGTGGGGATACAGGTCTTCATCACCACTGAGGATAAATCCCTTTCTGACTATGAGAGAAATTTAATCATTATTGATTTGCTTTTTGGCTATGAGGACGAATTTGACAGTAATTTTAAGGTACGTCCGCACCCCCAAGGGGAAGAACTGGCAGAGTGCTTTCGGTGGTTTGTAAACGGCTGGCATCATGACAATTCCCCCACGCAGAAATCCAATCAAAAGGTCATGGACTATTACAAAGACCAATGGAGGATATACGCAGATTTCCGGCAGATATACGGAATTAATCTGAATGATGCTGATCTGCATTGGTGGGAGTTCTGCGGACTGCTCTGGAATATGCCTTTTAAACAATCGTCATTTATGCACGCGATTTCAGCCAGAAAGCGGAAAATCACCAAAGGGATGTCTAAAGAAGAAAAAGAAATTGTCCTGGAAGAACAACACGTTCTGGCACTTGAACAACCGGAAAAGAAGTTCACCAAAGAGCAGGAAAGCAAGATAGATGCGTACGATCGCATGATGAAGAAAGGATGAGACTATGGCTCAGTATGACGGTTCAATAAAAATTAATACGGTTATTGACACCAAACAGGCCACCGGTCAAGTCCTTTCTTTGGAAAATAAGATTGTCAAGACTGCGGATAAAATCGTTGCTCTTAAGGATAAAATGAGTGCCTTAGGAACTGCAAAAATCCCTACTTCCGAATACACAGAAATTCAAAACCAACTTGAAAAAGCCACGGTAGAATTTGATAAATTACTGGCCAGACAAGAAAAAATGCAGGAACTTGGCGGTGAAAAAGGTACGGCTTGGAAGTCATTGCAATACGACATTGAACAGGTAAGCAAAACTATTGAATTTGCTGAAGGGGAATTGAAAGACCTTATCGATACCGGAAAAGCATTTACGCTTGGCTCAGGAACGGAAGATTACTCTAAACTCTCCCATGAACTACAAACGGCTGAAGCAGAAATGCAGACATTGCTTAACCAGCACGAAGAATTGGTGGACAAGCAGAACCAGGTTGGAACAACCGGAAAGAAAGCATTTGAAAGTGTTAATAAATCGGCAAGAAAAACCGGCAGTCTTTTAAAAACTATTGCTTCGAGGTTTAAAGGATTGGCATTAAGTCTTTTGATTTTCAATCAGATCAGAAAAGGATTCCGTGCATTAACAGACGGTATAAAAGAGGGATTTCAGAATCTTGTACAATATTCGGATTCCTACAACAAATCCGTATCCGAACTTATGTCAGCTAATACGCAACTGAAAAATAGCTTGGCAACGGCATTTCAACCCATCGTGGAAAAGATTATTCCTTATTTGGTTAAATTAATCAATTACATAACAGAGGCGGTTAATAAGGTTACACAGTTGTTTGCGGCATTAAGCGGTAAATCCACATGGACCAGAGCGGTAGCCGTTCAAGAGGATTACGCAAAATCTCTGGCGAAATCAGCTAAGTCAGCAAAAAAATTGCTCAGCTATCTTTCCCCCATTGATGAAATCAATAGATTTACATCAAAGGAAGAAGATAAAGAAGAAACCGAGATATCGGCAAAAGATATGTTCGAAGAAGTTCCAGTTGACACAAAGATTTTGGAGTGGTTGGACAAAATAAAAGAAAAACTGCAGCCAATAATTGATTATATGAAAAAACTTGGTGAAGTATTTAAAGGCGGTTTCTTTGATGGGCTTGGCGATTATCAGTATCGCATTGATATGATAAAAGATGCACTTAAATCTATTAGTCAGTCACTAATTGATATATGGACAGATCCTGAAGTTTTGGCAGCGGCTGACAAATGGCTACAGTCGGTAGCTAATTTACTAGGAACACTTGTAGGATCACTGGCGAGCATTGGTCTTTCTATAGCGGCTAATTTACTTTCTGGGATTGCATTATATTTGGAAGAGAACAAAGACCGGATAAAGAAACATTTAATATCCATGTTTGATATATGGGCCGATATAAACGATCTACTGGCAGAAGGAATGTCCTCTATTGCCTACATACTGGAATCGCTGGCAAGTGAAAATGCGGTTCGCCTTACCACTAACCTAATTGGTATTGCAAATGAAATAATAATGGGCGTTAGTGAAGTTGTGAGTAAACTAGTCCGTGAAGCACTCAATATAGTACTTAAGCCAATTATTGATAATAAGGAAGCATTTAAACAAGCGTTTGAAAATCTGTTTGGAGTATTAGCAACGGTAGCCGGTACTATAAAGGATGCCCTGGCAAGTACTTTTGATACTATTAACCAAGTATATGATGAACATTTAAAACCGTTTTTTGATTCTGTAGCGCAGGGATTCAGCGATATTGTTGGAAAAGTATTGGTATTTTTTAACGAAACACTTATACCGGCATTGCAGAGAATGGCAGAAAATTTCGACACATTATGGAAAGAACACATACAGCCATTTGTGGATAAATTAGTTGAGTTTTTCGGTAAAATTGCAGATTTGCTAACAGTCCTATGGGAAAAATATTTGAAACCGCTTGTGGAATGGATTGTTGAAAACATTCTTCCGGTCTTGGTACCTATATTGGAAACGATCTGGAATGTTGTTTCGGAAGTACTTGGGTACATATTTGATGCCTTGGGTGGATTAATAACGGTACTTGGTGGGATTATAGATTTCTTAACTGGAATATTTAGCGGCGATTGGGATAAAGCATGGCAGGGTATTTCCGACATAGCACAGGGATTTTTTGACTTAATAGTTAATTCCTTGAAAGGTTTTGTATCGCTTCTGTTGGGAATTGTTGAAACGCTGATAACTGCTTTAAAAAGCCTTGTGGAAGCGTCTGTCAAAACGTTTATGAAAACCATTGATGTATTTATTGAATTTATTAAAAAAGCTATTGAAGGAATAAAAGATTTTGTGACAAACGGAATTAAGAAGATGTTGGATGACACAAAAACAATGTGGGAAAACGGATGGAACTCTATAGTTGATTTTTTTAGCGGTATATGGGATAGGGCAATAGGAATCGTATCTGGCGCATTTGATTTTATTAAGAATACCGTCCAAAGTATTATCGAATGGGTACAAAAAGCCATTGATAAGATATCCTCTATTGGCTCAACCATTGGCGGTGCATTTAGCGGCGTATCGGGACTATTTGGTTTTAACGTACAAGGCATGAGTGGTGTAACTGGATACGCCCAGGGTACCGTTATACCGGCAACGCACGGGGAGTTTTTGGCCCGTGTGGGAGATAACAACCGAGAAACAGAAGTTATCAGCCCGATTTCTGTTATCAGGCAAGCAGTAGCAGAAGAATTAAAAGGATTAAATCTTAGCGGCGGTATCCAAAACGCTGACTTGCACGTAAGAATCGGAGATATTGCAGTTACTCAGGCAGCCATCCGTGGTGGAAAGATTATACAGACCTCCACTGGCTTAAATCCTCTTTATGATTTGTGAGGTTGATTATGGCATTTAAAATAAATGGAATTGATATAAAATGGCCAACTACATATAAACCACTATATGCAAACACTTCCACGGAAGATTCCGGCCGTACCCAAGATGGCGTAATGCACAATTCGGTGATGTTTGCTAATGAGGGTATCCCAATTGGATGGGAATTATTAACCCCAGCAGAAGCGTCAACCATTCTCCAACAAGTAGTTGGAAAAAGCTATTTTGATTTTACTGGTTTAGACCCATATAGTGGCCAGTGGGAAACACACCAATGCACAGCAGCAAATTTTGACATAGACTTGCTTACATTGGTAGAGGGTAAAGAATTATGGAAAAGCTTATCTTTCCAGTTGTCGAGGGTTAATCCAATATGATTAATGTAAGTAATGCCTTTAAAAGAGCAATGATAACAAACAGAAACTTCAAAAACTATGCAGATGTAACACTTGCCAACGGACTACAGTTACAGCTCACCCCGTCTGATTTCATGGTGGGTGGTTGCTCCATTACGGATGCAACCACTACCGGAAATAGTTTTGAGGTTGGGGCGGTAGTTGGAAAGATTGCCACGGTCATATTGGCAAATCACAACAATAAATTTTCAGGTTATGATTTTTATGGTGCAATCTTCTGGCTTTATATCTCTTTGGAGTTAGAGGACGGAAGTGTTGAAAAAGTCCGTAAAGGTAAATTTACCGTCATTGAGCCGGAAACACCCGGAGATACCATCACAATTACGATGGTGGATGATGTATATAAACTGGATCGGCCTTACACAGCCAATACGGTATATCCATCCACGGCGCAGCAAGTTTTATCTGATTGCTGCCTTGACTGCGGGATACCGGTAGGATTCACACAGCTACCGAATTACACACCGATAACCAACAGGCCGGACAAGGTGACGTATCGCAATGTTTTTTCATGGGTATGTCAGGTAATTGGTTACAACGCGCGGATTGACATTAATGGCTATATGCAACTTGTCTGGTACGATTTCGGAACAGATACGGAGGATTATCTTAATGGTGGTGTGTTTGATGGTGGTAATCCCTATTTAACAGGAGATTCTGCAGATGGTGGTAATTTTAAAGATTATAAAAGCGGTGACAGTTATGACGGCGGTTCGTTTTTGGATGATAACACCGTTTTGAAATCAAATAAAAGCGTTACTGTTTCTACGGATAATGTAATAATTACCGGTGTTAAAATTACAAACGGTGAAGAAGAGTTTCTTTATGGAACGGACGAATATGTCATTAATTTGAAAGACAATCCCTTCACCGAAGGAAAACAAAGCATAGTCGGTAATTACCTCGGCCAGAGAATTGTAAATACAAAGTTCAGACCATTTGCCGCACAGATACCATGTAATCCGCTTTATGAAGCTTATGATACTTGCGAAGTTGTAGACAGAAAAGGAAACGTCTATGTGACGTTAATGAATCACATACAGTTTAAAGTTGGTTCTTATACGTCCGTATCGTGCAAAGCTGACCCACCAGTTAAAAACGGCAGTGAGTATTTTTCTCCAGCAGCCAATGCGGTTGTACAGGCAAGAAAGTTTACCAATAATTCCCTTACCGTATACGATAAAGCAGTTCAAAACATGAATAGCATAGTTGCTAATATGTTTGGGTATTTTGAAACATATGAAGATACCTCTAACGGAAGAATAACATACTCTCACGATAAGCCGGAATTAAAAGACTCTAAAATTATATATAAAAGGGGAATAGACGGATTTTTTGTATCACAAGATGGTGGAAAATCATATACGGCCGGTTTTGATTCAAGCGGTAATGCAGTACTTAATATTCTTTATGCGATCGGAATCGTAGCAGACTGGATAAAAGGCGGAACCCTTACACTTGGGGGAATGAATAACCAAGCTGGAAAATTCTATCTTCTGGACGCTGAGGGAAAAGTTAATATTGTCCAGGATAACGAAGGAATTACGTTTTACTATGATTATTCCGAAAATGGCGGGTTGGTAAAAAGAGGTTTTAAAATTACCAAGGGTGAGATTGATGGAAATGGATTTATTACAGCCAGTATCATCAAAGCAACAACATACTTAAATGCAAATCTTGTTACGACCCCCCTACTATCGGCGGATGATGTGACTGTAAAAAAAACGCTCACGTCAAACGGAACGTTAGTAGTAAAAGGTGCTACTACACTGGAAACTTTAACAACAAATAAAAATGCGTCATTGGCATCTGCAAGCATTACCGGCCAGGCATCAATGGGTTCGCTATACGTGACTGGAACTGGTTATATATCAGGAAAGTTAACGTTAGGTAATGGAGCAAGTATTTCTGGCGAAGTAACTCTTTCGAGTGGAAAATTAATTGCATTAAGCGGGGCATCCATTAGCGGATTGTCGGTTTCTAGTGGTGCGACAATAAGTGGAGGACTCAAAGTTTCAAATGGTGGAATTGACGTTACAGGTTCGTCAGAAATGTACGCAACAACATTCAAAGGAAACGTCTATATAAACTACGGAAACACTTTATATGCAAGTGGTCCAGTAAATATAAGTGGTTTAACATCGTTTACAAATAATGTCTCATTGACCTCAACATCCTCACTTACTGCAAATGGTCCAGTTACAGTAGGTGGAAAGCTATCGACAAATGGCGATTGTGCATTCGGGTTAAGCTACAGCAACTTGGGTTTTTTTGGAAGTAGTGGTTCTGGAAGAAAAAGCGTTTCCACACTATATTCCCCGTCATCTGCCACTACCAGTGAAATTGCATCCAAGGTCAATGAAATTATAAATGCGCTTAAAGCTTACAATTTGTTTTATTAGGAGGATTTATGAATACTCAAATAAGAAGATTACAAGAAAAACTGGTAGAAACTTTGAATACCTCTGGCGTATGCTACGCGGCACAGGGATTGATTTTGCGGGAATTATTGGTACAGATAGACACTTTGTGTAACCAAGAAATACAGAAAGAAATGCAGCAGGAAATGGAGGTAAAAAATGGCGATACAAGTCAGGAGGGGTAATGCAAAAGACCTCGACCCATCAAAACTACTTCCGGGGGAATGGGCTGCAGTACTTGATAATCAAAGTGCATATCTGTGCTATGGGAATGGCGTAGTCAAGCAAATTGCCACGTACGAAGACTTTGAGAAAGAAAATGCCATAATTGCTGATTATACCCAGAAAGCACAGACGGCATCTACACAAGCATCAGCGGCAGCAAATGTAGCAAGCGGGGCACAGGCCGAAGCATCAAAAAGTGCTACTAATGCCAAAAACAGTGAAACGGCAGCGGCATCTTCGGCAAACCAGGCAGCTTTGACGGTATCAACTGTTTTGGAAAAAGCGGCTCAGGCAGAAGTGGCGGCAGACCGTGCGGTGGAAAATGCCAATAACTCGTCTGTTTCCGCACAGGAAGCGGCAGCAAGTGAAAATAATGCTTTAAATTACCTCAACCAATCTGTTAGTTATAGCGAACAGGCTGGGGAAAGCGCATTGGAGGCTCTGCAGAGTATGGAGTTTGCCAATCAATCCGCCCAGAACGCACAGTTGAGTGAGAGCAATGCCAGTACATACGCAGGACAGTCAAACGTCAGTGCAAATAACTCTCAAAACAGTGCTGTTTTATCAGAGTCTTTTGCCAAAGGCGGTACCGGATCAAGGGCGGGCGAGGATACCGACAATTCGGAGTATTATGCTGATTTATCACGCCAATACATGGAAGAGGCACAAGCCATAGTAGGAATAGGAATTGCTACAGTTGATATAGCTGGTCTTGTAAAGCCGGACGGTGTGACAATTACAATTGACGAAGATGGTACTATCCGCTCTGTGGGACAAGGAACAATTGATTATAACGAATTACAAAACAGACCGTCCATCGGCGGCGTTGTGTTAACAGGAAACAAGAGCTTATCAGATTTGGGATATACAGAAATGACCGAAGCCAGATTTAATGAAATTTGGAACACGGTATTTTAGGAGGCATTTATGGCAACAGGGAGCGGATATTTAGGAGATAATATACTTTCACAATTACTTCAAAAATTAAAAGCCACATTTCAACCGAAAGGGAATTATGCGGCAAGCAATATAGATAGCGGGGCTGCACTTTCGTGCATAGGAAATTCGGCAACAGCAAACAAGCTTGTTAACGCAAGAAAAATATCAATTTCTGGGGCAGCAACCGGCACAGCCACACCCTTTGATGGACAATCAGATATATCTATTCCGGTCACAGCTTTGGATGCATCTAAACTTACTGGCACAGCGGGAGTCGATACTACCGGTAATGCAGGAACGGCAACAAAGTTAAAAACCGGCCGGAATATACAAACTGATTTGGAAAGCAACACAGCATCAAATTTTACGGGAGAATCGGATATTACGCCAGGTATAAAAGGTATTTTGTCTCTTGCTAACGGTGGTACTGGCAATAATTCTGGTAAACCGGCAAGCCATGCAAGCACTGGAACTGATTATGGCGTTGGTTCGAACACAGAGTATGGCCATGTAAAGGTTGATAACGCTTTTTCAACAACATCAGAAAATCCAGTACAAAATAAAGTCGTTAAAGCAGCAGTAGATTCGATAAACAGCAGTTTAGATACCGTCGAAACAAGCAGCGATTTTACAAGTAGCTGGAACGTGACGTTTTCAAACAGAAGCGCACGGAAAAACAATAAAACCGTTACTATAAGTGTACGTGTTGTTCGTACAGACGGAACTTTAT
>JAVBSL010000012.1:0-105937 GCA_031556725.1 Lachnospiraceae bacterium | reverse complement strand
AAAAAATAAAATATATTTAATCGGCTTCGCCGCAAATTTTTATAGATTTGTCAAGCGGTTTGAGAAAAAAAGTGGGTGATTTTTAAAATAAAGGAATGAAAAGCCTTGAAAAATGGGGCTTAGAAATTCCGAGAACTTATCTAATTATGAAGGAGGAAATGATGAAAACGGTAAAAGATGTAGCGAAGATAACCGGAGTAAGTATAAGAACCTTAAGATACTATGATGAAATAGGATTGCTTAAACCAACCAAATTAACGGATTCAGGTTATCGCTTATATGACAACAAAGCTTTAGAAAAACTGCAGGAAATCATGTTCTTTAGAGAATTGGAACTTCCATTAGCCGCCATAAAAGAATTAATGGATAATCCCAATTATGATAAGGAACAAGTACTATCAGCACAAAAAACTATTCTTGAAAAAAAACGGAATCGCTTAAATGGAATTATCGAGCTGATTTCAGATGTAATGAAGGGAGCTAATACCATGAGTTTTGAGGCATTTGGCAATGATGATATTCAGAAAATATTAAATCATACTTTGGAATGCATGTCGAAGGAAGCTTTAAAAGAACAAATTAAGAAATACGGAAGTGAAGAAAAATATCGAGAACATTTAGCCAGTGGATTCGCCAATGAGCAGGCTATGACAGATCTGATTAAATGGTATGGGAGTAAGGAAAAAGCCTTGGAGGCCGCATTGCAGTCAACAGGAGACAAAGAAGATATAAAGCCTTACCAAGATGAAACTGTTGTAATCTATAACCTGTTTATGACTGCGAAAGAGAATAACAATGCGCAACTGGCCAATGAGGCGGTTGGAAAGCTGGCAGAAAACTATAAAAAACTATTCCAGTTGGATAATGCAAGAAATATTCTTCTTGATCTGGCGAAAGAATATCTTGCCCAGGATAAGCTGGCGGAAATTACGGATAACCAATATGGAGCAGGGTGTTCACAGTATATTGCCCAAGTTATTCAAGAATATTATGGCATTTAGAAGTTGAGACATTCAAGAAAAATCTTGAGTGTCTTTTTATATAAAAATATCGACACTGGAGTAAAAAAACGCTACATTAAGGAATCGTCATTCATTTAGAGAATATATGGTCTATAAATAATATATATCATTTTGATGAAAATATTTGCTTGTTTTAAGGAGGATCAGGTATGACAGTTACGGAATTGTTCTTCGTGGTTGGAAACGCAGGCAATCACGAGCCGCAGATGAGCGAGAACACCTTGTTCCAACACAACGGCACGGATAAAATGCGTTGTCGCCCTGCAATTCATCATCTCTCGATAGACGGTAATAGAGGGCGGTAATTTGTACAGACTGCCTTGACATAGAATCCTCCTTTATCGGCGGGCAGTCTGCCGTTACAGGATTGCTTACACTCATTTTACCGATCCTTGTCCGCTTTGTCATCGCCTTTTTTAAAATTATCCTGTTCCATCAGCCGCAATACCTTGCTCGACAAACTGCGCTGTCCATCGTAGCTGCCAGTGAAGCGGTAAGTAGTGTGTCCTGATCGCAATGCAACTATCATTGGTGGCAACTCTTGTGCCAATGGTCTTTTTACAGAAATAGAGCCGTCTTTCTGTATCTTTTTCTTTTCCATTCCTATCCCATCCCATCCTTTCCTTGATTTGAAGTGATAACATTACAGAGCAAGCATAGCCAGTGAGTACCCACTGACGCAAAAATACTTGCAGAGCAAGCATATGCTTGTATCATAATAGGAACCCTGCAAAATAGCCCGACACCGGGCGCAAAATAAAATAATAAGAGCTATCACATTACACAGAGCGCCGCCCATGAGGACAAAGGGGCGGCGTTTCTGTTTGGGATAGCTGACTTCGGGCCACTTTGTCAACAGCCCGAACTTGGCCCGATGTTGTATTCTCAAAGGTTTGATATATTCCTTTGAGCCGCCCCCTTTCCAAGACTGGAAAGGGCGTGGGGATAGGTTGATTTATAGATAGGAGGCACACCATGAAACGACCTTTGGCATACATCACAGCCGCCTGGAGCGGTGAACACAAAACGGATAGCGAACAGGCGGCGCGGTATTGCCGTGCGGTGTATGAGGCGGGATTTTCCCCTCTTTGCCCTCGGCTTTACCTGCCGCTCTTTCTCAATGGGGCAATCCCCGAAGAACACAAAAGCGGTATCGGCATTGGCCGTGATCTGCTGCGCCGCGCTCATGTACTTGTCGTGTGCGGCGGCGTGGTTGCCGAGGCGGTGAAAAACGATATTGCAGTTGCCGGGCGGCTGAACATTACAGCGACCACGCTGGACGGAATTATAACCGTAAAGGAGCAAGGCAGAGCAAGGGTTGCTGATTAGATTGGCACACAAATCTAGCACAGATTTTGGTGTACCATACGCTGGGCGTATCGCTCCATAATTGGGCGGGAGGTATCAAACGCAAGGTCATTGGCGGACAGTTCGGTAAATAGTTCACTCCACGCCTTTTGCATCGCCTCTGCCGTATGCTCCAAGGCCCCAATACGTCCCTAAAGGGCTGACGAAGTAATTGCTTATACTTTCCTTCTTGACAAGACCGCTACTTCTGATTATACTGTATATGTATCTAACATATCAGTTGAAAGGGGCGATGATTTGCACATCGTAATTTCAAACAGTTCTGACCTGCCGATTTACGCGCAGATTAAAGAACAAGTCAAAGCGCAGATACTATCGGGCGAGGTTGTGGAAGATGAGATGTTGCCCTCATTGCGGCAGTTGGCGAAAGACTTAAAAATAAGCGTGTTGACTACTACAAGAGCATATAACGAGCTTGAAGAAGAAGGCTTTATTACCAGTCGCCAAGGAAAAGGGTTCTTTGTAATGTCGAGCGGATCAAACCTTATCCGCGAACAGCTTATTAAAGAGGTTGAAAGCAATCTAACAGGCGCAATACAGGCGGCGCAAAGAGCGTCCATGTCTAATGAAGAAATTATAAGCCTATTACGGCTTTTATTGGAGGTTGACCATGACTGAAAACTATTTAGAACTAAAAGGCGTCAGCAAGAGCTTTCCCGGCTTCAAGCTGGATAATATCAGTTTTTCCTTGCCCAAAGGGTATATCATGGGGCTTGTTGGCCCAAATGGAGCCGGAAAGACCACGACAATACAGCTTATTCTTAATATGCTGGAAAAGGACGCGGGCGATATTTTGCTCTTTGGAAACGACAATGTACAAAGCGAAAAATCCATCAAGCAGGATATTGGTGTGGTGTTCGACAGCGTATTTTATGTGGATACTTGGACGGTAAAAGATACGGGAAAAGCAATATCAATTTTTTATGATGATTGGAAACACGATGTTTTCAATGAGATGGTAGTCCGCTTTGAATTACCGCAAGGCAAAAAAGTGAAAGACCTTTCTCGTGGTATGCAAATGAAGCTAATGCTTGCTTGCGCTTTTTCGCATAATGCTAAACTGCTTATTCTTGACGAGCCGACAAGTGGGCTTGATCCTGTTATACGCGATGAGTTTTTAGAAATACTGCAAGAGTATATCAAGGACGGGGAACGAAGCGTTCTATTCTCCACACATATTACTACCGATTTAGAAAGAGTTGCTGACTACATTACGCTTGTTAATCACGGAAAGCTGGCTTATACCGGCAGCATGGAGGATTTATCAGCCAGCTACCGACTTATCAAGGGTAAGCCACAGGATTTGACGGCAGAACTTGAAAAAGCTATTGTCGGGTTGCGTAGAACGGATATGGGATTTGAGGGACTTATTAGCGCAAAAGAGGCGAAGCAATATAAACAGTGTATTCTTGATACCGCAACGATTGATGATATAGTCGTTGGCATTAGCAAAGGGGGCGTGAATAAATGAGCAGTTCTATGAGGATTACAAAACTTGATTTTATCACAATGAAATCACAATTTTGGGCGTATCTGTCATTAGTGGCAATCATTATTTTATCTTGGGTTATGGGTTCATCAGTTCTTATCTTGTGTGTTTCAGCGAGCCTGTTTGTGGCATTATTTTCTCACACCATTTTTGAATTGCAGGAAAAAAACAGACTTGACCGCCTATACGGTTCGGTTTCCGTTACCGCTAAAGATGTAGTATTGGGAAGATATGTGTTTGTCTTTCTAAACTTTCTATTGTCGCTCTTTGCCATCATCTTTATGTCTTTTATTTCTACACTATTTGAAAATGGGGTATTTCAAATTAGCGAGGTCGCCCTTGGCAGCAGCTTATCTCTTTTATTCTTTTCCATTATCGCAGGCGTGCAAATGCCTATGTTTTTCAAAATGGGCTACACAAAAGCGAAAGTATGGTCTTTGCTCCCATTCATCGTGGCAACAATTTTAATAATACTCTCGAAGCCACTACTACGTTCATTATCGGGAGTAATCATGTATGTGCTGTCAAATCAAAGCATTTTAATTGTATGTTGCATACTGGCAAGCTGTATTATTTTGTTTGTATCATATCGGGTTTCAGTAGTTGCCTATCGTAAGCGGCATTAAGGAGGAAATCGTCATGCGCTTAATAAAATGGATTGTTATGTTTGTTGTATCAATAGGGATTGGTACATTCATCGATGTAAATATTCTGGAAAAGCTGAACATAAATGTTTGGCTGTCCAGGGGCATTGGTTGTCTTGTTACTGTAATTATTGCGCTTATAATGTACCACTTCTTTTTCGGGAAAAAGACTTCCAACGGTGACTGAATGCGAGGTGTTTGAATGGATAATTCAGATTGGGTTTTCTGTCCCAACTGCGCTAATAAAACACGGATACGAATACGAGAAGATACAGTGCTTGAAAACTTTCCGCTGTTTTGTCCGAAGTGCAAACAGGAAACAATAATTGCGGTATGACAATTAAATATATCAATTATCAAAGAGCCAGACGCAAGATGCAGAGCCGATAGCCGTGCGTGAAATCACAGTCGTCGCCTCTTTCACTGGACTTCGGGCCAAGTTCGGGCTGTTGACAAAGTGGGGGATTTTTACCCGTGGTATATGCATGACGAGTTTGTGGAAGTTCCCGATGTAGTCGCGGAGGAATTGCTTGCTGATAGACGTTACCACAAGGCCAACAGGCGACGCACATATCGTAACAAAGCGCAGTATTCGCTTGACACCGGGGATGGCATTGAAAGCGAGGCAATCTATACGAGCCTCACGCCCTATGAGGTTATAGAACGCCAAGGTCAGGAAGCAGAGCGAATTCAATTTGAAAAAAAAGCCGCAAAATCTTTTCGGGAATGTGAACAGTATAATAAAAATGTAAAAGTAATTAGTGAAAATTTCAGCAAAAACTTGTCAAAGTATGTAGATGATTTCTATGAAAACTTTATTAACGCTATAAAAATAAAAGATTTTGATACCGCCTTTGGGGAAAGCATGTCATTGATTAAAAACAGTGAAACTACATCATACAATAACATATCCTACTCCGATATGTCGGCGATTTTGGCTGTTATGAAGAATATACCGATTGAATTTGATGAGTATGGAGAACCCACTAAATATAGATTAAATATAACAATTATCAGTATACTTAGTATTTTTCTAATTCTACAAGGCCTACAAACATTATATAGAGGTATTATTAACAGAATTAATTTTGCAAAAACAATTTATGACTGGGACACAGAGCTTTACATGGGAGCATACATTAATGCTGAAATTGATGTGAAGGATTTAATGCAGACACTAGCACACGAACCAATTAAGAAAGATGCGTTGATGCCAATATCCAGTCAGCATGGAGTTATATCACCGGTATGTACTTACCTTCTCAACAAGGAATATCAGGATAAGCAATACATTGCCTTAATCATGACAGGAACTATACTTTTTCTCCCGACACTTGAAAAGAAAAATGTACGCTGATAGCAGACTTCAGTCTGATAACAGCGCACTTTTTTAGTTACAATGTTCTTTTCTTCGGTGTGCGGAGGAAATATTATCCCCGACCGCTGCCGATAGTAACCTGCCCCTAGTCCACACTATAAAGCAGCGCCGTATAATCAGGCATTTTCAGATAATCCTGACCCAGATGGGATTCCAGTCGGTCAACTACAAGCCTTAAATCCCCCATTGTCTTTAGAATACAATCATGTGAATAAGTAGCCTGCTCCCGCACATCATCACTGGGAGGAGTCTGAACCACACACGCTTCCAAAGCATCCAACAGGTTAAGCAGTTCCCCGGAAAGCTTGGAAAGTCTTGTTAACAGATTGCTTTCCAGTGAATCAGAGATAGCCTGACAGTTACTCTTAGCGGTCATCAGCCGGGCCAAATCATTCTGGTACTGGATACATGCCGGAATAATATGCTTTTTCACAATATCGATCATGGTCAAGGCTTCAATATGAATGGTCTTACAGTAATTCTCCATCAGGATTTCATAACGGGACAGAACCTCAGTCTTGGAGAGCACTCCATGTTTTTCGAACAAAGCAATGTTCTTCGGTAAGATAAACGTAGGTAAAGCTTCCGGTGTGGAACGAAGATTCAAGAGTCCGCGTTTTTCAGCCTCAATAACCCATTCCTGTGAATAGTTGTTGCCATTGAACAGGATTCTTTTATGTTTATGTATTTCAAACCGTAACAGCTCATCCAAAGCACTTTCAAAGTTTGCAGCCTGCTCTAACTGATCAGCATACAGCTGCAGCTGTTCAGCCACAATGGTATTTAAGACAAAGTTAGGACCGGAGATGGAGAAAGTGGAGCCTAACATCCTAAACTCAAATTTGTTACCGGTAAAGGCAAAAGGGGAAGTCCGGTTCCGGTCGGTAGTATCTTTGGTAAAGTGAGGTAATACGGTAGCTCCGATTTCCATCTGGGTCTTAGCCTTACTGTGATACTCCTCACCGTTTTCCACAAAGGAAAGTACTTCATACAGTTCATCCCCTAAAAAGACGGAGACAATCGCCGGAGGTGCTTCGTTGGCACCCAAACGATGATCATTGCCGGCACTGGCAACCGAACAGCGCATCAGATCCTGATACTCATCCACCGCAGCAATCGTAGCAACTAAGAAAAGCAGGAACTGCTTGTTGGTGGCCGGATCACTGCCGGGCTCTAACAGATTCAGACCAGTGTCGGTACCGATGGACCAATTGTTGTGCTTACCGCTGCCGTTAACACCCTGGAAAGGTTTTTCGTGCAATAAACATACCAAACCATGCTTGTTGGCGATGCTCTTCATTAATTCCATAGTCAGCTGGTTGTGATCGGTAGCAATATTGGTAGTGGTGAAGATGGGAGCCATCTCATGCTGGGCAGGAGCCACTTCATTATGTTTGGTTTTGGCATAGATACCCAGTTTCCAAAGCTCTTCATCCAATTCTTTCATAAAAGCCGATACTCTTGGTTTGATCGTACCGAAGTAATGATCTTCCATTTCCTGACCTTTGGAGGGCGGAGCACCGAACAGGGTCCGGCCGCAGCAGATCAAATCGGGACGCTGCTGATACAGCTTCTTATCAATTAAGAAATATTCCTGTTCGGGACCAACGGTAGTTATAACCCGTTTGGCGGTAGTGTTGCCGAATAATTTAAGGATTCGCAGGGACTGTCTGCTGATTGCCTCCATGGAACGCAGGAGAGGTGTCTTCTTATCTAAAGCCTCACCACTGTAAGAGCAGAAAGCCGTGGGGATACAAAGGGTACTGTCCTTCAGAAAAGCATAGGAGGTCGGGTCCCATGCGGTATAACCTCGGGCTTCAAAGGTGGCCCGCAACCCGCCGGAAGGAAAGCTGGAGGCATCCGGTTCTCCCTTTACCAACTCTTTACCGGAAAACTCCATAATAACCTTTCCGCCTTCAATGGGAGAAATAAAACTGTCGTGTTTCTCCGCAGTTACACCGGTCATTGGCTGAAACCAATGGGTGAAATGAGTTGCTCCGTTTTCAACGGCCCAATCTTTCATTGAATTAGCCACTACGTTAGCTACATCTAATTGCAGATGCTGTCCGCTTGCCATGGTGTGTTTCAGTGCTTTATAAATGTCCTTGGGAAGTTTAGCCTGCATCACACTGTCATTAAATACCATACTGCCAAATAATTCGGGAATGTCTTTCATATCATTACCATCCTTTCATAAATCGAATTTTAATTAAAGAAAACAAAAAAGACGCCGTGAGTTTTCACTCACAGCGCCCTTGCTGTTTATAAACAAAAATTAACACAGTGATTTTGTTTTGTCAACAGTTTTTATAAAATATTTTAGTTGGTTGCGAAAAAAATATTGATTTTCATCTACACGCGCGGACAAAGTGCAAATACTCTGGCCGGAAAACCTGTCCCATCTTTAACTTTTGGAAATGTGCAAAATGCAACTGCTCCGACTGCCGGACATAACTCAACATTTTTCAGAAATTCAAACTGAATTCGATCCTTTGCCAGAATGCAATATTCGACTTCATAATTGGTTTTTTCGGCAAATAAAGGTGCATCTGTATCCGAAGTTTCGTGTCCGATAGAGGCAACATTCCGTTCTTCTACCAAAAACTCCACACTTTCTTTGCCCCATCCTGGGTAATGACGTGCACCCTGTTCATCCAGGTTGTCCATCTCTGTCTTGTTCTTCTTACCCCAGCCACTCTTAAATATTACCAATGCGCCTTCCGGAATCCGTCCGTAGACTTTTTCCCATGCAAGAATATCCTCTACTTTCATCACATAATCGGGGTTCGCTGCACATGCTTCCTCTAAATCAATGATGCACATCGGCATTACCATTTCATCAATGGCAATTTGGTCCAGAGAGCGGCCGCCTTTCACCATATGATTAGGCGCATCAACATGAGTTCCATACTGACCCACGGTGGTATAAACATGCGCCGCAAATAAAGACTCATTCAAATTCGCTTTTTCAATGACAGTGAGAGGATCCCAGCCTACCCAATGGGGAGTCTCGGTGCTAACCTCGTGGGATAAATCCACCCAAAAGCATTCTGACTTCCATTCCTCCAACTGTTTCCATAACTTCATCTGTTCCATATCAGCCCTCCTTTTTTTATTTATATTGATACTACTGATTCTGCCACCTTGAAACGCTACTGTCTTAATGTTATAATTATAGCAGTAAATATTCAAAAAGCATAGGACAATTTAGATGAATACAGATAGTAATGCACAGAACTATATCGTTAAGACCGCCGTTAAACGATATATGCTTCCAACAATGCTTTCAACACTTTCCATACCGGCGGCACAATTTATGGATGCTGTTATATTGGGCAATTATGTGGGAAATATCGGTCTGGGAGCGGCAAGCATGGTTTTGCCCATTTTCATATTGTATGAGACACTCAACGGACTGGTCGGAGTCGGCGGTTCCATTCGTTATACAATAATGAAAAGCCGCGGTGAGAATCAAGGAGCGAATGGTGTATTCACCATGTGTATTGTCACTGCATTGCTATTTGGATTGTTGTTTAGCTCACTAAGCGGGATTAGTGCACCACTAATCGCTAACTTAATGGGTGCAACCGGTGAACTCAAAGAATACGCTTCTGAATATGGCAGAGTACTCCTGCTTGGAATGCCCATAGTTGTCCTCAGTCAGGTTATGGGCGAATTTATTAGAAGTGATAATGAACCCAGGACCGTTATGGTAGGTGTTTTTTTAACAAACTTTATCAATGTTGCACTGGATATATTGTTTATAGGCTATTTTAAGATGGGTGTCCAAGGTGCTGCCTATGCTCTGCTCTGTGGCGCAAGCGTGACTCTTTTCTACTATATCATAACATCAAAAAAACGAGATGCACGGTTTACCGGCAACGGGCTGCAGCTTTCACAACTTTGTCTGGCATTTAAAATTGGTTCCCCTTCTGCACTTGCATTATTGGGTGCGGCGATTGTCAGCATCATCGCCGCAATGTCCGTGCTGCGCGTTGGAGGTGCAGACGGTGTTGCCATGAACACAGCTGTTAATAATATCTTTTGCCTGGGTCAGTATCTTTTCTTCGGTTCGATATTTGCTATACGTCCGTTGGTTTCTACCTTTTACGGGGAAGGAGACTTTAAGCGTCAGGAACAAAGTGCAAAGCTTATGCTGCTTATTAATCTTTTAATCAGTGTGTGTTCCTGTCTGTTTATTCTGATTTTTGCAACCCAAATTACACAGATTTTCGGAATAACAGATGTCAGATTAGCCAGTAGCGTAATCCACTCCTTGAGAATTGCCGGGCTCTGTCTTCTTTTTGATAGTTTGGTTATGTTTTTTATATACTACTATCAAGCCATAGAAAGTACTAATTTTTCCCTGTCCATTGGTCTTTGCAGAAATTATATCATCATGAATGTATTTATGGTGACTTTTGCTGATATATTTGGGACAAACGGAGTTTGGTACGGTCGATTGGCCGGCGAGATTGTGTCCTGCTTATACATACTGGTTGCTGTATTCATTTTAAAACGTAAAGAGCGAAGCCTGTTTTTGTTTATCCCGTTCCATAAGCAAAAAACGAATGAATTGTATGTCTCTATGAGCAACCATGACGATTTATACACAACATTTGATAAAGTAACTTCATTTTGCAAAAGTAATGGGGTGGAGGATCGAAAAATCAATCTGATTCAGGTTTTGATTGAAGAGATTTATGTGAATATTTGCAAACATGGTATCAACGATAAAAAAGTACATTATATTGACATCCTTATTCGAGTCGAAGAGACGCAAACAACCGTCCGGGTTCGTGATGATGGTCTGCCTTTTAATCCACTTTCCATAGAAGTAGAGAAGGATATTGAAGATGATAAAAACTTAGGAATAAGGGTTCTGAAGAGTATCTCCAAAACCCAAAAATATGATCGTATTCTAAGCTTCAATAATTTAGTTGTAACAGTTTAGTATAACGCAGATCTATTTGAGACATAATTAGCGATCCAGTTTTGGTATATCTGCTCCGCAGTTATGCCCCAATTATAAATAATATCTCCTGTTGGGTCATCGTTCTCAAAATAGCGATACGGCACACCGGCCAAGTGGTTGCCCAAATCAAACGGGTTGTTTTTATGATTTTCCGGATTACTGTCCCGTATGTATTCTGCCTTCAACTGTTCCGGCGGATATTCCGGGTGCCCTAATATAAAAACACGCCGTCCGTCCGGACTTTCTGCCATGCAGAAGTTTGCTTCGTCCGAATGGAGCAACAAATTCACCCCCTCGGCGGCGATTACATCTTCTTCATGAATTTCATGAACCCTTGAATGGGGCAGGTAAATCGTATTTTCTATTCCAGTCATCAGCTTGGATGCAGGTGCAACTACCTGATGAGGAAACACACCATAAAGCTTCTTGGGCAATTTATACTTGGTGATACCATGATGATAATAGAGCCCGGCTAAACTTCCCCAGCAGCTATACATGGTCGATTTTACATTTCTATCACACCATGCCATAATCCGGCACAGCTCCTCCCAGTAGTTTACTTCTTCATATGGATACATTTCTACCGGTGCTCCGGTTATGATAAAACCATCAAACTGTATCTTTTCCACCGTTTCCCAAGTGGCATAAAACTTCGCAATATGTTCAGGGGCTGTTGTTTTGGGTGTGTGGGTCTTTGGTATTAGCAAGGTTAACTCTATTTCATATGGTGACTTGTCCAGTATCCGCATAAAGTTTAATTCGGTTTCTTCCTTGTTGTGCATTAAGTTTAGCAAACCTATCCTAAGCCGCGGTAAATTATGCTGGTGTAAAGACAACTCATGCGGCCTGATTTTTCTTTCCTGCTGAAGTTGTTTAAATGATGGCAAATCGCTTTGTGCTATCAGCGGCATACTTACCCTCCAATCTACGGTTCAGAAGCCCCCTTTTTCTGTTATTTTTAATATAGACAAGACGTAAAGGTTTGTCAAGTAGCGGATAAGTATCATTTTGGAGAGTTTTTAAAAAATACTTTAATTGAAAAATTTATTGACAAGGAAAGGTGTTTGTGTATAAAATTATATGGTGAACAAAGGCGTTCATCATATAATACAGGATTAGTGTGTGCGGTTCTGTGTTATATGATGAACGTCTTTCTTAGATATTAACGTTAACATGGGAGGTACAATGAATGACCAATACGATGAAAGAAGTTATGAACTTTATCAGGGAACATGATGTGAAGTTTGTCAGACTGGCATTTTGTGATCTGCAGGGCAGACAGAAAAATATATCCATTATGCCGGAGGAACTGGAAGCGGCTTTTGAAAACGGCGTTTCCTTTGATGCTTCGGCTATAGAAGGTTTTGGGGACATTACCCATTCGGATCTTTTGCTGTTTCCTGATCCGGTGACCCTGGCTGTACTGCCATGGCGTCCGGCACCGGGGCTGGTGGTGCGGTTCTTCTGTGATATAAAGAACCCTGACGGCAGCGCGTTTGCCGGTGACAGCCGGTATCTGCTCAAACAGGTAATCGCCAAATGTGAAGAGCGGGGATATATCTGTAAAATCGGTGCGGAATGTGAATTTTATCTTTTTAAAACCGACGAAGAAGGGAATCCTACTCATGAAACCTTAGATCAGGGCAGCTATTTCGACATGGCGCCCATTGACAAGGGCGAAAATATCCGCCGTGAAATCTGCTTATGTCTGGAAGAGATGGGCTTAAAGCCGGAGACCTCTCACCATGAGCGGGGACCGGGCCAGAATGAGATCAACTTTAAATATGCCGATGCCCTGACCTGTGCGGATCATATTATCACTTTTAAATGGGTGGTAAAATCCATTGCCGCAAGAAACGGTCTGTTTGCTTCCTTTATGCCCAAACCTTTACAGCGGGAAGTGGGAAGCGGTTTGCATATTAATCTGTCCCTGACCCAGAATGGCTTAAATATTTTTAAGAATAAAGAAGGCGAACACTCTAAAACTGCGGAAAGCTTTATCCAGGGAGTTTTGGATAGAACCCCGGAAATGACGCTTTTTTTGAATTCCATCGTGAATTCTTATGATCGTCTGGGTAAGGACGGAGCACCCAAATATGTATCCTGGTCTCACGGTAACCGTTCTCAGCTGGTCAGAATCCCGGCTGCCATTAAAGAACGGGTAAGGATGGAGTTACGTTCGCCGGATTCGGCCATTAATCCTTATCTGGCCCTGGCTTTGATTATCAGTGCCGGTTTGGAGGGGATTGCCGGCGAAGCCAGGCTGGTGCCCCCCACGGACATGGATCTTTATCATGCGCCCAGGGAAATAACCGGTCAGATGAAAGCCCTTCCGGTCAGCCTGCAGGAAGCAATCGATCTGGCGGAGTGCAGTAACTTTGTAAAGACAGTAATTCCGGAGGAAATTTTATCAAAGTACCTGGCTATTAAAAAGGCCGAAGAAGATCGTTCTCTCCGGGCCGGTAATAAGGAAGATTTTTCAAAGGAAAACTATTTTGACTTTATTTAATTAAATATAAAAATTATTGGAAAGGGGGCGGTTTTGTGGAAAGCGTTTTGCTGGTATCCTGTTCGGAAAAAGGAAATAAAGTTTTTATTGATTTGCTGAAACAAGCATCGGTTCATAAGATCGCCGCCGTATCCAGTTGTGCCAGAGCCAGACAGCTTTTGATGGAGTATGAATATGACCTGTGTATGATCAACGCTCCCTTACCGGATGAAAACGGTATCAGTCTGGCTAAGCATGTGGCAGCCATGGGCAGCACCCAGACGATTTTAATTGTTAGAGGAGAGTATACCGATGCCATTGCCGATGCGGTAGAACCCTATGGGGTTATTTGCCTCGGCACACCCATCAGTAAGAACCTTCTCTGGTCGGCTCTGCGCCTGGCCGGTGCCGCCCAGAATAAATACCGCTCCATGCAGGATGAGGTGGGCCGGTTAACAAAGAAGATAGAGGACATTAGAATTATCGACCGGGCTAAATGCGTTCTCATATCGGTTCTCCAGATGACCGAACAGGAAGCCCATAAACACATAGAAAAACAGGCGATGGATATGCGGGTAACCAAAAAAGCCATTGCGGAAGGAATTTTAAAGCAATATGAAAACGAGTGATAAATGGCAAGAAGAATGTGCTGTCTTTGCGGTAAGTGTAAATACCTGTGAAGCAGCACAAATTACTTACAACGGTCTGCTGAGTTTACAGCACCGGGGACAGGAGGGAGCCGGTATTGCGATTCTTGCGGAAAATGGCATCAAAAGTCATAAGGATATCGGACTGGTCAGTGAGGTATTCGCTGGTGGGGCGATAGAGAAGCTGCCCCTTTCGGGGATGGCAGTGGGGCACAATCGTTATTCCACTACCGGCAACAGTATCAGGGAAAATGTGCAGCCTTTTGTAACCGAATATCTTACCGGCCGGATTGCAACGGTACATAACGGTAACATCACCAATGCGGAAGTAATTCGCACCAGACTAAAAAGCAGGGGACTGAACTTTCAGGCCACCTCAGACAGTGAGGTGATCGCCTCTCTGATTGCCTACTATTCTTTACAAAAGGAAGACCCCCTGGCGGGAGTGATCAGTGCGGCGGAAAAGCTGGAAGGCGCCTTCTCGCTGATTATCATGAGCAATGAAAACAAACTGATTGCCGTGCGGGATGCTTATGGATACCGGCCTTTGTGCATCGGTAAAAACGAGACAGGTTTAGCCGTTGCCTCCGAAAGCTGTGCTTTGGAAAGTTGTGGCTTTACATTTGTCAGAGATGTGCTGCCGGGAGAGGTTATGGTCATTACCGATGGAAAGGTTACTTATCAGAATATCGTACTGCAGCCGAAGAAAAAAAACTGCGGCGTTTGTATCTTTGAATATGTTTATTTTGCCAGACAGGATTCGTTGATTGATGGGCAGAGTGTGTATGAAGCCCGTTACCGGATGGGGCAGATTCTGGCGGAAGAATATCCGGTTGATGCCGATGTGGTTTGTGGGGTTCCCGACTCCGGGCTGGAAGCAGCTATGGGATTTAGCGCCATGAGCGGGATTCCGTTTGCCTCAGGATTTGTGAAGAACCGGTATATTGGAAGAAGTTTTATTTATCCCACCCAGGCCCAGCGGGAAAATGCGGTGCGGATGAAGCTAAATCCCCTTTCGGTAAATGTGCAGGGGAAAAGAGTGGTGTTGGTAGATGATTCCATTGTTCGGGGAACCACCAGTGCCCAAATCATCCAAAGTTTAAAACACGCCGGAGCCAAGGAAGTGCATATGCGGATATCGTCACCGCCTTTTCGCTACTCCTGTCATTACGGAACGGATATCGACAGTGAAGACAAGCTGATCGCCAACCAGATGAGTATTGAAGAAATCGGTAAAAAGATTGGCACGGAAAGCCTGGGATTTATCAGCGTGGAGGGCTTGAAAAAGGCTTGCAGCGACTGTCGGATTCCTTTTTGTACTCATTGCTTTACAGGCCAGAACAAATAAGAAGAAAGAGAGGCTGATCAAATGACAGATGCAACGAAATTTATTTTTGTAACCGGTGGCGTGGTATCCGGATTGGGAAAAGGCATTACCGCTGCCTCTTTGGGCAGATTATTAAAGCAGCGGGGGGTAAAAGTGGCTGCGCAAAAGTTGGATCCCTATATGAATGTGGACCCCGGTACCATGAGTCCGCTTCAGCATGGTGAGGTGTTCGTAACCGAAGACGGAGCGGAAACTGATCTGGATCTGGGCCACTATGAACGTTTTATTGATGAAAGCCTGAACAGGTATTCTAATCTGACTTCGGGGAAAGCCTATTTTAATGTGCTGGAACGGGAGCGCAGGGGGGAATATCTGGGTAATACCGTTCAGATGATTCCTCATATTACGGATGAAATCAAGCGGTTTATATATGCCGGTGCCGCCAAAAGCGGAGTCCAGGTGCTGATTACCGAGATTGGTGGAACTACCGGTGATATTGAGAGCCAGCCTTTTTTGGAAGCCATCCGTCAGATATCCCTGGAAGTAGGCCGGCAAAATTGTCTGTTCCTTCATGTAACCCTGGTTCCTTATATTAAGGCTTCCGGTGAGCATAAGTCCAAACCTACCCAACATTCGGTGAAAGAACTGCGGTCTATGGGTATTTCGCCGGATATCATTATCGTTCGGGCGGATGAAGCCATGGAAGAGGATATTAAAGATAAGATTTCATTGTTCTGTAATGTGAAGCGGGACTGTGTCATTGAAAACCTGACTTTATCCCACCTTTATGAGGCACCGCTGATGCTTGCGGCCAATGGTTTGGATAAAGTGGTATGCCGGGAACTGGGATTAGAGACAGGGGCACCTGATCTGAAGGAATGGGAAGCGCTGGTGGAAAAAATCAAGACACCAAAACGCAAGGCGGTAATAGCCATTGTGGGTAAATATGTAAAACTCCACGATGCTTACCTTTCGGTATCAGAGGCCTTGTATCATGCCGGTATTGAAGAGGGCATTCGGGTGGAGGTCAAGTGGATTGACAGTGAACCTATCACCAATGAGAATGCTGCAGAGCAGTTAGCCGGTGTGGATGGTATCATTATACCGGGCGGTTTCGGTGAAAGAGGAATCGAAGGCATGATCAGTGCCTGCCGTTATGCGCGGGAGCAAAACATTCCGTATCTGGGAATATGCCTGGGGATGCAGATTGCCGTCATTGAATATGCCAGAAATGTTTGCGGTTTAGTCCATGCGATTTCAGGAGAATTTGAAGAAAACTCCGCCGAGAAAGTAATTGACTTGATGGAGTCACAGCAGCAGGTGGAACGAAAAGGCGGAACCATGCGGCTGGGAGCATACCCCTGTCGGATTGGGAAAGGAACCTTATTAGAAAAACTTTATCAAAAAACGGAGATACAGGAACGCCACCGCCACCGCTATGAGTTTAATAATCAGTTCAGAGAGCTGATGCAGAAACAGGGAATGTCTTTTTCCGGGACATCGCCGGATCATACTTTGGTAGAAGCCATCGAAGTGCCGAAAAACCGCTTTTTTGTAGGTGTTCAATTTCATCCGGAGTTCAAGAGCCGGCCGAATCGTCCCCACCCATTGTTCAAAGGATTGCTCAAACACATATAATATACTCAAAAGTTCTTCCCGGGAAGAACTTTTTTATTGTGATGATTTCCTAAAAAAAAAGGAACGCCTTTTAAAGAAAGCCGGTTTATGATAGACTGGTCATATAGATAAATATCCGGAAGGAGGAAAGTCATGAAAGAAAAACTGAAGTCGTTAATAGAAAAAAACTTTCAGCAAATACTGATTGTGTTTGTTGCTTTTTTTCTGATGGTGTCAGTCAGTTATTTTTACGTGAGCCGGATTGTTCAGAATCAGGTCTATCAGCTAGGTGAAGAAACCATGAATACCATCGAGACGGCCGTATCGGCCAGTCTGACGGAGGCAGAGCTACTATTTTCGGTAATGGCCGAATCGGTTGAAAAATTGGTTCATGATGGAGCGACGAATGAAGAAATCCTAAAGTATCTGCAGAGGATGGATAAAGAATATAGCAGCGGCAATGTATCCATGCCGGATTTTATGAAGACGTATGGGTATTTCGGCGGAGAGTTTCTGGATGGTTCCGGCTGGATTCCCGGAGAGGACTATGAACCCACAGAACGTCCATGGTATATCGGAGCAGCCCAAAAGGCCGAAGATATCTTTTTTTCGGAGCCGTATGTGGATGCAGAAACCGGAGAAATGTGTATTTCCTTTTCCAAGCGGATTGCTGACGGAGAAGGAATATTCTACGGAGTGCTGGCTATTGATGTCAAACTTACCCGTATTACCGGATATATCGATGCGCAGCAGATTGCCGATAAAGGTTATGGGGTCATGATCAGCGATACCCTGCGATTTGCGACCCACCGGGACAGTGAATTAGCAGGAATCAGTATCAAAGAAGCAGGAAAAGGGTATGCGCATCTGGCTGATCATTTAGATGATGGTAAGACGATTTCAGCCGAGCGCTTTACCGATGCGGACGGAACGGATAGCATTGCGTTCTTTCGAACCATTTTTAACGGTTGGCATATTGGGGTAATCATTCCCCGGATGAGTTATTATGAACAGGTATATCAAATGGGTGCGGTCTTGCTGTTGCTGGGAACTGTTTCCATGGTTTTGTTATGTTATATGCTGATCCGGACAATGAATGCAAAACTGCGGGCAGATGAGGAAAGTAGGGGGAAGAGCAATTTTCTGGCCAGGATGAGCCATGAGATGCGGACTCCCATGAATGCTGTTATCGGAATGACAGAGATTGCCCGTAAGTCAGAAGATCCCGGCAAAGTGCAATATTGCCTGGAGAAAATAAGTGATGCTTCCAATCATTTGCTGGGTGTTATAAATGATGTGTTGGATATGTCCAAGATAGAAGCCGGTAAAATGGAACTGGCCGAGACAGATTTTCTGATAACGGAAATGATCAACCGGGCCATTGCAATTATCGGTCTTAAAGTAGAGGAAAAACAGCAGGAGTTGAGCATTTGTGTGGATCCCGGCGTACCCGCGGCAGTGATAGCCGATATGCAGCGATTGACGCAGGTGCTGACCAACCTGCTAGGCAATGCCAGCAAATTTACACCGGAAGGCGGTAAAATCAGTGTAACGGTGGAAGCAGCGGAATGCGTTGGCGGAAAATATATACTGCGCTTTGAGGTGGCCGATAGCGGTATTGGTATATCTAAAGCAAAACAGGCATTATTGTTTCATTCTTTTGAACAGGCGGATGGCAGTATTTCCCGTAAGTACGGCGGAACCGGTCTGGGCCTGGCCATATCGCAAAATATTATTACGATGATGGGCGGAGAAATATGGATTGATTCCGAAGAAGGGCAGGGAGCTAAGTTTATTTTTACCGTGCCGGTAAAGAGTGGGGATGCATCATGGCAGGGAAAAGGTAAACTCAGCAAAACCAGATATAGCGGTGGCGATCAGGAAGGTCCATTATTTTTAGGAAAATGTGCTTTACTTGTAGAGGATATTGAAATTAATCAGGAAATTCTTACAGCACTTTTAGAGGATACCGGCATTAAAATAGAATATGCCGAAAATGGAAAGCGGGCAGTGGAGATGTTTTCCGTTTCACCGGACCGGTATGACCTTATCTTTATGGATGTGCAGATGCCGGAAATGGATGGCTATACAGCTACCCGGAAAATTCGGGAACTGGGAACGGTTCAGGCGAGGAATATTCCTATTATTGCAATGACAGCCAATGTCTTTCAGGAGGACATAGAGCGATGTCTGGCAGCAGGGATGAATGTTCACGTGGGTAAGCCCATGAATAAAGAAGAGATTTTGAAAGTAATGCATGAGTATATTTTATAATCGGGAGGCAAGGATATTAAAGATGATTTATAAGGGTAAAGTTGTTTTTGCAGGAATTGCGGCAGGAGAAATATATTTATATCACAAAGCAGCATTTGTGCCGGATTGCCGCACAGTGACCGACTGGCAAAATGAGATAGGAAGGGTTGAGGCAGCAGTTCAGGTGGCTGATGAAGAACTCACCGATTTGTATGAAGCAGCACAACACAAGATCAGCATGGAGAATGCCACGATTTTTGATATTCACAAAATGATTTTGCACGACGAAGCATATCGGCAGGCAATTGATGACAAGATTAAAGCAGAGAAGGTAAGTGCCGAATATGCGGTACTTAGTACCGGTCAGCGTTATGGCGAGATGTTTTCCGCCATGGAGGATGTGAATATGCGTTCCCGTGCAGCCGACATTAAGGATGTTTCCAACCGCCTGATTCGAATCTTATCAGGCATAGAGGAGCCGGAAACAGTCCTCAGGTCACCGGTGATTTTGGTGGCGGAGGAGCTGTCACCCAGTGAAATTATAAGCTTGGATAAAGAAAAAGTATTGGCATATGTGGCAGCAAAAGGCTCGGTGAACTCTCACGGGGCCATTTTGGTAAGGAGCATGGGTATTCCTACCGTGATGAATACCGGCGTAAGTTTGTCCGGTGATCTTCAGGGGAAGACCGCCGTGGTTGATGGTTTTACCGGAGAACTTATTATCGAACCGGCGGAAAATATCCTGCGGCAAAAACAACAGGCGAAAGAACGCTGGCTTAAGGGGCGGGAACTGCTGGAGGAATTAAAGACGAAAGATAACGTGACCACTGACGGAAGGAAAATCGGCTTATGCGTCAATATTGGCAGCGCATCGGAGGTAGAAGATGCATTAGCAGTGAACGCAGATGGAATCGGGCTGTTTCGCAGTGAGTTTCTCTATTTGAACAGAGAGAGCTATCCTACCGAGGAAGAGCAATTTACGGTGTATAAAGAAATACTGGTCAAAATGGCAGGGAAAAAAGTTGTTTTCCGGACACTGGATATCGGTACGGACAAACAGAGCGGGTATATGAATCTTGCCAAAGAGGATAATCCGGCCATGGGCTACCGGGCAATCCGGATTTGCCTGGAAAGAAAGGATATGTTTAAAACTCAGTTACGGGCCCTTTACAGGGCTTCGGCTTTCGGCAGCGCAGCAGTGATGTTTCCGATGATCATTTCCACAGGAGAAATCAGGGAAATTAAAAAGGTGACAGAGGAAGTGAAGGAAGCCTTAAAGGATCAGGGGTGCGCAATGGGGGAAGTGGAAATCGGGATAATGGTGGAAACACCGGCAGCAGCATTGATTTCCGATGAATTGGCCAAAGAAGTGGATTTTTTCAGTATCGGAACCAATGACCTGACCCAGTTTACACTGGCGGTAGACCGTCAAAATCCGCAGTTGGAGGACCTTTATAATCCTCATCATGAGGGTGTGATGAAGCTGATCCGAATGACGGTGGAGAATGCGCACAGAGCCGGTATTCGGGCAGGTATATGCGGTGAACTGGCAGCAGATGCCATGTGTATTCCGGAATTATTAGGTATGGGGGTAGATGAACTGTCGGTCCTGCCGGCATATGTACTGAACGTTCGTAAAATTATCCGGGAAATATAAGTTTTTAAGTCAATATAAACAAAATATGCTAAATATGAACAAAATAAGAAATGGATTAATTCAGAAAAATATATTAGAATTAAAAAAAATACCTATAGGGGGTACATAAATTGAATATTATCAGAACCAAAGATTATGAAGACATGAGCAGAAAGGCAGCTAACATTTTATCTGCCCAGATTATTATGAAGCCGGAAAGCGTATTGGGTCTGGCAACCGGTTCCACGCCTATTGGCACATATAAGAATCTGATATCCGGTTATAAAAACGGTGATTTGGATTTTTCCGGTATTACTACCGTCAACCTGGATGAATATAAAGGAATTACCAGGGAGAATGATCAAAGCTACTATTATTTTATGAATCAAAATCTGTTCAGTCATGTGAACATTGATGTTAAGAAAACATATCTGCCGGATGGCACCCAGCCGGATGCGGCGAAAGCCTGCGAAGACTATGATCAGATTATTGATTCGGTGGGCGGTGTTGATATCCAGGTTTTAGGATTGGGGCATAACGGACATATCGGTTTTAACGAGCCCAGTGATATTTTTAAAGGTAAGACTCACTGTGTGGACTTGTCAGATACAACCATTAAGGCTAATCAGCGCTTCTTTGCATCCTATGACGATGTGCCCAAACAGGCATACACCATGGGTATTCAGACCATTATGCAGGCGAAAAAGATTCTGGTGGTAGTAAGCGGCGCAGATAAGGCAGCTATTGTGAAAGAAGCATTTTTCGGTCCGGTTACGCCTAAAGTGCAGGCATCCATTTTGCAGTTCCATCCGGATGTAACAATCGTTGGTGACGAAGCAGCTTTGTCAATGATTTAATAAGGAATGAGGAAACGAGCCAATGATAATTAAAAATGCCAGTGTTTATACCGAGGCAGGCAGGTTTGAAAAAAAAGATATTTTTATTCAGGACGGACGGTTTACGAAAGAAAGAGATTGTACTGAGCTGGAAGAAATTGTGGATGGAGCAGGGTGTTATGCCATTCCTGGCTTGACCGACATCCATTTTCACGGTTGTGTTGGATATGATTTTTGTGACGGAACCACCGAAGCGATTGCTAAAATGGCCGAATATGAAGCTTCTGTGGGGGTAACCACAATTGTTCCGGCAACTATGACGCTGGCGGAAGAAACCTTGTTGGGGATTTGTCAGACAGCAGCGGCTTATGTAGAGGCAGCAGGTGACGGATATCCGGGCAGAGCCATTCTATGCGGTATCAATATGGAAGGTCCTTTTGTGGCGGAGAGCAAAAAAGGTGCCCAGAATGCAACATATATCATAGAACCGGATATAGCAATGTTTGATGTTTTAAATCAAGTCAGTGGAAATATGGTGAAATTAGTAGCTATTGCGCCGGAAATTCCAGGAGCAATGGAATTTATAGAGGCAAAGAAGGGACAAACAGTGCTTTCACTGGCTCACACGGCGGCAGATTATGATACTGCCAAAGATGCTTTTCTAAAGGGAGCCAGTCATGTGACCCATTTATACAATGCCATGAATCCTTATTCTCACAGGGCACCCGGCGTGGTAGGTGCTGCTGCTGATGCCCAGGCGGAAGTGGAATTAATCTGTGATGGAGTGCATATTCATCCTTCAGCGGTGCGGGCTACCTTTAAACTCTTTGGTGAGGATAAGGTGATATTGATCAGTGACAGTATGATGGCAACCGGCTTAGAGGACGGGGACTACCAATTAGGCGGGCAGGCAGTTAAAGTAGTGGGCAATCTGGCCACTCTGGCTGACGGAACCATCGCCGGATCGGCCACCAACCTGATGGATTGCCTGCGGACGGCAGTTCTTAAAATGAATATTCCCTTAGAAACAGCAGTGAAATGTGCGGCTGTGAATCCGGCCAAAAGTGTGGGGATATATGATCGCTATGGCAGCATTACGGAGGGCAAGATTGCCAACGTAGTACTCCTTAAGGAAGATGAATTAAGATTGGAAAAGGTTATTTTAAAAGGAACAGTAATTTAAAAATATCGAAATAAGGCGGCGAGGTTTTACGCCTTATTTTTTTTGAACAAAACATCGCATTTCTATTCGGAATATGTTATAATCCTCTATTATAGTGCATAACTGTGCCTAAATGGCCGAACACTTAGAGGGTAAGGGATGAATTGTAAAGAAATAGAAAAAATGATTCCGTTTTTTCAGGAAGATACTCTTTCGACTAAAGAGCTTAAAACGTTTATGGCTCATATTGACGAGTGCCCGGAATGTAAGGAAGAACTTGCCATACATTATTTGATCAATGAGGGAATGTTAAGATTGGAGGATGGCAGTGTTTTTGACTTACAAAAAGTTATGGACAGTCATATGGAGCGAGCCAGAAAACGGTTAAAGATGCGGCGGATTTTGCAGATGGCAGTATATGGAGCGGAAGGATTGGTAGTGATAGCAATTGCAATTATATTGTTATTGATTGCCTTTAAATAGCGGAGATTATAATGAAAAAAATAGTATTAATAGACGGACATAGCATTTTGAACAGAGCTTTTTACGGAGTTCCTGATTTGAGCAATTCAAAAGGGCTTCATACCAATGCTGTTTACGGATTTTTAAACATCATGTTTAAAATTTTAGAAGAAGAAAATCCTGATTTTCTGGTAGTTGCTTTTGATGTAAAGGCACCTACCTTTCGTCATGAAATTTATCAGGAGTATAAAGGAACCAGAAAACCCATGCCGGAAGAACTGCGGGAGCAGGTACCGGTGATGAAGGAAGTACTTAAAGCCATGGGCATCTGTATTCTGGAACAGGCCGGTCTGGAAGCCGATGATATCCTGGGAACGGTAGCCAAAAGATCGGAAAAAGAGGGCATGGCTGTTTCGCTGGTATCAGGTGACCGTGACTTACTACAGATTGCATCCGAACATATCAAGATCAGGATACCCAAAACCAAAGGCGGAAAAACCGAAGTAGAAGATTATTATGCAAAAGATGTTCAGGACAGGTATCAGGTGACACCGGTTCAGTTTATTGATGTCAAGGCCTTGATGGGAGATGCCTCGGATAATATTCCGGGAGTGCCTAAGGTGGGGGAAAAGACCGCCACGGAACTGATTGTTCAGTATGGCTCATTAGAGGAAATCTACAATCATATTGAGGATATTACGAAGAAGGCGATTAAAGAATCTTTGGCCGCTAACCGGGAACTGGCTGACTTAAGCAAGGTATTGGCTACTATTAATATTGACAGTGATATCACATTTACCTATGAGCAGGCGGCAGTGGGCGATTTTTATACGAAAGAAGCTTACGTTCTGTTTAAGGATCTGGAGTTCAAAAACCTGCTGGGTCGTTTTGAAGAAAACAAGACTGGCAACAATAAAAAGGATTTCTTTGTGCAGGTAACGGATCTGAGTGAGGCTGAAGCCATATGGAACCGTGCGGCAAGTGCAAATCTTGGTGTGATGATTGTTGAGGACAGCAGTGCTGATGCTGATTTTGTGGGAATGTCACTGGCTGTGGGTGACGAAGAAGTTTACTATTTTGAAGCACAGGGCTTTTTAACCAAACAATACCTGGTGGGAAAACTGAAAGAAACAGCCGAAAAAACAGAGATTTCCACTTATGATATTAAGAAAAAATATGATTATTTTCTTTCTCCCGAGAGAGTTGCTAAGAAAGGCCTGATTTTAACGGAAAGCTTTTTTGATATTTTAATTGCGGCATATTTGCTGAATCCGTTAAAAAATGATTATGAACCGGAAGACATAAGCAATCAATATCTGAATATGATATTAGAGAGCAGAATCCAATTGTTTGGCAAGGGAGACTTTAAGGGAGCCGCTAAGCAGGGAGATAAGCTGGTGCAGTATGCATGTAATCTGGCGTATGTTTGCAGGCAGGCAATGCCCATTTTGCAACAGGAACTGGAAATGGCAGGAATGGCTGATTTGATGCGTGAAATAGAAATGCCTTTATCCTATGTGCTTCATGATATGGAAGAAATAGGTGTTAAGGTACGCCCTGATGAATTGAAAAATTACGGAGAGGCATTAAACGGGAGAATTGCAGAATTAGAGCAATTGATATATAATCAGGCAGGGACGGAATTTAACATTAATTCACCGAAACAACTGGGCGAGATTTTATTTGAGCGGTTACAGCTGCCGGGCGGGAAGAAGACCAAGACCGGCTATTCCACAGCGGCTGATGTGTTGGAGAAGTTGGAAACAGAATATCCCATTGTGAAAGATATTCTGGAATATCGGGGACTTACCAAGCTGAAATCCACCTATGCCGATGGACTGGCGGCTTATATTGAGGAAGACAGCCGGATTCATACTAATTTTAAACAGACCATTACCGCTACCGGCCGGCTAAGCTCAACGGAGCCTAATCTGCAGAATATTCCCATGCGGATGGAGTTGGGGAGACTGATCAGAAAAGTGTTTGTGCCGGCTGATGGTCAGATGTTCATGGATGCCGATTATTCTCAGATAGAATTGCGGATTTTGGCCCATTTGTCCGGTGACGAACAATTGATAGAGGCCTACAAAATGGATGATGATATTCATCGGATTACCGCATCGAAGGTATTTCATACCCCCTTTGAGGAGGTTACCGATCTGCAAAGACGAAACGCCAAGGCAGTAAACTTTGGGATTGTATATGGAATCAGTTCCTTTGGTTTAAGCCAGGATCTGAGCATTTCAAGAAAAGAAGCGGAAAGCTATATCGCTCAATATTTTGAAACCTATCCCAAGGTTAAAGAGTTCCTGACAGGTACTGTGGAAGCAGCTAAAAAAGATGGTTATGTAACCACTATGTTTAGCCGCAGAAGACCGATTCCGGAACTGAAATCCGCTAATTTCATGCAGCGTTCCTTTGGGGAGCGGGTGGCGATGAATTCCCCCATTCAGGGAACCGCTGCCGATATAATCAAGATTGCCATGATACGGGTTTGGGACCGGCTGAAAAAAGAAGGGCTGCAATCCAATCTGGTTCTGCAGATCCATGATGAACTGCTCCTGGAAGTGGTGGAAGCAGAAGTTCCCAGGGTAAAACAGCTTTTAACGGAAGAAATGAAAGGCGCAGCTCAGTTAGCTGTGGTAATGGAAATAGATCTTCATACCGGTATGAATTGGTATGAAGCGAAATAAGGAGTGTATAAAGCTATGAAGATCATAGGCATAACCGGCGGTGTGGGATGCGGGAAATCCGCTATTTTAGCGCATATCACCTTTTCCTACCGATGCAAAGTAATACTTGCCGATGAAATTGGCCATATTGTGAAAGAACCGGGCCAGTTGTGCTACCTTAATCTGGTAAAGCTGTTAGGAGCAGATGTTTTGGATCAGGATGGTTATATTAACAAAGCCAAAATGTCAGAGATGATCTTTTCCGATGAGAAGCTGCGGGAACAGGTCAACGGAATTATTCATCCGGCAGTAAAAGCTTATATCAGAACGATTATTGCAGAAGAGGAAGAAAAACAACAAGTAGATTTTCTGTTTATTGAAGCTGCTTTATTGATTGAAGATGGTTATGAGAATATCGTAGATGAACTTTGGTACATATATGCCGATGCCGCCATCAGACGGGAACGTTTAAGGAATATCAGAGGATATTCCGATGAAAAAATTGATGCGATCATGAACAGACAGCTTTCAGAAGCGGAATTCCGGGCAAAGTGCAAAGTAATAATAGAAAATAACAGTACGTTAGAGGAAGCCTATAAACAAATAGAAGAGAAATTGGGAGAATACCTGTGTCAGAAGTGAAAAAATACCCTGGGAAAATAGTTTTTGGACTTGATATCGGTACGAGAAGTATCGTAGGAACTGTCGGTTATCGAAGCGGCAGTGAATTTAGAGTGGTTGCACAGCGGATTAAGGAGCATGAATCGCGGACCATGATTGACGGACAGATTCATGATATTGCCAAGGTAGGTGATACCATTCAGGATGTAAAGAATTCTTTGGAGGCAGCATTGGGAAGCAAACTGACAGAGGTTTGTATTGCCGCCGCCGGAAGGGTTCTTCGGACCATCAGCTGCCGGGTAGAGTGGGCCCTGCCGGCAGAGCGGGAAGTGAACAGCGAGGATATTTATGCCCTGGCTTCCATGGGTGTAGAGAAAGCCTACGGTGAATTTGATGAAAATAACGAAGTGGATGTGAAGTTTTACTGCGTTGGATATAGTATTGTCCGTTACTATCTGAACGGCTATCAGATGGGTAATCTGGAAGGACATAAGGCCAAGGAAATCGGTGCGGATATTATTGCCACCTTTTTACCGGATGACGTTGTAGATGGATTATATAAGGCTGTGGGACATGCCGGCCTGGAAGTGGCCAGTCTGACTTTAGAGCCCATTGCCGCCATTCAGGTAGCCATTCCGGAACGATTTCGGATGCTGAATATCGGTCTGGTGGATGTGGGTGCGGGAACCAGTGATATTTCCATCACCAAGGACGGCAGTATCGTGGCATATGGAATGATTGCCATTGCCGGAGATGCGTTGACAGAAGTGATTGCCCAGCATTGTCTGGTAGATTTCGCAACAGCCGAGCAGATTAAAAGAGATGCCGGTGAAAAAGATGTTATATCCTATACCGATATCATGTTTTTACCGCAAACCATCTCCAAAACCGAGGTGTTGCAGGTTACTGATGAAGTAACGAAGAAGATGGCCGGGGAAGCGGCCGAAAAGATTAAGGAATTAAACGGGAACAAGTCAGTCAGCGCGGTATTTGTGGTTGGCGGCGGCGGAAAGATTCCCGGTTATACCGATGCTCTGGCGGAAGCACTTCAGATCCCCAAAGAAAGGGTGGCGCTGCGGGGTGAAGAAGTAATGCAGCAGATTATCTTTGAAGAAGGCACCAAAAAAGATTCCCTGCTGGTAACACCGGTTGGTATCTGCCTGAATTATTATGAGCAGAGCAATAATTTTATCTTCGTACATTTCAACGGAAAGCGGATCAAGATCTATGATAATAACCGCTTAGCGGTAGTGGATGCGGCGATGCAAGCCCTGTTTCCGAATGATGCCCTTTTCCCGAAACGGGGTAAGGAGCTGACTTTCTATGTGAACGGAAAGGCCAAGATGATCAGGGGACAGGCCGGGGAAGCAGCAGTAATTACGGTAAATGGTGAAAATGCGGATATTTATACGCCTATTCACAGCAATGATGTGATTGTGGTTAAGGAGTCCACAGCCGGTGAGCCGGGTGAGATGACAATAGGAGAACTTCCTGAACTGAAGGACATCATAACGGTATTTGTGAATGATAAGAAAGTGGAACTGCCGAAGTTTGCCCTGGTTGATGGTGAATTGCAGTCTATTTACTATGATATCAAAGAAAATGATGAAATTGAATTGAATAATTATTATACGGTAAGGCAGATTGCAGATTTTATGGACGTGATTTTAGACCGAAAGATGAATTTGTATGTAAACAACAAACTGGCTGATGAGGAAACTCCCGTATATGAAAACTTTTCGGTAATCTGGACATTAAAGGAATTGCCCCCTTCCGATTTGGAAAAGATGGGAAAGAATGCGGAAAAAGAGGTGATGCCGGAGGCCGAAACGAAGGAAGAAGCGGACGATCAGGAACTGCCGGAAGATGAATACTATGAAGACGATGATGAAGACGATGACGAGTACGAAGAGGATGAACCCGGAGAAGATAAATCGGAAGATAAGGGTGGCGTTGTAAACCTTACGGTTACGGTAAATGGTGACAATGTGGTTTTGTCAGGTAAAGCCGAGTATGTTTTTGTGGATATTTTTGAGCGGATTGATTTCGACCTGGGTGATTCACGAGGCCGTAATATCGTAACCCAGATCAATGGCCGTCCGGCCCAATATATGGAGCCTCTTAACCGTGGTGACCAATTAGAAATATACTGGAAGTAGGGAGAGAAGATGAGACTATGCAGTATTGCCAGCGGAAGCAGCGGGAACTGTATTTATGTGGGTTCTGACACCACTCATATTTTGATTGATGCTGGAATCAGCGGAAAGCGGACCGAAGTTGGTCTGGCTTCCCTGGAATTGACAGGAAACGATTTAGACGGCATTTTTATCACGCATGAACACAGCGATCATATTGGCGGATTGCGGGTGCTGGCCCGTCGTTACGGAATGCCCATTTATGCCACGAGAGGCACGATTGCCGCTATTTTGGCACGCAGCCAGGGGGATATTGATGAAGAATTATTCCGGGAAATAAAAGCCGATGAGAAGATTACCATCAAGGATATTACTTGTAATCCCATGCGGATTTCCCATGATGCGGCGGATCCGGTAGCCTATCGGATTCATTATGGAAATAAAAAGGTCGGAATTATTACCGATTTAGGCTGCTACAATGATTATATAGTGGAATCTCTGCGGGGAATGGATGCCTTGCTGTTAGAAGCCAATCATGATGTGCGGATGCTTCAGGTAGGACCTTATCCTTATTATTTAAAACAGCGTATTCTGGGTGAAAGGGGACACTTGTCCAATGAACTGGCCGGACAACTGTTAAGCCGGTTGATGCATGACAAGCTGCAGACGGTGGTTCTGGGGCATCTGAGTAAAGAAAATAATCTGCCGGAGTTAGCCTATGAAACCGTCAGAGTGGAAGTGAATATGGCTGACAATGAGTTCAAAGCCACTGATTTTCCCATGCAGGTGGCAGCCAGAAGTGAAGTTTCATCCATTATACATATCGCATAAAGCGCAGGAGGATATTATGAAAAAAACAATTATAACGGTAGTAGGAAAAGATACGGTCGGTATCATTGCCAAGGTGTGTACTTACCTGGCGGAGAACAGTATCAATATCGAAGACATTTCTCAGACCATTGTGCAGAATTATTTTAACATGATGATGATCGTGGATATGAAGAACAGCTCCAAACATTCTTCGGAGGTGGCGGATGATTTGAAAGCCATCGGTGAAGAAATCGGTGTAATCATCAAATGCCAGCGGGAAGAAATCTTTGACAGTATGCATAGAATTTAAGATGGAGAGGCTATAGAAAAATGATTAATATATACGAAGTAACCGAAACCAATCAGATGATTGAAAAAGAAAATCTGGACGTGCGGACCATCACCATGGGAATCAGTCTGCTGGACTGTATTGATTCTGATCTGGATACTTTAAACACAAAAATTTATAACAAAATATATGAAGCGGCGAAAGACCTGGTAGCAGTGGGTGAGGAAATCTCCAAAGAATTTGGAATTCCCATTGTGAATAAGCGTATTTCCGTCACACCGATTTCTCTGGTGGGGGGGGCAGCATGCAAAAAGCCCGAGGATTTTGCGGTTATTGCCAAAACCCTGGATAAAGTAGCGCATCAGGTGGGGGTGAATTTTATCGGTGGATATTCCGCTCTGGTTTCCAAGGGCATGACCAAAGCGGATGAGATGTTGATTGAATCCATACCCCTGGCACTATCCTCCACAACCCGGGTGTGCAGTTCGGTAAATTTAGGCTCCACCAAAACCGGCATCAATATGGATGCGGTTAAGCTGATGGGGGAAATCATCCTGCAGACAGCAGAGTATACCAAAGAGCAGGATTCCCTGGGGTGTGCCAAGCTGGTGGTATTCTGTAATGCACCGGATGATAATCCTTTTATGGCCGGAGCTTTTCATGGAGTTACCGAAACGGATAAAATCATTAATGTCGGGGTCAGCGGTCCCGGTGTGGTGAAAACCGCGCTCAGCAAGGTTCGTGGCGAAAACTTTGAAGTATTATGTGAAACCATCAAAAAAACAGCGTTTAAGGTTACCAGAGTAGGACAGCTGGTTGCTCAGGAGGCTTCCAAGATGTTAAATGTTCCTTTTGGTATCGTAGATTTGTCTCTGGCACCCACACCGGCCATCGGTGACAGTGTGGCAGATATCCTTTGTGAGATCGGCCTGGAATATGCCGGGGCACCGGGAACCACAGCGGCTTTAGCCCTGTTAAATGATCAGGTGAAAAAAGGCGGTGTGATGGCATCTTCGTATGTAGGCGGGTTAAGCGGTGCTTTTATCCCGGTGAGCGAAGATCAGGGGATGATCGATGCGGTTCTGGCCGGAGCATTGACTTTGGAAAAATTAGAAGTCATGACCTGCGTATGTTCGGTGGGACTGGATATGATCGCGATTCCCGGGGATACCAAGGCAACCACCATATCCGGCATTATTGCTGATGAAATGGCCATCGGAATGATTAACCAGAAAACTACTGCGGTTCGTATCATTCCGGTAATCGGAAAAGGCGTGGGGGAAATGGTAGAATTCGGCGGGCTCTTGGGATATGCACCGATTATGCCGGTTAATCAGTTTTCCTGTGATGCCTTTATTAATCGGGGCGGAAGAATCCCGGCACCGATCCACAGCTTTAAAAATTAAATCATTCGAAAAAAAACGAAAATCCACTTGCTTTTTTGGGTAAGTGGATTTATTATAAGGATAACGGAAAACGTTTTCCGGACTACAGGAGGTGTTTTATGGACTTTAATGCGGTATATCACCGAGCCAACGACAATTATTGCTATCCATTGAATGAGGAAGAACTGATTATTAACATTAAAACCGGATATGATGTGGAGTATGTGAATATCATTCACGGCGATCCCTTCAGTGCCGGTATCCTTGGTGGCAGCGAACACTGGACCGGAGAGGTCATGAATATCCCTTTTAAGAAAAGACTAAAAAATCAGCTTTGGTGGACAACAACCATCCGGCCGCCTTTCAAACGGCTGAAATATTATTTTGAACTAAAGACCGCAGATGAAAAGTGGTTTTTCTTTGAAGACGGATTGGTCAGCGAAGAACAGATGCATTTGCCGGGAAGAAGCCGCCAGTGTTTTACCCTGCCCTGGATGAATCCGGCGGATATTGCCGTGACACCGGCCTGGGTAAATGATACTATCTGGTACCAGATTTATCCCGAGCGGTTCTGTAACGGTGATGCTTCACTTAACAGGGAAGATACCTTGCCCTGGAGGAATCGGGGAAGTGTCCG
Source organism: Lachnospiraceae bacterium (assembly GCA_031556725.1). GTDB lineage: Bacteria > Bacillota > Clostridia > Lachnospirales > Lachnospiraceae > UBA935. The sequence goes on along the minus strand of JAVBSL010000012.1, from coordinate 74,084 downwards.
GAATGAGGAGTATTTCGGCGGGGATCTGGCGGGCATTATCAGTAAGCTGGATTATTTGCAGAATTTAGGGATATCCGGTCTTTATCTTACCCCTATCAACGAAGCACCTTCTACCCACAAATATGACACGAAGGATTACGAGAAGATTGATCCGCATTTCGGCTCGGAAGAAACTTTTTCCCGGTTAGTAAAGGAGTCACACCACAGGGGCATCAGGGTGATGCTGGATGGAGTGTTCAATCATAGCGGGCAGTATTTTGCCCCATGGCAGGATGTAATCGAAAAAGGTCCGGAATCTGATTATTTCCACTGGTTCATGATTGAAAGCTGGCCTTTTGACTTCACCAAAGGAGCAGCCAGAAATCATCAATATTACAGCTTTGCCTTCTATGACAAGATGCCGAAACTGAACACCAATCATCCGGAAGTGCGAGAGTATCTGATTGGAATATGCGAAGAATGGGTACGGAAATATGACGTGGATGGTATCCGCCTGGATGTGGCAAATGAAGTTTCCCATCGATTCTGCAAGGAACTGCGGACCAGACTGAAAGCCGTCAAACCGGATTTATACATACTGGGAGAAATCTGGCATGACGCCATGCCCTGGCTTAGAGGGGATGAATTTGACGGAGTAATGAACTATCCATTGGCTGAGAGCATTAAGGATTTCTGGATTGATAAGAGCTTAAGTAATCAAGACTTTGAATACACCATAAATCGGTGTTACACGGGATATATGCAGCAGACCAATGATGTGATGTTCAATCTGCTGGATTCTCATGATACAAAAAGACTTCGTTCCGAGGTGAAGAATCTGGATGAATATTTTCAGCAACTGTGCGTGTTATTTGCCATGCCCGGAAGCCCCTGTATTTTTTATGGAACGGAGATCGCCATGGAGGGCGGGCATGATCCTGACTGCCGCCGCTGTATGCCCTGGGAGGAGATTGAAGAAGGAAGATATACGGAACGAATGGAGATTGTAAAAACCTTGCTGCGGCTGCGGCGGGAAGAACCGCTTTTACGCAGCCGGAATTTTCATTTTCCCGGCAAGGTCAATCGCAAAAGAGTGATTGAATTTACCAAGGTCGGATGGTCGGATCACTATGTTGAGGTAATTATCAATTGCGAGGAGGAAGATGTGGAAATCGCCAAAGAGGGGACAATTCTTTTTGCACGGCATTATATCGACGAAACATTGTTAAAAAACGGTATCATAATTCGTAAAATAATTAATATTTAAGCAAATCTTAATTTGTGAAAGCTGCCGTCCTGTGATATAGTTAATAAAGTAACAAAGTTTGTGTAAAGGATAAGGGACGGATGATGAGGAACGAAGCGAAAAGGAAAAGCAGGAGAGCACTATTAGGAGTGCTTTTTTGCGTTGTTATGGCGGCTGGATGCGGTAAGAACGGCGGGACCAAGGGCGATCCCAATCAGATAGTTTATGTGGCAGAAGTTCAAGATCTGGATATGGGAGAAGGATATATTGACAAGGTGCAGTCAAGGGGTAACAATCTCTATGGATTGACCAATACTTATAATGAAGAGACTCAGGAAAACCGTGCGCAAGTCATAAAAATGGACTTGGTTAGCGGTAATCAGGAAACCATAGATTTGCTTACAGCAAAAGAGTATGAAAATTTTTACGGTTTTTTTATTAATGAGGCAGGGAATTTTGTTTTGCTGTCATCTGTTTATCGCGAGGATGCAAATCGGTATTTTTTGTATGAAATTTCCGAAATCGGAGAGAAAGTAGGAGAAAAGGAGATTACACAGCCCATTAAGGATAATGGCGGCGAGTATATTCAGAGTTTAACTGGAGATAATCAAGGTAATCTGTATATGCTGATATCCGGATCCACGGGAAATATGATAATCCTTGCATTAAATGCGGATGGTACCGTTAAAGGTAAAATAGAATATTCCGATTATATCAGTAATCTGTTTTGTGATAATGCCGGAAATGTTTACATTACGGGCTGGGGCAGTACCGGAATGGCGATTCGAAAAGCAGATTTTGCCAGCAGTACCATCGGCGGAGAAATAACGATGGAAAACAGCTTATATTCGGGCAGTCTGACCTTTGCTATTAAGAACGACGGAGGAATCTTGCTGAGTGATGGCAATACCTTATATGAGTGTGAGCTGGAGAGCGGTAAATGTGAGAAAATTCTGACTTGGCTGGATTGTGATATCTTCGGCGGCAACATCAGTTACTTTGGTATTACCGATGAAGGGAAAATCTGGACTTTGAGCCAGCAATGGACTGATGAAGAAAGAAGTGCGGAACTGGTCTTTTTAAATCAGACCACAGCAGATAAGGTACCACAGAAAGAAGTGATTACGTATGGCTCTTTGTGGATGGACAGTGATGTGCAGAATGCCATTATTAAATTCAATAAAAGCAATGCCGAATATCGAATTACAATAAAGGAATACGGCAGAGAAGACTATGAAGCCGGTCTGACCCAGTTGAATGCGGATTTAACCGGATCAAACTGTCCGGATATCATTGATTTGTCCAACCTAACCTGGTCGCAACTAAGAAATAAAGGGATATTAGCGGATCTTTATCCTTATATGAAGAAGGATAAAGCATTCAGGATGGAAGATTATCAGGAGAATATCATAAAGGCATATGAAGCAGATGGGAAGCTATACGGAATCCTGCCCAGCTTTACTGTCAGTGCATTAGCCGGCAGTGCGGCAAAGCTTGAGGGAATTGATCGGTGGAATATCAGAGAAATGCTTGATTTTGCGGCAAAGTACCCGGAAGCAAAGCTGTTCAATACGACAGCGTTTGGGGTGTTGAGTATATTTATTTCAGCAGATATGGAGCGGTTTATCAATTGGGAGACCGGGGAATGCAGCTTTAACAGTGATGAATTTGTCGAGATGCTGGAGTACGCCAATACCTTTGACAAGGAATATACGGATTGGCAGGATCCTAACCGTGTCGGTACCCATGAAGGGCTGAGCACCGGTAAGCATATTTTACTTCAGGAATATATCAGTAATATCAGTGAGGTTCAAATGGCTGAAGCTTTGTTTGACGGGCCGGTAAAATTTATCGGTTATCCCACCGATAACAAAAGCGGAATTGTCATATCTTCGTCCGGAAGCAGTTATGCCATGAGTGCCAGAAGTAAAGTGAAAGACGGGGTTTGGGAATTTTTCTCCTATTTGTTATCGGATGAGTATCAAAAGACCAGAGTAGACGGCCGCAGTTGGGGGCTGCCCATCAAAAAAGCATATATTGATGAGCTGTGTGAGAAAGCTATGGAGAAGCAATATGATACCGATGAAAACGGAGAACAGGTGGAAATATCAAACACCACTTGGGGGTATGATGATATCGATGTGAGTATTTATGCATCCACCGAAGCACAGGTAGCCCAATTTAAGGATGTAATTAAGAGAGCTGAGGTCTTGCAGGAACATGATAATCAGATGTATAATATCATCACAGAGGAGACCGAAAGCTTCTTTGCCGGCCAGAAGTCGGCCAGAGAAGCAGCAGATATTATTCAGAGCAGGATTCAGATATATGTAAATGAAAATAGATAATTAAAGGCGAAATCATTGTGAAAATGGGTAAGATAAACAGGCAGTTATTTAAAAAGCAAGGGCAAAAGAGTGAAAGCAGTAAGATTCAGAAGCGCGAGGAAAGAGGAAAAAGGATATCAATCCTTTATCTTCTTCCCAGTGTTTCCGGTGTACTGTTATTTTTTGTTGCCCCTTTTATGGTAGTTATCTATTATTCCATGGTGGACAACCCGATTAGCCGGGAATTTGTCTTTCTGGATAATTTTATCAGTGTATTTAATAATGCGGCTTTTAAGCAGGCAGCTTTGAATACCCTCAAATTTTCCGGTGTAGCCGTTCCGCTGGCAGTGGTACTGGCATTGATGCTGGCTATGATGCTAAATAGCAGGATACCTTTTAAAAGTCAGTTTCGAACCTTTTTCTTAAGTCCGATGATGGTGCCCATAGCTTCGGTTGTGTTGATCTGGCAGGTACTGTTTCACTATAACGGTATGGTTAATGATTTGCTGGGCATATTTGGGGTACATAAAATCGACTGGTTCAAATCCGCATATGCACAGGTGGTAATTGTAATTTTATTTTTGTGGAAGAACTTGGGTTATAATATGATTCTTTTTATGGCAGCCCTGTCCAATATTCCTAACGAGATTCTGGAGGTGGCCGTTCTGGAAAGTGCCACACCGATGCAGGTGTTCTGGCACATTAAGATTCGCTATCTATCCTCCACATTGTTGTTTGTAACGATTATGTCATTGATAAATTCTTTTAAAGTTTTTCGGGAAATCTATTTGTTAACCGGTGATTATCCCTATGATACCATATATATGCTGCAGCATTACATGAACAACATGTTTGGCAAGCTGGATTACCAGAAATTGTCCGCAGCGGCGATCATGATGTCCATTGTAATGGTAATTCTGATCGGTATTCTGTTCCTGACGGAAAATTATTTCGGAAAGGATGTGGAAGGATGAAAAAGAGCCAAACTTTCAGCCAGGATTCTGCCTTGGAAAAATGGCAGCGAAAAGTAAAGAGGAAGGCCGAGCAAAGAAAAAGGGTTACTCTTATCAAGATATCCATAGCGACTACGATAGCGACTTGCTTTGCGGTGCTTTTCCTGATGCCGATCTTTTTGACCATTACCAATTCCTTTATGGCGGCTTCGGAAATTTCCTCTAACTACGGTCAGGTTTTTGCAACCACCGATACCGGAGGCAAAAGGTTTATTTCTGAAAAGGTAAACTTGAAATTTATTCCGGATATGGTGTCATTCAGTCAGTATGCCACAGTGCTGTTTAAAAGTCCGGATTATTTATTGAAATTTTGGAACTCTGTTATTTTGGTAGTGCCTATCGTGGTATTTCAGCTGACGGTGGCAACCGGTGCAGCGTATGGTTTCAGCCGCTACCGGGGCAGAATTAAGGAAATCATCTTTTTTGTTTATATTATTTTGATGCTGATGCCTTATCAGGTTACCCTGGTGCCAAACTTTTTGGTTTCCGGGTGGCTGCATATCCTGGATACCAGATGGTCTATCTGGCTCCCGGGAATATTTTCTCCTTTTGCAGTCTTTCTGCTGACCAAGTATATGAGGCGAATACCGCTGTCTTATATGGAAGCGGCTCAGATAGACGGAGCGGGGGAATGGCAGATTTTTACCAAAATAGCCTTACCCCTGTGTAATGGAGCTATCGGTTCGGTAGCGATTTTGGTCTTTATCGACTATTGGAACATGGTAGAGCAGCCGTTGATCTTATTATCAGACGTACAGCTGCATCCGCTGTCAGTATTTTTATCAAAGATCAATTCCGGTGAAATCGGACTGGCCTTTGCGGTCGCAACCATTTATATGGTGCCGCCCATATTAGTATTTCTTTACGGTGAAGATTACCTGATAGAGGGTATTACCTATCAGGGTGGAATTAAAGGATAGATAGGAGGAAGAAAGTGAGCGAGGGAACATCAAAGAGAAGAGATTGGGTAAAGAATGCAGCAATTATATTTTTGACAGTGATGCTGCTTTTAACGTTCTTTTCCAACACAATTATGAACTATTCCTTGCCGGAGGTAGCCACGGTATACGTGCAGCCGGGAAGTATTACTGCCAAGATCAGAGGAACCGGAAAGGTGGAGGCTACTGATCCTTATAACGTGGTGGCCAAGGAAAGCCGGGTAATCACCAGCGTAGCGGTAAAACAGGGAGATGAGGTGGAGAAAGATGATGTCCTGTATTATCTGGAGGACGCTGAAAGTGCGGAATTGGTTAAGGCCGAATCGGAACTTAGAGCTTTGGAACTGGAATATATGCTGGCTATATTTAACGGTGAAGTTAACAATGCCATGATCAGTCAGGTGGAAAGCGGCGATACCGATACTTTTTCCAGTTATCAGTCCAAGGTGGGCGGCATTCAGAATAGTGTGAAGGCAGCGGAAAATAACGTATTGGCTCAGCAGACCAATGTGAATAATCTAACCAAACAACTGGAACTGACGAAAAATAACAGTACCGCTGATACAACCGCCGAGCAGGCGGCTGTGAATTCGGCAGAATTGGGGGTGACCAATGCAACCAGTGCGGTGACCGGTGTTGACACCAAGCTTGCTAATCTGAAACTCAAGAAAGCGGAAGTGGCAGAGAAAATAAGTGCGTTAGAAAAACAGGGAATTGAGAGCCAGGAAGCAGTAAATGAGAAAGCAGCACAGGCGCAAGTTGCATTGGATAGCGCTTCCAACTACCTTTCAACAACAATAAACGGAATTTTAACAACCTATGGAGCTATTACAAATAATCTGGACGCGGCACAGGCGCTGGCCGAAGCGCAAAGTAAAGCAATTTTGGACACCATAACAATTGATAATACGTTCACATACGAAAAAAAGTTGGAATCAATAACAGCATATGATCAAGTACTGGCTGCATATAATACAGCCAAAACAACCTATGATACAGCGGTGCTGAATCAGGGAAATTGGTCCCAGAATAATCAAACCTATAAGAACTACCTTTCCCAACTGGCCTCTTTGGAAAACGAAATAGCCAGCGCCCAGGAAGAGCAGAGAACGGCAGCCGGTAACGTAGCCAATGCCAACAGCACATTGACTACCGCCAAGCAGGTGCTTGCCGATAAAAAAGAAAATAAGAGCAATATTCATTCGCAAAAAGAGCTGAATGATAAATTGATTGAGGCAAATAACGCTTTGGCAACTGCCAAGCTTCAATTGGAGGCAATCCAGAAAGAGCAAACCAACCTGGTCAAGAATCTTCAGGCCGAACTGAATCTGGATAATAAAAATGAACTGATTGCGCTGAAGGAAAAGGAAATTGAAAAACTCAAAGAAAAATCCATGGGTGCAGCGGTGAAATCACCGGTGGCCGGAAAGATAACCACCCTTGCCCATGTGGCAGGCGAAACTACCAAAGTGGATGAAACCATTGCGGTTATCCAAGTAGCCGGAAAAGGCTTTACCGCCGGTTTTTCAGTAACCAATGAGCAGGCGAAGAAGGTACAGGTAGGTGATACCGCGGAATTACAAAATTCATGGTACTATCAGGATATGAAGATTATTCTTACCTCTATCAAACCGGATCCCGATAATCCGGGACAAAAGAAACTGCTGACCTTCACAGTGAACAGCAGCGAGGTGCAGGCTGGACAGTCGTTAAATATTTCTGTAGGGCAAAGAAGCGCCAACTATGAACTGGTAGTACCCAACAGTGCGATCAGGGAAGATAATAACGGTAAGTTTATCTTAATTGTAGAACCGAAGAACAGTCCCCTGGGCAATCGTTATTTTGCCACCAGAGTGGATGTGGAAGTAGTTGCTTCGGATGACAATAATACGGCGATATCTGCCGGAATATACGGATATGAATATGTAATTACCACAGCAACCAAGCCGGTTACTGCCGGAAAGCAGGTAAGGCTTAGTGATTAAAGCTACGAAAATAAAGGGAGGCAGGCATGAAAAAATGGATAAATAAATTTTCAATGAAGCAGATCATTCTTGCCTCAATAACCGTCTTTTCCCTGCTGATATTTTTGATATTAACATTATTATCCAGCCAGATGAAAACATCCGTAACGGACCAGCAGGCGGCAGAGCGGTGGGCAGGAGATGAAAGCTATGCACAGGTAAGCTGCTTTTTTGCCGATTCGGTGGAAATAGACCATTATCAAATATTATCATTTCGTAATCATATTACAACCGGTCTTAAAAATGCATCGCTAGCATCCGAATCGACAAATGTCCGTTTATTTGTAGATGCCTACAGTAGTCAGGGAACCATTGTCCTGGAAAATGGCAAAACAAAGCTGGACACACCGGCAATTGGCATCGGCGGAGATTTTTTTCGCTTTCATCCGGTCAAGCTATTGAATGGTGCTTACTTTTCAGAAGAAAATCTGATGCAGGACTATGTGATCGTTGATGAAAATGTGGCATGGAAGCTGTTCGGTTCCAATGACGTGGTTGGGATGACCGTCACGATCGGGGGTATTCCGCATTATATCGCCGGTGTTATCAGTAAAGAAGAGGGACGAATGTGGGAAGGAGCCGGTCTGACACAGAGTATTGTCTATGTGTCCTGCGAGACCCTGGCGGCTTATGGTAAAACCACCGGAATCCATCAATATGAAGTGGTGATGCTGGATCCGGTCAGTGGATTTGCGGCCCGGCTCTTAAAGGAAAAATTTGGTTTTGATGAGCATAAGATGGAAGTGATAGATAATACCCATAGATATGATCTGGAACAGATTGCAAGCGTGATTTTGGATTTTGGTTTGCGCTCCATGCAGAATTATGCAATTCAATATCCTTTTTGGGAAAACTATGCCAGAGGCTACGAAGATCTTTTGGCTTTCCTTTTGATTTGTCGGATTTTATTCTTATTGATTGCTATCAGTATCCTGACTATTGTTATTATTTGTGAATATCGCCGAAGAACATGGAAATGGAAAGATATAGGGTGCGGTTTGGTGAAGTTTGTGATAAACTTTAAAAAAAGTTTCAAAGAACGCGCTAAGAGTGAGAAGCGCAGGTGGGAACACTTCTAGAGGAGGATGTAATATGAAAAAAAGGACAATAGTCAGAGCGGTGATTTTGTTGTGGGGAATTTTGACGATGGCAGCATTACCGGCTTGCGGTAAGAAGGAAAGCGTAGCCGGTGTCCCTAAAGACTATGTTTATCGAAGCGAAACTTTACCGGTATCGGCAGAGGTGGAGGATATTGCCAATTTATTTACAGCCGGGAATACAAAATATGCATACGGGATTAAATGGAACGAGAACTATGACAGATCAAAATTAGTTCTATGCACATTGAATGATGACGGTACGGTTGCGCACAGAACGGAAGTGGAACAGGCCGAAGGCTCGTACTATAATACCTTTACCGGTGGGGAAAACGGGGAAATCTATTGTGTCAACATCAATGGCTCGGAAAAAATGGGTAACGATGGTGTGCAGGAATATATGGAAGAATACAATCTGATTCGGATGGATGCAAACGGTAACGAAAGCTGGCGGGTTTGTCTGAATGAGATTAAGGAATTAAATACTGAAGACTATTTTTATGTTAATTCATTGATTTGCCTTCCGGGGCAGAAGCTGTTAGTTTCTACCATGGGAAAATGCGGTGTTTTTGATGCCGAAGGAAACTATAAAGGTTTACTGAAGTTATCCGGACCCGGTATGGATGAAAATTCCACCGACACCGGCAGGATGGTGGTCCTGGATGACGGCCGGGTGGTCAATTACCGGCATGGTGAAAAAGGACTTATTTTTCAGACGTTGAATACCGATACCGGTGCGCTTGGTGAAGAGCAGGTATTGACCGGAAATGTTTATTCTTATTCAATCTATCCGGGCAAAGGATATGATTTGCTTTTAGTGGATTACAATAATGTATACGGTTACAATATCGGCAAAGAACCGGTCCGGCTGATGAATTATGTGGATTCGGATTTGAACATATATGGAATCGAGAGTGTCGCAGCAGTAAACAAAGAAACTTTTTGGGGATTTATATCTGATGAGACCAGCGGAAAGAGAATACTGGCCACTTTTACCAAAGTAGACCCCAAGGATGTGTTAGATAAGGTAACCCTGACTTTAGGCGGTATTTATATTGACTGGGACGTGAAAGGTCAGGTGGTTAAGTTTAATAAGAGTAATGATAAATATCGAATCCAGATTTTGGATTATAATGATTTATATAATACAACGGAGGATTACCGCGCCGGCGTAACTAAGTTTAATGCGGATATTGCATCAGGAAAAGCTCCGGATATTATCCTGATTTCAGACGAACTGCCAATTAAAAGTTATATGAGCAAAGGATTGTTTACGGATTTCATACCGTTGATTGAAAATGATCCGGAGCTTGATATGGCAAATATGATGCCCAATGTAGTGAAAGCTTTTTCCACAGAAGGACATTTGTATCAATTGACTCCTTCCTATATAGTCATGACAGTGTATGGTAAAACCTCCGATGTGGGAAGCGAACCGGGCTGGACCATTAAGGAAGCACAGGATTTAGTGGCAAGTAAACCGGCAGGTACGGAATTATTCGACGAGATGATCAGATCACGGCTGCTCCACTATTCCATGGTTATGGGCGGTGAACAGTTTGTGGATTGGGAGAAAGGCGTATGTAATTATGATAGTGAGGCATTTGCTTCGCTGTTGGAGTTTATCAAGACCTTTCCGGAGGAAGCGGATCATTCGATATATGATGATCCCAGTTATTGGAATGAACGAGATTCTGCATGGCGGACCGGAAAGGTATTAACCCAGATTGTTTCCATTGACGGTTTTCGGACGCATAACAGAATAATGAAAGGTACTTTTGGTGAAGAGGTTACCATGATCGGTTTTCCTACGGAAAGCGGTCAGGGTTCGGTTCTCCACGGTAATTTATCTTTTGCAATATCGTCCAAGTCCAAAAAACAGGAAGGCGCATGGGCATTCACCAGATATTTTATTACCGATGAGTATCAGTCCAAGATTTCCTATACTTTGCCCATTAGTGTTAAGGCTTTCAATGCCCAGGGGGAAGAAGCAATGAAGAAGCAACACTACCTGGATGAACACGGCAAGAAAGTGGAAGTGGATGAGACGTACTATATGAACGGCCAGGAAGTGATCATAACACCGATCGATGCCGCTGAGTTGGAAAGAGTTAAAAAATTTATCTATTCGGTTGAAGTATCCTCCAGTCAAAACGAAGATTTGTTAAATATTATTACGGAAGAAGCGGCACCGTTCTTCGCCGGACAGAAGTCGGTTAAGGAAGTTACGGATATTATTCAGAGCCGTGCCAAAATTTATGTAAATGAAAATCGTTAAGGGTAACTATGGAAAACTGGTATGAACGAACAGAAATGCTGCTGGGAGAAGAGGCAGTAGAGAAATTAAAAAAATCTCACGTGGCAATCTTCGGCATCGGCGGAGTCGGCGGTTTTGCGGTGGAAGCACTGGCAAGAGCCGGCATCGGTGAGCTGACGCTGGTGGATAATGATGTGGTTTCCCACAGTAACCGGAACCGTCAGATTGTTGCAACAATAAAGACCGTCGGGCAAGCCAAGATCGATGTTATGAAGGCCAGAGTTTTAGAGATTAATCCCGAAGCAGTGGTGCATACGCATCACTGTTTCGTTCTACCCGGAGGGGTCATGGAACAGTTTGATTTTGCCCGTTATTCCTATATTATTGATGCCGTGGATACGGTAACAGCCAAACTGGAACTGGCAATACAGGCAATGCGACTTGATGTGCCGATTATCAGCTGTATGGGAACCGGTAATAAGTTGGACCCTACCAGGCTGGAGGTGGCAGACATTTATCAGACCAGTGTCTGTCCTTTGGCAAAGGTTATGCGCAAAGAACTGCGGGCCAGAGGAGTTGAAAAGTTGACCGTGGTGTATTCCAAGGAGGAACCGCAAACCCCCATTTATACTGTTTCTGATGGGGCCAGAAGAAGTGTTCCGGGAAGTGTATCCTTTGTACCATCAGCGGCTGGGATACTGTTGGCCGCTACCGTGATAAAAAATGTAATTGCTTTATGAGGTATTTTATCGTATTATTTAGATAAGACTAATATGAGGAGGGGGACTCTTTATGGAAGCCAATAAAAGCAGAAGCGGGCTGTTTCGCAGCATGCTGATAATAACTACGATACCGATATTCATATTTGCCGTGGTCATTGTGCTGTTTAGCTCCGAACGTTTTTCCGATGCTATGCAGCAGGAAGTGAAAAATGGCCTGAGAAGCATGGGAACTACGGTGATTATGATTTATGACACCTTATATCCTGGAGACTATGTGCTGTTAGAAGAAGAAACAAAAGACGGCATCAGCGTAACAGTTATGAAAGGTGAGCATCAGCTTAATGGTGATTATACGATTATTGATAAGCTGAAAGCAGAAACCGGATTGGATTTCACTATTTTTTATACAGATACAAGAATTATCACAACCATAATTAACCGGGCCGGTGAAAGAATTATTGCCACCGGTGCCAATGCGGTAGTTTTGGAAGATGTATTATATGATAATGCGGAGCACTTTTATCCTGAAGTAGAGATTAACGATCAAAGTTATTTTGCTTATTATGCACCGCTACGTAATGCGGATGGAACCTGTGTCGGAATGATGTTTGTCGGAAAACCCACAGCCCAGGTAAATCAAAGCGTCAAGAATTGTCTGATTCCGATTATTATTATTGCAGCAGTTGGTATGATTATTACAGGTGCCTTCTCAACCGTATATTCCAAACGGTTGATTGCTTCTATTAAAAAATTAGAAGGATTTCTGGGGAAGGTGGAAAAAGGAAATCTTACCACGGAGCTGGAACCTGATGTATTAGGTCGAAGCGATGAAGTGGGAGAGATGGGGCGCTATGTCGTAAATATGCAGAAGGCTTTGCGGGAGCTTATTGAACAGGATGCTCTCACTCAGATGAATAATCGCCGATATGGCGAAAAGAAACTGAAACAGATTCAAAGAAAGTCTAAGAGCAGTGGATTGCCGTTTACCGTTGCTATCGGAGATATAGATTTTTTCAAGAAAGTGAATGATACCTATGGCCATGAATGTGGTGATCTGGTATTGAAAAATGTTTCTCTATTGCTAAAAAAACATATTGCCGGTAATGGTTTTGTTGCCAGATGGGGAGGCGAAGAGTTCCTGATTGTATACGAAAAGGATGATATGGAAACCGCCAGAGCTAAACTGGAGCCGCTTTTGGATGAATTAAGGGTTGCTAAGATCCAATACGGTGATGATATTATTGGTGTAACCATGACCTTTGGAATGACCGACGGTGATGTGGATGATTTGGACAAGATTTTAAGAGAAGCGGATGAGTGTCTTTATGCCGGAAAGGCAAACGGCCGAAATCAGGTAGTGACAATTGCTGAAATGAAATCAGAATAAAGATATGGGGAGAGCAGAGATGCTCTCCTTTTTAATTTGGCAGGATTACTATTTGCCGGGTATATTCACTGATTGGAGCAGTACTGTACTTGGAGGAAGAAACGGCATTGTATATGTGAGCAGCCTGAATATCTTTTTGCAGCATTCGCTGTCCGGTTTCGGACAGGAGAGAAGCAGCATCGGCAAGTTTGGAAATCAGCGGTACGGAAGCGTTCTGCTTGATGCTGTGCAGTAACTCGCCGGCTGATTTGTGAAAGCCCAAAAGGCGGGCATAGAAAATAATGTCTTCATTTTGATATGCCATCATATCATCATTTGTGATATCAAGTAAGATATGAAGCAGGCAGCGGCTGATGCGCGAAAAGGTAAGGTTTTTTGATTTTAGAGTATGACAAAAGGAATTATAGTTAGTAAAAACAGAGAGTGATTTTGCAATCTTATCGGACAAGTCCTGATTAACATCCCAAAAGCGGGTATAACGGTCAGAAGTCTCCAGCAAAAGCCGGTAATGCAATAGCAGGGAAAAGTCATTTTCCTGAATGGGCAGATTTGCAGGGGAAAGGTGTGCCAACAGGGAAAACACGTCAGCGGGAACGGAAGTCTTCAGGTATTCGATATCGGTAACGCTGCACATCGCCTTTCTGATAGCAGATGCAGAACTGAAAGTGTCTGTCAAAAGACCGGTTTCATGATAACCGGCTCCAGCCCGCAGAAGAGTTTGGGGAAGAATAGCACTCTTTCGCTGCAGAAGAGCTTTGCAATATTCTATACCGAGAATATTATTAGGGGAGTCGAGTATTTCGGCGGGGAAATCGGTACTGTTTTCGGTGAGGGCTGCCTGTTGTCTGGCAACAGGAAAAGACAATCCATCCTTTAAATATTTTTTAAGCTGGGTTTGGTAGGCTGTGTTTTCTCCGGACAAGAAGCGGGCAGTGTCCATCAGCGGCTGAATATCACCGCATTCGCTGCCAAAAAACAATGTATCGGTGACTCCCAGCTTATCCAATAAAGCAACCGCACCCCGGGCAAAAAATTCAGCACTGCCGGAAGCATAACAGACCGGCAGCTCCAAAACCAGATCGGCACCATTTTGCAGAGCCATCTGTGTTCGGGTATATTTGTCAATCATGGCGGGACCGCCGCGCTGCACAAAATCACCGCTCATAACTACAATACAGTAGTTTGCACCGGTGATTTTTCTGGCTTCTTCGAGCAGGTACTTATGTCCGTTGTGAAAGGGATTAAATTCTGCAATGATACCGACTGTTTTCAACGTTGTTACCTCTTGTGGTTTATTATAAAAAGGGTAGCATGAAAAGGGTCGGGTTGCAAGAAAAAACTAACTGTTTAAGGAAAGTCCGTAACGGAATTTGCGATAAAATTTCCAGATTAAAATAACCGGAATGCTGAAAAGTAAATAAGCAGAGGATAAAATGCCTGCTGCAGAACCGATAAAAGCGACTACATAGATTAAGATGTTCATGGAGGATGCCTGCCTTTCTTTAAGTTATCTTTATATATTGATTTTAACAATTTAAGAAGCCGGAGAAAATAGAAAAGGCGCAATCTTAGCAATATCTTAACGGTATACTAATATCAAGCAAGAATAGGCAACATTATAATTGTTTTGCTTGAAACGGGAAAAGTTATACGGTATAATTTATGCTAGAGCAATTTTTGGAAGGAGAGCCGGAATGTCATACATAGAAACAATAAAAAACAAGGCGCGGATGGATCGAAAGACTATCGTGCTGCCGGAAACAACAGATAAAAGAACTTTAATTGCAGCATCTCATGTTGTCAGAGAAGGGATTGCGGATATCGTTATGATCGGGAATGCCGAAAAGATTATGGATGGTGCTACCTGGTTGGAGATCGAACTGGACGGAGTGACCATTATTAATCCGGAAACTTATGAAAAACTGGACGAATATGTGGAGCTGCTTTATGAAACCAGAAAGGCCAAAGGAATGACGCCGGAACGGGCAAGGGAGATATTGCTGTCAGATTACCTGACCTTTGGTGTAATCATGGTAAAGGCCAATGATGCTGACGGAATGGTGGCAGGAGCCTGCCACGCCACGGCAGACACCCTGCGTCCGGCTTTGCAGATATTGAAAACGGCACCGGGGGTTAAGCTGGTATCGGGATTTTTCCTGATGTGCTGTCCGGGTAGTCCTTATGGTGAGGAGGGTACCTTCCTGTTTGCGGATTGCGGACTGAATCAGGACCCTACCGCCGAAGAGCTGGCGGCAATTGCCGATACCTCAGCGAAGAGCTTTAAGAGTCTGGTAGGTGCAAAACCTATTATTGCCATGCTTTCTCATTCTACCAAGGGCAGTGCCAAACATCCTTTGGTTGATAAGATGGTGGAAGCTACCAGAATTGCCCATGAATTATATCCTCATCTGACAGTGGACGGCGAACTGCAGACGGATGCGGCATTGGTTCCGCTTGTTGCCAAATCCAAAGCACCGGGCAGTGAAGTGGCAGGAAAAGCCAATGTTTTGATTTTCCCTAATTTGGATTGTGGAAATATCGGCTATAAGTTAGTACAGAGATTGGGAAATGCGGAAGCCTACGGTCCCATGCTGCAGGGGATTGCAAAACCGGTAAATGATCTGTCAAGAGGATGCTCCTGGCAGGATATTGTCGGTGTGGTGGCATTAACAGCAGTGCAGGCCCAGCTTCAATAGGGCTTCAATAAGAAAGGAGTTTCATTTTACTATGAAAATATTAGTGATTAACTGCGGAAGTTCCTCTTTGAAGTTTCAGCTAATTGATGCGGCATCAGAGGAGACCATTGCGAAAGGTATATGTGAAAGAATCGGAATAGACGGAAGCCGGTTGGTTTATGTACCGGCGGGAGAAGCCAAGATAACAACTGAGGTGCCTATGGAGGATCATTTAATGGCAGTTAAATTGGTACTGAATGCCTTAATTGATTCTGCAAACGGAGTTTTGCAAAGTTTGGATGAAATCGGGGCGGTAGGTCATCGTCTTGTCCATGGCGGTGAGAAGTTTGCCGGTTCGATGCTGATTACCGATGAGGTGATTAAAGCCACCGAGGAGTGTAATGATCTGGCACCGTTACATAATCCGGCCAATTTGATCGGGGTACGGGCCTGTCAGGAACTGATGCCGGGCACGCCGATGGTAGGGGTATATGATACGGCATTTCATCAGACTATGCCGGAAGAAGCGTATCTTTATGGAATTCCTTATGAATATTATGAAAAATATAAGGTGCGAAGATATGGTTTTCATGGCACCAGCCATGCTTATGTATCACATAGAGCAGCGGAACTGTCAGGTAAGAACTACGATGAATTAAAAACCATCGTATGTCATTTGGGCAACGGAGCAAGTATCTCAGCCGTGAAAAACGGTAAATGTATTGATACCTCGATGGGCATGACACCGTTAGAAGGTTTGATTATGGGTACCCGTTCGGGGGATATCGATCCGGCGATTATTGAGTTTCTGGTTGAAAAGGAGGGTAAGACCGTCCAGGAAATTACCGGAATCTTAAATAAGAAGTCCGGTATGGTGGGAATGCAAAAAGGCGGTTCGTCTGATTTCAGAGATGTGGAGGGAGATTATCTGGCCGGTAAACCGGAAGCTGTTCGAACCATTAAAGCTTATGTATATCGAATTGCGAAATACATTGGTGCTTATACTGCCGCTATGAATGGCGTGGATGTGATCTGCTTTACAGCGGGAATCGGTGAAAACGGCAGTCTTGTCAGAGCAAAAGTTTGTGAATATCTGGGATATCTGGGAATCTCAATTGATGAAAAGGCCAATGCTCTAAGGGGTGAAGATATGGTGATTTCCACACCGGATAGCAAGGTTACCGTAATGATGATCCCGACCGATGAAGAATTGATGATTGCCAGAGATACTTATAGGATAGTCAATGAAATTAAGTGTTGACAAAGTTCTTATGCATGAGTATAATTGTTTGAGTGTGGGTATGTTATATAGATATATTCACATAAGGAGTCAACTATGTTAGTGAATTTAACTGATGTGCTAACGAGCGAAGGTAAGAGGAAAGAAGAGCAGATTGCGCTTGAGATGAAGGAATTCATCTGTAACGGGGAACATTATCCGGTATGCAATGAGCCGCAGGTAGCATTTACTTTTACAAATACTGCAAAAGATAAGGCATTGATCGAAGGTGAGACAACAGTCGTACTGAAGACTCCATGCAGCAGATGTCTGCAGATGGTGGAAGTGCCCTTAGCGCTTAAGTTTGCACATGAAGTAACAACACCGGAGAACATCCCGGATGAGGAGGAAGACTGGACACAATTTGTGGAAGGTTATCAACTGAATGTAGAAGACTTGATGTACTATGAAATAATAATTAATTTGCCGACCAAGGTTTTGTGTAAAGAGGACTGTAAGGGAATTTGCAGAGTGTGTGGGCAAAACTTAAACGAGCGAGAATGCGGTTGTGATACTTTCGTTCCGGATCCAAGAATGGCGGCAATCAAAGATATCTTTAACGCACATAAGGAGGTGTAATAATGTCAATCTGTCCTAAAAATAAATCTTCTAAAGGTAGAAGAGATAAGAGAAGAGCAAACTGGAAAATGAGTGCTCCTACATTGGTGAAATGCAGTAAATGCGGAGCTCTGATGATGCCTCATAGAGTATGTAAGGCATGCGGTTCTTATAACAAAAAAGAAATCATCAGCATGGACTAAAAGAAAATTGTTTAATAATGAATTGTAAAAACAATGCGAGAGGTAGTGATTACCTCTCGCGTTTTTTGGTTTTTGCAATATCAAGCAGCCACATTATGAATGCGCTGAAAACAAATACGCATGAGCAATAAGTAATTACGCCTGTCCAATACGGCGGCTCAGAAAAAATGTTTTTAAACAGCAATACAAAAAACCAGTGGAATAAATAGATATACAAGCTTAATCGGCCCAAGTAACCGGCTGACCGCGTGATGTGGCTATTTAAAAATCGTGCAACCATTGTTTGATTTGAAAAGCAAAGGAACAGCAGCACTGCAAAAACCGGCACCCAAAACAACATGTCGGATGGGGTAAAAGCATCTTTCCATATAATTGGCACAAATAGTGCAAGCACCAGTATGATCTCAAGAATACTGGCAGCCCTGCGTGTTTTTTTGGACCACTCTGCCACCGTATTTTTTTCATATAGTGCATAGCAGATGCATCCCATGCCAAGACCTGCAAATGCTCGTAAATTGGCAGATAATGTGAAACCAACAACTTCGTTACCGATGTCCATTGTGCCGTAGGTCTGCATGATGAAAGCGTAGATAAAAAACGCTGACAGAGGTGCAATAACATTTATGTATGCCCGCCGGTGGTACTTTGCCAGGTAATATACCGGAATCATTGCCAACAACATGGCTGCAAGGTACCACGTAGGGCCTACCAGATAGTCTGCGTCAAAGGCAGGCTGGGGTGTGAATCCGGCTGTATGCATTAAGAGGATTTCCCACTTGAAATGGAACAGTCGAGATAGGATATTACCCAAACCGACAACCTTATTTGTAATCGTGGACAATACAAACACCATGACAAATGCAATGATATAGCCGGGATAAACCCCCTTTGCTTTACGAAAAACGTACCCCAGAGAATCGGTTAACGGCCCGCCAGCAGATTCTTTTACAGGCAAAGGCTCCTTGCATACACCGCGCATCAGCAAGAACCCGCTGAACATGAAAAAGAATTCCACCACCACGAACATATTGTCAAAGTGCTTCCTATCGGGGTAATTGAGTGCTTCAAAATGAATCATAATTACACAAAGTGCGGCAAAAACACGAATCCATTCCGCTGACGTAATCCGTTTGTTCATACGAAGGTCTCCTTATCATAGCGTTGTATAACAGCTGCATTATATCAGGGCCAAAGTTTTCCCATTTACGATCAAGGCAGATATTCAGTTGCCCACAAGCCATGTAAATTGCAATATTCATAAATTGTTGCGGGACCATCCTCGATTAAAAATGTTGCGGAGGGGGCACCTGTAGGGGACAAGGAAGCGCGTAAAGTTTTATCACCCTGAGCAACTACAATAAAAGCAATATGGTGCTCATCGGTCATGGGGTGGGGGATAGAACCTACCGTTACGGTCAGGACATTACCATTTATGGATACAGCGGGAATATGTTTTTCCGCGGCGGCATCTACCGTATTGGCAATTAACGGGGTCATTATCTGGCCACAGCACATCACCTTGGTTCCTTGATCTTTGAGCATTTCAATTACATTCCCACAATGGTTACATTTCAAAAAACTACGTTCGTTATTCATACTATTCCTCTTTTTCTTTATAAAGTTATCAGTTACATTATAATCATATAAGAATCCGAATAAATTGGCAAGTTTTTTTGTCTGAAGCAGCCCTGAGACAAACGTAAAAATATAGACTATTAAGCAATTGCTTTATTCCTTGATTTTGTGCATAATTGCGTATTTTTTTTATTAGATAGTAAAAGATTTGAAAGCATGATAAAATGTAAAAAGTATATTTATTAAATTATAAGCACAGAGGAAGCGAAATATGATAAAGAACAGAAAAGTATACACTAAATTATTATTAATGATCGTCCCCTTAATGGTTACAATTATTGTATGTGTTATCTATTTCAGCACAAGGCAGACGGCGATATATAAAGAAGCGGAAGAAATTTTCAACCAGCATCTGTATACGGCTCAAAGTGCACTGCTTAATGCGGATCGGGATTATTATCAGTCCCTGGTTGCCGAGTTGGAATTAGTATATAATGAAGATATGGATGAAGAAGCAAGAGCTGCGCAGGTTGATGATTATTATGTGAATATTAAACAGGCGGCAGATCGGGTACAGATCGCCATAGATATTATTAAGAGCAATCAGGAGCTGTATCAGAATTATAGCACTAGGGATATGTTTGTGGCTACTTATGGTGCAGAAGAGACGGATGATCCGATTGGGTACTTAAAAGGAACGATTACCTTTGAGCAGATTGCCAATGATTTTAGCCGTGACTTTGCAGCATGGCAGGCATGCTATAATCCGGAAACTAAAGTGGGTGATTTTGCCGCGCAGCAGGAATTGTTTGGGGTGACGAGAGAATATATTAACACCATGACAGACTTTTTGGATTTATACAGTGCCTATGAAAGTCATGCATTACAGGTAAATATAATTGCATCAGCTAATATTGCGGTAGCGATTATTGTGTGCATTTTAATTATTGTAATGGTGATGGCTATGATGATAGCCAGATACTTACGTAAAAATATCCTGGTGATAGCTGAAGATATGAGTAAGCTGGCGGATAATGATTTGACTTATAATTCATTGATGCTGAATAGTAAAGATGAATTGGGAATGTTGGCAGCGGCAGTGATTCGCGTAAAAGAATCATTAAAAGGAATCGTGTCAGCCATGAATACCACTTCGAGTGAACTGTTGAACTCTTCGGATGTGATGAACACAGCAACGGTGGCTTCCAATGAGTCGGTTCAGCATATTCGTGAGGCAGTAAGCGATATTGCGGTTTCAGCGAATCATCAAGCTGCTGAAACAGAAAAAATTGCCAGTGAAATGAACAATATGAACGAAATAGTTGAGCAAAGCACTGCCGGTACCGAAACCCTTAATGAAGCCAGTCAGCATATTACTAAGGCGACCAGGGAAGGACTGGAGACGCTACAAGACTTAATGGATTTGACTGTGCAGAACCAAAAAGCTTTTGAAGAAATCTTTTATATGATCGATAAGATCAATGAGAGTACAGAAAAAATCAGTCAGGCAAGTCAGTTGATTTCGGAAATTGCCAGCCAGACCAATCTGCTGTCTCTAAATGCCAGTATTGAAGCGGCAAGAGCCGGAGAGAGCGGAAAAGGTTTTGCCGTAGTAGCGGAGGAAATCCGTAAACTGGCAGAGGACTCAGCCAAGTCGGTAGGAATCATTGATGAAATGCTGCAAGGACTTCAGACCAATACAGGTCAGGCCAATGCACAAAGTACAGTGGTCAGGGAAGGTGTCGAAAATCAACGGAAAAGTGTTGACTTTACGAAAGAGAAGTACACAGTGATCGTGGAAAACATTAAAGCGGTAGAAAAAGAAATTCAAACCTTCTATCGGATCAACAGTGGGCTGGAGAGTAACTTCAGTACAATTGCGGAATTGGTTTCCAATTTGTCGGCAGTTTCCCAGGAGAACGCAGCTACTACCGAGGAGTTATCCGCTACAGCAGATGTGATCGCCGATAATATGACACAGATTAAAGAAAACAGCAATGAGGTTAAGGATTCCTCGGAAAGCATGTACAGTATAATTAATAAATTTAAGATATAGCTAATTAGAGAGAATGGACTGTTTTTTGTCCATTCTCTCTATTATTATTACAGTAAATTACGGTACTTAAAAAACTGAAAGAAAAAACTTGATTTTTATAAAGTGGTTTAGTATAGTAAAATAGAATGTTATAGGAGGTGATTTATGTCCGACTTAATAAATGTAGCGGTGGATGCCATGGGCGGAGATAATGCCCCGGTAGAAATCGTGAAGGGTGCCGTACAGGCAGTTAAAGAATGTGACAGGGTCAAAGTCTTTTTGACCGGTGGAGAAGAACTGATTGAAAAAGAGCTGGCGCAGTATACATACGACAAGAGCCGGTTAGAAGTGGTAAATGCCACGGAAGTGATTGAAACAGCCGAACCGCCGGTTATGGCCATTCGTAAAAAGAAAGATTCTTCGTTGGTAAAAGCACTGAATATGGTAAAAGACGGAACCTGTGACGGATTCGTTTCCGCCGGAAGTACCGGAGCGGTATTGGTTGGCGGACAAGTATTGGTGGGCCGGATCAAAGGTGTGGAACGTCCTCCTTTGGCCCCGCTGCTGCCTACCGAAAAAGGTGTTTCCTTATTGATTGACTGCGGTGCTAATGTAGATGCCAGACCATCTCATCTGGTACAGTTTGCCAAGATCGGTTCGGTATACATGGAAAATGTTGTGGGAATAAAGAATCCCAAGGTTGCCATCGTCAATATCGGAGCAGAAGAGGAAAAGGGCAATGCCCTGGTAAAAGAGACCTTCCCGTTATTGAAGAACTGTCCGGAAATCAACTTTATCGGCAGTATCGAAGCAAGAGATATTCCCAGTGGAGCAGCGGATGTCATTGTTTGTGAGGCTTTTGTGGGAAATGTTATATTAAAGTTATTTGAAGGCGTGGGCGGTACCCTTATTCGGATGATCAAAAAAGGTATGATGTCAACATTTCGCAGTAAGATCGGTGCACTGTTAGTGAAACCGGCCCTGAAGGAAACTCTGAAGACCTTTGACACCGAACAGTATGGCGGTGCACCGCTGCTTGGACTTAACGGACTGGTAATCAAGACCCATGGAAGTTCAAAGGCTGTTGAAATTAAAAATTCCGTGCTTCAATGTGTCACATTTGCGGAGCAGGAGATTAATAATAAGATAAAAGAAAAAATTACATTACAGGATAAGTAAGGGAGAAGGAAAAATGGAATTTGAAAAGCTCAAAAAGGTAATTGCCGAAGTATTGAATGTGGACACCGAAGAAATCACCATGAACACAACTTTTTTGGATGATCTGGGTGCGGATTCACTGGATGTGTTCCAGATTGTTATGGGAATCGAGGAAGAATTCGGAATCGAAATTCCGGCTGAGGAAGCAGAGAACATTACCACCGTTGAAGAGGCAGTAAATCTGATTAAAAATGCACTGAATTAAAATCAAAAGCCCTTTAGAGGGCTTTTGATTTTTAGAAGAGGATACTACATGCAAATATTGTCGGAAACGATTAAAGAACTGGAGCAGAAGATAGGGTATTGTTTTAAGAATAAAACCCTCATCAGCCAGGCTCTGACCCACAGTTCTTTTGCAAATGAGCAGAAAATTAATAAATATAAAAATTATGAGCGGATTGAGTTTTTAGGAGACGCTGTTTTAGAGTTGGTTTCCAGTCAATATCTTTTTGAAACCTATCCGGAAATGCCGGAGGGACAAATGACCAAGCTGCGTTCATCTACTGTCTGTGAACCGGCACTGGCTTATTGTGCAAGGGGTATTGAACTGCAAAAATATATCCTGCTGGGAAAAGGGGAAGAACAGACCAACGGCCGGGAGCGGGACTCTATCATATCGGATGTGATGGAAGCTGTTATCGGAGCTATTTACCTGGATGATGGTTTGGCTTCGGCAAAAGCCTTTATTCATACCTTTATTTTATCTGATTTAGAAGACAAGCAGCTCTTTTATGACAGCAAGACGATGATTCAGGAATATGCACAGCAGGGCGGACTGGGGAACCTTAAGTACGAATTGGTTGACGAGACCGGGCCGGAGCATGAAAAAGAGTTCCATGTAGAGCTGTATATGCAAAATAAAAAAATTGGCAGCGGTGTGGGTAAAAATAAGAAAGCGGCAGAGCAGCAGGCAGCTTATCAGGCTTTATTAACGATAAAAAGTAAGTGAGAAGCAGGTGAAATATGTATTTAAAGAACATTGAAGTTCATGGATTTAAATCTTTTGCCAATAAAATAAATTTTAAGTTCCATAACGGAATCACTGGTATTGTGGGGCCTAACGGCAGTGGCAAGAGTAATGTTGCCGATGCGGTACGTTGGGTATTGGGCGAACAGCGGATCAAACAGCTGCGTGGGGCATCTATGCAGGATGTTATTTTTTCCGGTACAGAGACCAGAAAACCTTTGAGTTATGCTTATGTGGCGATTACTTTGGACAATTCCGACCATCAGCTGCCCATTGACTATAATGAAGTAACAGTAGCCAGACGTATTTACCGTTCCGGTGAGAGCGAGTACTTATTAAACGGTACTCCCTGCCGGTTAAAAGATGTGAATGAGCTGTTCTACGACACCGGTATCGGTAAGGAAGGATATTCTATCATCGGCCAGGGTCAGATTGATAAGATCCTCAGCGGGAAACCGGAAGAGCGGCGGGAGCTTTTTGATGAAGCAGCCGGTATTGTTAAGTTTAAACGCAGAAAAAATGCGGCACAGAAGAAGCTGGAAGATGAAAAAATGAATCTGGTGCGGGTCAGTGATATTCTATCCGAGTTGGAAAAACAGATCGGACCGCTGGAAAAGCAATCAGAGGTTGCCAAGGTTTATTTAAAGAAAAAAGATGAGCTGAAGACTTTGGATGTAAATATTTTCCTGTTAGATAATATTCGCATCACTGAGCAGTTGAAAACGGTAGAGGAAAAGTATGCCATTGCCGGTGAAGACCTGGAAACCACCTCTGTTCAATATGAAAAGATCAAAGAAGAATATCAGCAGATCGAAGGCCAGCTTGAGGCCTTGGAAACAGCCATCGAAGAAGCCAGAGGGACACTTACCGATACCGGTATGATGCGTGAGAAGCTGGAAGGAGAGATCAATGTTCTGAAGGAACAGATCAATTCCGCCAAAGGTAACGAGGGTCATCTGGTGTCTCGTCTGCAGGCCGTGCAGGGTGAAATTGATACCAAAAATGTTGATAAGGATGCCATCCTGGCCGATAAAAGTATAATTGATACGCAGGTAGCGGAGATTGAAAAAATCCGTGATGAAGCCAGGGAGCAGCTGACCACGGTTCAGAAAAGAATCGAAGAATTAAATAATAATATTGAAGACGGAAAGAATACGATTATTGATGCTTTAAACTCCCGTGCTACCATTAAGTCCAAAATTGGGCGTTATGATACCATGATGGAGCAGATCACCATCAGAAAAGCGGAACTTACTTCCCGTCTGCTTCGCGTAAAATCGGACGAGGCCCAGCAGGAAGCGGTAATTGCCAAGCTGCAGGAGGAGTTCGAACAGATTAACGAACTGATTCATAATTTGAACAATACCCAGTCTGATACGGAAGAAAAGCTGGGGCTGATGCGGGAGGAACTGGCCGGTAAGGACCAGAAGCTGCGGGATACCCAGGTTCAGTATCATCAGGAAAAGTCCAAGCTGGAAGCCCTGTCCAACCTGACCGAACGGTATGAAGGATACGGCGGCAGCGTAAAGCGGGTCATGGAATATAAGGAAAAAGAAAAAGGGATTATCGGTGTTGTGGCTGATATTATTCAGGTTGACCCCAAATATGAAACAGCCATCGAAACGGCATTGGGCGGAAACATCCAGAACATTGTTACCGATGATGAAGAAACAGCCAAACGGATGATTAAGTTTTTAAAGGATAATAAGGCCGGACGTGCCACCTTTTTACCCTTAACCAGTATTACCAACCCTCAGGAATTCAAGAACCCGGAATCGCTGAAGGAAAATGGTGTCATCGGCATGGCCGACGAACTGGTTAAGATTGACAGGAAGTATGCCAATGTTGCGAAAGCGATGTTAGGACGTATTGTTGTGATAGACAATGTGGATAATGCGGTTAAAATTGCAAAGAAATTTGATTACGGGATCAGAATGGTAACCCTGGAAGGTGAACTGCTGGTGCCCGGCGGCGCCATCAGCGGCGGTGCTTTTAAAAACAACAGCAATCTGTTAGGCCGGCGCCGGGAGATGGAAGAGCTGGAAGGCAAGGTTAAAAAATATTTGCTGGAAATAGATGCTTTGCTGGTAAGTATCGAGGAAACCAAGAAAGAGCGGAATCGTCTGCGGATGCAGTTAGAGGAGACCAAAACCAGTCTGCAGAGAAAGTTTATCGAACAAAATACCGCCAGGCTTAATGTTATTAAGGCTACCGAACGTAAAGCTGAAGCAGAAGAAGGCAGTACCGCTTTAGTTTCGGAAGAAAAAGAAATCGAAAATCAGATTAGGGAAATTACAGAAAATAAAGAACTCATTTTGAAGGAATTATCAGATTCCGAAAGCTTGGAAAAAGCTACCGAAGCGCAAATCAAAGATTTCCAGAAGGAATTGGAAGCAAATCGGGAGGAAGAATCGGTCCGGATGGCCAAAGTGTCAGAACAGGAAGTGGAAGTGGAAAAAATGCTGCAGCAGCAAGGCTTCCACCAGCAAAATGTGGATCGTATCGACAGTGAAATTAACCGTTATATGGCCGAATTGGAAGAAATCAAACAAGGCCTTGGGAAGAGCAGAGAAGATGCTGACATCAAGCAGAAGAGTATTCTGGAAATTGAAAAGACTATTCTGGCGTCTCATACCACGCAGGGTGATGCGGAGAATAAGCTGAAAGAGGATATCACCAGAAAAGAAGAATTGACAGCAAAACAGAAAAACTTCTTTACCGACCGTGAAGCCATGGCCGAACGAATGACAGCATTGGATAAAGAGGTTTACCGTTTGAATTCTCAAAAGGAAAAACTGCAGGAATCTTTGGAAGCCCAGATTAATTATATGTGGGACGAATATGAGATTACCTTATCCGATGTGGCTGCCATGCGGGATGAGAGCATGACAGACGGGGCTGCTATGAAAAAGCAGATTACCGCTTTAAAAGAGCAGATTAAGAAGCTGGGAGATGTTAACGTCAATGCTATTGAGGATTACCGGAATCTCATGGAGCGGTACGAGTTTTTAAAGACCCAGCATGATGATCTGGTAGAAGCCGAGAAAACTTTGAACGGTATTATTGAAGAGTTGGATGCGGCCATGAGAAAGCAGTTTAATGAAAAGTTTGCCGAAATCAGCCGGGAATTTGATAAAGTGTTTAAGGAATTGTTCGGCGGCGGTAAGGGAACACTGGAATTAATGGAGGATGAGGATATTCTGGAAGCAGGTATCCGGATCATCGCCCAGCCGCCCGGCAAGAAATTGCAGAATATGATGCAGTTGTCCGGTGGTGAAAAGTCATTGACAGCGATTGCCTTGCTATTTGCCATTCAGAATTTGAAACCTTCACCGTTTTGCCTACTGGATGAAATTGAAGCGGCGTTGGATGAAAGTAATGTGGGACGGTTTGCCAAGTATCTTCATAAGCTGACCAAGAATACCCAGTTTATTGTAATCACCCACCGAAGAGGAACTATGGAAAAAGCTGACCGGCTGTATGGTATTACCATGCAGGAAAAAGGGGTGTCGGCATTGGTAAGCGTAAATTTGATTGATAAAGAATTGGACGATTGAAAGGATAGGGTATGAGTTTTTTTGGAAGGCTGAAGGAAGGTCTGACTAAGACCCGAAATAATATTGTCAGTGGAATTGATTCGGTATTTAGCGGATTTTCAGTGGTTGACGAAGATTTTTATGAAGAGTTGGAAGAAATCCTTATTATGGGGGATATTGGCGTCAACGCCACCTCGGCAATTTTGGAAAATCTGCGGAAACAGGTGAAGGAAAATCATATTAAAGAGCCGGCACTTTGCAAGCAGTTTTTAATTGACAGTATTAAGGAACAAATGAATGTGGAAGAGACAGCCTATTATTTTGAGCATCAGCAGTCGATTATTCTGGTGATTGGAGTCAATGGCGTGGGAAAAACCACTTCCGTGGGAAAATTGGCCGGTATTTTAAAGGATAAAGGCCGAAAGGTTCTGCTTGCGGCGGCCGATACTTACCGGGCGGCGGCGGGAGAACAGCTTACCGAGTGGGCGCACCGGGCCGGAGTAGATATTATCGGCGGTGCCGAGGGAGCGGATCCGGCCAGTGTGATCTATGATGCGGTAGCAGCTGCCAAAGCAAGAAAGGCGGATGTTCTTCTTTGTGATACGGCAGGCCGTCTTCACAATAAAAAGAACCTGATGGAAGAACTGAAAAAGATTAACCGGATTATTGATAAGGAATTTCCCGATGCCCATCGAGAGAATCTGGTAGTGCTGGATGGGACTACCGGACAGAATGCATTGCAGCAGGCCAGAGAGTTTGGCGAGGTGGCGGATTTGTCAGGTATCATTTTGACTAAAATGGATGGTACTGCCAAGGGCGGTATAGCGGTAGCTATTCAATCTGAATTAAAGATTCCGGTAAAATATATCGGTGTCGGTGAAACTATTGAGGATTTGCAAAAATTTGATGCTGAGCAATTTGTAAATGCATTATTTGACGTGAAACCGGAAAGCAATGATGAGGAAAAGGCAGATGAATGAAGAAATGTTATCATTAGAAAGATTTGAAGAGGCTTCCGAGACCGTAAAGCAGGTGACTCAGGAAACCAAATTGATGTATAGTGAGTATTTAAGCCTGCAAACCGGTAATAAAGTATATCTGAAACCGGAAAATATGCAGCTTACCGGTGCCTACAAGCTTCGAGGGGCTTATTATAAGATCAGTACCTTGACGGCAGAAGAGCGTGAAAAGGGCTTGATCACCGCATCGGCAGGCAATCATGCCCAGGGCGTTGCCTATGCGGCAAAATGTTACGGTGCCAAGGCGGTTATCGTGATGCCTACTACCACTCCTTTAATTAAAGTAAACAGAACCAAGGGTTTGGGAGCAGAAGTAGTTCTTTATGGGGATGTGTATGATGAGGCTTGTGATAAAGCTTATCAGTTAGCGGAAGAAAAAGGCTACACCTTTATCCACCCTTTTGATGATTTGGCAGTGGCTACCGGACAAGGTACTATTGCTATGGAGATTTTCAAGGAACTTCCCTTAGTGGATTACATATTGGTACCCATCGGCGGCGGCGGTCTGGCTACCGGCGTATCGGTGCTGGCCAAGCTTTTGAATCCCAAGATTAAGATTATCGGTGTGGAACCGGCCGGAGCCAGTTGTATGCAGGCATCCATTCAGGCCGGAGAAGTGGTAACCCTTCCCAGTGTGAATACCATTGCCGACGGTACTGCGGTAAAAACCCCGGGAGCGCTGATCTTTCCTTATCTTAAAGATAATTTGGATGAGATAATTGCTGTCGAGGATGAAGAGCTGGTGGCAGCCTTTCTGGATATGGTGGAAAATCATAAGATGGTGGTGGAAAATTCCGGTTTGCTGACAGTAGCCGCCCTAAAGCATATGAATGTGAAAGGAAAACGCATCGTGTCGATTTTAAGCGGCGGTAATATGGATGTGATTACCATGTCATCGGTGGTACAGCAGGGCTTGATCATCCGCGACAGAATCTTTACCGTTTCGGTATTGCTGCCGGATAAGCCGGGTGAACTGACCAGAGTATCCGGGATTATAGCCAAAGAAAATGGTAATGTTATTAAACTGGAGCATAACCAGTTTGTGTCCATCAACAGGACGGCAGCTGTGGAACTGCGAATCACTCTGGAAGCTTTTGGAACTGAACATAAAGGCGAGATCATGCAGGCATTGGAAACCAATGGATATAAACCCAAATTAGTTAGAACAATTATATAGGAATGAAAAAATGATATATCCGCATACTAAACTTGATATAATGACACATAGAGTTTAGGATGCGGATTTTTGTTGTGAGGAGTTGACGGTATGTGGAAAGTAATAAAAAAGTATTTTCTGTTGACGGTATATTGTGGATTGTTCGGTGTGGGATTGAGTCTGTTTATAGATCCGAATAATCTTGCACCGGGTGGAGTGTCGGGACTAAGTATTTTGCTAAGTCGTATTTTTCCATTGGAGACAGGAACGATATTTTTGATTTTGAATATTCCTATTTTAATCTTGGGAATCTATAAGTTTGGTTGGAAGTTTATTATTTCCACGCTTTATGCCACAGTGATGGTATCAGTGTTTACCAATCTCCTTCATCCCATCGGAGCACTGACCAGTGAGCCGATTCTGGCGGCGTTAGCAGGTGCAGTGTTAAATGCTATTGGTATGGGAATGGTGCTGCGGAGCGGAGCCACCACCGGTGGAACAGATATTATTGTTAAGAGTCTGCGGGTGCGATACCCTCACATGAAATCAGGAGCATTGTTTTTTATTATTGATATTTTTATTGTACTGCTGTCGGGAATTGTATTTGGTCAGGTTGACAGTATGTTATACAGTGCCATTGCAGTATTTACCACTTCAACTGTACTGGATAAGGTTCTGTACGGAACGGATGGAGCGAAATTGTTTTTCCTGATTAGCGATAAAGCAGGAGGCATTGCCGAGCGGTTTTTAGTAGAACTCAATATTGGAGTTACGTATTTAAAAGGCAGCGGCGCCTATAACAAAAACGAAAAACAAGTAGTATTATGTGCCATGCGAAAGCCCTTAGTACCAAAAGCGGAAAAGATCGTCCGGGAAGAGGACGAGAAAGCTTTTTTAATAATTGCCAATGCGGCAGAAATCTACGGCGAAGGACACAAAAGTTACTTCGGAGACATTATATAACTTAACGAGAGGAAGATGAAAAAATGAGTAAAACAGTTACAGCGTATGTATTTGACCGGGCTTTTACCGGTATGCCGGCGGAGGATGCCGCAAAGATAACCAATGTAAATTATTCCTTTGCCTTGATTAAAGAGGGACGGGCAGATGTGTCCCATTGGGAGCATGAGAAAGAGTTAATAGAGATGATGCAGTCCTATCCGGATTTATCCGTGTGCCTGTCGGTAGGCGGCTGGAATGCAGACGGTTTTTCCCAAGCAGTAGCGACGGAAGAAGGCCGCAGGATTTTGGCAGAGTCGATTGTGGAGCTGGTACATAAATATGGCTTCCGGGGGGTGGATCTGGATTGGGAATATCCCGGCAGTTCAGCAGCCGGAATTGCTTCTTCGCCGGAAGATGTAACTAATTTCCCTTTATTTGTTAATTTGTTAAAGGATAGGCTTGGAAAAGACAGCCAGCTGACTTTGGCGGTAGGAGCGACTAAAGAATGTGCCGCCGGCATCCGGTATCAGGACATGGCAGAGGCCGTGGATCAGATTAATGTGATGACCTACGATCTGGCACCATGGGGAAAGGATGATCCCACCACCCACCATACAGCGTTATATACATCAGCGATTGCGGGGAATATGAGCAGTGCAGACGCTATCGAAGCTTTTGCAGAAAGTGGTGTTCCTATGGAAAAATTGATTATGGGTGTGGCTTTTTACGGACGCTTTCACACCGGAGTAGAACGAGGGGCATTTAACGGTCTGAACCAGGCTCATGAAAGCGATTTTCCGGCGGGAATGACCTATAAAGAAATCAAGAAAAGATTGGTAAACGGAGCGGAGCGGTACTGGGATGAAGAGGCCAAAGCACCATATCTGTATGATGCTGCGGATAAAGTATTTGTGACTTACGAGGATCCCCAGTCAATTGCGGAGAAGGCGGAATATGTTCGGAGCAAAGGAATGGGCGGTATGATGTTTTGGGATTATAAAGGAAAGGATACGAGGGACCTTTTGGAGACGATTTGTTCAAAAAAGAAGTGAACAATTGATTGAAAATAGTCAAAATTGCGATACGATTGTACAAAAAAGCCGGTTTTTGCTTGAATTTAGGCTTTCTACATGATAAAATTAGACAAATAAAAGGGTACTGGCTCTGTTTCATCGCCATGAAACGGAGCCTTTTGTGAAGGAGAAAGTGATCTTATGACCATGCAAAGTACGAAAAGAAAGGGATTCATTGTTACAGCGGTTTTTAAGAATCTGCTGATGATCCAGATTATGGCGATTATAGCGGCCACGCTGGGATCCATGGTAGACGGAATTGTAATCGGTAATTTCCTGGGTTCGGAGGCCATGGCGGCATTTGGCCTAGTGATGCCGATAGTCATCATCCTGGCGGCAGTATCAGGAGTGTTTTCATCAGGAGCACAGGCACTATGCGGTAAGTTTATGGGACATGGTGACGATCAGGCCGTAAACAGAGTGTTCTCGGTGACATGCGTAGCACTGGTTACGTTGAGCGGAGTACTGGTGGTGCTGTGTATCGTACTGGTAGGACCGTTGGCGACAGTGTTGGGTGCCACCGGCGGTTTAAAGCCATTAGCGCAAAGCTATCTCTTAGGTTATGCTATCGGCATTCCGGCGGTTGTGGTTACCTCCACGCTTACTTCATTTATGCAGTTGGATGGGGATGCTCCCCGTTCCTTTTTTGCGATTCTGGCAATGACAGGAACAAACATTGTATTGGATTTATTGAATGCACTGGTGTTCAATGGCGGTATGCTGGGAATGGCCCTGGCCACAGCCATCAGCTATTATGTATCTTTGGTGGTATTGCTATTACATTTCCGGAAACCGGAGGCTTCTATTAGACTGCAGCTCAAAGGAATGCGTATGAAGGACTTGCGCGATGTGCTGGCAATCGGGATGCCCAATGCAGTTGGCCGGATATGCACTACCTTGCGTTCGCTGTTTTTGAACCGGCTATTGCTGATCATTGCCGGCAGTACGGCAGTTGCAGCTCTGGCTGTGCAGAATTCCTTAGGATCATTGATCGGTGCGGTGAGCATCGGCATCGGTATGACCACACTGCTGTTAAGCAGTGTTATCCTGGGAGAGGAAGATACCAGATCATTGTCTGATCTGATGAACTATGCAGTCAAGTGGGGAGCCATAATGACCGCAGGTATTGCGGTACTGGTATTTTTCCTGGCAGATGTTTTGGCAGCAATGTTTGGTACCGGCGATCCGGAAGCCCTGGCTTTGGCAGGGCGGGTAATTCGGTTTTACGCCTTAAGCCTGCCATTTAATACGATAAATGTGGTGTTTATGAACTACTTCCAGGCTGCTGATAATAAATGGATGGCAAACGCTGTCAGTGTGCTGGACAATGTGGCTTATATGGCACTGCTAGCGATTGTGCTGTCGCCGATGTTTGGAACTGATGGAGTGTGGATATCCTTCCTGCTGGCAGAACTTTTGATGTTAGTGACCCTATACTTGATCGCCCTGCGTCATGGGCGTGCGATGCCGAAGAAAATGGAGCATTTCCTGTTACTAAAATCAGATTTCGGGGTGCCGGAGGAACAGCGGCTGTCGTTGACGGTAAACAGTATGGAGGAAGTACTGCAGCTATCCATGGATATAGAGGAATTTTGTAATAAATTTCAAGTGGATACACGCCGGAAAATGCTATTGTCCCTGTGTGTGGAAGAGATGGCAGGCAATATCGTCCGGCACGGATTCGAACCGGGCAAGAATCATATGGTTGACATTCGGGTAGTGTATAAGGATGGTTTGCTGCTTTTACATATGCGGGATAATTGCAAGCCCTTTGATCCGGGTAATCAAAGCCGGATATTTAATCCCGAGGATCCATGTGCCAACATCGGTATTAGGATGGTTGCCTCCATGGCTAAGGAAATGGAGTATCGCAACAGCTTAAATTTAAATAACCTAAGTATTACTATATAAAACAAAAAAGGAGAGTTAATTATGGTAATGGAGCCGCGTGAGGGGGATCAATACCTCCTGTCTATTGTTACACCATTCCACAATGTGGATATGGGCTTATTTAAAACGTGTTATGAGTCACTGAAAAATCAGACCTTTGGATTTGAAAACATGGAGTGGGTTATTGTTGTACATAACTCGGGCGAAGAGTATTTGCAAGGTGTCCGCGATATGGTGGGAGCGTACAGCAATGTAAAGATCTTTGTGCTGAACAATGAACGCCGTACCCCATCCAGTCCTCGTAATTACGGAATCGAGCGTATTACCGGTAGCTATGTCGGTTTTTTGGATGCGGATGATTCATACACCGAAGAGTGCTGTCAAGTGGCGATGGAGAATTTGTTGGAGACAGGAGCAGATCTGGCATCCTTCCGGTTTGAACCGATATCGGATGATCCCTCCAGATTAGTAATTCATCCCTATGTGCTGATTGATCAGACCAAACCGCGGATTGTCGTGGAGCGGGGCAACTGGGACAGCCGTAATTTCATCTACGGAGCAGCATTAACCGTAACCAGTAAGATTTATGATAAGCACTATCTGGACAGAATCGGATTGCGGTTTGACGAAGATGTTCCCTTTGCAGAAGATAATCTGTTTAATATGGATACCTTTGGTAAAGCTGATAAAATTTGTTTTCTGCCACAGTTAATCGGATATCGTTATTACTTAAACGGCGGATCTATGGTGCAGTCCTTTAAGAAAACTTCCGATGAGGTAATGCGTTATGCCATCGGTATTACGAAAATTTTTGATCATGGCCTGGAAAGCGGATTATATATGAATAACGTTATGTGGGATCTGATGGGTTATCAGTCGGCAATTATGTTAGCCTCACAGGATTTAAGCTATGAAGACCGTCTGAAGGTTAAGGATATGCTATATAAATATCTACAGATGCTGGAGCCCATGGACGTATCCAAGCTGTATACCAAGCAGACAATCAAGCTGATCATGTCCCTGCCCAAGCTGGTGTTGGGACACCCCAAGTTTATGCAGAGATTTGCGAAATTCACCAAGATGCTGGGTATTGATCTGGCCAGCAAAATTAAAGTGTAGGAGGGTAATACATATGTCAAACAGTCAAGTAGATCCGATGTTATCTGCAATCTTGCAGCACAATAAATATACCGATTACGGCAAGAAACTGGGATTCCAAAACATTAAGACGGTAGGTGCCTACCAGTCGATTACGCCCCTTAGCGGTTATGATGATTATGCACCGTTAATTGAGCTGACAACAAGGCTTGGGGAAAAGGATATTTTCACCCAAAATCCATTGGCGGGCTATGCGCTGACCTCCGGTACTACCGGTGCGCCCAGACTGATCCCCTGCAGTATCGGCCATATCCGCCAATATGCTGACCGGCTTGCAGCCTTAACCGCGGTCAAAGGCAGCAGCATGGTGCTGATTGAAAGCATACCTCGTGAACGGCAGTACATGGATGGGGTCTATCTGGACTCGGTTACGGGTCTGGCAATTACCAGTCTGAAAAAGAAAATCAAAGACAATTCTCATCAGCGGCTGCGTACCGCCGGAGCATGGACAAGCCCCATGGAGGTTTTGTTTCCGGAGGCTTTGGTAGATCTGATTCATGCCCGTATATTATTTGCATTGCTGGATGACACTGTTGAGCAGATTATTGCCCCTTTTACCTGGGGAGTGCTGGAAGTATGTCTGTATCTGGAACGCAACTGGAAAGTCTTGTTAGAAGACATGGAAAAGGGAAGCATCTCCGAAACGGTAGCGATGCCGGAGAATATGCGTGTAAAACTGAATAAGAAAATCAAACCCAATAAGCAGCGTGCACAGGTGCTGCGCCAGGTTTTTGAAGCCGGTTTTGCGGATCCTGTGATTCCCAGGATCTGGCCCAAGTGCCGGCGCATTGTGGCAGCAGGTACGGGCAGTTTTCGTATATATACCGAACAGTTGAAGCGCTTTGCCGGTTCCATATCTCTGGATAATGGATTCTACGCTTCTTCGGAGGCATGCATTGCTCAGTCTGCGGCTGCCGGCAGTGCAGAATATGTTTTGCTGCCGGAGACCGGATTCTATGAATTCCTCCCATTAGAGGGCAGTGAGCCGCTGGCTATGAGTGCCTTGACACCCGGTCAGAACTATGAGGTATTGGTTACCAATGATTCCGGTTTCTATCGTTATCGTCTGGGCGATGTGATTCATGTGGAGCGGATGGAAAATGGTATTCCGGTGCTGACCTTCAGCTATCGTAAGCACCAGACCTATTCCTTTGCCGGAGAGCAGATGAATGAGCAGCATATACAGCAGGCGGCACTGGCCTTTGAGCAGCAGACCGGTATCCCTGTAGGTGATTGCAGTTACTGGCCGGATGAAGATGAGATGAGATATTCGATTCTGCTGGAGCCCCAGGAGTGGACCGACTGGGGAGAGCAACTTAAAAGTGTGCCAAAAGCAGGACTTGATGAGATTATGGAAAAGCTGTTGTGTCAGGTTAACCCGGCTTACGCCGGTGCTCGTCAGGAAGGTAAGCTGAAGGCATGCCGGACTTTATGTATAACTTCCCAGACTCATTTGCTTTACCGTGATATTGAACGGTTCCGCCGCCGTACGGCAGCGGATCAGGTGAAGCCAATCAGGATATTGGATAACCCGGCGAAAGAAAAGTTTTTCTTCTCAATGATCGATCGTTCGGTACATTCTGCTGAAGAGGTGGAGTACTACTGCGGACGGTTTCGGAAATGAATTTTCAAGAAAATGGAGCTTGAAAATCAAAAAAACAGTTGTATATTAGGGACAGATTGGATATAATAGAGATAACCTGAAGTGTTCGATAATTCTTGTAATTTTGAACCTACATTTACTTTAAACGGGATTCCTAAATCGTCACGCAGATGTCAAGCCATCATTGTGCAGTGGAAGGCAGAAACGTGTCTGCGGTTACCCACCTAGCATTGCTAGGAGTCAAAATGCAGGAACCGGCATTTCGGGGTTACTACAAAAGAAAAAGCAGCCGCTAAGGCTGCTTTTTACAGTATAAAATTGTAAGAAAGAATGAGGGGCCGAAAGCTATTGCATGGGAAAAAACAGTCGGATGATCTTTAAGATTGCAGCAATTCTGCTGTGCCTTTTTTTATTATTGTTACTGGTGAATAAGGGACAGAAACTCGCAATATTCCAGCCGGAAGGAGAATACGCCAGGGTTCAGGATGTTATGATTCTTTCCGCAGCATTACATAATGATATAACCCGGTCGGATATTTATGCGAAATTAACCGGGGGTTACAGCCAGGACAAGGAAAGCCATATTACCTATGAGGATTATTTGGCGGTGTTAGAGCAGATCGGTACCGGACAAACGCCTCGATATGAAGAAAAATATCAAAAAGATTTTTATTTGCTGAAAACAGACTGGCAGGAAGCATTTGCTGAAATGCGGAGTTTTTACGATACGGCCGGAACCATTACCGAGATGGAAGTATTACTGTTGGAAAAAGGGGAGCGGGTAGTAGATAGCCAGGGCGGTACGCTGGCAGAAGACCAGATTCTGTCAGCCGACGGAATTGTTTACAGATATCAATCGGATGAGTTTCGTGGGATGAGCTATCAGAAGGTTTCAGCGCTTTGTCAAAACGGGCAGCTTTTAACATTACAGGGGATAAAGGAGACGGATAATAACCTCAGGAACGTCTGGCTGATGGAAAGTACGGGAGAATCCTTAGTTTTTTTCATAAACGGGTATGAAATCACGGTTAACGGTCTTTCTTTAACGGAGGAACCGGGAGAGATTAGAGAACAGCTTGCCGATCTTAATTTTACGGAAGGAAGGCTGAACCGGGTAGATGTGAAAAAAGATAAGATAAGCGGAAAGATCCTTTCGATCGGAGAGGATAGGATTACCATTGAGGATCAGGGGACCTATTCCTTTACGGAAGATATGAAAGTGTACCGTCTATATGATCAATTGAAATTATGCAGTGCAAGAGATTTGACAGTGGGTTATAATTTTACGGATTTTGTCCTGGAGAACGGCAGGATCTGCGGGGCTCTGATTGCCCGTAAGGAAGCTATGGAGTATATCCGGGTTGCCATTAAGACCAATGGATTTGCCGGTTTGGTACATGAAGCGGTAACCCTCACAGCGGATACGGATTTTACCCTTACCTTCGGCGAGTATGATAACCGGCAGCAGATCGAATATCAGGCCGGGGAGCGGGTAGAATTACAGTCGGACAGTGAGTTTTTGAAAGCTGGAAGAGTCGTAGCTGCACCTAAGACACAGACCGGAAAGATTGCTTTGCTTTCCCTGAAGCGAAGTCAGGGAGTACCGGCCTATCGGGGAACCTTAGAAATCAGCCGGGACGAAGACGGACTTACGGTAATTAACGAAGTATTGCTGGAAGAGTATTTGTTTTCGGTGGTGCCCAGTGAAATGCCGGCCTCTTATCCCATAGAGGCCCTGAAAGCACAGGCCGTCTGTGCCAGAACCTATGCCTATCGCTACTTGTTTAATTCCCGGTTAGGAACTATCGGTGCCCATGTGGATGACAGCGTGGGCTATCAGGTATATAATAATATTTCGGAAAACAATAACACTACCAAAGCAGTGAAAGAAACTACCGGAAGGATGCTGTATTATGAGGAAGCATTGGCGGGAACCTATTATTATTCCACTTCCTGCGGTTACGGAACCACTGCTGAGATTTGGAAGAACGACAGTCAGGAAGATATTTCTTATTTGCAGGCAGCGGCTATCGGCGGGGGAGAACATCAGACGCCCCAGGATATGGAATCCGAGGAAGAATTTGCAGCATTTATCGGGCAGGTTCGGGAGGATGATTACGAAAAAGAAGAACCATGGTATCGCTGGAGTGTTGAAGTAAAAGATTTGAAAAAAGAAAAAATTGAGGAAAACTTAAAAAAACGTTATGACAGTAACTCTAAATTGGTCTTGACACTGGATGGCGAGGAATTTGTCAGTAAGCCCATTAAAAAAGTCGGCACCATCAAGGATATTTACTGTGCCAAACGTTTGCCCGGCGGGGTAATGGATGAACTGGTTATTGTAACCGATCAGAATACCTTTAAGGTCATTTCGGAAAATACCATTCGTTATGTTTTAAATGACGGTATTGCCAAGGTGCTGCGGCAGGATGGCAGCGAAGTGGCAGGCACCAGTATACTGCCCAGTGCCTTTATGATAATCGATACTGTCAAAAAAGATGGAAGTGTGATAGGATATAAGCTGTCGGGAGGCGGTTACGGTCATGGTGTGGGGATGTCGCAAAACGGTGCCCGGGCAATGGGCCGAAGCGGCTTTACCTGTGAAGAAATATTGGATTGTTTTTATCAGGCGTGTGAAGTAAGAACGGTTTATTAAAAGAATGAAAACAGAGATGGAGTCGGGATGAAGAAAATCATTTTTATCATGCGGGATTTTGCAAAACGCATGAACCAAAAGAATATCAATGCTTTTGCGGCAAGTACGGCGTTCTTTTTGTTCTTGTCGTTGATACCAATGCTGATTTTGTTATGTACCATCATTCCTTACACCCCCTTAACGGAAGCGAATCTGATGACCGTCATTACGGATCTTACACCGGAGGCTATGGATCCGCTGATTATCAGCATTATCAGCGAAGTATACGATAAATCTGTGGGGATATTATCTACTGCTGCTGTTGCAACCTTATGGTCGGCGGGAAAAGGGGTTCAGGCCCTGATGCGCGGATTAAATGCCATCAATGGGGTGGAAGAACATCACAGTGCATTGGTGTCAAGAATGATTGCTGTTTTTTATACCATCATTATGCTGCTGGTATTATTGCTGTCTTTGTTTATTATGGTTTTTGGAAACGTCTTTGTCATGATGGTTTTGAGACATATCCCCAAGATGGGAAATGTATTTGCATTTTTGGTTAACTTCCGTTACCTGATTATATGGGCGCTCCTTTCCCTTGGGCTGGCAGTTATTTATGCTTATATTCCCGGTGTCAGGACAAAGCTGTGGATGCAGCTGCCGGGAGCCGCGCTGGCTGCCTGGGCCTGGAACCTGGTGAGCTTCGGTTTTTCCATCTATGTGGATTATTTTAACGGCTTCAGTACTTACAGCAGTCTGGCAACCATTGTTATGATAATGATCTGGCTGTATATCGGTATTTATGTTATTATGATAGGAGCTTATGTCAATAAGTATTTTCACCCGGTTTATGTCTATATGGCTGACCGCAAAAAAGAAAATAAAAAAACAGCGGAAAAACAGGTAGGAAAAACAGGTAGTAGATAAGTCTTGACATTTTCGGGAATATTCACTACAATAAGGTTCATAATAAGAATAACGGCGATGAAGGTGTTAAGTAGTACATTGTTTTCTTACAGAGAGAGGGAGTCACCGGCTGCAAGCTTCCTTAAGTTCAAATGATGATATGAATTTCCCACCGGAGCTTCTTAAGCGAACAACTCCAGCGAGCTGGAGTGCAAATTCAAATAAATTTGAATTTAGATAGTAGTTTAAGACGTCTTCACACGTTACGTGATCAGAGAGCCTGCATTAGCAGGAACTTGGGTGGTACCGCGGTTAATTCGTCCCTTGCATAGATATGCAGGGGATTTTTTAATTCTATTATCTGAAAAGGAGAGAAACCATGAAAGAAAAGTTGGAACAAATCAAAGCGGAAGCATTGAAACAAATTGAAGAAAGTAACGGCTTGGAAAAGCTGAATGAAATCCGAATCAATTATTTGGGTAAAAAAGGTGAACTTACCGCTGTATTAAAGAGCATGAAGGATGTATCGGCAGAGGACCGCCCCAAGGTCGGACAGATGGTCAATGAGGCCAGAGAAGAAATTGAAAAGGTTTTGGAGAGTGCTAAAAAGAAAATGGAAAGAGCTCTTCGGGAAGCCAGGATGAAAAGTGAAGTCATCGATGTGACCTTGCCGGCAAAGAAGGAAAAACTGGGTCATCGTCACCCCAACACCATTGCCCTGGAAGAGGTAGAGCGGATTTTTATCGGTATGGGTTATGAAGTTGTGGAAGGACCGGAAGTGGAAAAGGATTACTATAACTTCGAGGCACTGAATATTCCCGCTGATCATCCCGCCAAAGATGAGCAGGATACCTTTTATGTTAATGAAGATATTGTCTTAAGAACCCAGACCTCACCGGTTCAGGTGCGGGAAATGGAAAAGGGCAAGCTTCCCATCAGAATCCTTGCTCCGGGCCGGGTATTCCGTTCCGATGAAGTGGATGCCACCCATTCCCCTTCCTTTCATCAGATAGAAGGACTGGTTATTGATAAAAATATTACTTTTGCCGACTTAAAGGGAACCTTGGCCGAGTTTGCAAAAGAATTATTCGGTGCGGAAACTAAGGTGAAATTCCGTCCCCATCATTTCCCGTTTACGGAACCCAGTGCGGAGGTGGATGTGACCTGCTTTAAATGCGGCGGCAAGGGCTGCCGTTTCTGTAAAGGCTCCGGCTGGATCGAAATCCTGGGCTGTGGAATGGTACACCCCCGGGTACTTAAAATGAGCGGCATTGACCCCGAAGAATATTCCGGATTTGCCTTTGGCGTAGGTTTGGAACGAATCGCTTTGCTGAAATACGAAATCGATGACATGCGTCTGCTGTATGAAAATGACATTCGGTTTTTAAAACAATTCTAGTTTGTAAGGTCTAAATAGAGAGAAAAAGGAGATAATTGATTATGAATACAGCATTATCATGGATTAAAGCATATGTACCGGATTTATCCTGTACCGATCAGGAATATTGTGATGCAATGACCCTTTCAGGCACCAAGGTGGAAGGCTATGAACGGTTGGATAAAAACCTGGAAAAAATAGTGATCGGACAGATCAAAAAAATTGAGCGGCATCCCGATGCGGATAAACTGATCGTATGTCAGGTAGATATCGGCAGCGAAATGATTCAGATTGTTACCGGTGCACCGAATGTCAAAGAAGGGGATAAGGTGCCGGTAGTATTGGATGGCGGTAAAGTAGCCGGAGGTCATGATGGCGGTCCCCTGCCGGAAGAGGGAATTGAAATCAAGGCCGGACAGCTGCGTGGCGTGCCCTCACAAGGGATGATGTGTTCCATCGAGGAATTGGGTTCCGACCGGAATATGTATCCGGAAGCTCCCGAAAGCGGCATCTATATCCTGCCGGAAACTGCCGAGGTAGGCGGGGACGCAGTGGCTGCACTGGGACTGCGGGATACGGTTTTTGAATATGAGATCACTTCTAACCGGGTGGATTGCTACAGTGTTCTGGGGATTGCCAGAGAAGCGGCTGCCACTTTCCGGAAGCCTTTTTGTCCGCCCGTAATAAAAGTAGAAGAAAACGGGGAAAATGTTAAAGATTATATAGATGTGGAAGTAAAAGATCCCGATTTATGTTCCCGTTACATTGCCAGGGTATGTACCAATATTAAAATCGGTCCATCACCCCAGTGGATGCAGAGACGATTGGCAGCCAGCGGTATCCGTCCCATCAACAATCTGGTGGATATTACCAACTATGTCATGGAAGAATACGGCCAGCCCATGCATGCTTTTGATCTGGATACCATTGCCGGTCATAAGATTATTGTTCGCCGGGCCAAGGACGGGGATGAATTTGT
The DNA here is from genome assembly GCA_031556725.1 of Lachnospiraceae bacterium. Classification (GTDB taxonomy): domain Bacteria; phylum Bacillota; class Clostridia; order Lachnospirales; family Lachnospiraceae; genus UBA935. The sequence goes on along the minus strand of JAVBSL010000012.1, from coordinate 32,309 downwards.
CACCCTGGATGGTCAGACCAGGAAGATGGACAGTGAAGTGCTGATGATCTGTGATGCGGAAAAGGAAATCGGTATCGCCGGTATTATGGGTGGTGACAATTCCAAGATTACCGATGAAGTGAAAACGGTGGTTTTTGAGTCCGCTACTTTTAACGGCCCCAATATCCGGAAGTCTGCCAAACGGATCGGTATTCGCACCGATGCTTCCGGTAAGTTTGAAAAGGGTCTGGATCCCTACAATGCCAAAGGTGCGATTGACCGGGCCTGCCAGCTTATTCAGGAATTAGGCTGCGGTGAGGTGGTCAGTGGTGAGATTGATGTATGTGCGCCCTTAAAAGAGAAGGTAAGAATTCCTTTTGAACCGGAGAAAATCAACCGGCTTCTGGGGACAAATGTGTCCGGAGAAGAAATGCTTTTCATTTTCCGGATGTTAGATTTAGAATATGAAGAGAGCTCCAATGAGATTATAATACCCTCCTTCCGCCAGGATATCGAAGGCTTTGCCGATATTGCCGAGGAAGTGGCAAGATTTTACGGTTATGATAAGATCCCCACCACTTTGCCCACCGGTGAAGCAACCACCGGAAAGCTTTCCTTTAAGCTGCGGATTGAAGAAAAAGCCAGAGATATTGCCGAGTATTGCGGATTTTCACAGGGCATGAGTTATTCCTTTGAAAGTCCCAAAGTATATGATAAGCTGCTGATTCCGGAAGATTCCGATTTGCGAAAAGCAGTAGTGATTTCCAATCCTTTAGGAGAAGATTTCTCGATTATGCGAACGGTTTCTTTAAATGGTATGATGACATCGCTGGCAACCAATTATAATCGCAGAAACAAAGATGTCCGTCTTTATGAACTGGGGAATATTTATCTTCCGAAGGCCCTGCCGATGGCAGAACTGCCTGATGAGAGAATGCAGTTCACACTTGGAATGTACGGTGAAGGTGATTTCTTTACCATGAAAGGTGTGGTAGAAGAGTTTTTAGAGAGTATCGGTATGAAACAGAAGGTAACTTATCAGCCGGAAGGCGGCAAGCCGTTCTTACATCCCGGCCGGCAGGCGCAGATTTCATATGGAAAAGAAACTATCGGATTTTTGGGAGAAGTGCATCCCGAAGTATGTGATAATTATGATATCGGAACCAAGGTCTATGTTGCGGTTCTGGATATGCCGGCAATCGTTCCCCTGGCCAGTTTTGGCAGGAAATACGAAGGAATCGCCAAATATCCGGCGGTATTAAGGGATATCAGTATGGTAGTGCCGAAACAGATTTTGGCCGGACAGATTGAAGAGATGATTGAGCAAAGAGGCGGAAAGATCCTGGAAAGCTATCACCTGTTTGATATTTATGAAGGTGAGCAGATTAAAGAAGGCTTTAAGTCGATTGCTTATGCTATTTCTTTCCGGGCCAAGGACCGAACCCTGGAAGAAGCTGATGTGACAGGTGCTATGAAGAAGATTTTGAACGGATTGGAAGGCATGGGAATCGAACTTAGAAAATAATAAGACGAAAAGTTGCGCTAGGGCGCAGAGGACTGCGCCTGAGTGCAACTATGTTTCGTCTGGAAGAATGCGGAGCATTCTTCTGAAAGGAGAAGAATGGAGAAAAGAAATATTTGGGAAACTTATAATAGTAAGCAGTTAAAGGAACTGGAGGTTTTTTCGGGGAAATACAGAGAGTTTTTGGATAATGGAAAGACTGAAAGGGAATGTATCGATACGATTGTCAATACCATTGAAAAGGCGGGTTATCGGGAATTGCAGAAGCTGATGAAAGATGGTGAGAAGCTGCAGGTTGGGGATAAGGTTTATTATGTGTGGATGAATAAATCAATTGCCATGTTTCGGATCGGCCAGCAGCCGTTAAGTGCGGGTATGAACATTTTAGGTGCGCATATTGATTCCCCGCGCTTGGATATTAAGCAGAACCCGTTGTATGAAGAGGACGGGATTGCTTATCTGGATACCCATTATTATGGTGGTGTGAAAAAGTATCAGTGGGTTACTATTCCATTGGCACTTCACGGAGTGATGGTGAAGAAAGACGGAACTACCATTGAAATCAATATTGGTGAAAATGAAGATGACCCTGTGTTTTTTGTGTCGGATTTGTTGATTCATCTGGCGCAGGAACAGTTGGAAAAGAAGGCCAACAAAGTGATTGAGGGAGAGGCTTTGGATATCGTTATCGGCAATAAGCCCCTGCTGTTAAATCCAAAGGATCAAGTGGAAGAGGAAAAAGCAGAACCTGCCAAGGATGCGGTAAAGAAAGGGATTCTTAATATACTTAAGGAAACTTATGATGTGGAAGAAGAAGATTTTATTTCCGCCGAACTGGAAGTGGTACCGGCCGGTAAAGCCAGAGAAGCCGGTCTGGATCGAAGCCTGATCCTGGGCTACGGACAGGATGACCGGGTGTGTGCTTTTGCTTCCCTGGAGGCCATGCTGGAGGTGGAAAAAGCTGACCGTACAGCATGCTGCATTTTGGTTGATAAGGAAGAGGTGGGCAGCATCGGGGCAACCGGTATGCAGTCCCGTTTCTTCGAAAATGCTGTGGCGGAAGTAATGAACCTGACCGGTGAGTACAGCGAATTGAATCTGCGCAGATGTCTGGCTGCTTCCTGTATGCTTTCTTCCGATGTAAGCGGTGCTTATGATCCTTTATATAAAGCGAATTTTGAGAAAAAGAATGTGGCTTATCTGGGCGCCGGTATGGTCTTCAACAAATTTACCGGAGCTCGGGGGAAAACCGGTTCCAATGATGCCAATGCGGAATATCTGGCTCATATCAGAAAGGTTTTTGAAAAAGAAGATATTCACTTCCAAACAGCAGAACTGGGCAAGGTGGATGCTGGCGGCGGCGGTACCATTGCCTATATTCTGGCTCTTTACGGAATGAATGTGATCGACAGCGGCGTTGCGGTGATGAATATGCATGCCCCCTGGGAGGCTACCAGTAAAGCTGATATCTATGAATCCAAGCGAGGATACGTAGCCTTTTTAAAGGGAGTGGATTTGTAATGCCGGAAGCAAACTGGAAAACCTCGGATTTTTATTTTGATCTGCCGGCGGAGCTGATTGCCCAGGATCCTCTGACCGATCGCTCCTCCTCACGGTTGCTGATGATGGATAAGAGCAACGGAGAAATCAAACACGAAGTTTTTCGAAATATTATTGATTACCTGTATCCCGGAGATTGTCTGGTTTTAAATAATACCAGAGTACTGCCGGCAAGATTAATGGGGATTAAAACCGATACCGGCGCGGTTATTGAGGTATTGCTTCTGAAAAGAAGACCGGATGATATCTGGGAAACCTTGGTGAAACCGGGGAAAAAGGCTAAGCCCGGAACTCAGTTGAGTTTCGGAGACGGCCTTCTTACCGGAAAGGTTTTGGCGGTAGAAGCAGATGGCAACCGCCTGATTCAATTTACCTATAATGGAATCTTCGAAGAGGTATTGGATGGTTTAGGAGAAATGCCCCTGCCCCCTTACATAACCCATAAACTACAGGATAAGAACCGTTACCAGACAGTATATGCCAAATATGACGGTTCAGCGGCAGCACCCACGGCGGGACTGCATTTTACGGAAGAACTTTTAAAGGCAATTGAAGAAAAAGGCGTGAAGATTGCCTATGTAACTCTACATGTAGGACTAGGGACCTTCCGGCCGGTGAAAGTGGAAAATGTCTTAGAGCACCATATGCATTCCGAGTATTTTCAGATTACCGCAGAAGCCGCGGCCACAATTAATGAGGCCAAACAATCCGGCGGACGAGTCATTTGCGTAGGTACTACCAGCTGCCGGACGATTGAAAGCGCAGCCTTGGAAAAAGGTGTGCAGAGCGGAATCTATCTGGAAGAATGCTGCGGTGATACGGAAATTTTTATTTATCCGGGATATCGGTTTAAGGTAATGGACTGTCTGATCACTAATTTTCATTTGCCGGAATCCACTTTGATGATGCTGGTGTCGGCTTTGGCCGGGCGAGAACATGTATTGACAGCCTACGAAACGGCAATTAAAGAAAAATACCGCTTCTTTAGTTTTGGTGATGCAACTTTTCTAACAGATAGCTTTACAAAAAAAACGGAATAGTATATGATTAAGGGGAAAAACAGGCTTACACAGGAAAGGATAAACATATGGAAGAGAGAAGAAGAGGCGCCAGAAGAGAACTGGAATCCAGATTGGTTATTAAGCGGATTGATGAAGAAGACGGCGAAGAAGTATTTATTGACATTATTGATGTTTCAAAGTCAGGCATAGGATTTTCCTGTGATAAGGCACTTGCTATCGGAGCAGTTTATGAATCCTACCTGAGAATCTGGACCAGAGAAGTTATCCATGCGTTTCTGGAAATCACCAGAATTGAGAAGATTAACGATTTATATGATTATGGTGCTTTTTTTGTAGGTATGCCGGAGATTGATTCGTCAAGAATAGAAGTTTATAATACCGTAGAACAGACAACCAGAGAATTAGGTGATGAGTAAAAAAATAAGTAAACAAATAAGTAAACAAATATATACGGTTATCGTGGTGATTTTGATCGTGCTGGTATATATGCAGATATTTGAGTTTTCCAGTGCAAATGCAGAAATATCCGAAGCGCAGAGTATGTCGGTGACCGAATACATTGTTCGTCTGATGGAACGGGTATTTAACCTTGATCTGCCGTTTAGTGATTCACCGGAACAAATGGACCGGCTGGATGGAATTGTCAGGAAAACGGCACATTTTTCCGAATATGCGCTGCTGGGATTTTTGACGTACAGTATTGCGATTTGCTGGAATATGAGAAATAAAAAAGGAACGGCTTGTTCGTTCCTTTTTGTTGCTGCATTAGCGGCTATGGATGAGTTTCATCAATATTTTGTTCCCGGGAGATTCAGCAGTCTGTGGGATGTCTGCATTGACAGCACAGGATGCCTTGTCGGCATGCTGCTGCTTAGCCTTTTATATGGAATGTATAATGGTCGGAAGCTAAAAGCTGACCGGATTTCGTGACCGAAGTTTCATCGTAGAACTCGATCAGAAGAACTCCTTCTTCCTGCTCTCTGTTGTGGGAAATACCGATGTTTTTAATATTGATATCATGGTCGGCAAAGAGCGTGACGATAGCAGCAAGGGCTCCGGCTTTATCGGGAATATCCACATAAATGGAGTGGGATTTCTTGATGGGGCCGCTGGAAACATCGATAAAAGAATCCCGATAGCTTCTGGCTTCATCAAAAAAATCATATAATTTACTTTCATTCAATGCTTTAACTTCTTCGTTAACGGAAGTTAAGGCATTTATAAATTGTTCTAACAATAAAGAAATGTTGGTATGGTTGTTCAGACAGATTTGCTGCCACATGGCCGGGGAAGAAGAAGCAATCCGGGTAATATCCTTAAAACCGCCGGCGGCAATCATTTTCATAATTCCTTCGGAGGAATCACTGTCCCGCACCAATTGTACCAAAGAGGCGGCAATCACGTGGGGCAGATGACTGACCGCCGCGGTAACATAGTCGTGTTCTTCGGCAGAAAGAATCAGCGGAAGAGCACCCATAGCTGTTACCAGTTCCCTATATTGCTCCAGACAGGGAGCAGGAACCTGAGGAGTTGGTGTTAAAATATAATAGGAATTTTCTAACAAACCGGCTTTGGCATTGGCAAAACCGGTGCGTTCACTGCCGGTCATGGGATGTCCGCCGATAAACTGCCGTTCCAGTCCCAGTCTGGAAACCGTCTGTTGAATTGGGGTTTTAACGCTTCCCACATCGGTAATCAGGCAGGTGGGAGATAAAAAATCTTTTAACCTGGACAAATTGTTGTCATTATGTGAAACCGGAGCACATAAAAATAAATAGTCACAGGTTTCAAAGGTCTTATCAAGATGTTTGGCGGCAAGATTCACCACACCGTCTTTTACAGCCAGATCAAGAGCTGAAGGGTTGGTATCATAAGCAATAATAATATAATCAGGGTTGATTTTTCGCAGTGCTTTGGCAATGGAACCGCCGATTAAGCCCAATCCGGCAAAACCAAAAGTAATATTATTCATCATAAGCCTTTCTTACAGTGCCGGCCGTTCGAACCGCCGGCCGACCAATTCACAGAAGGGTTGTAATTCGCTGGTCAATTTATCGAATTTGGCAAAAGTCAGGGATTGCGGTCCGTCTGACAGGGCATGCGCGGGATCGTCATGAACCTCGATCATCAGTCCGTCGGCATCGCAGGCCACGGCAGCTTTAGCCATGGACGGTACATACTTGTAGGAACCGGTAGAGTGTGAAGGGTCTACGATAACAGGTAAATGGGTCTTTTCCTTCATCACCGGAACGGCGGAAAGATCTAAAGTATTCCGGGTAACCGTTTCAAAGGTGCGGATGCCCCGTTCACACAGGACTACGTGGGGATTTCCTTCGGCAATGATGTATTCGGCAGCGTTCAGCCACTCATCAACGGTGGAGCACAGCCCTCTTTTTAAGAGTACCGGCAGTCCGGACTGACCGGCTTCCTTTAGCAGAATAAAATTCTGCATATTGCGGGCACCGATCTGAATCATATCAATGTATTTTACCGCCGCTTCAATGGCTTCCAGACTTACTACTTCGCAAATGGTGGAAAGACCGGTTTCCGCTTTGGCATTTTGCATATAACGCAGACCATCCTCTTCTAAGCCCTGAAAAGAGTAGGGAGAGGTTCGGGGTTTGTAAGCGCCGCCCCGTAAGATGGTTGCTCCGGAGGCTTTTACCGCATGGGCAATCTTCATTAACTGGGTTTCGCTTTCCACCGCACAGGGGCCGGCCATAATGGTCAGAGTGCCGGGGCCGATGGAAGTATTGCCCACAGGAACAGCAGTAGGTTCGGGATGAAACTTGCGGTTGGCCAGTTTATAGCTTTCCGTTACCGGCATAATGCGGTCAACATCCTCGAATAAAATCAGATTGTCGGTGGATAGTTTGGTCTTGTCGCCGACCATACCGATAATCGTCACTTCTTCTCCGTGGGACAGATGAACGGCCAGACCGTTATCTTCAATATACTTAGTGACAGCCGCAATACTTGAAGATGCGGCATGGGGTTTCATTACAATAATCATAGGAAATTCCTCTTTTCAAAAGTAATAGTCATAATACTTTTACAGTATAACGCTTCAACGCGTGAAAGTCAATTACATTTTCCGGAAGCGATCCATAATTTCGGTGTACAAAATGATACATTTTACTTGTAAGTTGTCTGAATTTTTAGTAAAATGTACACATGGGAATTTTTCGGACGACAGAATCAAAATAAAGTCTCGGACAAAACGACCAAAAACAGCACAGAATCGGAGGACTTAGTATGAATGTTTACACAACTGATAAGATTAGAAACGTAGTTTTGCTTGGGCATGGCGGCTGCGGAAAGACCAGCCTGACTGAAGCTATGGCATATCTTGCAGGTATCACATCCAGAATGGGTAAGGTTACTGAAGGGAATACCGTCAGTGATTTTGGAAAAGAAGAGCAGAAAAGACAAATTTCCATTAACACATCGGTTGTACCGATTGAATGGGAAGGACATAAGATTAATATTCTGGACGCTCCCGGTTTCTTTGATTTTGTGGGTGAAGTGGAAGAAGCTGTCAGTGCCGCCAGCGCAGCGATTATTGTTGTTAACGGTAAGTCCGGTGTGGAAGTGGGAACCCTGAAAGCGTGGGAACTTTGTGAAAAATATAAACTCCCCCGGATGATTTATGTAAGTAATATGGATGTGGATAATGCAACCTTCCGTCAGGTAGTGGAAGAGATGACCGACCTGTATGGCAAGAAGATGGCACCTTTCCATTTCCCGATTCGTGAAAATGAAAAATTTGTCGGATATGTAAACGTTATTGCCGAAACCGGAAACAGATGGCAGGGCAAGGACGTTGTAGAATGTGATATCCCCGATTACAGTATGGACAATCTGCAGGTTTATCGTGATACATTGATGGAAGCGGTAGCCGAGACCAGTGAAGAGTTCATGGAACGTTTCTTTGGCGGTGAAACCTTCTCGGAAGCAGAGATTCGTGCAGCTATGCGAACCAATGTAAATGACGGAACGATTGTACCGATGACCATGGGTTCCAATACTTTGTGTCAGGGTATTTATACCTTATTGGATGATATTGTGAAATATATGCCCAGTCCCGAAAACCGGGAAGTGGCAGGTATCAATATGAAAACCAATGAGATTTTTAATGCCAACCATGATTTCTCTAAAGCGAAATCTGCATATATCTGGAAAACCATCGTGGATCCTTTTATTGGCAAATATTCTTTGGTTAAGGTGAACTCCGGTGTATTAAAGAGCGATGACATGATCTATAACGTGGATAAGGACGTGGAAGAAAAGATCGGTAAGCTCTATGTATTACAGGGCAATAAACCCATCGAAGTAAGCGAGCTTCATGCCGGTGATATCGGTGCTTTAGCCAAGCTGACCGGAGCCAGAACCGGCAACAGCCTTTCCACCAAAGCAACCACGATTAAGTATGGTCAATGGGAGTTATCTACCCCTTATACCTATATGCGCTATGTTCCTAAGAACAAGGGTGATATCGATAAACTTTCTCAGGCACTGCAGAAGATGACTCATGAGGATCTGACCCTGAAAACTGTGAATGATGCGGAAAACAGGCAGACTCTGATCTACGGTATGGGTGATCTGCATCTGGAAGTTGCGGCCAGCCGTTTGAAAAATGAGTTTAAAGTAGAAGTGGATCTGATCCAGCCGAAAGTAGCTTACAGAGAAACCATTAAGAAGAAATCCGATGTGGAATACAAATATAAGAAACAATCCGGCGGACATGGCCAGTATGGTCATGTAAAGATGACTTTTGAACCTTCCGGTGATCTGGAGAAAGCGTTTGTATTTGAGCAGATGGTAGTAGGCGGCGCGGTTCCCAAGAACTATTATCCGGCAGTGGAAAAAGGTTTGCAGGATTCCGTAGTAAAAGGGCCTATGGCCGGATATCCGGTAGTAGGCGTAAAGGCGGTATTGTATGATGGTTCTTACCATGCGGTAGACTCTTCGGAAATGGCTTTTAAGATGGCAGCAGTCCAGGCCTTCAAGAAAGGCTTTATGGAAGCCGGCCCCATATTGCTTGAGCCCATCGTATCCATTAAAGTAACCGTTCCGGATTCTTATACCGGTGATGTTATGGGTGATTTGAATAAACGCCGTGGCCGTGTGCTGGGAATGAACCCCACAGCCGGCGGTAAGCAGACCATTGAAGCAGATATGCCCATGACCGGTGTTTACGGATATTGTACCGATCTGCGCTCCATGACCGGTGGACGGGGCGATTATGAGTATGAATTTGTTCGTTATGAGCAGGCACCCAGTGATGTTCAGGAGAAGGAAGTGGCAGCAAGAGCAAGCAGTCTGAACGACAGCAGCGAAGAATAAGAGGGGCCTTTTTAGAGAAGGAAGCAGAGTGCCAAAGTATTGGGGGATACAAGGCACTCTGTTTTTATAATAATGGGAGAATAATAAGATGAAGGATAAAAAAATAATAAGGGTTTTACTGCCAGTTTTGTTGATTTGTTTATTGATGCCACAGAAAGTCCAGGCAGCCACCATTATTTCGGTGGTAAATAACGGGGACCTGAGCATAACAGCTTCGGTTGATTTTAGTGGGTATGATGGCTATGTTGCCTATTATTTAACGGAAGCAGACTATATGCGATTTTCCGCATTAAACATCCCAGCGGACGGGACAGCATGTCTGATGGGTGTGAACATGGAAACAACGAATAGTACAGTGATTGCGGGATATAGTGAGCTGTGGTCTGGTACGGGACCGGCTTTTGCAGAAGGCGATGTGGTTTATGCAGTTATTTGTCTGGTTAAGTATGAGGATTATTTAACTTACGGATTCCAATATGTTGTTTATGGAATTGCTTCAACAACGATTATAATCGAAAGTTCCCATCAACCGGCTGCAGCTAATAATCATTCTCATTCTTACCAATGGGTCACCGTAACGGAAGCAAGTCTGAGCCAGGACGGTATGGAACAATATGCCTGTGCTTGCGGAGATGTACAGATAACACAACCAATTTCTGCCGCAACGGCATATGTCAAGGGTCTGTATGGGGCGGTTAAGGACGCTGCCCAAGATGGAACAATAGATTATAACACCGGAAAGTGGACGGGCATCAATGATTATGTGATCAGGAAACTTGCTGAACGGAGTGATGTTACAACGAAGATAACTTTTGAATACAAAAATGTTTTTTATACCTTTACCATTCCGGCAGGAACTTCTTATGAAACGTTATTAAGTAATGAAGAACACTATTATGGATTTTTTACTTTCTGTAAGCTACTGGGAATTCCGGTAACACAGTTGTAAAGAACGTAACAGATAAAAATAACTTATATGTATAAATGATGAGAGGACTGTGAATGGCAGTTTTCTCATCATTCTTATTTTGCTTTACAGAAAAGTGGGAAGTGGATATACTGATAAGAAGAGTGCGAAGGAGGATGTTATGAAAAAAGGAATTAAAATATTGATAGCAGCAGTTGTTGCGGCCATTGCTTTGTTTGTTTATTATTATGTTACTTTGCCGGCGATTAATATTCATTCCCGGGGGACATGGACGTGTATTTTGTTTTTGCTGGCGTTGTGTCTGGGGATTACGATATTGCGTAAGATGAGGAAGGATTATGTACTGGGGAAGGATTGGACCAGTTTTAATCTAAAAGACAGTACGTTGTCCATGAAGGTATGGGCGTTGCTGTTTGTGGGATCAGCGTTGTTTCTGATAATAGGGACGCTATTGTCATCGCCTTTTTTTAATGCGATGAAATATCAGCAGTTATTGACCATAGAGGAAAGAGAATTTACCGAAGACATTAAGGAAGTGGATTATCGAACCATTCCGTTGTTGGATAAAAACTCGGCGACTATTCTGGGAAACCGGAAGATGGGCAGTATGGTGGATATGGTGTCTCAGTTTGAGGTAGCGGATGATTATACGCAGATTAATTATCAGGGGAAACCGGTACGGGTGACCCCGCTTGTTTATGCCAGTCCGATCAAATGGCTGACTAACCAGAGTGCGGGTATTCCGGCTTATATGCTGATTGATATGACAACGCAGAATACCGAGTGTGTGAAGCTGAATGAACGGATTAAATATTCCAAGTCGGAATATTTTAACCGTAATCTTTACAGACATTTGCGGTTCCAATATCCCACTTATATTTTTGATGATCAGATATTTTTTGAAATTGATGATGCCGGCATTCCGTACTGGATCTGTGCTGTGAAGAAGTTTAATATTGGATTATTTGGCGGCCAGACAGTGGGAAATGTGGTGGTTTGTAATGCGGTTACCGGTGAGTGTACCGATTATCCGATCGGGGAAGTGCCCCAGTGGATTGATAAGGTATTTTCTGCGGAATTGTTGATTGAGTTATATGATTATTCGGGGACGCTGAAGCATGGCTACTGGAATTCGGTATTGAGTCAGCGGGATTGTCTGCAGACGACTAATGGCTATAACTACATTGCTTTAGAGGATGATGTTTGGGTTTATACCGGTGTTACCAGTGTCAGCGGTGACCAGTCTAATGTGGGATTTGTGCTGATGAACCAGCGGACCATGGAAACCAGATATTACCGGGTGGAAGGAGCAATTGAGGATTCGGCGATGTACTCGGCTCAGGGGCAGGTGCAGGATCTGGGTTATCAGGCAACCTTCCCGCTATTGTTGAATATTGCTGATGAACCGACTTATTTCATGGCCTTGAAGGACAGCAGCGGTCTGGTGAAGCAGTATGCTATGGTAAATGTGCAGAAGTACCAGTGGGTGGCCATCGGCAGTACGGTGCAGGAATGTGAAAAGAACTATATGCATTTACTTAATACCAATGGTATTACCAACAAGGACGGAGAGCAGTTGAGTATCAGCGGTAAGATAACAGCCATGGCACCGATCGTGCTGGAGGGAACCACCCATTACTATATTTGTGTGGCGGGCAATGACGATATCTTTGATGTTGATATGAGTAAGGAAGAGCTGATTTCAGTGATTAAGTATCAGGTAGAAGATATGATTAAGCTGTCGTATATGGACGGTTTTGGATTGAATAAAGTGATCGGAATACAGTGAGGCCGGTATGAAAAAAGATAGAATTGGATTTAGATACGCCGTTAGCGGAATCAAAAGCGCATTAAAAAGTGAACGGAATCTGAAAATTCATTGTGGAATCGCAGTCCTTGTGCTGGTTGCATCGTATTTTCTTTTAGAATCAGCAGTGGAATATAGTGTGCTTTTTTTGACAATCGGTCTGGTGTTAGTAGCTGAAATGGTGAATACTGCAATTGAGACAATTGTTGATTTGATTTGCTATGATATATTAAAAGACCGGTTAAACCAGGAGATATACAATGAAAGAGCCAAAACAGCAAAGGACATTGGAGCCGGTGGCGTACTTGTTGCGGCAATTATTGCATGTATCGTTGGACTGATACTTTTTATACCAAAGATATTCTGCTAGCAATCCTTGACAGATAGCTCAAATAAGTCTAAAATTAGCGGTAGTTTGGAAACAATATTAAAAACAAGGAGTAAAGTAAATGGCACAGTATAATCACCGAGAAATTGAAGAAAAGTGGCGTAAGGAGTGGGCGGCCAATCCCGTTAATGTTAACGACGGCAAAAAGCCCAAATATTACTGCCTGGATATGTTCCCCTATCCGTCAGGAAACGGCCTTCATGTAGGACATTGGCGTGGCTATGTTATTTCTGACGTTTGGAGCCGTTATAAAATGCTGAACGGCGGACATTACATCATCCATCCCATGGGTTGGGACGCTTTCGGACTACCGGCTGAGAACTATGCTATTAAGATGGGCGTACATCCGGCCAAATCAACCGCTGAGAATGTATCCAATATAAAAACCCAGATCAATCAGATCGCAGCACTTTATGATTGGGATATGGAAGTAAACACCACCGATCCGGAGTTCTATAAATGGACCCAGTGGATTTTCGTGAAGATGTTCAAAGAAGGTCTTGCTTACGAAAAGGAAATGCCCATTAACTGGTGTCCTTCCTGTAAGACCGGACTTGCCAATGAAGAAGTGGTAAACGGCAAGTGTGAACGCTGCGGTGAAGATGTAACCAAGAAGAATTTGAAGCAGTGGATGTTGCGGATTACCAAATATGCAGACCGTTTGCTGGATGACCTTGATAAATTGGAATGGCCGGAAAAAGTAAAGAAGATGCAGGCTGACTGGATCGGCAAATCTTACGGCGCGGAAGTAGACTTCCCGGTAGATGGTAAGGATGAGAAAATCCGTGTATTCACCACCAGACCGGACACCCTTTACGGAGCCACCTTTATGGTTCTGGCACCGGAGCATGCACTGGCAGGCGGATTGGCCACAGCAGAAACTAAGGAAGCGGTTGACAGCTATATTTTCGAAGCTTCCATGAAGTCCAATGTAGACCGTTTACAGGATAAGGAAAAAACCGGTGTATTTACCGGCTCTTATGCCATTAATCCGATGAATGGAGCCAAGGTTCCCATCTGGCTTTCCGATTATGTATTGGCCGATTACGGAACCGGTGCGATTATGTGTGTACCGGCTCATGATGACCGAGATTTTGAATTTGCCACTAAGTTTAATATTCCGATCGTGCAGGTTATTGCCAAAGACGGAAAAGAAATCCCCAATATGACCGAAGCTTATACGGAAGCCGCCGGAACCATGATTAATTCCGATAAATGGAACGGCATGGAATCGGCAGTGCTGAAAAAAGAAGCACCGGCCATGATCGAAGAGTGGGGAATGGGGGAAAAGACCACCAACTTTAAGCTGCGTGACTGGGTATTCTCCCGTCAGCGTTACTGGGGGGAACCGATTCCGATCATTCACTGCCCGGCTTGCGGCTGCGTGCCGGTGCCTGAAGAAGAGTTGCCCTTATTGTTACCGGAAGTGGAGTCCTATCAGCCTACCGGAACCGGCGAATCACCCCTTGCGGATATTACGGAATGGGTAAATACCACCTGCCCGGTTTGTGGTGCGGCAGCCAAGCGTGAGACCAACACCATGCCTCAGTGGGCAGGATCTTCCTGGTATTTCCTGCGCTATGTTGATAGTAAAAATAACGAAGAACTGGTAAGTAAAGAGAAAGCAGCAAAATTCCTGCCGGTAGATATGTATATCGGCGGTGTGGAGCATGCGGTACTGCATTTACTGTATTCCCGTTTTTATACCAAGTTCCTGTATGATATCGGTGCAATTGACTTTGAAGAACCTTTTACCAAGCTCTTTAATCAGGGTATGATTACCGGTAGAAACGGTGTGAAAATGAGTAAATCCAAGGGAAATGTTGTTTCTCCCGATGATTTGGTCAGAGATTACGGCTGTGATGCCTTACGGTTATATGAATTGTTCGTAGGTCCCCCGGAACTGGATTCCGAATGGGATGACCGTGGTATCGAAGGGGTTTACCGTTTCATCAGCCGCTTCTATAACCTGGTTATGGAAAATAAGGACAAAGACGTGAAGGCATCGGCTGAAATGCTGAAAGTCCGCAATAAGATGATTTTTGATATTTCCCAGCGTCTGGATAACTTCAGCTTGAATACCGTAGTTTCCGGATTTATGGAATACAACAACAAGATGATTGAAATGTCCCGAACAGAGGGCATGGATCAGGATACTTTGAAAACCGCAGTAATCCTTTTAGCTCCTTTTGTACCGCATTTGAGTGAAGAACTTTGGCGGGAACTGGGTGGAAGCGGAAGCGTATTTGCCCAGGTTTGGCCGGCAGCCGATGAAAAAGCCATGGTGGATACCGAAAAAGATGTGGCGGTACAGGTAAACGGCAAGACCAGAGTAGTAATCAAGCTGCCTGCGGATATCAGTAATGCAGATGCTATCGCAGCCGGTAAAGAAGCCCTGGGGGATCGTTTATCAGGAACAGTAGTGAAAGAAATATATGTTCCCGGAAGAATTGTAAATATTGTGGTAAAACCATAAAAAAGCGGGTGCTGTATCACTACAGCACCCGTAAAATTTTATTCATATCTTTGCCTTTGGCCAGTTCATCTATTAATTTATCCAGATAACGGATTTCCCGCATAATGGGATCGGGCACTTCCTCCACCCGGACACCGCAGACCACTCCTTTGATCAAAGATCTTGCGGGATTTGGAGCTGGGGATTGGTTAAAAAATGTTTCAAAGTCAGTTTCGTTTTCCAGGCATTTTGCAAATTCTTCCGGGCTGTATCCGGTGAGCCAGCAGATGATTTCATCAACTTCTGCCCTGGACCGGTTTTTGCGTTCGGCTTTGGCTACATATAAGGGATACACACTTGCAAAGCTGGTCGTAAATAAATGGTTTTTCAAATCAGGCTTCCTCCGTGGTATTTAATATTATACATTGTCATTATATCATTTCCATGGTAAAGAGCAATTATTTATTTACTTTTTTGAGCGCGTCTTGCGCATAGCTAAAACTTTGTTGATTTTATCCAGTTCTTCGGGGCTGGCATGGTTTTTTAAGACTGATGCCACATTATCCATCTCTTCATCGGTAAAAGTTACATTTTTATCCTTGCCGCGTTTGGCTACTGCCATCAGGAAGGGGAGCATTTGTTCGCGGTTCAGATTACTGCTTTCGAAGACCAGAGCCTGTAAGAACTCCAACTTATAGGGCTCAATATCAGCCAGCAGCGGGTCTCTCATCCACTCGGTTTTGTCTGTATTACTCATTATTATTACCTCCAAACATTTCAAACATTTGCATTTGCTCCGGCGTAAGCATATTCATCAGCATACTCATCATATCACCGCCGCCGTTTCCTTCGCCATCCCCATCACCGCCGCCCATAAAGGAACCCATATCCGGCATGAAATCTTTCATAACCTCGAAGGTCTGAGAGAATTCCTTGTACATATCCATGGCTTGGAAAATGCCCATGAACTGCTCAATTTGTTTCTTTTCACTGGCATCGGCGTAAGGGATTAAGGCATTGCATAGGGACTTAAAGTTAACCGGTTCTTCCTTTTCGAAACAGCCGCAAAGCTGATAGGGATGCTTTTTAAAAAAGGAAATGGTATGCTGCAGTTCCATATATTTAATGTATATGGCCATTTGCTTCTGCATTTGAACATCCATATAGGGCATGACTATTTTGAGCTTTTGTATTTGATTGGTAGTAAACAGGGTGTCAAAAGCAAGCACCCGGTCCTGGTTGGTAAATTCCATAGTCAGTCCTCACACATTTATCATTCCGTTTTTCTAAACTTATGTAAAAGGGCGGTGCATTAGAATACCAATTCGTAGAAAAATAGGCTCATACGAGCCTATTTCCCACTAGGTATACTATTTAATTAACATCCGCCGCAGCAGCACAAAAGGATCAGGATTAAGAACATATTGTCACATCCGCCACCATTGCCGCCAAAGAGTCCGTTGCCACCGCATCCGCAGTTATCATTGCAGCCGTTATTGCCGAATCCGTTGCCGCCGCACAAACATAATAAGATGATGATCCAGATGATAGAACCGCATCCGTTATTATTGTTTGAACATGAATTGTTGCATCCGCAGCCTGTTGCTGTTAAATCGCTCATAATTTGCCTCCAAAGGTTATTTATGGTTTATCTTATGTACTATAGCTTGCCAGTGTTTCCAAAAATACATAAAAATTTGGAAAAAATTGTTTTGTATATTTTTGCACAATATATTGACAAAACTCTTGAAAATATTTCAATATATAGTAAAATAAATAATATATGCCATAAAGGAGAAGTGAGACGTGGATAACAATACCCTTACGGTAGCCGGAAGGAAGTTCCGCACCCGTGCGGAATATGAGGCTGCATTGCGGGATGAATATAAAATCGAAGAGATTAAGAAAAAGTTTGATTTGCAGAAAAAAGAGGCGGTCATGCGGCTGTATCAGGAATTGCAGGCCGGAAGCTTTTCTTTTGAAACAACAGTAGGCAATGACTTTGATGATGAAATTTTTGATTTGGTGGAACGTTTCAGAACGGGAACCGTGAAAACCACAAGCACCGCCAAAGCAAAGGGTGAGAAGAAAAAGCCTGTGAAAAAGGCCAAAGAGACGAAGGGAGAAGTATCTCTGGACAGCTTTGACAGTGATATGCAGAAGGAGATTCTGGCTGTTTTAAAGAAGAAAGAAAAACGTCGGAAATGGATTGTTGTGGGCTGCAGTATTCTGGCTGCTGCCAGTTTTGCTTATTTTGGTATTTACTATTTTTTTGCCGAACGGACTGATATGGATATGCAGAATATTGCAAGGCTAAAGAACAGCAATGTCTTTGAAGGAATGCCCCAGGAAACTGTAATGGTACATAAAACCGGCGATATCGAAATACCGGATATCCTGGAAGAATATAAAACTCCCTATATTAAGAATAAAAAGCTAATCGGATGGCTTAAAATTGACGATACAAAGATAGACTATCCTGTTATGCAAACGTCCAATAACGAGTATTATCTTGACCATAATTTTAATCAGGAATATGATAAAAACGGAAGTATTTTTATGGATTATGAATGCAGTGTGTACCCCCGATCGACCAATCTGATTATCTACGGTCATCATATGAAATCGGGAAAGATGTTCGGTCAGCTGCAAAATTATGCGAAGGAGTCCTATTTTACAGAGCACCCGGTTATTCAGTTTGATACCATATTCGAAAAAGGAACCTATGCGGTCATGTATGCGTTCCGTTCAAGGATTTATAATGAAAATGAGATTGTTTTCAAGTACTATCAGTTTATAGATGCCAGTTCAGCGGAAGAATTTGATTCTTACATGAAAGAAATGGCAGGTTTATCTTTATACAATACGGGAGTAACGGCAAGCTATGGTGACCAGTTGTTGACCTTGTCAACCTGTGACAATTCACAGGAAGATGGCCGGTTCGTGGTAGTTGCAAAGCGTGTTTCCTGAAGGAGAGACATTAATGACTAAGAAAAAAGAAGTGAAAAAGAAAAATCTAAAGCTGAAACGACAGGTGCGGCGTACTTTTGGTGCGCTGTTTATGGCGTCCGCCATTGTAGTGGCAGCGATACCGGTTAATGATATTGAGGCGGGACAGAGGGCTGATGATCTGGTTAAGGATACAAGAAACTCCGTTGCCGATAAAACAAACACATGGGGAGCTACTAATGCTTACTCGGTATACAATTTTGCGAATATGAGCTTGGATGATGCAAATATAATGAATAAGACGGATGCGGATACAGTCTATCCTTCTTATACTATTCGTCAAATGAGCAATGGCTCATGGTCATATAACTGGCAATTTGAGTATTACACGAGACAGGTAAGTGTAAATGGGAAAAAAACAACTTATGCGATTATTTCTAATTATAATTCAACTTATCCCGAAACTACCGTAGTTCTGTCAAATCAGGCCACTGTAGGATACTATACGGTTACGATGACAGCATTTGACGAGTTTTATGGAGAAAAGGGAGGCATTAAGGGAAAGGGAAATAAAACTTTTACTTTAAAGTATGAAGAGTATAAGGATCTGAACAATCTGGATCGAGATTTTTTTAAGACGTATCGTGAGAGTATAATAACGGAATTTGATGCCCGCTGTAAGGCATATGACGATAATAAGACTCAGAGGGCGGCATACCAGACTTGGCTGGGTGGGAGCCAGGAGGGAAATCCCCCGCCTAATCCCGAAGCAATAGAAAAGCCGGCTAATGTAGAATTTCATACCAGCACGGACTTTAATATCGAGGAGCGGCAAAAATATTATTGTGATCTGGCAGGTGATGCACTGCCGGGTATAGGCTATACACTGGTGGCCGTTACTGATAATGTAAATGGCGGAAGCGGTGGTACATCCGATAAAATTTATGTGGCCAAGGGAGGAACCCCTACAGCACCGGCTTATAATGATGGTAATAAATTTTTGGTAGTTGATTCATCGGTTGAGATTATCGGAATCGGAAAAAACTCGTTTCAAACGGTTAGTAACGTAGATTATCTGGAGATACCGGAAGAAATAAAATATATTGGTGATGAAGCATTCAAAAATTCCTTTATTAAAAGCATCAAAATGGGGAATGTAGGAAATATCGGAAACAAAGCCTTTATGGAATGTTCACAGTTAACTACGGTAGAGCTGCATGGAACCAAAAAAATCGGTACCAATTGCTTTAAAGGCAGTGCTATAACAAATATAAAGTTCCCCTATTCCTTATCTGAGGTGGGAGATGGCGCCTTTGCGGAATGTATGAAGCTTGCCAACGTAGATTTTAGCGAAGTTGCAACCAATTGTACAGTGGGAGCCTATGCTTTTTACAATTGTCCGGCTTTAAATGATGTTAATATGGTCGATAGTGCTATTACGAAGTTGGGGCTAGGCGCCTTTGCCTTGACGACAAATGCTACCGGAGGGTGGGTTAATGTGGTTTTACCCAGTCATCTTTCGGCAAGTGATGCAATCGGAGAGTGTCTGTTTGAAAGAAGAAGTAATCTGAAGACAGTAACATTTCCCGGGGATTATGGTACCGGTTCGAGTGTAAAGATACCGGAAGGTGTGTTCCGTAATTGTATTAATCTGGACTATGTGGAATTTCCGGATAACGGAAGCGGTATGTGCGGGTATGTCAGCTATGACAAACTGTTGTTTTTGGATGTGCTGAATCCTAACTTTTGTGTGAAGGGTCCGGAGAAGTCCATGGATGGGGCCAAGGCCAAGCCACGGCAATCAACGTGGGATGCATTTTCCCGGGCAGAGGATTATATTCCTTATATATACAAGGATAACCGAACCGGTTTGACATGTTATGAGATTTGTAATGGGCAATATGTTTTACAAGCCAATGAAAACGGTCAGTTTACTTCTTGTGTACTGCATGATGAAACTGCAAGAAATATTCATTTAGTAATTCCCAGTAAAGTCGGCGGATATGTTGTTGACTCAATTGCGGAAGGCTGTTTTACAGATGCAAAACTGCGAAAAGAGTTAGTTAAAATTACGGTTTCGGATGATTCGCTGAAAGCAATCGATGCTAATGTTTTTTCGGGGCTGCCGAAACTGAAGGAAGTGGTAATCGGTAATTCGGTACAAAGTATCGGTAACAATGCTTTTGCGAACTGTCCTGAACTGATAGATGTGACTTTCCACACACCAAGTGGTGGTTACCCAGGATTTACCATTGGAACAGATGCTTTCAAAACCGGCAGTAATCAGTTAACTATGCACGGTGATATTGTACCGGGATATGCACCTTTTGATTTTGCCACAGGTAAGACCAGCGGTATCATTGACAGTCAGGGGAAACGTATCTGTTATAAAAGTCTGTCACCTGACTTCCTGACGGTTATGTATGATGCCAAGAGCGATGAGGTAACCTTGCTGGAATATCCGAAATATCGGAATTTGGATACGGATCACGCAGAATATCGCAAATCGATGGAAAAATTATATACCGATAAATATGGAACAAAATTGGAAGACGTAGAAGTTCAAAAAGTTGATGGGTCTGGTAATCCGGTGGTTGATTCGGAAAATAGACCGGTGATGGAAACGGTCAAGAAGGATGTATCGCAATATAAGAGTTACCGGGATGATTTTTTAAAGGCGGTTAATGAGCATAATTTAGATTATGCCTATGAAAATTATGATGGTCCATGGATAGATCCAATTTTTGTGGATGCTAATTCTACTATTACTAATTTGAAAGCATATTATGTGCGCCATCCATACAGTATTATAGAAAATAAAGAACGAACCAAACCCATCGGAGAACATGGAACAAATTCAGCAACGGAAATCCAGTGGATAAGCGGAACCCAAAACATTGTTATCCCGGCGGGTGTGACATCCATAGATGCCTATAGTTATTTTACAGCTTCAGAGAATGCAAGAAATGTACTTACCTATTTTAACAGTGCTTCTGAAGATTATGCGATGTGCACCAATGGCAGGGCATATGATCCGTTGTATCCGGAAGATATTACACCGGGATTATTCAGTGGTTATTATAAGGATTATGGAGTGTCAAAACCGGATGAGTCTAAACCGGAGAAGCAAATCAAGGGTAATGACCGGATTCTGTCAGTTATCATGAGTACCGTGAAGCAACTACCGGACTATGCTTTTGACAGTTGTGAACTTTTGCAGTCAGTGGTACTGGGCGGGGCTTGTGAAGATATTGGAACGGCACCTTTCAGAGGCTGCGCTTCATTGAAAGAGGTAACGGGGAACGGCAAGTATGTTGCTACCAATGGAATCATCTACTCCGTAAATGCTGATGACAGTTATAATATCGAGGAATGTCTGGCAGCGAGAGGCAATCTGGTAGGCACGACCTATGTTGATGCCAATACAGATCCGACATTAACTAAAGTAAGTACGATCAGTCAGGGTGCCTTTGAAGACTGTGATTACCTTACCAGGGTTTATCTGGATAAAGCAACACAACTAAAGGTGTTGCCGAAGAATTGCTTTAATGATTGCGATAAGCTGCAGTCTGTAGATTTACCGGAGTCTATAAAGCGTATTGAGGATAAAGCCTTTGGCGGGAATAAAGCGATTACCGTAACTATTCCTTCCATGACGGCGAATATTGCAACCGAGGCTTTTGAACATGAACCCACTAATACAATTATTGGGTATAAGGATAGTACGTCGGAGGATTATGCCGATTACTACAATATTTATTTTAGTACGATGGAGTCGAAGTACAAAGTAGAGTTTATCGACTATGATGGTACGCCGTTATGTGCGCCCCAGTATATATCAGAAGGGAAAAATGCGATGCCACCGGCTGACCCCACCAGAGAGGGTCATACCTTTACAGGCTGGCATCCGACAGGATATACGAATGTTACTGACAATGCACTGATTGTTGCGCAGTATATTTCCAAAAGTGATGGAGAAAAATTTACCGTTACATTTTACAGCTATGACAAAACAGTGCTCAGGACTCAGAAGGTAGCTAAAGGCGACAGTGCATATGAACCTTTAGCACCCACGCGTGCAGGCTATACTTTTACAGGTTGGTTACCGGATACATTTACAAAAGTACAAAAGGATATGGACATTTACGCCCAGTATGAAAAGACAGAGAATCCCAGTCCATCACCATCGACTTCACCGGGACCATCGACCTCGCCGGGACCGTCAACTTCACCGGGACCGTCGACCTCACCGGGACCGTCAACTTCGCCAGGGCCATCGACCTCACCTGGGCCGTCGACCTCGCCGAAGCCATCATCATCACCGGCACCGTCGGGCACCAGTACGGCTTCACCGACGCCGACCACCAAGCCTACTGAGACAACGAAGTATACAGCTTCTGTTTCGGGCGGCAGCGGCAGCGGCAGTTATGCAGCCGGAACGATCGTAACCATTGGTGCTTATGCAACCGGTGACGGAAAGGTATTTGACAAATGGACCACTGCCTCCACCGGAGTAGGTTTTGCGGATGCTACCAGTCCGGTCACAACCTTTACCATGCCGGCCGGAAATGTTACGGTTACAGCGACTTATAAAACAGCGTTATCTTCCAGCGGAGGTTCCGGTAATGCGGCAACCAATTCAGGAGGAAGCGGCGGATCAGTGGGTGGCAGCCGAAACAGCGGTACCAGCGTTGAAATAACCAAGCCGGGAATTAATGACTCCGGTTTTGCCAATGTAAATGGTTCATTAGATAACTTTGTGGTTAAGATTACAGATGATGCCGCGGCAACTTCAGCGGCAGTGGAAGCTCTGCAAAGGCAGTACGGCGATATCAGCAATATCCGCTATCTGCCCATGGATATTAGTTTATATGATTCCACAGGTACTACGAAGATTACCGATACAGCAGGAATTACGGTAGATATAACCATACCGCTACCCAGTGATTTGGTTTCCTATGCAGGTAATAACCGAGCCGCTTCTACAGCCGGCGGAGTACTGGAGAACTTGAACTCTAAATTTACTACCATTGACGGAGTTCCATATATTAACTTTACGGCAACGCACTTTTCACCTTATGTGATTTATGTAGATATGGATAATCTGACGGACGGTACAATAGATGCAACACCGAAGACCGGTGATTTCCTGCATCCGAAGTGGTTCCTGGTGATAGGTCTGGCAAGTATGTCAATGCTTTTATTCTTAAAAAAGGATAAAAAAGTTTCAACCATAAAGCCGGCATAAGATTCCGGCAGGAGAGTCCGATGAGTAAACTCAGGAGATGCGTATGAGTTCAAAAAAGGTACGAAGAACATTGAGTGCACTGCTGTTGCTTACGGCAATAGCAGTGACTCAGATACCTGTATCAGATGTAATGGCACAGGCTGTTGCATCTGATTTTCAGATTGATGGGAAAAACCTGATTAAGTATGCAGGCACCACCGAACAAGTGGTGTCTATTCCCAGTGGAGTGAAAAGTATCGCCGAAGCCTCTTTTGCCGGTCATAATGAATTAGTGAAGGTAACAACCGGAGAAGATGTGGAAAAAATCGGCAATGCAGCATTTACTGATTGTAAAAGTCTGCGCACCATCATAATCGGCGATTCGGTAAAAGAGATCGAAAGCGGGGCTTTCAGTAAATGCCCCAATCTGGAGTCGGTAACCCTGGGCGCAGGTGTTAAGGCCTTAGGCAGCGGTGTCTTTGCCGGCTGCAGCAAGCTGAAGAATATTACCATAGACAAAAGCAACATTCATCTTACTTATAATAAGGGAATTATTTACGGGGATAAGGGAACCACCATCTGTCAAATGTTACCCGGATATGAAGAAGAATTTTATGAAGTTCCCAATACCGTATCGCAGATTCAGGGATACGCTTTTTGGGGAAATCCATACTTAAAAGATGTAACCCTGGGCAGTAAATTATCGGAGATACCGGCCTATGCCTTTTCCAACTGTGTTAATTTACAACAGGTTTCCATTCCTTATTTTGTGCGCAGTATCGGTGCAAAGGCTTTTGAAGATTGTGTTAACTTGAAAAAAATAAATATACCGGAGTCGGTTACCTATATACATGAAACCGCCTTTGACGGCTGTCCCCGAGTGGAATTCACCACGGTGGAAGGAAGCTATGGAGCCAGATATGTTGCCGGCCGGGATGTCTCACAGGTGGCCCTGACGGAGCAAACAGAGGTGGAAGAAGCCACCATCATTCATCCCGAAGAAGTTACAGAGGAAGAACCGGGTGATGAGCAGCCGGAGCCAACACCGGAAGCCGTGACGGGGATGGTGGCTGCCGAGAACCTGATGGGAAAAAGTACCATTGTATCGGGAAGAGCGATGGTGTTTATTGATAACAAAGAAACCAAGGTTTATTCCGGCAATGAAAGTGCCGCTCAGCGGTTAGGGGATGCGCCGGAAAGCGATGGAACCGGTACAGTTCTGGAAAACCTTCTTCATGGAAGTGATGAAAAAGGTTCCGGATTTCCTAAATATACCATTGTAGATGACAAGGTGATTGCTGATCAGGCCTATTACCAGGAGACCGAATTAACCTCCTACGAGATTCCCCAGAGCATTACGGAAATCGGCGATTTT
Source organism: Lachnospiraceae bacterium (assembly GCA_031556725.1). Lineage (GTDB taxonomy): Bacteria > Bacillota > Clostridia > Lachnospirales > Lachnospiraceae > UBA935. Next base: position 7,751 of record JAVBSL010000012.1, on the reverse strand, counting down.
GCTTTTGCCAGAACCGGTTTAAAGGAAATCAATATCCCGGAAGGGGTACAACATATCGGATATGGCGCATTTTACCATTGTGATAATCTGCAGAATGTGACCATACCGGAAACAGTAACCGAAATAGAACCTTCGGCCTTTGACAATACCGGATGGATTAAGAACTGGAAGAATAATGTGGGGCAGGACTATTTGATCGTGGGAGATGGCATTCTCATCGCTTATGCCGGCAAGGAAAGCGTCGTAAATATTCCTAATGAAGTTAAGAGTATTGCAGCCGGAGTGTTTAAGGACCATACCGGAATCACAGCGGTAAATATACCGGCTAATCTGCAGATTATCGGAGAAGAAGCTTTTGCCGGATGCCGGAATCTGAAAACAGTAAATGGCATGGATGGGGTCACCGAGATCAAGGATCGGGCTTTCTGGAATTGTCCTTTGAGCAAGGCATACATTCCGGAGAGCGTAAAAAAGATCGGTATGCGAGCCTTTGATTTATCGGAAGGCGGAACCGGATCAGTGACCTTCGGGGGAAACGAACTGCCGGAGTTGTCAGCAGAAAAAACCGCCATGCGGCTTACCAATGAGGAATATCGAGGGCTGGCCTTCGGAAAGATGGACAAAGCCTTTATCAATAATGTGGATGTGGCTTTAGCAAATAGTATCCTGGACGAAACCCTTTTAGGGTTCAGGGGGGCTATATGCCTGCCGGATGGTACGGTGGTAACCGAAAACAGTAGAGCTGTGAATACCCAGGACGCCGGAGTTGCCGTGCGGATTAACAGCGATTCATTAAACGACGATGGTAATATTGCAAGTGCCACCATACCCGGTGGAAACGGCAGTTATGTTTTGAAGATTACCGATTCTGACAGTGCCGCTGAGCAGATAAAAAAAGCTTATGGAAGTATCTACGGTAATCGGGAGCCTTCCGGTTTACATGCATATGATATCAGTCTCTATGAGCAGCAGGGTAATAGCCGGATTACCAAGTTAGGAAAGCAGTATATGACTGTTTTGCTTCCCAAACCGGCCGGTATGGGCAGTGAAAATATCCATGTCGTATGTGTGGATGCCAATGGACAGCTGGAGGAAGTACCCCATCAGATGGTGCAGACCGAAGAGCATGAATGTATCCAGTTTACGGCCAGTCATTTTTCGGCTTATGGTATCTATCAATACAGTGATGGATTTGGGGCAACGGCAGTAGTGAATAATGGGAAAGCGGTTTTCAGCTCCCTGTCGGGAACGAAAGATGCTTCTCCTGATACCGGCGATTTGATCCATCCCAAGTGGTTTTTTGCAATGGGATTATTATGTGCGGCAATAGCGTTATTCTTTTACAAAGGGAAAGAGAGAAAAGGATTATAATACAAAAAATACAATTATCAAATAGTTTTGGGAATGAAATCCAAAAACTATTTGATAATCTGTTTTATAGGTAGTATACTATATGTATCAGGAGGTGAAACAGCAAATGAATCGAATAGAACGTAGAGAATATTTAGATAAGCTCATTACTCTTAAAGATAAACATTTAATTAAAATTATTACTGGCGTGCGCAGATGTGGGAAATCTACTTTAATGGAAATATTTCAAGATTATTTACGTGGTGAGGGAATAAGCGAAGAGCAATTGATTGCCATTAATCTGGAAGACTATGACTATTTTGAGTTACGTGTGCCGGAAAAGCTACATGCATACATTAAGGAGCGACTTGTAAAAGGAAAAACAACGTATGTTTTTTTGGATGAAATACAGCGGGTGGAGAACTTTCCGGATGTTGTTGACAGCCTTTTCATACAAAAAGATGTTGATTTATATCTGACCGGTTCAAATGCCTATATGCTATCAAGTGAGATAGCAACGTTTATTTCAGGGCGATATGTTGAAATTGCGATGTTACCACTGTCCTTTAGAGAATATGTACAGAGTACAGGCGATATAAGCAGACTGTCTGAAAAATATAATGAATATTTGAGTTATAGTTCCTTCCCATATGCATTGGAACTGAAAGAGCACCCAAAGGAATTGTCAGATTATCTGGAAGGTGTTTACCATACGATTGTACTAAAGGATGTAGTTGGCAGAAGAAAGATAACCGATACCATGATGCTTGAAAGTTTGGTTCGTTTTACATTTGATAATATTGGAAACTTATTATCGACAAAAAAAATAGCAGATACTATGACATCAGACGGAAGAAAAATCGACGTTAAGACGGTAGAGAAATATTTGGATGCACTTATGGAATGCTATATTTTATATCAGGCAAAGCGGTACAATATTAAAGGGAAACAGTATCTCAAAACTTTAGATAAGTACTATGTGGTTGATATAGGACTTCGAAGAATGCTGCTGGGAGCACACGGATTTGATGTGGGACATATATTGGAAAATATCGTTTATTTAGAACTGCTGCGCAGAGGCTATCAGGTCTATATTGGCAAGGTTGATGATTTGGAAGTTGATTTTGTCGCAATGAATGAAAAGGGGCGACTATATTATCAGGTAGCGGCAACCGTACGTGAGGAAACAACATTACAAAGAGAACTTGCCCCTTTGCAGCAAATTGCGGATCACTATCCAAAATGTATACTTACTTTAGATGAGGATCCGGATGCGGATTATGAAGGGATACGCAGAGAAAATGTCTTGAAATGGTTAATTAGTTAAGGATTCAAAGGACAGCTCCATAAAAAGGGCTGTCTTCTTTATACTGTATACAAACATATGTTCCTGTGCTATAATAATTGAAGAGTAGATAAAAAGTTAGAAAGAGGTGTTTGGCATGGCGAGCCCCATCTACCTGTGTATTGATTTGAAGTCTTTTTATGCTTCGGTGGAGTGCGTGGAACGGGGACTGGATCCCCTAACCACTAATCTGGCAGTTGCAGACCCTGAGCGAAGTGAAAAGACTATCTGTCTGGCAATCTCACCTTCCATGAAGGCATTGGGAATCAGTAACCGCTGCCGAGTGTTCCAGATCCCGAAAAGTGTGAAGTATATCATGGCACCGCCCCGGATGAAACTCTATATCGAGTATTCATCTACTATTTATGCAATTTACCTGAAGTATATTGCGAAAGAGGACATCCACGTTTACTCCGTAGATGAAGCGTTTTTGGATGTAACCAATTATCTGGATATGTATCATATGGACGCCAGAGAACTGGCCGCTGCCATTATGGCGGATATCATGAAAACCACCGGCATTACCGCTACAGCCGGAATCGGAACGAACCTTTATCTGGCGAAGATAGCCTTGGACATTACTGCCAAGCATGTAAAAGACAATATCGGTTATCTGGATGAAGAATCCTACCGGAAAACGTTGTGGAAACATTTGCCGCTGACTGATTTTTGGCGGGTTGGGGCAGGAACCGTTAAGCGTCTTAACAGTGTAGGAATTATGACTATGGGGGATATTGCGCAGACCCCGGAGGACTTATTATATCATCTGTTCGGTATAGATGCAGAACTGTTAATTGATCATGCCTGGGGGCGGGAAACCACTACGATGGCGGACATTAAAGGATATAAGCCACAAAACAGTTCCATGTCGGTGGGGCAGGTGCTGCCCCGGGATTATTCCTATGAAGAATGCCGTCTGATCGTTAAGGAGATGACGGATGCCTTATGTTTGGATATGAGCGAAAAGGGACTTGTTACCGCATCGCTTTCATTGATGTTGGGCTATTCCAACCAATTGGATATGAAACCATCAGCGGGCTCCGCAGCTATGACTATCTGCACCAACTCTTATCGACTAATAATACCATATATGCTGGATATATATGATCGGATTGCGGATCGAAACAGCCCCATTAAACGGTTGAATCTGTCTTGTAATAACGTTCGGAATGAAGCCTATGAGCAATATGATCTTTTTACTGATCCGAATGAAGTTGAAAAGGATCGGAAGCTGCAAAAGGCCACGCTGGAAATAAAAAAGCGGTTTGGGAAAAATGCCATAGTGCGGGGTATGGATTTACAGGAAGCCGGAACGACGATAGAACGAAACCGGCAGATCGGAGGGCATAAGAGTGGTGAGTAAGAAAGGCAGTATGGAACGGGCTGACCGGGCAAAACAATTTATGCCTTTTGATGGGTTAAAAGGATTTCGGGAAGCACTAAGCGAAAAAGAGCGGATTATTGTACCCAAACGTATTTTGTCGGAGGAACAAAAAGAGGCTTTGGATTGGAAACTTAATCAGGTGCAGCTCAGAGATATCCTGACTGTGGAGTACTATCAAAATGACGAATATGTTCAGGTGACCGGCATGGTGGCACGGATTGATAAAACCAGCAAGATACTAAAGATTGTAAACACGAAAATACCCTTTGTGGATATATCGGATCTGCAGGGTACTGAAAACTGTAGTTGACCGAAATATTGTGCATAAATAGTAATTGAGACTGGCTATTAAACCGGAATTTTGGTACAATAAATATTAACAGAAAATTGTCCTAAGGGAGATGATGACAGATGAATGATAAGATAATAGAATTTGTTTCACTTTGCATAGAGACATATAAAAAAAAGTATGAAAAAAGCGGTCAGGAAATTTTAGCAATATTTGATGAATATGAGGTCACGGAATTTCTCGCAGACGGTTATGACATTCTTCATACACAGTCTATTCAATATGTTATGGAGGAAATAGAGATATATTTAAAAAACAGGGGGTATCCGAAAGCATGATAGTATATCATGGAGGAATTATTTCAGTTGAGAAGCCTAAAATAATGGATTCGGTGAGAACTTTAGAATTCGGAAATGGTTTTTATACAACTACCAGCAAAGAGCAGGCTGAGAATTGGATAAAAATAAAAACCCGGAGGCAAAATGTGCAAACCGGTGTATTATCTATATATGAAATATCCGATGAGATTTTTCACGATAAGAAACTAAAAACTAAGGTTTTTGAAGGCGCAACAGAAGAGTGGCTACAGTTTATTTTGAAAAACAGATTAAATATAAATCATGTGCATTCTTATGATATAGTATGTGGACCTGTTGCGGATGATCGAGTATATACTTGCTTGAATGCATTCGAAAATAGGTTTATGTCATTTGAAGCAGCGATCCAAGAATTAAGAACATATAAGCTGGCGGATCAAATTTCTTTCCATACTGATTTGGGATTGCAGATGATTAAATTTATAGGGAATGAGGTCTTCAAAGAAAGAAGGTGAATTTATGGGGATTCCCAAAATAACACAGGAAAATGTCCACATTTTTATACCTCATAAGGTGGCAGGGATAATAGACATGATTGTGGAAGCGGAACAAATATCAATGCTTGAAGCACTTAGAAAGTTTTATTATTCCAATACCTATAAGCAACTGGAAGATGAACAGACGAAGCTATGGTACGAATCGGCCATTGGTTTATATAAATATTATTTAGACAAAGGCTAAGCAGAAATAAGACGATTGTATTTGATGAACTTATAAAAACTCCCGGCATATGCTAAATAAAAAGGCCGGGAGTTTTTATGTTTCGGGTCAGAAAACAATTAGGATGTACAGATCAGCTGGTTAAGGCATGCGGAAAAGACGGAATCACGGTAGCATTGCTTGATACCGGAATTGGAAAGCATCCGGACTTCGACAGCCGGATCCTTTCATTTAAGGATTTTGTCAACGGACATGACAGTCAATATGATGCGGGTGATATAATAGGACTAAATCAAGGAAATCCTGATAAACAGAGGGTTTGCACTGGTTTAGTCCTACTTTTTAAAACGCAGATTATAGCAGCGTTCGGAAAAGCCAAGAGATTTCCAGAACGACATACCTCTGTGATTCCAAGCATAAACATCGAGGTCTATTTCATCGACTTGCAAATGGTTAAGCAAGGCGTAAAACGCTTCCTTACCATATCCCATTCTACGGTATTCACGGCATATGAAAAATTGACGTAAATAAAGAGGCTTCTGAGCAATGTTGACCAAAGCGTAACCGACACATTTTTCATCAGTCTTAATGAGGAACGCTTTGTACTCAGAGTCAAGAAAAGCTGTCATGCGCTGTTCTAATTGCAAAATGGACATGCTGTTCTCAGCTTGTTCGTCTTCAATTAACATATGGTTTAAGAGAGCTAAGTTCGGTATGTCAGATTGCTTGCAAGCAAGTATAGTTATCATTGTAATGCCCTCCCAGTATTTGATAATATGGTATTTAATTTGAGAAAATATTTAGGGAAAGAGTTATTAGTGCCAGTCATTTATTGCGCTCATTATCCCACATACATAGCAGGATAACAAGCTTTTCTTAAATTTATAAAGTAATTGATAAAAAGCGATGAAGATGTTATGATAACAATACTTATCGCAGACAATCTGTCTGCTTATTGATTCATGGCAGTTTCGCCATTGATTCCATTATATAAAAAACATACATTAGGAGGATTTGAATGGAGAATGACAATATTGTTGTTGCGCTTGATGAAAATGGGCGTAAGGTAGTGGTAATTAATAAAATTTTATTTTTGGAAAGAAAAACATTCCATGGAATGAGGTTGAAGACTATTTAAAACGGTACATTGGAGATATCATACTGGTTGCGGATACAGAGGAAGAAATACATATTGATAATGACTTTCCCGATGAATTTAAAGGCTCAGAAGATACAAGGAGAGCGAAGGGGGCAAATGCAAAGGCAAAAGCAAATTCAGTTCAGGGAATTCATAAAATGATATATATTTCTAGAAAACTATCCCAAACAGAGAATAAAAAAGTGAAGAATGAAAAAAAAGCAAGTCGAGGATGGTATCGATATTTAACGAGATTTGCTTTGCCGGCCATCACGGATGAAAAGAATATTTCTCATTATAATGTTTATTTAGCAACGTTGATTGTAAGAGTTGATAAAAATGGAATTTTATATTTATATGATGTAATAAACGTAAAAAAGGAAAGCAGTACGTTATTTGATTTATAGAGGAGATATAAAGTCTTTTATTTCTAATTAAAAAAATAAGAAGCGTGCACCCCGCCTTAGTGACAAGCACTTACGGTATAAACCAACTTCTTACAAAAATAAGTATAGAGGTAGAAGTTGATTTCGTCAAGCGAAAAATCACTGTTTTTCTGAAGATGAAATATTTGTATGTTTTAACAGTATTTTAGCTTCTTCTAATTTTGACCTCATGATTAATTGGGCAGGACCAAATCCCAGCTCCTGTTTAAATAAGCGTGTTATATGTGTGCGGCTATACCCAATGTAAGAAGCCACATGCATGCACAGGTGCATTACCAGCAGGTTCAGACGCTGGTGGAGGGCGTACAAAAGGGAGGATGTGAATGCCAATAACAGCAAAAATCTCTTCCAACCGCAATATAATAAATGAACTCATAAGAACTTTCGGCATATGCTATTATAAAAAGGCCGGGAGTTTTTATGTTTCGGGTCAGAAAACAATTAGGATGTACGGACCGGCTGGTTGATGCATGTGGAAATAAAGGAGTTACGGTAGCGGTATTGGATACCGGAATTGGAAAGCATCCGGACTTCGACAGCCGGATCCTTTTATTTAAGGATTTTGTCAACGGACATGACAGTCAATATGATGACAGCGGCCACGGAACCCATGTGGCAGGGTGTATTGCCGGAAGCGGATTGGCTTCAGAGGGAAGATACAAAGGAATGGCGCCTCAAAGTAAGCTGCTGGTTGGAAAAGTGCTAAACCAAAGAGGTGATGGCAACATTGAAGATATGATCAGGGGTATCCACTGGGTGCTG
>JAVBSL010000008.1:0-126071 GCA_031556725.1 Lachnospiraceae bacterium | reverse complement strand
TGATTGTCTGACATTATCCCTAACTGATGCGACCTATAAATCATTGCTTGAATAGAAACTTTCCATTTCTTTTTTAGGAATTGATAATATTGTAAATCCGTAGGATATGCTGCAACATCTTTAATAAAACTGCTCTTCGGCAGCAATAATGCACTTGCAAACATATTCGCCTGACGTTCTCTCGCCTTAAATTCTTCTTTTGTAATTGCTTCCAAATCTTCACTCCAAGGATGCAATAAAATATGCCCCAACTCATGGGCCATATCAAATCTTATCCTGCCTTCTGGTCTATTGCCTAATGCAACTGCTATAAAATAAATATCATTTCCTATCACTATTGTTCTTTGGCTAAACGCATCTATTTTGTCTTCGTTTGTATTAAACCCAGTTATAATAATACCATTTCTTTCTAATAAATATTGTAAGTCTTTAATGGGACCGATCCCTACTCCCCAATATTCTCTTACCTTATTTGCAATGCTTTCTATCTCTTCGACAGCTTCCATACTTTCACATTCAAACACATCGTCATATCCCTCAAAATCTATACTCGGCAGATTCATCTCAGGAAATGAAATATATTCTAAGAGTATTTCATACATCTTTGCAACATATTCTAATTTGATGCTTTGTGCCATTCTATCTTTCTTAGTAGCACTTGTCAAAGAACGGAAATAGGTCGTTTCCGTTTTTGCCACATAATTTTCCTTTTGAAAAAAGAAATCATATGGAAAATTAAGTGCCGACGACAAAAGCCTAACCTTCATATGATCAGGTGTATTATTATCATTTTCATATAAAGAGAGCGACTGCTTACTAATTTCGGTTCTTTTTGCTAATTCGGTAAGCGTCAGCCCTCTATACATTCTTGCATTTTTTAATCTTTCACCAAAAAATTTCTTTTCTGTCATTTTTTAACATCTCCTGAATTTTTTATTTCAGGCCTTCTTTATCTATCTCACGAAGTTTTGGCTTTAATCCACTCTTTATACTCACTAAGCCTTTATTATCTTTCATATTTTCTTCGTCTGATTCAACAGGCCCAATATCTGTAAGCCGTGCAAAATCCGGCTTAATGTATTGCATAAGAGACGCTTCATCCACTATATTAAAATCTTTATCAAGAAATTTCAATTTGATATTTTTTATTTCACCATGCTCTGCCTTATAAGCAATAATGTAATGCTTATAATCTTCTTTCATATCAATTAAACCTTGACTTATTTTTTGAAAATCCTGTTCCAGAACATTAGTATCAAATATAGTAATTCCAAAGTCTTGTAATGTCATCTGCCTTTGTTTGGCAATACAATCCTTATTTTCGACATATAAAATAGATTGCAAATAATGTGGATTCTTACGGTTTTTCTTTCTAGGAACATCCGATAATGTTTCTTCCTTCATAATAGAATAGGTAATATGCCCTTTCCGGTCAATAATCATTCTACCAGACCAACCGCACCTCTGAAATGGAACTAGATCAATCTCATCCTTTACTACATGATTCCTTAAATTGGTGTTGATGTAATCTCCTCTAAGAAGTATAATCGCATTATTTGTTTCCCGATGATTTTCCTTTAAATATTGTTGCTGGTCCTCCCCGATTGCTTTATCTATAGAATAAACAATTTTTCTAAGTAAATCATCATTGGTTACAAGTTTATTGACTAACCCTTTGTCCAATATTATTTCCTCCTTACCTTATTATGTTTTCTATTTTTACATAAAACCTTATTTTTGTCAAGTTTGTTTTTATTTTATTCAAATTATGTCCATCTCCAATATTAAAATCTTAGCCTTAACTTTTCTAAATTTTTAAGTTACATTCCAATTACCTCTTTACCAACTACATTATTTTTTTATTTTATTTTTCATATATTCAATAAATAATAAAACATTTCTAACAATAAATTCATAAATAATAAGTAAAGCACCTAAGACAATAATTATTAGGAAAAATACTATAATTTTTAATAAAAATTTTGTGTCCCAATGATATTGTATACAAATAGAATTCAGAATAATAAGGATATAGACGCTTGAAGTTCCTATAAGTACAATAAGCAACCCTATATTATAATTACCACCGTATTTAAATATATCAAATATATTAGATTCCAAATATCCAAGCTCTCTCCTTAACTTCGAATTATGATCATAAATATTATTTACAAAGTTTCTATATGCTTTATGTTTATATTTATTTGTAGAAAAATCAGTAAATGATTTTACGGTTGATCCATTCAAATATTTTCTATACTTCAATAATCTAGGCCTAATCTCCGCAATAATATTCTCATAATTATCCTTGTGATTTTTCCTATATTTTTCATGTACTAGTATGTATATCGGATAATAAAAACGATTATATGCAACTTCTCGCTTATCTTTGGGTCCATCTTTATGATATTTATATTTTGTCACCAAAAATGTTGCTATTAAAGTTAATACCGGTGGCACTACAAATTTAGCTATCTCAATTATTGTTTCCAGAGTATCCAAGTTCATTTTTTCTCCTCCTGCACCAAATTATTCTCTCGCTGTTCAAAAAATAGTTTTATTCCCTTTTCCATTACAGTCCTCTTAAACTGCGAATCTTTACAACTATCATAAAACCGTTTTGCATCATCAGCCAGAACATCCACTGCCCTACTTTGTACTCCAAAAATCGCAGCATAAATTTTCTGCATCTCCACTATTGGCCGGTCAGCTCCTTCTTTTAAAAGAACATAAATATCAAAGTCACTGTCCTCAGTCGGCGTTCCATAAGCAAACGAACCAAACAAATATATTTCCTCTACCTTCACCGTATTTTTTATAATATCTACAATGAGTTCCAAATCCTTTTTATCTTTTTCATTCATAACTTTTGCTCTCTATCTCTGGCAAACTCATTGGCACATATCCAATAAACCTATAATAAATATCCACCCGCTGACTCTTACTTCCATCCACATTAACAGTCTTTTCATGTATTACAATCCGATCTATTAACTGATTTAAAGTTTCCGTATTCAATTCCTTGATATCAGTATACCTTTCAATCAAGTTCATAAAATTCTCCGTATTTTGGTAACTTTCTTCCATCTTATCAAGAACTCCTTTAATTGACAACTGTTTCTTCCGTTCCCCTTCCTGCTCTTCAGTAAATCTTTTCTGCATAGACTCATACCGTTCTGTACTGATTTTTCCTAAAGCATAATCCTCATAAAGATGCGCCAATATTTTGTCCAGTTCTCCAAGCCTTTTCTCTGCATTTTTCAACTTTCTCTTATATTCACCCGCTTCCTTCTTCTGCAGTTCAGTTCGTTGCGCTATCAGCATATCAAAATATTTCTGCCTTGCCACACCTGCCATTTGAGAGTGAAACCGGATATCCGTCAGCACCAGTTCACACAATGTCTTCCATCCAATCGAGTGGGAAGAACAGCGTTCTTTTCCGTAATTCTTGTATACCCAGCATGAAAAACTGGTATACCTTCCGGTCTTTCTGTTAAAAGAAACATTGAGGGCCGAGCCACAATCCGCACACTTTACCAGCCCGGCAAACATCTGAATTTCATTCATTCCCTCGTTCTCTCTCCTTCTGAATTTCATTAGTTTATGAACGTCATCCCAAAGTTGTCGGCCAATTATCGGTTCATGGGTGTTTTCCACCACTACCCACTCTTTTTCAGGGGCTTTGACTCTTGTCTTATTATAAAATCCCTTTGTCTTCGTCTTACCAAAAACCGTCTGCCCTATGTATGCCTCATTGGATAAAATTGCCCGGATTGATGTGGCATGCCAGTCAAACGCTTTTCTCCAATAATCACTTTTGTAAAAATCTGGATTCTGTTGATTGAAGTATGCCTGTGGGTTCAAAATCTTCTGCTCTCGCAGAATTTTTGTAATCCGTACATAGCCAATTCCCTCGCTGAACATCTTGAAAATATACTTTACCGTCTGTGCTGCTTCGGGATCAATCACAAGATGATGCCTATCCGTTGGATCTTTCAGATAACCGAAAGGTGCATGAGAACCAAGATATTTTCCTTCTTTTGCTCTCGTTCGGTGGCCAATCTTGGTTTTTCTGGAACAGTCTCTTGCATAGAGAGAATTGATGACATTGGTTATCGGCATAAGAATATTATCTGTTCCCTTTAAGGTATCAATCCCTTCCGATATTGCAATAAATCTCACACCATTTTCATCAAAATAATGTTCAATCAACATACCCATTTGCGCATATTCTCGCCCGAACCGGGAAAGGTCTTTGACAATTACCATATTGATTTTTCCAGCGTCAATGTCGGCAATCATTCGTTTAAATTCCGGCCTTTCAAAATTGGTTCCTGACCATCCATCGTCACAGTACCAGTCTCCGATGCCATATCCATTTTCCAATGCATAATCCTTCAGCAATGCTTTCTGGGTCTGTATACTTCCGCTCTCACCGATTTGTCCATCATCCTGTGACAGGCGACAATAAAGTGCTGCTTTGTATAATTCCTGCTTCGTAATCATAACTTCTCCTTTCTAAAAGTTTTTTGCAGCATCATTATAGCATCACATATTTTTATTCGGTATATCACTACCTACTAAAGAATTATCCGCACTTTCCATCATATTACCTAAATCTACGGAATTGCTTATTATGTTTTCCACCCGGTCAAAAAGATGTTCCTTATCACTGTAAAAACTGAAAACAACATATTGGATGCCCCCAATCGTCTTAGTAGTTATCCTAAAATCCCCTTTAAAAAAGTGCATATCTTACCCCTTTCCGCCTAAGCCCGTAATTATCAGAAGCCTACATCAACCTTATTTTTTGAAGAATGATACAGATTTACAAATCCTTTACTGCTATTCACCAGCTTTACAGCCTTTCCTCTGATATTTTGTGCTTCAACATATGATAATTCAAAAACAGAGGCACAAAGAAGATTAAGCTGCGAAATTTCTACCGCCAACTTATAAAATAATTTTGATAAGTGTGACTCTAATTCCTTAATTTCACTATGTTCGATTTTCTCATACAGTTCTGCCAGCTCCCCTAAGTTTGACTTTAACAAATCTCTGCTTACATATTCTTTTATCGCTGTCTGAATAAATTCCGATCGGTTTTGAAATCCAAACCGTTCTCTATTATCATCTGCAAGCCTTAATATTTCCTTTGGCAACGATACTGTTATTTTCTCAATCTCTTTCTTCATCCATAAACCTCTCTTCATGCTGATAATCATAAATAGGATCAAATCGAATATTTCCGATGGTATTTTTTACTGCTTTTACACATTTCTGGCGAATTATCTTCATCGTTTCATCATCTACCCCCGGTATCTGACTTGCTGATACATGGGAGGATACTGCAATCTCCACACACATTCGGAACAACTGTCTGCATATTCTGGCTTCCAGTTTTGCCAGTTTATCTTCCAGAAAAGCAAGCATGGTTCTTTCCATATACTTCTCATGTTTTCCCGATTCCAGAAATCCAAGATAAAATTCCGCCGCTTCACTTAAGAATTCGCTCCTGCTTGTATACCCATGTAATTCATAAAGGGAATCAATCCGCTCCATGTTTGCCGGATACATTAAGATGCTGTATTTTTCTTTCTTCCGTTCCATTTTCTCCTCCAATCTGCTTAATTTCCATATCGGACGTCCGTTTTCTTTGTAACCTTTCTGCATTATTTGCGTTTTAGACGCCTCTACCTACTTCCTTTTTTCATCATCTTATATTTAGGGTATAACTGGAAACGCCCGCACTGCGGGTGTTTGTGGGTCGAGCGACATGTTCTTATGTCGCTCCTTTAACCTGCACCTAAAATCAACCCTAATAATTACTGCCCATTTTACCTTTCCCTTGACCTTCACACAATAGTTTTGTATGATTTAATTTAGAGTGATATAGATTATCAAAATAGAAATTATTTTATCTTATCAAAAAGGAGCCAACATGAAAAAGCTGAATTTTACAAATTATCAGCCTGACACACTGGAACAGTACCAGATCGTCAGAGGAAATACAAAAGAAGTATTATTTGATTATTTTCATAACAAGGTTTCTTACAACAGCCAAGAAAAGATAATTATGATTGATGTAGATAGTACAAAAGAATACAGTTCCTTATCAAGCACAAATAGTACTCTTTCACCGGAACAGAAAGTAGATATTGAATGCGCTTCCGAATCATCACCCCAAGTTAATACAGCCAGTGGTACACAGATACAGCTTCCTTTAGGGGAAGGACTTTTAGAATTCTGTTATGCAGATTTTATGAAAAAGAAGCAATATTTCACACTACCCTTTCTTCTCTCTAACCATGATTTTTTATCAGAGAAGATAATACTCTCAGATTCCAGAACCAATCCGGAAGACATACCTGTGAAAAATATTGAAAATACCTCTCAGTATCAGGAAGAAATCTATTCACGTTATGAAAAAATATTTATTTCCGCTGACGAGTTTTTTTCTCAATCTTGCTACACGAAAATTTTTCCGCCTGTATTTTTACATACTTCCGAATCTGCGCTTCAGCATTATTTGCATTATATAAGTACCGTGCAGAAAGAGTTTATGGAATTGTTGGAGTTTTGCCTTGATGTGGATTTTTACAAAGAAGATTTCGAACACTTTACCGGTGCAGACCGCTATCATCTCTACCGGGAGATTACTGATACTCCCAGCTTTCATAAGATAGCACAATATACTGTTGTTTCTCCTCTTGCATATACCGATGGCAAATTTCCCTATGGTTATCCAGTGTCAGAATTGAAACAACGTTTAGAGCATGCCGTCATACGCAAAGATCAGACTGCATTTGAAAAAGACTATCATCTGGAAGCGGGGACATTAGACCGTCATTATCTGCTTCCCTCTATCTTAAAAACACATTATGCAATCAGTACCATTTATGACATGCTTTTGTTTGAATTTACAAAAATGTTAGAGCAGGGAGTTCGTCTTAAGAAATGTAGAAACTGTGGGAAATATTTTGTCTTGAAAGGAAAATATGCTACTGAATACTGCAGCCGGATTTCCGCAGATACTTCCCTGACTTGTCAGCAGGCCGCTTCCTACCAGAACTATAATGGCAAAATCAAAACCGTTCCGGCATGGGCTGCTTATAACAAATATTATAAAAGATATTTTGCCCGTTATAAAGTCGGCACGATTAAGGAGACGGTTTTCAAAAAATGGCAATATCAAGCGGTAAATAAGCGGGATGCCTGCATTGACGGTACTTTGAAATTTGAAGAATATATCAATTGGTTAGAGCAAAGTTTCCCAAATCGAAAAAAGAAACAAACTCCTGAAGATTAAGAGTTTGCCATCGTTTCACTAATGGTTCTCAAAGCTCATACAAGGCTCATATTTGCTCTTACTTGATTTGTGAGTATATACTTTCCCATACTTGATGAAATTGCCTGAAAGGGCTCAATTCGTATAACGGCAGAGAAGGAAAAATAAGTCCCAAGCTCATAACAAATCAATCCCTTATGGATAATTCGACTTGACTTTTGTCTTTATCAGAGCTTTACTACCAACATGGAGTTTCCCCCAATAAAAACGTCATAGCAGAAATATGTGCTGTAACACATATTTCCTGTGAAAAGGTGAACCGCCACCCCTGCACAACCATAATGGCACTATGACCTACTTAGTATAACATCTGATTTTGGCCGGCTCAAGTCATTTACTTAGTGTATGCAAGGGTATCCGCAGTATTCTGCCGCCTCTGTGTACGCTTTTTGTCGGCATTCTTTGCATTAGGAAACCTCCAAAAATACTTAGGAGGATTTGTGTATGAACATTTTTATGAAACCAAATATTTTTAATGAAGAAGTTCCAGTCAGGGATATGGCACAATATTATCTGGATTTCTTTGCCCTGGCACAGAAGCTGCGTATCCAACTGGGCACAAAAGCATATCTGTTAGACAATTATATATCCCGTCTGCTTGAAGTTGCGAACGAGCCGCTTTCTAATGATGCCGATCAAGATGGGATGGAAAGTATATCAGGTATATATGCCATCTGTCGTGCTTCGATGAAATCTGATGGTATTGTTCCGCATCCATTTTTTAAGGATGGCAAAGATTTTATTCTTTCTCATCCTCTTACCTTTCAGGAACGTGAAACCAAAACAGCAATTTATATTTCCTTGCTTGCCAATGATTATTTAGATTCCTGCGTTAAATCTTATCGAAAGCAATTGCAGTCAGCTATTGATAAATTTTTTGACTCCTGTGCCTTAGACGATCTCTATCAAAATATTTGTGAATTGCTTGGTGATGAAAAACCTTTGGAAGAATTGAATGAACTTTTTTATAAACGATTCCTGTCACCTACTGCTATGTCAGTTTACCTGAAACAATTAAACAATAATCTTGTGGAAGCCTTGGCTTATAGAGATATGGAAACATCCTTGCAAGTTTTTCAATTAATTATGAATTTTGATATATTTAAGGATAAAGCTTAAAACTATTTACAAAAAAAAATCCTCCAGACAAGAACAATTTGGGGTTTGCCTTGTCTGGAAGATTTATTTTTCAAAAAATATACTCCAACTCTACATGGTTTCGGTAAATAATTCAGGATATATTTCATTACTAATTCGTTTCATAATCTCAGCATTTATATCACGCATATTTTCATATCTTCCAAAATCAATATTAGATATTTCCCTTACAGATTCTTCTGCAAGTACTATATTCAAATTCTCTTTTATATCATCCAATATATTATCAATTTTCTTCTTTATATATTCTTGCTTTTCTAAATTATTTAAATTTGAAAAGGAATATTTGAGATTAAATCTTGACAGTAATTCGGGTGATAATTTTTCTGGTACTTTCTTTTCAGGAAGATTTGCTGTAAAAATAATAACATATTTGTTTAAGTCATATTCTCTTCCTAGGGAATCAGTAAATACTCCATCTTCTAAAAGCTGAAGAAAGAAATTTTGTACTTGCTTATTTGACTTTTCAAATTCATCTATTAAAATTATCTTTGCCTTACTATTAGCAATCTTATCAGATAATTCACCTTTGCTACTGCCTATGTATCCTCTTGGGCTTCCTATCAAACTACTAAGTGCATTTTGATCACTATAGTTTCCAAAATTTATCTTTATAAAAGGCTCTTTTAAACAAAGTGTTTTATGAAAAATTCTTGCGACTTCTGTCTTTCCAATTCCGGAATTGCCACAAATTAGCACTGAAAAAATTGGTTGATATCCAAGCCTATTAAAAATTCTGAATTTCATTAATTCCTCATATAATCTTTTTTTAAATTTACAATTGCCTACTAAGTCTTCATTAATAGTTTGAATTACCTCTTTAAATTCATTTTCCTCAATATCTACTATATTTTTGCTTGGTACTATTCCTAAATTAAATTCTATTTCTAATGTTTTTATATCTGCAATCTTATAAAACAACATATCCTGCAAAGTACTAATATATTTACGATTTATTATAAAATAAACAGGCATTTCTTCATTAATCGCATTAATCAAATTTTCTATTATGCTTGAATATATAATTCCTTTTTCATCATCCGCAAAGTAATATGAGATCTCAATAAACAAACCATTTTTCGCATTAAGTATTTCATCAAAATTAATATTTATCACATTAGTTGATGGCATACAAAAGAAGCCATATCCTTGCCTTTCCAATTCATTTACAAAATATGTTCTATTTTGCTTATCATATTCGTAAATTATTGCTTTATTCAAATTATTTACCTCCGTTAAAAATTAATGTCTTGTACAATAGCAATGACATCTATAAAATGAATTACTTCTTCGTATTCGATAATTTCAATATCGCTCTCAATACCTACATCTGTAGGTGTCATAATATTATCTTCTGACCTTTTTAAAAAGCGATTTAGCTTTTCATTCAATTCTTTGTTTTTATAATTACCACGATAGATTCCAATAATTGTAACTTTTCCGATTTCAAGATCCGAAATACTATACTGATTTTCCATTTCATTTTCAGCTTGCATAGGAATCTTTATTATAATTTTCTCTTCTCTTTTAAATTTTTCTTTTGGAAGAGTTCCTTTCAATATGTATGCCGAATCTTTAAAAACAACTTCAAACATTGTTGTAAGATTTATATTTTCCCCACCCTCTAACGCAATATCACCAAGAGCACCACTTAAAAAAGTTTTGACTCCTAAAATATCATTTTCATTTGTTATTTCTAAAGAAACGTTCTTTATTTTTATCAAATTTCCAATACTCTTGTCTTGTAATTTTGAAATTTCTTTAGCTTTATTATATATTTTCTCTAATATTGTAGATTTAGTAGATATTACCTTTACAGCGTCAATTACTTTTCTCGTTTTCACACCATCAAATTCACCATTTAATCTCATATTGGGTGCATATTTTCCTATTAACGGAATGCTCTTTAGATTACCTGCATCAGCACCACCTTCGGCTTTTAACGTTGTACTGTTTTCTGTTTCTCTCGTTATTTCATCCAATATTTTGTTATCTATAAGCATTGCTATTTCAAATGCTTTTCCATAATTAATATAATAAATATTAAACATAAAATAAGTTCCTTTCTTTTGGAAATAGTCTGTTAATGTTATTTCAAATACCTATGTCTACATTATATCATATTTATCCAACAGAAAAAAGCATCCTTCTCGTTGTGAGAAACATGCCCTTTGTTCCACAGCTCCCGAGGGGACTCGAACCCCTGCCCTACGCATTACGAATGCGTCGCTCTACCAACTGAGCCACGGAAGCAATCACAAAATTCATTATACTGTCTCCGTCCCTATTTGGCAAGCCTAATTTTGAATATTATACTCTTCATCCGGCTCTTTTATCTTGCCATCTCGAATCTCTATCTGCGCACAGGGAATGACGATTCCGGCCTCATCCAAGGCATACTTAATATTCTCCGCAATCCGCCATTTTCCTTCCCAAAAATCACCTATGGAAAACCAGCAGCGTACCCCCAGATTCACCCAGCCGGCAGCCAATTCCTCTACATATACAAAGTGTTCCTTATCCTGAATTACTGCCTCATCCTCAATCAGCACTTTCTCAATTACCGACTTGGCATAGCGGATATCCGTATCATAAGAAATTGCCAGTTTAAATTCTAATCTTCGCTCATCGCATGCCGTCACATTGGTCAGGCTGCTGTTTGCCAGGGTACCGTTGGGCAATACAATAATTTTGTTATCCACAGTCTGCAGCTTGGTGTAAAAGATATCAATTACAATAACAGTACCTTCATTACCATTGGTGTCCTCTTTAATATAATCTCCAACCTTAAAAGGCTTCAGTATCATAATCAGCACGCCACCGGCCAGATTGGACAAGCTCCCCTGTACCGCCAAACTGATTGCCACACCCACAGAACCCAGCACCGCTGCAACACTGGTGGCATCCAATCCAAAACCGGAGGCAATCATAAAAAACAGCACGATATATAGCACTGCCTTTATAAAGGAGTCCAAAAACTGTATTACCCCCGCTTCTGCCTGCCCGCGCTGCAGCGACTTATGCACTACCTTCCGGATCATCCTGATTACTTGCATCCCCAACAAAAAGAACACTAATGCAAGTATTGCCCGAATTCCCAAATGCAAGGCTTTGCTTGGCAGTTCATTCAAATACTGCCGAATAATTCCTATTTTATTCTCATCATTATCGATCATTACTGCTAATAAAGTTTGTATCATTTTGCCTTATCTTTCTTCTTTAATCTTTCTAATTCTTTGGCGGCCTTTCGTTCAGCGGCTTCCTTTTCGGCTTTGGCACGCTTTTCGGCTGCTGTTTTTTCAGCTGCTGCTTTCTTCTCCGCCGCTTCCTTTTCCTTCTGCAGCTTTTTACGAATCATTTCTTCTTTTTTCCTGAGAATTTCAGCCCGCTCTTCGTCGCTGAAAGGCGTATAGCCAAAAACACTGAGAGAAAGCGGTGCACTGGTCATCTTAAAGGAAAAGGGACATTCATCTATCTCTTTTTCTTCGGTCATTTTTGCCCGGCTGTTTACCCGTCCCTGGCCGCCGAACTCTTTGGCGTCTGTATTTAGGATTTCTTTATATTTACCTTCCACAGGTACGCCAATCACAAAGTCCTGCATCATATTAGCAAAGTTTGCTACCACCACCAGCATTTCCTCTTCCTTTTTGCTCTGACGTATAAAGGAAAGCATACATTTTTCAGCTGTGATACAATTAATCCATTGAAAGCCGTCAGGATTAGTATCTAGCGTATACAAAGCCGGATTTTTACGGTAAAAACGGTTTAAGGTCCGGACAAGATGATTTAACTGCTGATGCTCCGGATATTGCAGCAAGGACCATTCCACTTCCCTTGTCTCATCAAATTCCTTGAATTCGGCAATGTCCTGACCCATAAATAACAGCTTCTTACCCGGATGCATCATCATATACGCATAGGTTAACCGCAAATCTGAAAATTTATCAGCCACTTCGCCGGGCATCTTACCAATCATCGTGGATTTCCCATGCACCACTTCATCATGAGAAAATACCAGCATGAAGTTTTCACTGTAAGCATAAATCATGCTGAAAGTCAGTTCATGATGGTGATGCGCCCGGAAATATGGATCGAAATTAATATAACGAAGATAATCATTCATCCAACCCATATTCCATTTCATATCAAATCCCAGACCGCCATCATCCAGATCTCCTGTAACCTGCGGCCAGGACGTGGACTCCTCGGCTATCATCATAACCCCGGGATTTCGTTTCTTCATCATGGAGTTAAGATGTTTAAGGAACTCTATCGCTTCCAGATTTTCATTGCCGCCATACATATTGGCAACCCATTCGCCATCGCTTTTTCCATAATCCAGGTAAAGCATGGAAGCTACCGCATCGATACGGATACCATCCACATGATACTTTTCTACCCAGTAAAGGGCATTTGCAATCAAATAATTAGATACCTGGGGACGTCCGTAATTATAAATCAAGGTTCCCCAATGAGGGTGAAAACCTTTTCTGGGATCTAAATGTTCATATAAGCAGGTTCCGTCAAAATTCGACAACCCATAGGTATCTCTGGGAAAATGAGCCGGAACCCAATCCAGAATAACGCCGATACCGGCCTTATGCATCTCATTCATAAAAAACATAAAGTCTTCGGCGGTTCCGTAACGGGATGTGGGAGCATAATAACCGATCACCTGATAGCCCCAGGATTTATCCAAAGGATGCTCCATCACCGGCATCAGCTCAATATGGGTATATCCCATTTCTTTTACATATTGAAGGATCATCGGTGCCAGTTCCCGATAATTATAGTACTCTTCTCCACCCTCCGGTCTTCTGAAGGAACCCAGATATAATTCATACACACTGATCGGGGCCTCGCAGCTTTGTCTTGCTTTTCTGATGTCAAGCCAGTCAGAATCTTCCCATTGAAATTGCTTGATATCCCGCACGATGGAGGCGGAATCCGGCCGTAGCTGCTGGCCGAAGGCGTAAGGATCGGCCTTCATATAAGTTAAGCCGCCTTTTACCTTCAATTCAAACTTATAGGTATCCCCAACCTTCACATCGGGAATAAATATCTCAAATATACCGCTGTCTCCCAGTCTTCTCATCTGATGCACACGGCCATCCCACTTATTAAAGTCGCCTACCACACTGGCCCGGATGACATTGGGCGCCCATACGGCAAAATTAACCCCCTTAACACCGCTTACAGTCAGAGGATGAGCACCTAATTTATCATAAACCGTATAATGAATACCTGCTTCAAATTTATCCAGATCTTTTTCTGTAATTTGAGGCTGAAAGGCATATGCATCCTTCACCTCTCTCACATTCTTATCCCCATCAGTCACCCGATATACATATTTCCCGATATTTTTCCCCGGAATCAGACAGGCAAAAAATCCTTCTTCATCCGCCATCTCCATTTTATATGTTTCTTTTTCCCCTTTTATTACTACTTCCACTCCCTTTGCACCCGGCTGAAAGGTTTGCAGTAATGTGCCGTTTCCTGCTACGTGAGGTCCCAATACATCATGAGGCTGATCCTCTTCCGAATAAACGATTCCTTCTATTTTGGGCCAATTCATTAATTTGTATAATCTATTATTCACAACAGTTACCTCCACAGTATGATAATGCTATTTTAACAAATATACCTATACAGTACAAGCATCTAGTGGTAAAATAATTTTGACAAATAAAGAAGCAGGTGACTTATTATGCAGGAAAAAGACAAACAATTTTTAGAACGGATCAATGTCTATGCCGACAAAGTGATGTCTGACATCGATCCTCAGAAAACCCCCATTTCCGTTCAATTGGAAAAGCTCCGCCCAATTATGCAGGAAATATCCAGGGAAGAAAATATCCCTCTGGAGGACATCTTCATCAGATATATGGATCTGGCCAGTGAAGCTGCCGTTCTGCGAGAGCAGGAATTTCAGGGCCGCTTAGATGACACTTTCTAAAAAAGGCTGCCACCGTGAGGTGACAACCTTTTTACTTATTTTACTACTCTCACCCGCAATACCCCGGGAATTGAGCTAAGTTTTGCAATCGTTTCGGCATCTGCTTCCGCTTCGATATCAATCATAGTGTAAGCATACTCACCCTTTGACTTATTGGTCATATCTGAAATATTAATACTTTGATCGCCGAAGCAGGCGGTAAACTTGGTAATCATATTGGCTTTGTTCTCATGGAAAATAGTTACACGTCCCCTTTGAGTACAAACACCCATATCGCAGCTGGGGAAATTCACGCTGTTAATGATGTTTCCGTTCTCCAGATAATCCATCATTTCCTTCACAGCCATCTTCGCACAATTATCTTCCGATTCTTCTGTGGAAGCGCCCAGATGAGGTACAACGATACAACCTTCCTGTCCGGCAGTAACCGGATTGGGAAAATCGGTTACATACTTTCTTACAGTTCCGGCTTTGATTCCAGCCAGAACATCCTTTTCATTGGCCAGCAGATCTCTGGCAAAATTAAGAATAACAACGCCTTTTTTCATCTTGGCAATCGCATCTGCATTGATCATCTCTCTGGTAGCATCCATCAGCGGTACATGAATGGTAATAAAATCACAGTTTTCGTAAATTTCTTCAACATTCAGTACATGTTTTACATCCCGGCTTAAACTCCATGCCGCATCCACTGAAATATATGGATCATAACCGTATACTTCCATACCCAGATGCTTAGCGGCATTGGCTACTTTTACACCGATAGCGCCAAGACCAATAATACCTAACTTTTTGTCCTGAATCTCGGTTCCGGCAAAGTTCTTCTTTTCCTTTTCCGCTTCCTTGGCGATATTCGGGTTATCTTTTTCGTTTTCTACCCAGTTAATGCCTTCTACCACGTCACGGGATGCCAAAAGCATACCGGCAATGACCAGTTCTTTAACGCCGTTGGCATTGGCTCCGGGAGTATTAAATACAACGATACCCTTTTCCAGACATTTATCCAGGGGAATATTATTCACTCCGGCACCGGCTCTGGCTACCGCCAAAAGGTTCTCCGGCAGTTCCATCTCATGCATGGATGCACTTCTCACCAGAATACCTTGAGCGTCCTCAACTTTATCGGTTTTTTCATACTTGTCCGTAAATCTCACAAGACCTATATCGGCAATAGGATTTAAGCAGTGATACTTAAACATTTCGTTCCCTCGCTTTATTTATTATTTTTTTCAAATTCCTTCATAAATTTCACCAGTTCTTCCACACCCTTGATGGGCATGGCATTATAGATGCTGGCCCGCATACCGCCTGCACTTCTGTGGCCTTTCAGGTTATCAAAACCAGCGGCTTTGGCTTCCTTGATAAATTTATCATCCAGTTCGGCCGAACCGGTTACAAAAGTCACGTTCATCAAAGAACGGTCTTCTTTGCGTGCGGTTCCTTTAAAGAGACCGCTTTCATCTAAGAAATCATACAAAACAGCGGCTTTCTTTTCATTATATTCCTTCATGGCGGCCAAACCGCCGTTTTTCTTCAGCCCTTTGAATACTTTACCGCAAATATAAATGGTATATGCAGGAGGCGTATTATAAAGGGAATCAGCCTTGGCATGAGTCTTATATTTCAGCATGGTAGGAGTTCCGGGCAAACATTCATCGGAAATCAGATCTTCTCTGATGATTACGATGGCCATACCGGCCGGTCCTACATTCTTCTGCACGCCGCCATAAATAACGCCGTATTTGGTTACATCAATAGGTTCTGATAAAAAGCAGGAGGATACATCGGCAACCAGAACGTGTCCCTTGGTATTGGGCAGTTCTTTATATTTGGTACCAAAAATAGTATTGTTTTCACATATATATACATAATCTGTATCAGTCGGAATAT
Source organism: Lachnospiraceae bacterium (assembly GCA_031556725.1). Taxonomy (GTDB): domain Bacteria; phylum Bacillota; class Clostridia; order Lachnospirales; family Lachnospiraceae; genus UBA935. The sequence continues at coordinate 109,719 of JAVBSL010000008.1, read as the reverse complement.
CCAGATCCGAGCAATCGGGAATGTATGAAAAAGTCTTGTCTTCGGAAGATGCCACTGCGATTGCTTCACCGAAAAGCTTGGCTTCCTCGTATGCTTTCTTGGCAAATTCACCGGTCACAATATAGGCGGCTTTCTTATTTTTCATCAGATTCATGGGAATCATGGCAAACTGCTGACTGGCACCGCCCTGTAAAAAGAGCACCTTGTAATTGTCCGGAATATTCATCAGTTCCCGGATATCTGCTTCTGCTTCTTTAATAATGGTATCATATACTTTGGAACGATGGGACATTTCCATTACGGACATCCCTGATCCCTGATAATCCAGCATCTCTGCTGCTGCTTCATTAAGTACTTCCTCCGGTAAAACAGCCGGTCCTGCTGAAAAATTGTAAACTCTTGACACGATTTTCTCCTCCTAAACGTACAAACTCTGAGAAATATTGTACCCTTAATGCATCCTTTCGTCAACTAAAAATAACTTCGACTAGTAAAACATTACGCACGGGGTTCCTATTTCTACTAACTCATATAGTTCCTTTACAGCATCATATGGGGTATTGATACAACCATGAGAACCGTTGGTCTTGTAAATCTCACCGCCGTATTTATTCCGCCAGGATGCATCATGAATACCGATTGCGCCCTTTACGGGAATCCAGAATTTTACCGGTGATGCATAATCCTCCCCACGTAAAATTCGGTTCTTCTGCTTGGCATATACGAAGTTCACACCCTCCGGGGTGCCTCTTCTAAGGGATGTATTGCCGGTTACTACCGGGGTTTCAATCAAACATTTCCCCTTTTCATAGTAATACATCATCTGTTCGGTCATATCCACTTCGATATAAGTATCACCGATGTCATCTTTTCCCTGATACAAGGCTTTTTGCTTATATTCCGGTGTATGTATTTCAATCCTTTTTTCCTTAAAGGCCTGCAGCAGATAGGCTGCTTCCGCCTTCCGATCAAGCTGATTACCGTATATTCCTCCGGTTACGGTTACGATTTCACCTCGGGTTGCCTGAAAATCTCTGGGGCCACCTAAGGTATCATATTCCTCTGCCAATTTGGCAATAAACATTTCCGGCTTTTCTTCATCCAGTACCGGATTACCCTGTTCATCAAAAACAAAGCTTCCATCCTCATTAAGCAAAAACCAGTCACAAACTACGGAAGCATCAATCGGGATTAATTCCTCGCCCATCTGATAGACTATCATACAATCTTGAAATTCCTGAATTTTCGACCATAAGGCAACCGCTTGCTGCATTTCCTCGTTTAACGGTAAATCCTCATAACAATCCAGTTTTTGCAAATCCACTTCCGGCTCAAATTGATCTACCGCATTATAAATAGCTTCTCTGGCTTTTTCCCGGTTCAGCACATTATCCCGTTCATTGATCAGGCAATATCCCGAATCGGTTTTCCGGATCTCCACCGCTCTGGTGCGCATACTGTCCTTCTCCTGCATAAAAGGCAGGGCATTTACTTGTTCTTCCAAGGCAGTTTCATCATAATGAATGATTGGCAGGATATGCTTTTCGCCATTCCCGCCACGCAGATTATCAATCCACAAATAAGGATTCTGCAGACTTTTATATCTTTCCAGACTTTCGGCAAAATCAAAGCGATAATCAATTAATTCTGCCGAAATCGAATAAGGATTACCTTCATAATCCAAAATTGTCAAACTGTCATAAGAATATTCTCTGGACAACTCCTGATTCACTTCACTGACACTTTTTCCTGTGCAATAAATTCCGTTGATCCAGGTATTATAGCTGAACTCACCGATATAGTACCAGGATAATCCCAGATACATTCCGGCGGTCAGCAAGCATATAATACCCAATCCGATACAAACACCTTTTAACACATTTTTCATAAAATTACTTCACTTTATTTGTTGGTTTTCACTTTTGTAAGTCATTTCCATCAAAAACTTCACTGATGGGTGCCCCGGCCGGTACCATGGGAAATACTTTGTCATCCTCCGGAATAACGCATTCGATCATTACCGGTTTTCCTAAAGCAATAGCTTTTCTCAGTGCCGGTTCAACCTCTTCCTTAGTAGTTACACGGATGGCCTCACAGCCAAGCCCCTGGGCTACCATGCAGAAGTCTACCTTATCACTTAGGATGGTCTGAGAATACCGTTTTTCATAAAATAACGTCTGCCACTGCCGAACCATTCCCAATACATGGTTATTGATTACTACCTGAATAATGGGAATATCGTAACGGCTGGCGGTAGCCAGTTCATTCATATTCATCCTGAAGCACCCGTCACCGGCAATATTAATACAGATTTTATCCGGCTGGCCAACCTTGGCACCGATACAGGCTCCCAGGCCGTAGCCCATAGTTCCCAATCCGCCTGATGATAAAAAGGTTCTGGGTTCGGTATATTTATAATATTGTGCTGCCCACATCTGGTGCTGCCCAACATCCGTAGAAATGATTGCTTTACCCTCGGTAATCCGGTAAATCTCTTCCATAATGTAAGGACAGGATAATCCTTCCCGATTATAATCCAGGGGGAATTTTTCCTTTAATTCTTTAATATGCGCTAACCACTCGGGATGTTCCTGTTGTTCCAGGCCGGCGTTTAATTTACTGAGGATTTCTTTCAAATCTCCTACCACGGAAGCCACCGTAAGAATATTTTTGTTAATTTCGGCTGCATCAATATCAATCTGCAGAACCTTGGCCTGTGAGGCAAATTTATCAGGATTTCCAACTACCCGGTCAGAGAATCTGGCTCCCAGCGCAATCAGCAGATCACAACTGCTTACACCAAGATTGGAGGTTTTGGTTCCATGCATACCGATCATTCCGGTGTATAGTTCATCCCTGCCATCAAAAGCACCTTTTCCCATCAGGGTATCACAAACCGGTGCCGCAATCTTTTTGGCAAATTCTCTGACTTCTTTAGCCGCTCCGGAAATGACCGCACCACCGCCTAGGTAAATATATGGTTTTTTGGCATTTTTAATGAGTGTAATTGCATTTTCAATGTCCTTCGCTGAATAAGAATTCACTACTTCCGGTATCCCCGGCTCTATCTTCTCATATTCAAACAATGCCGCTGTTACATCTTTGGTAACATCCACCAACACCGGACCGGGACGTCCTTTTTTAGCAATAGCAAAGGCTTTCCGTACAGTATCCGCCAAAATAGAGATATCTTTCACAATATAGCCATGCTTGGTAATGGGCATGGTTACACCGGCAATATCCACCTCCTGGAAGGAATCTTTTCCCAGCAAAGGAAGGTTTACATTACAGGTGATCGCTACCATGGGGACGGAATCCATATATGCCGTTGCAATACCGGTTACCAGATTAGTAGCCCCGGGTCCGCTGGTAGCCAGACATACGCCTACCCTTCCGGTTGCTCTGGCATAGCCGTCAGCGGCATGGGCCGCGCCCTGCTCATGGGAGGTCAGCACATGTCTGATCTCGCTGCTATGCTTATATAATGCATCATATACATTCAGTATGGTACCGCCCGGATAACCGAAAACAGTATCCACACCTTGTTCTTTTAAACATTCTACAATAATTTCCGCTCCTGACAATTGCATAAAATCTTAAGCCTCCTTTTTGATTTCCAGAATCGCACCACGGGCGGCACTGGTTACCAATTCTCTGTATCTTTGCAGGTAACCGGTAGTTACCTGGGGTTCTCTGGGCTGCCATTTTGCTCTTCTGACGGCCAGTTCTTCTTCCGAGAGTTTCACATTTAACTGATTCTCCGGAATATTGATGCTGATCATATCCCCTTCTTCGATTAGCGCAATGGGTCCGCCCACTGCTGCTTCCGGTGATACATGACCGATCGAAGCACCTCTGGAAGCCCCCGAAAAACGTCCGTCGGTAATCAAGGCCACACTGGAACCCATACCCATTCCGGCAATGGCTGAGGTGGGATTGAGCATCTCCCGCATCCCCGGACCGCCTTTAGGTCCTTCATAACGGATGACTACCACATCACCGGGGTTGATCTTTCCGGCTTTAATCACTTTAACGGCATCTTCTTCACAATCAAATACTCTGGCCGGGCCTTCATGGACCATCATTTCCGGTGCTACGGCCGACTGTTTTACCACTGCGCACTCCGGTGCCAGATTACCCTTCAGAACGGCAATTCCGCCGGTTTTGGAATAGGGTTCTTCCGCCGTCTTGATGACATTGGTATTCCGATTGACTACATCTTTAATATTCTCTCCTACCGACTTACCGCTAACGGTAATCAGGTCGGTATGCAGGAGATTCAGTTTGGTCAGCTCCTTCATTACCGCATATACTCCGCCGGCTTCGTTCAATTCTTCGATATACGTATGTCCTGCCGGAGCCAAATGGCAAAGGTTCGGTGTTTTGGCTGAAAGCTGATTGGCAATATCCAGATTCAAATCCACCCCGGCTTCATAAGCAATGGCCGGAAGGTGTAACATGGAGTTGGTAGAACAGCCTAAAGCCATATCCACTGTCAGGGCATTTAAAAAGGCCTTTTCGGTCATAATATCCTTAGGTTTGATATCCCGTTCCACTAATTCCATAATCTTCATACCGGCATGCTTGGCCAGACGGATTCTTTCGGAAAATACGGCCGGAATGGTTCCGTTTCCACGCAGTCCCATGCCCAGTGCTTCGGTGAGACAGTTCATGGAATTGGCGGTGTACATACCGGAACAGGAACCGCAGGTAGGGCAAACCTTTTCTTCAAATTCGGTTAATTCTTCCATACTCATGGTTCCGGCAGCCACACTGCCTACCGCTTCAAACATGGAAGATAAACTTCTCTTTTCACCATTTACCACCCCGGCTAACATGGGGCCGCCGGAGACAAAAATGGTAGGAATATTAATTCTTGCCGCCGCCATCAAAAGGCCGGGCACGTTTTTATCACAATTGGGAATACAGACCAGGCCGTCAAAACCATGAGCCTGGGCCATACATTCGGTGGAATCGGCAATCAGATCTCTGGTTACCAATGAGTATTTCATTCCGATATGTCCCATGGCAATTCCATCGCATACCGCAATAGCCGGGAACATAACCGGTGTTCCGCCGGCCATGGCAACCCCCATCTTCACCGCCTCGGTAATCTTATCCAGATTCATATGTCCCGGAACAATTTCATTATAAGAACTGACAATTCCGATTAAGGGGCGTCTTTGCTCTTCTGCGGTATAGCCCAAAGCATTAAATAAACTTCTGTGTGGCGCCTGCTGGGTGCCGGTTTTTACTGAATCACTTTTCATTTTACTTATCCTCCGCTGATTTTCTTTCATATAATATAAATGTTTCGTTTTCGTAGGTTTTTTCAAGACTGCCTTCTACATAATCCCAGGGAATGGTCTCGTAAGTATGATAAAATTCCCATTCAAAGCCATCAAAATCCGGATCGGCCATTTTTTTATCTAAAAGCAGGAAATCGCAATCATTTATCTCCTGATTTTCACATTCTATTTTATATAAGTATTTAATCAAATACTGTTGGGTGCAATCGGTCACACAGGGATTTCCCGCCTGAGCAATGGCCGAATGTTCCAAAGCATCCTGTATTTCGTATTCCCGCATGGCATACTGGGTGTTATAATCGGGAGAAAACAGTCTGACAAATCCCAGTACCATAATCACTCCCACAACCATCCCCTGACTATCCTTCAGAGTTATTTTCTTAGCCCATATCGCCCAATTTTTTTGCAAAACAGCAATAAACAAAAAAGCCAGCAAAACACCCACAAAAGAAAATACCCGGTAATAAGGGAGGGTATGCTGTATGATTAGCAGCACCGGCAGCATCCAGATACCGATCAGCATATAAATACTTAAAAACCGTTCCTGCTCTCTAGACTTTTGTAACAATCCTATCGTTAATACAATGCTCCCCACTAACACAACCACTAAGATTACTATTCCACCGTTATTTTGCATATACGCGAAGAGGGTCTGGAACCATTGATACAGCTTTGCTATAAAGCCGCCGCCCTCTACACTTTGAATGTATGGCGTTGACAGCATATAATCAATTCCCGCTTTAATGGCCTGAAATGGTGCTGAGACAATTATTTTCAGATGGGTCTGCCCCAGAAAACCGGCTTCCCTATCCTTTGATAACAGATTGGAACCGATAGCCAGCCAGATTACCGTATAAAGACCTGCCGTCATGACTGCCCCGCTGACGGCACTGATAATCAGTCTGATCAAAGTGCTGATTCTCTTACTGCATAGCAGGTATATTCCTCCCGCCAGACAAAGAGGCACCACCCAGTAAACACTGCTGGGCACCGTATATAGTCCTAATGTCAGGGATAAAGCAAAAATAATGTAATGCTTTTTAGCGACTTTTTCATCTAGGCAGATCATATCCATCATCCACAAAGCTGTTAAATAACAAGTCACTGCCAGAGTATAACCGCGTCCCTGTACCGCCAATTGGTTCACCAGATTCATGGAAAAGTAAACCGCTACTGTACAAAGGGACCACCATGATTTAAAATGCCGGCGGCCGATGGTGTAAATCAGCCACACGTTGGCAAGGGCGCAGCAATAGGAAACGCCACGTAAACCGATTACAGGATTCCCGAACAAATCCAAAAATCCCGATAAAACCGAATATCCCACATGATTATTGGGCAGGGGCCAGTGAATCGCCCCATAAATCGGTCCGTGGCTGATAAAACAGTAATAAGTATATAATTCGTCATACCATGGGGTTAATGCAAACATTCGGTAACCATAGTAAACCGCCAAAATCACCATAACCGCAAGAAAGCCCCGGTTTTCCCAATCCTTCAAATAACTGTTCTTGCTTAACATATTCTTTCTACCAGTAAATCTCCCATCCTGGAACATCCTACCTTGTTGCAGCCTTCCGACATAATGTCACCGGTCCGGTAACCATCTTTTAAAACCTTTTTCACTGCGTTTTCAATGGCGGCAGCCTCTTTATCCAAATCAAAAGAATAGCGTAACATCATCGCTGCCGAAAGAACTGTTGCAATGGGATTGGCAATGTCTTTGCCGGCAATATCCGGCGCCGAACCATGACTGGGTTCGTATAATCCAAACTTGGAATCATTCAAAGACGCAGAAGCCAGCATTCCGATGGAACCGGTTGCCATACTTGCTTCGTCGGATAAAATATCACCGAACATATTCTCGGTCAGGATCACATCGAATTGCGACGGATCTTTTACCAGCTGCATGGCACAATTATCTACCAGCATATGCTCTAAAACTACTTCCGGATAATCTTTTGCCACCTCTTCCACTACTGTCCGCCAAAGTCTGGATGAATCCAAAACATTGGCTTTATCCACACTGGTTACCCGACGGTTTCTTTTCATGGCAATATCAAAGGCCTTGATGGCGACTCTTCTGATTTCATTTTCGTCATAGGTTAAGGTATCGACGGCTTTACGGACACCGTTTTCTTCTACGGTCCGGCGTTCACCGAAATAAAGTCCGCCGGTCAATTCCCGCATAATCATCATATCGAAGCCTTTTTCGCTTATTTCTTTTTTCAGCGGACAGGCATCTGCCAGTTCATCATATAAAATAGCCGGTCGCAGATTAGCAAACAGATTAAGGGCCTTTCTGATGGCTAATAAACCTGCCTCCGGACGCAGATTAGGAGCCAGTTTATACCAGGGTGAAGTAGTGGTGTCACCGCCAATGGAACCCATTAGCACTGCCTGGGCGTTCTTGGCTGTCTGCACGGCTTCTTCGGTTAACGGAACACCATGTACATCTATGGATGCACCGCCCATTAAAATATCGGTGTAATTCATGGTATGCCCATAAACGCTTGCCACCTTATCTAAAACTTTCTTTGTTTCATTTACGATTTCCGGTCCGATACCGTCACCGGGAATACAGGTTATTTTTAATTCCATTTTTCTCTATCCTCCATACTAACAGAAAAGGCGCATATCTGCGCCTCTCTAAACAAAATTCACTATTCTGCATCCGGTTTTTCGATCTGTGCGATTGCAGATTTCTGCATAGGAATACGGCAGTTTTTATTGTTACCAAACTCAATGATTACAGTGTCATCTGTAATGTCAATAATCGTTCCGTAAAAACCGCTGTTGGTTAAAACACAATCTCCTATTTCCAGAGATGACAACATGGTTGCCATTTTTTTACGCTCTTTTTTCTGCGGACGAAGCATAAAGAAATATAAAAAGCCAAAGATCAAAACTACATAAACGACCATGACCAATGTACCCCCAGCTGCTGTCCCTTCCGCTGCTCCTGCTGTTAATAACATAGTTTATTACCTCCTGTCTAAAAAATATCATACACAAAAACTGCATTAAACACAAGCCTAAAATGTTATTAATAATTTTTTAGCTTTTCTTTTTTATATGCCATAAAGCTTCCCCTGTCTAATTCCGCCCTGGCTTCTTCCATCATGGTATTATAATAATACAGATTATGCAGCACACATAACCGCATTCCCAGCATCTCTTTGGCCTTCAGTAAATGCCTGATATAAGCTCTGGAATAGCGTTTACACGCGGGACAGTTACAACCGTTTTCAATGGGACTGTCATCCAGTTCATACTTGGCATTAAACAAATTAATCTTTCCGTAATTAGTGTAAAGATGTCCGTGTCTGCCGTTTCGGCTGGGATATACACAATCAAAGAAATCTACGCCCCGCTCAATTCCTTCCAGAATATTCGCCGGAGTTCCCACACCCATTAAATAAGTGGGCTTGTCCACCGGCAGATAAGGTACGGTTTCTTCTAATATATAGTACATTTCCTCATGGCTTTCACCTACCGCCAGACCGCCTATTGCATAACCGTCCATATCCAGCCCGGCAATCCTTTTGGCATGTTCTCTGCGGATATCGGCAAAAATAGCGCCCTGATTGATTCCGAACAACATCTGTTTTTTATTGATGGTATCTTCTTTTTCATTTAAGCTTTTCATTTCCGCAATGCAGCGTTCCAGCCACCTGGTGGTTCGTTCAACCGAAGCCTCTACATAGCTGCGGTCCGCTTTGCTGGAAGGGCACTCGTCAAAAGCCATGGCAATAGTGGAGGCCAGATTGGACTGAATCCGCATGCTTTCTTCCGGTCCCATAAAAATCTTACGGCCGTCTATATGAGAGTTAAAGTAAACACCCTCTTCTTTTATTTTTCGCATGCTGGCTAAAGAAAACACCTGAAATCCGCCGGAATCGGTTAAAATAGGCTTCTCCCATGACATAAACTTATGCAGACCGCCCATTTTTTTGATTACTTCATCACCGGGACGTACATGCAAATGATAGGTATTTGACAGCTCCACCTGGGTTTTGATCTGTTCCAGATCCGCTGTGGAAACGGCTCCTTTAATCGCGGCCACAGTTCCTACATTCATAAAAACAGGGGTCTGTATGACCCCATGAGGAGTAGTAAACTCGCCTCTTTTTGCTCTGCCTTCCTGTTTCAGTAAACGGTACATCCTGACTCCATTCTATAAATAACTTTCCACAAATTCTTCCAATGTAATCCCCTGATGGGAAATTACCGTTGCTGCTTCTTTACCCACATAACGGAAGTGCCATGGTTCAAACTCGATACTGGTAATATATTCTTTTCCCTCAGGATAACGAAGGATAAATCCGTATTCGTGGCTATGTGCATTCAGCCACTTTCCGGCTTCCGTATTTGCAAAACCTTCATCCAGGGTGGAATAATTGTTGCTGATAATATCAATCGCCAAACCGATCTGATGTTCACTGGCTCCGGGAACCGTAACAGCCTGGGAAGATAATTTATATGCTTCCAGATAAGACATTCCCTTATTCATATAAGCTTCTATCTTACGGTTGAACAGTATTTCCTGACGATTCAAATCCCTGTAAGGAGAACAAATAACCAGATTAACCCCATCCTTCTTAGCTCCTTGCAGCATGCCCAGCAATTCTTTGATAATACGTTCGTCACACTGCATACTTCCCTTAATGGTTCCCAAGGTAAACGTATAGTCTTCCGGAATCGGGTGCTGCTTATTGATTAAGATCAAGCGCCAGTCATCGGCAGCAAAGATAAAATCCTCTACTTCATCAAAGTTCTCTTCATGATCCGCTCCGTCAAATTCACTGCCTTCCAAAATATCTTCCAGCGAATATTTATCCAGATCTTCTACGCCATGTAGCTCCGCATCTTCGTATCCGTCTAAAACATCCTCATCCTCCAGAAGTTTTATTTCTTCCGGTGCCACTTCGTTTTCCACAGCCAGCTCAATGGTTGATTCGCTGATGCCCTCTTCCGCTTCCGGTTTGGCTTCAGCTGATATAAATCCTTCTCTTTCTCCGAAAACCGGATAGGTAAAACTGCTTCCCACCAAAAACATCACCAGCAGAAAAGAAGTGAAGGCATATTTCTTCCAGCCACCCACCAATTTTATCACCGCATCATGTCCCCAAAGGATAATCGATAAGACAACAAAAGCAGGCACTCGAAGCCATTGGTGCCTGCGGATAATCTTCCTATAATATAAAATTATTTTTTCGTTAAAAGTGTTATCCATAAGTGTTTCCGAACATCCCTAATTTGATTTACATAACATTTATTTTTATACACACTATTCTAACATAGAGCATATCACAAAAGGGCGCATTACACAATCTTTTTTTCCATTCTGTTTTCAGCACAATTTATGGAATATAATACAGTTAGGCTGCTCTACTTTTATTTCCTTCCCATTCATAACAAGCAGGCCGTTTTCCAAATCAACACTAAAAAAGGTCATGGTATTGGATTCATGATTTAAGGACACCAAATGCTTGTTATCCGGGAATAACGCTGCATCCTTCGGATAATCTCCGCTTACCGGCAAACAGAATATCTTGGTCAGCAATCCGGTCTGTTTATCTATCGAATACACTATCGTACTATTATCTCCGGCATTAGAACTGCATAAATAACAACCGTCTTCGGAAAGATTCAGAGCACTGGCTGCTGAGCCGCTGGCATGATAATCATTTAAGGTAGAAATTGTCTGGATTTTTTCAAATTCCGGATTACCTGCCTCTTCTTCCCAATAACGGTACACATCAATATAGTTTTTTAATTCATGAACAATATATGCATATTGACCTTCCTTAGAAAATTTAATATGTCTGGGAGCTGATTCCTGCTCACTTCTGATCACATCCACCAGCTTTAACTTTCCGCTAGTGTGATTCAGAGAATAAACATTTACATGGTCCATCCCCAGATCCGCCGCGCACAAATATTTATTGTCCCTTGTCATCTTCACACAATTTACATGGGGCCGGAAATTGCGTTCCGCAATACTTCCCAAACCCTTGTGGTAGATTTCGTCCGTTATATCACCGATACTGCCGTCTTCCCTGATTCGTAAAGCCGTTAATTTTCCGTCATGATATCCGGCCACAAACAAAAATTTGTCATCATAATCAGTAGATAAATAGCAGCCTCTCATTCCATTGATCGAAGCATAATTAAGCAGACACAGTTCCCCTGTACCGGAAATTTCATAGGCTTCTACCCCAAAATCCGTAATCGAATAAAGATATCTGCGGTTATGGGATATGGTAACATAAGAGGAATTGGTAATCTCTACCTGATCCTTTTCGATAAATCTTCCCTTCTCAACATCTACATCATATATTTTAATTCCACACTTATTATTGCTTCCTGAAGTATATGTTGAAACATATGCTACATACTTGTCGTTTCCGGCCATTTTCTTCTTCCTCCCTGATTTATATACCTCGGAAGAACGCTTTGCGTTCCTCCGGGCGAACTTGCTTCGCCTTTTTATATTATCATATCACTTCAAAAAATACCATTGACATTTTATATACATTTAGTATAATTAATATCGGCGCTTGTTTAGTACTGGTAAACTTTTAGTTTAACTTTACTTAATTTTTACAAATTTCAAAAAAGGATAATAATTGTATGGATATCGGCAACAAACTAAAGGAATTACGAATACAAAAAGGATTGACTCAGGAGGAACTGGCTGACCGCAGTGAGCTGTCAAAGGGCTTTATATCCCAGCTGGAGAGAAACCTTACTTCCCCTTCCATTGCCACCCTGATCGACATTCTGCAAAGTCTGGGAACCGATTTGCATGATTTCTTTACCGACACCCCTGATGAACAGATTGTCTTCCGCGACGCTGATTATTTTGAAAAGATCGATGAAGAATTGCATAATAAAATTGAATGGATCATTCCCAATGCTCAGAAAAACATGATGGAGCCCATCCGGCTGACCCTCGCTCCCGGCGGTTCCACCTATCCCGATAATCCCCATGAAGGAGAAGAATTCGGCTATGTTTTATCCGGCAGTATTACCGTTTTATTGGGAAAACGTTCCATTAAGGTGAAAAAAGGTGAATCCTTTTATTTTACCTCCAATACTACTCACTATTTAAAAGCAAGCGTTAAAACCGGCGCATCCCTAATCTGGGTAAGCAGTCCTCCCAGCTTTTGACCTTGACCAGGAAGGAATTATTAATTATGAAAAATAAAATACTAATTAGTATGGAAAATATCAGCAAATCTTTTGATGGTCAGTTGATCCTCGATGATTTGGTCTTATATATCCGGGAAAATGAATTTGTGACCCTTCTGGGACCCAGCGGCTGCGGAAAAACAACCACCTTACGTATTTTGGGCGGCTTTGAAACTCCCGATACCGGAAAGATTATTTTTGACGGTATGGATATTACCAACCTGCCTCCCAACAAAAGACAGTTGAATACTGTCTTTCAAAAATATGCCCTTTTTACCCATATGAATATTGCGGAAAACATTGCTTTCGGTTTAAAAATCAAGAATAAATCAAAAGCCTATATTGATGATAAGATTGCATATGCGCTTAAGCTGGTCAATTTGGACGGCTTTGAAAAGCGGATGCCGGATTCACTCAGCGGCGGCCAACAGCAGAGAATCGCTATTGCCCGTGCGATTGTTAACGAGCCTAAGGTCCTCTTACTGGATGAACCACTGGGCGCACTGGATTTAAAGCTGCGTCAGGATATGCAGTATGAATTGATCCGTTTGAAAAATGAACTGGGAATAACCTTTATCTATGTAACCCATGATCAGGAAGAGGCTCTTACCATGTCCGATACCATCGTGGTTATGAACCAGGGTTATATCCAGCAAATCGGCACGCCGGAAAGAATTTACAACGAGCCGGAAAATGCTTTTGTGGCTGACTTTATCGGGGAAAGTAACATTATCGATGCGTTAATGATTGAAGATAAACTGGTGGAAATTCTGGGTGCCCGTTTTGCCTGTGTGGATATCGGTTTTGGTAAAAAAATTCCTGTGGACGTGGTTATCCGTCCTGAAGATGTAGAATTGGTTAAACCTGAGGAAGGTATTATCCAGGGTGTTGTCAGTCACCTGATTTTCAAAGGTGTTCATTATGAAATGGAAGTGATGGCCAATGGCTTTGAGTGGCTGGTACAGTCCACCGGCATGTTCCCGGTTGGCACTCCTGTTGGTATCAAGGTCGATCCCTTTAACATCCAGATTATGAATAAACCTGCTTCTGAGGATGAGGAGGCCGTATCATTGGATGAGTAAACTAACATTATCTTCAAAAAAATCAAGTGGGAAGTTCCTACTGGGTTCACCTTACCTGTTTTGGATGATTGTTTTTATTGTTATACCACTATTCATGATTTTTTATTATGGTCTGGTAGATAAGAGCGGGGCTTTTACGTTGGAAAATCTCACTGCCATTACTACTCCGGAGCATGCTAAAGCTCTTTGGTTATCCATTCTGCTATCGGTGATTGCCACGGTTATCTGCCTGATACTGGCTTATCCCCTGGCTTATATCCTGTCTCGCACCAAGGTAAATCAGCATAGTTTTATCGTGTTGATTTTTATCCTGCCCATGTGGATGAATTTTTTACTGCGGACTTTGGCATGGCAGACGTTATTGGAAAAAACGGGAGTTATCAACAGTGTTTTGGCGTTTTTCCATTTGCCCTCTTTAAATATTATCAATACCCCCTATGCCATTGTTTTTGGTATGGTTTATAATTTTTTACCTTTTATGGTTCTGCCTATTTACAATGCTTTGATTAAAATTGATGAAAACGTGGTTAATGCCGCCAGAGATTTAGGAGCTAATCCTTTTCAGGTATTTGAAAAGATTATTTTCCCCCTTAGTCTGCCGGGAGTGATCAGCGGAATTACCATGGTTTTCATTCCGGCATTGACCACCTTTGTTATCAGTAAACTGCTGGGCGGAAGTAAAATCCTGCTGATCGGCAATGTGATCGAGGAGGAATTTACCCAGGCCGGGAACTGGCATTTGGGAAGCGGACTTTCCATTGTCCTGATGCTCTTTATTATTGTAAATATGGTGGCCTCTGCGCTCTTTGATAAAGATGGGGAGGGAAGCTTTTTATGATAAAAAACAGCCTTCAAAAAATTTATATCGGATTGATTTTTATATTTTTATACGCTCCCATTGTTACCTTGGTGATTCTCTCCTTTAACAACAGCAAGACAAGGGCCAAGTGGGGCGGTTTTACCTTCAAATGGTATGGTGCTCTCTTTCAGAATGAGGATATTATGCAGGCCCTTTTCAATACCCTATCCATTGCGCTGATTTCCTCAGTGGTGGCTACCCTGATTGGAACGATTGCCTGTATTGCCATTATGAATATGACCAAAACACAGCGCACCGTAGTTTTAGGTGTTACCAATATCCCCATGCTGAATGCCGATATTGTAACCGGTATTTCCCTGATGCTGCTATTTATCAGTCTGGGACTGCGTTTTGGATATGGCACGATTCTGCTCTCTCATATCACCTTTAATATTCCTTATGTAATTTTAAGCGTGATGCCCAAGATGAAGCAGCTCAATCCCAGTACTTATGAAGCCGCTCGCGACTTGGGCGCCGGACCGGTATACGGCTTTTTTAAAGTGGTCATGCCGGATATTATGCCGGGCATCCTTTCCGGATTTTTAATGGCCTTTACCATGTCACTGGACGATTTTATCATTACCCATTTTACCAAGGGTGCCGGAGTGGATACTCTTTCCACCAAGATATATACAGAAGTAAAAAAAGGTATCAAACCGGAAATGTATGCCTTGTCCACGATTATTTTTATTACGGTTCTGTTATTGCTGATTTTGGTAAACCGATCACCAAATACCAAAACGCAAAAAGAATATACATAATTTATTACAAACAGGAGGAGTATAATGAAAAAAAAGATTGTTTTAACTTTAGCTGCAGTTTTAGGGGCTGCTGCACTTCTGACCGGCTGCGGAAGCAAGTCCGGCGTTAACGGTGAGGTTATCGTTTATAACTGGGGTGAATATCTGGACCCCGATACCATCACTCTTTTCGAAGAAGAAACCGGTATCAAAGTAATTTATGATGAGTTTGAAACCAACGAAGTCATGTATCCCAAGATTGAATCCGGAGCGTCTAATTATGACGTAATCTGCCCTTCCGATTACATGATTCAAAAGATGATTGAAAATGACCTGCTGCGCGAACTGAACTTTGACAACCTTCCCAATGCCAAAGCAAACATCGGCGCACAATATTGGGAACAATCCAAAGAGTTCGATCCTACCGGCACCTATTCCGTACCCTATTGCTGGGGAACGATTGGTATTCTTTACAATAAGACTATGGTTACCGAACCCATTGATTCCTGGTCGGTGCTTTGGGATGAACAATATGCTGATAATATCCTGATGCAGGATTCGGTTCGGGATGCTTTTATGGTTGCTTTAAAACTGAATGGTTTCTCAGCCAACTCCATGAATCCCGCCGAACTGGAAATCGCCAAAAACTCCCTAATTGCCCAGAAGCCGCTGGTACAGGCCTATGTTATCGATCAGGTAAGGGATAAGATGATCGGCAATGAAGCGGCTATCGGTGTAATCTATTCCGGAGAAGCTATTTTTACCCAAAGGGAAAATGAAGATTTGGAATTCGTTATTCCGAAAGAAGGTACTAATGTCTGGATTGATTCCTGGGTTATTACCAAGAATGCACAGAACGTTGAAAATGCTGAGAAGTTTATTGATTTTATGTGCCGGGCCGATATTGCATTAAAGAACTTTGACTATATTACCTACTCTACGCCCAACGATGCTGCCAAGGAGTTGATCGAGGATGAGGATATCCGCAATTCATCGATTGCATTCCCTACGCTGTCTGACTATCAGGGGATTGAAACCTTCCATTATCTGGGAGCTGAGGGGGATCAACTTTATAATGATCTTTGGAAGGAAGTTAAGTCGCAATAAAGTAAGGGGCTGCTCACTACTTTTATGGCCTGATTTGGCCGGTTCCTTCGATGGTATACTTATAAGAGGTTAACTCTTTCAGGCCCATGGGCCCTCTGGCATGAAGCTTCTGGGTGCTGATGCCGATTTCGGCACCTAAGCCGAATTCGAAGCCGTCGGTGTAGCGGGTGGAGGCGTTTACGTATACGCAGGCGGAGTCAACTTCGTTCATGAATTTTGTTGCGTTTTCATTACTTTCGGTTATTATAGCATCGGAGTGTTTGGTGTTGTATTTGTTGATGTGGGTGATGGCTTCGTCTATGTTGGATACTGTTTTTATTGATAAGATGTAGTCTAAGTATTCTGTTCCATAGTCTTCTTCGGTTGCGGGTGTACAATCCGGCAGGATTGTGCAAACGACTTCATCGCCACGTAGTTCTACGTTGTAGGGTTTCAATGCCGGTACCAGTTGTTTGAGGACTTCTGCCAGTACTTTTTCATGGATCACCAGGGATTCGCAGGCGTTGCAAACGCCTATGCGTTGGGTTTTGGCGTTGACTATGATGGGGATGGCCATGTCGATTTTAGCGGTTTGGTCTACGAAAATATGGCAGTTGCCGGTTCCGGTTTCGATTACGGGAACGGTACTGTTTTCTACTACGGCGCGGATTAAGCCGGCTCCGCCGCGGGGAATGAGTACATTAATATAGCGGTTTAGTTTCATGAATTCACTGGTTACGCTACGGTCGGTGGATTCGATCAGTTGAATGGCATCGGCGGTAATGTCGCTGTCAGTGAGGGCGGCTCTGATGACTTTGGTGATCGCCATGTTGGAATGAAGGGCATCACTGCCGCCTTTTAGGATTACGGCATTGCCGGCTTTAAAGCATAGTCCGAAAGCATCGGCGGTAACATTGGGGCGGGATTCGTAGATAATGCCGATAACGCCTAAGGGTACTCTTCTTTTGGTGATCTTCAGTCCGTTTGGTCTGGTGAAGTGCTCCAGTTCCTCGCCGTTAGGGTCATCTAATTGGACGATTTCCAACAGTCCTTCGGCCATAGCTTTGATACGGTCTTCAGTCAGCCGCAGACGATCTACCATGCCGGCATGCATACCATTAGCAACAGCATTTTCGATGTCCTTTTCATTAGCTGCTAAAATTTCAGCACTGTCGCTCATCAGTTTCTCGGCAACTGCTTCCAGACCTTTATTTTTTTCGGCGGCGGACAGCTTTTGTAATTGATATCCAGCTGCCTGGGCTTTAGCCCCCATTTCGTTTAAATTTATCATATTTAATCCTGCCTTTCCGTTATCTGCAAATTATTGTTTCATTTTCGGTTATAATCATATCAAGTTTCTTATCATATTCCTCAACTGGCACGGCGGTTGCAATCTGACACTGATAGGCAAGGGCAATCGTTGGTAAATCCGGATATGCCATGAGAAAACGGTCATAATATCCTTTTCCGTATCCGATCCGCCCTCCGCTTTGGTCAAATACAGCCCCCGGCATAATCATCAAACATGAATATTTCCGGTAATGTTCTGCCGTAAATCTGCGTTCTTCTACTTCTTCCGGTTCACGGATGCCCCAAGTGCCGTTTTGCAATTGATTCATCCCGGTTATCTCATAAAAATCCATGTTTTCGTCTTTTACTTTGGGACAAAATACTCTTTTTTCCCGTTTATGTATAAGCGCTTCCACCAAAAGCGATGTCCGCACTTCACTGCGAAAGTCCATATAGATCAGGAGTACATCTGCCTGCTTGAACAGATCAATTTCTGTCAATTTCGCTAGTATCTGCCGGCTTTTGTCAGTCCGCTCGTACTCTGTCAGGGCATCCCGATAACTTAGATATTGTTTTCTCAATGCTTGCTTCTCAGTGTGTCTTTTTATCTCCATATTTGACTCCCAGATTAGTAACCGAACCATCTTCTTCCTGGATGTTAACGTTGTTTAGCTGCCCTCGCAGGTTAGCCCGGACATTGGCGATATATTCGCTTCGCAGCTGGGCCTGCTCTTTTTTTTCGTCTTCGGTCAGACCCTCGGCCTTATCGCGATGATACAGCTCGTTAATTCTTGCTATTTTTTCATCTAATGTTTTCTCGTTCATAATGCTCCTAACTGTGTAAATTTTTATGATTATAACTCATTCTGAAGATTAATGCAACTTCCTGCCACCGCTTCGGCAACTTTAATGCCATCCATAGCTGCTGACATAATTCCCCCGGCATATCCGGCTCCCTCACCGCAGGGAAATAATCCTCTTACCGCAGATTGTAAGGTTTCATCCCGCAGGATTCTAACCGGTGAAGATGTACGGCTTTCCACGCCGGATATCAGCGTATAATCATCATCAAAGCCTTTTATCTGCCGGCCAAACTCTGTCATTCCCCGGACAAATGCCTGATTAAGGGCGGCCGGCAGAATTTCATGTACCGGTGCAAAACGCCATTGTCCTTTGATGGCCGGCTGAAATTCCCGGACATCAATTGTTTTTGAGAATCCATCCGCGGGTTTCTCTCCCAACACATTTTGTTTATATTCTTTATAGTATTCCACCGGAACCTGACCCTTTCCGATGGCAAAGGCCTTTTCTTCTAACTGACGCTGAAAAGCAATTCCCGATAAGGGCTGACCGTCACCATAGTCTTTTGGTAACACAGTTACAACAATCGCACTGTTGGCATTTTCTCCCGCCCGATGGCTGTAGCTCATCCCGTTAACCGCCGTTCGGCCTTCTTCCGAAGAGGCGTTTACCACGTATCCGCCGGGGCACATACAAAAGGAGTAAACCGACGGTTCCGCGTGCCCGCTGACCACCTTATAAGGGGCTGCTCCCAAAATCGGATGCTCTTCTCTTCCATACTGCGACAGGTTTATTAGTCTTTGGGGGTGCTCCACCCGCAAACCAACCGCAAAGGCCTTGGCTTCCATGGGTATGAACGCATCCTGCAAAACGGAAAAAGTATCCCTGGCACTATGGCCGATGGCCAATACCACCTGGTCAGCCGCTAAAGTTTCCTGCTGGTTGATCCTGACGCCGGCCATATGACCATCCTCTATCAAAAAACCGGTTACTTTCTGGCCAAACCGGACTTCGCCGCCATGCGCTATAATGGTTTGCCGCATCTGGGTTACCACCGTTTTCAGGACATCGGTTCCGATATGGGGTTTGTAATCATATAATATGTTTTCCGGTGCTCCGGCACTTACCAAAACGGAAAGAACCGCCCGGCCACGGCCGTCTTTATCCTTTACCAGGGTATTTAGCTTACCATCGGAAAAAGTTCCGGCTCCGCCTTCCCCAAACTGAACATTGGACTCAGAATTCAATATGCCGCTCTGCCAAAATTTCTCTACTGCCCGTTCCCGCTCCTCCACCGATTCACCGCGCTCCAGAATAATCGGCTGAAATCCATTCATCGCCAGCATATAACCGCAAAAAAGCCCGGCGGGACCAAAGCCGATGATTACCGGTCGTAACTTCCGGGGGCTGCCCTTCTGGCTTTTATAAGGAAAGCGATACACAAGAGGTTTTTGCATAACCACTTGTGTATCCTTTAATTTCTTTAAAATGCTCTGTTCGTCCTGGACTTCCACATCAATTACATAGCTGTAATAAATCTCCGGCTTCTTTCTGGCATCGATGGATTGCCGGATGATTTCATAATGAAAAGGAATAATTTTAAGTCCCAGCTTTTTACTGATTTTCTTTTTTAATTCTTCCTCCGTATGATCCACCGGAAGCCTTATCTGATTAATTCGTAACATTTTTTCTATATCCTCTCGGATTAATCTGTACCTGCTGCATGTACACCGGCCACATATCCGCTGGCCCAGGCCCACTGCAGATTATAACCGCCGCACCTGCCGTCCACGTCCAAAAGCTCTCCCACAAAATACATTCCCGGCAGAAACATGGATTCCATATTTTTACTCAACTCACGTAAAGACACTCCACCGGCACACACCTGGGCATTTTCGAAAGAATTGGCGGCTGTAATATGTAATCTTAATTTTTTATATCCCCACAAAAGGTCAATCACTGCTTTTTTATCCAGTTGCGTAACCTTATCGGTACCTTTATATCCGGCACTTTTTATCATTACCTGGTTAATCTTTTTATTAGCTATCCCCAGCAAAAAATCCTCTAAGGTTTGGTCTTTTCCGTTCTCATAGCGGTTTTCAACAAAAAACCTGTAAGCCGCCTCGCTGTAATCAGGAAAAAAGTCTATCTTGACCGCTACATCTTTCTTATCCAGCAGTGCATATGCGGCCTCTCTACTGAACTGAAATACCGGAATACCGGAAATTCCATAGTCCGTAAGCTGCAGTTCACCGGCTTCTTTCTGCGTACTTATTCCGTTTATCAATAAAGTAATCTCCGCCTGGCACCTCACCCCGGACAGGGCTTTCAGATACTCTTCACGGCACCGCAGCTGGACTAATGCGGGTACCACCGGAACAACGCTGTGATGCAGGGCTTCAGCTAATCGGTAACCGCTTTGTCCTTCTTCATTTTTCTGGGAAGCCCGGCTTCCGCAGGCCACAATCACCTTATCATACATTTCCTGCCCGTTCGCACTGGTAATGCAATAGCCAAAATGATTATTGTTTTCAATGGCTGTCACTTCACAGTCACAGTATACTTTAACATGACGCTCCTGTAATTCCCTGCGCAGAATATCAAGTACCGTCGATGCCTGCTCCGAAACGGGATATAAATATCCGTTTTTTTCTTTTATCATCATTCCGGCACTTTCAAAAAAAGCAATGGTATCAAAAACCGAGAATTTTTCCAAAACATTCTCCACCAGTTCAGGATGCCCGGTATAATAGTGCGAAATATTCATATCCAGATTGCTCAGATTGCACTTTCCGTTACCGGTTGCCAGAATCTTTTTACCTACCCGCTCATTCTTTTCATATAATGTTACCTGACATCCTCTGTCTGCTGCTGTGAGGGCTGCCATCAAACCTGCTGCTCCGCCTCCGATCACGGCTAATCTTACACTCATTTGTGCTCCTCCTAACTGGAATATGCCTCCAGAAAATCATACAGTTCTTCTTCCCGTTCCACAAATTTAATATATAAAATCTCCTGCTGCAGCTCTTGAGGAAGATTGTGCATCCATATATTGGTATTCATATATACGGTTTTCAAATCACCATAATATACAGTAATATAATTATTTTCATTAACCAGAAAAAACCCCGGTGGTAATTCTGCCAGTTCATAGGTTTTTCGGACTACCACCTTTTGCGGTGAAAATGAAACTACTTCACAGCCCACAAATCCTTTTTCCAGTTCTCCCAGTGAAGGATATTCATTAAATTCTGCCATTGTTTTGGTAAACAAATCCCTGTCCATTCCTACAAAGGTCTCCGGAACCGAAATATTTTCTTCGCTCAGTTCCCCATTGTTACGGTTAAATTCCTGAATAATATATGTGGTGTCTGCATTAATTGCAGTGGAACTTTTTATCGAAACCTCGACGATTTCCGGAGTCGTTTCGACCGCCGCAGGTTCCGATTCCGCCGGCCAGCTTTCCTCTGGCATAACAATTTTATGATCTGCTGCAGCTCTGCCCGGATAAAAAAATCCCATAATCGCTGTACTGGATGCAAATCCGCACGCAAACATCGTCATCGGTATAATAAAAAATACGGTGATACGCTTTACAAATTTCATAGAAGTCCTTTCACTCACTATTGGTTTGTAAATAGTATCTTCCAAAAGCAGGAAAACTATACCGTATTTATAATAAATGCATTCGTTTTACCAATCTGATAATCCATTCGCCGCCGGGTATTCTCAGCAAATCATTTTCTGACCATCCCCGCAATAGTATCATCAACAGGAAATAAACCGGAGCAGCAATAAGCAGACATATTAAGATACAGACTATTTCCCCTACCAGCGACAATAATGCCACTTTTAATAACAGCATGATCAGCCCGGCCACACCTGCTGTAATCAACGTAACCACCAGAGTTCTTATACATCGGCGTAGCAGCTCCCCCTGGCATCTCATCATCCTTGCCACTACTGCAAATCCAGCCACCGAAACACATAATCCGGAGATCACATTACTGAGGACAACACCATTAATCCCTAATTCCGTTTGGGAAAGGAAAAGATAAAGCACTCCCAGATGAATTCCCAGGGTTCCCAATCCAATCAGTAACAGCTTATTGATATGTTTCAGTTGTTTTAATATACTAATCCATAAATAACCCAAAACACCAAAAACAATCAAAGAACTGCCGCATTGTACCAATCCTGTTGCGACCGAGGTATTACCTTTCATCAACATCTCTACCAGCGGTTCTGCCAGAACAGCGGTGAAGATGGCCAGCGGAATGGTCGCGGTAATGATTCTGTTAATGGTTTGCGAAACCTGGTCCCTGGCAGACCGCTGCTCGTCCCGGTTCCAGGCACCAACAATACCTCTGACGGCTCTTCCAGGAATGAGACACCCCAGCGCTGCCAGCACACCGACGATTACCAGATAAATACCATAGTAGCTTCCCCATGCTGCGGCTTTACCGGCTCCCAGATTTTTGACATTCATGAAGTAATAATAAATCCTTTGATCAATTAAAGTATTTATACAAAAAAGTACGGCAAATATCCCATAGGGCACAGCCATCCAAAGCAGCGTGCGGCACACGTATTCGGCTGTATCCACTGTTTTGGTATTATCTTTATACATCTGTCTTTTGACCGTACCGCTATACATCAGGTAAATAAAGAACAAATGCAGAAAGGACAGTAATGATGCCAGTAAAATACCGGCAAAGGCCCCCATTGCACCATATACCGCCGCATAATTGCTATTTTGCAGAACGGCGGCCACCTTTTTACCGTAATTATAAAAAACTGCCGCAAAAAAAAGCCCGAAGCCAATAGTCAGAAGCTTTTCAATTATAATAGAATGAATGGTCGGCATCTTGGTTCCGGTACCTTGAAAATATCCCCGCAGCAAACAGGTTACCGCCATAAATAAAACGGAAGGGGCCATCATATACACCGCCATCCTGCTAAAGGGTTCCAAAAATACAATATCTGATACAAAATCACCCCATAAGAGCAGCAGAATACAAACTGCGGCGGCAAACCCGATGGTCATAAACAACGCATATCTAAGTACCTTTTGTGCTCCCCGATACTGCTCTCTACGCATTTTATATTTTATCAAAGAATGAACGGAAGCCGCCATTCCCACCGAAACAAACAACGTGATCATCATAAATAATTCATTTACTGAGGCAAAATACCCCATTCCGTTTTCCCCGATCATCGCCGTTAAAGGAATCCTGAACAACAAACTGATCACATAGGACAGTATCCCTGCAATCAATAAGGCATCTATTTTTTCACGAAACTGTATTTTTCTTCTAGTTCCCGTCTTTTTCATTTGAAACTCCTTATTTTATACTCTTGTAATCCCCAATTTCCTCAAAATATCTTCCTGTTTTCCCTCCATACGCTGTGCCTCCTCTGGCAGCATATGGTCATATCCGCACAAATGATACATACTATGTGCCAGTAAAAAAGCAAATTCCCTTTTTAAACTGTGTCCATATTCTTTCGCCTGACTGCGGGCCTTCTCTACCGAAATGATAATATCCCCCAAAAGCAGTTCCCCACTTTCCGGATCAAAACAATTATTAGGATCTTCTTCCGCAACCTCGAATCCGGCCTCCTGCCGGAACGGAATCCCGGGAAAAGAAAGAACATCGGTAGCCTTATTAATATTTCTGAAATCCCGGTTGTATTGACGAATTCCCTCATCATCGGTTAACAGTAGATTCAGCTGTGCTTCATAGGGACAGTCTTCTGCTTCCAATACAGCTTCCATAACCTGTCCGACAATTTCATCTACTGAAAATTCGGGCTCTCCTTGTTCAAATAACGGTACTTCCTGATCAACGTAAAAAATCATAATATAATTTTTCCTCCAGAAGCAGCTTTTTCATTTCTTTTAATTCACCCATGGTAATCAGGCTTTTATCCAAAATACCATTGTCAATCTTCTTCTGGTAAATGGCATCGATAATCTGGTTGTAGTCCGGCTGCACTTTCGAATTTTTTGAAAAAAGATATAGTATTGATGCCACCAATGTATCGGCAAATAAAACTACAATTGCCTCCTTCGACGTTAACGGTGTTTCCTTATCGGTGTACTCTTTTAACAGAGCAATTGCTGCCGGCGGAAACGCAAATTCATTACAAACTTCCAAAATCGTATCCCAGGAATTAGCTCCCTTTAAGGTTCCTATTTTATGATAATATCCGCAGGTTTTAGTCACCGCATCATCCAGTTTCAGCCTTTTGGCAATTTTGTCGCTTAAATATGCCGTATGTATGGCTTGATAATATTCTGCCTTGGACTTCTGCTTCAAGGCCACCAATATAGGACACTCGGGATCATTTATTTCCATATATTTATCCCGGTACCGATGCACCACGGCAGTGCTGTAATACCGCAGAAATAGCAGCAATAACAAAATGCAGACCAGGACATTGGCAGCCATAATAAAGGCTACCTCAAAAGTAAAATTGACATCTACCGTCAAAAAATAGTTCACTACGATACTTACCATAAATATACATGTGGAGGTCAGTAACGGCAGTCCTACCTTAAAAGAATTATCGATATAGGAGAACAAAACCACCCCGGCCATACCACTGACAAAATACATGAAAAATTCGGTATAGCTGCCCCCCGTTTCCAGCAATATCGAAATCAGTAAAAAAGTGCTGGCGGCTCCTATCCCAGCCACCTGATTACTCATCAATGCCATAACCACAAAAATAACCAGATATGCCCATCCGTACATCGGTAATAAGGGAAATAAAACTGCTCCCGCAAGGCCAATCATATAAAATCCGGCAAACCGGCCAAAATGCTCTTTATTATCATACAGTAAACTGTTTTTTTCTCTTCCCTCGGCACTGGCAAAAATCGTGATTCCTGCACCCATCAGCGCCAATATGGTAATCCGAAGAACTTCTCCCTGCCCTTTTCCGTAAAAGGTACCGGCACAATAAGCGCTTACACCGGTAATAATAAATAGAAATACTGAAATAAAACTATTTTTATTTTTTCCCATATGCCGAACCTTTACTCTTACCTTTTCTATTCCTGTTATCTTTTGCTTCAAAATCATCATATGCCTTGACTATTTTCTGAACAAGGGGATGACGTACCACATCTTTACTGGTCATAGTGCAAAAGGAAATATCTTCAATTCCTGAAAGCACCTGAAGTGCCACATCCAAACCGGATTTCACCCCTGGGGCCAAATCCTTCTGGGTCAAATCGCCGGTTACGATTACTTTCGACCCAAACCCGATTCGGGTCAGAAACATCTTCATCTGGGCCGGTGTGGTATTCTGGGCTTCATCTAAAATAATATAGGCGTTGTCCAAAGTCCGGCCGCGCATATATGCCAACGGGGCAACCTCTATTAACCCCTTTTCCATATTTTTCAAAAAGCTTTCCGCTCCCATAATCTGATGCAGAGCATCATAAAGGGGCCTTAAATATGGGTCTACTTTACTTTGCAGATCGCCGGGCAAAAATCCTAATTTTTCTCCGGCTTCGATGGCCGGCCTGGTCAGAATGATCCGGCTGACTTCTTCCTTCTTAAACGCCGTAATCGCCATGGCCATGGCAAGGTAGGTTTTACCGGTTCCCGCCGGACCGGTTCCGAATACGATCATCTTATCCCTGATGGCATCCACATACTTCTTTTGCCCTAAAGTCTTGGGCTTTATGGGTTTTCCGGTCATGGTATGGCAAATACAGCCTTCCTCGATCAAAGCACTGATTTCTTCCATACCTTTTTCTTCCTTACTCATGGTAATGGCGTAATCAACGCTTTGTTCGCCCACGGTTCTGTCATGCTTCGACACTTCAATAAGCTGCATAATGATTTTCTTTGCTTTCTCCACCTGAGACCGGTCTCCGGTTATCTTAATCCCGCCGTCCCTGTCAATTATGGTGACATTCAAATCACTTTCGATTTTTTGTATATAGCTGTCATGCTGTCCAAAAATATTCTGCATATGCTCTATCGGCATCTGAATTTTCGTTTCAAATTGCTCCATCCAGGTATCTGCTCCTTAGTTTTCCGGTATATTTTCCACCCACAATCCGGTGGGAACCGTCTTGCCGGTCTTCTCTATAATCTCAAAATCGATATTCATATACCAATTTTCATTATCTTTCCTAATTGTAACATTTTTTTCTATTATTTGTACCCCTTTTTCCATTAAAGTTTTCATAATTTTTATAATTTTAGATGAAAATATCTCTTTTGCTTCTTCTTTGGTATAACTTTTGTTTATTATCGTGTATTCTCTCACTGATTCGGTGCCGTAATAAAGCGGCAGATAAAAATTATCCAACAATTTGACCTGTTTCAAATCTTCAACAATATCAAAAGTTTCATACGGAACATCAAATAATCGAAATTTAACCCGTTTTCCTGCCAACTCCAACAACGGGGTCTTCTTTTCTCTTTCGCTGTATTGTTTTTCATCGTATTTTACAGGCAGGATTTCCTGTTCACTATATTGACATTGAATATAAATGTCCGCATCCGCTTTACAGTACTGATATTTTTTTATGGTGGTATCCTCGTTATAAATGGGCAGTCCGCCTTGTACCAGCACATCCCCGGCAGTCACTACACTGCCTTCCGCCACCAGCGGAACCCCGCATCTGGTGACAATGCTTACTACTGTGCCATCTTTTTCGGCAATCAGATCATAGCCTTTGCCTTCTTCTGTTTTTTCTTCCTGTTCCACCTCGAGCAGTTCATTTTCCTTAATTTGAACCACTAAGCGAGTCCCGTCTATCCTGGCCGAAGTCCAGGTAATTATATCATATTCTTTTCTTAAAGATTTTTCCAGCTTCTCAATATCTACCGCCGACCGCTTCATGCCTACTTTAATATCCTGCTCCTGCATAAAATCCATCAGAACATCTTCGGTCACATAGTAGTTCCCCTGCAGTTCGATGGCCCAGATGTAGCCCGACATCCATATCCAAAAAACCAGACTGCCCAAAAGCCCTACGACAAATACCTTGCGCCGTTTAATTTTAGGCACAAAAAAAGGTAGTCCACATCGCTTTTGTATCACTACCCTGGTTCCGGTTTTTCTGGTAATCGTTTTCAGTTTATAAAAATCCTTTATGCTGATGCACATCGTATAGTAATCACAGTAATTGGTGATATCCCATAAAAACAACCGGTGATTGCTGCATAAATTCATAAATCGCTCAGGGGAAAATCCCCATACCTTGATAATTACATACCCTTTTAAATACTGAATCAGCTTAAGCATTACGGCACTCCTTCTCTCACATGATGTGTTCTACAAATATTGTACACATTTGATTCGCCCGCTAATTTTCATATCTTCATTGGTATAATAATCAATAGAAAGCTTCTTTCCCATAATACATATGCGGCAGGTTTTGCCCTGCAGCAATATGGTTTCATCGGTATACTCAATCATGCCCTTGTAGTTTTCTACAAAAGCTTCCGAATTTCCGGTAACTGTAACAATTGATGCCCCCAAAAGAGAATCCTTGGGCAGCTTTAATGATTCCACTATTAATTCTTTTTTATTGGTTTTAACTCTTTTTCTCATGTAATACTATATGAGGGTATTAGCTATTCTATGACTTAACGATTCCTTTGATCAAAGCAGGCCGTTCCACCTTCGTTTGGCTGAAGGTATATGCCTTGATAAGACGTTCCCTGGCTTGTTTGATCTTATCCGGATCATTGCCATGGATATAGGCTAAGGTGTCACCCGCCAGAACGAAATCACCAACCTTGCACGTTAAAACTATCCCCACCGACAAATCGATGATGCTTTCTTTTGTTTCTCTGCCCCCTCCCAGAATCAAAGAACATATGCCTACCTCATCACAGATAATCCGCTCAATAAAACCGCTTTGAGGCGCTTCTAATTCCTCAATAATTGACGCTTCCGGCAAACGTTCCGGATAATAAACATCATTTTTATCACCACCCTGAGCTGCAATAAATTCTCCAAGCTTCTGTAACGCGCTTCCGTCTTCGATGGTCATTCTCATCATTTTTTCGGCTTGCACTTCATCCTCAACTATTTTTTCCGAGAGAATCATCTGGGTTCCCAGTGCGATGCACAATTCCACAAAATCAGCCGGTCCGTTTCCTTTTAAGGTCTCAATGGCTTCTTTTACTTCCAGCGCATTTCCCACGGCATAGCCCAAAGGCTGGTCCATATCCGTCACCAGAGCAACGGTTCTTCGGCCGGCATTATTGCCGATCCTCACCATCTCTTTTGCCAGTGCAAAAGCATCCTGCTCTTCTTTCATAAAAGCACCGCTTCCTGTTTTTACGTCTAAAACAATAGTGTCGGCACCGGCAGCCAGTTTTTTGCTCATAATGGAACTGGCAATCAGTGACATATTATCCACTGTGGCGGTCACATCTCTCAGGGCATAGAGCATCTTATCGGCAGGTGCCAGATCTTTGGTCTGCCCCATAATGGAAATACCGATCTTATTTACATTTTCAATAAATTCTTCGGCTGTTATTTCAGTGGAAAACCCCGAAAAGCTTTCCAGTTTATCAATGGTTCCGCCGGTATGTCCCAAGCCGCGGCCACTCATCTTTGCAACCTTAACACCACAGGCCGCTACCATGGGCGTCAGCGCCAGCGAAGTTTTATCACCTACACCGCCGGTGCTGTGCTTATCGACTTTCACTCCGACAACTGCGGATAAATCCAGCAGTTCCCCGCTGCCTGCCATAGCCTCGGTTAGATACAGGGTTTCCGCTTCATTCATTCCCCGGAAATATATGGCCATCATCATGGCCGACATCTGATAGTCAGGAATATTTCCGGCTGTATAATCCTTTATCATAAAATCTATTTCCGCACGGCTTAAGTCTTCGCCGTTTCGTTTCTTCATAATCAAATCATACATCCGCATGGCTTTTTCTCCTGCTACTTGTGGTAAGGCTCGCCGGTATTGATCCGGTATGCCCGGTATATCTGCTCCAATAATATGACCCGCATCAGTTGGTGCGGAAAAGTCATATCCGAAAAACTAAGTGCCATATCGGCCCGTGCCGACACTGAATCATGAAGCCCCAGGGAACCCCCGATCACAAACTGAAAATGACTGATTCCCCGGACTCCCTGGTTTTCCAGATAACCGGCAAAACTCTCCGAATTCAGTTTACGGCCGCCGATTTCCAGAGTAATCACATGGGCATCATCTTTTATATATCGTAAAATTCTGCCCGCTTCTTTTTCTTTGATTTGATCGGTCAGGCTCTCGCTTGCTTTGTCCGGGGTTTTTTCATCCTCTACCTGAATAATTTCAAGCTTACAATATTTACTTAAACGCTTGACATATTCCGCTATGGCTTCCTGCAAATATTTTTCTTTTATTTTTCCGACACTGATTACTGTTATCTTCATTTTTCGAACAAGTCCGGATACACTTCATCAATCAGACGTTCCAGATATCCTTCTTCCAGGTTCATAAACTGATTTCCCAATGTTTCCCGAATTTTATCAAAGCGTTTGAAATATTTCACTTCTTCGCTCAGTTCCAACGTTTCCTCTTCCGAAAAAAGTTCACCGTCCATATCTAATGCCTTAATGTTTTCCATACACCAGGCTTTGATCTCTCTGGTCAGATTATTTTCCTTTCCGGCTTTCTTTTCCAGCAATTTGTAATTTTTCATGGATACGAAGCCCATTACCAGAAAGAGAATAAATAATGCTCCCATAACACCGCTGATCATATACTTGCTAAAGCCGCTCATCTGAATTGGGAGCATATCTAAAAAGAACAGCACAATGGCAATCAAACCAAGCCCGCCGACAATCAGCAGCGTATATGCCGAGGACCGATGTTCCTCCGCCCGCTCGTCATTATTCCGATAGACCACCGCCGGCTGTGAGCGCAGCTTGGTAGCCATCTTTTGTTCCCTGACTTCTTCCGAGTCCTCTTCCTCTTCCGGTTCCGGTTCTTCCAACACCGACTCTGCCGGCTTCTCCTTCGGCAATTCTTCCACTAATGCACATCCGCAGTCCACACAAACTGTAATACCTTCCACATACTCACTTTCGCATTCCGGACACCATCCCATTACTTGTAACCCTCCGTTTTATTAGTTTCGGTTCCCACTTACATTCATGCACTGTACACCCAGGTTATGGTTTTCTTTGGGATCCATCCAAATATAGTTATTGGCATCCGTACAATCGACCTGTACGGTCCTTCTTCCTGCTTTGTCCTTATTGGCGCTTTGATATACAAAAGCCCCGTCCTTGGCAGTGGCATCCCATTCTTTTACATTTCCGTCATTATAAAGATTGGTAATATAGAATTCCCCATTATACAACCCTTCCTTATAGCTTCCGATTAAATTGCTGTTGTAACCGATACCTGCCTGCAAATTATGCAGATTAAATTCATAGTGTTCCGTGCCATTTCCATCCGGCAAATCGCTTTTCCATTCACCCACATAGAAATGATAGCTATACGCATCCTTACTGACCGCATCTTCATGAATATGATAATGCATAAAGGATCCTTCTCCGCTCCTTTTGCCACCTGTCCATGAACCGTAATAATACTTATTGTCAGCATATACAGCAAGTCCGACCCCACTCGGTATTCCTGCTGCGTCCTCTTCACCATAGTAATAATAATCATTGGTACCAATTAAAGAATAAGACATTGCCTTAAACCGATCTAAAAAAACCAGATCGTTTAGTGCTTCCTGATTATTATCTGCCCAATACGCCATCATTTCGGCTAATTGATTTTGAATATCGTATTCCACATTCTGATATAGCTTGCCCTGGACAGTTGTCGCTGTCGGTGCCGGTGATGCTGTAGCAGCCGGCAATGGCAATGCTGTAGCAGATTGTTCTTTTAAAGTACCAATTTGTTCATCTGTATAATCCATAATGTTTTCCTGAAGCTGATCAATCTTAGCTTCGGATTTTCCGGTATTGCTGTTTTTCTTTACCACTGCTGTAATAATTGAAATAAGCAGAATCAAAAGAATTAACCCAATCGGAATAAGGACTGTCACTACTTTTTTATTCAATTTTTTCCCTCTTCTATGCTTTCCCGTTCAGGAATTCATCAATGCCTTTTGCTCCTGCACGTCCTGCTCCCATGGCCAAAATTACGGTGGCCGCTCCGGTTACCGCGTCACCGCCGGCATAAACCCCTTCCTTTGAGGTCTTTCCAAACTCTTCATCGGCCACGATACACTGCCATTTATTAACCTCTAATCCTTTGGTGGTAGAAGAAATCAGCGGATTAGGTGAAGTTCCCAGAGACATGATTACGGTATCAACCTCAATGGTAAATTCCGAATCCGGTTTCACTACCGGTCTTCTACGTCCGGATTCATCCGGCTCGCCCAGTTCCATCTTTACACACTTGATGCCGCAAACCCAGCCATTTTCGTCGGCTAAAATCTCTGTGGGATTGCTGAGCAGATCAAAAATAATTCCTTCTTCCTTAGCATGATGAACTTCCTCCACTCTGGCAGGCAGCTCCTCTTCGCTTCGGCGATATACTACATGAACCTCAGCTCCCAGACGCAAAGCTGTTCTGGCGGCATCCATGGCCACATTACCGCCACCTACTACGGCGACCTTCTTTCCCCGCATAATTGGGGTGTTGGAATTCTCATCAAATGCTTTCATCAGGTTACTTCTGGTCAGATATTCATTAGCTGAAAATACACCGTTAGCCTGTTCGCCGGGAATTCCCATGAATTTCGGAAGTCCTGCTCCCGAACCGATAAATACCGCATCAAAGCCTTCTTCACCAAGTAATTCATCAATAGTTACGGATTTACCCACAACCACATCGGTTTCTATTACAACGCCTAAGGATTTTACATTTTCAATTTCCTTCGCAACTACGTCCGCTTTGGGCAGACGGAACTCGGGAATACCGTATACCAGTACCCCTCCGGCTTCATGAAGGGCTTCAAAAATAGTCACTTCATAGCCCATTTTAGCCAGATCACCGGCACAGGTAAGTCCTGCCGGGCCGGAACCGATTACAGCTACTTTTTTACCGTTTTTGCTTTCCGCACCTACCGGTTTCACTTCATTTTGCATAGCCCAATCGGCAACAAAACGTTCCAGTTTACCGATGGACACCGGTTCACCTTTGATACCCCTGATACATTTTCCTTCACACTGGCTTTCCTGAGGACATACTCGTCCGCAAACAGCCGGAAGGGCTGATGATTCACTGATTACCTGATAAGCATCGGCAATGTCTCCAACCTTCACTTTTTCAATAAAGGCCGGAATATCAATCGCTACCGGACAACCTTTGATGCACTGGGCATTCTTACAGTTAATACATCTGGCAGCTTCCTCTATGGCTTCCTCTTTGTTATATCCTAAGCAAACCTCTTCAAAATTAGTTGCCCGTACCTTTGCGTCCTGCTCACGTACAGGTATTTTCTTTAATATATCCATTATTTGTCACCTCCGCAATTTCCGCATCCGCCGTGGTGGGTTGCCCCTTCTTTTGCCTTTAAGAAAGCACGGCCTTCCTCTGTTTTATATATTTGCTGACGTTTCATAGCTTCATCGAAATTAACCAGATGACCATCAAATTCCGGTCCGTCCACGCAGGCGAATTTCACTTCACCGCCAACCGTCACACGGCAGGCACCGCACATGCCGGTGCCGTCCACCATAATCGGATTCAGGCTGACAATGGTGGGAATCTCTAATTCCTTAGTCAGTAAACAAACGAATTTCATCATGATCATGGGACCGATGGCAATACAAACATCGTATTTTTTGCCTTCATTCACCAAGTCTTTGATGGTGTTGGTTACCATTCCGCTGCGGCCGTAGGAACCATCATCGGTGGTTACATATAGATTTCCGGCTACCGCTTCCATCTCTTTTTCCAAAATCAGCAGATCTTTGTTTTTGGCACCGACGATTACGTCCGCCCCGATGCCATTTTCATGAAGCCATTTTACCTGAGGGTACACCGGTGCTGTCCCCACGCCGCCGGCTACAAATAAAATATTTTTCTCTTTCACTTCGGCCAGTTCCTCGGCAACAAATTCCGAAGGACATCCCAAGGGTCCTACAAAGTCTTTAAAAGCATCTCCTGCTTTTAACTCTGACATGATTTGGGTTCCTGCACCCACAATCTGAAATACGATGGTTATGGTTCCCTTTTCCCTGTCATAATCGCAGATTGTCAAAGGAATACGCTCCCCCTCATCATCTGTTCTGACAATTACAAACTGTCCGGGCTGACAAGCCTTGGCAATCCTTTTTGCCTCCACTTCCATCAAAAAAATGTTGGCTGCCAATTCCTGTGCTTTTAAAATTTTATACATCCTGTCTTCCTCCATTTAAAAATTTACTTAATCTAATGAAATTAAATCCATCTCACCTAATTCATTATAAATCAAACGATTGGGGGTTCCCGTATATACTTCAACAGCATACAAGTGCTCGGTTTTTATTTTCACACCATCGCTTTCTTTATAAAACTCATCAAACTTATAATAATAACCTTTTCCCGGAATTTCAATAAATGAATTAAAGCTGTATTCATAACTCCCGCTCATTCCGAAAGCTTTTCCGCTCATATCCGTAAGTACCCGGCGGCTTACCAGTGCTTCCATAATATTTTTGGTTGCAATACTGGTGGTCACACTGGTCATCAGTCGAAATTCAAAGTTTCGTCTGACAACATCGCTGGGAACACCCTCATCACTTATGGTAATAAAATTAAACTCTGTTCTGCCCAGCGGCATCTCGATTGGTTCCGTATAGTGATTACTGTCAATGGTGGGGATATTTCCATTGGTTGTATAGTAGATTTCTCCGGTTTCCGGTAATGTCACTTCGATCATCGTGGGTTCCACATACAATCCGCTATATAAGGCAATTTTCGGCGGATCCGGAACCAACAGGTCAATATGATAGGAATTGCGGACGATTTCACTTTCAATGCCATAATCATTTACAAACATGGCCGACACTACATAATCACCTGTCTCCAAAAAAATCGGTGCCACATAAACCTTGCTGTCCTGGGTTGGCTTCGAGCCATTTAGGGTATAATATATTTTGCCGGAAGTATTGGAGCTTAATTTCAGTGGTATAACTTCTCCATAATTTCCTGAAGGTACGCTGAATTCCGGTTCCATTGCCAGATAATGCTGAAACTGGGTTACCAGTATTTCGTCTTCACAATTTTTCAGTAAATCGCTGATTTTTTGATAATTTTTTTGTTCATCCAAAATGGCAATAGCTTTTTCATAACACTTTTCTTTCTCTTCGACGGTATAGCGCTCACTTTGGGTCATGGATACCAAAATACTGACGGACTTATCAATATCACCATGCAAATAGTAATAATTGGCCATGGTATATCTAATGCCGGCATTATCCGGTGATAATCCATCGGCTTTTTCCATATACTCTGCCGCTTTCAGATAATTCCCTGCATCCGCATTTTCTTCTGCCTGATCGATTTGATAAGAAACAGAATATATATGATACATTTGAATACCAACGACTAATATAATAACGAGAACACCAATAAAACTACCAATACCGATAATCACATGGGACCGGTTCTGCTGCTCTTCTGTATGTAATTTGTTAGGCTTTTTATGACTTTCCGGTTTTTGCACTTCCTGCTCCAGTTCTATTTCCTCTGCAACAGTAGATAATGTTTCAATAATGCTGTTTTCTATTTCCGGTTCAAAGTCTGGCACAATTTGAATTTCTCCACCGCATTTCTCACAATAAAGCTGTTCGGCGGCTAACTCAAATCCACAATTCGGACATTTCATATATCATCCCTTCCATGACTATTGATGGCTATCGCTTATTGATACAACAATGCCGATTCTACGCAGTTATGCATCAGCATGGCAATGGTCATCGGTCCTACTCCGCCCGGTACCGGGGTAATGGCGCTGCAAACCGGTTCCACATCCTTAAAATCCACGTCACCGCACAGCTTATTATTGGCATCCCGGTGAATTCCCACATCGATGACTACGGCGCCCTCCTTCACGTATTCGCTGGTAATCATTTCCGGTCTGCCCACTGCTACAATTAAAATATCCGCCCGACGGGCAACTTCTTTCAAATCCTTCGTCTTAGAATGTGCAATAGTTACGGTAGCATTCTCTCTGAGCAATAAAAGTGCCATAGGTTTACCCACAATATTGCTTCTGCCAATAACAACACATTCTTTTCCGGCGATTTCGATTCCGGAACGTTTCAGCAACTGAATAATTCCAGCCGGTGTGCATGACACGAATCCAGGCTGTCCGATACAAAGAGCACCCACACTGGCGGGATGAAACCCATCAACATCTTTATGCGGATCAATCGCTTTTATCACGAGGTCTTCGTTAATATGCCCAGGTAATGGCAACTGCACCAGGATGCCGTTTACAGCATTATCGGCATTTAATCTTTCAATCAGGTTCAGTAATTCCTCCTGGGTGGTTTCCGACCGCAGTTCATAAGCCTGTGAATGAATTCCGATATATTCGCACCCTTTTTTCTTATTTCCCACATACACACTGGAGGCTGGATCACTGCCTACCTGAACCACTGCCAGGGTCACTTCTTTCCCCCGTGCTTTTAACTCTTCGGCTTTTTCCCGACATTCATCCTTAATTTGTGCGGAAATTGCTTTTCCGTCGATTAACTTTGCCATTTTCTGTTTCCTTCCTAAAATAGACCTGTTATAACACCTTCATCATTCACATCAATGTTAAATGCCGCCGGCTGCTTGGGCAAGCCCGGCATGGTTATGATTGCTCCGGTTAATACTACAATGAATCCGGCTCCTGCTGAAACATACATCTCCCTGATCGTGATCCGGAAGTCTTTCGGCCGGCCTAATAATTGCGGATTATCCGACAGGGAATATTGGTTTTTGGCCATACAGACGGGCAAATTACCAAATCCCAGCTGCTCTAATTTTTTTATTTGATTTTTAGCTGTCTCGGAAAAATCAACGCCATCCGCACCATATATTTCTTTGGCAATCTTATTGATCTTTTCTTTGATATCAGCACTCTCATCATAGATACAGCGAAATTTACTTTCTTTAGTCTCTAAAGTATGCAAAACCTTTTCGGCCAGCAGGATGCCGCCTTCGCCGCCCTTTTCCCATACCTGTGACAGGGCAAATTCACAATCTTTTTCCTTACAGAAGGTTTCTACATAATCAATTTCCGCTTTCGTATCCGAAATAAAACTGTTTAATGTGACTACTACAGGAACACCGTATTTCTGCAGATTTTCAATATGTTTTTCCAGATTAACAATGCCTTTTTGCAGAGCCGCCAGATTTTCTTCATTTAAATCAGCTTTGGCCACTCCGCCGTTATATTTCAGTGCTCTCACAGTAGCTACCAGAACTACCGCATCCGGCTTAAGTCCGGCATTTCGGCACTTAATATCAAAAAACTTTTCAGCCCCCAGATCAGCCCCAAAACCGGCCTCGGTAATACAATAATCCGCCATCTTGAGAGCTGCCTTGGTTGCCCGCACGGAATTGCAGCCATGGGCAATGTTGGCAAAGGGTCCGCCATGAACCAAAGCCGGCGTATGCTCCAGCGTCTGAATCAGATTAGGCTTCATGGCATCTTTTAACAGAGCTGCCATGGCCCCTACCCCTTGCAGTTCACCGGCCGTAACCGGTTCTCCGGCAAAGTTATAAGCCACTACCATTCTGCCCAGCCGTTCTTTCAAATCGGCCATATCTTCGGCAAGACAAAGCACCGCCATAATTTCCGATGCCACCGTAATGACAAAATGATCTTCCCTGGCGGTTCCGTCTGCTTTATTGCCAAGGCCTACTACTGTGTTCCGTAAAACCCGGTCATTCATATCCAAACATCTTTTCCAGGCGATCTGCCTGGTATCGATACCCAGCTCATTTCCCTGCTGAATATGATTATCCAATAGCGCCGCCAATAAATTATTAGCTGCGGTTATGGCGTGAAAATCACCGGTAAAATGCAGGTTCAGTTCTTCCATGGGAACTACCTGTGCATATCCGCCTCCGGCCGCTCCTCCTTTGACACCAAAACAGGGACCTAAAGACGGTTCCCGCAAAGCAATAATCGCTTTTTTCCCGATCTTGCCAAAGGCCTGTCCCAACCCTACTGTGGTGGTAGTTTTTCCTTCTCCGGCCGGCGTGGGATTTATAGCTGTTACTAAAATCAATTTGCCTTGGGGATTATTCTCAATTCTTTTTAAATAAGAATCGGTAATCTTCGCTTTATATTTTCCGTAAAGCTCCAATTCTTCTTCCTCAATGCCCAACTCCTCTGCAATCTGCTTGACAGGCAGCATTTTGGCTTCCTGCGCAATCTGAATATCTGTTTTGAAACCGCTCATAGACACCTTGCCTTTCTTAATAATATTCTTCTATATACTGCTCAAACTCTTCCATGCTCATCATTACTTTTCTAGGCTTGGTTCCTTCTTCTTCCCCGACTACTCCGGCTTCACACAACTGATCCATAATTCTGGCCGCCCGGTTAAATCCAATTTTATATACCCGCTGCAGCATTCCGATAGATGCTTTATCCTTATCAATAATAAATTTTCCGGCTTCAATAAAATACTGATCTTTTTCCGTAGCACTATCTCCTGCCGCTCCGCCGCCGGCCGTGGTTTTGATATTCATAATCTTTTCTTCCACATCTTCGCTGTAAACATTCCCCAGTGTTTGATTTTTCAGAAATTCCACAACATCGGAAACTTCTTTATCGGAAATGAAAGCACCCTGGACCCTGGCCGGCTTGGTGTAGCCTTGCGGGTAAAAGAGCATATCTCCTTTTCCCAACAGTTTCTCTGCTCCGTTCATATCCAGAATGGTCCGTGAATCCACCCCGCTGGAAACACTGAATGCCACCCGGCTGGGCATGTTGGCCTTAATTAATCCGGTGATAACATCTACCGACGGCCGCTGGGTTGCAATAATCAAGTGGATACCGGCAGCCCTGGCCAACTGGGCCAGACGGCAGATGGATTGCTCCACTTCACCGGGGGCAACCATCATCAGGTCGGCTAACTCATCCACAATAATGATAATCTGCGGCATCTTCGCCGGTGCTTCCGAATCACCGCTTTCCTTCATCCCCACTACTTTCTTATTATAACCTTTTAAATCCCGGACATTATAATCAGCAAATTTCTGATAGCGGTCTTCCATTTCCGCAACCCCCCAGTGCAATGCCGATGAGGCTTTCTTGGGATCGGTCACCACCGGTATCAGTAAGTGCGGAATTCCGTTATAAACACTTAGTTCCACTACCTTGGGATCAATCATGATCAGCTTCACATCATCCGGATGGGCTTTATACAGGATACTCATGATCAGGGTATTGATACACACCGATTTACCGGAGCCGGTGGCACCTGCAATCAGCATATGAGGCATTTTCGCAATGTCTGATATTACCGTCTTGCCGGCAATATCCTTACCCACTGCAAAAGCAATATCTGAAGGAAATTCCTTAAATTCTTTGGTATCTATCAAATCCCGGAATGCCACCGCCGAATTTTCTTTATTGGGTACTTCGATCCCCACCGCTGCTTTACCCGGAATCGGTGCTTCGATTCGTATATCCGTTGCTGCCAGATTTAATTTAATGTCATCTGCCAGTCCCACTATTTTACTTACTTTAACGCCCTGCTCCGGTTGCAGCTCATATCGGGTTACGGCCGGACCCTGGCTGATATCCGTGATGGTAACCCTTACACCGAAGGTTTGCAGGGTCTGCTGCAATCTCTGGGCTGTTTCCTTTAATTCTCTGGTCTGATCCCCTTTGCCCTTATTGGTTCCCGGCTTCAGCTTGGACAGTGGCGGAAATATGTATTTCTTCGGAGTGCGCTGCTCTGCTTTATAAATTTCTTTGACAATATCCGGTTCCGGTTTTGATGACGGTACCTGAGCCGTTTCTCTTGGCCGTTCCTGCTTCACAGGCTCCTGATATCTGTTTGGCTCCGGTTCTCTGGCCTCTGTCTTCAGCTCATGAATTTCCTGATGTTCTTCTTCGTATTCCTCTTCCGAAAGCACTCCGTTAATCCTGATTTTATGAAAATCCAAATCACCGGCTATCTGTTCTTCAAA
This sequence comes from Lachnospiraceae bacterium, assembly GCA_031556725.1. Lineage (GTDB taxonomy): Bacteria > Bacillota > Clostridia > Lachnospirales > Lachnospiraceae > UBA935. Next base: position 70,219 of record JAVBSL010000008.1, on the reverse strand, counting down.
ATCCTCCAGGGTAATTTCATGGATGTCATCTCTGGCTTTTTCTATCATGCTGCCTTCCTTAACCAGCGACGTATTCATCATAACCCCCGAGACCTTCTTATCCATGCGGAGAATTTTTTCATTTTCTTCTTCTTCAGCCCGGCGTTTCTTTTCTTCTTCCCATTCTTCTTTTCTGATCCGGTTGCGCTCTTTCCTTAATGCCGCATCTTCTACCGAACGCTCATACATCTTCTGACCGCTCTCTTTCACCCCGGACACAAATGAACGTTCCGTAATGATCACAACGGAAATGATACCCAATACCAGAATCACTAAAACAGAACCGATAATCCCCAAAAAGTGGTAACACAAATAAGCAAGGGATCCTGCAATGACTCCCCCGCCATTATGATTTTCTGCACACCGCATATAGATTTCTTTCATATCATAAATCGTATCTGCCGTCATTTTGGCCGATACCAGATCACAGACAATGCCCACCAGCAAATATAACACAACACCGGCGGCTATCTTCCGGCCGGCGATAAAGCTTCCCCGGTTGGAAAGACCGAAGGCAGTCAGCAACAGTAAAAAAATCGGGGTAATATATGCCGGCAAACCAAAAATTCCAAACATAATATCACTAACCGTATTGCCCATCACGCCCATAATACTAAAATTGCACAGAAATAAAAACACTGCCGCTGCCAGCATTGCAATTATGATAATTTCGTTTTTTATTGCACTATCCATCGGTTTACTTTGTGTCGTAGTCCGGTTGGTTTTTCTGCCGCTGCCAGAAGCCGTTTTCCTTGATGTACTTGTTTTCCTTGCATTACCCGCTGCCATTTATCTATTCCTCAAAAGTATATTCTCTTCTATTTACATTCGTAATATTATATCATCAAATCTTCTTTTCATCAATCATTTCATGTAATTTAGCAATCGCCTCACTTATCCCTCCGGTTTCATTGATAATCCCTTCCTTTACAGCTTCCTCTCCAACCAGAATACTACCCACATCCTTAGTCAGAAATCCGGTTTCCATCATCAGTTTCTCCAGTCTTTCACGTTTGATTCCACAGTGGGTGCATACAAAACCGGTAATCCGGTCCTGGATCTGTTTAAAATAATCAAAGGTCTGAGGGACACCGATTACCATACCGTTCAAACGAACCGGATGAATCACCATCGTCCCGGTGGGTACCACAAATGAGTAATCCGTACTTACGGCAATGGGAACACCAATAGAATGACTGCCGCCCAAAACCAAAGACACCGTGGGCTTGCTTAAAGAGGCAATCATTTCCGCGATGGCCAGCCCGGCTTCCACATCCCCGCCCATGGTATTCAGTAAAATTAAAACACCATCGATTTCATTGCTGTCTTCAATCGAAGCCAGTTTTGGCAAAATATGCTCATACTTGGTGGTCTTCGAATTACTGCCAAGATTTTCATGGCCTTCAATTTCTCCGATAATAGTAATCAAGTGTATTTTGTGAGCCTGCTCGTTCTTATCCAGCATGGATTGTCCGGTCTGCTCGATCTTTTCATCCTTCAGCTTTTCCTCTTTCAGATTTTCTTCCTCTTTTTTATTTCCCATATTCGCCTCCACAACAGAATTTTTCCAAAAAAAGAGAACCGCACCGCAGTTCTCTTTTATTATGTACTGTTATGGATAAACTATTCCTTTAAATCATAATCCGCATCTTCTGCTACTTTCACATCATAGTACAATTTTTCCGCCGGAATATCAAAGGGAAAATCCATTCCCTTTTTAACCGGTTTAGGCGGTAACGGCAGCGGATTTTCAATATATTCAATTCCCGTAGAGGTATCATACCGGGAAGGTTCTTCCTGTACAGTTTCAGCCCACTCTGCTTCTGCTCCGGTTGCTTTTGTTTCTGCTCTTTTCATACTTCCTGCTTCCATACCCGCCTTTATCACTCCCTGCAGGCCAAAACCTGCCAAAATGCTCCACGTCAAAGTAACCCACATTTCCTGTCTCAACGCTGCTATGCCCAATACCGGACCAATCACACATACTAACAGCATGGCAGCCACCCATACAGAAATGCTCTGCCGCCTTTTTGTGTTCAACCAAAAGGAAGCCATTAGAAAACCGGAAAAAATCACTATTACCGCTAACATCAGAATGCTTTCCTCCGGAAAGGCAATGACCGGTCCAGGAAGAATCGTGTATTGAGAATACCACCTTTGCTGATTTACAAACACTTCCTGAAAAAAAATCGTAAAACAGCCTGCCGCAAATCCGATTAGCAAAAAGACTGTCTTTTTAACTTCCGCCGCTGCATAAAACAAATAAATCCCTATCACAAGCAAAAGCAAGCCTAAGATATCATAATAAGATAAAACTCCGCAAATCACTCCGGCAAATAAGGCAACAAACCATTTCCCCAAAACCTTATAATGATAAAAAACGCCTAGAAGCAGCAGAATCAGACTCCACATAAGCATATAGATCATTTCCGGTTCATACCTCATTACTGCATCTATCCACTGCTCGGAACAAATAAGCAACAGACCGGTTCCATAGGCCGCAACCCGGCCGCACAGCAGCCGTACCGCAAAATATATCAGTATAACCGTTAGTATCTGCAAAATAAACTGCAAATAAAAGACCATTTCCGCATTATTTCCCACAAAGGAAAAAAATACGGAAAGAACATCCACATACAAAGCCGAAATGCCTGACAGCACCTCTCTTCCTGTCTTACCGTTTTGAATCAGGGCACTGTAAAGTAACTGTGTATCAATGTTTTCCCTGGGTACCATCCGATAAAAAAAGCGAAAATAAAACAGTACAACTACTGCTACCCAAAATTCAATCTCTGTCCAGAAAAAAAACCATCTGCCAAACTGTTTGTTCCCACAGCCTCTGCTAATTGCATAAACTGTTACACCGCAGATAATTGCTATTACAAAAGAAAGACCGGCCAGACCGACTTGCATCAGCAGTTCCTTATCAGCAAAAGCATAGTTGCTGACATGCAGCACTTCCTGCACCATCAAAACCACTGCACACACTGAAAAAAGAAACCACCACACGTAGCTGATCCACGATTTTTTCGTTTCCATCCTCATAAGTCTTCCTTTCACATTTATCATACGTTTTAGTAGCTTCTCAGGCAAATACCAAAGCTTGCTCCAAGTCAGCGATAATGTCATCGATGTGTTCGATACCCACCGAAAAACGGATTAGATCGGGAGCCACACCGGCTTCTTTAAGCTGTTCGTCATTCATCTGGCGATGGGTGTGGCTGGCGGGATGCAGTACACTGGTTCTGGCATCCGCCACATGGGTTACGATTGCCGCCAATCCCAAGTGATCCATCATCTTCTCCGCACCTTCACGGCCGGATTTTAAACCAAAAGAAATTACCCCGCAGGTTCCCCCCGGCATGTATTTCCGAGCCAGATCATAATAACGATTGCCCGGCAATCCGGGATAATTAACCCAGGCTACTTTTTCATGTTTTTCCAGATATTCGGCTACTGCCAAAGCATTAGCACAGTGACGTTCCATTCTAAGGGATAATGTTTCCAGCCCCACATTCAGTAAAAAGGCATTCTGGGGGGATTGCATTGAGCCTAAGTCCCTCATCAGCTGTACGGTTGCTTTGGTTATATAAGCACCTTTACCGAATTTTTCGGTATAAATGATACCATGATAAGAATCATCCGGGGTACATAATCCGGGAAACTTATCCGGATATTTGCCAAAGTCAAAATTACCCGAATCTACAATTGCACCGCCTAAACTGATGGCATGGCCATCCATATATTTGGAGGTGGAATGAGTTACAATATCTGCTCCCCATACGAAAGGATTACAATTCACCGGAGTTGCAAAGGTATTATCCACAATCAGCGGTACCTGATGATCATGAGCCACCTTGGCTAATTTTTCAATATCAATTACCACTAATGCCGGATTGGCAATGGTTTCTGCCAGCATACATTTGGTATTCTCCTGAAAAGCTTTGCTTATTTCTTCATAAGAGGCATCCGGATCCACAATGGTGCAGGATATGCCCATCTTCTGCATGGTCACCGTAACCAGATTAAAGGTTCCGCCATAAACAGTGCTGGACAGGACAATATGATCACCGGCTTCACAAATATTAAAAATCGCATAATAATTAGCCGCTTGTCCGGAAGCGGTTAACATGGCGGCCACGCCGCCTTCCAGTTCACAAATCTTCCCCGCCACAAAATCATTGGTAGGATTCTGCAGTCTGCTGTAAAAATATCCCGAAGCTTCCAGATCGAACAGCTTGCCCATCTCTTCGGAACTCTCATATTTAAAAGTAGTGCTTTGATAAATGGGCAGAACTCTCGGCTCGCCATTTCCCGGTTTCCAGCCCGATTGAATACATATGGTTTCTTTTTTCATTCTTGTTCCGCTCCTTATTTTCTACTCATCCCAGTTGTGATATACTGCCTGCACATCATCATCTTCATCCAGCAAATCCAACGTCTTATTTAGATTTTTAATGGCTGTTTCATCAGTCAATTCCACATAATTTTGAGGAATCATAGTAACCTCCGCGGAGGCAAAAGGAATACCGGCGGCTTCCAGTGCTTTATGTACTTCATCAAAGGCATCCGGATCGGTTAAAACTTCAAAGCAATCCTCTTCTTCGGAAAAATCCTCGGCACCGGCATCCAAAGCCATCATCATCAAATCATCGGCTTCCATTTCACATTCTTCTTTATCAATAATAATCTGGCCCTTGCGGTCAAACATAAAGGATACGCAGCCGGGGGTTCCGATACTGCCGTTTCCTTTGGAAAAAGCACTTCTGACATTAGCTGCCGTGCGATTCTGATTATCGGTCAGGGCATCGACAATAATGGCAATTCCGTTAGGTCCATAGCCTTCATAAGTAATAACCTTATAATTAACGCTGTTCACATCACCGGCAGCTTTCTTGATTCCTCTGTCCACGGTATCATTGGGTACATTGTTCGCTTTAGCCTTGGCAATTACCTGGGCAAGCTTGCTGTTATTGGCCGGATCGGGTCCGCCTTCTTTTACCGCTACAGCGATTTCTCTGCCGATAATGGTAAAAATCTTACCCTTAACGGCATCGTTTTTTTCTTTCTTGTGTTTAATGTTTGCAAATTTTGAATGTCCTGACATATCTTACTCCTTTTTCGTTACTAAAACGCTTGTTATCATTTTATTTTCAACAGTTATGATCCGGAAATTATAACTGCCCACATCAATATCAAATTCTTCATTTTCATCCGGAATCTTATCCATCTTGGAAATCAGGAAACCGTTCAGCGTGTCAAATTCTTCCTCTTCAAAGGAAATGTCAAACCGCTCTTCCAATTCCTCCAGCGGAGTTTTTCCTTCGATAATATATTCATCCTGATTTTCGGTTGCTTCTATGTATTCCTCGTCTTCGTCATATTCATCCATAATATTTCCGACGATTTCTTCCAGGATATCCTCCATGGCGATCAAGCCTACCGTTTGCCCGTATTCATCCACCACGATAACCATCTGGGTCTTTGCCTGCTGCATATAATGAAATAAGCCGTCAATCTTCTTGGTTTCCGGTATGAACACTGCTTCTCTGATAGGACCGCTGATCTCGGCAATGGGCATGTTCCTTAAGTCTTCATTGGCATGGGCCCGCATGGCATCACGCAAATGCAGGATGCCGATAATATGATCAATGTTATCCTCATATACAGGGAAACGGCTTTTACTCTCGCCTAACATATAAGCTACTGCTTCGGCCAGCGTCACCTGCTTGTCTATGGCCAGGATATTTTTACGCTGCGTCATAATATCCTTGGCCACCTTATCGCCAAATTCAAATATATTGGTAATCATCTCGGCCTCGGTGGCCAGCAATACACCCTGCTCATGACCTTCATTGACCATGGAAATGATTTCTTCTTCCGTCACATCATCGTTTTCTTTGTCTGCCCGGATTCCGAAAAGCCACAAAATCCCTTTCGCCGTAGCCCAAACCAGTCCGGTCAGGGGCTTTAGCAGCGTCATAATGGCATAAACAACATTTACACCGGAATATGCCCACTTTTCCGGATGCTTGGCGGCTAATTTTCGGGGAATCAGCATACCAAAAGTTAATAATATGTACATCAGCACCGCTGTGGCGGCAACCACGGTAACGCCCTTGAACCGCAGATTGATAAACCGATGCCCGAATGTAATCAGCTTAATCAGGAAAAAGCCGCCCATGATCAATTGAATCAAGGTAATGATCAATTGAAATGTATTGTTATAAATCTGCGGCTTCAGCAACATATCTGCAAGCTTTCTTGCCCTCTTGTCTTCTTCCGTTCTGGCCGAAACCTCTTTAAAACTTAAACTGTGTAATGCAGAGTCAAATCCGAAAAAAAACAATTCCGTTAATAACAGCACTCCAAAAAACACATAACTGACCGTGACACCACCGTCGTCCATCTCTTTCTCCTTTAAATCAGAAATTCTTTCGCAAAATATCACTCTAAACTATACCATTCTCAAGGTATTCCGTCAAGATTTTCACATCCGTCACTGTTTATTGCCTATGTATTCAGCTCCAGACTGATGAGCAATCCCTTATTCACCTTTTCCATAATATCGCTGTCCAGACGGCATACTTTGTCTTTCAGCCGCTTCTTGTCAATGGTCCGCAATTGTTCTAATAAGATAACCGAGTCCTTGACCATTTCATTCTGTCTGGCATTCAGCTCTATATGAGTAGGTAATTTTGCCTTATTCATTTTTGATGTAATTGCCGCACATATAACTGTCGGACTATGTTTATTTCCAATATCATTCTGGATAATCAACACCGGTCTGATGCCACCCTGTTCTGAGCCTACTACCGGTCTTAAGTCTGCATAATATATATCTCCGCGTTTTATTTCCACATGTTTCACACACCCTTCATTCAATTCTGTTTAATAGTATAACCGCATTGTCTGAAGGTATTCAAATGGTCCGAAAAATATCAAAAATCCTGATAATAATCTTTACTTGATACTATCGCCCCTCCTTTTGTATATACTCGGGGTATTCTTTTTCCGAAATCACAAACCAGTTCATAATTAAATCTTCCGGAAAGATCCCCCACCATTTCAGCCGTTAATTGACACTCACCATCCACACCGATTAAAGTTACCCGATCACCTTCACATGCGCCGGTTATGTCTGTCACATCCACCATAAACTGATCCATACAAATCCGCCCGATGATGGGCGCCTTCTGCCCCCGGATCAGAACATATCCTTTGTTGGATAAGCTGCGGGGATATCCGTCACCGTAACCCACCGGTATGGTGGCGATCTTGGTATTTTGTTTCGTTATGTAGGTTCCGCCATAGCTCACCGGCACTCCTGCGCCCACTTCCTTCATCATGACGATTTGGCTGTGAAAAGACAGCGCCGGAATTAACTGTACATTTTCTTTGCCGACCTCCTCGGAAGGCCATAAGCCGTATAGCGATATGCCTGCCCGAACCGCATCCATATTGGCATCTTTCATTTCGATGATGCCGGCACTGTTGGAACAATGCTTTAAAGGAATTTGATAATGCAATTCTTTTTCTATTCTTTCCGTAAATTGTTTGAATTGCCTTAACTGTTCTTCCGCTCCGGATTTATCCCGTTCGTCGGCTTTGGCAAAATGAGTGAACATTCCTTCCAGTCTAAGGTTCTCTGTGTCCAGAACTTTTTGTACATAAGTGAATCCGGAATCGTCCGGAGCAATCCCCAGTCTGGTCATACCGGTATCTACTTTTATATGCACCTGAGCCCTGGCCTTAAGCCGCCCGGCACATTGCGAAAGCTGTTCCAGGGTATCTTCTCTAAAAACCGTTATGGCAATCTGCTCCTTGATCAATTCTTCATAGGCATAAGGAAAGGTATAGCCTAAAACCAGCAGCGGTTTGTGGATTCCGCTTTTCCGTAAAATAAAAGCTTCTTCGGCTGTAGCTACGGCAAATCCATGAATACAGTCCAGTTCCTCCAGCTCCTTTCCGATGGGAATCGCTCCATGTCCGTAACCGTCTGCCTTAATAACCGCAATGATGCCGGTACGGTCACTGATATTTTTCTTCATATTCAGGATGTTATTCCGAACAGCATCTAAATCCACCCGGATGTAACCTCTTTGGTAATTCTCCTTCATCTTCGTTCCTCCGCTCTTTGTAATATAACCGGTATTGCTTCCGCAATGTCGGTTGCTATTACACTATATTCGCTTTTTTCTCCGGCTGCATAATCTCCGGCCAGACCATGAAGGTGAACCCCCATGCAGGAAGCTGCAAAAGCCTCCATTCCCTGAGCCAGCAATCCGCCAATCATTCCGGCCAGAACGTCACCGCTTCCGGCAGTGGCCATGCCGCTGTTTCCGGAGGTATTCAGATAGGCTTCTTTTCTGCCCGCCTCACAAATATAGGTACGTGCATCTTTGCTTATTAAAACACATTTCAGCTTTTCAGCAGTTTCTCTGGCTACCGTGAAATCCGTCTCTTTGACTTCTGTCATGGTGCATCCCGCCAATCCGGCCAGTTCACCCATATGCGGAGTCAAAACCACTTTTCTTTCCGGCTGATCCGAAAGGAAGCCGCATAAATCCTCATGACTGCCTAACAAATTAACTCCATCGGCATCGATTACCACCGGTAAATTGCTCTCCTTAAGAACTGTATGCAACAAAACTTCCCCTTGTCTGGTCTTTCCTAAGCCCGGACCGATTACAATGCAGTCCGCCCATTTCATCGCCGTTCGCAGATTCTCCCGCAGGCATTCCAGCGTCTTTTCCGATTCGTCGGAATCATAAATGCTTATCATGGCCTCCGGCAACGTTTCCTGTAAAATAATGCGATTGGATTCGTGGGTCAGAATCCGTACCATTCCCGCACCGGAACGCAAACATCCACGTCCCGCCAGCTCACAGGCTCCGGCCATATACTGCTGTCCGGCAATAATAAGTACTTTTCCAAAGGTTCCTTTATTGCCGCTTTGATCTCTGACCGGCATCTGAATATCTTCGATACCATTGTAAGTAAACAGTAACGGATTATCCTGCTCAAAGCTGTGAGGTGTAATGCCGATATCTCTGATTACCAGTTCACCGGTATAATCTGCCCCTGGATATAAAAAGTGACCTCTTTTGGCAAATCCATAGGTAACCGTAAGATCAGCTTTCACTGCCCTTCCCAACACCGCACCTGAACCGGCGTGAATCCCGGAAGAAATATCCACACTAACAGCAAAGGTTTTTTTCATCTCATTAATGCTTTCGATGATTTTTTCATAATCTCCCGAAACATCCCTGGTAAGGCCAATCCCGAAGATGGCGTCTATTACAATATCATATTCCCGCTTTTCAATTTTGCTCTGAATTGGAAAACCATATTTTTCTAAAATATTAATTTGATGCTTTGTCTCCCTGCTGCATTTCTCTTTTGAACCCATCAGGACGAAGGTAACGGTGTGTCCTGCTAAAGCCATAAGCCGACCGATAGCCAATCCATCGCCGCCATTGTTTCCGCACCCGGCGACTACTAAGACATGCTGCAGTCCATGCTTTCTTTTCTCGATTTCATCTACGGTGCAAAGTGCCGCCCGTTCCATCAATACCAACGCTTCCATCCCAAAATTTTCGATGGTATTGTTGTCATATCGTTTCATCTCTTGTCCGGTCACCAGATATCTCATAGCTAATCCCTTTCCTTGCCCTTTTTAAAAAATGCGCCCTAACCGAAACTGGCTCTGGCGCATTTCACTTCTTTTATTACTCTTCTGCGTTAAACACAAGCTGTCCTTTCAGATAAGTTCTCAAAACCTTGGTTTCTTTCATCTTTAATGGCTCAATTGTCAATATATTCTGATCAATTATAATAAGGTCAGCAGCTTTTCCCACTTCTAATGATCCGGTATTATCCTCCTCAAAAACTGCATAGGCGGCATCCCTTGTATAGCCCTGGATCATTTGCTCTACGGTGAGACGTTCCTCCGCTGACAGCAAATATGTCGGGTCATCCATATTGGTAATGTCCGGCACCCCATACTCTGTTCCATCCACCAGGTTACGGGTAACTCCCGTCTGTATCGAAACAAATGGATTGGGGACGGAGGTTACCGGATAATCAGATGCAAATACCAGAGTAACATTATTATCCAAAAATGTTTTTAAAGGATATTCTGTTTCCGCCCGCTCACCTATGAAAGCATATTCTATCACATCCCAGAACTGAGGCCCTTTATAGTGCCAATAGGGGTTGGCAACTGCAACTATCTTTAATTCACCGAATCTCTTCATATCTGCCGGTTCAATAATCTGTAAATGGGTCATGGCGTTACGGAAGTCATCTCTCCCCAGTTTATCCTGGGAATATTCAATGGCATCCAATCCCATCCTTGTTGCGGCATCTCCCATTGCGTGTAAGTGTACCGGCATATCCAGTTCATTGACGGCTTTCACCGCTTCTTTCAATGCTTCCGGCTCCCAACCCGCCTCGCCGCGGTATGTGGGATCATTGGTGTATGGCTCCAGTAAATATGCCGATTTATTATCTACAACACCATCTAAAAAGAATTTCGTACCATACAGCTTGAGTAAATCTCCGTTGCCATACTTTTCTTTCAGTTCTTTTACAGTGGCAAGATCCTTATCCATATGCCAGCTTGTAATAATCGAAGCGGCACGTACTCTGACAGATAATTGGTTCTCATCCTCTAGTTTCTTATATGCTTCCCAGGGAATCGGGAAAAAACCATTGGCGGGAGGACTCATAATCGTCGTATACCCCATGGAATTAAGGGTCTGCAAAAATTCTTTAAGTGCTACTGTAACCTTCTCCTGATTCAGCGGAAACTCACTGGTGTAAGATACCGCCGCATCCTGCAGCGTACCCCACAGCTCCCCATTATCATCCTTTACGATGACACCGCCGGGAACACATTCGGTTTCCTTTGTAACATGACAATATTCCAATGCCTTGGAATTAAGCCAGACACTGTGTCCGTCATAAGATAAAATAATCATCGGCTTATCCGGACAAATTTCATCAAGCCGTTCTTTTCTGGGTCCTTTACTTATTTCTTCATCATCAAAGAGTGTTGCCATAAAACCAAAGCCATAAAAGGTTTCCTGAGCGGGATTGGCATCCACGCAGGCCTTGATCGTTTTCAGAGTTTCATCGGCTGAAAGAATTCCTAATAAACTAAAATCAAAAAAATCCGGAGAAACGGAGTGCAAATGACCGTCTATCAAACCCGGCATCAGCATCTTTCCCTGTAAATCAATCACTTCCGCTGCTGCTTTTTTGTAACTTTCACCTTCTTTGGCGGTTCCCGCAAAGGTGATCACCCCATCAGAAACCGCAAGGGCTTCCACGATAGTGTTGTTCCGGTCCGCTGTATAGATGATTCCGTTTTCAAAATACGTATCTGTTTTTAATGCTGTACCGGCAGTTTGTGCTGTTGCCGTTTTACCGCATCCTCCCAGCATTAAAACAACTGCCGATAATAATGATATCATTCTTAATTTATTTTTCATGATTGCTCTTTATCCTTTTCCTTGTCTTTATCCGCATCTTTTTTTTCAGGGGTAAGAGATGGTCTTCTTATCTCCGGTATGTATTTCATATCAAATATTTCAATTACTTCCGCCCCGAAAATATTGTGCATATAAGTATAAAGCTCATTAGTCATAATCTCTTTTTCCTGTTTCCTAATCAGCTTCTTCTTCAGTTCGATTCTAATCTCCGTAATCCACTTCGCTATTTCTTCCGCTTCGGCTGTATTATCCCTGATCCGCTCATAGCAGATTTCCATGGTCAGCAGCATCAGTTGATAATTGGCCGCATCAATTTCCTTGGGCAAATCCATTAGCTCATCCTGGTAATTCTCCAGTTTTTCATTACAGTCATTAATCAGGCGTTTATTATCCTCCAGCTTTTTTTCGGCCTTGGCATTTCCCTGATCCATCTCTTCCGCTGATTCCATGATTTCATCCATCAGCTTCTTTTTCAGACGCTTGATATCCTTAGTCTCGGTGGTGAGCTTCCCTTGCCGCTTGACCAGTTCATTTAACTCCTCTTCCAATTTCTTAACTTGAGGATTGGGGTCAATTTGGGTAAATAACTTATGCCACTTATTATCCAGTGTTAATACCGGTATCTTTTTGCCTGACAGGGCCGGTTTAAAAACATCATCCGTTCTCGACATAGCTCCCTCGATTCTCATATCGGTTAATGTTATAGGATAATTTCATCAGACTGTCGGACAGATGAACATTTTCCACCTGTATTTCTTCCGAAACATTCAAATCTACATGGGCAAAATTCCATATGGCTTTGATGCCTTCTTTCACCAGTATTTCGGCTACTACAACAGCACTGTCTTTGGGAATGGTGAGCACGGCAATATCAATGTTCTTTTCTCTGATAAAATCACCTATTTGTTCCATTGGCTGCACTTCCATATCTCTGATTTTCTTCCCGTATAATTCGGGGTTCTTATCAAAGATACCTAAGAACAAAAAGCCCCTTCGCTCAAAGTTCATGTAGTTGGCGAGGGCTTGCCCCAGATTGCCCGCACCGATGATGATTAAATTATGTTTTTTATCCAGACCCAATATTTTGCCTATTTCTTCGTAAAGATATTCCACTTTGTAACCATATCCCTGCTGTCCGAAACCGCCGAAGTTATTAAAGTCCTGTCTGATCTGAGAGGCTGTCACTTTCATGATATCGCTCAGTTCCTGGGAGGATATCCGCTCGATCCCCTGATCTTTCAGTTCCCCTAAGTACCGGAAGTATCTCGGTAAGCGGCTGATTACTGCCTGTGAAATTTCTTTTACGTCCATTTATTCATACCCCACTCTGTCATTCTAAAGCTCAAATCTTCTATTCCCTTATTATATAAGACCGTTAAAATAATGTCAATTGACATTCTCCATGCACCCTTGTAAACTGGGTTATGAGATAAACCGGGTAAGGGGATTGCAGCTGTCTGGCTTCTGCGGGGGATAGCATAAACCCTTTGCTCATGTTTCAAATTTGTTTAATTTCTAAAATCGCAGAAGGATTTATGCTATCTCTCCGTAGAAGTCCAGACAGCTGCAATCCCCTTACCCGGTTTATCAATTTACGTTTTCGAAAAAAGCAAAAAGAAAAAGGGAATGAAAAGGTTATGTTGTTATCTTGTCAGAATATAAGTAAGGCGTTTTTGGAAAAGAGAATATTGGCGGGTGTCAGTTTTCATATTGAGGATTATGATAAGGCGGCGATTGTGGGGATTAATGGGGCCGGGAAGACTACGCTGTTAAGAATTATCGTAGGGGAACTGGGGGCTGATGAGGGGCTGGTGGTGTTGTCTAAGGGGAAGACTTTGGGGTATCTTTCACAGATCCAGGCAGTGGATGAGGATAATACGATTTACGAGGAATTGTTGTCGGTTAAGCTGGGGCTGGTGGAGTTGGAGCAGCAGATTCGGGCAGCGGAACTAAGGATGAAAGATTCGAAAGGAAATGAGTTGGAACAGCTTCTGGAGACTTATGCAAGACTTACTCATGATTTTGAGTTTGCGGGGGGATATGCTTATAAAAGTGAACTGACGGGAGTTCTTAAGGGACTGGGGTTTGGTGAAGATGAATTTGGGAAGGCGGTGGACACGCTTTCGGGTGGTCAGAAAACCCGGGTGGCGTTGGGTAAGCTGCTGCTGCAGAAACCGGATTTGATTATTCTGGATGAGCCTACCAACCATTTGGATATGTCTTCGATTAGTTGGTTGGAGACTTATCTGTTGAATTATAAAGGGGCGGTGCTGATTGTTTCCCATGACCGTTATTTTTTGGATCGGATTGCTAATAAGGTGATTGAGTTAGATAATACCAAAGCTACTGTTTTCAGTGGTAATTATTCTGATTATGCGGTGAAGAAGGAACACCTGCGGACGGCGGAGCTGAAGGCTTATCTGAACCAGCAGCAGGAAATCAAACATCAGGAAGAGGTAATTGCCAAGTTAAAGTCTTTTAATCGGGAGAAGTCCATTAAGCGGGCGGAATCCAGGGAAAAGATGTTGGATAAGATTGAAGTGCTGGATAAGCCGGTGGAAATCCGGAGTGATATCCATATGGAATTGCATCCTTCCTGTACCAGCGGCAATGATGTACTGCATATTGAAGAACTGTCTAAATCTTTTGGTACTCTCACGCTGTTTCATCATGTTAATTTGGATATCAAGCGGGGGGAACATGTGGCGATTATCGGGGATAACGGTACCGGTAAAACTACTTTGTTGAAAATACTGAATGGGGTTATGCCGGCTGATTATGGCTCGTTTACTTTGGGTACGAATGTACATATCGGGTACTATGATCAGGAGCATCATGTGCTGCATCTGGAGAAAACCCTTTTTGAAGAAATCTCCGATACTTATCCGACTATGACTAATACTGAAATTCGTAATATATTGGCAGCTTTTCTGTTTACCGGGGATGATGTGTTTAAAAGGGTTAAGGATTTGAGCGGCGGGGAAAGAGGCCGGGTGTCACTGGCTAAGTTGATGCTTTCGGAATCTAACTTTTTGATTCTGGATGAGCCTACCAACCATCTGGATATTTTGTCTAAGGAAATCCTTGAGGATGCCCTAAATCGGTATACCGGTACGATTCTTTATGTGTCCCATGACCGCTATTTTATTAATAGGACGGCTACCCGGATTCTGGATCTGGCGGAACAGCAATTTGTAAATTATATTGGTAATTACGATTATTATCTGGAGAAGAAGGAAACTATGGCTGCCTTGACCGTCTCTGCTTCTTCTGCCGCCGGAGTGGACAAAGGTGAGTCGGAAGCCAAGTTGGACTATATGGCCAGAAAGGAACAACAGGCTCAGGCCCGGAAGAAGGAAAATGCTCTGAAGCGGCTGGAGGCTCAGATCGAGGAATTGGAAAATCGGATGGCGGAGATTGAGGAAGAAATGCTCTTGCCGGAGTTGGCAACTAATGTGGCGGAATTGATGAAACTTTCGGAAGAAAAAAATGGTATTGAAGGTGAATTGACTGATTTATATGAGCAATGGGAAGAAGCTGCTGTTCTATAACAAATATTTATAGGTATAATGCATAGTACCAGAATGAAAAATGCGAATAGCTCTTTTGAAGCCATTCGCATTTATTTTTATTTCTATTTATTTATTCTTCATAACAGATGGCATATAAGCCAAATACCGTGGTATCAATTGTAATACTCATGGGATCATTGTTCAGGTTATTCATGACGATCTTATTACCCTGGCTGTCAAAACAGACAACGAAAAACTTTCGTCCTTCCTTCTGCAGCTGCGGGGGAACTCCGATTGTTATCCGAATCCCTTCACTGGTATTTCTGATGGGAGTAACCGTTCCTTTTTGCAGTTGATACAGATCCACATTGATAACCGATGCCAGTTGATACCCGTCCCCAGCCACCGTTTCCTGGAGCAGCGTTTTGGTTTTGGAAGGCCGGCTGTCACATATAAAGTATTTCAGGCTGGTACCATCCGCTTTTTGCTCTGTGGTCAACCCAACGGCATCCTCCAGTTGGGTTAAGGGAGTAGTTATTGTGCAGCCATTTACGCTCCGGCTGTTATAAATACCCTCCACAGTGGAAAAGGACGTGATTCCGTTACTGTGATCCACCTGATTGACCGGCAGCTTCTCCGGCTCGGGAGGCAATACAGGCACCTGTGCCGGGATTGGAGCAGACGCCTGAGCAGGGATTGGCGATGGGGAAGGCGTTGGCGGCTGAAGAGAGGGCAAACCTTCCTGGGGGGTTGCCGAAAGATGCTGAGCACCCTGCATCCAATATCCATATGCATCTGTCCCATCAGGCCACTGACTACAGACCTCCAGAGGATCAAGCTCAAATACAAGAAAATGTTTTTCTTCTCCATTGGTGGCCGGAACAATAGCTGAATTATTTGTTATCAGCTCATAATAATTGCCCGAGCCAAAGCTCTCAACCGGAGCATAGGCTGCTCCACTGCTTGTATATACAGACAGGATATAAGCCGCTTGCTCAGCCGGCCAGATGGAATAAGCATATACCTTGTCCGGCTGCTCATTTGTTATTGTGATCTTAACCTCCCCATCCCCCGGTGTTATGTCAGCACATGTGATAACAGACGGATTCTCATTTCGGGCTGCATTAACTTCTGTCCGCACAGAACAAAGCAGCATTACGGCTATCAAAGCCACTCCTATTATTTGTTTTGATACTTTACCGATTTTTGTTTTCATTTTTCCTCCAGTGTAATTTATATATACGTTATACCGTAAAATTTCAGCACGTTGTAAAATTTTGCGTGAAAAAAATTTTTATGCACGAAAACTGCACCGGAGTACCGTTGACTTATTGGTATTGCTGTGATATAAATCATAATTATACTTTCCCGTGTCGGCGGGAAACAGAAATAAAAACAAAAGGATATTATATATGTTTCGGATAGCTCTTTGCGATGACGACCTCCAATTTTTAAACATTTT
This sequence comes from Lachnospiraceae bacterium, assembly GCA_031556725.1. Lineage (GTDB taxonomy): Bacteria > Bacillota > Clostridia > Lachnospirales > Lachnospiraceae > UBA935. The sequence goes on along the minus strand of JAVBSL010000008.1, from coordinate 53,708 downwards.
TAAACTCCTGCTGAACCGCAGCTTTTCCGATTTGCAGCAACCTGTCTCCATTACTGTCTTTTACAGCGGACAAGAGCTGATTGCAGCAGTTGAAAAGCAGGGGTTGATTTTTGATGTAGTTTTTTTGGATGTTGATATGCCCGTTGTTGACGGTTTTCAAACTGCGGACAGGCTGCGTCAGTTAAATGTCCGATTTATTTTGATATTTACAACCATCCTGGAGGCTCAGGCGCGGGAGGGCTACAAATATGACGCTTTCCGGTATATTTCCAAAAACAATCTGCAAGCCGAGACGAACGAAGCGGTTTCAAGTATTGTTCAAAAATTGATGTTACAGAATAACGATGATCAAACGGTAAAGTTTAAGCACCGGGATGCCGGTGTTTTTGAGACCATAGAGGTCAAAAAAAGTGATATACTTTATTTTCGTATTGAAAAAAATCGTCGTATCACCCTGAAAACTATTTATTCAGAATATGAGCTGCTTACAAAGCCGCTGCATTTTTATGAGGAATTACTGCAAAGTGATTCCTTCCACCCTGTGCTGCGCCATTATCTGCTTAATTTTAACCGTGTTTCCGACATTACCCGGGAGGCCTTCATTATGGATGACGGCGAGGTGGTTACATTGGGACTGACACGGGATACCCAAAAGGCAATCAAAGAGAAGTATATGAAATTTTTAGAGAGGCGATTATAAACTATGTTTTATGAGTCTGCGATTGAGTATGTGATTACGATACTGATTACAAGCATGGAAATAGGATTGATGGTATTCTTCTGGTATAAGGCCATGGGCTTAAAAAAGCACTTTAAGCCTGTTCATCTTGTACTCGTATCTTTTCTTTATGGCTTAATATTTGGCATTTTATTTATATTACAGGAACGTGCGCCATGGCGTGCGCCTTTAACACTTTTGATTTCTGTTTTTATTGCATTTATTTTTTTTGATAAAAGTATTGCCGAAAAGCTTCTGAATACCGTAATCGGTCTGATTGTATTAACCTTCTGCGGCAATCTTGTACAAGTGATTCCTTCCGTATTTTCAACAATTCCTTCATTATTTGATACGTTAACCGGTCTGATTCTCTTTTACCTGATCGCACTCCCGCTGGAATCAGTACTCTATCTCACAATTTTACATATTATCAAAAAGGGCAGGTTATATCTTCCCCCAAAGTACTGGATCGCGGCAATCATCTCTTTTTCGCTTATTTCAGCCTGTTATATCATGCTGCTTATCTTTGACGTTGTGCCGGAAACCAAGCAGCAGGCTGTCCTTTTCACTGCGGCCTTGCTTGGACTATTATTGCTTTGGTTTGTCTTGTATTTTGCTTTTTATTTTGTGTGCTGTTATTACACCAAACTCAATGAGATGAACCTGATCGCCATGCAAAATGAAATGCTGGAAAAATATGTCCTGCAAAAACAGGAATCCGATAGGATGATACGGCTGCTAAGCCATGACTTAAAGCATAATCTCCTTCAGCTTAAAGCCCTTGCAGGCGAAAACGGGGACGTTGACATGATTACCGAATATGAAGACATGATGGCAATGCACAGTATGCTGAATGTGGGTAATGATATTGCTAATGCAGTGATTAATGAAAAGAGGCGTTATGCACTGTGCAACCATATTGATTTTCAGGTTGCGGGGGGATTTTCCGGCGGCCTGACCATTACGCGAATTGATTTCTGCTCCCTGTTAGGCAATCTGCTGGATAATGCTCTTGAGGCGGCGGAGCAGGTAGAAGACCGTTCCCTGCGCAAAGTATCACTGAAAATCGGACGCAAGGATCATCAGCTTCTGCTTTTTCTGGAAAACGATTATGCCGTCGAGCCTGAACTGAATAGCGGCGCCTTTATATCCAGAAAAAAAAATCGGGGGCTGCACGGTATCGGCACACTAAGTGTCAACAATATCGTAGAAAAATACGATGGCGTTATTGAAAATACATTTCATGATCATATATTCAAGTCCAGCCTGATGCTCAGATGTTACGAGTAAATTAATCAAGTTTTATTAAAAAGTGACAAAAGTCATATTTAAATAGTGCTTTTGGCACTTTTTTTATTTTACCCGGATTGCTATGATAATTTCAAATACAGGAATTATAAGGAGGCTCCATATGAGCAATACCATCGTAACTTTAAACGAACTAACCAAAAAATATGACAATAAAGCTGTCGTAGATCATATTTCCCTGGAAATTAAACAGGGCGAAATCTTCGGTCTGCTGGGTCCTAACGGGGCAGGAAAAAGTACCACCATGAACATGATCTGTTCACTGGTCAAGCCGACTGCCGGAAGCATTGAAGTATTCGGCTGTGATGTCAGCAAAAATATGAAAGCCGTTAAAAAAAAATTGGGCTATATTCCTCAGGAACTGGCTCTTCATGGTAATCTGAAGGCCTGGGAAAATGTAGAACTGTTTACTTCCCTTTATGGTTTAAAGGGAAAAGCTTTAAAACAGGCCGTGGATGAATCCCTTGAGTTTGTGGGCTTATCCGACAAACGGAACGGTTTTACCAAAAACTTTTCCGGAGGGATGAAACGGCGTCTGAATATCGCCTGTGCCATCGGCCACAAACCGGAGCTGCTGATTTTTGACGAACCCACTGTGGGTATCGATCCCCAGTCCCGCAATTTCATTATGGAAAAAATAAAATACGTGAATGCCCAAGGCAGCACGGTAATCTACACCAGCCACTATATGGAAGAAATCGAGGCCCTTTGTTCCCGCATTGCGATTATGGATGACGGCAAGATCATTGCTCTGGGAACCAAGGAAGAACTGGTCAGGTTAGTTACCGACCATTCTGATTCCAACATGTCACTGGAAGAGGTCTTTCTGACCTTAACCGGCAAAAAATTGCGGGATTACGGAGAGGGGGCATAACACAAATGGGATTGATCAAAAATAACCTGAAACTGATGCTTCGTTCCAAATGGATCATCATTATCATGTCCTTGCTCCCCCTTATGACCATTGCTCTGCTCTCCGGTGCTTTTGAATCCATGATGGATATGGATTACACCATCGAGCCCTTCCGGGTGGGCTATCGGATGGCCGAAAACTGCCGCTACGAAGGTTCCATGGAACTGCTTTCTGATATCTGCCGGGAAAACGATATCTCTTTAAGTGAATTCCCCGGCGGTGATATTGAAACCCTGATTGCCGGCGGCAATGCTGATATTTTTGTAACTATAGAGGATAATCACCTGACCATTTATCAGCAAAGTGGGAAGGAAGCACAGGCTTCCATGGTGGAAAGTATCTTCAGTTCGGTGTTTTCCAGGATCGAGGAAGTCACTGTTCTCCTCTCTTATTCCGAAATGCCGGCAAACCTTTTGGCCGATATGGCTAATCCCGCTCAGTCAGGCAAACTTTCTACGCTGAAGCTGAATACCGACCCGGTTCCTTCGGCCAGAAACTATTACGGCATTATTGAAATCGTATATTTTACCTGGTGCGGCTGCATCTCTCTGGCCGCCGTCATTCCCAGTGAACGAAAGAACCGGATCAATGCCCGGCTGCGAATGACACCTGCCACCAAAATGCAGTTATATTTGGGGAAATTCGTTCCCTGTCTGCTGGCAATCGGTATTGAAATTTCTGCCGCCATGATTCTGAGCATCTTTTTTATGGATGTCCATTGGGGAAACTGGCCGGGTTCGCTTCTGATCCTCTCCCTGCTGGCTCTGGCCGCTACCGCTTTCGGCATGATTCTTTTTACCCTGTTTTCCAATACTGCGGTCAGTGTCAGCGTAGGCTGGATTGTGATGTTTGTTAACGGTTTTCTGGGAGGATCCTTTCAGACTTATATTTACTCTACTATTCCGGATACCTACGCCAGACTGGCACCACAGTATTATATTAACCGCACCTTAGTGGAGTTTTCTACCAAAGGAAGCAGTGATTATGCCCTGCCCTGCGTGATCATCTTATGCACGATCTTTTTGGTATGTATTGCTGTCGGATTTCCCATTATGAATCGAAAGGAAGGTTCTGCCCTATGACCGGATTTTTAACCATGCTTAAAGTAAATATGAAATTACTTTTAAGAAATAAAGGATATCTATGCTTTTTAATCCTTTTACCACTATTCTCTATTCTTTTACTTAACATCCAGGTTTCTTCTTCTTTTAATCTGGACGATTTGGATTATTACTCCATTCACGAAATGGAAAACGGTACACGGACACCGCTTAATATGACCAATGATAAGTTAAATGTTATGGTCAGCGACTCCGATCAGTCTTATCTTTCTGATTTTATATTGCAGCAATTGGCAAACACCGGTTCCTATCAGTTCTATCGTTATCGGACGGACATCACTGATGCCGATACTGCCGCTGCGTTGGCTACCGATTTCGCCAATCGTAATACCATTGCCGCAGTTCTTTACATCCCGCCGAACCTGGCGGAAAATATCCATATGGATAGCACCGTATCTGCGCTTTATCTGTTTGAGGCATCAGAAGACGGCCGTATTCCCATGCTGGCAGAGGGTCTTGATACCGTCCTGAACAGTCTGGTTATTTATCAGGGGCTGGCTAAGAATGATTCGAATATATTCAAAACTATTGTAGACAACATTTCCGAGAGAAAACTGGAAAAAGAATCTGTTTCACTGAGCCTGAATGACGAAATGCATCTGAACACTTTACAGCAGCATCAGCAGTCCAATGTGGGCTATTCTCTGGCCATCGTCAGTATTGCCTTTTTGTTCAGCGGAGTTTTTATCGGCTCCATTGTTATCGAAGAACGGCACAACCTGGTTTTTACCCGCATTTTGCTGACTAATATCAGTATCACTAATTACGGACTGGTCAAACTGCTGCTGTCCTTCCTGACGACAGCCATCCAGATTGTGGTGATGGGAATCGGCATCGCTTTGTTCGTCAAGGTGGACTTTGGCCTGTCACTGGGCAGTTACTTATTCTTTATCTTCGGCATCGGTATCATCTTCAACCTTCTCAGCGTGATTGCCGGTGTACTGGCAGATAACCTGTTAAGCTCCAGTTATCTGGCCTTTGCCGTCTGGACGGTTTCGGCCATGCTGTCCGGATTGTATTTTCCGCTGGATGCCACCAGCATCTGGTGGAACCGCCTGGCATTACTGATGCCGCCTCACTGGGTCATCCGCTGCTCCAAAATGGTGATGTTAGGCCAAGGCGGTGCTTATTCCACCTTTTTGTTGATTGTCTTCGCTTTTATTGCTATTATTTTATCAGTAGGTTTTCTTGGTATTAAAGCTAAAAAATAATTCAGAAAGAGATTGTGATGAAAAAATATTTTTTTCCGATTATAAAATTTTCATCGATACTTTTACTGCTCTCCTACTTCGTCATTTCCGAACAGGGAAGCACAGTTCATATAGGCATGGAGCTGTTTTTGCTCTCATGCCTGCTTTCTGTTTCGGTCATTTATGAATTGACTGATAAATACCGCTTCCTTTTTCTCCTGGCTGAAACCGGGTTACTGTTAGTACTGCTCTTTCTTTACGGCCAATATTGTTTTCTCCTGATTCCGCTTGTTTCACTGGACTTGATTACCTTTTTAGGGGCACCCATTTTCTTTTATTTCATACCGCTTTCAGGTGCCTTTTATTATCAGGAACAAGCCTTTATCTATATCGCTTTTTGCTTTTTTGCAATTATTTTATATATTCAAAATCATATCATTCTGAAAGAATACCGCACTCATCTGGAAAACTTCGAAAAACAGGAAGATACTTTAAAGCGTTCCCTAAGCCGCAAGGATGTTCTTCGCCAAAAAGAACTGGAGCAAAACAGCCTTTATTTTGAAAATAAAATTCTGGAAGAAAAATCCCGGCTTTCCCAGTCTCTCCATGACAAGCTGGGGCACAGTGTCAATGGCAGTATTTATCAGCTGGAAGCCTGCAAGGTCCTGCTTTCGAAAGAACCGGAGGAAAGCCGCCATATCATTGAACGGGTGATCCACACCCTGCGGGAAAGCATGGATGAAATCCGCACCATTCTTCGGGAGGAAAAGCCGGACAAAAAGCGGATGGCACTGCTGCAGCTGAACCGCCTTTGTGAAAACTGTCGTGAAAAATATGATATCCATGCGGAAGTTATTTTAGAAGATACTCTTTCCACCGGTCCGGCTTTGATCAGCGAACAAATCTGGGAAGTAATTTTGGATAATACCTTTGAAGCGGTATCTAATGCTTTGAAGTATGCCAACTGCCAAAATATCCGGATTCACATTATTATCTGGAATAAATTCGTCCGCTGTCACATTACCGATGACGGTGTGGGCTGTGAACAGATAGTCGAGGGCATGGGATTACAGGGAATGAAGCAACGAACCCGGGAAATCGGCGGTACCCTTTCGGTAGAATCGGAAAAAGGCTTTGCAATCAACATGATTTTACCCTTTGAATGATTGCTTAAATGGAGGATTGTATGGAAAAAATAAGAGTAATTATTGCTGATGACAGTGATTTTGTCCGAGACGGGATGCGGATCATCCTAGGCGTGGATGAAGAATTTGAAGTGGTGGGCTGTGCCGGTAACGGTAAGGAAGCACTTGATTTGGCTTCCACTCATCCGGCAGATGTGATTCTGATGGATATCCAAATGCCGGTTATGGACGGTATCGAAGCCACCGGCGAAATCGTCAAACGTTCCCTGGGAAAGGTTCTCATTCTCACCACCTTCGATGATTATGATCTGGTGGAAAAAGCCCTGCAAAACGGCGCAAAAGGTTACTTAATAAAAAATCATCCGCCCGACACCTTAAAACAGATGATCAAATCCATCTATCAAGGTGTCAATGTGCTGGATGAAAAAGTTTTTAATCAATTTACCAATACCGCTTCTCATGCTCACACCGGTTTTGATGCTGCCCGCTTTACAGCCAGAGAGCTGGACATTATCCGAGAGATTGCCGAAGGTCTTTCCAACAAGGAAATTGCCGAAAAGCTTTTTATCAGTGAGGGCACCGTCAAAAATTATATCAGTACCGCTTTAGAAAAAGGCGGTTTTTCCCATCGTACCCAACTGGCGGTGTATTATCTGACCGGAAAAAACTAAAAGTTTTATATTGCTTCGTAGGTCTTTCGTACTTCCTTGATAAATTCCATACTGTTCAATACTGTTACATCTTTAAGAGTTGTGATCTGTGCCAAATCCTTGGTCATCTTCCCGGCTTCGATGGTTGCAAGGGTTGCCCTTTCCATCTTATCGGCAAACTCGGTCAACTCGGTGATGCCATCCAATTCACCACGTTTGCGTAATGCCCCAGTCCAGGCAAAAATAGTTGCCACTGAATTGGTTGAGGTTTCTTTGCCCTCCAAATGCTGATAATAATGTCTCTGCACCGTACCATGAGCTGCTTCATATTCGTATACACCGGTAGGTGAAACCAATACGGAGGTCATCATGGCCAGTGATCCGAATGCGGAAGAAACCATATCACTCATCACGTCCCCGTCATAGTTCTTGCAAGCCCAGATAAATCCGCCCTTATCCCGCATGACTCGGGCTACCGCATCATCAATCAGAGTATAGAAATAAGTAATGCCGGCGGCAGCAAATTTCCCCTTATATTCTGCATCATAAACCTCTTGAAAAATATCCTTAAAGGTATGATCATATTTTTTAGAGATGGTATCCTTGGTGGCAAACCACAAATCCTGTTTCGTATCCAGCGCATAATTAAAGCATGCCTTTGCAAAACTTTTAATGGATTTCTCAGTATTGTGAATACCCTGTAAAATACCGGGGCCTTTAAAGGTATGGATGGTTTCTCTGATTTCCGTTCCGTCTTCCGCCGTATATACCAGCTCAGCCTTGCCGGGACCGGGAACCTTGATTTCGGTATTTTTATACACATCCCCATAAGCATGCCGAGCCAGAGTTATGGGTGCCTTCCAGCATTTCACCATGGGATCGATGCCGTTTACAACGATGGGAGCACGAAAAACTGTCCCGTCTAACATGGCACGAATGGTTCCGTTAGGACTTTTCCACATTTCTTTCAAGTCGTATTCGGTCATTCTGGCGGCATTGGGAGTAATCGTTGCACATTTAACCGCTACACCGTATTCCTTTGTCGCTTTGGCTGAATCCACCGTTACCTGATCATCGGTTTTATTGCGGTTTTCCAATCCCAGGTCGTAATACTCCGTCTTTAAGTCAATAAACGGCAATAGCAGTTCATCCTTTATCATTTGCCAGAGAATCCTGGTCATCTCATCCCCGTCCATCTCCACCAGGGGAGTTGTCATTTTAATCTTATCCAATCCTGTTTCCTCCGTTCTTTTCTTCACTGCTCGTCGCGATAAACATCATACAAGCCGTTCTTTACCATATTATCATAGGCACTATTGATATGCAAGGTAGTCAGACGTTCAGCCTCCGATGCATTCTTTGCCTTGATCGCTTCCATAATCAGCCGGTGCTCCTCGTTGGAGGCTCCGCCGCGATTGGTATCGGCCAGGGTCTTCCGGCGTACCCGCATAACATACTGGTGAAAATCCTGCAGCAGATGCTGAAGCATCTTGGAATGACAGGCATCATATAAAATATGGTGAAAACGATTGTCCAATTCAGCCAGTTGATCCATATGGCCTTTGGCGGCATGAAATTCCGCCAGATAGATATTTTCTTCCATTTCTTCCATCTGTTCCTGGGTAATCTGTTCGGTGGCCAGACGGGCACACATCCCTTCCAGGGAAGATCGGATCATATAAATGTCCTTTACATCCTTGGCCGTGATACCGGTGACATATGCTCCCTTGTTGGGAATCATCTGAATCAGACCTTCCAACTCCAACTGGCGAAAGGCCTCTCTTACCGGAGTTCTGCTCACGCCCAGTTCTTCACCGATGGCAACCTCTCTAAGTTCTTCATGGTCTTTATACCGACCGCTTAAGATATCCTCTCTGAGCTTATGAAAAACTTTGCCCCGAAGTGAATATTTATCAGATCCTTCGTTATTAAACTCATAATTGCTCATATGAATTCTCCCTTTCGCCAAACTATAAAGTAATTCCCAGCTGACAACAATTCTTTTCAATCACTGCGATTAATTCTTCATCGGTCATTACGGTAATACGGCCATCGCTATATTCCGTGTCAACCCATTCTTTTACCGCCTTAACCAGTTCACTGTTCTTATCGACCTGACGATCCTCTTTCAGCTTATAATAAGTATTAATCCAATGCGCAATACCGGCTAATCCGGAGGTATCAGAAACGGCACATAACACCGGCCGGTTCAAGAATTTTTCAGTATCAAATATATTGTAGATTTCCTCATTCTTTAACAAGCCGTCGGCATGAATCCCGGCTCTGGTAACATTAAAGTTTTTACCCACGAACGGAGTCCTGGGAGGAATCTCATAGCCGATTTCCTTTTCGTAATATTCTGCCAGCTCGGTAATCACCGTCGTATCCATACCGTTAAGGTCACCCTTCAGCTGGGCATATTCAAATACCATTGCTTCCAAGGGTGTATTACCGGTCCGTTCTCCGATGCCAAACAATGAGGTGTTGATGCCGGCACAGCCGTATAACCATGCTGTGGTAGAGTTGGAAACAGCTTTATAAAAATCATTATGACCATGCCATTCAATCAAGTCATGGGGAACTCCGGCATGAATGTGTAAGGCGTAGATAATTCCCTGTACACTCCGGGGAATAACCGCGCCGGGATAGTTGACGCCATATCCCATGGTATCGCAGGCACGGATTTTTACCGGAATCTGATATTGCTTCATCAGTTTCATCAGCTCCACACAGAAAGGAACCACAAAGCCATAAATATCCGCTCTGGTAATATCCTCCAGATGACAGCGGGGACTGATGCCTTCCTCCAGACACTCCCTGATAACACATAAATAATGTTCCAGTGCCTGTTTTCTGGTCATTTTCAGTTTCATAAAAATATGATAATCGGAACAGCTTACCAGGATACCGGTTTCTTTCATGCCGATTTCTTTTACCAGCTTAAAATCTTCCTTGCTGGCTCTGATCCAACTGGTTACCTCGGGGAATTGATAGCCCCGTTCCATACATTTATAAACTGCGTCACGGTCCTTCTTACTATATAAAAAGAACTCACTGGCCCGGACCATGCCGTTTGGACCGCCCAGTTTATGCAGGTAATCATAAATAGTTACAATCTGTTCGGTGGAATATGGTGCTCTGGACTGTTGCCCATCCCGAAAGGTGGTATCGGTAATCCAGATTTCCTTGGGCATATTATGGGGTACGATCCGGTCATTAAAGGGGATTTTGGGAACCTCCGAGTAAGGGAACATGTTTCGGAAAACGTTGGGTTTTTCCACATCATCCAATATATACATGTGCTCTTCTATCTGCAATAAATTGTTTTTATCATTTAAGGATACGGGACGATCCTCAAAATGTGAATTGGTGTTGCTCATAACATTCCTCCTGTTTTTTCAATATTCTTGTATAATTGTATACAATGTGGGAATATCTGTCAATAATAAATTAAAAAGCACTCCTATCTTTCGGAATGCTTTGATAAATTCTATTTAAGCTTCTAACATTTTTAACCGTTGTTTTGTCTCTACCATGTTTCCCCAATTATCAACCGCCAAATCATAAACCACTTCTATTCTCTTTTCTATAAGAGTAATCTTCTTATAAAGTTCCAATTGATTTGACATAACTGCTTGGGTTTGACTTTCCAATTCGTCCATACGATTTTCCATAGCTTCCATACGGTTTTCCATAGCTTCCATACGGTTTTCCATGGCGTCCATACGATTATTTATTTTCTTTAGTTCACCCAGTAATAAATCAAATTTTTCGTCTATCGTCAATATCATCACCTGTCCTTTGAACCTGATTATAGCATCTCCCTTCTATTGACACAAGCAAAAATCCAAAATAATCCTGCACAAATATTCCTCAAAAAATTAGGCACTTCTTTAATATAGATTACAGTAACTTTTCATCATATAACGCCCTGGTTCCACCAATAAATTTCGGACGCATTCTGGCACAAACAACGTGTGCTTTTCCTATCTTCGGATGAGATATCCGCACCGGAACAGCCACCTCCTGAATATGCATTCCTATCAGCGTATCACCAATATCGATACCGGCCTGAGCCTGAATATGCTCCACTGCCACCGGGTTATGAAATCCCGCATGTGCTGCGGTTGCAAAAGACCCGCCGGCCTTCGGCTGGGGAACTACATTAACGATGGGTATTCGGTTCATCTCGGCTACTTTCTGCTCAATAATAATCGCCCGGTTTATGTGCTCACAACACTGTGCTGCCAAGTAAATGCCTTTTTCTGACAGCACTCCGTATATCCCTTCAAATACTGTCTGGGCCAGCTCGGCACTGGAAAAAGTACCAATCTGCTCTCCTGCCACTTCGCTGCTGGAGCAGCCAACCACAAGAATATCCTTCTCCTTTAAAGCTGATTGCTCTAATAGTTCTCTCGTAACCTGTTCTGCTTCTTGTCTGACTTGCTTCAAATATGCTGCTTCCACTTATTCCTCCTGATTGCCTATAAAATCTGTTCTGTCATATAGCATTCTAATATATAACTGGGATTTTCATAATAAAAACTGCTGTTATAATTTTGCATTTAATTATATTGTCAAATCTTCCTTGTCTTATACAATATTTTTCAATCAAATCATCACAAACCCGGTCAATATTATCGCTATGATAAATATCTGCCAAGTCGTATTTTTTTTCAATTTCTTCTTTTCCAATCAGCTTTACAATATCACTACATTGATTTTGGGTTTTCCTGGCCAGATATTCTATTAAGCTGCATACAAAAAATAAATCTGATCATTCGCCATGGTATACTGTCATCTTAGCCACTTCGCACCTCCAAACGCTCCAACCTTATCTATTTTATTATACTCTACAACCTTGCAATCCTCAATCCTTTTTCCCAATTTACATACAACAGATAAAATGTTATAATTTACTAAAATCTTATTAGGAGGCAGATATATGAATAATATTAAAAAGTATGTTGCAGAATTTATCGGTACTGCTGTATTGGTTTTAATGGGATGCGGTAGTGCCATGTTTCTTGGCTGTGATGCCAGTGGCGGACATTTGGCGGTAGCCCTGTGCTTTGGCCTTTCTATTGTTGCCATGGCATATGTTATCGGTAATATTTCCGGTTGCCATATCAATCCTGCTGTTTCTTTAGCGGTATTCTTAAGCAAGAAAATGGATGCCAAAGATTTTGCCGGTTATGTTATCGCACAAATCCTTGGTGCAATTACAGGAGCCGGATTGTTAAAAATGCTGACCGCATTCGGAGCGCCTGACCTGACCGGCGGTTTAGGTTCCAACGGTGTTGCCACTGTGGGGATTGCCGGTTCACTTATCGTAGAAATTATCCTGACCTTTATCTTTGTTTTTACTATTTTAGGTGTCACTTCCGATGCCGCTAAAAGCAGCGTGGCCGGAATCGTTATCGGTTTGACCCTGACCTTTGTTCACATTGTCGGTATTCCTTTAACCGGAACCAGTGTTAACCCGGCCCGCAGTATCGGTCCTGCACTATTTGCCGGCGGACAGGCATTATCCAGTGTTTGGGTATTTATCCTTGCTCCTTTGGTTGGTGCTGCCTTAGCCGCCTTTGTTTACAAAGCAGTAAGTAAAAAAGCATAAATACAGAACATCATATATAATGAAAAAGGGAATGCTTGCGCATTCCTTTTTTATTTGATAACCCGTTTTTCTTTCCGAAGGCCGAAAAATAACAAGATTCCTGCTACTGCACTCAGGAACAGCAATGACTGAAGGAATGGCGCGAAGTTGTAACTTCCCCCTCGCCAGAAATTGCCAAACTCCTGACTTACATAAGTCATCGGCAGCATATCGGCAGCCATTCTGATACCCTTAGGAAATGATTCAGTGGGCATCCCCATCATTCCGCAAAGAATCAAAAAGATAAAATACATCATCATGGTAATGGCATAGGTGGGACCGAATTTCTTTACCAGTGTAGCAATTGCATGGGATATTACGAAAAAAATTGCGGCTAAAACATATATGGTTATAATAAATATTACTGCCGCCCGTCCTGTGGGAGCCTGCACATCAACCAGCAAACATCCTGCCACAACATATAAGATAAAAGCTGCTGTTAAAAACAGAAAATTGGCAATCATCTTGGCTAACATCATTCCGGCGTGAGTAAATCCAAACAAATTCATCCGCAGCGGAATATCTTTCTCCAGCTCCTGAGAATAATTGGCACCATGGCCGATCAGAAAGATCGACATGGGTACTACCATACTCATGGTAATAAAAAGTTGATTAATCACGTCTCCTCTGATGGCTTCCGGAATCTGACTCATATAAGTTGTACTTAATAAAAATAGCATCAAGATGGGAAAAGCCGTGCTGAAAAAAATGGTAAAAGGATTTCCGCAGACATTTTTCACTTCATAAATTACTAATGACAGGGAACAAACTTTTCTCTTCATGATGCAAGCCCTCCCCTCTGTATAAAATCAGCCTTGGCATTGATCGACATGATTTCAATATCACAGTTACTGCGCTTATAGTTAACGTCCTCTTGCCCCAGCAGCTTAACCAGCCGCTCTTCCACGTCCGCTTCCTTGCAGGAAACCGCAAGCAAATGCGCCGGTGCTTTCAATTGTGCAAAAGCCGAAACTAATTCCCGGTTTTTTTCGGTATTATCCAATATAACAATGGTCTTTCCGCAATACTTCCGAAACAAAGCTTCCTTTTCTCCAAAATCTACTACCTGGCCATCTTCCAGAATCAATATCTTATTTACCAGCTGTTCCAGTTCCTCATAATAATGAGATACCACCAGAAGGGCTGTGTCCTTCTCCCGATACCAGTCTACCAGCTTTTCCATCAGCCGCTGACGGGTTTCAAAATCAAGCCCGGATGTCACTTCATCAAAGAATACCAGCGGCGCATCCTGAATCAACACCAGAATAATGGTCATCCGCTGCTTTTGTCCGCCGGAAAGCATCCTGAACTTTTTGTGCAGACAGGATTCAAAATCAAAAAAACGAATCAACTCCTGCAACTGGGGATTGTTCTTGATCTTCGTATCCAGAATCGCCTCCATCACCGATTGCACCGACATGGTATTGACATAATGATTCTGCTGCATATGAACGGCCATTTCCTCCGGCTGTAAATCGGTATGAATGGTTCCGTTGTAAGGCACAAGCCCTAAAATTGCTTTCAGGAAGGTGGTTTTTCCGGCTCCGTTAGAACCGATTACCCCAATCCGGTCCCCCTCCTGCACAGAAATAACCCGGGTTATGGACAAGGCCGTCTGGCTTCCGTATTTTACTTCCAATTGGTTAACTGTTAACATACTTCCCTCCGCTTTTCATATTTTTTTCATCTTTTACTTTAACAGATTGATATGAATTTCGTATGAAGTTCATTTGAATGTTAACGTTGCTTCCACGCCATTTTGAATATTTCTGATTGCTGCCTTGCAACCCAGGAACTGACTGTAGTAAGAAACAACATACAAGCCCAGTCCCCGCCCTTTTTGCCCGGAATTACTGGTTACAAAGGGTTCGAAGATATGGGGCAGTAATTCAGTTTCGATATTTACACCATAATTAATCACTGAAAGAGTATCTTCCCCAAAAACGATTTTGATGTTCTCTCCGGCCGGAGTATAACAGATGGCATTGGCCAGCAAGTTCCCGATGACTTTCTGCATACAGGAAATATCGGTCTTTATGAGTGGCATCTCCCCTTCCCAAATCACGGTTAGATGATTCTTTTCTAATAAAGGGCGGCTTTGCTCCAGACATTCTTTTACCAATGCCGGTAAGCTTACCGTCTCCCATTCCATATCACTGCTTTGCCTGTTCAGGCTTAAGATATCTTCGATCATCTTCTGCATTAATTGCAATTGCTCTTTCAATTGGGGCAGATAAGTTTTCGTATCACGGTATTTCCCCACCTCATCGATCATCCCGTCAGTCAAAAGCAGGGCCGCGGCTACCGGCGTCTTTAATTGATGCGAGGATGCTCTTAAGAATACTTCCTGACGTTTATTCTCTGCCTCCAACCGGCGATAATTCTCAGCCAGTTTTTGATGCAGCTCATTCCAGGCCCTTTCCAGATCACTGATCTCGTCTTTCCCCTTCACCGGAATCGGCTGAAACTCCGTTATCCTGGTTTCCTTCATACTTCTGGTGTGATGCGCCAATCGCAGGATGGGCTGAACCATAAAGCGAGAAAAAATTTGTGAGAATACCAGCACAATTAAAAAGGAAACAGCAATAATCATCGGCAAGCTTTTTAAGACCACCGGCCGGATTTCTTCCATCTGAGGTGTCAGCAAAAAAGCAAGGGTAATAATAATATCATTCTTGTCGGTACCCGCCAGCATATAAGTAGTGTAGTAATTCACTCCATCGGTAACCGATGATTCAAATGCAAACATGCCATCCGATACCCCGTGAAATTTCGAACCTACTACCTGAAACTTCTCCTGGTCAAAATAATCATTTGTATAGAGCTGAAAGTTACTTTTGCTTAAACTGTCATCAAATGAAAAAAGATTTTGAAAGAGAGAAAAGTCCATCTCTTTTGTTTCCCATACCGTATCACTTCCACTGGTCACAGCCAATCGGAGGCCATCCAAAAACTCAACCAATTCTTCATCTTCTACTTTAAGACTTGCCTTAAAAAACTGATTAGATATGCTGATATTATTATCATGCATGGGAATTTCGATGCTGATCGTAGACATCGGATTAGCCGTTTCCAGATTGGCATATGACCGCTTCTCCATATAGGCCTTCTGGGTCTGCACTGCCAATTCAAAATTATGTTCCTGTCTGTAATCAATATAAAGAGAAGGCAGCATCCAGATAAAATAACCAACCATACAGGTTACGATTACAACTGAGAGAAAGGTGCTGTATAACAAGGTCTTTTTAGATAGTCCCATTGCTCTCTCCCTCCCTGTCAAACTGATATCCGGCACCGATTACTGTTTTAATACAATGAAAGGGTAATTTCTTACGCAGATTTTTCACATGAGCGTCAATAATACGGTCATTGCCGATATAGTCCTCATTGAAAATCCGCAGGATCAATTGCTCTCTGGTAAACACTCTTTCCGGCTTTTGATATAACGTATCTAACAGCAAGAACTCACTTACCGTCAGTCCCAATGATCTTCCATCATAAAAGGCCTGATAAGCTTCCGGCTGAACGGAAAGTCCGGTTATATTTCGGTTGTTATCACTTGTATGCCCGCTTCGACGCAAGATCGTTTCCATTCGTTTTAATAGGATCAGCGGTGATACCGGCTTAATCACATAATCATCAGCATACAGATTAAAGGCCTGCAGCTGGGTCTGCTCTTCGTCGATAGCGGTCAGCATAATTACCGGTATCCGTAAGCCTTTTTCATGAATATGTGCCAGCACCTCCAGGCCGCTTTTTCCGGGAACCATAATATCCAGTACCGCGATCTGGAAGCTTTCCTGTTCCAATGCCTGAATTGCGGCTTCACCATCTGCTGACGGATGCACCTGATATCCCTGCAATTTCATATATTCACTAAGGACTTCCGATATTACCGGCTCGTCCTCCAAAAACAATACTTTGACCATATTTTTTTACCCTTATTGCACACCAATCGCTATATAACCGTTTATTTGAAATACAACCAAATTTTATCATAATAAAATAAATATTTCTACTTTTATCTTTTACGCAGTCAACAAAAATGCTCCCCTACATAGAGAGCATTTTTTCAACATTCATTCTTTGATCACATGAAACAATATCTGGCTTTCCCACCACATGGAGATAAATTTGAATTCCGGCAAAATCGGTATATAAATTTTCCAATAAAATACCGGCATTCATCAAGGTGCTTCCTTTTAATATTTTTCCATTATAAACATTGCCGTTATAAGAAATTTGATAAGCTTTATGCTCATCCAATCCTCTAAAACAAATAATCCGGCCGTGATAGTTCGGACGATTAAGCACTTGGATAAAGGTTAGCAGTACCTCTTCTTTGTCCTTGGAAACCACTTGCCAGCAATCATAAAAATGATTTTCCTGATAAGAAGCAATCCGGTAATAGTCTCCCCTTCGAATGAGATCACTATATTTGTGATATGCTTCTACCTGTTTGGGGATCATATCCCTTTCTTCCGGCGATATTTTCGTAATATCCAGTTCATAGCCAAAGGTTCCCGCCATAGCGATGTAGCCTCGGGTTTCAAATGGCACGCTTCTTCCCAATTGATGATTAGGACAGTCACTGATATGAGCACCCATGGACGATAAGGGATATACCAGCGCCGTTCCCTCTTGAATTCCCAAACGTTCCACACCATCCGTATCATCCGAAGTCCAAATCTGGGGACTGTAGTAAAGCATCCCCGGATCAAAGCGGCCGCCGCTGGAGCAGTTTTCTAATAGAATATGCGGAAACTCCGTTACCAGCCGTTCCTGCAGTTCATAAACACCAAGCATAAATCGATGGCTTAATTCCCCCTGCCGCTCTGCCGGCAGGGCTGCGCTGTATAAATCACAAAGATAACGGTTCATATCCCATTTTACGTAGGTAATGTTGGCACTTTGCAGAACCTTTTTGATGTTTTCCCACAGATATTCCAATACTTCCTGACGGGAATAATCAAGCACATATTGATATCTGGCCAAGGTTGCTTCCCGTCCGGGTATTTGAATCGCCCAGTCCGGGTGAGCCCGGTATAAATCCGAATCAGGACAGACCATTTCCGGCTCCAGCCAGATACCAAACTCCATATTCAAATCATTGACACCGGAGACAAGAGGATTGAAACCGCCTTTTAATTTATTTTCATTGACAATCCAATCGCCCAAACCGCTTTTGTCATCATTCCTTTTGCCAAACCAGCCGTCATCCATGACCAGCATTTCAATCCTATGAGCGGATGCTTCTTTAGCAATCGCCAATAATTTTTCGGTATCAAAATCAAAATAGGTTGCTTCCCAGTTGTTGATCAAAACCGGCCGCCTGATATCCTTATATTTTCCCCGAATCAAATGATTGCGGTATAAATCATGGAAGGTGTGGGTCATACCATCCAGTCCCCGGGAGGAGTATACCAGTACCACTTCCGGTGCCTGAAAGCCTTGACCGGCTTCCAGCTTCCAGTAAAAATCGGTGGGGTGGATTCCCATTACCATCCGCACGGAATCAAACTGGCTTAGCTCTACCTGGCCGAGAAAATTACCGGAATAGACAAAATTCATGGCGTAAACCTCACCGACAGTCTGGTTGGTTCCCTTGGTTACAAGGGCCATAAAAGGGCTTTCCTGATGACTGGATTCGCCTTTTACCGATGCTACATTTTGTCTTCCATACACGATGGGGTTTCTTTGAAGCTTTCGTTCTCTTGCCCATGCCCCATGTAAGGTCAGCACTTCAAACTCACGATTATCCATATCCATACAGGCAGTCAATACCTTATTCAAATAGATTTCCTTCCGGCTGTTATTTTTCACAAAAACACTGCGGACAATTGCTTCGGAATCGGCAAATATTGAATAACGCAGGATTACTTCCAGGCCTAATATCTGATCTTCCGTTACAATATCCAAGGTGGTAACAGATGTATCCTGCGAAAAAGTAGACGGCAGTCCCAAAAGGGCCGGCTTGCTGTCATAAATTTCATGAGCTTTATAGGTCAACTTAGCTGCATTAGTTCCTTCCACTGTTTTCACCTCAATGCAGCTTTCCCGATAATCACCGATTCCATGGGTGGAATACTCCATTGGAAAGAAGTTATAAAAGCCCAGTCGCTCACCGTTGTTTTTAGATGGGGCAAAAGGATATTCCTCCATTTTCAGCAGATTCTGTAAATCCCAGTCCCCGATTGTTTTTCCATAATAAATATGTCCGACAAATTTCTCTTCATCGGCAATCCCGATTAAATAACTGCTTTTACAGGTGTCCAGTTTAAATACCCGTTCTTCTTCATAAAACTTGATTCCCATTGTAAACCTCCTTACAGGCACTCTCCATTTGTGTGGATTACATTTTGATACCAATAAGCGGAATCCTTCCATATTCGCTGCTGAGTCTGATAGTCCACGTAAACCAAGCCAAAGCGTTGAGAATATCCGTTTGACCATTCAAAATTATCCATTAGCGACCATTCAAAATATCCTCTGATATCAACGCCATCTTCTGATGCTTTCCTTAACTGCAGCAAATAACGATTCAAAAAGTCGATTCGATTGGGATCATGGACTTTTCCGTCCAAAGAAACCACATCATGAGCAGACATTCCATTTTCGGTAATGTAAATAGGGGTCTGATATCGTTCATATAAAAATCTGGGGCCCCAGTACAAGGATTCCGGCGTAACCGGCCAATGAATATTCGTCATGGGGTAACCGGCTTTTCTTTTACAGCGTCTGAAGCCGCCCTGTCCATCGCTTTCAATCGGTGCGCCATTATAGATATTCTGTCCATAAAAATCAATAGGAGCACTGATTATCTTCATATCATCCTGACCAATACGAGGCATCACCTCCCTGAAACGTTCCAGACCGTCCTCAGGATATGCTCCAAAGAAAACCGGATCGCTCCACCAGCTGACACTAAATCCCCAATTATCGGGTGCCTCAGGAACAGAGAAAATGGCTTTTCTGGCTGCTTCGATATTTTCTGCCTTCCCATCTGCCGGAAAATGCATCAGGCCGGTTGGCGCGAAGCCAACCTGAATGTCTCTATGACCACATTCCCTTATTACCTTTACCGCCATACCATGGGCCAGCAAAATGTGATGTACCATCAGAAGTCTTTCCCGATCCGGAAGGTGAAAGCCGGGAGCGTGAATCGTCTGTTCAAACGCGCAGCCCACAACGCATTGTGGTTCATTAAAGGTCATAAAATGCTTTACCCGATCGCCAAAACGTTCCACTACCACTTTAGCATACTCAGCAAACCACTTCGGACTGTCAGGATTTAGCCAGGCTCCTTTTTCATGCAGTGCATTGGGATAGTCCCAATGAAATAGAGTTATATACGGTACGATATCATTTTTTAGCAATTCATCAACTAATCGGCTGTAAAAGTCAATTCCTGCTTCGTTTACCTCACCGATGCCATCGGGAAAAATCCTTGGCCAGGATAAGGAAAAACGGTATGCTTTTATGCCCATTTCTTTCATGATGGCGACGTCTTCCGGGTAACGGTGATAATGATCACAGGCAGTATCGCCATTATGATTGTCAAAAGTTCTCCCTTCCTCCTGGCAAAAGGTATCCCATATAGATAAGCCTTTTCCGTCTTCTCCTGCCGCGCCTTCGATCTGAAAAGAAGAGGTCGCGGTCCCCCAGACAAAGTTTTTCATAAATGCCATGCTATTTTCTCCTGTTCTGCTTTTCAATTTTGCTCATGTATCAGCTCTGTCATGTCAAGATGCCACTGCTTCTCTCTCCACATCCCGACAAATTGCGGACCGCAGAAATTGCTTGTGGCAATGCCGGCCCATCTTCCGGTGGCCGACGCTGCCCGCACACCAACTTCATTCAGTTCTATAATCCAATCCCAATTCAGCAGCGGCCAATCCTTATAGTCAACCACACTCCAGCATTCGGTGGAAACAAGAGGCTTTTTGGTTCTTCTGGACCAATCCGCCGCCCGGTCAATCTGATTCACCAGACATTTGTCATAGTATTTCTTGTTTTCCTTATAGATCTTCTCGCCGTGCAGCTGCATATTGTGAAATCCGATATCCTCAAAGCGCTCGTAATTGTAACCTACTTTATCATAATAGTCACTGCTTTGTGCCATCCATACATGCAGTTCCAGAAAATCAAGAAAATCCATATCGTCCGGTGTATTATCAAATGGTTCCACAAAGGATACCGTCACCGGTATGTGGGGATAGCTCCTTTTAAACTCCGCTGTGGCCGCCCTCATCCATTTTCTTGCTTCTAACGAATCCCGTCCCGCATCACCGTATTGTTCTGTAAAAAATGGGATCCAGCAATCCAGCGGATACTCATTACACAGGTCAACGTATAAGATATTGTCAAGCTCGCCCCATTCTCGGATGTAATCAAGAGTCGTGGTCCAGATTCTGGCGTGTTCCTCCGGAGTTTTAATTTTCATCAGCGTCATATCCTTGTCCACACGGAACCACGTTGACAGAGCCACTCGCACACCATGCCGTCTGCATGCTGCCAAAAATGCCTTGAAATCGTCATAGAGCTTAATCCGATTATAGGTTGGACTGCCCCATTCCTGGGTACTCCAGACAGGATTTAAAAGCCATTCTTTATGAGGATCTTTCGCCATAAGATGAGGAAACGCATCAATGCGAACAGCATCGTAGCCTCTGTCCTTAAGCTGACATAAAGCCTGATCCCAGTCCTCATAGCCTGCGCCCGGCCATCTTCTTTCAATCCATGAAAATTCCCACATGGTAATTGCAAAGGGCTTATCAATTTTAAATAAGTCCCTGCTGATTTGTAAAACTTCCTGATCCATGCTCATTTCTATACGCCTCCATTTATTGTGTCCCACTCATGAGGTACCCGTAAATCTTTATACTTTTGCTCCTTAAAATCAGCAAAGAATTTTTCTACACTTTCCAGAGTTCCGACATAAGTACATTTGGTACAGTAATATTCCTCGTTCCTTTTATCGTATCTCATTTGCAAAACATCAATTTCCCGGGCAAAGCACGCCGGGCAAACAAATGGTTTTATGGTTTTGTTATGGTCAGACATGTAATAAGCGCCTCCTTTTCTCCTATTTCCCGGGCAATTTCCATAACATAAAAGGGGAAAAACAAATGCCCCTCTTTGATGCTGCCCTCATCACTGCCGGAAACCGGCTTCATCTCCACCAGTGTATCAACCTGGGGGATTTGAGCTTTTAATGATACCGGCTGATTCATGGAAATGCTTCTGCTTTTCCATACATAATCCATCTCTTTTGTTTCTGTTCCATCAGAAATAGAAAGTTTCGTTCCGGTAATGTCCTCCGGATATTCGCTTGTTCCCTGGCAGCCGCTATGATACTCTACCACCCGGACCTTCGCCAAAGGATCAGAGAGCTTTAGAATCCTTCGTTCGATCTCCACGCTGCCATTCTCCATGAAGGTAAAGACAGACTGAAGGGTAACCGTTAAATCACCCACCTCTAATTCCATGGGATCTACCACCAATTGGTGCTTATTGTCCTCAGTTCTTTGGTGCTTTCCTTTCACTCTCTGCTCTTTAATGTCTGCTCTGTGGCCATTGTATTCCACAAGACAGAACTGCTCCGAACCCGGACGATGTTCCCAGCTCATAATAAACGGATAATTACCATTCCACAAATTTTTACTGTCCGGTCCCATACTTCGATCCAAATGCCCCACATATGGGCGCAGATCAACGATCATTCCCCCAAGATTCATATCAATTGCCATTCTGAAGTACGGGTCTACATACCAAAAGGTCTGTCGCTTGCTGCCACACAGGATATCGTCCCAGAGGTTGACCTCCGGTGTCCCCACCGGAACATTTTCCCGGTACCAAAGAGCGAATTCTTCCATGAATACCGATTCCATTACGCCATCATTGATTAATTTTTTATAGTAGGCCAGGGACTGGGCATACATCCTTCTTGCTTCGGCAATATCATCAATAAACATACTGCCTTCACAGATCCACTGTAAGCTGACGAAAACATTGTAATAAACAAAGCCGTTATACTCCGCCTGTTTCAGCCACTGATCCACAAAATGGAACATATAAGGAGAGCGATAACCATCGTTTGCCTTTGCCCGCATTACATTTAGCGGGTGACTGGCAAAATAGTCGTCCCGGCTGGTCAGGCAAAGCACCATATCCCGGTTTAGATGAGGCAATCCAACGATGCCGATATCATCCTCACTGTCTCTTGCCGGAATGAGCTGTCCATCCCTGGAAGGGTAGTAGGCTCCCCAGGGTCCCCCATCATTGAACAGGTACCACCAGTGGTTGTTTCCCTGAAACATTTTGACGCCTTCTTCAAAGCAATTGGTAATGGCTGCTTCCACACCGGGATATTCTGCTTTTATGTAATTCAAGGTAAAGGAGTCCAGAATATAATCAGCCACCGCATGAGGGATAAAGCCGAATAATTCTTTAAATTTTTCAAATACCGCTTTTACCACTCTTGTTTTATTTTCCTGATAGAGTAAATAAAGAGCTCTTTCATTACTGCCTGCCAGTTCACTTAAAGGTGAACAGGTAATATCATGAAAGCTGATTCCCAACTCCACATCTTCTCTTTCCCCCTGTGCTTTTACATAATCAACAATTTCCGGCTGCAGCATGGAAGGATAACCGATGAGCAAGGTTGTTTTCAGTCCATTTTTCTGACACTCTGCCTGTTGGAATTTAAGTGCTTCCAACTGACTTAAGTTCACCTCGGTACGGTGAACAATATTGATATACATTTTTTTGTTCATTCGAATGCTCCTTTTCTAAATTACTGGTCGCTATTTAAGATAGCAAATAAAATCCGGGCATGTTTGGCTGCCAATTCCAACGGCATGCAAGGTTCTGTTTTCTTCTCCAAACAATCAAAAAAGTGAATCATCAGCTCTTCGCCATCACCGGCATGCTCCGAATAATCAATCGTAATTTTTTCACTGACCGCTTTCCCTTTGCCGTCATCGGTCACATAAAAATACTCTATCTCATCACTTTCCCAAGAGCAGTAGCTTACCTTAATACCGCCCTTGGTTCCATAGATTCTGGTTTCATGGGGCTGCTCATTATGGGCATTTGAGCTTCTCTCATAGTAATAACGCAATCCATTGTCAAACTTCATAAAAGCCACCGCATGTTCTTCCACATCAAAAACCGGGGCGTCAAATGGTACCTGATCCAGTTCATTTCTGGTAAAACAATCTAAACTCACCATTTCCGGCTCTTGCGGGAGCATCCCCAAATGAAAAGCCAGATCGTACTCACCCCAGTCAATTAAGATACCGCCGCCAGCCTTCCTTTTGTCCAAAAACCAGGGGGCTACCGGGTATTCGATTCCGCAGCGATTCTGTCTCGTTACGGCATTATGATGGATATAATAAACCTCACCGATTTTCCCTTCCGCAATCATTTTTTTAATAAATCGGAATTTGGGCTGAAGCACCGAATGACGGCAGGAGCATTCTAAAACAACTAATTGGGGGTGTTTCTTTGCCTCTTCCAGGATCTCTGACAATTCCTTTTCATTAATACAGACCGGTTTTTCAATCAGAATATGTTTCTCGGCCTGCAGAGCATCCTTCATAATTGCTCCATGGTTAAAAGGCGGTGTAGCGATAATCACTGCATCCACTTCACTGTCTGCCAGAATATCTTTATAATTCGTTGTTCCTTTTGGTATTTGAAACTCTTCTTTTTTTCTCTCCAGTACTGCTTCTGTTGTATTACAAATCCAGATTACCTCTCCCCGGCCGTCTTTCCTGATATTGTCAATATGCTGTTTGGCTATCATGCCGCTTCCAATTATGCCAATTTTATATGCCATCTTATTAACCATGCCTTTCCGATACCTGCAAACTTTGGGCCGCAGGCACAAATTTGCGTGTGAAAATTTATTTTTCACACTAATCTCCTGTTTGCTTTATGAAGGAACCACAATTCCCTTAATGTAGTCTGCCGGTTTGTGTTCCAGGGTTTCAAATGCAGTTTGAATATCATCCAGTTTAAAGGTGTGACTGATCATCTCATGAAGATCAAAAATTCCTTTATTCAGCATATCCACCGCTCTTCTCAGGTCATCAAGCTGATCCACGGAATATCCCGGATGGGCTACAATTAATTCAATGGATTTGCCGATAGCATCTCTGAAATCAAAGGAATCTGCTGCTTTTTCGTGAGAACTCATCAATACCAGTCTTCCTCTGCCGCTATTTTTCAAGTAAGGAATACATTGATTCAGTACCATCGGAATCCCGGTTCCTTCAATGACAAAGTCCGCCATATGGCCGCCGGTTATTTTATTGATTTCTTCTACCGCATTTTGTTCTTTCGAATTAATGGTATGGGTTGCTCCGAATTTCTTTGCCAGCTCAAGTTTCGCCGGATCCACATCAACAGCAATTAGACCGCCAAGAAAATTTCCGGCAAGACCCTGAACACACCACAGTCCCATGGGACCACAGCCGACTATGACACCATAATCACCAAATTCTGCTTTGGTTCCTCTAAGAACCGTCGTAATACATTTTAATGGCTCGCCCAGGGTGTAGCGGCAGTCTGCATCAGCATTCAGCTTGAAGGCATTTTTATAGCCAACACAGGCATATTCGGAAAATCCCGTTAAGCTGTCCGGCAGGATCGTAACCTTATCACCAATTTGAAAGCCTTCACACTTGCTTCCCATTTCCACAACTTCACCGGCCCATTCATGCCCTACCGACTGCGGATATTCTCCAATGAGTCCTGACCAGTGATTTAATTCCCAGTTGCACAAACCACAAGCCGTAATCTTAACCATTAACTGATCCTTTTCCGGTGCAATATCCACTTCTCTTACTTCAAATTTTTTTGGTTCCACTAAAAATGCTCTTTTTGTTCTCATGTCTTTCTCCTTTTAAATGTTTTTTATATAAAAATAATATATTTTTGTTATTTAATAGGAAACTTTGTTTAAGTCTCCCCAAGATACTAATCGTATCCCATTCTTTTTAATCTGCTTTTTTGTTTCAGGGTCTAGCAGAATTTCGTACTCCCGGACACGCGCTTCATAACCGGAGAGGAATGACCGCACTTCGCGTGTATCCAATACCGGATGAACAGTTAATACATTGAGGCCTTCTTTTAATTCAGCAAGTTGTCTGTAAAAACCATCTTGGGATTCACCAATGGTAAAATCGCTGTCACTTATATGAAAATTGTGTGCCGTAATTTTCGCTTTCTTTTCTTCGCTGAACCATCCAAACGACGGGAGATTGGGAATCAGTCCGTAATCAGCAGCCAGTTCCAGATAGGCGTCTAAAATATCCTCTCTTCCCAATACCGGCCACATATGATTATCTAAATGAGTGATTTCTAAACCTAATTCTTTGGCTGTTTCGATTTGTCGTCTGGCTTCCTCTTTATAATCCGCTGCTGATATCAATGCCATTTCGCCGTTTTGGCCTGACACCATGAATCCACCTTTTCCAACCAAACTGATAACGCTCCCCGCACTGCTGAGGGGACGCCATTTGATTTTTTCCCATTCACTGGTTACGGTACTGTGAATCCCCATGTCATACTGGGGATTTTCTTTTGACCACCGAATGAATTCCAATGCGTATGAGCAGGGCACCATAATACTGGCACTAGTAGCTGCTCCTTCTAAAAACAGCTCTTTGGCTGCTTCATTGGCGGCGTAGGTAAGTCCAATGTCATCCATATGAATTATCAATAATCTATCTGACATCCCGATTGCCTCCGTCTACCGTTCTAAAACAACAACACTCACGTCCAGAGATTCCACTGAAACGTTTATTTTCCCTTCTTTTATCAAAAGTTCTCCTTCCAGCAAAGTCTTTGCCGACGTAAACCCCTCAGGCAGTACCACTTCCTCTGTAACTCTTTCTGTTGTGGGATTGGTGAAGAACCATGCTTCCTGTTCACTTAAAATCCGCTTTTGGATCAGCAGTCTTCCCACATGAGAAGAGAATATTCCATTGTTATTCAAGATTTGTTTTATTCCTGACAGGGAAACTTCTTCCTTGTAAGCCGTTGCATTCGGTCCCACACAAGTCCCCAAAAGCCACATTTTCCCTTTACCGATCTCCTTCACGATGCCACAGGGATTTCCCTGCCAGGTCAGACAGACGTCTTCCGGTGCACACTGATAGGTTTCAATGAACACATTGGCTTTTATAGAAGTGCCTTTGAGAATTCCCGTTCCCTGCGTAAAGCCGGCTTCTTCGTATTCCCCCCATGTACGTTCTTCCTGACTCCAGCGGTCCTCTTCTGCCGGCTCTCTTACCAATGCAAAACGGTCTACCTTTACCTGCAGCGCTTCTTTTATTTCACTGTTCATTTGCCCTCTGACCGCCATAGCAACTTCATTCAAGCGGCCGCAGCCACCTTCCAGCACAACCGCTCCGCCATTAGAAGCATAATCAAACAAATCCCTGGCCACCTGATGGGACATGGACAGCGGCATGGGGGCAAGCAGCAGCTTATAATTCTTTGTCCGTTCTTCCTTAAGCCGGGAGCTTTCCACAAAGTCACATGGGATTCCCATATCCCACAAGGCCTTATACCATCCGCGCAAATCGTAAATATAAGCTTCCGGTGCAAAAGGCATAGTTCTTAATAACTGATAGTTCCATTCATTAATTAAAATGCCTATCTTTGCCTGGGGCTTATTATTGGTATGAAAAAGCTTTGCATAGGTCTGCAGCCGGACACCGATTTCAGCAATTTCCTCTAAGCGCTCTGTGGTATCTCCTTCACTGTCCAGCAGCGAAAATCCGTTGGTTTCCGGTGCCATGATTTCGGCCCTGGTTACCCAAAAGGCAATGGCGGTTGCCCCTGCTCCAAGGGTCGTGAGCATCCACCGGCGCATATCAGCTGCCGAAGGGGTTCGGCCCAGATGAAAATCAGTACTGATGGGGCCTCCCTGAAATTCCGCTGCCCAGATAGGAGCCTTTTCTCTGTTGGCGCAGCGGATATAATCCATTTTAAAAGCCAGGCCGTCCCACATTTCGGTTAAAAGGGCATCGTGACGTTCCAACCGTTTTTTCTGACGATGGTCGTCCCATGAGTGACCGCACCCCCATGCAGGATAATTAGAACTTCCCAGGAAATCTACACATCCGGCATAAGTCCAGTCCACTCCCGAGCCAATTTCCGGTCCGCCTTTATGGGCAAAAACAGGACGTTTTAACGGATCATTTGCCACGATTGCCTGATAGCGAGCTTTTAAATTCCTGCCGGTATGAATATGATCAATAAAATATTTATAGTAGTAGGTTTGGGGAATACATACCGGCCGCTCACACCGATCCGGTACAATATCCTCAAATGAAGGATAATTTACATTCCAATGGGTGTTTAATGAATTAATGTCCTGGTTATAAATTTCTGTCAGCCATTCCCGGTATACCCGTATGGTATTTTCACAATAGCAGATGCGGCCGTTGACCAGCATCTCCGGCCAATATCCGATTTCCTGCCAGACATTCCATACCACAATATTTTCGTGAACACTTAGTTCTGTTATCAATGCTTCCATAAATTTAAGCTGGGCTGCCATTGCCCCCGGGTGGTCAAAGCATGGTCCCGGTTTGCCGTCCGCATGAAGGGTTGATTGTGCCTGGAAAGCCGCTTTCCGCCCATCATGTAACTCTCGCCGGCAATCGGGATATTTTTCGTAAAGCCAATTTGGTGCCTGCTCGCAGGTTATTCCCAGATAGATACCCATGTCAAGCATTTGAGCATGCTCAATCAATTCATGGTATTTGGAAAAATTATATTGCCCTTCCCGGGGCTCATCAAGCTGCCAATGTTCCTGAAGCTTAATGAAATTGAATCCTTTTTCCTTCATAACCTCCATGTCATGCTTCATTTCTCTCATGGATGGCATGGGCTCCCGGCAAATATGAGTTCCCAGCGGAAATCGTGTTGAAAACTGCTCCTGATTCATCGTTTTTCTCTCCTTAATTATCCGAAAGTTTACGCTGATTCCACCTCAGCCAAAGCACCCAGTCCTCATTTCTTCCCTGTGTCGGTGGATAGTACTCTTCCTCATCGGTACAAGTCGTTACCTTTCCATTCCGGGGACTAAACCACTGGGCAGTCAATTCCTTTCCCTTCAGCATATCTTTTCTAATATGAATGGGCAAGCCATTGGGGCTATAAACCAGGGCAAAATCCTTCCCCATAAAAGCGGTCATATAATTTGCTCCCTCATAATTCATCTCAATCAATTCCTGCGCCGGTTTACCCTGAATAAAGTCATTTTGTTCCATCAGCCAACGCAAAAAGCCCATCTGCTTTCCTCCCGGGCGAGTCATGGCAGTCTTCCAGTCACTGATAAAATACCCGGTTGCTTCCTCTCCGGTACACATATGCCAAACGCTGTGATGTCCATAGGTGTGCCCAAAGCTGCCGGAGAAAACACTCCAATAAGCTGCCTGGCGGATATCCGCCTGGTCAAAATAGCCATTGGTGATATTGAAGTTGATGGGATGATCTTCATATCTTGGTTCACCGTCAAGAGTTGGCTTGGCTGGCTGCAGCTGATAATCTTTTTCCACCATCAGGTAATTCTTCCCATTTAGTTCCATATGTCCGGATTGAATCATATTGAAGTCCAACCAGCTCTCTGCATGAAAGGCCGTCGAAGAGGAAAAACCACCCTGTGGGTGAAAGGTCATCAGATTTTGATTCC
Source organism: Lachnospiraceae bacterium (assembly GCA_031556725.1). Lineage (GTDB taxonomy): Bacteria > Bacillota > Clostridia > Lachnospirales > Lachnospiraceae > UBA935. The sequence goes on along the minus strand of JAVBSL010000008.1, from coordinate 24,293 downwards.
GATCTTCCTGCCTGATTCCCTCTGCCATTTTGACAATCACCTCAAAATGGGTTCGGTTTTCCGGATTCCGGTCACCTCCTACAACCCAGATAATATTATGAAACCGGTTCATTCTTTGGGCTATTCTTCGCCCGAATTCTTCTGCACTTTCACCGGAAAAAATCTCCGGTCCCACACCCCATTTTAGTGAATACTTATCACCCCAGGTTGGCAGCAGCGCAATATAAATTCCCATTGATTCTGCCAGTGAAATAATATAATCCACATGATCCCAATAACTGTAATCACCTTCCTCATCCCATTTAAGAGGGTCAAAGATGCCATCTTCGCTTTTTAATAAAGGCACTCGGCCATAAGCATTGGGAACTACCAGACCATTATCTTCGGCCAGCACCACTGCCTGAATGACATTGAAGCCCTGCTCCTTACGGATGGATAAAAACTCTTCGGCCTCTTCTTTGGTGAGGCGGTGAAACAGCTCCCATGCTGTGTCACCCAACCAGAAAAACGGTGTGTCACCCTTTTTTGTAAGATACCTTTTATTTTCTGAAATTATTAAATGATCCTTTTCGTTCATTCTTTCTCCCTTGAGCTGAAAGGAAAATGCTCCGTTGCCGCAGGTAATTGCAATTAATCTTTTACTGCCGGGGTTAAAGCTGATTCCTTTTATACGGATACACCCCTTACTGCCATCATAAATGTTCTCCCAGGTTACGCCGCTGTCGGTGCTATGATAAATAGCTGCCTGGCAGGGATTAACCCGCATGGATTCGGCCGCTGCAAATATTTCGCTGCCGTTAATGGCCAAATCGGAAATATTGGTGCCCTCCTGATCAAGAAGCTGCTCCCAGTGTAAGCCATTGTCTGTGGTTTTCCAAAGACCTTCCCCCACCAGTCCGGCATATAAGATGTCTGCATTTTCTTCATCCGTCTCAATTACATTTAAAATCGTCCGGTAATTTTTACGCAGGGGCAGTCCGCCGCCCACCTGTTTCCAGCTTGCCCCGAAGTCCTCGGAACAGAAAATCCCTTCGGTCCACTCACCCAGGTAGATGCGCCCTTCTTTTTTCGGCGATACCTTGAGTAATTTGTTGCAGCCGGTTGCATTTTTCGTCTGATACCAGGTAACTGCCAGTACTTCATTTTCAATCAATTCTTTTTGCAGGGGAACGCGGTTTATATAGTCAGGGAATGGATTACCACCCTTCGCCCAGGTTTTTCCCCAGTCTTTGGTGCTGTAAAAGCCGGCTCCTTTGACCAGTTCTCCGTCAATATACAAATAAAACCAGCCCGGGTGGAAGGGATCTTCTTTCAGCCCCTGGATATCCAGCCCTTCTTCCAATTCCCACAGACATTCTGCTGTTTTGCCATTGTCCCGGCTGCAAAACAGTGCCGCCGCAATATTATGGTTATTGTGACCGCCATACAGCACAAAATGATGGTCAAAAGCCGAAGCCACCACTGCCTTGGAGCAATAATAATTTCGCGGAAGATAGGCAGTCTGCACCGGCTCAAAATGTTCCCCATCATCATGGCTGACCAGCATCTGCTTGTCTGCCAGCGTCACAAACACCGAAGCTTCCTCGCCTTTTCTGCGGGTAATCGCTTCCATGCAGACATTTTCAATTCCTTTAAAATGATTTCCGCTCCAGGTTCTGCCCCCATCTTCACTGGTGGAAACACCAAACCAGTTACTCATGAACAGCCGGTTCTTTTCAAACGCATCCGGGATAAAGGCGGCAATTTGCCAGCCGATTGGTCTGGTATCGGCAAAATCCTCCGGATAATCAGAAAAGCAATCAGCTGTATAGGCGTGGAGCAAGACGAAATCCTCACCGTAATTGTCTGAAACATACAGCGGAATCACTGGCACATGATCATCGCTTACCTCCCTCTTTACACTGATATAAACCCGGCCTTTTCGATGGATATCAAAACAAACATTGGCATAAGATGCCTCCGGCAGCCCTTTACCTGTCCGGCGAAAGCTTTTTCCTTCATCCTCACTTATAAATACCCCATGTAATCCGCCGGCGGCAAGGATTTTACCATCCTTTATGGTTAAATCGGCGAAGGAGATTTGATGGGATGTAAACAGCAGCTCAAATGTTTTTCCGCCATCCAGGGAGCGATACAGCTTTCCTTCTTTTTTCTCCCGATACCCCTTTCCTGGGTAAAGATAGTCTTCGTGAAGAACCATATCCAGGGTTCCGGCATACACCACATTTTCTTTTTCCGGGTGAAAGCAGACCGCCTTTAACGGTTCTCCTTTTAATCCGCTAAAATTCCAGGTTTCGCCCATATCCTCCGAAACAAAAATTCCTCTGGTGTCACTGGCCGCAACCACCCGATGGGGGTGAAATGGGTCTACCTGAATCATTTCTCCACAGTTTCTTGTCTCACCATTCCCGATGTAGTCCAGTTGTTCGGTGAGCAGCTCCCAGCTTTCTCCACCATCCTTGCTGCGATGGATAAAACCGAAAGAATGGTGATTGGCTGCCTCACCGGAGCAGCGGAACAATATCCGGCTGTCGTGGGGGCTTAGTGCAAAGCTTTCCACACAGTGCTGCGCCGGATGGGTCATGCCTTTATTCTTGGCGGTAAAACTTTTGCCGCCGTCCATACTTTTATAAACGCCGCCAACATCACAGCGAGCATATAAGACATCTTTATTATGGGGATCGGAAAGCAAACCGGTTATATATCCGCCGCCGCCATTTTCCAGTTGTTTACAATCAAACATACAGTCCCTCCCTTATTTTCATTTTTAACGATATAATTGCCGGCCAATGGGACTTAAATTGGTTCTTACCTCCTCCGGCACCCGGACAGTCTTTTCCAGTCCGCTATAGGGATCGGTAACAATATCGTAGCAATTATGTATTTCCATATTTTTATAAACCATGATTACCTCTTTCTCCGTTAAACTCTTCCGTCCAAGGGATTTCCACATATTCCGCATCAATTCTGATGGGTAAAAAACTATAACCGGAACTGCGCAAATCCTCCGGTTTCCAATGATCTAACATCAGATACCATTGTTCCTTTAATTGAAATGCATTGGCGCTTTGACCAAAAAAAGTCTGGCGGTAATTTGCCCCGCTGCAGGGATTATCAACCAGCCGCCAGGTTCCCATTACTTGCCTGGATATCCCATAAAGCATGGAATTAGGCAGCCATCCGGTACAGCCGGAGGAAAACATATAGTATCGTCCTTTTTCTTTAATCAATACCTGTGCTTCCCGATATTGCTCCACAAAGATCGTTTTCATTTCACCGGTTAACCCGGTGTAGCTATCGTCCAGCTTACAAATGACGGTTGAACTGTTAAAATCGGAGCTGGCGATGATGTATGCCGTGCCATCTTCTTCCTGATAAACATACATATCTCTGGAATCTCTTCCACAAGGGCTGCATTCACTATCCAGCCACAGGTTTCCCCGATATTCAAAAGGTCCTGTGGGAGTCTTGGCCACGGCAGTACCGATTCTGGCATAGCGGTAGCTTTTATTATCCAGATGAAATAACATAACAAATTCATTATTTTTTTTGTTATAAATAACCTTCGGACGCTCCCCGATACCGTCTGAGCCCAGTTCATGATTCCCGGTCAAAATCGGTTTTAACACGATCCCTTCGTTTTTCCAATTTAACAGGTCTGCGGACGAATAGCAGGACATCCCCATAAAAGGTGCAAACCCGTCTTCCATGGTGTCGGTATCCTTATTTTCGCCATACCAGTAATACACATCCTTATAGTTCAGGATGCATCCGCCATGTGCTTGTATTTGATTGCTGTCTGTATCCAGCCAGCAGGTTCCGTTTTTCATAGAAAATTCCTTTCTGCTCGTTTCAGCGAGCGACAAATCAGGATACCATCCTGCACAATTGCATACTTATTGATTACCTTTAAGTATAATGAAGTATTTCAACCCTGCAAGAGGATTAATCAGCTTTTTTAAGGGGACAAATTAGTGAATTTACAGGGGGATTTTTGCTTGTTTGTCATGTAGTAATATCTTTTATGACAAATATAATTAGAATAAAGCAAACTCATAATCCATTAAAGTACCAGACAGGAGATTCTTATGAAAGAAACAATATTAAAAAATTATACTTATCCGGCTAACGCCCCTACCGATGACTGTTTCAAAGTAATGATTAATAATCAGGAGGTTTTTGTTTATAAAACAACCACCGCTTATTTTGCCTGTGTTTCCTTTGATGGTGAGTTATCAGTGGTCGTCGAAACAAAAAGAACGTTACAGGTGGTTCATATCCGTCCGCTAAGTTATAACATCCCCTTTGAACACGATGAATATTCTGTCCGTTTTAAAATCACCGAACCATCTAATCTTTTTATTGAATGCAATGACCAGAATATGCCATTGTTTTTATTTGCCAATCCTTTAGAAACAAATGTGCCTTCTATGGACGATCCCAATGTGGTCTACTTTAAAGCCGGAGCCTTTTATGATGTCGGCGTGCTGACTCCCAAAGCGAATCAAACGATTTATATTGAAGGAGGAGCTGTCGTTCGGGGAATTATCAGAGCAGCCGCATCCGATCACATAACCATCTCGGGCAGGGGAATCATAGAATCCAAAAACGATTCTGATATTCCAAGAAGATTCTTTGTTGTCTTTGAACATTGTCAACATTTGTATATTGAAGGCATTATCCTGATTGAACCCAGTTTGTGGATGCTTGTTTTTGGTGCCTGTCACCATGTTCATGTAAATAATATAAAAGAAATCGGATATTGCGTTTCTTCTGATGGTATTGATGTTGTGGGCAGTAAACATGTGTTGATTGAAAACTCCTTTATTTATAATAATGATGACTCTATTGTCATTAAATCCCTTGATAATTCCGTTTCCGAACCGCACAATGCAACACTATCCTGGGAAGGGGATGTAGAAGATATACGTGCCCAAAATTGTGTGATATACAACAATGAAAGCAATGCCGGCAATGCATTGGAAATCGGTTTTGAGCTTCGTACGCATCATGTTCAAAATGTTATCTTTGAAAACATTGACATCATTGCCGTGCATGGTTTTGGTGCTGCTTTCAGTATTCATAATGGCGATCGTGCCATTATCTCGGATATTACCTACCAAAATATCCGGGTAGAGCATTGTTTTGACCGTATTGTCGATTTTCGTTTGGAAAATTCGCCGCAATGGAATAAAGATAAAACACTTGGTTCTATTCGTAATATTACGTTTAAAGACATTTACATTCATTTGCAAAAATTTAATCAGGGATATACGCATTCCTTATTGGGTGCCAAAACAGACGACAATCCCATTGAAAATGTTTTTTTTATCAATTTCAGAATTGGTGACAAAGTCATTTTAAACAATGAAGATATGTGGTTGTTTACCAATAAGGTCAAGAACATTACCTATAAAACCAAAGAATCCAATTAATAAAAAAGAACCTTTCTGCAAAAGGAAAGGTTCTTTTTTTACACTAACTTCTGATTCTCTCTTCTATCTGCCTGAACAAATTAGTGGCGATAATATCCATCCCTTCTATTGATGGATGAATCAGATCCGTGGAAAGCCCTTTCCCGCTTGGCAGTAACGTTCTTCCCGGAAGATGCACCAGCTTGGGCAGTTTCAAATCTGCCACCTGTTTTTTCACCGCTTTCCGATATTTTTCGGTCATTTCATCATCTTCTCGATAGTCAGAATCATTGGTATAAATATCGGTGCAGAAAATCCATTTATCCGGATTGCTTTGGGCAATCCTTGTCAGAAAATACTTCAGCCGTTCTGCAAAAACCTCAACCGGAGTATGTTCAGCTTTCACAATATCCCAAATGACATTGATGCCTAGTTCCAAAAAGGCAAAGTCCCAATCCGTTCTATCTGCAATGTAATCTGCCATCGCTCCTTCCAGCAAGGCACTTCCCTGTGAACCCAAATTAATCAAATCAACTCCCAGCTTGGCAGCCGTTTTCATAGCATAAGTACCCGTGGGGTGAATGGCACAGGAGCCATGGGTAATGGAAGAACCATACATCAGCATCTTCTGCCCAGGTGTCTGTTCTGCTCTTGGTAATGCCACTTCGCCTTCAATATCTACAATCTTAATTCTGGCACTATATGGCAGGATTATCCGAATGAGTTCCGAATCAAAAGGAAGGTTTTCCTCCTTTTCAATCTGTTTCAGTATTTCTATTTTTTCATGCTTTTTAATGATCACTTCGGATGGGTCCGAAGTGATATAAACCGGATCCGGTTCTGCAAATGAGCCGTGATAAATTTCTGCCATGGCAGCCCCTAACGGATAATCCTGGGGATTGGTAAGAGACAGCGTTATTTTGGCAGACTCCCCGACCAGATTAAATCGAAGCTCACAGGCTGCATTGTTAAAAGCTATTATTTGCGCCAGTTGATTTAGTTCCCGCCTCACCACATCCGGAATACGGCAGCCTATTATTTGCTTTGTTTCTTCTTCCATTACCAGTTCACTGATATTATACAATTCAATTCCTTTATAAATCATCCAACTCTCCTTATCAATCCTCTAAATCAATTTCATAGAACCCAGCCGAGCAAGGTCCTGCCTCAACTTTTCCAGCCGCAAATTCAGCCAGCTCACCGAAAGAATAGATGACCGATTTCGGAGCCTTATCAAACGCAATAGAAACTTTGCGGTCTGCCGGATTTATCACCACCAGAATTGTTTCATCTTCGCTTTTTCTCAGATAAACAAGAGGATAATCACCACTGGATAAAAACTCGATTTCACCCTTACTAAGCAGTGCCGGATGTTCTTTCCTGATGGTAATCAGCTTTTTGATTTCGTTCAGCAAAGAACCATCCTCTTTCATCTGGCTCTCAGCGGTTGCCCGATCCGGGGAATCATCTTGTTTTATATATAGCTTATCGCTGTCCGCTGTACTGAATCCGGCGTTTTTACTATCATCCCAAAGCATCGGTGACCGTGAACCGGTTCGATTATATCCGCCTTCTACCGAAGTTAATCCCTCAACATAATTCATTCCAATCTCATCGCCATAATAAATGAAAGGTGCGCCCGGCATGGAGAGTAAGAATGCATGTGCAATTTTAAGTTCGTCCTGATGCAAATGGCGAGCCAGCCTATCCATATCATGATTTCCCGAAGGAATACATATAAGTCCTTTTCGTTCTGATTTTTCATAATTGTCCAAATATTTTTCTACAAATTTTGAAATATCACCTTTTCCTCTGCTTGAAAAAAACGGTTCCTCACAACGGAATAAATCATTGTAGTGAGACGGTCCAAAGTGAAGTAAAAAGTCCATATGAAAACCACCCTGTAAGGACATATCCGGTTCACCCCATTCCGAAACCATTGCTGCTTCCGGAAACTCACGATCTAAAAAATCCCGAACATTTTGCCACAGCCTGATAATTCCCTTTCCTTCTTCATCTGCCTTGACAAGGGAACCAGCCATATCGACGCGGAATCCATCGCAACCGTTATTAAGCCAAAAACGCATAATATCCTTAAGTGCCTCTAACGTCGCCTTTGGTCCTTCCTCATCCATCGACATCTGCCATGGCTTGGACGGCTTGTAAAAACCATAGTTTAATGCCGGCTGGGTTGAAAAGAAATTGACCGCGCAAGACCCATGACGATCCGAAATTCCTCTGATGCACCCCATTCCTTCCGGCTCCTCCCAAACACTGTCCGTCCAGACATAACGATCGGTATATTCATTTTTTTCCGCTTTCATCGACTTCTTGAACCACTCGTGTTCGATAGAAGTGTGCCCAGGGACTAAATCCAGCAGGATATGCATATCTTTCTTATGTGTCTGCTCAAAGAGCTCTATCAAATCATCATTGGTGCCATATCTGGGCGCAACCTTTTTATAGTCTGCCACATCATATCCAGCATCTGCAAAAGGTGATTCAAAACATGGGTTAAGCCATATTGCATTAAACCCCAAGTCACGTATATAATCCAGCTTTGAGATGATTCCCTGAATATCTCCGATTCCATCTCCATTGGAATCACAAAACGATTGTGGGTAAATTTCATAAAATACTGCATTGTTCAGCCATTTTGACATTGATAAATCCTCCCTATGATTTTATTCGTACATTACCACTAAAATGTTTAGTATATCTGTCCATCAATAGATAAGGACTCTTTCTTTCCGCAAATATATTCCACTTCGCCGTCTTCCAGCCAGCGGATTCCCAGGAAATCCTCTCCCTTAAAGCTGATTTGATGATTCGCTACTGTTTCCTCTATCATCAGGATATTTCCTTTTGTTTTCTTTCCTTCTGCTGCAAACAGGATGGAGCCATCTTGATAAACTGTCCCTCTGCCATGTGTATTTTTAGCCACTTTATTTTCTGCCAATATTTGTGCAATCGTTTCAGAATCCGTTCCCGATTGGAAATAGTAAGAAAGGGCTCCTGCAAATTCCCGGAACTCTTCTCCGGCATCCCTGCCATCCCGCCAATAATGGAGGCTACCTGATACCAAAAGAGGAATACTACTCTCTTTGATTCGTTTCAATTGACCAAAAGCTTTCCGATCCATAAATTCCGGTGCTAGTACAACAACAAAATCATAGCTTTGGGTTCCATATGTTACTTGCTGTTTCCCGATTTTCATCTGCTCGCACAACAGCTCTGTGCTGGGAATCAAATCGCATAAGTATCCAGTTTCAAATATCCCCTGTGTGGTAGCTAACATCCGCTTCATTCCGTCATGTTCATTGCGAAAACAAAACATTCCTTCGTCCTTTGGCATATAGTTGGACCAGTTGGTTACCGCTTCCATTCCAAATACTACCAGAACCCTTGCATCAGGCTGTGATTTTTGGAATTGGTTAATCTTCCTGATTTCACCTTCCATTTCATTGATGGCTTCAAAACCTTCCCGGCGAAATGGCAATACACCGGGTTCATTGGGGCATTCATAGCCCAATTGATGGGTCCTTCCACCGAAACGTGCGTTGTTCCAGGTTTCTTCAATATAGGTGTCCAGTCGCTCTGTGCCTCCGGAATAAAACATATTATACCAGACATTTCCACCCCATTTATGAGCCAGGGCCATTCGAATCGGTATTATTACCATCTCATCAGTCTGGGCATAATCTCTCTTTACTCCCCACCAGTCAAGTCCGTTATAAAGTGCTTCTATATGAAAGCACTCATTGCTTCCCCACCAGGTAGGATGAGCGCCGATAAAGGTGTCCTTACCGAAATATTCCTTCCCTTTTTGATAAATAAAGGCTTCATTTTCAATCATTTTATCACGTAATGCATCCAGATAGTTGTTGATTACCACAATTCGTTTGTTTTTCCCATTGTTACTGTCATATTTCAGGTAAAGCAGGTCGTCTGTTAAAGAGCTTTCATATCTTCTGGAATAAAGATCATCGAAACTCTTTGAGTAAGGAAAATATTTTAAAAACAGACCGTTTTCATCTACATTGATAATCGGTGATTCTCCCCATTCGTCTGTACTGATTCCATCTAATGGGATATCACTGACGAAACGCATCATTTCATCAAAATATTCGTACATTTCATCGCAAAATAAATCTGGTATCACATGAGACGTATAAGGAAAAAGCACACAGGTCTTATTTCCCTGCTCTGCTCCTGCCTCAATGACAATTTCCAGAGCTTCTTCGGTTTCATTCAGCTTGATTTTATCCTTTAAGATAGTTAAAGACTCTTCTTCAAATTCAAACTCACCCGTTTTATGAAAGGCCCAGCCATTGACAACTCCACTGGGAATAACCATCTTTTCATTAATCCAGCGGTCAACTTTTCTCGTCGGCATTATAACCATTCCCCGGCCTTCTTCGTCCAGAGCAATTTCAACTAATTCTAAATTCCCTGACAGCTTACCGGGAAAGTGTTTTTCAAATTCAATGCCTTCATTTCTCACATCAATATCCAGCATTAATTTTTTTCCATTTTGATGCATTTTTTTACAACAGTAAGAAATGGCATCCTTTAACTCCCGATCCGTAAATTGCTTATTCATCCAGTGAAAACTCACATACAGCATGGAAAAAGCAGTGCCCCTGTTTAAAATATCAACAATTTTTGTTTCTAAATTATCACCTTCAAAAATACTACTATCCCATTTCCAATATAATATTTGCGGATAACTCATAATTTTTCTCCCTTATTTCTATAGCAAGCTTGTTGAACAAGAACTTCCTTTTTTTAGTCTCCTTGTATTAGGGGCGCAAATGCGCCCCTTTCTTTGATTTACTCCATGGTTTCAACTAATTTAATCAGCCCATAATGATCCGTCCGATTCCAGCCATCATTCAGCTCGTTGCTCCAGTTCGCCGTTCCCGTTCTGCTGCCGGAGTCATCCGCATTATTAATCTGAATGTCATATCCCATAATTACACCACTCTCATGATAATCGCCCGCGAACGCAACCCGTAGTTCAACGATATAACCATCGTCTGTTACTTTTGCTGCGGAAGTCATGCAGGATAAATCTAAATCCCTGCCACCGTTGATGGTCTGTGTATTGGCGAAGCTGATACGGTATTGTCCATCGTCCGGATCATATTGTGAGGTTTTTGCATTATTTTCGTCTAAGAATAACTCAATGCTGTCCTGTTCATGAGCAACGGTCAGGGCCGCTGCATCATTTAAAACCTGATCCTTTACTACTGCTAAGAGATAAAAATGAGTGTCATCCCACATCGCCTTAAACTCACCAGTGGTACCTTGCATATCACCAACTACAATTCCCGGTTCTACTGCCGGAACATTTTCCCATACTGCATCGATCTCACCGTCAATTTCCGGTGTTCCGTAAACTGCAAAAGCTAGCTTGGAGCCTTTAACAAATTGCAGTGAACCATAGTGGTTTCCTGCTGCAGGGAAGTATCCGACCAGGCAATCTTCTCTTCCGGTGTATTTACAATCAGATCAAATAAAATTGATTCATCGTAGTTTTTCATTGCCCCGATAGGCAATAATGCTTCTACTAAAAAACCCTTTTCGGTAGGAACCACAGCTGCCTGAACGCCTTCGGTATCGCCGGCAACAGTTCCGTCCATATTGATGGTAATCTTTTTCAGCTTATCGGATAATTCAATGGTAGATTCCCCTTGGGGGTCAATATAAATATCAATCGCCGTTGCCGTTTTATCGTCAATATAGCACAGAAGACTTAAATCACGTAAATCCCAAAATGCCTTGAAGCTTCCCTTGCTTTCATCCGAAAGCTTATTTGACGCAATTTGTGCCCAGGTTCCTTCCACCTGACCATCCGGCACACAGGTTTCCATCATTGCCTTACCGTTTTTCACCAGTACCGGGATTTCTCTTGTACCGGTTATCGCATAATAGGCTTCTTTTGCCTGTAATGCACTGTCAAAAAGGGTTGGATAAGCCTTTCGATAGGGTGTGTCTAACCAGCTAATGTCATCACTCACATTCCAGAATGTCAATCCGGCAATGCTGTCTTTATTATCCCGAATCACATCAACCATCATTTTGTATTGATATGCCTGACGAATCTCCGCTTCTCTGGCGATTCCGTTATTATATGCGGTAGTATTATCCGCCAGATCATAACACTGCATATCCAACTCCGCAATTTCAACCTTAAGACCTAAGGACGCATATAATTTAATTGCTGAATCAAGCGTATCGGCTTTTGGTGTATCCAATGAAGAATGCGCCTGAATAGCAACACTGGTAATCGGTGCCCCCTTATCCAGCAAGGTTTTTACCCGATCATAAAATAGATCCCGTTTCTTAGCTTGTTGATCCTGTCCGTAATCGTTGAGACAAAACAGCGGATGCTCACGTTTGGTACCAACAATTTCATCATAGGCATCTTGGGCACATTGAAATACGTAAACCGGATAATCCTCGCCAATGATGGTATAGAAACGGTCCACTGCTCCGGAATCCGTTCCGTCCCGCCAGCCGCTTTCCGTGGTATCAACAGCAATTTCATTTAAAACATCCCAGGAGTAAACAAGTCCCGGATAATTCTTTTCCATGTGCTCGGTATATTTGAATATGTAATCCCGTATTCTTTCCTTCAAAACATCTGCCGATACTTCATTTCCGTTATCATCTTCAAAAAAAGCATCTGGGGTCAGATGTGGATACAGATAACCATGGAGCCGCATTTTCATTTTATTTTTCTTGGCAAATTCCGCTACAACATCTAGTTCCTTAAAGGTCATTTCGGCCGTAGAATACTTTGCTCCTTCGCCGGTAATTCCTTCCATCACCCAGTCCATTTTTCCGGCATTATCAACACCGATTACATTATAATGCTTTTTGATTAAATTCTTAACCGCGTCTTCTGACAAAACACCGGCACTGGTTACAACTCCCACATTAAAATCATCTTTAAACACATCTTTTAATGCCTGGATATCTTTTTGAGGTTCTCTGTCAGAGGTTGAAGTGATCTTAATATCATCAACATAAAAAGCCTGTGTGCTCTCGTCGCCGCCTTCTTGGTAGGGTCTGGCAATTTGCATTTCAAAGTTTTGTAAATCAGCCAGCCACGAAACCGTTCCTTCTCCTTTGATCTCCCGCCATTCATAGGAAACGATTTCGCCCTGAGCCAGAGTTGGCCATGACCAGACATCATCACTATCGCCAATGTTGCAGGTCAGTGAAACAGTCATGGGATTTTCTCCTTCTGCCAGCTTCGCCCAAAAGCTAACGGCATAGCTTCCCTGTTCAGCAATGTCCTTTACGTCCCAATAAAGTCCATTCATTCTTAATTTTCGATTGGAAAGCTTGACACTGTACTTTCCATCATGAACGTTATAGGGTTCGTCGTCTTTGGAAATAATCTCTGCTGTACAGTCACTGGCATACCAGGGCTCCAGCTTTCCATCTTCAAAATCAAAAGACTGAGCAACCGAATTCCCATCTCTTTTACCGCCGTTACCGCATCCGATCAGAGATGCCATTACAGCAAAACACATAAATAGTAATAATAGTTTTGTTGTTTTCATTACTTTTTCTCCTCTACCAAATAAAATGGCTGTTACAAATTTACATATATTGTAACAGCCAAAGTCAGTTAAACTTTATTTCCACATCTCAAGTCTGTCTTGATATACCTGAGTTACTTCTGCTTCTACCTGTTCAATGCCGGCTTTTTTCAGATGATCCATAAATTCATCCCATTTTGCATCGAAGTCAGCTGGTTTTGCTAAAATAGCTGCTGCAATATCAGGTAATATATAAGACTGACATTTTGTCCAGGCAACCTGTGTTTCTTCCGTCAGCGGTGAGTAGGATGCCATTGAACCATATTTTCTAACCGGGAACTCTGTAGATGCCGGGAAAATTCCGGTAAATTCGCTCTGTCCATAAGCCGCCAGAGTTTCTTTCTCTGCATCAGAGAAGGTGGCAATAGTAACTTCGGCATTCTCTGAGTTAAGCGGCGTTCCATCAGAAAGAACTGCACCATTACCCCACAGTAACCAGTATAATACACGGTAGCATTTTACGCCTGATTCAGAGATATACTTGGTACTGTCTTCCATATCTCTTGCAACATCTTCCGGATTACGTACTCTCTGTCCCTCTTCCCAATTCCAGTTAACACCTTCAACGCCCCATTCTCTGAGAACCTGACCTTCTTCACTGGCTAAATAATTAAAGAAGTTAACAATTTTTTCCGGGTTTTTACAATTATCGGTAATAACGATACCGCCTTGTCTACATTTCCCGTCACTCCAGTTGGTAGGATAAACCATTCCTTCTTTTTGGGTTACAGGAAATCCCATATAAAGTCTTTCGAATTTTTCACTTGCTTTTAAAGCTTCTATTCCCTGAGAGAATTCCCAGTATCCGTCAATCAAACCTAGTACACGGCCGGAAGATACTTTGGCAATATACTCATCGTAAGTCTGGGTAAAGCTTTCCGGATCTAAAATTCCAATATCCACTAAATGGTTCAGCCATTTAAAATACTCTTTGTCCTGGCCGGTACGATAATGCATTTTAACCGTTCCTGCTGCTTCATCTACGGACCATTCACCATTATCCGGCTGACCTGCCGTATAGTAAGCAGGATTGGTCAAAGAAATTAAATATCTCCAGCCATCAGCAGTTACTAATGTAAGTCCGATGGTATCCTGCCCATCAATTTTGGGGTTTTTCTCTTTGTATGCTACTAGTGCATCTTCAAACTGTTGAAGTGTTTTGATTTCAGGATATCCCAACTCTTTTAAAACAGCGTTCTGCAAGAAAAATCCATTGTTCCAGTTAATACCCGGTGCTGGATCAGAATATCTTTCACCTGTGCCAAAGCTATAGATAGCAGGATTTTCCTTGGAATAGCGAAGTCTTGGGTATAAGTCTTCGCCCCAGAAATCTTTGATATTCGGTCCATATTTGTCAATGTATGGCTCAAGATCAATAACTGCATTAGCCTGTACTAAGGTTGTTAAAGCATCTTCTTTCGTACAAATCAGATCAGGATAATCCCCACCTGCCAATAGCATGGATAACTGCTGCTGATAATCCCCAACCGGAAAGATGAATTTAAGCTTAACGCCGGTCTTCTCTGTAATCTTTTGAGCTACTAAGCTCTCCCAATTATCATGATCCGGTTTTACTTCCGGCCAAAATATGGTAAATTCTTCCACCTCTCCAATATCAAAGCCGGTATCCCCTGCCTGTGCTTCTCCATCTGCTTCGGCAGATTTATCTGCCTCTGTACCACCTGCATCGTTAACTGCTGCATCTGTCTTTTTGTCATTTTCTTTGCTTCCGCACCCTGTCAGTGCCGTGCTGCATAACATCACTGCTGCCAACATCAATGCTAAACTTTTTTTAACTCTTCTCATAATTTTACCTCTCCTTTATTTTTTTATATCTGAACCTGCAAGTTATTTTGTCAGGCTTAGTATCACCCTTTTACAGCTCCCAGCGTCATACCTTCTACAAAATATTTCTGTAAAAATGGATATATAATGATAATAGGGACTATAACCACTACTGTAATGGCCATCTGCAGGGATTGTGGTGTAACCAAGTCCTTTAAACGATCCGCCTGCTGCATAATTGTCTTGGGATCCACCGATGCACTGGCACTTTGTAATATCTTTTGCAGCTCATACTGCAAGGTTGTTAAGTTATCTTTGGTTGGGCAGTATAGATAAGTATCAAACCAACTGTTCCAATGATTTACTGCATAATACAATGCAATGGTTGCTGTAACCGGTTTGCAAAGAGGAAAAATAACTTTGATAAAAACCGTCATGTCACTTGCTCCATCAATCATGGCTGACTCCTGCAAACTAAGAGGAAGTCCTTCAATATAAGTTCTTACCATAAAGACACAGAATGCCCAAACAAGTCCCGGTAATATGTACACCCAAAAGTTACCATACAGTCCCAATGCCTTTATCAACAGATAGGAGGGAACCATACCACCTGAAACATACATCGTTATCACCAGCATAAAGTTGACAAACTTCCGACCAATAAAGTCCCTTCTGCTTAGCGCATATGCCGTCATACTTGTAAAACCAACATTAATCGCGGTACCAATTACCGTTCGCAGCACGGAGTTCAGCGCCGCCCGGGGCAATGTTGCATATTGCAAAACTTTCTGATAGTTTTTCAATGTAAATACTCGGGGGAATATGGTAATTCCACCTCTGACGCTGTCCGTCGAATCATTAAGTGATAATGCCATAACATTTAAAAAAGGATACAATGTTATGATGGTGAGAACCATAAGGACAAGCAAAATTATAACATATCCCGTTTCGATTTTAACTTTCTTATTCATAATCGCCCTTCCTTCCTATACAATGGATTCTCCAGAAATCTTTTTGCTGAGTCGGTTCGTTGTAAATACCAGAATCAATGCTGTCAAAGAAGTAATAATACCAACGGCCGTACCAAAGCTGTACCTCATGCTGCCAATACCATATTCCAGAACATATAAATCGAGGACCATTGCCTTATCCACATTCAGCGCGTTGCGAAACAGCATCTGCTTTTCAAAACCGCCGCCCAGAACACCGCCAATGTTGATAATCAGCAGTATCATAATCGTTGGCCGGATACTGGGGAGGGTAATATTCCACATTTTCCGCCAGCGGCCTGCGCCGTCAACGGCTGCCGCTTCATACATTTCTTTATCAATTCCCGCCATTGATGAAATATAGATGATGGCGTTCCAGCCCAAATCCTTCCACACCGATGCAATTGTTACAAATGCGTAAAAAAATGCAGGGTTTCCAACAAAGTCGATTCGCTCTTTAATAAGACCGAGATTCATCAAAATGTCATTTACCGTTCCTGATGTCCGAAACAGCTGACTGAAAATACCGGCGACCACAACCCACGACACAAAGTGCGGAAGATAAGATATGGTTTGGATCCCTTTTTTCATCCCTTTGCTCTTCATTTCATTTAAAAACAAAGCAAAAATTATCGGACACAGAAAGCAACTAAAAGCAACATTTAACAAGCTCATTGACAATGTATTCTTTAGTGCCAGCCAGAAACGTTCATCTTGAAATGCTTCAATGAAATATTTGAATCCGACAAAATCCATTTCCGCGAATGCGCGATTTGGCACGTATTTAAAGAATGCCATCACCCACCCCCACAGGGGAATGATTGAAAAAACAAACAAATATATAACCACTGGGACACTCATGACAAACAGCCATTTCTGTTTCCACAGTTTACTCCAAACTTGTTGCGGTTGTACTTTCTTTTTTGGTTTTTCGTTCATAGTGGACTCCTTACCTGGTTTGTTGTTATCATTTATAAGCTTAAACTCATTATAGCGGGATGAATAATTCTTCTCTACCCCACACTCCAGATAATAATACCCGACAAAATAGATTTTTGAAGCAAAAAAAACAGTAAGAAATAGTTTTTCTGCTATTACTCACTGTTCTTCCTGTAAATCATTATAAATTATTTATACCGGAATACTAAATCTCATCCTGGTTCCTGCATTTTCTTCGCTGTCAATCTCAATCTGATATTCTTTGCCATAATAAAGAATAATCCTCTGATTGACATTCTTAACCCCAATATGAAGACGTTTCAATTCGTCTTCCTTTTTCAGTTCCTCCCGCAAAATCTGGAGCGTTTCTTTTGACATGCCGATTCCATCATCTATAACGGTGAATAAAATCCGATCCTCCATCCTTTGAACTGACAGTTGTACACTTCCATTTTCTTCTTTATTTTCAATCCCATGGACAACCGCATTTTCAATCAGGGGCTGCAAAAGCAAGGGCAGTATTGTAATGTCTGATATATCACCCTCCACCTGTATTTTATAGTCCAGCTTATCACCAAAGCGGTATTTTTGAATAAACAGATAATTCTCCAGAAAGATAATCTCTTCTTTCAGTAAAACCATGCCCTTTTCCACATTTAAGTTTCGGCGGAACAATCTTCCAAACTGTTGGATTACATCAGCAATTTCTTCTTCGCCATGGCAGTGTGCCTTCATTCGAATGGTTTCCAACGTATTGAACACAAAATGAGGATTAATCTGGTTCACCAGCATCTCAAACTCAACCTCTTTTTGCTTGGAAATTAAACGTTTTTCCTCCTCATTCATAATATAAATTTCGCGAACCAGCTTTTCCAGATTGGTAATCATTTTGTTCACATCTCTGCCCAACTGCCCAATTTCATCGTTTCCGTCAATATCAACACATTTAAGCCGGCCTCCCAATGCCACTTCATTGACACTTTCACTTAACTGCTCGATACGCCTGGTCATCAGCTGCGACACCAAAACAACACATTCCAATCCAACCAGAATTGCTGCCAATGCAATCCCAATCCCCAAATTCCGGACCCGAACCGTTTCTTTGTAAATATCATCTAAGGAAAAGAACGAGATAATATAAAATCCAAATGGCTGCTGCGAAATCCGTTGTCCCATAATAAACCGGGTCTTCTTATTTTTATAAAAACCATCATAATATTCATTACCTTTTTGCTCTTTTACATCAATTCCGTATTCCATCATCGATTTCCCAACTAAGGTTTTGTCCCCAGCCACGATAATGACCCCTTCTTCATCGGTAATTACCGTTTCATATAACTGCCCTCCCAACATTTCCGCCAATGCTTCGACATTCAAATAAATATGCAAAATTCCCCTGGAAGAGTTGCCAAGATTTAACTTTCGCAGCAAAACAATATCATTTTCCTGTTTTTTATTTCTTTCCGTATTTTCCCATACTGCCCATTTTATTCCATTATTACCATTGATGAGTTCCCTATAATTATCACTATTCCAGCTTTCATCTCTCATCTTCTGGGTAAAACGACTGTTTAATATGGTCATATTATCCGTAGTCACCAATATTTTGGAAATACTGTCGTGATTAATTTCAATAATTTCGGAATCTTTTTTATACTTATTTAAAGCATCAAAAGAATCGCCCGCATTGGTATATCTGGTCGTCAACAAATCCTTTAACTGTGCATCCACATACATTTGGTCACTGATTCGTAAAGCCAACTCCATTTTCTGTCTTAATTGCTTATCAATGCCTTCCACTAGATTAACAGCCTGCCGCATGGAGGTTGTCATCGCCTGGTTTTGTGCTTCACGAGAGAGAATCATCGTAATAGCAAAAATGGGCAGTAAGATAACACACCCATACACTACAATAAACTTTTTTCGAATAGGTGTGTTATTTTCCAATGCAATCAACTGGTTTTTTATTTGATTAATCCATTTCATCGTCATCTGTTCCGTTCATGCTGCTTTTTTCATTTTCTGTTTTAAAAATACTGGGAGGAATACCAACATATTTTTTAAACTTCTCACTAAAGTAATCCCGATCATAGAAACCCACCATTTTAGCAACCTCATATACTTTGTTTCCTTCCAAAATAAACTCCTTTGCTTTTTCAATCCGTATCTGGTCAAGATAGGTATTAAATGAAACACCAACGACACTCTTAAACAACTTTCCCAAATAGGAACTACTATAATATAAAATTGAGGCAAAGGTTTCTAATTTTATCTCATCAGCATAATTATGGTTGATATAATCCATAATCCTTTCAATGATTTTCTCCGGTTTACATTTACCCACACCGGTTCCCAGGGAAACCAAAATTCCTGTCAGGTATTCCTGCAAGTCCTTAAGATTGGAAATCCGAAACATTTTTTCCACATAATTATTTTCCACTTTCATAAGCTCTTTTAATTCCGGATTATTTGCTAATGTCCGGCTGGTAATCATGACATAAATTTTTACAAAAAATGATTTAATTTCTTCTTCCCGAAAGCAACGCTGAGAAATCTTAACACACATTTCATCAATCAGTTTACGCACCTGCTCATCACAGTTAAGCACTACTGCCGTGTAAAGCTCTTCCAATAAAGCCGGCTCCACCGCCTGATGTATTTCGTGGTTGTCACTTTCGTTTCTATTCAGCCGTTCTGAAGTTAGAACATATCGCTGGTACTCATAGAGAAAACGATAATCCATTAACTCCATCGCCTCTGCATATGACTCGGAAATCATCTCCATGGAATCCACTTGCGAACCAAGTAAAAATAACATTTCCGTGTGATATTTTTTTTGAATATGAGTGTATAATAATTCCAAACTTTTACTGGATTCCTTAAGCTCTTTATTCAACACCAAAAGAATCAAATAATTGTCCTGCATTTTCGCCAAAACATCATAGTTCTTCGCCATATATTCCTTAACCGCCTGGGCAATTTCGTGTGAAATTCTATCACCGGAAACAACGCCAATCAACACCTGCCAAGATGAAGCCGCAAAATCCGCCTGATACCTTTCCCATTCCGAATCTTCTTCATTCGGTACCAGACCAGACAATAACTGAAAAAGATATTTTTCCTTATGAATCTCATCCTTTTCTTCTTTCAACAACTGTTCCCTTTGAATAATCTCTTTGATAAATAACAGTTTCTCAATCAGTTCTTCTTTTTCAATCGGCTTAAGGATATAATTATCAATTCCCAGTTCAATCGCTTTTTGCGCATAAGAAAATTCCGAATACCCGGATAATAAAATACTATGCATCTTAACATTTTGCTGCTTGAGCTCCTGAATCATTTCCAATCCGTTAACCCCGGGCATTTTAATGTCTGAAATGACCAATTCCGGGCGCAGTTCCTTAATCTTAGCAATTCCGTCTCTCCCATTAACTGCTTCACCGCAAATAGCAAATCCATACTTTTCCCAGTCAATAATCGTTCTAAGACCTTCTCTGATTACAGGCTCATCATCTACAATAACAATTTTAATCACGCAAAAGCCCTCCGTTTGCTCATCTCTGTAGCTTTATTATACGCTCATTTTAGCACAATAAGCAAACATAATCCCCCCGGATAATTCCACATTAATACTGGGGTATTTAGACATTTTATTCCGTTCCGGCTTTCAAAGCTTCACTCATCGTAATCTTATTAATCTTCCTGGCACAAAAAACCTTTGAAATCTGATAACTCAACATAATCAGTAAAAAGCAGATTATTATATTCCAGGGGCTGATAATAATCGGCAGCACCATGTTGATCATATCACCCAGATACCCATATATCGCCTGCGCCGAAATTACCACCAGCGGCACTCCGATCACAAATCCGATGATTACCGCAATGGTAGAACTATTCAAGATCAAAGCATTCACTTCCTTTCGCTGATAACCAAACACCTTAAACAGGGAAATGGTAATACGGCTTTCATCAATCATCAGTGATGTCACCAGAAAAATAATGATTACTCCCATAAATCCGGCAATTACAGCCATAAATATCACCATACCGGTCATAGGCAGCGCAAGTTCATCCATACCGGAAGACAGACTGCTGATATCCTTTACCCCGGCCAGCAGCTTTTCGTCTATGGACGGCTGCTGTATCTGACTGAATAAGCCGGAGTAGCTGTCCGCGGAAACACCGGTCATTTCATTGAACCGATCCAGTGGCATATAAACAAACTGTCCCGCATAAGTCTCCGCAATACCGGCTATCGTCAGTGTATATATCTGATTATCCAACTTATTGACAAACGAAATGGAATCTCCCTTCTTCAATTTCAGCCGGGAAGCCAGCGGTGCCGTGATATTAACTTGATTGGCCGGCAGTCTTTGCCCCGCAGTATCGGTAAGCTTTATCGCTGTCGAATCCGCTTTGATTCCCGTTACATAAAACTCCATTGATTCATGTCCCTCCGGATAACACCGGATGGCATTGAAGGGCTCTGATTCCGCCGGAACTTCCCCCTGCTGCATCTGTTTGAAGGAATATTCCCAGGCAAATTGGTACATATCCATGCCGTCTCCGCTGAATACTGCATTCATCGAATGGTTAATGGTAAAGCCGAACAGCATCAATACGGACGCTCCTGTCACCCCCAGCAGCAGAAAAAGCAGCCGGGGAATGCTTCTGATCTGTTCCCGCAGCGCAAATTTGGTGTTAAACCGGAACCGGTCCAGCTTGATATACCGCTCCAGGAAATTGGCCCTGGTTACCTGCTCATCACCTTTCATCAAATCTGCCGCTGTCTTCCGCAGTTCCCGGCGGATTACCGCCAATCCGGCAACTCCCAAAAAGACCACCGGCATTAAAATACCGATCAAAATATTGATAAAAGATACCGAAATCCGGGTGGCCGGAACATTGTAATAAGAAATCATACCATTCACTGCCGGAGCAACACAAGGAATGGCCAAAAGCACTCCGGTTATCCCGCCGATTGCGGCCAATGTCAGGGGAAGCCTGATATAATGCCGCAGCAGTTCCTTGCGCCGGTATCCCTGTGCGTACAAAGTGCCGATCACAACACCGTCCGCCCGGATCATCCGCCATATCATAATGCTGATAATCAAACAACACAGCAGGAACATCACACAGGGAATGGGAATACTCATAGCCTGCATACCGGTTATGGAAGCCCAGGGCATACGGATCCTTTTGTTGTTCATGGCATCCACCCAGTCCGACAGATCATGGCCGTCCGCCGTAAGCCGTCCGTGCAATGCCGCAATCTGCTCATTCAGGTTATCCCGGTTATGAAATCTCACTGCATACACCGTCTGGTTATTCGGAAAATCAACAAATTCCCCGGCCGCCACGATACCGATTCCAAACCCTTCGGTGGGCATCACATCAAAAATATTTTTGATTACATATACATAGTTCGGCAGAGCCATTTCACCTGCTACGGTAAAGCTTTTTCCGTTTATCTGCAGAGAATCACCGATGTTCACCTTCTGCGCAGTACAAAAATATGGATCCAGTAAAATATCTCCCTGCTTCTCCAATCCCCGTCCTTCTTTAACTGCCGGTATATTGACCTTCTCTCCGGGACTCATCAACCGTAAGGACCTGCCCTCTGTCAATTCTGTATCACAGCTTAGGTATGCTTCTATATCCGCATTTATCTGTTTTTCCAGTTCCGCAATATCTGTCAGCGGCTCGCCGGTGGAAAAGGATAAGTCCTCCTGCCGGCCGCTCTCTGCAAAATCGGAAACCAGAAAACTTAAATTCCGGGCGATTCCGGTAGCCGCAATAAAGGTAAAACTGCCCAAAAAGATCAAAGCCGCGACACTGATATAACGAGCCTTATTTTCCTTCATGATCCGCCAAATTCTTCTATTCAGAGTCATTACCACTCAATCCTTTCCGCCGGAACGGTCTGGGCATTTTCCCAAAATCCGGCCACTTCTCCGTTCTTCAGCTTAAATACTGCATGAGCCATATCCGCTATGGCACTGTTATGCGTAATCATCAAAATAGTGGTTCCGTATTCCTGATTGACCTTCTGTAAAAGGGCAAGGACATCCCGTGAAGTATCAAAATCCAGTGCTCCCGTAGGCTCATCACATAACAGCAACCCGGGATTCTTCACTACCGCCCGGGCAATGGAAACCCGCTGCTGTTCACCGCCGCTTAATTCCCGGGGAAACCGGTGTGCCTTATCCAAAATACCCACAGCTTTCAGCACTTCCTCCACCTTAAGAGGGGTCTTGCTGATGTTGGCCACCACCTCCACATTTTCTGCTACTGTCAGGTTGGGAACCAGATTATAAAATTGAAAAACAAAGCCAATGCTGTCACGCCGGTATTCGGTCAGCTGGTCATCGGTAAGATCCGTTATGACCTTACCTCCCACTATGACTTCGCCGCTGTCCGCCCGGTCCACCCCGCCGATAATATTCATCAGGGTCGATTTTCCCGAGCCGGAAGGCCCCAGGATAACACCGATCTTTCCCTGTTCCAGAGAAATATCTGCTCCTCTTAACACCTTGGTGGCAACACTTCCGTTTGAATAACTTTTTGAAAGATCCTTTACTGTAATAAACATATTCTTACCCCATTCCGTTTTTAATAAGTTCCAACATTTGCTTTACTTCTTTTTGAATCATATCGTTCTGTTCCGGTGTGATTTCCCTGGTAAAATCAAGATAGCGGGACATCCACCGCCGTTTAAAGCGGTCAGTAATACCAATAAAATATTCTTTTAGCAATTCATCATCAATATCACTCCGAACACTTCCCTTCCGCTTGCTGTTAGCAATCATCCGGTTGATTATATCATCAGCCACCTGGTACATACCTGCCATGGAAGCATCCACCAGGCCCGGTTCCTGTGAAATATGCTGTAAAAAGGCTGCCAGATCCTTTTCCTCCTGCATAACCTGAGTCTTGCTGAGGCTGTCCGCAAAATATTCAAAAATATCCATCTCACCGATGCTGGTATGGGTATCCAGCTTTTTCATGAAGGTCTCCAGTCCCCATTCTGCACAGTAAATGAACAGTTCCTTCTTGTCTTCAAAGTACTGGTAAATACTTCCTTTGGCTACTCCGGCACCGGCAGCAATATCCTCGATTCTGGTCCGTTCAAAACCGTTTTTGTTAAATTCCCCGATTGCCGAACGGATCACTCTTTCCTGCTTTTCGGCATCTAATCTTAAAAATGTTTTCTTCGGCATTGCTCCTCCTATATGCATTATGACTTTATAGTCATATATTATGACTGCAAAGTCATAATGTCAATATTTATTTAAACTTTTTTCAGTTCATAACCAAAAGTCACAACAAAACCGCTGCAGGCCTTATTTTTAGGACCCCAGCGGTTCTTTGTTTTATTAACCTTATAATCCGGCAGACCGGACTTATGTAAGCGCATTGTTTCGGGGTGGATTTAATCCACCACCATTTATCGTTATAATTGTTAACAGAAAATGCAAGCATTTTACACCGCTACTTTGCTAGAATGCAAGCGTTTTACTCTACCTTGGAGGTTAACGATTATGAGA
>JAVBSL010000011.1:0-102122 GCA_031556725.1 Lachnospiraceae bacterium | reverse complement strand
TCATAATCGTTAACCTCCAAGGTAGAGTAAAACGCTTGCATTCTAGCAAAGTAGCGGTGTAAAATGCTTGCATTTTCTGTTAACAATTATAACGATAAATGGTGGTGGATTAAATCCACCCCGAAACAATGCGCTTACGTTATATAAACTTTGCAACATATAGCACATATGATTCAACTGCAAACGAGAGGGAACATATCGAAGGTGCTATAATGGGCCAACACAACATTGCTAGTTTGGAACATACCATACTATGTGATAAGTACGCCTACGGCGACGGTCCTCATAATGGATATGTTCGCAAAACCAATTACATAAATGAAGATTCACTTTCTCACTACAATGTTGGTTTTGATATTAATGGCAATGCTGTTGATTTTTATCTTGATTCCTCTTCCTCATTGATGCTGGATAATAGCCAAGTGCTTTATGGAGATAATTATACTACTTATATATCCTCCGATAATTCTATTAAATTAAGTGCCTGGCTTAAGGGAAATGATGATAAAAAAGAAGAAAATCGAATGGAAAACCTTGATAAGGAAACTATTTTAAGTTGGGCTGGGGACGATTACACTCTGGAAGATAATTATTTTGATATAAGTACTTCTAAAAAAACAAGTGAAGATGAACAATATTACTCATTATTCTATATCCTAAACTCACAATTTACAGTAATAATTCATCCCGATACATGTCGCTCAATATTTAAGATATCAAAGACCAGTGACTCTGGCACTCAATATGGGTATAATGTTTTTCTGGAAAATTATGAAAGTGGGCAAATTTTAGGCTTTCAATATTTAGAGGATTCTACGATTTATGACGATTCTCGTGCATTAAAGGTGTAAACGCTCCAAAGCGAGTACCTACCTTCTGAATCAGGAAAAATACCTGAGAGTATTCCTTACAGATGGTGATGTTCCCATGGACAACAATGCCTCGGAACGAGCCATACGGGGATTCTGCATCGGTAAAAAGAATTGGGAAGTCATTGACACCATAAATGGTGCAAAGACATCCGCCATAATATATAGTATCGCTGAAACAGCCAAGGCTAACAACCTAAAGCCATATGAGTATTTTGAATATCTTCTGACGGAGATACCAAAGCATATGGAAGAAACGGACCGGTCATTTCTGGATAACCTGTTACCATGGTCTCCTAATCTGCCGGAGAACATCAGGAAATAAAAATTAATTACTGCAGGCCGCGAAAGCGGCCATTAGCTGTCAGGGTACTCGCTATGGAGCGTTTACTTAAAGGTTGCCGAGAGCATTGGATTTACCGAAGAATAGAAATTAGTCTCCTTTTATCATTAATATACAATAATTAAAGGCACAGAACCGTAATCCTGTGCCTTTATAGTTTAAAATAAGAGAATTATTAACCATTTCAAATAAAAAAATTTACTATTAGAAGGCGTTATTTCTCAGAACACTCAATTACAGACAGCAAATCAGAGAATTCACTATTATATGCCGCATCAAAAGATAAGCCTCGACACTCGCTTACATATTCAAGGAATGGACTTAAATCATGGTCAATAATACGCCTTATTTCGCGCAAAGGCTTCGACAGTTCAATTTTCGCCTCCGAACTTTCAATTAAGTCAATGCTTGCTTTTAGTCTTTTATATTGATTTTGCCAATATAATACATATTTACTTCTATCAGTTGGAGAGTAAATTTTAGCACCTATCGGTCTCTTAGGGGGCGTAATTATATATTGTTTATCCGAATCAGAAACCACTATAAAGAGAAGCTTCTTCTTAAATCCCTCATCCGTTAATACTTCACCCACTTCAAACATACAGGCCTGAGATTTTATGAAGCTATCGCTTATCAGCATTACAACAAAATCGTGCTTTTTAACACGTTTCATAAAATCCTTAAAATTCTCTCTGTAATCAACATCACGTGTATATCTTGTTACTTTTATTCCATTTACTTTTTTCAGCTTTTCATCAACAATATCAGCTAAATCAGTTTCTTTACTACTATAGGAAATAAATACTGTATGTTTTGGTGATTCCACCAAGGAACTCTCAACTAAATGTGCTGCAACTTCATTTAAAAACGTAGGGTCTAATAAACAGTAAAATGAGAGTAGGGCTCGAACTATTACAGCCGTAGGATAGATATACTCGCCAATTTGGCCACCTCCACCAAATGGTGGCTTTCCCGTCCAATATGTATCTTCTCTAACTTGTCCAAGAATTGATGTGGCAATATTTGAAATTAAATCAAGTAAATCTGCATTATCTGCTTGTAATAAATAACCATTTTCACATAAATTAAAAACTAAATAACTATCATCAAGTATTTGGTCGCTGAAAGAGGCAACTCCATTATCAAAATGAAAGTGGTTTTTAATGTATGCTTTTGTAATTTTTATTATACTTTCATTATTAGTGAAATCAAGGTCATAAATCAATGCTAGTGCCATACTTGCAATTGATGTTCTGTCATACCAACACTTGTCATCTTTCCAGTCTTCGAGAACCCATGCAAGAACCTCTTCTTGTGTAAATGATAGTGTCAGCTTTTCCTTAGAAAATCTAAGAAGCTTTAATAAGAAAAAGGGGGCCGGATAATCTTTGTGAGTTCCTGTGCCACGACGGCAATTTTCCCAAATATATTCCATGTCGGAAGATACCGTTCCATTGTACCTACTAATATTTAGAAACGTACCTGCACGCCAAAAAAAGGTTAGCATTTCATTATCAGTTAACTTATTTAAATAATCAAAAGCTCTTGATAGTAGCTTTGAATCGCTAGGGACTCCAATACTCAATAATGTCATGACGACATGATTTGTAGTTATAAAGCGGTCGAGTTCTTGTGATGCTCCCCAAGTTCCATCTTCGTTTTGCTTGCTGATAAGCCATTTCACCGCATTTGCCACAACCCTGGCTGCTTCTGTTTGCTTTTCAATTACTGTTGTTCCTATTGAAAAATAAGAATTCATAATTCTACTCCTTTCTCAATAAAGGCTTTAAATATATCGAGAAATATTTGTAAATCCTCAGTTTTAAGCAACCCCCCAGCAGCCATCGTATGCCCACCATAGTTATAAAATAAGACCTGTGATGATAACAAATCGAGAATTTTTACCAGATTAATTGGCGAGTTATTATCAACCCTGATTTCAAACATCACATTATTCTGATTGTGAAAATAGCTTAAAAACACTTTGTCTGGGAAATATTGTCGCAATATAGAAGCGATTGGTCCTACAACAGAAGGATAACTATTCACTTTGATTATTATAATTTTATCATTCAGTTTTCGAGCTTTTATTAAAGCAATTTGCTCATCAACATTTGTTGTAATTTCATATGATAAAGCCTTTGCTTTCTTTGAATAGGCGTTATCTAAAAATTTAATTAATTCAACGTAGCCAATACTTGAATTATTTATAGAAAATGCTTTAATAATTGCACTCCCCTCTTCTCGCACAGAAAGCCCCGCTCGAACAAGTGAACTAATTCTTGACAATGATGTGTTTCTGAATGCCTTTCGATGATTTTTCCCTTTTATATGTTGTTGAAATACAGAACAATACAATTCTTCAACTTGTGTGCTAAAAAATGACTCAACCCCCTCAGCGAAAATTGCAGTCAACAACAGCCAAGCAGGAAATTCAATATCATACTTTTGTGATAAATATAGTGCAAATAAAAACGTTGGAACTGGTAACTCGCCCTTTTCAAGTTTACTTGGTGTTGGGTTTGCAATAAATATCTTTTCATTTGGTAATATATCTGCTCTGACTATATGATGGTCATAAACAAAAACTAAACTATTAATTGATTTTTGAATATGTTGCAATACATCGGGACTATTCTCAATGGAAACGTCAACAAAAACACTCTTTGTGAAATGGTTTTTATCTATCCATTCTTTAAGCTCTATAAAATCATACTCTTCTGTTCCTATCTGATAGGGATAGATATTCTCTAGTATTACCCTACTGTTCATAGCATTTATTGCATATACTGCTCCAATTATCCCATCAATATCAGAATTATAAACCAGTGCAATAGAATCATTTGCAGATAGATTTTCAAAAAATATATTCCATTTTAATAACTGCTTTGCTATTTTATCCTTTTCTAGAATGGAATCAAAAATAGTAACCATCTTTATCCTCCTATTTATGATAAATAAGTTCTCGGAATTTCTAAGCCCCATTTTTCAAGGCTTTTCATTCCTTTATTTTAAAAATCACCCACTTTTTTTCTCAAACCGCTTGACAAATCTATAAAAATTTGCGGCGAAGCCGATTAAATATATTTTATTTTTTCGACTGGAGGCGATTTTTAATGTTACCTGTTTCTTCCGGCGGGCATCCCGCCTATCAGGATACGTTTGCATCTGATTTGCTGCTTTTCTATCCTGACCCTTTCTCTCTTTCCAAAGATACTTGGAATACGATTATTGAATTCTGGCATCTGGATTTATCCCTTACAGATACCCTTATGGCTGACCGCTATTTTTCCCACGGCCCTAAGCCTAGGCTTCCTTCCTGTATGCTCAGGTCTTATCTGCTTTCTATTAAATTTAGGATTACTTCTATTACACGCTGGGTCGCTCTGCTTAAGGAAAATCCCCTTTATGCCATTTTAAGTGGCTTCTCCTTTGGCGATACTCCCGGTATTGGAACCTTTTACGATTTCTTTGATCGTTTATGGGATTCTGATTTCCCTAATCTTTCACCAAATCTCAGGTTCCCTAAGCCCAAAGCTAAAAAGGGGAAGAAAAAGGGCGATAAAACTCCTACTGATTATGAAACTATTTCTTCCAGGCTACTTCCTTTTCTGGTCAGGCATCCACTTAAGCCTAGCCACGCTTTTTCTCTTATTTTTAAACTCTTTTCTTCTCAATTCCTTGCTACTTCTGTTCGTTATGGCTTGATTGATAAAGAACATCTCTCTTTAGCCGGCGATGGCACTCCTGTCAGAACTTCTTCTCTCTTACGCAGGAAAAGACTTTGTGGCTGCAAGGAAAAGGGCATTACCAGTTGTCAGTGTAAACGCCATTTCTACCAGCCTGATACCAACTCCGGTTGGGATTCTTCTAGGGAATGCTATTTCAATGGCTATCATCTCTTTATGTTTGTAGCCTCTGATTCACACAGCGATCTTCCTGTTTTTCCCCTGTTGGAACGGGCTTCCAGACATGACATGCTTTCTTTTCTACATTCCTTTTTTGCAATGAAATCTTATCTTCCGGAATTCCATTTAGAAAAACTTCTTTTGGATTCCGCTATGGATGCCATCCCGCTTTATGAATACTGCAAAGAAGAAGGCATTTCACCTTTTATCGATTTAAAGAAAACAAACAATGGTAACTACAAATATAAGGATTCCTTTACCATTGACCCCGATGGAGTCCCGCGCTGTAAGTTGGGCTTACGTATGCATCACGATGGACATGAACCTAAGAAAAACCGTTGTAAATATCGCTGTCCAAAAGCAGACCGTAAACGAGGGTGCTTCTGCGAAGCTCCATGCTCCCCTGCTAAATATGGCAGGACAGTACATACACAGCTAAAGGACAATCCCCGTATTTTTAACATACCGCCTAGGGACAGTAAGGAATGGGATTTGGAATATGACAGAAGAACTTCTGTGGAACGCTCTAATAAGCGCGAGAAACAAGACTATAAATTAGAAGACGGCAAGCACCGCTCTACGAAAATGTGGTACTGCCGCCTCTATGGCATCATGATGTGCCAGCATCTTGACGCCTGGGAAATGCCCTCATTCAAAGCATTTCAACCTACTATCCAAGCCACCTGAGTTTGGTTTAGCAATACCTATTTTAAAGCATAGCTTCCACTATGTCTATTTCTCGTACCAAAAATTTTCTTCTTTTCTCCAAAACTACCAATATTTAGTTTTCAATCTGCGTTGGAATTAGATTATTCTAATTCCGAGAACTTATATTGCACTTTCATCATCGGCGGCTCTGTTCGCACTGACAAATCTAAGGATTCATTCTCTGCTTTGATTGTCTCCACTTGAATTTCTTCCGCTGCGATAACTTCCGGCTCCTGTACTGCCGAACCACAACCTGCCAGAATCCATGCTGCAACTGCTGCCATAAATAGTATTTTCTTCATCCCCTACCTCCGTATCTGCAATTTATATAGGTCTATATCAGATACGGATCAAGGGATTGGTTTTTATGGCAATCTATGTAATTCTTTTTCCGACAACCACAAATCTTCCATCTTCTACCTGGTAATCACAACAGGACAGGGTTATGAATTCATCTCCTAACTGTGCGGTTACTCCGGTATCATACAATGACATTTTCTTAATATTAAGGTAGAAATCAGCAAACTCTTCCTCTGTTTCAGCCTGAAAAAATTTGTAGTACTTGAACACATCTTCATCTTCGTAGAATACCTGCGAATAGAATACCGCAATCAGTTCATATTCCCGTTTCTCATAAAGACTGTCAAAAAATATCCGGCTATGCTCTTTTCCATATGCTTTATCCGCATATTTTTTCAAATTGCCAAACATTTTTCCGGATTTCATGGTATGTCCGTGAATAATCAGGTTGGTGGAAGGAGGGCACCCTTTTTCATAGGACTGCTCCTTTGTTCCGACCCCGGGCTGGGAGTCGGTGTCCAAAATCAGGCACCCATTGTCATTTTCCTTTTTGTAAAAATCATAAATAAGATAATAGTCCTCGTTTTCCGGGGTCTGCATAACCGGATAGTCAATAACCGTGTCTTCAATTCTAAGCCAGCCTGCCAGATCCTGATTCTGCTCATAAAGAGTTTGATACTCCGGTAAAATTTCCACTTCTTGTTCTTTCCGGGTATCTGGGGAAGCAGATGGTTTTTGCTCTGCAACAGCTTCTTTTTTTATAGATATCAGCGTTTTTTGCTGCTCTGCCAGCGCACGATCATCCCGGCTTTGGGAACAGGCTTTGATGATAATTACTGTTACCGCAAGCCCAAAGACACCAACCCATAGAAATAATTTTTTCTTCATTTTCTGTCTCCAGTCTTCGGCACTTTATCCTTGACCCTGACATTCGCTGCGGGGACTTCCTTGAGAACCAGCGGAAGTGCCTTTATCTCTATCGCTCCGGTGACCTTTGCACCCTTAATGTAAACCTCGCCGGTTTCACTGTTATAGGTATAATCCACGCCTGGTTTCAGCAGAATTCCCCCCGCCGTTACCGTAATCGCAGACGGCAGTTGATAGCCCGCTGCGACAATAATGGTTGTTTTATAATCCGTCCCGGGATGAACCGCACCGGCTCCCGAATAGCGGAAATTGGTGCCGCTGTAAGCAACCGGATAATTGCCCGTCCGGGCAGGATCTGCTTCCGGCTCATCGGTATTATTCCCGGCATATATCGGAGCCGGGTCCGCATAGGCTTGCGGCTGAGGCTGAGGAATGACTCCGGCAATAATTACAACCGGGCCGGTTATTTTAGCCCCATCAATATGGATCGCACCGGTTACCGGATCATAGGTAAACCCTTCTGTAAGCATCGTTCCCCCAACGGTAACGATAATATTTTTGGGAAGCTGCCGGCCGGTATCCGGGATAATGACAGTATCATAGTCGGCTCCATAAGTTGCCGCAATATCAGCAAAGGTTCCGGTATCTACCTGATCGGTTACTGCAAATGTTTTAAGTACTCCCGCAGCGGTAATCTCAATATTCCCGGTTACCATACCTCCATTTATCCAAATAGCGCCGGTTATGTTGTCATAAGTAAAATCCGTACCGGCATTCAGTTCACTCCCGCCCACGGTGATTGTGATCGTGTCAGGCAGATTATAACCTGTAACGGCTGTCAAAGTGTCACTGTAATTAACACCATAAGCGGCTGTAGTTCCTCCGATATAGCTGATATTCGTAACATTGTGATTTACACTATAGGTTATCAAAGCAGAGTCCGTTGCAATAATCGCAATATTTCCGGTAACCTTACTACCATCAATATGCACCGCACCGGTAGTACTGTCATAGGTATAATCACCTTCATCCAACAGGGTCCCGCCCACTGTAATACTAACGGAAGGAGGCAATGAAAACCCGGTATCCGCTATAATCGTTGTATCATAATCGCTTCCGTAGGTAGCCGTATCTCCGGTAAAGGTGCCGTGCTCCACCTGGTCGGTTACCGAAAAGGTCTTAGGTATTCCATCGGCGCTAATCACAATCTCCCCGGTTATACGGTCTTTATTAATAACAATTTCCCCGGTATCCACATCATATGTATAGCCATCGGTAAGTGTAACCCCACCAACAGTAATGGTGATATAACCCGGCAAATCATATCCTGCCGCAGCCGTCAAAACATCCTCATAATCAGCACTGCTGACGGCCGATGAACCTCCGGTATGACTCATATAATTAATTGCATGCGTTACCCCGTAGGTTGTGGAGGGTGTATCCGATATGATAATATTACCGGTAATCTTAGCACCGGCAATCGATACATCCCCGGTTGTGCTGTCATAGGTATAGCCATCCTCCAGGGGTGATCCCCCTACCGTTATTGTGACCGAAGAAGGTAATGAATAGCCTGGTTCTGCTGAAATCATCGTAATATAGTCTGTTCCATAAGTAGCCGTGGCATCAGGAAAAGTACAGTTGTCCACGTCATCGGTAACCGTAAAGGTTTTAATTACGCCAGTGGCACTGATCACAACGTCTCCGGTTATCTTGCCTGCATTAATTGTAACAGCTCCGGTGCTCTTAGTGTAGGTATAATCCGAATCAGCAGTAAGCGTATTTCCGCCAACGGTTATTGTGATGGAATCCGGCAGATTATATCCTGTCGATGCTGTCAAAGTGTCATTATAAGCAACACCATGTGTTGCCGTAGCTCCTCCGGTATAGCTGATATTCGTAACACCACTATGGTCTACCGCATAGGTCTTCAGGGTAGAATTCGATGCAATAATGATGATGTCACCAGTAACCTTATTGCCGTTAATATGCACCGCACCGGTAGTACTGTTATAAGTATAGTCACCTGCTGCCAGCGGGGTGCCGCCTACTGTAACACTAACGGAAGGAGGTAATGTATAACCTGTTTCCGCTGTAATTGTCGTATCATAATCCGTTCCGTAGGTAGCCCGATTACCGGGAATACTGCCATGATCCACTTGATCGGTTACCGAAAAGGTTTTAATCTGGGCGGCGGCTGTAATCACAATATTGCCGGTAATCTTATCTCCGGGAATAGTGATAGATCCGTTTCCGCTGTTATAAGTATAATCTGTACCGGCATTCAGTGTGCTCCCATTCACCGTTATGGTTATCGCAGCCGGACGGTCATAACCGGTGGCAGGCGTCAAAGTATCGTTATATGGCACACCCGTAGTGGCCGTTGCCCCGCCTGAATAAGTAAGATTGGTTACTATGTGCATCACACTTACGCTTTGTGGTGCACCGCCTGCGGTCTGCCACTGGGCATAAACCGTCATCGATGCGGTTACTTCACTGCTAATCGTAAAAGTATTTCCGCTGGCATCACTGCTGTCCTTCCATCCGATAAAATCAAAGCCATCCCTTGTGGGAGCTGTCGGAATATACAGTACGCTGCCATAGGCAGTAGGAACATCGGGTATCTGGGTAATCACCGCCGGACTTCCTCCCCAGTCACCATTGTTTCCGTCAAAAGTAATATCATAGATCGGAGCCCACACCGCATACAGTGTTTTATCAGCACTGAAATTCTGGCCTGCCAGATCTACAAGTTTGCTGGAATCATTATCATTACTTTCGCTCCAACCCAAAAAGGTAAAACCATCCCGTGAAGTCGGTTGGGGAAAATAGTCCAGTTCGCCGCTGGTGGCATTAATTTGCTGATCGTCATCAACTCCGCCGTTAGCATCGAAGGTTACGGTGGTTACTTTTTCCCATATGGCATATACGGTAGTTGCACCGGATATGATCGTGGAGGGATACATGGCCTCTCCGGTTCCATCAGTTGTCCGGTTCCACTCAATAAACCGGTATCCGTCCCGAGTCGGTTCTGGGGGCATGGTTCCAAAGGTTCCGTCGGTAATGGCTTTTTGGCCCGGTACATTGTTAACGGTATCGCCGCCTCCGTTACCATCAAAGGTTACTGCATAGTTGGCAGGAATCCATTGTGCATAATAGTCTCCTGCACCGGTAACTTTGCCGCCGGTAACCGCTGACCCATTGAAAATCCAGCCATTAAAGGTGTAGCCCGGCCTGGTAATCGTCGGAAGCGGGGTATTGCCAAAGCTGCCGTTCGCATAAAGTTTAGCTGCCACCGAGCCGCCATTATCTCCAATGTTATCATAGAAGGTCGCCAGCAGAGTGCCTTTTGTCCACATTGCATGCACCACAATATCTCCGGTAATCGGCGTTGAAGAGTTATAAATATTGCCTTGATTATCCTTCCACCCTATAAAGTTTGGATAGTTGGTGTTGGTAGTGGTAGGATCAACAGGCATATTGTCTCCGATTACTCCATTGATGGTGGGAACCGTTATAGATGCCGTGGAGCCCGAGAAGTTACCGCCAAGGTAATCACCAACCGGATCAAACGTCACCGTATAGACTGCCTTATCACTCCAAATAGCATAAAACGTTGTATTGCCCGTTATCACTGTCTCAGAACTAACTTTCACCCCACTGCCGTCCGGCTTGGTATTCCACTCCTGAAAATACATTCCCCGCTTTGTCGGAATGGTACCCGGCAAGCCTCCCAGCGCGGTATCTATTTCCACTGCTTTCACACTATAGTTTGCTTCGGTATCGCCGGTATTTTTATCAAAAGTAACCGTACAGAATCTGGACTGGGCAGTACCATCCGCTGACACGATATCTGAAAAAATATCCAGGGAACTCCATGTACCGCCCGAACTCCAACCACCTCTGTCCATGCCGTTGATGTCCTGATTAAAAGAGTTCTCCTGTGCTGCAGTACCACAAATAAAGCGGAAAGCCTTTGACTTGTCAAAATTACTATAAGCAGTACTGCTTAAAGCCTGCGTAATATCTGCCACTTTGAATTTAAAAGATATAAAATAATTAGTCGTTCCATTCAAAGTACTGTCTGCCGGAGTTATTTCATAATTCACATCTGCCTCCGGCTTTATTCCCATCAGCGGTTTTGTAATCCCTGTCGTACTGGGACTCATATTGGTATATCCGCTATTGGTACCATATATTCCAAGCCGCCCATTATTCCCCGTGGGATTATATAATCCCAAAAAGAAATCAATACTTCCGTTTAAGTCGGCATCAACACCAATAAACACAAAATTCTTAAATGCATAAGGGTTGGTTCCATCAATATTGCTGACCCGAACCCTGATGGCAATTTCTTCCTCAGTAAACGCCATATATACGGCAGGATGCGTCTCGTCACCAACGATATCCTGGGACACTGCCGGTCTGCTGATCCTGTAAGTAATCGTTTCGTTCATTATTGGGATATACATTCACCCAATCGGTTATGTCGCTCATGTTCACAGCATATGCATCCAGATTATTTCCAAACAGCATAGTACTGACTGCAAGTATCACTGTCATAATACTTGCAAAAAATCTTTTTAGTCTTTTTTCCTTCATTTTTTGCACCTCATCTCAACCTGATTAAAACCAATGGTATCCAGAGAATGCCCCTATATATATGTTATAAAACTATA
The DNA here is from genome assembly GCA_031556725.1 of Lachnospiraceae bacterium. Taxonomy (GTDB): domain Bacteria; phylum Bacillota; class Clostridia; order Lachnospirales; family Lachnospiraceae; genus UBA935. The sequence goes on along the minus strand of JAVBSL010000011.1, from coordinate 90,448 downwards.
GATATATCAAACATACATCAAAAACCTGGTATTTATTAAATTTATAAAAATTTTTTATTTTTTGCTTTATAATCTTTTTACCATATCATAAGGATTTTATAAGAGTTTACTCATATGTTGTACATATTTTAGAGATAGAATCAAATAGGCAGCACCGAAACGTACATAGTGCACAAAACATTTTATCTTATATCAGCAGGAGTAAGAGGACTATTATGACCAGTGAACAATATCATGAATTGATTATCCCTTATGAAGATGCCAAAAACATCGTTTTGACCCGGTTGGAAATTCTCAACCATAGTGTATACAGTAATACTTCAGACCATGCCATTCACCACATTCAGCATCGCACCAAGAAGAAGAGCAGCATTGAGAAAAAATTAGATAAACTGGAACAGGAGGACACCTTTTCCAATGCTAAGGAATATCTTATGGATATCGCCGGTGTCCGTACCGTCTGCTACTTTGAGCAGGATGTTTATAAACTGGTAGAATTGATTAAGAAACAATCCGATTTGATTATTATCAAGGAAAAAGATTATATCCGTTATCCCAAGGAAAACGGATATCGCAGTTACCACATGGTGATCGGCGTACAGGTTTGTACTATGGATTCCATGGACTATTATCCGGTGGAAGTACAGTTTCGTACCCTTACCATGGATTTCTGGGCCAGCATGGAACATCGCATCTGTTATAAAAAGAATCGGGAAAATGAAGAGGAATTGGCAACACAGCTAAAAGAATACTCCGATGTATTGGAGTTTATTGAAAAAAGCTTGCAAATAATGGAAAGTCCACAGGTTTGATTACCCATGGACTTTCCTTTGTTTTCATTTCTTTTCCTTAGAAAAAATTACTGCAACCACTCCGCATAGCAACCCACCGATGGCATAAATCGGTGCTGCCATATACCACAGGCGGGTGGTAAACCCTAACCCCAAAAATAACGCAGTTGCCAAAAGCATAATACAGGCACATATTTTCCCGACCAGAGCATCCTTCTCCTTTTTCTCTTTATCCTGACTGTTTTCATGGTTATACCCGGCAATATTATATTTTTCCTTTTGCGTTCCCGCATAAATCAGCAGCGGTATAGCAATACTCAATATCATCATAAATACTACTATATCCATATCTGCTCCGATCCCCTCCCGGGGAAGGATATCACCGCTCAGCATCACCCAAAGAACCCCCAAAAAAATCATTCCGATTGCAATGACGCAATAAATAATAAACTTTTTCTCAAAGTTATCCTTTTCTTCTTCCGTATAAAAATCTTCAATATAAGGATTTTTTTTAGCAAATCTTTCACTCTGCATACCGGCTACGATAAAAAACATTACGCCGATGATAATACCGCTGAACATGATCAGTTGTGTCACTCTGTCCGGCACTGCCGACAGCATTCCGATACTGATACAGAACAAAATAATTGCCATTGCAGCGGCCGCCATTTTACTGAACCAGTTTTTATGGGCATCATAATTCGCCTTATCCTCTACATATTCCTTACCTACATCCCCCTGCATCAAAACCCCGATATTACAGCGAAACATCTCACATATCTGCAGGATTTTTTCCATTTCGGGATAGCTTGTTCCCGATTCCCATTTGGAAACCGACTGTCTGGATACTTCCAGTTTTTCGGCTAATTGTTCCTGTGTCATATCTTTTCTTTTCCGTAATTCCTGTAAATTTTCTGAAAATGCCATTCTTTATCTCCTCAACCTTCCTTTTCACTTTCTCTGACTTCTTTTATTTTATCCAGTTGCAACTACCATTACTTTAACATTTAGATAGCGCAACTGCTATCAATTTTATGTTGCTTTTGTGTTTTTCTTTGTTAACTTGCGGTTGCGTTTCCTGCTATGCTATACTATACTTTATAAAATTCAGCCAAGGGAGTTTTTTATGTCAAAAAAAAATAATATTTCTAAATACATTTTTTTTCTTTATTGTGCAGCAATTTCCTTTCTATTGTTATTAATCTGTTCGCGCTCCTCTTTTATGTATCCTTGCAACGACTGGAATGATGCCAATAGTTATTTTTCCATGGGTAAAGCTATTTTTAACGGCAAAATTCCTTATCGCGATGTTTTTGACCAAAAGGGCTTTTATCTGTATTTTCTCTATGGACTGGCTTATTTGGTTTCCCATACTACCTTTATAGGTGTCTTTCTTTTAGAAATTATCTTAAGCACTTTCTTTTTATATGGAGCTTTTAAAATACTGCTGCTTTATGTCAAGGAAAAAACGGCCTGTATTCTGTTACCCTTTTTCGGAGCGGTCACCCTTTCCTCTTACAGCTTTTATTGGGGCGGCAGTGCCGAGGAAATCTGCCTTCCTTTTTATATCTGGGGACTGTACCTTTCCCTGCGATATTTTAAGCAGCAATATCCTAAGCCCATGAAAGCCTCCACTGTATTCATCGGCGGTATTCTTGCCGGGATGGTTGCCATGATCAAGTTTACCGGTCTTGGTTTCTTCTTCGCCTGGATGATGATAATTGCCTTTTCCTTCCTATTACAGAAGGATTTTTCGGGAATGGTCAAAAGCTGCCTGCTTTTTCTGGGCGGCATGCTTCTTACTTTTATTCCCTGTATTACTTACTTTGCGATTAATGGAGCTTTATACGACATGTATTGGGGATACATTTTTATCAATGTTTTTGTATACAGTGATTTGAACGAAGCCGGACCTTCTCTGACAGAACGGATTTATATTCTCTTTAAGCTTTTATATTGGCTGATTATTAAAAATTTTCAATATTTTGCTTTTACCATTCTGGGAATAGTAGAAATACTATTTTCTTTAAAAAATAAATGGATTGAAAAGATAAACCTTATTCTTCTCTGCTTTTTCTTATTTTTGGGAATCTATATCGGCGGGTCGGAACTACCCTATTATGCTTTGCCGCTTTGCATTTTTTCTGTTCTGGGCTTTGCCACAATCGGTTCTATGATTGAACGATTCCTTGCCAATAAAAATAAAAACAGACTTTTATTTCCGATACTTTCCGCTGTCAGCATCGGAGCAAGCCTGTTTTTCGTATATAAATTTTCCATGAATACTTATTTTATGGACTCGCAAAAGGAAGATCATTTCCTTTACCGCTTTCAGGAAATCGTCAGTGAAACTCCGGACCCTACCCTGCTTAACATCGGCTGCCTGGATGCCGGCTTATATACCGTCTGTGATATTGTTCCCACTTGCCGGTGGTTTCAAACTCAGACTCTGCGTATATCCGATGTGGAAAAAGCTCAATGGCAATACATTGCAGAGGGTCAGATTGACTATGTTCTGGCCAGAGACAGTTATCCGGATGTTATCTGGGACAAATATGAGCTTATTGCTCAAGAGCCTTACTATTGGGATGGTATTGAATTTACCTATTATCTGTTCCGCAAAAAATAATCTATATCACCAAGCGGCTTAGTTCTATTATGATCCCTGCTGCTACGCCGATTCCATACAGCAGCAGCAGGATTTTACAGTTTTCCCGCCAGTTATCATTTACTTTAAACAATACCAATAATCCGATACCGGCACCCACCAGCAATCCGGCCATCATGGCTCCCAAACCCAGGATACCTTCCAGATACAATTGGGTGATTACCACCGATGCCGCACAGTTGGGGATCAAGCCCACCAGGCCGGCCAGAACCGGACCTAACAGCGGCTTATTCTGGATTACCCCTGCCAATACTTCCTCTCCCGCAAAGAAAAGGACGATATTTAAAATAAATGAAATTATAATAATAAAAGCAAATATCTTTAAAGTATGGCTGATCGCCGGTTTCAAAATGCTCTCACTGCCGCAATTACAATGCTCCTGTTCGCATATGTGTTCTATTCTAAGAGCTTCTTCCCGGTTCCCATTCTGCCTTTTTATAAATGCATCTACCAACATTCCCGCAACAATACCAATCAAAACCTTCAGTCCCAGGATCTTTAGTATAACGGCAATATCCACCTGTTCGGAAATGAGGATCGGCAACATTTCGTCTGAGGTGGAAAGAAAAATCGCTATTAAAGTACCTAATGTAATGATTCTGCCGGTATATAAATTGGCAGCCGCCGCTGAAAACCCGCACTGAGGGAATACCCCCAGAATTCCTCCGGCCAGCGGACCAAATTTACCGGACCGGCGTACCATTTCTTCCATCCTGTCTCCGGCCCTGTGTTCAATATATTCCATTACAAGATAAGTAAGAAACAGAAACGGTAATATTTTAGCTGCATCCAGCAATGTTTCTAAAATAATATCTGTCATCCAAGAACTACCCTATACGACATACCTGTTCATGGTTTCCGAAAGCCGCTTGGATACTCCATCCAGATCTTTGGCTCCTTCGCGCACAACAGATGTCTTTCCTGCTATTATTTCCGCACTGGAAGCCACTTCACTGGTTCCCCTGGCACCTTCATTGGTTGCCTCTTTGAAATCATCAAAAATGGAAACAACGATGTTTACCTGCTCTGAAATACCTTCCACTCCTTCGGAAAAATCTTTTAATAAATCATTGTAGTAGGAGGCATCATTGTTATATTGATCACTGGTATTGATCAATTTGTCATAGGTTTGCTTCAAATGCGTCTGCATAAATTGTAACATCTCTTCTGCCGTTTTGGCAAGTTCTTCCACCGTAAGAGTTACCGCAGAGGTAATTTCCTGAATCTTCTGGGCGGAATTTTGAGAATCTTCCGCTAATTTACCGATTTCATCGGCAACAATGGCAAAGCCTCTTCCCGCATCTCCGGCTCTTGCCGCTTCTATAGAAGCATTCAGGGCTAACAGATTGGTCTGATCGGCAATGGCTAAAATAGCGTTGGTTAATTCCTGAATCTTTTCTACCTGTTTAGACTCAGCGATGGCTGCTTCCATCTTTTGACCGGTGGATTTAGCCAGCCGGTCCGCTTCTTCCGCTGCTCTTTCGGCTTCTTTCTTTACACTAATGGCCCTTTGGGATATTTCGGCCGATTCTTTTACGCCTTCCTTATTCTTTGCTTCCATACTCTTTATGTAAGAGACCATAATATCAGAGGATGTGCTTAAGGTATCCGCTGTTGCCGCCGTCTCTTCCATACTGGCCGCCAATTCCTGTGATGCTGCTGAAATATTAGATACCTGCTCCACCAGATCATTGGTAACACCAAAAAGCTGATCCGATGTTACATCAATTTCCTTGCTATCCTTGTTAATCATGCTAATCATGGATTTCATAGATACCTGTATTGCCTCCATGGATTTAGACAGCACACCTACTTCATTGCGGCGCTTTAAATATAGCAAGTGCTTTTCGCCGGTAAAATTACCCTCCTGCATCATCTGCATATCCTCTACCACCATGACAATGGGCTTGGAAATGCTCTTACCGATAATCTGAGAGATAACCGTGCAAACTAATGCAATTGCCAGTGCCAATATTGTTACAATGCTGTTTACCCTGTTCATTCCTGCCATCACTTCATCTTCCGCCACAAGGGTAACCAGCGTAAAATCTTTGTTCATCTTAGAAAATCCCATATAATAAGTATTTTTATCTATTTTCTCTTTCACAATGCCACTACTGCTTTCATCCAGAGCCCGGATCAGGTTTTGATAGCCCGCATCAGATATATCTTCATCGTAAGAATAAACTTGATCTATTACAAAGCCGTTATACTCATCCAGCAAAAAGGCCCGTCCTGTGTCATATAATGTAATGCTGTTAACTATATTTTGAAAGAGACTGAAGTCCATGTCCATTCCGGCAACACCCAGTAACGTATCACCCTCATAAATAGGCTCAATATAACTGATAACCGTCATTCCGGTAGCTTCCTCAACGTATGGTTCTGTCCATTCCGCTTCACCCAAATCAACCGCATCAAAATAAAAGTCCCACGAACTATCCTTTGTCAAATAGCACTGGTACTCATATGCCAAATCCATCTCTATCCGATCTCCGCCGTCAAACCAGACCCCCTGTGCTTCTCCCATCTTTTCAGGATTCATAAACAGGTATATTCCCTGCATATCTTCTTTTCCCAGTATGGCTTCTTCCATATATTCATCCATATTATCGATATAAGCGGCCGTAAATGCTGCATCATTCAGCTTACTTTTATCGTATGTAGAGGAAACGAAGTTGGCAATGCCTTCTATCGTTGTTTCATATTTTACCATCGTGGTATTCATCTGACTGGCATATTCCCCGGATATCGCTGCTAATTTTTCCGTAGATTCCTTCTGGATTTCAGATTTTGCCATATTCATTGACAGTTCCTTCGTACTAATGGTGGCAATCGCTACACAAGCAACAATAGCAATAAAAATAATGTTAGAAATTTTTTTCATGGCGAATCCCTTCTTGCGTAAAATAGATTTTACATACAATAATGTACTCTACATTATATACCTTTCTAACAAATAAACCATTTATTCTTTTTTATTTGTTGATAATATACAATATCCCTGCGATTACTTAACATCTTCTTTATATCCTATTACTATTTTCCTATTTCTGTAACTTAGTTTCATTTTTCGGCAACTTAGATTTCACTTATTGAAAACAATATGCCGCTTTCATATAATAAGTTCGTAGCCGGCAAAAGCAAATCAGGGGGCATGAATATTGAAAATTAAAATAAACGAAGACAGTGCACTGCAAGAAACCGAGGTAATCATCAATTGTCCACAAATCAATTCCCAATTGGAAAAAATAATTTCCTTATTGCGGGTAATGGATTTAAAGCTGACAGGAAGCAGGGAGGGACAGACTTATATTCTGGATGCCGCCAAAGTACTGTATATTGACACCGTTGATAAGCATACCTTTCTTTATACCAAAACAGAGGTTTATGAGTCCGAGTTCCGGCTATATGAGCTGGAGGAAAAACTTTATTCTTTTGGATTTATCCGGGCTAATAAATCAGCTATTCTTAACTTCAATCATATTAAATCAATTAAGGCCGATCTTGACGGCCGCTTACTGGTAACCATGAATAATGATGAAAAATTATTTGTTTCCAGACAGTATGCACCTTTATTAAAAAAGAAATTGGAGGGTAAATAAATGAATCAGGAAAGACGATTTAGTTTTTTTGAGTTTTTTCAACAAATTTTTATTATATTCGGAGTACAGGTCATGTTTACCCTGTTTGTCATCTGCATTTTTCCTGTGGACGAATTTCTTCCGGAATTTTCTGCGCTGCCCATCCTTATTGAACTTGGCAGTCAGGGCATCTCCACTTCGGCACTGCTGCAGTTTATAATCAGTTCTCTGGGGATTGCTGCATTGGTTACTGTGTTTACAACCGATGTGGTATTTAAAAAAATGCTGCTCTTATGGCGTTCTGTCATTATGTTTACCGGAATTATTATGTATATGTCTTTTCTGATTATTGTTTTTGACTGGTTTCCGATGGACAGTCTTGGGGGTTGGATCAGCTTCTTTATCACGTTTATGCTGTTCTTTATACTATCAATATCCGTAATGATGTTGAAAACCCATTATGAGAACAAAAAATATGCAAAAATCTTAAAAGAATTTAAAGAAAGAAACGGAGGAATGAATGATGAATAATATCTGTATTGAAAAGGTATCCAAATCCTTTACAGGCAAACAGGTTTTGAAAGATGTTTCGGTTTCTGTCAGTGAAGGAGAAATCTTTGGACTTTTAGGTCCTTCCGGAGCCGGAAAAACCACCTTGATCAAGATTCTCACCGGCCAGCTTAACTTTGACGGCTGCGCTGAAATTATGAATAAGGATTGTCATCTGTTAGGACGGGAGGTTTATGATTATATCGGTATGCAGCTTGATAACTGCGGAATTTATGACCGCCTTTCCTGCTATGATAATCTGCTTCTTTTTGCGCGTATACACGGCGTTGATAAGCGTATTGTGAAAGATGTTCTGGAATATGTGGGACTGGAGAGCGGCAAAGATATCGCCGGTAAATTGTCCAAAGGTATGACCCAACGGCTTGTACTGGCCAGAGCCATTCTTCATGCCCCAAAGATTCTTTTTCTGGATGAACCCACCAGCGGTCTGGATCCTGCCACAACCAGAAAGATTCATCACCTGCTGATGGATCTGAAAAAACAGGGCATTACTATTTTCCTAACCACTCATAATATGGAAGAGGCCTATAAAATGTGTGACCATATTGCTCTTCTCAATGATGGAAAGATTGTTGAATACGGCGTTCCGGAAGAACTTTGCCGCAAATATAATCAGGACAACATGATTACCATTCTATTCTGTGACGGTACCACCATGCAAGTAAAGAACGATCCCGGCAATGCCGATGAAATTGCCCTGGCCTTTGCTTCCGGCAAGGTTGATTCCATCCATTCTTCTGAGCCGGATCTGGAAACTGTATTTATCAAATTAACAGGAAGGGGGTTAAGCGCATGAATTCTTTTCATTTTCGAAATATCGTTGCATTACTTTCCAAACAGGTAAAGGATACCTGTAAAAATCTTCAAGTATTGGTATTGTTTTTTATTTTTCCCATTATTGCTTTTGTAATGTCAAATACCCTGCCTACTGAAGCTGGCGGTGCCATGTTTTTTATTTCATTATTTGCAACCATGCATTGTGTTTTTGCTCCTTTGGTTGCTGCGGCCAGCATTATTGCCGAAGAAAAAGAAAAAAATACCTTGCGGATTCTGATTCTATCCAATGTAACCATGCCGGAATATCTCATTGCCATTGGCTGTTTCATTATCTTTCTTACTCTGCTGACCGGCTGCTCTTTTCTGATTATGGATCCTGCTATTATGGCACACGGCTTATCTTTCATGGGTATCTTATTTATGGGCTGTCTGGTTTCCGCTTCTTTTGGAATGTGCCTGGGATTGCAGTCACGGAACGCTTCGGCGGCTAATGCCCTGGCCGTTCCCTTTGGGATGATATTCTCCTTTGTACCCATGCTGGCTTCCTTTGATGAATCCATCGCAAAAATATCCCGTTTTACTTACGGGCAGCAAATCAGTTTCTTTATTACGGAGTTAAAACCGGATGCCCCCGGTCTGGGCGTCATTGCTGTTAATCTGATTCTTTTGCTGGGAATCGGAGTTATTTTATACCGCCGGGTCAAAACCGAAGAATAAGCTAGCCATCTCGCCAACATTTTGATACAATACTATTGAAATTGAGGTGAGAATATGAAAAAAACATTAATACATTTATTAATTATTCTATGCTTTTTTTTACCATTCTTCAGATTTGGCTTAACTGCGGCCGCATCTGATACGGAGCAAAAGGTTATAAGGATTGCCGTATCAGATGATGAAAATATTGTCGTTGAAAGAATTATCTATTCAGCCCTTAAACGCTTAGGCTATGATGTTGTTGTATCATCATTGGGAATGAAAACGGCAATAATCTCGGTTGATAATGGAGAAAATGACCTGCTTGCTGTGCAGGCTATGGGAATTGAGGATATGTATACTAATCTGCTTCCTGTTGATGTTCCCATATCTTATGTTAATATGGTTACATACACAAAAGCAGCTTCGGAATTGTCCTTTGATTCCTGGGATGACCTTACCGGTTTACGTGTAGTATATCATACCAAAAATACCCACGTCGAAAACCATATTCCTTCAGGTGCCGACAAAATCAGTTATAATGATTACAACACCTTATATAATGCTGTTATGAACGGTGAGGCTGATGTTCTGGTCATGCCCGTTACGGAACTCAGCCGTAAGGTTGTACCACTCGGAATGAGGGAATCCGGTATTGTACAGGTGGTTGAGACATGTTCATTTGTAAATAAAAACCTTCCGGATCTGGCAGAAGAATTACGCGTTGAATATTCTAAAATGCTGGAAGACGGAACGATTAATAATATTAAAAACAATATTACACCGGATTTATCAAAAGGAAAGATTGTATTGCATATATCCTCCTATAGTTCTGAAATGTTGTGGGAAAATTCCCTTGTCCAGGGAGTAAAGGATTCTCTGGGCGATAATAATGAAATAACTTATTACAATATGTCTTTAAACTTAAAAAGATTGTCAAATACCGAAGCGCAGTATGAGCTTATGGCAAGATCCATACATGCAACGTTTATCGATATGGTACCTGATATTATTATCGTTTCAGACAATAATGCGTTAGAGTTTGTCGTGGATCACTATAGTATGCTGTTTAATAACACGCCGGTTATATACTGTGGTGTTAACAATTATGTGCCGGAGATGATTTATGGATTAGATCATAACATCAGAGGCTTACATGAAGTAACGTCCGCGGCTGATACTGTTGATGAAATGCTAAAATTATTTCCTGATACTGATAATATTTATATCCTGAATGATTATACAACTACCGGTATTATGGCTCGCAGGGAAACAGAACGAGAGCTTTCCGCTTACCATGACAAAATGAATATTATTTATAATGCAAATGATTCATTGACTGATATTATGAAAGAAATTTCCTCACTGGGAAAAAATACTCTTGTTTTATGCAGTACCTTCTATGTTGACGGAACCGGAAAATATTTTACGGAACAGGAACTTTCAGAAATTTTAAACACAGGAATCAGCAATCCTGTTTTTTGTCTCAGCGGAGCTTATATCGGTTATGGAACAATGATTGGCGGTAAAGTTTCTGACGGATATTACCAAGGACATGAAGCAGGAACGCTTGCACTGGAAGTATTAACAGGCAAACCTGTCGATGAGTTGGTAATTGATGATAACTCTGAAAAAATGAATGTTTGGAAGTTTGATTATAAGGCCGCCGCAAAAAGCGGATTAAAAACCAGTCAGCTGCATAATGGACATATGGCAGTTAATAAGGAGCTGTCGCTTTTTGAAAGCAACCCTATTGCAACAACATTGCTTTTAAGTTTATTGGTGTTTTCTTTATTAATTGCAGCAGTATTCATCATTTTCGCATTTATAGTAAGACGCAAAAACTATTCTCTGCAGGAAACACAAAAAAGTTTGCATTCGGCAGAAGAACTCTTGGAAAAGGACAATAAAATCCGTCGCTCCCAGGCTGATTTATACACCCTTCTAAATACGGTAATGCAGCCTGTATTGGTTTCTGATTCCGAAAGCAATGCCCTGTTATATGTGAATGATGCTTATGTAAATATCTTTGCGTTTAAATCCCGTGAAGAAGCCCTTAAGCATAATATAGATGATATAATGAAAGGGAAAAATTATAACGAGCCTTTTGAATGGGATTTCCTGTCTCAAAATGGTGACAAGATTGTTGGCCGGGTAATAATCAGTGATATCCGATACAATGACCGTGCCGCATATGCTGCAATTATTCAAGACATCACTGCCGACAGGATAAAGACTGAAATTCTGCAGCAGGCCGCCGAACTGGAACGCAAAGCGAATGAAATGAAAAGCCAGTTTGTCATTAATATGAGTCATGAACTGCGTACTCCAATGAATGCAATAATCGGTCTTTCACAAATTGCTCTTAAAAAAAATTTTGAAAATAGTGCCCATGAAATGTTTCAAAAAATAAATAATTCTGCAAAATTACTTTTAGATCTGATTATTGACGTTTTGGATTTCTCAAAAATTGAAGCAAATAAGATAGAATTGTTTATTGATGAATTTGAATTGGAATCCGTTTTAAAAGATACTCTGGCCGTCATTACACCAAGAATTGAAAATAAACCGGTAGAACTTATTTTAAATGTTGACGAAAATTTACCTCAGTTTATTTTAGGTGATAAAACAAGAGTTTGGCAGATTTTGAAGAATATACTGGATAACTCGGCAAAATTTACAGAGAAAGGCAGCATAACCCTGACCGTCCAATTAGCCGAGGTACAGTTAAACAGCAGTCAAATAGCAATTGAATTTTATATATCAGATACCGGTTCCGGAATGTCCGAAGATCAGCTCAATGATCTGTATAAGCCTTTTGAGCAGTTTCATAAATCAAAAAGTGCCTTTATGGGTACCGGTTTGGGAATGACCATAACAAGTCAACTCCTTCAACTTATGAATGGTCAAATTAACGTTTCAAGCGTTTTAGGGGAAGGAACACACACAAGAATCGTTATTCCTTTTGAAATTTCCGCCCAGGGATTAACCATCAAAGCAGATAACTTTAGTAATAGTGAAACAGAAGAAATCCTTTCTTCCTATCCAAATGCCCGAGTGCTATTGGTTGAAGATAACGAAATCAATCAGGAGATAGCTGCCGGTATTCTTGAATTTTTTGGAATCAAACCTGTCATTGCAGGCAATGGTAAGAAGGCTATAGAATATTTGGAAAAGCAGGATTTTGATTTGGTTTTTATGGATTTGATCATGCCTGTTATGGATGGCCATGAAGCAACACTCTATATCAGAAACTCAGATAAACCATATAAAGATGTTACGATTGTCGCCATGTCTGCGAATGTCGTGAAAGAAGAGATTGAGCTTTGCCTGCAAAACGGTATGAATGGACATATCGGTAAGCCTATTGATTTTAAGTTAATAGATAAAGCTTTAAGAAAATGGTTGAAAAATTAGAAAAAAAGCGCCGCAGAATTTAAACTGGCGGCGCTTTCGTATATTCTCTTATTAGAACTCTACCGGATTACCGTAGTAGATGCAGGTAAACAGCTTCTCCATCGCAGCCGGGTCGATGGGTCTGGGATTGGAACCTGTACAGGCATCTCCCACCGCATTCTTTGCTATCTCAGCAATTTTCTCTTTGAATTCAGCTTCAACGATACCAAATTCTTTTAATGTATTGGGGATTCCCATTTCGTTATTCATAGATACGATCTTTTCCCGAAGGGCTTTTACACATTCTTCCACTGTACCGGTGATACCGATGGAATTGGCGATTTCTGCATAGCGTGCTGCTGCTTCCGGAACCTGCGCATTATACTGAATAACATAAGGAAGGTACATTGCATTAGCAAGACCATGGGTAATATGTCCGGTTGAGAATGCTGCACCGGTTTTGTGGGCCATGGAATGTACGATTCCCAGTAAAGCGTTGGAGAATGCCATACCGGCCAGACACTGGCCATAGTGCATAATTTCTCTGCTTTCCATGTCACCGTTATAGGATTTTAACAAATCACTGTTTACAATTTGGATAGCCTTGATTGCCAGCGGATCGGTAAATACGCTGTGTAATGTAGATACATATGCTTCAATAGCATGAGTCAGCGCATCCATTCCGGTATATGCAGTCAAACTCTTTGGCATGGTCTCTGCCAATGTCGGATCGACAATTGCCACATCAGGAGTAATGTTAAAGTCAGCCAGCGGATATTTAATGCCCTTTGCATAATCTGTAATTACGGAAAAGGCAGTTACCTCGGTTGCTGTTCCGGATGTAGAAGGAATAGCTGCAAATTTTGCCTTGGTTCTTAACTCCGGAAAGTTGAAAGGAATAATTAAGTCTTCAAAGGTTGTTTCCGGATATTCATAAAATGCCCACATTGCTTTTGCTGCGTCAATGGGAGAGCCGCCGCCCATGGAAACGATCCAGTCCGGTTCAAAATCACGCATGGCCTGAGCACCCTTCATAACAGTTTCAACGGAAGGATCGGGTTCTACATTTTCAAACAATAAAACTTCCATCCCTGCTTCTTTTAAATAAGCAACTGCTTTATCCACAAAACCGAATTTCTTCATGGAACCGCCGCCTAATACCAGTATTGCTTTCTTGCCCTTGAGAGTCTTTAATGACTCTAAGGAGCCCTTTCCGTAGTATAAATCTCTGGGTAATGTAAATCTGCTCATTTCTTATTCCTCCTTCTGTCGGATACCCCAACAGTACACTTATTTTTGGTTCGTTAAATTTTTAACGCTCCTGCATTTATTATACTCCCTACTACAAATATTTTCAAGTTAACATTTTGTTAATATTACATTCTAAAAGTTTAAACCAACTAATATTGCATATCCCAAAAAGCTAACCATTGTAGAGTAAACCAGCAATATGGTAAAGAACCCTGCCTCTTCCTCGTTTTCAATATATAGCGGTAAAATATATGGTGCCGGTAATAAAATAAATGCAAAAAAAGCCTGTGTAAATTGTGCATTCACACCCGGTATACTAAGACAGATTAGATAGTAAACGGCCACGCCGAGACCCAGTGTCAAAAGTAGTCGGGTTATAATGTAAATCGAAATCTCCTTAACATGACCGCCCTGGAATACCATCGTATATCCAATTACAATCAGGATAAGTGGAGATGTTAAGGGTTTCAAAAATCCAATGGTTGCTAACAGACTTCCGCCAATTACGGTAGTTTCCAGCAATGGATATGCACCCAGAAAATTAACAATAAGCCCCAGAATAATTCCCACAATCGTTGGGGTCTTAATAAAACGTCCCAAAGTGGTCAGCAAACCGGTTCCCTTACCGTCCTGTACAGATAATGACGGGGCATAGAAAAACCAGATAAATATTTCATGCCCCAGTGCAATCATTACGATAACCGGCAGTTTGTCCATCCCCCAGATAGCTCCAAACAGTCCGATTCCAATCATTCCAAATTCAAAACCTGTCATAAAGCCCTTGGTATCTTTTCTGTCAAAAAGTTTCGGCAACACTTTCGGTAAAAGGTATCCCAAACCATATAGCACACAGCAATATACAAATATCAATACCACAACTATCAAACTAGAGGCTTGCAGTGTCATCGTTGCAAATGCATCGAATAAAACCGCCGGCAGCACTACCTTTATGATCAGTGTTTTTAAATCATCTACAAATTTTTCCGAAAACAGTTTAATCTGTTTTGTTACAAATCCAATTCCCAGCAAAAAAACAATCGGTAACAGCTTGCTTAGTAATATTCCCATATCTTACTCCTTCTATTGTTAAAGCATCGATGCCTTATCTGTTCGCCCCATAAGTTCATAGTATTGTTTCCATTGTTCCAATGATTGAAGCGGTATCCTTTGTGCATTTATTGTTGTATATTCTTTTATATCTTCAACTTTTAAGGGAAAATAATAGTCCTTGCCACCATGTACGATAACAAATCCTGCCATTACGTCCACCTCAACCTGATCAATGACAAACTCCAAAAAGTATTTTGTCTTATATTGTACATTGGGGTTAGGCGGCTGCAATTCACCCAGCGTCAGCAATATCTCTTTTAGCCGTTTCACATCTTCTTCCGCAGCCATAATATCTATATCATTAAACTCCGTGACTTTTCCTTTGATATATAAAAGTAAGGAACCCCCTACCGCCCAGATAATATTTTCTTTGTTTAATTGCTCTGCTATTTTTGAAAGTACATCTATTTTTTTATTAATTACCATATCTGCTGCTCCTTATAATATCATAATGGGATTTGCTTTTCTTGCTTTTTATTGCTGTTTATAATACAATTATAAACAGCAAAATTTTTGAAATGTACTTATGATGAGGTGCTTATGAACGATACCATAAACATTAAAAAAGCTTTACAATGGAGTGTCTGCGCAACTGCTGTTATTACTGCAATCTTTTTGATGACCACTTCCATCAGAAAAATTGTGTTTGCACTCCTTTTAGCCGGAATTATTTTATTCGCCATCAAAGCCCTGGTTGGTTACATCCTTAAGGATAAAAATAAAAAGTTAAATGCTGCCGTGAGTCTCTTGATGACAGCTGTAAATATACTGGTATTGGTTGCCGTGTGTGTCTATGTTGTCGCCCCAATGCTGCTTTTTTATCCTAATTCCCATGAGGAAACTTATAATCAGCTCTTAGAAATCGAAGCCGCCGAAGAATTGACCTTTTCCGGTGATAACGGAACGGTTTCCGGCTGGCTGTTCCATAATGCTGATGACAACGCTCCGTTATTGCTATACTTTGGCGGCAACGGTGAATGCGCCTCCCGCCGTGTTTATCAGATTATCAGCAATGAGGATCTTACAAATGCCATTGGCGGCTATAATTTTGCCTATCTGGATTATCCCTCATATGGAAAAAGTGAGGGAACCGCTTCAGAAAATACCTTCAAGCAGTTCGGTGTTGATGTTTATGATTATTTTGCAAATACGTGCGGTGTTGAAAATATTTATGTGTTTGGTTACAGCATCGGAACCGGCGTGGCAAATTATGTTGCTTCCCAGAGAGACGTGGACGGGTTAATCTTATTTGCACCTTATGCCAATGGCTATGATTTATTTAACCACCATCTCAATTTCTTCCACGGTCCGCTCAGGGTACTGGTGGAATTTAAGATGGAAGCAGAACTTTTTGCTCAAGATATTTCTGTCAAACCGCTTATTCTCGCCACCGAAAACGATGCAGAAGTTCCATATGAAAGCTCACAGCGCTTATCCGGCATATACAAATCCGGATCGGACCTGATCACCATTGATGGCATCGATCATAACGGTTTCTGGGGCAGCAAAGACGTTGCCGCTGTTTTGATGAAATACTTACAGGAGGCTAATTAGATGAAAAACCATAAATTTTTACTGAATGCAGTACTTGATATTGCCATTGGAAGTGTCCTTGCTTTTACACTGGTCTGCCTTATATGCGGAGGAATTTCCTTAACCGGGCTTGCACCAATATGGGTTTTTATCGTTTTTACGGTAATCTATCTGGTCTTGGATTTCCTTCCTGCTCTTCGTCAAAGGAAAAATATGAAAACCATCATATTTGTTGTCTGTGGTCTCCTTACCGCATTGCTTTTGATTCTTTATTAGTACCACCAATTGTTTTTACTGCTTCCTCTACCGAAATACAATCTGCATACCTGCCGTTCCACATGAATTGATTATAGTAACAATAGCTCTGCTCTCCGGTCATAAATGTATTATCTATGGTGGTATTGGTGTCAGTCGGCACAATTACATGAAAGCCATGCTCAAATGCGCATTTAATGCTGGCATCAATACAATAATCAGTTTGAAGGCCAACTATGATAACTTCTTTTTCATTTTTTACGTTTAAATATTCTAGCAGGCCAGAGTTCTTAAAAGCACTGTTTACTGTTTTATCAAATATTCTTTCATTTTCCTTGGGCTTGAATTCCTCATATATTTCAAATCCATCGGTTCCCTTTGTCAGCTCTTCTCCTTCACCATCATCATGACGTACATAAATAACATCTATGTTATTTGACCTTGCTGCGTTTATTAACTTCTTTACGTTAGAAACAAAAGCATCAAAATTATATAATTTCTCATTGGTTATTAATTTTTGTGTATCGATGACTAGTAAGACCATTTTTATGTTCCCTCATGTTTATCCTTCAGTGCCTTGCTCAACAATGGTGACGCTATATGCAAGGCATTGAGATTTTCTTCAAGCATCTTATACTGCCAAGTGCTTTGTTTTAACTTACTCTGTGCCTTTTCACTTTTATTGATCAATGAGGCTATTGGTGCAACTGCTTTTTCCAGCTCATCTTCCGTGAAATCCTTTGTCACATCTCCGATCAGTGCAGAAGCTATGTAAAGTGCTTTAATTCTGTTTTTCCCTAATGTATGTTGAGAAGTTCCCGGAGCAAATTTCTCCTGTGCCTTCTCACTGCGTTCAATCATTTTGGCAATAGACCTGAGTGCTTCCAATCCTTTTGCCCGTTCGTATGCCCTTTGTAAAAATTCTTCTGCCGGTAAATTCTGATAATCCCAGTTCATTGGCTCTAATGCCGTGGCTCCGGAATAACCTGTTTTCACAATTTTCTTCATAGCTATAGACCAATCAACCCTGCCGTCAAAGGGTAATCGGTGTTGATTATGCTCTCCGCTATTGTCATGTAAATGCAATGCCATCAAGCGGGAACCATACAGGGATAATAAGTCTGTGTCCGGGCAGTAGTTATTATGATGGCAACAGTCATAGCAAAATCCCACTCGCTTAGAATCCACCTGCTCCAACACATATGTCAAATTGGTAAAATTTCGCAGATTCTCCAACGCCACGTTAACACCCAACTGCTCGGCTTTTTCTGTAATCATCTTGATTCTATCCAGTCCCAGCCGGTTATGTGGGTAATCGTCATTAGGCAAATGTACCACCATGGTAGGAATCTCAAACTCCGCACAGTCTGCAACACACTGCAAATAGCAATCAGCCAACGCTTCGCCTGCTAAATTATCAAGCCAGAGATTGTTTTGGTTTTGAATCGGTGTATGAATATTCTCTATAAAAAGTCCTGCTTCTCGCGCCAGTTGTGGACCGCTGCGATAATCGCCCCTGTCAAAGCCATCACTCCACCACATTAAAATGCCGTCAAATCCGGCTGCTTTTATTAGCCGGTAACGATCCTTTATGGGCAGATCATAGCCAAACCAGTCATAAATAGCAAGCATACCACCTTCTCCCTTACCACTCATTGTATGATACAATATCTTCCATCGGTTTAAATTTCAAATGGTTGGGGGATGGTTGTGCATCTTCGGCCGGATAACCCATCACAAGCAAAGCGACCGGTTCAAGGTTATCAGGAACCGCAAATTCTTCTATCACAGCTTCAGGAATAAAATACATGACCCATGTGGTTCCTACACCCAATGAATGGGCTGCCATCATCATATGGGTTGTCACAATACCGGCATCAATATCACCGCTGCTCTTACCATCAAAGTTCCGCTTCCAGCACTTATTCTTATCATAGCAAACAAGCATTGCTGCAGGTGCATTAAAATGATTACTTGTGCACTTTCGCAATTTAGATACTCCTTCTTCACTATTGATAACCAGAATCCGCTGTGGTTGAAGGTTACAGGCTGTGGGTGCCAGATAACCCGCTTTGAGTATTTTATCCAGATCCTCCTGCGCAATAGGCTTGTCGGTAAACTTACGTACCGAATACCGTTCTGCCGCCAGTTTTAAAAAATCTACATTTTCATTCATTTTGCTTCTCCTTTTCCTTCTACTCTATCTATTGTATATCTTTCCTATTCTATTTGCCCACCATTCTTTTTGTGCATTTCAACTGTGACAAAGCCATTTTTTCGAAGGCTTGTTGCGTGGCTGAATCCGGAAACGCTCTTTTGGGTATAAGTGCATACATACGCGGAGTTTGCACCAAAAAAAAGAATTCAGCACTTTCCCAAATTTCCGTGTAAACATTCCATTTTAACTCCGAATTAATAGTTGGTGTTCTGAATTTAATATCCTTTTTTGAAAATATCAGTTGGTATTCCTCATGATACTTTGATGTATGCTTAAACTTGTAAACAGGTATATAAAAATATAAAATACCATTGGCCATCAAGGCAAATACTGCTGCAACCAATGCTATAATACTTAATGTGCTAAATTCTGAAAAGAATAAATACCATATTGTAAGCAGTACACATATCGGAAAAATTATCACGCTGGCTTTCGTAATTGCTTTAGTGGCAAATAAATTTTGTCTTTCGGCTTTTACATATTCAGCCTGTGTATATTTGAACCTTAAATCTATCGTTTCCATAGGTTTTTACCTCCTTAATGATTCCCTTTATTGGTGCCGCTACTTCAATAATATCCCTGATTATGTCAATATCAACGGAATTTCCGAAAGTCTGTCACATATATAGTCACACTTTTTAAACGCATTTTTCAGTGAATCTAAAAAGGATTCGTTGGGATGAATGAGCGTTCCATCAAAATCCCAAAATAATGCCTTACCATTCATTGTATTATCACCCCTCTTTTTTACTGTGGCTCTTTAATATATCTATTCTACTCTATGGCAGACACCTTATGCAATAGCCTTATATAAATCTTGTTTTCGTGCATATACGAAACTGTAAAAATCTCGTTTTCGTGTAAAAACCTCTATATAAAATATTCGTTTTCGTGTTTTAAAAATCAAACTGCCGGTGGCTCATATGCTCCCGGCAGTTTGATTCATCAGCAACATCATCAATTGGTTACGCTTACTTTCGGCATCTGCCCCGTTAAGGGCTGATTTGACTTCATGTAATTCCGCCTGACTGGCTTCCGCTATATGCAGTTTTTCCAAAAATTCCTCTTTTTTCTTCTCCGCTTCTCTGGTGTGGCGTTCACTTCTGGCCAACTGCCGGTACTGAATAGCGGTTTTAAGATTTTCGATTAACATTTCCATGCACATTTCTCCTTGTAAAAAATATATCGGAGAAATCCTTCGTTTAGCTGAGGGGAGAAAGACCAAAATAATCCAATAAGCCGATATAAATTGCATAGGCATATGCGCCCTGATCGTTCAGCAATTTTTGCAGATCACCCGGATTGGTCATATAGCCAAGCTCCACCAAAATGGATGTCATATTGGTTTTACGCAGCACATACAAAGAGGGGTTGGCTCTGACACCATTATCCCTTACGCCTACAATCTGCGCGATTCTTTGAAGAACATGCTGGGCCAGATATTCGGCCTGGGTATAAAACTCATAGATGTACACTTCTGCGCCGTTAATAGCCGGGCTGGGATTGGAATTGCTATGAATACTGATAAAATAATCGGCAGGCCACGCATTGGCCTGATTTACCCGCTCAGCAAGACTGGTGGTAACATTATATCCCAGCACCTGCGTGGGTGAGGTTCTTGAGGTCTTAACTTCAAACCGATAATCGGAACGCAGGATATCCGCAAGCATAATGCCCACATTATAATTGATTTCCTGTTCTTCTATCTCCCCGACTATCGCTCCGCCGTTCACTCCCCCAGGGTTATGCCCCTGGTCAATGTAAATTTTAATAGCCATGATATACCTCCTGCATATCGCAAGCCTGCTTGCGATACTGCGTTAATAAGTAGTTTGAAAGGAACTTTCAAACTTATCAATCCTTATAAGGTTATGATATTCATGGCTTTTATTTTTGTTCTTCTAATCAGATTTATCCCGCTTTAACACCCAGGGCAAAAACATCAGAAAACTGGCTAACAACACCAGTATTGCCATGGGAATAATATAACCGGGATTTCCCAACCAGTTTTCAAAAATTTCCAGTACGGTTCCTTTGGCTGCTCCATTGAGATATAGATAATTAGTGTCTAGTCTTTTATTTAAGATAAAAATAAAAAGTGCATAGCCACATAATAGCAAGGTTACTTTTGAAAATTGTCTGATGTCGGGAATCAGTTCTCCCGAAGCAATTTGCAGAATGGGGATCATCACCACCAGAAAGTGCCAGATAAAAAAAATCAGCGGCATCCAACCAAAGGCATGATACCTGGTTAAGGTCACCTCCGGCGTGATAATGGCAACTAAAGCTCCCGGCATCAACACGCTGTAGGAGAGATTCCAGAGCAGCTTATTTTTCGTAAATACCGTAGCCGGCAAAACAAAACCACTGATAATGCACAAATGTAGCGGGGCAATGTCCAGAAGTTCAAAGTTTTCATAGTACCGGTAAAACATATATGCCCGCAGAAAATAAAAAACCAGTAAAATAATACTGATAACTTTTATGGTCTTTTCTGCCCGTTCCAGGCTACATCTTTTGACATACCAGGCCATACCGGCAATAGCCGCCACCCCTAAGACCATATAAATAAAATGTGGTAGAGAAAAAGAAGCAAAGCGGTATTTCGCTTCCACACTATTTGACAAAAACCAGTTTAAATTATCATTCATGCCAACCCTCATTATCTATTCTGAAAGCTTATTATTTCCACATTTCACAATAATATGAATTTCAGTTTTTTGCTTTATTCAGCAATTCCTTCAAAGCATCCTCGCCAATGCTGATCCAGGCATCTTCTTCCTCGGCATTAAGCCCCAGGTATTCCCGTAGGGTATCTTCGGTGTCACTCATTCCCCACTCCTGAGAGTAGTCATCAATTTCCTCAAACTCCACTTCTCCTGCCAGGTAACGTTCTTTAAATTTCTTTTCCATTTTATTCTGCCTTTCTCAATCCTTTGTATTTTCTATAAAATCTAATATTTCCTGAACGCATTGGTACTGTTGCTCTTCTCTGGTGATAGTTGCTGCACCGTCACCCTTTTGTTCCCCATAATCACCAAAATAAGCATGATTTCCGCCTTCTATTTTAACCAGATGTTCGATTCCCGTCAACTTTTCCCGGTTGAGGACACCATCTTCACTGCCATAGATTGCAATCAGTGGAATGTTCATTGGGTTTACCGGATAGGCTGCCAGCAGTATCAGGCCGCTTAACTCGTCAAGGTGCTTTTCCGCATAGCTGCTTGCCATGGCTCCGCCCAGGGAATGCCCGCCGATATACCACTCTTTCACATTATCCAGCAATGGTGTTTCCAATACTTCATCAGCTCTGTCCACTCCGAACACCGCCAGATGAAGGGGCATCTTCACCAATACACAGGTAATTCCCTGATCGGAAAGCTGTTTCAGCAAAGGGTAATAAGCCGTTTCCTCCACTTTTCCGCCGGGATAAAAGATAAATCCCACTCCACTTGGTTCCTGAGGATACATAATAGTAAGTATACCCTCTCTGGTAGCTGCATAGGATTCCTCATTTATGGTAGCCTTGTAGTAATCCTGGGCATAAATACCGAAAGCTATGCCAATTACTATAACAATTGTCATGGCTATCAGGACTATCCGTTTAATCATTTTTTTCTTTTTCATATCTTCCTGTTCCTGCTGATCTAATATATTTATAACCCATATGGGCAGGCAACCATGCAAAAACCGCAGGCATGCTTCCGATCATGGGTTTTTATATAGAGGCTTCTTTTTTGATTACATAGTTGATAATCGATTATTTCCGAACGCTTTGTTTCGATATCCCACTGTTTCCCCTTTAACACTTTATGGGGGCACGCCTTTACACATTCCATACAGTCCTCCGGGCATTTGCTACTCTTTATGGGTGGCACAATGGGAAAGTCAAAGTTAATCAGCACTGCTGCCAGCCGCACACGGGGACCATACTTTTCTGTAATCAAAACACCGTTTTTCCCAATCCATCCTATACCGGAATTAACCGCGCCAAACTTAAATGAAAATGGTGCTGTCAGGGTTTCCTCACTTGATTGAGCAACCGGAGGGATCTCATAGGTACTATTCTCTTCTGTCAGGATACGTTCAATATCTCCTTGAATTGCATTAACCTTCTGGCGGGCTTTGGCAATCAGATTCTCAAGTTTTTCTTCACTGTATGTTTCCAAATCAAGAAACTCGGTATGAGGAACCGCAAACAACAGCGCGCCTTTGTATTTGGTCCTGTAATCGCTGTAGGGAATCTCGGTAAACCCATACAGAACTTCAGGATAATTCTGAAATAAACTTACGATTCTATTATAAATATCTCCATCCTTACTATTTCTTTGGATAATTGCTGCGATTTTTTCCTTTGGAACTTTATTTATCGGTAGAATAGCTTGAGATACCTGGTCATATGGTGCAATTGCTTTTTCAAACCAGGCCACATCATGCCACTTTCCGCATTTATATCCAGTGTTGCGATACACCCCAAGCAAACTAAATCCCATAGCTGTATGAAGCCTTTCACTTTTTTCATTAGGCACAGTAACCCCGCCATAAACAGTTTTTACACCCTGTAATTTTAATATCTCGATTAACGCACCATACAGCTTCTTGCCTAATCCTTTGGCAGTGTAAGCCTGGTCAATATAAACTGAAAGCTCCGCATTCCACTGATATGCCTCCCTTTCCTTATGTCTGTGGGCGTAGGCGTACCCGACAATCTCTCCTTTTTCTTCGCAGACCAGGTATGGATAGATACTTGTAGTGTTCCTGATCCTTTCTGCGAATTCATTTTCTTCCGGGAGTGTATATTCAAACGTAATCGGCGTATCTATGTATTGCGCATATATCTTTAGTATTTCTCTGCTGTCTGCTATCGTTGCCAGTCTAATCTTCACTTTACCATCCTCCCGGTAGTAAATTTATTCTTCATCATCTTCCATCGTCATTCTAATTCCAAATTTCCTTGATAGTTCTGCTCCCATTCTTTGTCAGGTAAACGGGGCTGCCCTCAGCTACCTCCTTCAATACTTCTGTATAATTTCTCAAATCAGATATCGGTTTAATATTTGGCATGATAAATACCTCCTTTTTTCTCTATTATAACCATATAAAATAATCAATACCGCATGCTGTAAATTAACATGCTATTTTACAGCATTTGGTATTTCATCTACTCCTCCTCTAAGGTTGCTTTACAGTAACTACATTTTCTGCCAACCACTTAGCCACACCCTGTTCCTGATTACCAGCAATCACTCCCGTCGCCACAACCTTCAGCTCTTCCACTGCGTTTTCCACCGCATAGCATTCATCAGATATAGTGAACATAGGAAGGTCGTTAATGGCATCGCCAAAGGATACAATCCGGTCACATTTCCACATTTCTTTTAACTGCTGAATCGCCTGTGCCTTGGTGGCCTTCTTCGGCATAATCTCGCACCAGTATTCCTCCCGGTAAAGCTCCTGCTGTAAAATGCAGGTATAGTGCTCATTATCTTTTAAGCAGTCATAAATTGGTTGCAATTCTTCTTTCTCGCCGATACAGGTATAATAAAAAACATCCCCGTCATACAGCCGTTTCTCCCCTTCACCTGTCAAAGGGTTCAGTCGTTTATCCCCCTTGCGAAGACTGAAATAACGCTTCATTCCCTCATTTTCTCCGGCTGTACACCAGGATACCTTTTCAACTCCATTATGAAAGGAATACACGATCGGCGATATATTCCGGGAAGTCAGCAAATTAGCTATAAATTCCTGCTCCTCCTCTGTAAAAGTCTGAGAGTACAATTTTTCTCCGGTAGTGGCATTCATAATAAATGCCCCATTATAAACAATCACCGGTCCGTCTATATTCAGTCCCCTGGTTACCACCCGGGCAGATACCAGTGAGCGGGCGGTTGCAAAGGTGAATTTGACACCCTGCTCCATACATTTATGAATCACTTCGATACTGTACTCTTCTACTTGTTCTTCCTGATTTAGCAAGGTTCCGTCTAAATCAGTCACATATAAAGTTTCCATAGAGCTCCCTTATTTTCTGTAGTTTTTTCTTTCATGCTAATATCATATATCAAATTAGAGCGAAAGAAAAGAACAAAGAAATGCCTCTATTGACATTTTTACAAACACCGGTATAATATACTTTAGGCAGTAAAATTTTAAATGCTGTCTACGCTGACTAAAGCGTTGGTATTTATAATTAAATATTTGATTATTGTTACTTGGGACGATGATCCTTAGTATCTGGGAGAGTGGAGGCAATACCCACTCTTTTTTTGCGTTTTTTAAGAAAGGAAAGAAAATTATGCAAACTCCCAGAACAAACAAAATGGAAACAATCCCCGTAAACAAACTCTTACTATCCCTATCCCTGCCCATCATGTTTTCCATGATGATCCAGGCGCTTTACAATGTTGTTGACTCGATTTTTATTGCCAGATTCAGCGAAAAAGCTTTAAGTGCCGTATCCCTCACATTTCCGATGCAAACTTTGATGATAGCGCTGGGTGTTGGCACCTGCGTTGGGGTAAATGCCTTTTTATCTCGTACATTGGGTGAAAAGAATATTTCAAAAGCTCGGTTAATAGCGGAGCACGGCGTGCTGTTGGCAGTATTCTCGTATCTGATATCCCTTGTAATAGGACTGTTCTTTACGCGCCAGTTCTTTGCAATTCAAACAGCAGATGCGGAAATAATAACATACGGCATTGACTATATGTCTGTCTGCTTGATATTTTCTGTATTCATGTTTGGGCAACTTTTGTTTGAAAAGTTCTTACAGGCCAGTGGTCGATCCTTTTTATCAATGATATCGCAGATCATCGGAGCCATTGTCAATGTTATTCTTGACCCCATCCTAATTTTTGGGTTATTGGGATTTCCTGCCCTTGGTGCGCAGGGTGCTGCCATTGCTACGGTAATTGGGCAATTCACAGGATTTATGTGCGCTTTTTTACTACACCAGCATTGCAACAAAGAGCTTAAAATCTCGTTTATTGATTTCCGTTTTAATTTTAGTATCATTAAGCAAATATACAAAATCGGACTGCCCGCCATTATTATGCAGTCCATCGGCTCTGTGGCAAACTTTCTGCTAAATGGAATACTTTTGACCTTCTCTGCCACAGCCACAGCAGTCTTTGGCATTTATTACAAACTGCAAAATTTCATATTCATGCCTGTTTATGGACTTACCAGCGGAATGCTGCCGATTATGGCTTATAACTTAGGCGCAAAACAAAAAAAACGGATTATGGGTACGCTTCGCTGCGGTATGCTCTATATGGCGATTATAATGCTTGCCGGTACAATAGTTTTTCAGCTTTTCCCCAATCAACTTCTAAGTCTTTTTAATGCTTCAGAGGTAATGCGCGAGATCGGTGTCCCGGCACTTCGTATAATAAGCACTTATTTCATTTTTGAAGGTTTTTGTCTGATTAGTCAAACAAGCTTTCAATCTCTTGGCAGGGGATTATCCAGTTTAGTGTCTTCCTTGATCCGGCAAATCATTGTTTTGTTTCCTGTTGCCTATGTGCTGTCTTTAAGCGGCAACATCAATTATGTGTGGCTTGCTTATCCGATCACAGGAGTTGTAAGTTCAGTCGTGTGTTTGTTGCTGTTGAAAAATGTTTACAGAAAAAGCATTGTCCCGATACCCGATTAAGTTGCAGAAGCAGATTCTATAATCACACAAATATGACATCATGACGTCATATTTGTGTGATATAATAAACATGATGGAACGTATTGGGAATATTTATATGAGGAGGTTAAAGTAAATGTTAATATCAGAATTTTTATCGTCAATTACTAAAGAAGAATTGCCGGAAGTGGCAAGAACCATTGATTGCTCTATGCTGCCTGAGCTTGTGGAGCTATTGTCCGAAAAGGATGATAAAATCAGATATCAAGCGTTTTTGCTGCTTCAATACCGGTCACAGTTTTTGGGGGATGTTTATCCTTTCTGGGAAACTTTCTGTGCGAAATTGAAAGATGCCAATTCCTATCAGCGGAGCATCGGTATTATGCTGCTTGCGGAAAACAGCAAATGGGATACTGAAAATAAAATCATAGCTTCACTTGATGACTGCGAAGCGCTTTTACATGATGACCGGCCGATAACGATTCGCCAGAGTATTCAGGCATTAGGAAAAATTGCCGAAGCAAAGCCGGATTTAAGCGGTAAGATAGTCAATATGCTTCTGTCCATTGATATGACCGAAATAAAGGAAACCATGCGCAAATCCATCCTGCTGGACATTCTGAATGTTCTTATAGCAATAAGAAAAACCCTTAAGGATAATAAAATTGACAATTATATCTTTGCCTCTTTAACCGGTGGAATATTGGACAAAAAGTCCATACGGCAAATTGAATCATCATTATAAAATTAGTTTTTGAGGCAACAATATGACTGTTGCAGGCCTGGGAACTGGAATATGGCTCCTGCTGCCAGAGGTTTTTTTGACCCAAAAAAAGTGACTTATTTATAGTCACTTTTTTATTTATATTTTTTTGCAATATTTTCCGCCCGCTTCGCGATATCCTTTCTGACAAACTCCGGTTTCAGAACTTCCACATAATCACCAAAAGATAAAATGTGTCCCACTACCCATTCGTCATAGGGATAATCTGCCGAAGCCGTCAGGCTGCCATCCTCATTTACCGCAATTCGCCTGTCATCATATTCATCATAAACCCGATATGCAACCTCTTGAGAAAATTTCAATTCTACACAAGTAAATTCCATGCCTTCTGTATTTGTATTATCCAATTTCACATCCGGCGGCAGTTCCCGCTCAAAATATTCATCACATACCGTCAATTCCCGCATCCGGGTCAGCTTATAGATCCGATAATCCTGCTTTTCCAGACAAAATCCCTGCAGATACCAGGAATGAGACTTAAACACGATACGCAGGGGCTCCACCTTCCGATGCCGCCGCTGTCCGTACCGGTTCAGATATTCACATTCAATGACCTGCCTTTTCAGTACGGCCTGTTTTAACAAGTTAAAATTCTGCCGCTCGGTTACCGGGCTTCCCCAATTGGAATAATCAATATCAATCCAATCGGTATTTTCCTTTTGGAACAGAGATTTCAGCTTATCAAGTGTATGACCGGCATCCAAATTCCGCACCGTACCCATACTTTTCAGAGCAAATAAAATCTCATTTTGTTCCTCTTCGGATATCACCGACTTATTTAAGACAAAATGATCCATCAGGGAAATACCGCCGCCTTTTCCCTGAGTAGTATAGATCGGTATGCCAGCCGCCGAAAGTGCATCGATATCCCGCAGAATAGTTCGGGTGGAAACTTCAAAACGCTCTGCCAGTTCTTTCGCTGTTACCGTTTTTTTATCCAGCAATATGTACACTGTTTCAAATAATCTGTTTATCTGCATATTAATGTCTCTATAATAAGTTTACGCCCTTTTTCTCTGCCTCCGCCCAGACTTCATCCGGCCAGATAGAAGATTGCACTTCGCCGATATGAGCCTTGCGCAGATAAAACATACAAATCCGGGACTGTCCGATTCCGCCGCCGATGGTATAGGGCAGTTCGCCGTTTAACAGCATCTTCTGGAAAGGTAATTCGGCACGTTCGGGGCAGCCTGCTATTTCCAGCTGTCTCTGTAATGCTTCCTCATCCACCCGGATACCCATGGAAGAAAGCTCTAACGGAATATCTAACACCGGGTAATAAACAATAATATCTCCGTTTAGCTGCCAGTCATCATAGTCGGGAGCCCGGCCGTCATGCTTCTCGCCTGAAACCAGCGCACCGCCGATCTGCATAATGAAAACAGCACCCTTTTCTTTGGCAATCAGTCCTTCCCGTTCTTTAGCTGTTTTATCAGGATATAAATCCTCCAACTCTTGCGAGGTTATAAAAGTAATCTCCTCCGGCAGGAAACATTCTACATAGTCATACTTATTGGCAATATATTTCTCGGTCACCCTTAAAGCTTCATAAACTGATTTAACGACTTCTTTAAGTTTCTCAACCGTCCGTTCTTCCTTATCAATAATCACTTCCCAGTCCCACTGATCCACGAAAATAGAATGGATATTATCCGTTTCTTCATCCCTGCGAATGGCATTCATATCGGTATAAAGACCCTCGCCATTAAAAAATCCATAACGCTTTAGCGCCAGTCTTTTCCACTTAGCCAGAGAATGAACGATTTCCACTTCCGCATCATCCTGCTCTTTGATACCAAAGCTTACCGGCCGCTCTACTCCATTCAGGTTATCGTTAAGTCCTGATTCGGGAGTTACAAAAAGAGGAGCGGAAACTCTTCGCAGATTTAACTGGGTTGCCAGTTCTCTTTCAAAGAAATCTTTAACTCTTTTGATGGCCGCTTCGGTTTTTCTGATATCTAAAAGGGATGTGTATCCTTCGGGAATTACTATTTTACTCATACTCTCTCCTATATCCTATAATTCACAATTGTTAACAGTTCTGGGGAATGGCAGTACGTCTCTGATATTGCCCATTCCGGTAATATACATTACGCAGCGTTCGAATCCCAAACCGAACCCGGCATGTCTGGCTGTACCATATTTTCTGAGATCCAGATAAAAATCATAATCTTCTTCATTCAGATTCATTTCCTTCATCCGGCCAACCAGCTTATCGTAATCATCTTCCCTCTGGCTGCCGCCGATAATCTCACCGATTCCGGGTACTAAACAGTCCATCGCTGCTACTGTCTTATTATCCTCATTCATTTTCATGTAAAAGGCTTTGATCTCCTTAGGATAGTCTGTTACGAATACCGGGCGTTTAAATTCCTTCTCGGTCAGGAAGCGTTCATGCTCGGTCTGCAAGTCACAGCCCCAGGATACTTTATATTCAAATTCATCATTGTGTTTTTCCAGTAACTCAATTGCCTCTGTATAAGTAACATGAGCAAAATCGGATTTAGCCACATTTTCCAGACGCTCCAGCAATCCTTTATCCACAAACTCATTAAAGAATGCCATTTCTTCCGGTGCCTGCTCCAATACATAATTAATCACATACTTCAGCATACTCTCCGCTAACATCATATCGTCAGTCAAATCGGCAAAAGCCATTTCCGGCTCAATCATCCAGAACTCTGCCGCATGTCTGGTGGTGTTGGAATTCTCTGCCCGGAAAGTCGGTCCAAAGGTATAGATATTCTTAAAGGCCATGGCAAAGGTTTCCCCGTTTAACTGACCGCTAACGGTTAAGTTGGTTTCCTTACCAAAGAAGTCCTGAGTGGTATCTAATTTTCCTTCCTCATTCATGGGAAGATTATTCAAATCCATCGTGGTTACCCGGAACATTTCACCGGCACCCTCACAGTCACTGCCGGTAATAATGGGGGTATGCACATAAATAAAATCTCTTTCCCGGAAAAACTGGTGAAGTGCAAAGGCAATCAGCGAACGTACCCGGAATACCGCCTGAAAGGTATTGGTTCTGGGGCGTAAATGAGAAATACTTCTCAGATATTCAAAGGAATGCCGCTTTTTCTGCAACGGATAATCCGGTGCCGACTCTCCTTCAATCTCTACCTTAGAAGCTTGAATCTCAAAAGGCTGCTTGGCATCAGGGGTAGCGGTTACCACACCGGTTACAATTACGGCAGCACCCACATTCAGCTTGGATATCTCTGCAAAGTTATTTAACTGATCTCCATATACCGCCTGCAACGGTTCAAAAAAAGTTCCGTCATTGATAACCAGAAAGCCAAAGGTCTTGGAATCCCTTTTGCTTCGAAGCCATCCGCCGATGGTTACTTCCTTCCCAATATATTCACCTTGATTCCTGAATAATTCCTTAATATTGATCAGTTCCATATCTCTAAACTCCTTTACTTTTTACAATCATATAGATTATACCCTAAATATGCAATAGTTCAAAGCTTTTTTTAAATAAGCCGCTGGCCGTTAATATTCAGGCGAAATTGCAGTCCCAGCTTCTCAGCCGCCTTCCGGCAAAGAATCATCCGACCTAAAAAGATTTCAAAGTAATCCATGACCGCACAAACTTCCGTATCAATCGTCATATGAAGCTCGATATACTCGTCCTTTTCCACCTCGATCCGGGATTCCTTAACAGAAAAATTCACCCGGTCATGAATGTCAAAAGTAACCGTGTCCTGGTTGCGCACCCGGCTGCATCGCACATCGGTCTTATCCGCCAGAATCAATGCTGCTGCCACCGGATTAACCGGAAAGGCCGTAGATTCATCATGATTGCCGATAGCCGTTACGATGGTGGCGATTTCCTCCGGTTCCACATTCATCTTATCCAAGATACGAAAAGCCATTACCGCACCGCTTTGAGCATGATCCACCCGGTTTACCACATTGCCGATATCATGGAGATAACCGGCAATTTTCGCCAGTTCAATTTCCTGCTCGCTAAACCCCTGCACCCGCAGGATTTCACCGGCAGATTCCGCCACCTTTCTGACATGGGCAAAGCTGTGCTCGGTATAACCCAGGGCTAAAAGCGATTCATCAGCCTTCTTAATGTATGTTTTAATTGTTTCATCCTGAATGATTTCGTCAAATGTGATTTTCATTTTCCATCTCCTTTTCCTGTTCCTTCATCCACCTTACCTGCGGAAATACCAGTATCCCAGCCATTACCACTGCCGCAAAATCGGCAATCGGTCCTGCATACATCACCCCATCAATCCCCATAAAAATCGGGAAAATAATAATCAACGGAAGCAGGAATATAATCTGCCTGGTAAGGGATAAAAAGATTCCCTTGGGAGCCTTTCCGATGGAAGTAAAAAAATTAGCCGTCAGCGGGAGAATACCATTAACAAAAGTCATAAACAAAAAAATCTTGAAATACCGCTCGGCAAACTGATAATACATCTCATCGCCCTGTCCGAAGATACTGATAATCTGTCTCGGGAAAAGCTGAAAACAGATAAATGCTACTGTTGTAATACAAGTTACGGTTATGGCAGCAGTTTTTAAGGTTTGCCGCACTCTGGCATAGTTCTTCGCACCATAGTTAAATCCGAAAATCGGCTGGCACCCCTGGGCCGTTCCCAATGTAAAGGCCATCAATACGATATTTACCTTGGTAATAACACCCACACAGGCCAGCGGAATATCCCGGCCGTAGTCTGACAACTCGCCATAGTGAGTCAGCGTATTATTCATCACAATCTGAGTTATCGCCATGGCTATCTGATTAAAGAAAGAAGCCATCCCCAGCGTCAATACTAACTTGATATACTTTACATCGGGTTTCAAATACTCTCCGGTAATGCGAAAGGTCTTGAATCTGGTTAAGTACCGTACCACTAAAAGAAAAGAAATAAACTGTCCAATTACCGTAGCCCACGCAGCTCCCGCCATTCCCATTTTAAAGCCAAAGATAAAGATTGGATCTAAAATCGTATTAATAATCGCTCCCGACATCACACAAAGCATGGAATACGTCGGACTGCCATCCGCCCGAATCAGTTGGGTTGCACCTGAAGAAAAAATCAAAAACGGAAAACCAAGGGCGGTAATCCCGGTATAGGTCAATGCTAAAGAAAGTACCTCATTGTCTGCACCAAATGCCCGCATCAGCGGTTCCAAAAAGATTAATACGACTATACTGATGGCCACGCCGCACACCGCCAGCAAAGTAATTCCCGTACCAACAGTGCGAAAGGCTTTCTCGTGGTTGCCTGCTCCCATATTCAGATTAAAATTAGCCGCACTGCCTATTCCAATCAGTAAAAATACCGATGTGCAGAGCGTAGACAGAGGAAAAGCCACATTCGTGGCCGCATTCCCCAGTATTCCCACACCCCGACCGATAAAAACCTGGTCCACGATGTTATAAAATGCTCCTACCAAAAAGCTGATGGTCGCCGGAATTCCGTATTTTAAGATCAGCGCTTTGATATCCCCCGTGGCCAACGGATTAGCCATGGGTTTTACTGTATTTTCCATTAGATACCTCTTTTTCAAACAAGTGTCCGCACATCTACATCTTCCATATCGAATCCCACTGCAACATTGGCGCAGGTGCATTTTCCACCGTAGGTGTTAATACCGGAATAAATAACCGGATTCTGCGCACAGGCTTTTTCCAGTCCTTTTTTTGCAATCTGCAGACCATAACCCATGGTATAATTGGTCAGTGCAATGGTCGATGTTCTGGGAACTGCACCGGGCATATTCCCTACACAATAATGAATAATGCCATCTACGGTATAAATAGGATCTTCGTGATAGGTCGGTCTGGTAGTTTCCAGACAGCCCCCCTGATCCACTGCAACGTCTACCACAACACTTCCCGGACGCATAGTTGCTAGATACTTTTTCTTGAAAATCTTAGGTGCCTGTTTACCGGGAATCAATACCGAACCGATTACTAAGTCGGCATCTTTTACTTCTGCTTCAATCACACTGTCAGAGCTTGCCAGGGTTTGAATCCGTTCCCCATACATCTGATCCAATTGGGTCAGTTTATTCAGATTAATATCGATAATCGTAACATCTGCTCCGATTCCCACTGCAATCTTACAGGCATTCATACCTACATTTCCGGCTCCGAGGATAACGATCTTGGCCTTTTTGGTTCCCGGTACACCGGAAAGCAATACCCCCGAACCCCCATAGGTTTTTTCCAGATATTTGGCTCCTTCCTGAACGGACAGACGGCCGGCAATCTCACTCATGGGCTTTAATAACGGCAGGCTGCCGTCTTTTTCGGTTAAGGTTTCATAGGCAACACTTTTTACCTTCTTTTCCATCAAAACTTCGGTTAATCTCCGGTCGGCAGCCAGATGAAGATAGGTATACAAAATCATACCTTCCCGCAAGAATCCATATTCCTCTTCCAAAGGCTCCTTTACCTTGATGATCATTTCGCAGGTATCCCATACTTCTTTGGCTGTTTCCACCACAACCGCCCCTGCTTCGATATATTCTTCAGTGGTAAAACCGGAGCCCAGGCCCGCATCCTTCTGGATAAATACCTGATTGCCGGCGGCAATATATTCTTTCACATTATCCGGTGTCATTCCCACCCGATATTCCTGTTTTTTAACTTCTGTTACGCATCCTACCTTCATAAGCTGCTTCCTCCTGATTTGGAATTATTATGTAGCACATCATAGCATGTTTTAACATTTTGTTCAAATCAAAAAATCTTTATAAGGTATAAAACAAGGGCATCATTATTACAGCAGATTCCGTATGATTCGCACACTTTATCCCCATACCATACTCCGGAACCGTCAGGAACGTATCCCCGCTTGATGTACATTCGCTGAGCACTGCCATAGCCACTGTGCAAACCCACCCCCAAATATAACTTTACTGCCATACTCTGCTGCAACATTTCCCTGCCATTCGGCCACCATCGCAATGGCTCTCTGTTCTGCCATGTCCTTAAGCCGGAGATGATATTTCTCTTCGGTAGCCTCCCAGCCCTGGGCAATTTCCTCCTGGCAGAGAATTGTCGGATCAGTTTCCCGTATTTCACGAATTAATATTGCTTCGTCCTGATAGTAGATCATAGTATGTCAGGCCTTCCTTTCCAGCAGTAATTTTCGGCTGATAAAATTATAAATCATGACCACCCCGGTAGCAATAACCACTCCGCTTGACACAACGTACTGGGCGGGTATCATACTGTGAATAAAAGAAATCTTTGTGTAAACGACTTCCACATAAATGTACATGACAATTTCATTAATTACCAGTCCAAACGCTGACAATGTAATATAGAATAAAAATTCTTTTTTCCTATCCATCTCATTGGTTCTGGCAAAGACAAATTTCAAGCTTAATAAGTAGTTAGCAATTACTGAGACTACAAATCCCCAGAACTTTGCAATCAGATAGTAAACATCGAATTTACTATTTAATATCACCGTAACAGAATAGTCAATCAAAAAGCATATTACTCCAACAATACCAAATTTAACAATCTGCAATAATAATTTTTTAATAATCAGTTCCTCCATTTCTTCAGCCAATACCCCTCTATGATACTCCGATAAGGCAAAAACCGTCAATATAATTGTATTGTTGAGATGACATTTATGCAAAACAAAATTGGTAGCAGATTTTAATTTATTCTACTATAATAAATGTACACTAAGAAATTGGGAGGCAAAGTGAAACTACAGGACAAATTACAACTTTTAAGAAAAGAAAACGGCTACTCGCAGGAGCAATTGGCGGAGAAGCTGTTCCAGAACTCTCCGGTTTAATACGGCTAAGCCAACTATATGGAGTTACCATTGATCGAATGGTTAAAGAAGATGATGACTGTAATCTTTGCTTTAACCATTCAGCGGCGATTTTCTGAAAGAGGCATTGGCTCACGTACCATATGAAATGCCTTACCGTGGACCAACATTTTATCAAAATGGCAATTACAGTTATCACTGTATGGTGGAGGGGGGCTTTACATGGTTCCAAGGCTATGAAGAAATTATATATATAAATGAAAAAATATATGAATGCTACTTTCATGGCGGGGCTATTAAATAGCCTCGCTTTGTTCTATACAATGTTGTATAATAGTAAAATAAAAATAAATTCTATTTATGAAACGGATAAGAGGTCTCAAATTATGTTTGAACTAACAAAAGCACAAAAAGAATTTTTGGTATATGAAGCCGAACTTCCCGGAACAAATGTAAATACACTTTGTGCGAACATCGATCTTGGTGATAAATATCCAAGTGAGCTGATTGCCGATGCGGTAAATTTATTTTATCAATATGAGCAAAGTACCCGCCTCCGAATTTGTTGTAGGGATGGCGAGTACTTCCAATATGAAGTAGAATATGTGAAACAAGATATACCCACCATAGGTTATGACAGCCTATCGTCTAAGCATGTTTTTGATATCTTCGATGCTCCTTTGATTAAATGTCAAATTATGCAGACAGCATCTTCCTCCCATGTAGTTATACTGGTTCATCACCTCATTGGGGATGGATACTCTTTAGTTCTGGCCGGAGCTAAAATTGCCAACTATTGTGAGTATTTATCCGGCAGATCGGAAGCATCTCCTGTTGAAAGAAGGTTTACCGATTGTATAGAGCGAGAGAATTTAGCCTTGTGTTCACCCCGTCATGACCATGATCGTCAATACTGGAAAGATCTCTTTCGTGACTGGTCTGGAGCATGTTTTTTAAGTCATAATAGAGAAAACAAGGAGCAGCCTCACGGAGCACGCATGGATATTCCCCTTACCGACGGGCTAACAGAGAAAGTCATAAAACATTGTGAAGAACGGAACATTTCAGCAGGAATTATGTTTGAAACCGCTTTATTATTATATCTGCACTTCTTGAATCCGGATAAAAAGCGTGTGGATATCGGGCAAAACCAACATGGCCGGAATACCTTAGCTGAAATGGATACCTTTGGTCCTTATGTCGCTGAAAGACTGATTTGTGTATACATAGATCCTCAGGATACCATTGATGAACTTTATGAGAAAGTATCTCAGGCTACGGCAAGTTCTAATTACCATGGTTTATGCCTCCATGATGAGGTTCTTGAGATTGTTCGGAAAATGCATCCGGAGGCCCAGTGTATCCGTGATGTGGAATTTAGTTTTCTGACTTCAAGAAATCCGGAAAGCAAAGTAACTTATCAGTGGCTTTCCAATGATATGCCGGAGATTACGGCAGAGATTACACTGGAGCACTTAAATATGAAAGGTGATATGCACTTATTGATGGACTATCGTACAGATATTTTAACCATCCAGCAGGTAACTACTATTTGTGATACTATAATCGGATTTGTTTCTCAATTCCTGTTAAGCACTGTGACAACCGTTGCTGAGGTAAAAATTTGTGGTAAGTAAGAGCTACTTCTTAGATAATGATCAGGGTTCGTGTACATAAAACAATATGTTCCCCTTCGTCATTTCCGCCCAGCTGTATTGCTCCATAAACTCCCCACAATAAACCCCTGAATGACCTCTTTTATCGTTTAGATAATCAAGATAATCACATTTTATATTTTTGGTCAACAGTGCTAATTCACCACGACGCTTTATCAGTATTTCAGAAGCACCGATGGCCCTTAACTTAGCTGACAAATCCGATACAAGCTGCCGATACTGAACCTGCAGTGATTCGGAATTGGGCCGCTCCTCCCAAATAGTAGAGATAATTTCGTTTTTGGTACATAGTGTGCCTCCCCGATTGACTAAATATGCAAAAAGTTCTTTTGTTTTAGCATGGGCAAACGTTACTGGCACTCCATTAAAAAACACTTCAAAATAGCCAAAGCATTGAATATACAAACCTTCATTCTTTTTTTTAACAGAACACCGCAAGTCTTTAAGCTCAAAAGCAACTCTTTCCGGGTCAATCGGTTTTAAAATATAACCGGATGCATGCAGATTAAAAGCATCTAATATATAATCAATAAAGCCTGTTACAAAGATAATATTTATATTCTTATTAATCTCTTTCAGCTTTTCAGCCAGCGAAATTCCATTCATTTCACTCATTTCAATATCTAAAAATGCCACATCAACAGAATTGGTTTGAGCATATTGAAGCGCTTCATCAGCAAAAAGAAATTCTACAACATTAGCCTCTGGGGAAATATCGGCAAGCACTCGTCTCAGTGACCGTAATGCCGGTTCTTCATCATCTACACAAATAATATTCATTTGGAATGCTCCTTTCTTTTGGGTATTTCAATTATTACACTAGTACCGAAACCGACTTTACTTTCAATGGTTAACTTTCCTTTGCACATCAAAGCCAGGCGGGTTCGCACGCTCATTATGCCAATATGGCTTCGGTCATCAACAGGTACTTCTTGCAGGTTGAAACCCACCCCGTCATCATTGACCGTAATGCGATAGCCGGAAACGGTTTCTTCGCTTCTGATCGTAACCGTGCCACCGGATTTCTTTTTGGTTACACCATAACGTACAGCATTTTCCACAATAGGCTGCAAAGTCAGAGTCGGTAATAGGAAGTCTACAGTTTGAATATCATAAACAATTTGCAGCCGGTCATTAAAGCGTAACTTCTCCAGTCGAAGGTATCTCTCCGTATGTTCCAATTCCTTTTCAAATAAAATTAATTCTTTTTGTGACAAAGAACTCATGTTACCGCGAAGATAGTTAGAAAAATCTAAAACTGCTTTATGTCCAACTTCAGGATTTTCATAAAACAAGTCATCAATAGTACTTAGCGTATTACATAAAAAATGAGGTTGTATCTGGCTTATTATAACCGCAATCCGGTTTTCTATTATTTGCTGCTTCATTTCTATCTGAATATTAATATATATCATAAAGAGGGTTACACTGGCTGCCAAATAACCCATATAGATTCCTGGTGTTAATAATTCGTTAACATAAAAAATAATAGGAATAATAGCATAAAACAATAGTGATATCCATTCTCTTTTCTTTAACACTTTTACATAATACAGTGTAATAAGCATACAGATAAACAAAAACAAAATACCAGATGCACTTGATATCCAGAAAGTATCCTGCCGAATTTGCCTGTTATAAATGTCAAAACTTACAAAAATATTATTAAAAGAAGCAATGGATACGAATATTGTGTACATTACTCCATAAGTGGCCAAAATTAAAAAAAGATGACGCTTGAGTCGAATTTTTGTACTTAAATACTCATATAAATAAACTGCAAAGACAACCATCTGTAATCCGCCGACTGCATAGCTGATGCACTCTAAAACCTTTATTAAAACGTTAATAGTATCTCCTGTGTGTCCGATCATCATACCCATTGCCATTTCAAAAAGAAGTCCCCCTAAATTTAAGAGAACCAATAGAAAGAAACAACGATAAATACGCTGTTTAAAATCACCAGTAAAAATTGATACGATCAGAAGCAAACAAGACAATTGCAGGGAACATAAGTTTAATGAAATATACAGTTCATATGATGTTATCAAAATAATTACCTCCATCTTTTTAAGTCTATTATTATACCACTATGATAGTAACAAAAGCGTAATTTTACACTTACGTTTTTATTACGGTTGTAGTTGTATAATAATATTTTACTAAAAAAAGCTGCAGAGGTGAAAATTTATGGTAATCAAGAACTACTTACTTGAACGTTTATCAAAAAACCCCCAATCAACCATTTTCTCATACTTAGATGCAGAAAAGGTCATCGACATTTCCATGCAGGATTTAATGGGAAGAATAAACGCTTTGGGAACCCGTTTAACTCAAAATAAAGAGCATCTTCCAATCTTTCTTCTGGGTGAAAATAGTGTTAACTGGCTTTTAATCCATCTTACTGCCCTATGTGGTGCCGGTGTAACCGCAGGATTAGTAAAAGAATATCCTGCTTCTACGCAAGTACCGATGATTCGAAACTTTGAAAAAGGGATCGTCTTTTATTCTGAAGAGTATCGGGCTGTTGCACTGGAGATGGAAAAGGAACTGCCGGAATTTACTTTTTTCTGCATGGATCATCCCGAGTTTGAAGTTTTGTTAACCGAAGGAAACGCTCTTATCAATGCCGGTGAACATTATTACATGGATTTGATGCCTCAAGCAGAGGATCTGGCCGCCGTGCAATTTACCTCCGGAACTACTGCCGGAAATAAAGTTGTTATGCTTTCCCAAAAAAATATTGCGGTAAATGCAAAAGCATTGGGCGACAGAATCGAACTGAAAAGCAGTGATCGTTCTGCGGCTTTTCTACCAATGTATCACATCTATGGCTGCTATGTGGCATGCTACGCTACTATGTTAGCCGGTGGAGCCGTTTGTATTCTGCCAAATTTTAAGCGCCTTTTAAGAAACTTGGGACTTTTGAAAACCAATAAAATTTTTATTATCCCTGCCCTTGTCATAAATATCCTAAGAGAATTGGAGCAAACCGGGTTAACCGGATCTGCTGCCACCCGAAAAGTTTTTGGTTTTATTCCGGACGATCTGCTACTTGGCGGAGCACCGTTGTCTGCCGCCGTTATGCATGCCTTAGTCGGTTTTGGTCTAAACCCGTTGGAAGGATACGGGGCAACTGAATGTACCGCAGTTATCAGTGCTAATCCTGCCCATGCTATTAAAATAGGAACCGTCGGGCGTCCCCTTGATGGCTGTGAAGTTAAGATAGCCGAAGATGATGAGATTCTGGTTCGCGGCGACACGGTTATGATGGGCTACCGCAACGATCCTGAAGCAACAGATGCGGTTATTTATGATGGCTGGTTCCATACCGGCGACATTGGCCAGCTGGATTCTGATGGCTATTTGTCCATCCGCGGCCGAAAAAAAAATGTTATTATCCTTTCTTCCGGAAAGAAGGTTTTCCCGGAAGAACTGGAAGAAAAAATAAACCGGCTGGAAAGTGTCGAAGAGGTTATGGTCTACCAGGAAGGGGATCATGTAATTGCTGAAATCTACTCAACCAAATCAAATGACCTGGTTAAGCAGGAGGTATATCGCTTAAACCAGTCCCTTTCATCCTTTGAGCGGATCCAGGATATTCGATTACGCGAAACTCCCTTTGAACGATCCAGTTTACAGAAAATAATACGAAAGAGAGGATAGGCCTTGCTGGAGCAAATTACTGAAATACTGAAAAATTATTGCAATGTTGACCAAATCACCCCCCAGTCCTATCTAAAAAATGATTTGGGACTTGACTCTTTGCGCCTGATCAATTTTATTGTAGAAGTTGAAAACAGCCTTAACGTAGTAATTAATGAAAGTGATATTTATCGGTTTATGACCGTTCAGGATATCATTGACTATTTGGAGGGCTAGCCATGGAGTACTATATTTATATGACAAATGACTGCAATCTAAACTGTGCCTATTGCTCGGTATTGTTTGATTGTCAAAAGTATCAAATTCCTCTTGTCCCTTCTTACGATAACAGTGTATTAATTGACTTTATTGATAGAACTGCACAGCAATGTCATGACCGGACCGTTCAAATCATCTTCTTCGGTGGTGAACCGACACTTGAATATACGCGGATAGAAGACTTGATTGCAGCGTGCATGGATGGACTTTCACACTACGATTTAAAATTTGTTCTTCATACCAATGGCTTATTACTGGGCGAGATAACTGATAGAATTCTGGATAATCTTTCCTTAATTATTCTGTCGGTTAATTACGAGAAAGTCCCCAGTCATCATATCGGTCAGGGATATTTTCGAATCATTTTAGATAATGTGGAACAGATTCGGAAAAGAAGCAGTGCACAAATAATGGGGCGGCTTACCATTACCGAACAGACTAGCATCTATACCGAAGTGATGATGACCCAGCATTTGTTTGACTACCTTTCTTTTCAAATTGAAAATACACCGGAATTTTCGGATTACCTGGCATTTTATCAAACCTATTCCTTTGAAATCAGGCATCTCTTTCAATTTTGGCTTGATATCTTAAAAAATGGTAGACTGCTCAAATTTATACCCTTTATGGCAACTCTTGATTTCTTAGTAAATGAAAACTATGATAAAGAACATTTTTGCTGTGGCTACGGCAGTCATCAGATTTATGTCCAAACCGACGGTATGTGCTTTGCCTGTTGTGACAGTGTGGCTGAGGGAACTCATCATATCGGTAATATTAACGAGGGCATTACCTTTTCTCACAGTTGTCCGTCTGCCTATGATTGCAAAGATTGTAACTACCTTTCACTATGCATGGGGCGGTGCGGCAGAATGCATCGGGAATTTACCCCGGAGCATATCAGTCACTACTGTTCCATGAATCAAAGTATGTTTGATCTGTTTATTGAAAATGAGTCTGTATTTACTACTGTCCTTGCGGAATATCCTCACTTAAAGCAACAGCTTTCCGATTGGATTATCAGCATCACAGAATTAACACCTTAATGAAAAAGGAGAAATTGTAATGTTTATGAAGAAAAGTTTTGCCTC
The DNA here is from genome assembly GCA_031556725.1 of Lachnospiraceae bacterium. Taxonomy (GTDB): domain Bacteria; phylum Bacillota; class Clostridia; order Lachnospirales; family Lachnospiraceae; genus UBA935. The sequence continues at coordinate 48,716 of JAVBSL010000011.1, read as the reverse complement.
TAAAAAATTCTATTCTATCTTGATAGTTGCAACCTTATCCATGGTGGTGGAGTATGCCGTACTACTTTCAGATAATATTATTGCCGGTCATATGATTGGTGAAACAGCTCTGGCAGCTATTACCGTTGTTCAGCCGATTTTTTCCCTGACAATTTTTGTGGCCTTTCTGATTTCGGTAGGATCCACAGTATTGATGGCATATGAGGTGGGTTGTCAAAACCGTAAAAAAGCTAATGAATATTTCAGTCAAAGTGTCATTTTATCGGTGGTTTTTGGCATTCTCCTTACCGTTATTTTAATTGTTTTTAAGGCATATATTTTTAAATGGATTGAAACCTCCCCGGAAATCTATGATTATGTCAGAGCATATTATAATGTCTTGCTGTTTTTACCTATTGCGCAGAATTTCAGCACCTTGCTTGGTATCGTGGTTATTAATGAGGGGGCTGAAAACCTGTGTACCATTTCCGCTGTCATTCAGGTAGTCAGTAACATTGGTATCTCTATTTTTCTATGCCGATATATTGGTATGGCTGGGCTTGCGGTTGGAACGGTAGTCAGTAACTTCCTGGCCTGCGCAGTGTTGGCAATACATTTTCTTAATAAACATAACGAACTTCGCTTCCAATGGTACTTCAATATCAAGTCGATTGGTCAAGTCCTAAAATATAGCACCAGTGAAGCGCTGCTTTATCTCTATCTGGCTATTTTCACATATTTCCTGAATATTTATATGTCTCATTTTTATGGCAGCCAGATCATTGTAATCGTTTCATTGATATTAAACTTCCAGGCTTTATTACTTTCCGGATTTGATGGAATCGGGCAGGCCATTCAGCCTTTAATTAGCGTATATATGGGTGAAAATAATGTTCATGGGCTCCGAAAAACAATGAATGTTGCAATGTTTGCTACCATTATTGAAGGTATTGGAGCTATGCTGTTAGCGCTGATATTTGCCCCATACATTCCGGGAATATTCGGTATCAATAGTCCCGATATCATCGGCGAAGCTATTATTTCTGTCCGGATATACTCGTTGATTTCCCTATTTTTCAGTATAATGTTGTTGTTCTCATCTTATTTCCTTTATATAAAAAAGATACTGCTTTCCAATTTGGTATCACTGCTTCTGTTAATTGTTTGTCCCGTTATCTGTATTGTTTCAGTCCCAGTATCTTTGGGGGTAAATGCCGGTTGGGTTGCCGCTGTTTTTTCAGGACTGTTAACAGTATGTATTGTTGCAGTTATAGTCAAACAACAATTTAAAAATAAAACCTTTCCCTTCTTATTGGATAAAGACGCCTTGGAAAATCAATGTGCCTGGGATGCCGTTTCTACAAAAGAAGATGTGATGCGGATGGTTGATGAAGTGGAAGCCGAATTGGAAAAAAGAGAAGTGGAGCAGGCGCGCATCTATAAAATCATGTTGATGATTGAAGAAGTCTCCATGCTTGCGATTGAAAAGAATAATAGCAAGGAATTTTATCTTGAAACCACCTTATTCTTTGATGAAAAGATCACCTTGATCCTGCGTAACAGCGGTACTTACACCGACAGCACAGAAGATGCTGCTCCGGAATCCATCCAGGATTTTATGACCATGAGTATTGTAGCGGCACAGAAACATAAAAATTTTTCACTTGCTATCGGCAACAATCGGACTATTTTTGAATTTTAAATAATACATGGACACAATTTATTGCTTATATGGCGGGGTCGCTAATAACCCCGCTTTTCTTTTTCCTCCAACAATGGTCGTGAAAGAAAAAATATGTTAATATAAATTTAAAGAAACCTACAGGAGGGAGCACTCTATGATTTTTAAAGAATCCGGTAATAAAGATATGCCGACAATTTTTCTGCTCCACGGCGGCGGCTTGTCCGATTGGTCTTTGCAGCCGGTCATTTCATTATTACAGGCAGATTTTCATTTAGTAACTCCGATAATAGATGGTCACGGCGAAGATGGGAAAACAGAATTTATCAGTATTGAAGATTCTGCTGAAAAACTGATATCTTTTATTGACAAGCAGCATATGGGAAGAGTCTTTGCCATGATTGGATTGTCTATTGGTGCTCAAATTATAACCGAAGTGCTGTCTAAACGAGAGGAAATCACCCAGTATGCTGTTCTTGAAAGTGCTTTGGTATATCCCATAAGGGGTACTACCACAGTGACAGTGCCCACTTATCAATTATTTTACCCATTAATAAAAAAAAGATGGTTTTCTAAAATGCAGGCTAAAACTCTTTGTGTTCCCGATCATCTATTTGAAACTTATTATCAGGACAGTTTAAAAATTACCAAGCAGTCACTAATCAACATAACCTTATGCAATGGAAATTATCATTTAAAGCCGTCTATCTCCCACGCCAAAACAAAAGTTCTGATTATTGTTGGTTCCAAAGAAATTGGTATTATGAAAAAATCGGCTGATAAACTATACGACAGTATTAGCGGCAGCCAATTGTTTATCGCTGCTGGAATGAAACACGGAGAACTTAGTCTTGTGCATACAGAAGAATTTATTGCATTAGTAAGAGATTTATTTAATAACTGCAAAAAGGAGCAAAATGAAACTGCCTAAAAAACCAAAACTTCCTTCCTCCTTAACCAATATCAGCCCCGCTATGCGCTTAAGTCTATTAACTTGCCTGCTTATTGCATTTGCATTCAGTATCACTAATATTATTCTTCTTTTTAGACCCTATGGTCTTATTCCTGCACTAGCTGTTGAATTAATCCTTATTAGTGTGGGGATAATTCTGGCAATCCTGCAAACACTCATCCTGGCTGCCCTGAAGAAAATCCACTGGTTGACAGCAATCATCCTTTTTACTTCGGTTTTTTTATGCTTCACAACCCTCAATATGGCCATTTACGTATTACCTTTGATGATTTTCGGTATGGTAGCCATTTATCTTGCCGTTATGTTTTTTACCGGACAGTATGAAACCCTGCGCAAACCAAAAAAAGCTTTATACATTGTCCTATTGGGTTTTTCCGGCTCGTTAGCTGTAATTCTACTGGTGCTGACCTTTTGGCCCGGTCCTGTATTAAAATCCAATGTCCGGCCCGAAACTGCCAAGCTGGCATTGCCTTATGCTGTTTCTATGGACGATACTGACCCGGTGCCTGAGAACCCTTCATCCCCTGGCAGCTACCAATATCAAGTATATTACTATGCTTCCCCCACTCAGAATTCTTTGTTTAATTATCAATATCCGGTCCCCTCTGATCAACAGCAGAACACCTTCCCCTCACAAACTGCTGATGCTTCCGAGCTTTTAGTGGGCTGGAGTTTTATGCGCCGCCAAATGCTGGGCTTTGAAACTGATCAACTGCCCCTCAACGCTCAAGTCTGGATGCCCGAGGGCGAAGGACCCTTTCCGCTTACTTTGATTGTTCATGGCAATCATGAATCGGGAGATCGTTCCGATGACGGCTATGCTTATCTTGGCGAGCTGTTGGCCAGCCATGGCATTATTGCCGCATCTGTGGATGAGAATTTTCTTAACTCATCGGTTTTATATGATCTGCTTCTGCTTAGTGGCCTTAAAGCAGAAAATAGTACCCGGGCGTTTGTCCTGTTGGAGCACCTGCAACAATGGTATGAGTGGAACGGTGATACTTCCAGTCCGTTCTTTCATAAAGTTGATTTTGATAATTTGGCACTGATCGGACATTCCCGCGGCGGCGAGGCTGTGGCCATTGCCGCTGCCTTCAGTCAATTGGGCTATTATCCAGACAATGGAATGGTCAGCTTTGACTATCCCTTCCGGATTAAGACAGTGGCTGCTATTGCGCCGGTATACCGTCAGTACGACCCCGCCGGTCTGGAATTAAAGCTTAAAGATGTTAACTATCTGGTGCTGCATGGTGCGCACGACATGGATGTTTACAGTTTTATGGGGGCAAATACATATCGTCAGGTAGATGTTTCCGAAAGTGGCATGAAAGCACAGATTTGGATGCAATATGCCAATCATGGGCAGTTCAACAGTTCATGGCAGGTACACGACGTTTCCGGACTGGCTTCCCTTGGCTTTCATGAAAAAATGCTGATGTCCATGGATGAACAACAGCAAGCCGCTAAAGTATTTATTGGTGCATTTCTTCAATCAACATTACTTGATAGAAGTGAATATAATACATTGTTTAAGAATTTTACATATGGTGACCGGTGGCTGCCCAGGGCTCAATATGTTACCGATTATGCCGACAGCCAAACCCTTCTGCTGGATCACTTTGATGACAGTTACGATCTTGGATCCTCCTCATCAGGTCTGGTTACCTATTCGGCAGAAGGCTTTGATACCTGGACCATTGACGCATTGCCCGCTAAATGGGAAAACAGTAATCGCGTTTTAACGCTTATGTGGAGTAGTGAAAGTCCTGACAATCAAATGCCGATTTTCAATGTGGACTTTAAGCCAGATACCCTTTATACCGGAGATAAACTATACATGTCACTATGTTCCGATAATCAAAGCACCCAGGAAGCAGAGGTTTATTTTGATATCCGCTTAACAGACAGTACCGGGAGCACTGCCACTATGAGCATAAATGACTTTGGTGGTGTGGTAAACCCCATTGATGCTCCGATTTCCAAGCCGTTGTTTTCAGCCATTACCGGCTCCTCCGAACCGGTATTGCAGATGGTCTGCATTCCCACAGTACGGTTTGAGGGGTTGTATGGAGAAATCACAAGTATGGAATGGCTCTTCCACAATATAGAAGACAGCAAAGACGGACAAACTTTATTTATCGATGATATGCGTATAGAGAAATAATCTACTCCTAAAAAAATCGGTCGATAATATCATCAACAAATTTTTTGGTTAATGTATAAGTTTGGGTTGGGTTGTGGCGGTGAGACTGACGTTCTCGCCGCCATATAATTGCATTCTCAATAAGTTGGCGGTACTCCGGCAAAAAATCCATTGCCCACTTCGCGGCCACAGGCTTGGAGGCCTGTTCGTCTGTTTTTAAGGTATAAAGTGCACGGCACATTGTAAGTATCGTATAAGCCTGGCTTACCTGGCAATTCTCGCTTCCCTTGACTTGTTCGCGGAAACCACGTGCATAATTGCAAATTGTCTGAATGAACTCGTCTTTATCTATATACGGTATTACTTCCGCCTTATCGGTGCCATATAGCGTTACACCGTATTCTCGTATCAGATACCAATCGTCAAGCCACTCCATTCCAGCATCAATTGTATGAAGGGGTTCACCGGGTGAAATATTTCCCATTTTTGATGGAAACTCACGGAAATTTCTCAGGCCACCCAGTGAATTGTACCGTACTTCAATACGTTCTTTCCACATCGGATATTCATCAACGATTTTGCTATGTAAAACGCATAAATGTTCAATTTATAATTTGCATCATTTCAAAGGGGGTAACAATAAATCCCTTAATTGGATAATGCTTTTGATTCCCCGGTAGGTTTTGGAAAAACTTCTACCCCATACTGTTGGATTGCCCTAAGAATTCTTAATTTGCTCAAGTTTTCTTTCCTTGAATTATTATTTTCGTGGTATACTAAAATGTAACATTCTGGAAAGATAATATTAGGAAGTGGAAGGATACGTCCGGAAAATAGAAGTCTATGGTTGCGAAGACTGTGGTGAATGCGAGCACAAGATAATATAATTATTGTTCACTTTACTAATTTCCATCTAAATAACCTTGCCTTCCTGCTATATAGAATTATCCCCTTTTAGTATAAGCAAAATAAGATGAAAAGCCAAACTTTATCCGCAAATAAATATATTTGCGGATAAAGTTTGGCCTTCTGCCTATTTATGCCTCACTTCTATGTTCTAATTATTGTTTATCCATCTATATTTTCATAAACATTTTTTTCTCTGTCTCCGAAAGGCTTGCAATCGTCACACCTTTACTTTTAGCATATTCACGGATTCCATTCAGATTTAATTTAACTTTTGGCAATTGACTTCCCAAAATAGGTTCCGGCATATTTTCTACTTGCTTATTATAAGCATCAAAATTAAATTTCCTCATCTGTCCACTCATAATCGTATATCCTCCTTATTTCTGCTGACTCTTCTTCATAAATTGCAAATTGATACGGATGAAGTATTGCAATAATATCTATATTATATCCTGAATTCATTGAAAATACAATTAGTTCTCCGCTGATGAATTAGCTTCTTAAAGCATCGGGCAATACAAGATTTTTTACAACCTATTATATTTTCTCTTTTATTTTGCAAAAGACAACTGCCACCATGGTACTAAACAACGTCGCCACAATCGCCGGTGCAATCACCGCCGTGGGATTGGCACTCCCATACTGCCCCCGGTACACGATCATATTCACCGGTATCAACTGTAGGGAAGAGATATTCAGAATCAAAAAAGTACACATTTCCTTACTGGCCACCGCCGTATTCTGCCCGGCCCGCTCCTTCTCCAGCTTCTGCAATTCTTCCATGGCTTTCAATCCAGCCGGTGTACAGGCCCAACCCAGTCCCAGTATGTTGGCAATAATATTGGTAGATATGTATTCTCTGGCTTTATGCTCCTTGGGTATTTTGGGGAACATGAAATTTATAAAAGGCGAAAGCCCCTTAGTCATGCGCCCAATCAAACCGGACTTTTGAGCAATTTCCATCAGCCCTACCCACAAAGACATTACCCCAATCATAGTAATACACAGTGTAACTGCTTCCCCAGCCGAATTCAGAGCCGCTTCCGTCACTTCCTTCATATTTCCATTAACTGCGCCAAATATAATTCCAATCATCAGCATAAATGCCCAAATATAATTTAACATAATCTCATTCCCTATATGGGTCTCTTATGACATATTATTCCGATACCATCGCCTTATATTCCGCCACTTTTACATTATCTCAGTCACCCACCAAAGGACTGTTAATGGTTTCTCATGTCCTGCTGTTCATTTTTTCGGATATTTATACTGGAATTTAGGTTTTTTACAAAATGAAGATACACTATGATAACATCAGAAGGTATGAAGTGCCTGAAAAAAAGGAGGATAAGAAATGAAAAAGAAAATTGTATCGATTCTTATGGCAACGGTCATGACATTGGGGTTAACTGCATGTGGAAGTAATGCATCAAATGAAGCAGGAACGCCGGCGGTGGCAACCGTGGAAAGCAAAACTGAGGAAGCCGCAGCACCAGCAGAAAACAGTGCGCCCACAGGGGAGGCTTCCGCAGATGCGGCAGAACCGGCGAAGCTGTCCGGAGATTTGGTAATTTATTGTCCGCATCCACTTGAGTTCATTAACCCATTGGTAAGTGAGTTTGAGAATCAGACCGGAGTTAAAGTAGAGGTTGTAGCTGCAGGCACAGGGGAGTTGCTTAAGAGAGTAGAATCAGAACAGGGTAATCCCTTGGGAGATATCTTCTGGGGTGGTTCTTTGTCAACAATGACACCTCAAAAGGATTTATTTGAAAATTATCAGTCTGCAAATGAAGGGTTTGTTCAGGATGATATGCAGAATGTAGAAGGCTCTTTGACAAGATTTACAGATATTCCGAGTGTAATCATGGTAAACACCGATTTAATTGGTGATATCGAGATAAACGGCTATGAAGATTTATTGAAACCGGAATTAAAGGGAAAGATTGCACATTGTGATCCATCCAAATCCTCATCCTCCTATGAGCATTTAATTAATATGCTTTATGCAATGGGAGAAGGTGATCCGGATAAGGGATGGGATTATGTAGAAAAATTCTGTGAGAATCTTGATGGCAAGCTGCTCAGTGGTTCTTCAGCGGTTTATAAAGGCGTTGCTGATGGAGAATATGTAGTAGGACTTACCTTTGAAGAAGGTGCAGCAAAGTATGTGGCAGATGGTGCGCCTGTAGAGGTTATTTACATGAAAGAGGGCGTTATCTCTAAACCGGACGGCGTATACATTATCAAAGATGCTAAGAACATGGAAAACGCTAAGGGATTTATTGACTTTGTAACAGGCAAGGAAGCACAGACAATTATCGTGGAACAGTTAAACAGACGTTCAGTAAGAACGGATGTACCTGCACCCAGTTACTTAACACCTAAGGAAGATATGAATATTATTTATGATGATCCCGATTTAGTAGTCGAAAAGAAGGAAGAATGGCTTACAAAGTTCAATGATATTTTTACAAACTTTTAAATAAGAAGGTTAAATATAGAAAACAGGGCTCACAACTTAGTTGTGGGCTCTAATAAAAAGAATGTACACAAAATGTACGCTGCCTTAAGACAGCAGATGGGAGTTTCGATGAGCGTAGCAATAAATGTAGAAAATGTTGTGAAAAAATATGATGATGTGACAATCATTCCAGATATGACGGTACAGATTAAAAATGGAGAATTCTTTACCTTACTTGGCCCGTCTGGTTGTGGAAAGACAACATTGTTGCGTATGATTGCAGGATTTAATTCAATTGAAGGGGGAGAAATAAAATTTGATGATAAGGTCATCAACCAGATATCTGCACATAAGCGAAATATCGGAATGGTATTTCAAAATTATGCTATTTTTCCCCATCTGACAGTAAGACAAAATGTAGAGTATGGATTAAAGCTGCGAAAAACAAACAAATTAGAAATGAAAAAGAAAGTAGATGAAATTCTTGATGTTGTGAAGATTGCAGATTATCAGGATAGGCTTCCGGAACGATTATCGGGAGGCCAGCAGCAGAGAGTAGCACTGGCAAGAGCAATTGTTATCCATCCCAGCGTGCTGCTGATGGATGAGCCTCTTTCTAACCTGGATGCAAAGCTGCGGGTAGAGATGAGAGCTGCAATTAGAGATGTACAGAAACAGGTAGGAATTACCACGGTATATGTTACCCATGATCAGGAGGAGGCACTAGCGATATCCGATAGAATTGCTGTTATGAAGGATGGTATCATTCAGCAGATTGATGCGCCAGAGAATATTTATACCAGACCTTATAATATCTTTGTATCTACCTTTATCGGCCACTCTAACAGCTTCCACGGTGTCATTGAGAAAAAGGAAACCGGAACATATATCGTGTTCCCCAATGGATATAAAGTACTGATGGAAAACCTGGCGGAGGAATGCCGGGATGAGCAAAAAATTATTATCTCGGTACGACCGGAAGAATTTACTCTTGGTAATGAGGGGATAGAGGTCCTGGTAAAGGACAGGACATTCTTAGGAAAATATGTAAATTATGAAATGGCCTTTACCGGAGGTACATTAATGCAGTCTGAAATTGAGTTTAGCCAGGATGTGGGGCAGGCCGAAAAGATCATGCAGCATGGAGAAAAGGTGAAACTGAAACCTAATCCGCAGAAAATAAATATCTTTACGGAGAGTGGTGAAAAAAGTCTGATAAAGGATGTGATGCGATATGAGTAAAAGGAGAGGATTACGATTTGATTTTTGGACGATAGTTACCATTGTTGTTGTATTGATATTTGCAGTGTTTCTTGTATATCCGCTTTTCTCTCTGTTTTTCAGTGGATTTAAAGATCCTGCAACCGGTGATTTGACGCTGGCTAACTTTGCTAAATTCTTTTCTAAAAAGTATTATTACCGCACCTTGGGGCATAGCTTTCTGGTGACTACATGTACAACGGTACTGGCAGTATTGATTGGTGCTCCGCTTGCCTATTTGACAACGGCATTTAAAGTAAGGGGAAAAGGACTTATTGACATACTTGTCATCATTTCAATGCTGTCTCCGCCATTCATAGGTGCTTATTCATGGATTGTATTAGGCGGACGCAGTGGTGTGGTTACTAAATTCTTTTCCAATGTTCTTGGAATTGAAACACCATCCATCTATGGTTTTGGCGGAATTCTGTTAGTGCTTACACTTAAGTTGTATCCTTATATCTACTTATATACCACGGGTGCTCTTAAAAAGGTGGATGCTTCCCTAAGTGAAGCGGCGGAGAGCTTGGGCTGTAATGCCGTAAGGAAAGTGGGAACCATTATCCTCCCTTTGATTGCTCCTACAATTTTGGCAGGCTCTCTGATTGTATTTATGAACGCGTTGGCTGATTTCGGAACGCCCATGCTAATTGGAGAAGGGTATACGGTAATGCCGGTTCTTATTTACAATGAGTTTATCAGTGAAATGGGGGGCAAAGCCAATTTTGCAGCAGCATTGGCGGTTATCATGGTAATTATTACGGCAGTTATGTTCTTGGGGCAGAAATATGTAGTAAACAAGAAGTCCTTTACCATGAGCTCACTGCGCCCCATACAGGCAAAGAAAATAAAGGGGCTTCCCAATCTGGTGATGCATTTGTTTATTTACTTTGTAGTGTTTTTGGCAATCATTCCACAGATTACGGTTATTTATACTTCATTTAAGGCAACCAGAGGCGCAATTTTTGTGGAGGGGTACAGCCTTGATAGTTACAAATCTATTTTCAAAAGTTTAGGAACAGCAATCAGAAATACCTACTTGTTTGGTTTAGTGGCAATTGTAATTGTAATTATTTTCTCAATGTTGATTGCTTATGTAACAATTCGGAGAAAAAGCTGGGTTACTAATATTATAGATTCCATGACCATGTTCCCTTATATCATTCCGGGTTCTGTTCTTGGTATTACATTATTATTAGCGTTTAATAAAAAGCCTTTGCTATTAAGCGGAACGGCATTTATTATGATACTTGCCTTTGTGGTAAGGCGTCTTCCCTATACGTTACGTTCCAGTGCGGCTATTCTGTATCAGCTAAGTCCAAGTATGGAGGAAGCGGCAATCAGTCTGGGGGATTCACCACTTAAGACTTTTTTCAAAGTGACAGCAGTTATGATGATGCCAGGGGTTATGTCTGGTGCAATTCTAAGCTGGATTACCATTATCAATGAATTGAGTGCCTCGGTCATTCTATATACAGGAGGAACCAGGACCATGTCAGTATCTATTTATACGGAAGTTATCCGGGCAAGTTATGGTACGGCAGCAGCTCTTTCCAGTATTTTGACATTGACCACGGTAATTTCACTTCTTATTTTCTTTAAAGTATCAGGAAAAAAAGAAGTTAGTCTGTAAACGAAAGACCTTCTTCTATGATATAATAAAATGAAAAATAAATTGTAATGAGGATATATATGGAGAAGAATAAGCCGGTATCGTTCAAAGACAATATTTATAGAATGTTTCTCAGGTATGCAGTTGCGCCTGCATTTTCCATTGCTTTTGCAGGCGTTCTAATTACCTTTGGTTTGTGGGGATATACAACTATTGACATTACGCAAAGAGCTAATGGGGTTATCGGCAATGAAGTGGCAATGGTGATAGAAAGCTATGAGGAGGCTTTGCTCACTCTATCTGCTAAGAGCTATCTGGCAACAGAACCAATAGACAGCGCAACACAAGTAAATGTATTCGAGAAGGTTTACGCTCTTTCCAACCGTTTAGGATATAAGGCAAAGCTTTATATATTTGACAAGGAGCAGAAGCCGGTACTGGCAAGCACAAAGGAGCTTCCCTCTGATTTGAGGGGAGATTCTATCGCTAACTGGGGAGTTTTTCGGCAGATGAATGGCGAACCGGATAGTACAGCCATGAAAGTAATACAGGATGCTGAAGAACAATCATCCAGCATATACATAGGAAGGACTATGAAGGAAGGGGATAAAATTGTAGGCTATGCAGTTTTTGCCCTTGATAGTTCCGAATTCCGGGTATTGTTAACAAGTGTATCATCCCAGACAATTATTACGGATACCTATGGATGGATCTATCTGGCAAATAATTATGATTTTTGTGATAACTTAAAAAGAATGAGCCGTGAATATGAGACCAAAAGAGGCTATATCAATGGAAACAGCAAAACTTTCTACATAACAAACTCTTTGATTGCAGATGATCAACTGTGTGTGTATACGGTATCAGATGTGAGTAGTCAGCTTGCAGCATTTAAATGGGTAGGACTTTTACTGGCAATGATGTTTAGTATCATTCTCCTTTTCCTGATGAAGGGAGCAATGAGAATATCCGACGAAAGTACTAAGGATATTGATATTATTTCTGATGCTTTTGAGCAGGTAAAAGAGGGCAATCTGGACAACTATATTTCTATTTGCAGCAGTAAAGAATTTCAGTCGATTGGAGAATCCTATAACCTGATGATAGATAGTTTGAAGGACCAAATTGAAAAGAATAAGGAAATGATTGAGCATATGGCATTTGCTCAGATAAAGCAACTGGAATCTCAGATAAACCCGCACTTTCTATTTAATACCTTGGAAAACATCAGAGTCATGTGTAAAATTGATGTGATGAAGGCTGACAAAATGATTGTAAACTTGTCCTCGCTTCTTCGTTACAGTATTAGTAATGCGGATGAGGATGTTACGGTATGGCAGGACATAGAGAACACGCAGAATTACCTGAGTATATTAAAGATCCGATTTAACCAGAGGTTCAAGTATACCGTGGAAATAGAAGAAGATGTAATGAACCTGATTATTCCGAAGCTGCTTATTCAACCCTTGATAGAAAATGCAATTAAGTATGGGTTTGGGGATAAGGAGACTTTGTCTGTAGAAATCAAAGGGTATCGCGATGGTGACAATCTTATTTTCATCTGTAAGGATGATGGAATTGGAATAGAGAAAGAGATGCTGCAGGAACTTAGGCATACCTTGACACAGTCCCAAAATCATAGCAGTCATCTGGGGTTATACAATATACATAAGCGGATTTATTTGAAGTATAAGGGGAAATGTGGAATCGTGATCGAGAGTGAAAAGGATAAGGGAACGAAGCTTACAATTACGCTTCCTGTATCTGAAAAGGAAAAAGTTAAGTAGCTGCTGGCGAAGGTTGGACGGGAAAGGTATGGTTGTAGGATGCTTAAAATTGTAATTGTAGAGGACGAGGATATTATCAGAAAAGGTATGGCATATACAATTGACTGGGTAAGCATGGGATATGTAGTTGTGGGTGAGGCGGCAAACGGCGAAGAAGGCCTTAAAATGATACAGGCTTTGCAACCGGATGTGGTAATAGCAGACATTAAGATGCCCAAGATGGATGGAATAACCATGCTCCAAAAGGCTCTGCAGGAAATGAGTTTTAAAAGTCTGATATTAACCAGTTATGCTGAATTTGAATATGCTCAGAAGGCAATTGCGCTTCAGGTGTCGGACTATATTTTAAAACCAGTGGATGAAGAAAACTTGGCTTTAATAATGTCAAAACTGCATGCCGAAATTATGAAGGATAGAGAAACCTTTCTAGCATATGAAAACAAGGAAAGCAGTCTGGATGTGGAATACTATATAGAACTTGCACAGTCAGAAAATCAGTATGTGGCAGGTGCCATTGCGGAGATTCGTAATCACTTTGCGGAAAAAATCAGTATTGAAGCAATTGCGGATGAAGTGGGGATTAGTGCCAGCTACTTGAGCAGAAAATTTAAAGATATAACAGGACATACATTTCTCGATTTTCTTAATAAGTATAGGGTGCAGCAGGCAGTGAAGCTACTAAATGCCGGGCAGCATAAGGTATATGAAATATCTGATATGACGGGGTTTAGTGATTATAAGCATTTTTGTAATGTGTTTAAAAAATACACATTAGTGTCGCCAACCGGATTTACAAAACAAAGGAACGCATGAGGACAACAATGGGAAAATATGACGGAAAAATACTGTTAAGTGATATGGATGGAACACTGCTCAATTCAGAAAGCCGGGTAGGTGATGAAAATAGACAGGCAATCCGTAAGTTCATTGAGGAAGGTGGAAGATTTGGCATTGCAACAGGACGAATGCTGAGTAATGCCCTTGCTTTTCTTGATGGAGTGGACGTCAATGGATACTGTATATTGGCAAATGGCAGTCAACTATATGATCTTAAGGCGCAATGCTATATGAAAGAATATGGAATTGAAAAGGAAAATATGAGAACGTTTTTGAAAAAGTGTGTAGATGAGAAGACGCAGATTGGTGTACAGATTTATGCAAAGGATATGTGTCATCTTATTTCAAGGAAAGAGTATGTTAACCCAATTGTTGTAAGAGATCATCAGCCTATTAGTTTTGATACTTTGGAAGATGTGATGGATATAGAATGGGTAAAGATTCTCTTTTCAGGAAGTGAGGCGGATATTAAATGGCTAGGAGCGAAATCTGCTTATTTGGAAGAGCTTGGGCTGATCAGCCGTGTTCGTTCTGCAATCAATTATTATGAATTTTTGCCGGCGGGGGTAAGCAAAGGCTATATGGTTGCACAGCTTAAGAAGTATGTGAAGGAAACGGATACCATATATGCAGTGGGTGATTACTATAATGACATTGAAATGCTGAAGCAGGCAGATGTAGGAATTGCTATGGGAAATGCGCCGGATGAGGTGAAAGGGCATGCGGACAAGGTATGTACAGATTGCGATAACAATGCGATTGCATATGTCATTGAACATATTATAAAATAGTGATGGCTTGTTGATATGTAAAGCAGAATGGTGTGTGTCAAATAAACGAGGGTGTAAGTTTTATTTGACACACTATCATTATTTTAGTAGCGTATTTAAATAATCCTTGATTTTCGATAGACCTTCTAAATTTATATTATAGTCTCTCGAAATCTTATTATAATATTTTCTAATACTTTCCTTATCAATTATATTTTGACATGTCTCACCTTCACCATATCCTGCTCTTGATTCCTTATATGGATCTTCGCAATGGCAAATATTCTCCAACGCTCGTGCATTAAATACATCATAGTAATATTTTTTCACAGCATTCAATATCGCAAGCTCATCCTTTTCAAAATTAATTTTCTCTTCCAATCTTGGCAGCGGCATATACTTAAATTGCCTAAATAGATCATATACCTTTGGGTATACTGCCCCATGTGCCCATGCCTGGCATTCTTCTTTAAATAATTCTTTCCCCAATAACGTCATGCTCCAACCCTGAGCAAAATATAGTAACTTTTGTAGTGCTAAATGTGTTAATGGTGCATCCTCCGATGATTGTGATAAAAACCAATTAACTACACTGAATATCTTTCCATTTTCCTTTTCTATCTTTTGTAGTTCCTCGTAAACCTTAATTTGTGCTTTATTTGATTTTTTTTCTTCACTTCTATCCTCTATTATCTTTTGAAACATATAAGGATTTTTCAATTCTTTTATTTTATCACTATTTTGCTTATTAGGTGAATAATTACCGGTAATATATCTGGTAAGTGTTATTTCTCCCCACCCTAAAAATCTGCTTAAAGTTTTTTGACTGACATTATACTTATCTAAAATTTCTATTATTTCTTCTTTTGTAACAATATCTCGTTGTTTTCTTATTTCTCGATTCGCTTTTTGGACTATATCACTTTCAATTTCTTCACTAAATATTGGAGTTTTACATTCTTTGCAAAATGGAATTTTCACCAGCATTTCAAAACTATAGCCATCACCACTGTAGTTTCTGATTATCTCTTTCAATTCATATGAATTTTTTGCCCCGCACTCAAAGCATCTGATTTCTTTATCCATCTTGTTACTCCTTCCTTTACATTCTCTCATCCAGTTTTACCTTACTTAACATATATTATAATTATATTCGTTTGGCGGCTATACTTTGCCGAACCAATACTCTTTGCTATTCTTAGTCACGGTATGGAAATCTTAATCTTAAGTCTTCTATTTCAGGACTCTCTGGATGAAATGACATTATTAAAAGTAGTTCTCCTTCAATTATTCGAATTTTTAACTTAATATATAAATCTTCATCCTTATCAATTAAGTTCTTAGTAATCCCAAATATCCATACTTGTTCATTAGAAAATCTTTCATTTTTATCATCTGCCGTATAACTATAATTACAAACTTGCAGTTCCCCAATTACTTTTTCTATATCTCTTTTAGAAATTCCTGTCTCTGTCATATAAGTTAACGTTTTATTAACTTTATTACCTGCCCAAGGCCTATTGTTGATTGTACTTTTTTCACTGCATAAAACAAGCTTTTTAACTGTTGTCAAAAACTGCTGTACTTCTGATATTTTCTTTTGGTACCTTGCCACATCTCGCCCCCTCTCTTGTAATGTATTGACAAACGCACTGTTGGTATCATTGATACCATTATTATATCACAAATTACTCCTTTGTCAACTCTTTGGTATCATTGATACCGTTTTTATTAATAAGCAATTATTTCATATCCGCTTTCTGTTACCAGCACCTGCACCTCCCATTGAGCCGAAGGCTTTCCATCCACAGTCCGCACCGTCCATCCGTCCACTTCATCCACCCAGACATCAGTCGTTCCCATATTGACCATCGGCTCAATCGTAAATATCATTCCCGGAACCATCAACATTCCGGTTCCTCTTTTTCCCACATGGCTTATCCAAGGCTCTTCATGAAAGGCCAACCCGATTCCGTGGCCGCCGATTTCCTCTACTATGCTGTATCCCCTTTCGCAGGCAAAGTCAGAAATAGCCTGCCCTATATCACCCAGAAATCCCCAGGGTCTTACCTGTTCCAGCGCTTTACTGATACTTTCCTTAGCCGTATCTACAAGCCGCTGCTTTTCCTTTGAAACTGCTCCTATGCAAAACATCCTTGAAGAGTCGGAATAATATCCCTTATAATTGGTAGATGCATCCACATTGATAATATCCCCTTCTTTTAACACTATCTCTGACGAAGGTATTCCATGACACACTTCCGCATTAACAGAAGTACACACACTTTTGGGTATGATTGCTCCGCTTAACCGATAACATTCCAGCTTATCATCAAAGTCACTATGACACCACTTATACTTCTTTCCGCTTCCACACCAGCAAACACTATTTCTTCCTAAAGTTTTCATAACAAAAAAACACTCCTCTATTTCTTGGAGTGTTTAATCAATTCTGGCCTTCTCATATATTGGAATATCTGGTCTTTCCATCCGGTACCTACCCGGTGTGCAGCCATAGGCTCGCCCAAATGCTCTGGTAAATGCCTCATGGGATGAAAACCCATACTGCAAAGCAATATCAATAATACGCTGATCAGATTCCCGCAGGCTGGCAGCTGCCAAACTTAACTGCCGATGTGCCACATATCTCCGAAACGGTATTCCTACATACTCATGAAATTTAGCCGAACAGTAAAATTCCGAATATCCCACAAAATCTGCCATCTTATCAAGTGTCGGTTCGTTTCCGATATTATCTTCCACCCACTCTATCATGCAGGATATTGTTTTTACAGACATGTTTAACACTCCTTCATTCATAGAGTATAATCGGTTTCTTATACCGGCGCTTGATTTCACTTGCAATTTTTTATTTTATTACCGGTCCCGTAGACTCTCTGACCAATAATTCTCCCGGAAAGGTCCTATGCAAATGAGGTGCGTCTTCCATAATCACCTTAAAAAGGATCTTTGCCGCTTCCGAAGCCATCTCCTTCACCGGCTGCTTAATGGTCGTAATCGCCGGTGAATAATATTTACCCACATCAATACCATCAAACCCAGCCAAAGCATAGTCGTCAGGTATCTTTTTGCCGGCTTCTACCAGTGCTCTGGCGGCACCTACCGCCATAACGTCGGATATCACATACAATGCGGTAAAAGATGTTCCCCGCTCCAGCAGTTCCTTCGTTACCTCATACCCATTTTCATAAGAATAATCTTCCAAATCATCCCGCATATAGGCAATCAGTTCCTCCCTGACCGGCACACCGCTTTCCTGCAAAGCTCTTTTATAGCCTTCCAAACGCAGTTTACCGATACTGGCATCATGAGCATTGGCGGCAATAATTGCAATTTCTTTATGCCCCTGTTCCAACAGGAAATGAACCATCTTATAGCTTTCCTTCTCATCATCCACCGAAACCGAAGAGTAAAAGGCCTGGTTAATCAGATCCGGTACCACCCCGCTGGTGCAAAGGATAAAAGGCACCGGCAGCTGTTTCAATTTTTCCTCTGAGTGATAGAAAAATCCGCCCAGGAAAATAATGCCGCAAAGTCTTTTTTCCTTGATTAATTCTAATGCCACTTCGATTTCATCCTCATCAAATTCAACATGATGAAGAACCAGCGTATATTTCTTCCGCTTAATTTCCTCTTCCATTACCCTGATCATATCACTGAAAAAGGGATTGGTAATGCCCTTCACCAGAACTGCAATGGTCTTCGCTTCGATCCGCTTTAAGTTTCTGGCACTGTTATTAGGGATAAAACTATGCTCCCTTATGGTTTGCAAAATCATATCCCTTGTTTCCGGATTGATATCAGGATGATTATTGATGGCGCGGGAAACCGTGCTCACACCCACCCCGCATATTTTGGCAATATCCTTAATTGTTATAGCTTCCATGTTCAACACTACCTTTTGTATAATTTGGTTATTTCACCAATCTTTTCTGCCAGTTCCTCTGTTAGAGCTTTAGCCTCCACCCGCCATTTCCAGTTCTTCCCTACCGTAGAAGGCGTATTGATTCGGGCCTCACTGCCCAGACCCAGATAATCCTGCATGGGAATTACTGCCAGATTGGCCACACTTGATAATGCCGGCCGGATAAATTCCCAATGCAAATCCCTGGTTTTTACCTTATGCAGATTTAAATAATCCTTACAAAAGTTCTTGTCTTCCCTGTTCAGCTTCTTATACCACCCCAATGAAGTGTCATTATCATGGGTTCCGGTATATACAATACAATTTTTGTTATAGTTATGAGGCAGATAATCACTTTCCTCACGGGAGTCAAAGGCAAACTGCAAGACTTTCATCCCGGGATAGCCGCTTTTCTTAACCAGCCTAAGCACACTGGGCGTTAAAAATCCCAAGTCCTCGGCAATTACTTCCTTATCGCCTAGCTTCTCCTTCATCACCCTAAATATCTCATACCCGGGACCCTTTTTCCATTTGCCCTTCTTGGCATTAACGGAGCCAAAAGGAATGGAGTAGTATGCGTCAAAACCCCTGAAATGATCGATCCGCACTACGTCATACAATTGGTAACAGTAAGCCATCCGCTGCACCCACCACTGATAACCGGTTTCTTTATGATATTCCCACTTGTAAAGGGGATTACCCCACAACTGACCATCAGCCGAAAAACCATCCGGCGGACATCCGGCCACGCCGATCGGCTGGGACTTCTCATCAAACTGGAATAATTCCGGATGCGCCCAGGCATCCGCACTGTCAAATGCTACATAGATAGGAATATCGCCGATAATCTTAATACCGTTTTTATTAGCATAGCTTTTCAAATCAGTCCATTGTTCGGTAAATAAAAATTGCTGAAACTGATAAAACTCGATTTCCTGACGGTAAGTCTTCCGGCAAGCTTCTAAACGGGATGCTTTCCGCAGTTTCAAGTCATCTTCCCATTCACTCCAGCTAATCCCGCCAAGGGAATCCTTAATAGACATATACAGCGCATAGTCTTCCAACCAAAACTGATTCTTTTTTACAAAATCATTAAATTTTTTGTTTTTACCAATCTTACTGTTTTGATAGGCTGTAAACAATGCTTTAAATCGGGATAAATAGATCTTTTCATAGTCAATATATCCTGCTCCGGCACCAAAATCATACTTATCACACTCTGCCTCAGTAATCCATCCCTTTTTTATCAAGCTCTCCAGATCAATAAAATAAGGATTACCGGCATAGGTAGAAAATGACTGGTAAGGTGAATCCCCGTATCCTGTGGGTCCAAGCGGCAGTATCTGCCAATAACTCTGACCTGCTTTCCTTAAAAAATCTATAAATTCATATGCTTCTTTCGAAAAACAACCAATTCCATATTTCGATGGCAAGCTTGCCACCGGTAATAATATTCCGCTTTTTCTCATTTTACTCTCTATCCTTTTACTATCTATTTTTCAGATCGTAGAAGTTTCCCTCGCCTCTTTGTCAAATATAGCAGAAAAATCAGCTATTTACAACATTTTTGCATTAACCCTTCACTGCACCGGCTATGACACCCTCGATGATGTACTTTTGACAGGCCAGATAAAAAATAACAATCGGAATAATCGCTAATACTAACATTGCCATCATTGCCCCCATATCCCGATTTCCGTTGGAACCTACCAGCATCTGAATTACTACCGGAATGGTCTTATATTTGGTTGATAACCCAATTACCAGATAAGGCAGCAAATAGTCATTCCAAACCCACATAGCCTGCAGAATCGCCACAGTAATCGCTGTCGGCTTTAATATCGGCAGAACAATTCCAAAGAAGGTTTGCAACGGTCCGCATCCGTCTATATAGGAAGCCTCTTCGATCTCCAATGGAATTGATTTCACAAATCCACTAAACATAAAGACTGACAATCCCGCTCCAAAGCCAAGGTTCAGGAAACACATCCCCAGCGGATTATCCAGCTTCATCCGGTCCGCCATACTGGACATGGTAAACATTACCATCTGAAACGGCACCACCATGGAAAATACAAAGGTCAGATACAAGGCATTGGTAAACTTTGATTTAATTCTGGTAATGTAATAAGCTGTCATGGAGGTAAATAAAACAATCAGCCCTACCGAAATGATGGTTATGAAAAATGACCACCCCATGGCTGTGAAAAATCCGGTCTTCTTCAAACCTGTGATATAGTTGGTCAGCCCGGCAAAGGTTTCTGCATTAGGCAATGAAAAGGGATCATTGCTGATAAAGAATTTACCCTTGAAGGAGTTATTAAATATAAAGAGGATAGGGTACAGAAACACTACCATCAGCATGCATAAAAAAACAAAAATAACACCATTGGAGACACTCTTTTTTGTTTTCATCAATGCTCAACCTCCTTCCTTCTGGTTGCACTTAACTGGAACAATCCTACACAGGCTACAATCAAAAAGAAAATAACCGCCTTAGCCTGGCCTACCCCTTCGAAACCATTCCGGCCATAAAAAGTAGAGACAATATTCAGAGCTACCATTTCCGTTTTGTGCATGGGAGCACCATTGGTCAGTGCCAGGTTCTGATCATACAGCTTGAAGCTGTTGGATAATGTCAAAAAGGTACAAATGGTAATGGATGGCATAACCATGGGAATAATTACCGACCTAAGCGTCTGCCAGGGTGAGGCTCCGTCAATTTTAGCCGCTTCCACTAAGTCTGTGGGAACATTTTGAATCCCGGCAATATATATAATCATCATATACCCAATCATCTGCCAGTTCATCAGCAGCAGCAGGCCTACATAACCATATTTTGCATTAGATACCAACGTCACTTCATATTGCAGTAAAATAGCGTTTAACATCTGCTGCCAGGTGTAACCCAGCACAATGCCGCCAATCAGGTTGGGCATGAAAAACACCGTCCGGAACACATTTGTCCCCTTTATTTTTCTGGTCAGTAACAGTGCCAATGAAAAAGCAAAAACATTTATTGTCACGATAGATACTACCGAGAATTTGGTACTGAACCATAATGCACTCAAAAATCCTTCTCTGGGTGTAAAGACCTTTAAATAATTATCTATCCCCACAAATGTTGCATTGTCAATTGTACTGAACTTGCAAAAAGACAAATATACTCCCTGTATAAACGGCACCACAAAAGCCAAAAGAAATGCGATGATCGTCGGTGCGGTAAATACTATAAAATATTTTTTCAGCGTTTTTTCCATAAGCCCTCTCCTAACTGCTTATTTAGCCTTTCGGCTGTTTTAAAATGGCAGACAGCAATATTGCTGCCTGCCATTTAATCTTATCATATTTACTTACTGAGCGGTAGCGGCTTTTTCAGCAGCCCATTCGGTTACTACTAAATCTTTTACTTCATCCCATGCCATATTTCCGTTGCAGTATTCTAACAATGCTGCGCCGAAATTATCCTTAAAGGTCTGGCTGGGGAATGTGGTAAAGTTCCAGCTGACACTTGTTTTACCATTTTCCATAAAACGGAACATTTCATGAGCAAGCGGATCGGTAGGTTTCTCATTATCACCAAAGGTGGTAAACGGAGCTGCATTTCCTAACTTATTAACCATCCAGTCTTTACCTTCGTCAGAGCTGATCAGCCAGTTGATAAAGTCTTCGGTTGCTTTCTGATCTTCAGCAGGAGCCTGGCTGTTTACGCACCAGAAGTTTTCCGTACCGGTACACAGACCCTGATTTTCTTCACCGGCTGCTCCGGTATAGATAGGCATGAATTTTACATCTTCTTCAGCAACCACGTTACCGTCAACGCCTTCGATCTGGCCCCATCCCCAGTTACCGTTCTGTACCATTGCTACCTGGCCTAAAGCAAATTCAGCCATAGAGTCGGTTACGGTTTTTGATCCTAACAAAGTAGGTTTGGTAATGGAATTGTTGATGTATAAATCAAAAATGTTTTTGAAATTATCTGAATAAGTAAATTCAATTTCTGCTAAATCGGAAACACCTTTTTCTTTATATTCATAATATACCGGGATGTTTGCCAAGTGGGTCTGCCATCTCCAGTCTTCACCGGGTGTCAGGGAAGTGGAAGCAAATACACCTTCAATGTTCAAATCAGCTTTTTTTGCGGTCATGTCTTCAACAACTGCTTTCAGTGTGGCAAAGTTATTGATTTCATCCATGGATTTGGCAACTGCGCCATCCAAAGCAAAGTATTTATCCATGATAGCGTTGTTATAGATGATACCATAGGATTCAACTGTATAAGGAATACCATACACACCGCCATCAGCGCCGGTTACAGCAATACTCTTGTCAGATAATGCCGCATAGATTTCGGTATCCTTTAAATCTTTACAATACTCTTTGAAGTTATTGTATCCTACCGGTCCGTTAACCTGGAACAGCGTCGGTGCATCGGTCTTAACTACTTCCGAACGGAATACTTCTTCATAGGTTCCGGCGGCAGCCGTTACTACTTTTACCTCTACTCCGGTTGAAGCTGTATAAGCTGCTGCCAGCTCATTCCAAACCTCTTCAACTTCCGGCTTAAAGTTCAGATAATAAACTTTACCGGAGGCTGCCGGTGTTTCGGTTTCTGTTTTTGCAGGTTCTTCTGCTTTTACTTCTGCTTCCTGGGCAGTAGTGTCTGCCGGTGCAGGTGTTGCGGTGTCAGCAGCTTTGTTGCCGCACCCGGCCAGCATGGTTACTGTCAGTGCTGCACATAACAAAGTACTCATCAATTTCTTTTTCATAATTTCTTTCCCTTTCCTTCCTTATAAACTACTTGGTTTCTTATTTGATATCCTTTGGATACCTTTCCGGCATCGTTTTCGGTAACGTTACCGGAACAACTTTAATTTATCATACTTAATCTTAAATTTCAATACATATTATTATTTTCGTGAATTTTCGCAAAAATAATTGTTGTCTTTTGTACACTTTTCACAACACATTTTTCTTTTGCCTTCATACTATACAAATATAAAATTATAATCAATATTACCGGAGGTGTTCCCATGAACCAATCCTCTGCCTTTTTGCATATTGCCGTTATTGGCGGAGATATGCGGCAGAATTATCTGGCTAATTATTTTAGCCGGATGGGGCATTCGGTTACCTGTTTTCTGACACCTGGGCTACCCGCTTTACTTCCTGACATTAAAATTGCTGCCTCGCTGACTGAAGCATTAGCCGAAAATACTGTTATTATCGGACCCGTTCCTTTTTCCAGAGATCAAAAAACCATCAACGGCTGTACCTTAGACAGTATTACCCTTTCTGAACTTTATTCTCTTCTTACTCCAACACACACTCTGATTGGCGGTAACCTTCCGCCTTCTGCGCTTGCCGCCTGTCTCGAAAAAGATATTCCTTACTATGACTTCATGAAATCAGAATCCCTGGCTTATTATAATGCCGCCGTCACTGCGGAAGGCATGCTCTGTGAGATTTTAAAAAATACGCCTTTTATTCTTCAAAATAAATCGGTACTAATTCTTGGTTACGGTAAATGCGGTACTATTCTGGCTCATAAGCTGGATGCCCTGGGCTGTCAGGTCAGCATCTGTGAGCTCTCTGCTGAAAGACGGGAGTTAGCTTCTTCCTTTGGGCTTCAGTCCTTTTCCCCTTTTCATCTGCAAAAATTTTTACCCCAATTTTCCGTTATTATCAATACCGTACCTTCTCTGGTCTTAAGTAAAGATACTTTTGCCAATCTGTCACCGGATGTTTTTCTTTTTGATCTGGCTTCCCCGCCCGGCGGAATTGATTTTGAAGCTGCCAAACAACAAAACATCCCTGTCTTTCATTGTCTTGGGCTTCCCGGAAAAATTGCACCACTTTCCGCCGGTGAAGCCATCGCCAAAAATATCTTAGAAAGGATATCTGTCTATGATTGATTTTAATAATATCAATATCGGGATTGCCGTCACTGGCTCCTACTGCACTTATGACAAAATCTTTGATGAAATGAAAACCCTGGCTGAAAAAGGTGCCAACATTTATACCATCTTTTCCGAGCATGCTTCCACCATCGACAGTCGCTTCGGAAATGCGGAAGATTTTATATCTCTTGCCAAAGAAGTCACCGGCAAGGATCCTGTTACCACCATTTCCGATGTAGAACCCATGGGGCCCAAAGGACTTTTGGATATCCTGGTGATTGCTCCCTGTACCGGAAATACCCTTTCCAAACTGGCTAACGGCATCTCTGATACCGCTGTATTGATGGCGGCCAAAGGCCATCTGCGCAATAACAAGCCCCTGGTTATCTCCCTTTCCACCAATGATGCCCTGGGCATGAATCTTAAAAATATCGGTATTTTATTAAATACCAAAAATATTTACTTTGTTCCCTTCGGTCAGGATAACTATCAGGCCAAACCCAATTCTATGATTGCCCACACCAAGCTACTGGCTGATACTATCGATTATGCGTTGAAAGGAAGTCAAATCCAGCCTGTTATTATCAGTCCCCATACCAACATTGCATAAAGGAGGAAAGTACTATGTCAGGAATCGCTGGTTTTTATCAAACCAAATTTGATTATACACAGGACGACAAATGGAACCATCTCTTACGTCTGATGAAAGAAAGTTTATTTCGCCGCGGCCCAAACGGCAGCGGTGTCCATCTGAATCCTCATGCCGGTTTCGTACAAACCAGACTTTCCGTGATTTATACCGCTGAAAGTAATAAGCCGCTAGTTAAGCATAAAGATGAACGCACCTGCATGATTACCTATTGCGGAGAACTTTTTAATACCAAAGAGTTAAAACAGCTTTTGCACTCCTACTCCCTATATTGGGAAACCTCCAGTGATCCGGAGATTATCTTAAACGGCTATCTGGCCATGGGAACCGACTTTTTTAAAGAACTGAACGGTGTCTTCGCTTTTGCTGTTTATGATAAGGGATTGGACTGCTTGATTTTATGCCGTGACCGGGCCGGAGCCAAGCCGCTTTTCTATCAGCAGACGGGAGAATGTACTGTTTTCGGGTCTGAACCGAAAGCTTTATTTGCATATGGCATCCAGCCGTCACTGGATCAGGAAAGCTTTGGTGAGATATTTGCCGTGGGACCTGCACGAACCTTGGGAAAAGGTGTATTTAAAGATATGAAGGAAGTTCTTCCCGGGCATTTCCTGACCATCATGGGAACCCACATGGAGGATTCTGTTTACTGGCAGTTAAAAGGCGCTGAACACAGAGACTCCTATGAAGAAACCGTGGAAAAAATATCTTTTCTGGTTTATGACAGCATCAAGCGGCAGACCATTTCCGATATTCCCCTTTCCTGCTTTTTATCCGGGGGATTGGACAGCAGCATTGTTTCCGCCATCTGTGCTATAGAATTGGCCAAAAAGGGCAAGCAGCTAAACACCTACTCCTTTGATTTTGCCGGAAATACCGAAAACTTTAAAGCCAATGCTTTCCAGTCCTCCCTAGACCGGCCTTTTGTGGATATTATGGTTTCGCATATTGACAGCAATCATATTTACCTGACCTGTGACAGCAGTACCCAGGCCGACTACCTGTATAAAGCCGTGGATGCCGCAGATCTCCCCTGTATGGGCGATATCGAAGCCTCCCTTCTTTACTTTTGTGAAAAGATATCCGGTCAAAACCGCATTGCCCTGACCGGAGAAGGTGCCGATGAGATCTTTGGGGGCTACCCCTGGTTCCACCGGGAATCCGCCCTGACCGAAAACTGCTTCCCCTGGTCCAACGATATGAGCTTTCGTACCTCCCTGCTGGCTGATGACTTTCTGGCAGAGATAAAACCGGAGGAATATGCCCGCCAGGCTTATGAAAAGACCATTGCCGAGACGCCCCGCTTTGAAGGCGATACTCCGGTGGATGCCAGACGTCGGGAAATCTCTTATCTCACCTTCCGTTGGTTTATGGTTACCCTCTTAAACCGCATGGACCGCACCAGTATGTATTCAGGTTTTCAAGCCCGCGTTCCCTTCGACGACTATCGTCTGGCCGAGTATCTTTATAATATCCCCTGGGAAATGAAATGCCACGAAGGCAGAAATAAGAATCTGCTGATCGAAGCCGGAAAACACCTGTTACCGAAAGAAGTTCTTCATCGCAAAAAAAGCCCATATCCCAAAACTTATGATCCTTCTTACGAACAGTTGCTGGGAAATCGGTTAAAAGAAGTTCTATCAGATTCTGCTTCACCCTTGTTGGGAATTGTCGATGGTAAGAAGGTAGATCAATTTCTGAGTAATCCCTCGGATTATGGTAAGCCCTGGTATGGTCAGCTTATGGCTGGTCCGCAGATGTTGGCTTATCTGCTGCAGGTGAATTATTGGATGAATAAATATCAGTTGTAAATATTTTTTTCTGAAATAAATTTATTGATTCACAAGAGACTGTGTCAAATACAGTCTCTTGATACTGTAGACAAACAATATTTCTTAAGCGCAGAAAATCATATTCGGAATTAACTCTTGACAAATATAGTACTATATAGTATTACATCTTATAGAACAGGAGGCGATGCATTGAAGCAAGAAACTCAGGGAGGTTTCCTGATATCACAAGTTAAACAAGTAAGTGGAAGAATATTTGAAAAGCTGCTTGCGAACGCCGGTGTAGAAGAGTTTAATGGAGCACAGGGACGTATTTTATATGTTCTATGGCAGGAAGATGGTATCCCTATTGTAGAGCTTTCGCGAAAAACAGGACTTGCAAAGACCACATTGACAAGTATGCTTGACCGGAACATATAACGAAGATGGCTCTCCAAACTTGAACCTGTCGTTTATTCTGGAAGATATTTTAAGATAGGCGATTATCTCGGTGAAATGGGCGATTTTTATAAAAATAGGAGCGCTGACACATGAGATTTGAGTTCGATAGCGAGATAAAACAGCCGGATTACTCTAAACGCGAGCAAATAAATCATATAGAAATCGCAAAAAAGACGAAACCAAGATGAACAGGCTCAATGTATTAGTCAAAGGATTGACTGAGCGAAAATTATAAAACGGAGGTATGAAAATGGCAAACACAGAATTGGTGAAAATCATTGAAAAATTCGCAGAATCGGGGTGGGAATTAATCGATGCACCCTCGAAAAACTGGTTGGCTTCTAATGGATCACCTGATGAAACAGTAAAGCTGCTGGTTGCTGTAGAACAGGCAGATAAAGAATGTGGAAGTTGTGGTTGTGAATTTGATCCATTGTATAAAAAGGCATTGGTGTTATTACAGACCGCGTAAACTTACTGCTATGGCGTTCTAATCTTAAGGCGTTGAGTGTCAAAAAATAAAGGCAGGGTCCTTTTGGATAAAAAGCAAAATGAAGCACTGTATATTGCTTCATTGATTAAATAACTTTGTCTACAGTCTGAAGAGACTGTTTCTGATACAGTCTCTTGAAGTTATGGCTGGTCTTACTCTTTCAATTAACAAGAATTACCCATGAATTTATTCAGGAGCTGGGTAATTACCATTCAATAACAGATGTTCCCCATGTTAATCCCGCACCGAAACCTGAAAGTACTATCTTATCGCCTCTTTTGAGCATTCCTTTTTGATTGATTTCATCCAACAGGATTGGAACACTGGCGGCAGATATGTTTCCGCAATGATCCAGACTAATAGGAAATTTATTTTCACTTACCTTCAGCCGCCTGGCAACAGCCTGAATAATCCGGATATTGGCCTGATGCAATACAAACAAAGAAATATCCTCTGTAGTTAAACCGGCTTCTTCCAAGGTCTTCTGAATAGAAGCCGGAACTGTTGTCACGGCAAATTTGTAGACCTCCTGCCCATCCATATGTACATATCCCATATTAATCGGATTAGTAACCAGCGGATTATTGTTTTCCCGGTCACGGCAGGCAAGCACTTTACCTTTTTCACCATCCGAGCCCTGATCAAAAGCCAATAGTCCGACGGTATCTTTTTTTACTACTGCTGCCCCTGCACCATCGCCAAAAAGGACACAGGTGCTACGGTCATTCCAGTCCATGATCTTACTTAAAGTCTCTGCTCCCAGTACCAAAGCTGTATGATAGATTCCGGCCTGGAGATATGCGTGTGCGGTATGCAGAGCAAACATAAATCCCGAGCAGGCAGCATTAACATCAAATGCTACTGCCCCTTTTGCGCCAATGGCAGCTTGGATTTCACATGCCGTAGCAGGTGTTACGTAATCACCGGTGATCGTTCCAACCACAATCAAATCTATCTCCTCCACCGCTATACCGGCGTTTTCCATGGCTCTTTCAGCAGCCTTTATCGACAGGGAAGCGGTGGTTTCTTCCTTCGCCAGCCGGCGTTCACGAATACCGGTCCGGGAAGCAATCCACTCATCTGATGTATCCATAATGGTTGACAGATAATCATTCGTTACCACTGTTTCCGGTAAGGCACTTCCGGTTCCTATGATTCTGGTTGTCATCATAATCTCCATTCTTTGTTAAAATTTATATTTGGAATTCCTTCATAACATCTGTTACGTATTCCATTTTTTTTGACTTATATGCCTTCGCACCGCAGAAAATTAAAGCTTCTTCCACATTTCCCCTGGCGGCATTGACTAGCGCATCGGTAATACAGTAAGGCGTTTCCTGAGGCTTACAGGTACTAACGCACAAATGGCACAGCCCGTGAGGAATCCTTGCTTCTTTGGCTTTTTGCATAAACGGATTCATAATTGCCCGTCCCGGCATCCCTACCGGACTTTGGACGATCTGAATATCCTCTTCCCCGGCTTCCAGGATACAACGCTTAAATTCTTCATGGGCATCACATTCATAGGTTGTAATAAAGCGGGTGGCAACCTGAACACCATTGGCACCCAATTCCAATTGATGAAGCATATCCTCCCGGTCATAAATGCCCCCGGCTACTACTACCGGAATCTCTACGCCGGCTTCGGCTGCAAATGTTTTTACAGTTTCTATAACACCTGTAATCTCATTATCATAGTCCAGACTATCCACATCCATCAACTGCTCTTTGGTAAATCCCAAATGTCCTCCGGCCAACGGTCCTTCAATCACCACCAGATCCGGCAGGCGATGATATTTTTTCCACCAGTAGCGGCAAATCACCTGTGCCGACTTCACACTGGATACAATCGGAGCTATTTTTGCCTCAGGATAATCTTTCACCAGATCCGGCAATGTCATAGGCAATCCCGCACCGGAAATAATAATATCCGCGCCGGCCTTCGCTGCTGCCCGGACATAATCCTCATAACGTCTGGTGGCAACCATAATGTTGACCCCAACAATACCGCCCTTTGAAATTTCCTTTGCTTTCTTTATTTCTTCACCGATCGCCCGCAGGTTACAGCCGATTGGATCTTTGTCAAATTCAGGATCCCGATAACCGATCTGGGCTGTGGAAATGATTCCGATTCCGCCACATCCGGCTACCGCTCCGGCCAACCCGGAGAGACTGATTCCCACTCCCATACCACCCTGTATAACCGGAATGGCAGCAGTTAAATTACCGATTTTTAAAGGCTCAACTTTCAATGTCCTAATCCTTTATTCCTGACCTATGGCAAAGGTAAGCTCGGCCTGTGTCACCAGCTTTCCGTCCACATAAGCCTTGGCATTACCAACACCAATCGGACCTTTCATTTTAATAATTTCCGTTTCCAGCATCAATACATCCCCTGGAATTACTTTTCCTTTAAATTTTGCCGAATTAATGGCACCGAAATAAGCGATCTTGCCTTTAAATTCCGGTTTTGAAAGCAGTGCCACTGCACCTGCCTGTGCTAATGCTTCAATAATCAGCACTCCGGGCATTACCGGCTCACTGGGAAAATGACCGGCAAAAAAAGGTTCATTATAAGTCACACACTTTTTTCCTACTGCTCTTACCCCCGGCTCCAACTCTTCAATGGTATCCAAAAGCATAAACGGCTGGCGGTGAGGAATAATTTCCATAATTTCTTTTGCTTTCATAACAGACATATTCATACCTGCCTTTCTTTTCCTTGATTATATCATTACTCCGTATACTTTTTAACTACTAATGTTGCATTGTGTCCGCCAAATCCCAGGGAATTGGAAAGGGCATAGGTAAATTCTCCGGTAACCGCTTCCTTACAGTAATCCAGATCACACTCTTCATCCGGAACCTGATATCCTGCTGTAGCATGAATGAAACCTTCTTCCAGTTCCTTTACACAGGTTACAAATTCAACTGCTCCGGCTGCTCCTAACAAATGACCCACCAGCGACTTAGTCGAATTAATTTTAATTTTATTTGCATGTTCCCCAAAAGTCACCTTAATGGCTCTGGTTTCAAATAAGTCATTATGATGAGTACTGGTTCCGTGAGCATTGATATAAGTAATGTCCTCAAGCTGGAGTCCCGCATCGGCAATGGCATATTCCATCGCTTTCGCAGCCCCTGAACCATCCTCCGCCGGGGATGTAATATGGTACGCGTCAGAAGTACATCCGTATCCTACTACCTCGGCATATATTTTAGCACCGCGCTTTTTCGCATGCTCCAATTCTTCCAGTACAACAATTCCTGATCCTTCACCCATAACAAAGCCGTCTCTCTCCTTGTCAAAAGGAATGGAACAACGATTCACATCTTCAGAAGAAGACAGTGCCGTCAATGCTGTAAATCCGGCAACTCCAACCGGACATACACTGGCTTCGGTACCGCCGGCAATCATCACATCAGCATCACCATACTGAATGGTCCGCATAGCCTCACCGATAGAATTTGTGCCGCTGGCACAGGCTGTTACCACATTAATACTTTTTCCCTTCAACCCAAATTGAATAGACACGTTTCCGGCCGCCATATTGGTAATCATCATTGGCACCAACAGCGGATTTACCCGGTTAGGTCCCTTTTCCACCAGCTTGCTGTATTCCCGCTCCATGGCCTGCAGTGAACCCACACCGGAAGCCACTGATACACCTACCCTAAAAGGATCTTCCCTGCTCATATCCAAACCGGCGTCTTCGATTGCTTCCTTCGTAGCTGCCACTGCAAATTGGGAAAACAGCTCCATTCTTTTAGCCGCCTTAAAGTCCATAAAATCCTTACCTTCAAAGCCTTTTACTTCGGCTGCCAACTTGCATTTATACTCACTTGCGTCAAAACGGGTAATGGGACCAAATCCCACCTTTCCCGCTTTTACATTTTCAAAAAAGTCTGTTACGTTCAATCCAATGGGAGTTATTGCCCCCATTCCGGTTACAACCACGCGTCTGCTCATCTTCAATCACCCTTTCTACATTGACATTCCGCCATCTACTGAAATCACCTGTCCGGTAATATAAGAGGCTTTCTCACTGGCCAGAAAAGCCACCATTTCTGCGATATCCTCCGGTTTTCCAACTCTTTTCAGCGGAATCTGTGACAAGGTTGCCTCTTTGGCCTGTTCACTCATGGCTTCGGTCATGTCCGTTTCAATATAACCAGGTGCCACTGCATTTACGGTAATATTCCGGCTGGCCAGCTCCCTGGCAATACTTTTGGTTAATCCGATCACTCCGGCTTTTGATGCCGCATAATTCGCCTGACCGGCATTACCCAGAATCCCCGAAACAGAAGAAAGGTTAATGATCCGTCCGCCTTTTTGTTTCAGGAAAGGACGATACATATGCTTAATGGTGTTAAAAGTACCTTTCAGGTTCGTATCCATCACCTGACTGAAATCTTCTTCAGTCATTTTCATCACCAGATTATCTTTGGTGATTCCGGCATTGTTTACCAAAATATCAATGTGTCCGAACTCTGCTAACATTGTGGTAATCATTTCCCCGCAGGCATTAAAATCGGCAACCGAACACTGTACCGCTGCCGCTTTTCGACCCAGTTCCCTGATTTCTGCTGCCACTGCCTCGGCTTTTTCCTGCGAGCCGTTATAATTTACAATAATATCTGCCCCATATCCAGCAAGCGTCAAGGCTATCTGACGCCCGATCCCCCGGCTGGCACCGGTTACCAATGCTACTTTTCCATTTAACATTTTTTCTTCCCTTCCTACTATAAATCCTTTTACAACTTTGCCAAATCTTCCACTTTTTCTATGTTCATTACGGTAACTTCTTTGTTTATCTTACGGACAAATCCTGATAAAGTCTTTCCCGGTCCGATTTCAATGAAGGTGGTAACACCGTCTGCAATCATTTTTTCTACTGATTGCTGCCATTTCACTGAGGAAGACACCTGCTGCTCCAAAAGACCCTTAACCTCGCCCTTTGCTGTCACATAATCAGCTGTCACATTGGCAATATAAGGAATCTCCATGTCTTGTACAGTTACATCTTTTAAAACTTCACCCAGCTTTTCACCGGCTCCGGCCAGCATGGGAGAGTGAAAGGGACCGCTGACATTTAACGGAATGCATTTTTTCGCACCGGCTGCCATTAACTTTTCTGCTGCCGCCGCAACTGCCCCTGTTTCTCCGGTAATGACAATCTGACCCGGACAGTTATAATTAGCAACCGATACCATACCCTCTACCTGTTCCACACAGGTCTGCACCGTTTCTCCGTCCAATCCTAAAACAGCGGTCATCGCTCCGCCGGTTGGAACTGCTTCCTGCATAAAGATGCCTCTCTGACGCACTACCCGAAAAACATCCTCCGGTGTCATGGCTCCGCTTGCTGCTAACGCACCATATTCCCCAAGGCTTAAACCGCCGGCCACATCAGCTTTAATACCTTTTTCCTCAACCGCCTTTAAAATAGCCACTTCCACTGCCAACATGGCGATCTGGGTATACTCGGTAATATTCAGCTTTTCATTTTCCGTAAAGCAAAGCTCTGCCACATCCAATCCGGATGCTTCACCTGCCAAATCAAACATTTCCCGGCTAACCGGAATGCTGTCATAAAAATCCTTACCCATTCCGATGTACTGTGCTCCCTGTCCGGGAAATATAAATGCTGTCTTACTCATATATTAAAGTTCCACCTGTTCTTATTTATTTTGAATATCAAAGTATTGTCCGAAAAAGAAAGGCTACATTTTCAGTAGCTTTTCTGCTTCCACCATAACCTCCTGCAATATTTCACTGCAGGTCTGTTCCTTTTTAATCAAACCGGCAATCTGACCGGCCATTAATGTACCGTTCACCACATCGCCTTCGACCACTGCTTTCCGCAGGGAACCAAGTGTTATCAATTCCAGCTCTTCAAAGGAAGCACCTTCCTTTTCCATTTTCAGATATTCTCTGGTCATCTTATTGCGCAGCACCCGAACAGGATGCCCGGTGCTCCTTCCGGTAACCTCTGAGTCAATATCCTTAGCTGCTATTACTTTTTGCTTATACGCCTCATGCACGATGGATTCCTTCGCAACTACAAAACGGGTTCCCATCTGAACACCCTGTGCACCCAGCATCATAGCTGCGGCAAATCCTCTTCCGTCACCGACCCCGCCGGCTGCGATAACCGGAATGGAAACAGCGTCTACTACCTGGGGGACCAGTGCCATGGTGGTGGTATCGCCGATATGACCGCCGGATTCCATGCCTTCTGCTACAACAGCATCGGCACCGGCGCGCTCCATCAGCTTGGCAAGTGCGCAGCTTGCCACTACCGGAATTACTTTAACGCCTGCATTTTTCCACATCTCCATGTATTTGGCGGGATTTCCGGCACCGGTAGTAACTACCTTCACGCCTTCTTCCACAATTACCCTGGCAACCTCATCGGCATTGGGATTCAAAAGCATAACATTGACCCCTACCGGCTTATCCGTGAGCTTCTTCGCTTCTCTGATCTGCTCTCTGACCACTTCTGCGGGTGCACTGGCAGCGCCGATCAGGCCTAAACCGCCGGCCTCTGATACGGCTGCTGCAAGATGATACTCGGCCACCCAGGCCATACCGCCCTGGATAATGGGATACTGAATTCCCAGTAACTCCGTAATTAATGTCTTCATGCTGCTTACGCCTCTACGCCTTTGCTCTTCATATATTCGATTACCGCACCAACAGTGGTAATCTGCTCCAAATCTTCTGAAGGAATCTCAATACCGTATTCTTCTTCAAAAGCCATAACCAATTCAAATAAGTCTAAAGAGTCTGCACCCAGATCTTCCTTAAAGGATGATTCCTCGGTAATCTCCACTCCTTCCAGATTTAACTGCTCAATAATAATTTCTTTTACTCTTTCTAACATTTTTCTTCTCCTTTATTTTTAGCTGATTTTGTTCAGCTTATTTACTTTTTCAATTACTTTGACATTCAAAGTATATTATCTGTTCCCCCGTTTGTCAACCATATTCTTAAAATTTTTCAAGAAGAGTCTGGTATACTTCTCTTTTCCCCATTCCCCGGTCCCTGGCTACCAATTTCATCGCTTCCTTTCTG
The DNA here is from genome assembly GCA_031556725.1 of Lachnospiraceae bacterium. Taxonomy (GTDB): domain Bacteria; phylum Bacillota; class Clostridia; order Lachnospirales; family Lachnospiraceae; genus UBA935. The sequence goes on along the minus strand of JAVBSL010000011.1, from coordinate 14,025 downwards.
GGAATGCCCTGATTTTCATAATATGCCATATGTTCTTCCAGAGATTTTTCCTGCCAGGCTTCCTGTTCTTCCTTTTGCTTTAGCTGAATACTTTTCCCCTCCAGCACAAGAACATATTCACCCCTGGGTTCATTATCCTCGTGGAAGCGGATAGCATCTTCCAAAGTCATGGTGGTTACCGTTTCAAACTTTTTAGTAAGCTCCCGGCATAGTGTAACCGTTCGATTTCCCACCACTTCATATAATTCCTCCAGCGTTTTCCGCAATCTGTGAGGGGCCTCATATAAGACAATGGTTCGGCTTTCTTCTGCCAGCTCGGATAAAACAGCTTTTTTCTCCTTTTTATCGGAAGGCAGAAAACCTTCAAAACAAAAGCGGCGGGTGGGAAGTCCTGACAAACTTAGTGCTGTCACCACTGCACAGGCACCCGGAAGGGAGGTTACGGTAATACCCGCTTCCTGGCACTTGGCTACCAATTCTTCACCGGGATCAGATATGGCCGGGGTTCCCGCATCGGTAATCAAAGCCACATTCTTGCCGGTCTGTAGCTGGGCTATCAGATAGTCTGCCTTTTCCAGCTTATTATATTCATGATAACTGGTCATCGGCGTTTTTATTTCAAAATGATTTAAAAGCCGGATACTGTTTCTGGTGTCTTCGGCAGCAATCAGATCCACTTCCTTCAATGTCTCCTGCACCCGATAAGTCATATCTGCCAAATTACCGATCGGTGTTGCACATAAATAAAGTATTCCGCTCATTCAAATCCTCCGCATCTTCAATAGCCATAAATCTCATATATTTCCGATGTATATACACCGGGCTCCTGATATACGATTAAAGGTCTTTCTACTGTCATCCGTGCCTTTCCCCCCCGATTCGCCTCCAGCAACACCATATTGGGCTCCTTGTCCACATATGGATATACCAGCTGCATTCGCTTAGGCTCAAGGCCATATTGGTGAAGCAGCACTATTATCTCTGCTAAGCGAAAAGGCCGGTGGACCAGATAAAAATTGCCGCCGGGCCGCAGTAATCTGGCTGTAACCGCAACCACATCCTCCAGGGTACAAAGCAGTTCATGCCTGGCAATCGCCTTAGGGGCTTCCGGATTCTGTAACCCATGATGTTCGGTCATATAAGGCGGATTGGATGTAATAACGTCAAAAGAAGCAGCGCCAAACAGACCTCCTGCTTCTTTAATGTCACCCTCCACAATGGTGATTTTCTCTTCTAACCCGTTCATCAACACACTGCGTCTGGCCATGTCGGCACTGTCAGGCTGAATCTCCAGTCCGGTGAAGTGCGACGCCTTAGTCTTCGCTTCCATTAAGATGGTAATAATACCGGTTCCGGTTCCCAGATCCAGTACTTTGTCGCCCTTAGCCGCTTTGGCAAATCCGGAAAGCAGCACCGCATCCATACCAAAGCAGAACCGGCTGGGATCTTGAATAATCCGGTAACCGCACCTTTGCAAATCATCCACTCTTTCCGTTTCCTTCAAGGGCACATTAATTGTCATCCAGCTTTGACCCTTCCCGTTTTTCCTGTTTCTCTAATTTTTCCAATTCTTTTAATTCTTGAGCAGACAACTCCATCCTGGCATTTCTGTGTTTCCGCTTAAACTTAAGCTGGTCCACCTTAAACTCTTGAATTTCTTTTTCATCTCCCATATCAACGATAACCTTTACCAACTGACGCAGTACATTTACACTTGACACCTCGCCTTTTAAGCCGTTATCCGTTGTTACATAATCTCCCACATTGGGCAGACGGCGGTTAAGGTATTCGTAGGTTTCTTCCTCATGCTTCAGGCAGCACATCAATCTGCCGCACACCCCGGAAATCTTGGTGGGATTGAGGGAGAGATTCTGTTCCTTTGCCATCTTGATGGATACGGGAACAAATTCTGAAAGATGGGTATTACAGCACAGCGCCCGTCCGCAGATACCGATACCGCCCACGATCTTTGTTTCATCCCGGACACCAATCTGCCGCAGTTCAATTCTGGTCTTAAACACTGCCGCCAAATCTTTTACCAGTTCACGAAAATCAATCCGTCCGTCCGCAGTAAAATAAAACAGTACCTTATTATTATCAAATGTATATTCCGCATCAATCAGTTTCATGTCCAGCTCATGCTTTTTGATTTTTTCCAGACAAACCTTAAAAGCTTCCTTTTCCCGCTGTCTGTTTGCTTTTTCCTGCTCATCATCCTTGGCTGTGGCAATCCGCAAAACCGGTTTTAAGGGCTGTACTACCTTTTTATCTTCGACTTCCCTGGGATCACCTACCACCGTACCGTACTCCACCCCACGGGCGGTTTCTACAATAACATGATCGCCTCTTTTTATTTCAAATTTTAGGGGATCAAAAAAATAAATTTTACCCGCTGTTCTAAAACGCACTCCGATTACTTTTGTCATAAATCTATCAACCTCACTCATTTTCCTTTATTGTTAACAACAGCAGTTCCATGGTTAATTCAAAGTTTACATTGGCATGGAGACGTGCCTTGGCTTTTTCCAATGCATCGATCACTTCTTCGATTCCTTCGTATGCAAAGGTATCAGCCACCCTCTTAATATACTGCAATTCCTCTTTAAAAATCAAGTGATTTACATCTCTGGTTGCCTTAAACAGTAAAACATCCCGATACCATATCGAAAGAATGTCCAGATAATCACTGACTTCAAACTTATATTCATTGATTTTTTTGATTGCCATGATGATCTCATTGATATCCATATCGCCGATATTTTTAAGCAGCGTTATGGCTTCATCCTTGACCTTCTCAAATTCCTCACTGGCAGCTAATAAGCGGGCCTTTCCTACATTTCCTCTGGCAAAGGCAACACAGATATCCGCTTTATAATCCGGAATCTGCATATTTTCCATCAGATATCTTTTGACCTTTTTATCCTCTACCGGCTTCATATTCAATAAAACACACCTGCTCAGAATAGTCTGCAGTAATGAATCTACGTTAGTGGTAAGGAGAATGATTACCGCATATGCCGGCGGCTCTTCCAATGTTTTCAAAAGGGCATTCTGAGCCTGCACGGTCATCTTTTCCGCTTCACTGATAATATAGATTTTCTTTGCTCCGCTATATGGCTTAATCGCCACATCCGAATTAATCTGACTGCGGATATCCTCTACGCCGATGGTATTCGGCTTTTCATGAGAAAGAAAAATAATATCCGGGTGATTATTTCCCAGTGCCTGCTTACAGGAATGACATTCCTGGCAGGGTTCCATACCCTGACGGTTTTCGCATTGCAGGGACATGGAAAAAATCTTTGCTATAAACTCCTTTCCGGCAGCACGCTCACCGTTAATAATATAAGCGTGGGATACCTTGTCCAGTTTTATGGCATTCTGCATATGCTCGATTAACTGCTCTTGTCCAATAATATCTACAAATTTTGCCATGGTGTAACCCCTCCTAAGTAAAAATATCCAACAACAGACCTCTGATTTCCCCTATTTTACCGAGAATACTCAAATGATCCTGTTCATCCTTAACCAACTCCCTGGCCAGCTCATCCAAGTTCTCATCTACCAGGCGGATAATTCCGTATACCCTGTGACGGCCCCGTCTGTCCAGATAATTCTCTCTGGTAAATTCATGTGACCGGCTGACAATTTCATTCATAAACTCTTTAATCAGTCCCCGGTAACGCTTCATGTCTTTAATATCCCTTTTTTTAGCCAGCTTCTCACCCTGAGCAGTGATTTCTTCCATCATGGTGTTAAGCTTTGCCTGCAGTTCACTCTCTTCGATCTGGCTGGCAAGGGTAAACTTAAAAGTACCATCGGATGGCTGCACAGGAGCTTTCTGTTCAACCGGCATACTTTGATTTATCTGATTTACTTTTATATCCATGCAGTCACCCCCTCACCCTTAATCGGTATTCCTTCGGATATATCACTTAATTTTATCAAAACATATCTCGTTTGTCTCTGTAAATATAATCCAAAATCATTCATTTTCTAAAGCAGTCTTTAATGCCACGGCTTCTAATTTTGTTAAATCATCGTAATTAAAATCAATATTAACTTTTGTCTTAATTTTTTTACATTCAATAAGAACATCAAATGCACCTGGATATATGTATCTGTTAAACTTAATTTCTTTTACTAAATTATCTTTAAATAAGGGCAATGCCGTTCTAAATATCCAAGGATGCTCTTCTTCAAATGCCCATTTGATATATTCCCCATGCTGATTAAGAGTATTATCCATAATAAAGTAATCTATGATTGCCATTTTTATCTCAACCGAAGGAATATACTGTACTACTTGAAAAAACTCCTCATATTCTTTAGTTCTTAAATTATTTAAAATATCTTCCATCTCTTTATGCAAGTCTACTTGATCTCGCCAATTACCATATATCATAGACCAAATCCATTTGTTTTCGCTACTTACTTGGGTTGGTCCCCTCTTCTTAGCCTTATACAATTGTTTAAATTGTTTCTGATATTTCTGAATCAATGGATTATATTGCTTAAAGTCAATTTCAATAACCTCTTCCGTAAAAAATAAATGCAAGCATAATTCTTGATAAATATTTTCATCTAAATTATCTTTAAATATAATCAATTTTTCTCTAGTATTAATCTCTTTTAAAAAAAACTTCCATATCTCTATAGCTCCCCATATTGATTCTGTTAGATTTGAGTTAAATATCTCCTTTTCCTCATACTCAAAACCACCCAAGTTTTGGGACAGATATAAGGCTCCTAGCCATACAATATCCATAGGATTATTTTTATTATCAATATCATCTTTCATTTTAATAAAAACTTTTTCCCATATTTTTTTTCTTGATGCAATATACCCAACACAACGCTGTGTCCAATTATCCGATTCCAATAATTGTTCCACTATCTTTTTTTTCACTTCTATATCATAAACAGAACCAAAGGTACTTCCCAATGCTCTTCTTACACGCCAAGATGAATCTCCCAATAAATACCCATATTCTTTTGATTTCACCAGTTTTTGAAAAAGATCATATTTAGTACCATCTGTTAGTCCATCAATAGAGTACCACAGCATTTCGCGAATATCATAATTTGATTTCTTTAATTTAAATAATATTTTATCAATATCATACGTAAAATCTTCTTTACTATTACTTAAAACCACATCTGCATCTCCGCCACCAATTACGATATAGCATTTTTTATCATATGATAAAGACGCTTCATCAATTATATTTTTTAAAGTAATAGTGCTATTTTTATGATATAATCTCATAATTGCCTTGCAAAAATTATTTGTAAATATACTCCCTTTATTTACAAAATCTGCTGATTCTACTGCACTATTAGATGCTATTAGTGAAATGTTTTTATCACAGTATACATTGTCTCTATTAATTTCACAGATTCCCGTTGCTGAATAACAACAGTCAAGAATAATAACTACTTTCCCACTAAATTGACCTAATAACGTTACAATTTGAGAAAAAGAATACTCTTTATCATTTAAAACCAACTTTAAATGACCATTAGCTTCATTAGTGCCATGTCCACTAAAATAAAAAACAAAAATATCATTTTCATCAAGTGAATTTTGAATTAGTGATAATATATTCATAAGTCCTAACTCATTGATATCCTTAACACAAATGCTACAATATTTCTTAAATTCCCTTTTCAGTACAATCTCAAATGTTTTATAGATATTTTCAGCATCTTTAAATGCACATTCTATTTTTTCTCTATTACTATTCTGAATACCTATTGCTAATAATGAAACCATTAAGTTAATCCTCTTTATAAATAATTTCTTCCAGCGTATAACTTACATTTTTATCCTTATACTTAATTGTTATTTTCTTTTTTAAGTCACAGTCTTTCTTCACCTTAATAAACTTCATTATTGAATATTTTAATAAGTCGTATATTGTTGCTGCCGCAATACTTGTTAGCGTAGAAATAATAATGGTGGAAATTATATCGCCTTTTGTATTCTCTATACATTCAATTACCTCCTCCACTATAATCTTATTGTCATAATTCATTTCTAATGTCTTCTTTAAGTCCTTTAAAATCAAGCTTACCAAAATATCATTATCTTCGTTTAAAACATTTATTTTTTCATTTGTATCCATAAATCGCTTTCCCCTATTTCTTTTATTATTTTATTCATTGGTTCTCTTATAAAATCCATTGCTTTACTTTTTTCATATCCATGCTTTATAAATAATTTGTTTGGATAAAGCACCCAATATCCATTAAAATTTTCAACTTTTCTTATAATATTTTTCTTATTATACTTTTTCTTTATTTTATAAGTAATCTTTTCAAATTCTTGCTTTGAGACTGATAAATCATTAAAGGTAATTTTTTTATTAGCTGGATGTGGTTCTATCAAACACCACTCAGCACAATCATACTCTAAAACCTTTGATATTAATTGATCAAGAATCTCATCATTTAACAAATATTTGGTAACCACTGTATTAATTCGGTAATTTTTATATTGCGTATCTTGAAAAGACTTAAGTATATACTCTATCGAATCAGTTGTGTTATTATAATTGCATATTCTATCCTGCAACATGCCGTCTGATACATCTAAAGAGCATATAATTCTGGTGAAATATTTTACATTATTAATCAACCATTCCAAATTATCTTTTGTACCAACCCCCTTTGTTGTGATTGTTATACTAATATTATTTTCTTTCAATCTATAGCATAATTGTGGTAAATTTTTATATAATAATGGCTCACCTCCTGATATGTCAATTTTTTGTATCCCCAATTCTTTAAATCGCTCTACATATTGCTCCATATCCCCCCAAATCACTTCCTCTTGGGTTTTTGTAGCAAAACAATATTGGCATGATAATAAGCATTTATCTGTAATATGCCAAACAATTTGGGGTATTACCCCAATATTTTCTTCAACGTATTCGTAGCTATTATCTTCTTCATTAAATAAGTAACCCATTTATTCTCCTAATTTTTTATATAAATCTAAAATATAGTTTACAAATTGATACTCCACTTCTTCTAAGGATATGCAATTATCAAACTCATAATCATAATTATATAATTCTACTTCATCATCTGATAAATTTCCCCATTTTGTAAAATCTTGAGATGATCTGGTTATTAAGAGAGAAATGCAAGGTACTTCTATATAGGCTTTAAACTTGTCTATTTCCATAGCCTCTCTAATCTGCACAAATAATATCTGACTATCACTTTCTAAAAATTTCTTGTATTGTTTAAGCAAATATTTTGTAGGATAATCATTGTATTCTATCAAAACTTTTTTTAAATCTGATAAAAATTTTCGGGATTTATCTGTTTTTTCACCTTCCCATCCACAACTCATTGCGATTTCTTTAACTGGGGTAATCGAAGATATATTCATAGTTAATACCTTCTTGGATACCATATCACATAGCGTATCTTTTCCAACACCACCACGACCATTTATTATTATTACTAACTTCTTCATTGATTATTATACGTCCTCTCTATATAAAGTACTTTATAAAATTTAGACCTCAATTACCCGAATCATATTGGTTTTCCCGGAGATGCCCAAAGGCACTCCTGCCGTCAATACTACCACATCACCTTTTTCAATATATCCGGCCTTTTCCGCCGTATGTACCGCTTCCATAAACAAATCATCGGCACTGCTTTCCCGCGGTATCCATAACGGTATCGTACCCCAGTACATACTTAACTGCCGGCAGGATTTGGGACTCACACTGCATGCAATAATAGGACAGGGCGGCTTATATCTGGAAATCATACTTGCTGTAAATCCGGAAATCGTTACTGTAATAATCGCCTTGGCATTTAAATCAGCAGCGGTAGTGCAGGTAGCGTGTGAAATGGCCGTAGTAATATCAAAACTGTCGATGCTTTCTCTTTTTTTCATGCGGTTTCCATAATCAATATCTTTTTCGGTACGCTCCGCAATTCTGGCCATGGTCTTAACCGCTTCGATCGGATAAGCACCGGCGGCCGTTTCTCCCGAAAGCATGATTGCTGTGGTTCCGTCATAAATAGCATTGGCAACATCGGTAGTCTCTGCTCTGGTAGGACGGGGATTGGTAATCATCGATTCCAGCATCTGGGTAGCGGTGATAACATGCTTTCCTAATGCTTCCGCCTTTTTGATCATCTCTTTTTGCACTACCGGAACCTCTTCCATGGGAATCTCCACGCCCATGTCGCCTCTGGCAACCATGATGCCGTCTGCTGCTTCCAGAATCTCGTCCAGATTATTAAGACCCTGCATATTCTCTATTTTAGCAATAATTTTCATGGTACTGCTGTTTTCTTTAATGATTTCCCGCACCTGAATAATGTCTTCCTTACATCTGGTAAAAGAAGCTGCCAGATAATCGTATCCCATCTCACAGCCAAAAATAATATCACTGCGGTCGGTTTCACTTATATAAGGCATGGAAAGAATCGCACCGGGTACATTTACCCCTTTGTTATTTGAAATCTTCCCGCCATTGATTACCTTACATATTATATCGGTATCTTCGATGGCTTCCACTATCATTTCAATTAAGCCGTCATCAATTAATATCGTTGTTCCTATATTAATGTCATTTTTGAGCTCTTTGTAAGTGATACTGACTCTTTCGTTATTGCCTTCCACATCATCGGTAGTGAGAATAAATTTCTGTCCGCTTACTAATTCGGCCTTACCCCCCTCAACAGTTTTCAGGCGAATCTCCGGTCCCTTGGTATCCAACAACGTGGCTATCGGAAGCCCCATGTCATTACTAACCTTGATTAACCTGTCAAACTTCACCTTATGCTGTTCATGGGTACCATGGGAAAAATTAAAACGGGCAACGTTCATTCCGGCTGATATCAGCTCTTTTAACCTTTCTTCACTGTCACTTGACGGCCCGATGGTACAAATAATTTTTGTTCTTCTCATTTCAAAATCTCCTCATTTTACGTTCTATTTTAAAATACAGATCTCCCCTGTTAGGGTTAACCCGTAAATCGTAACTCCTTCACGAAGATATTTGCTGATTATCTCAAGCATCTCTCCGTCCAACCTTTCTCCCGGTACCACAAGAGGGATTCCCGGCGGGTATAAAAAAATAAATTCTGCCGCAGTTCTTCCTTCCGCCATGTTAAGAGGAATCTCTTCCGATAGGCCTTCCCATGCTTCCTTTATTCCCACAATGGTTTCTAAAGCATGGCTTTGATAAAATAATCCCTGATGGAATTCCTGTTTCTTATTTTCTATATTACAGTCTATTTCAGTTAATGCCTCTGCTAACCTGTTAATACCCGCAGACGTATCCATAATTGTAAAAATAGCGACTACATAACTCTCCGATGCCATTTCCATTTCCAAATGATATTGTCGGCGCAGAATATCAGCTAACCGATGGCCTGTCAGGGAAGTGCCTTTTACCGAAATCACTACTCTTGAGGGATCATCAACCTCACAAAGATAAATGTATTTGCACCGGCTTACCTTTTCCCCAAAGTCACTGCGCATCTGCCGCAAAGCTTCCAACCGCTCCCTGCCTTCTTCCTGCATCTTATTGATACAGAAATCGATTCCCGCCATTAACGGATAAGAGGGACTGCTGGATTGGAAAATCCGCAAATAACGCTTTAAAAACTTCCTATTAACGAGGTTACCGTTTACGTGCAGCAATGCTGTCTGGGTTGGTGCCGGTAAGGTTTTATGGACACTGTGAATTACGATGTCCGCACCCTGTTTAACCGCGTTCTCCGGATATCCGGAATGAAAACCAAAATGTGCTCCGTGAGCCTGATCCACGATTAGCGGTATTCCCTGCTTATGTACCGCCTGGGCAATGCTCTCAATATCACTTATCACCCCTTCATAAGTAGGTGAAGTAATCAAAACTGCTCCGATATCTTCCCGATCCTTTATATATTCTGCCACCTCCGGCCCTTGGATACCTTCAGCTATATCATACTCATCCATGACCCGGGGGTAAAGATACTCCAGCGAAATATCATTTATCATAGCGCCATGATATACCGACATATGGCTGTTTCTGGATATCAGCACTTTTTTCCCTTTCCCAGCAACTGCCGAAAGGGCACTTAATATGCCGGAGGTACTCCCATTTACTAAGAAAAAGGTTTCCTCCGCCTGATATAAATGAGCTGCTTTTTGCTGGGACTTTAGAAGAATTTCCTGAGGCTGATGCAGATTGTCAAATCCGTCTATTTCAGTAATGTCCATAGAATACCAGGCCGGCATAACTCCTTCTTCCAAGTTACGCTTATGTCCCGGCATATGAAAGGGATAAAAATCACTATTTTCATAATCTTTCAACCGACTGTATAAACTGTCTGTCATCTATATACCTCATGTAAATCTTAAACCGGTTATGCTACTACTTTTTGTTTTCTGTGTCCTTTGCCCTGTATCCTGATGGTTTCAAATAATGAGCAATACTTATCTGCAAGGGTCACAATCCAGGCTTCCCTGCATAGCGGGGGAACCACCGTTAAGGGCCACATATGTTTCTTGATAATGTCCTTTTCCAGATCGGATAATTCGTACTCCGCTGAAGCATTTCTTAATGCCACCCCCGGATGGAAAAATCCATGTAACCGATGAGGACTGATATGATCCTTATCATGCCAGTCATATAGAAAATAATCATGCAGCAATGCTCCTCTTACCAGTTCTCGCTGGTTGCAGGGAATCTTCAGCTTACGGCTGATGACCAGACTGTACTTCGCCACATTAATACTGTGGGAACGTACCGGCATTGTCCCATGCTGCATATGTTCTTTTGTCTTGCGAAAATTATCCGAAGCCAGAATATCCCGGCCATGTTCTTTAATTAATTTGAACAAATCCTCTTGCATGACACTTCCCTCATTATCATCACACTATTTATGCACTATTAGTGTATCACAAAATGTAAGTTATGCACACACTAGTTTTCAAAAACATTAAAAATTAACAACAATTTTACTTAAAGATTACCTGAATCATAGCCATATAGCATATAGTACTTACCGAAACCGTCAGGAGTATATTTTTCTTCCATAAATGCAGCAGTATTACCAGTCCCGTGGCAATCAGTTCCGGCAGTCCATGATTCCCTTCTAACAAATGAATACTGCGCAGACAATAGACCACCAATGTAGCCATAATTGCCGCCGGAAGAAAATTTCCCAAATAATGTATAAACTCCGGAACTTCCCTTTTTCCACCGAAAACAAAAAAAGGTATAGACCTTATAAACACTGTACAAACAGCAACTATCGCAATGATAGCAATAGAATATCCGATATTATTCATCTTTATCCCTTCCTTCCATATACGTTCTGGCACTTAATAGCATAAATACCGAAAAAGCTAATGATGGTAAAATAAACTTGTCCGGACCCAGCAGGATTAAAAATACTACCGAAAATACAATTCCCATAATCACCGGTATCCGATTTTTATTCTCCTGCCACTGTTCCACCACAATGGCAACAAAAAGTGCTGTCATGGAAAAATCAATTCCGGTGGAGTCAAAAGAAATAAACTGCCCTGCCAGTCCGCCAACCAAAGAACCCAATACCCAATAGCATTGGTTAAACAGCGATATGTAGAACATAACATCCTTCTCGTTCATCCCTTCCGGTATCTTCGTCCGGCACAAAACCGAATATGTCTCATCTGTCAAAGAAAAAACCATGTAAGGATATCTCTTTCCCATCTGCTGATATTTTTCCACAAAAGACAGTCCATAGAAAATATGTCTGCCGTTAATAAAGAAAGTCATCATCGCCGTATAAAGCAAACCGGCACCCCCGCTTAATAATGTTACCATTACAAACTGCATGCTCCCGGCGTACACAAAAACGCTGATTGCAAAAGCCCATAAAAAATGAAACCCGGCATTTTGCAGCATCAGTCCAAAGGCAATTCCTAAAAATATATATCCAAGCATTACCGGTATGGTCTGCTTCACAGCAAAGCGAATATTATCCTTTTTCTTCATATTGCCAATTCCTTTTTCTTCTAACTTAAAAACAGCTGGCGGCATTACCGCCAACTGCTATTCTGCTTCTTGTAAACCGTCTTCCTCTTCTGCTGATATAGATATGGTAATCACTCTGACACCGTCTGTACTTAACCCTTGCAGCTCTCCTTCAAATACCACTGCTACTTCGTCACCCGGCATCAGTGCTTCCGCATCACCTGCATAAATAACTGTTTCCGGAGCCAGTTTAAAGTCCAAATCATGATTATCATTGGTTTTCATTATGATATGATGACTGTCCTGTTCTACCAGTGTACCTAAAACTACAGCATAACCGTCTGTTGATATAAGGGTTTCAACAGCTACCACTTCAACAGATTCCTCTATCAACTCTGACGCCGGTGCCAATACATCTTCCAGTTCCTCCTCTGCACAGGCCGATACTAATCCCATTGCCAATACTAACATTACTGCCATAACTACTAACTTTTTCATATCCTCTTCCTCTTTCCCCAAATACTACTTCACAATTTATTTACACTCTGTTAACAAAATACAATAAACCTAGCTAAATTGCAATATACAAACTGCCATAAATCATTAAATTTTCCTTATTTTTATATAGAAAACTCCCCTTTCATGCAAAAAACCCGCAAATTCGCGAGCCTTTTACATTGTCGTATCTTCTTCTAAGCCTTCAGTTGAAATGTCTGATATCTTCCTCCGCCATTCTCTGAGTGTTCATAAATAGTCGGGTCAGGACCGAAAAACATAGTTGATACGAAATTACTTGGGCATACAATGCCGCGAGTTCCATTTTCCCGATTCACTTCCTGGTAGCCCGTAGACAACTCAATTTCCACTTCCTCCATCAATTCTCCATCTACGGGATTCATGCTATAAACATAACATAAACCGAGCAGCCCATAAATTTTGTAGATCTTCATATGTAGATATCTCCTTTATTATTTGATACCTTCTATTTTGGGCCATTTTCAGAGGTAAATCAACAGGTGTTATTTTCCAATAAATCATACTTTTATTTATTCGGCAAGAACGTCCGAGCTTGGATGTGGTTATCGCCCGATTCTGCCTGGAGGACACCTTCCTGCTGCGAATTTGAGATTAATGTATATGTAAAAATCCCTCGCATGCGAGGGATTTTAATGAGCGTGCGGAGGTTCGAACTCCGGACAACTTGATTAAAAGTCAAGTGCTCTACCGACTGAGCTACACGCCCATACTTGTTTTTTTGCGGAACAAATGCCCAGAGCCGGAATCGAACCAGCGACACGAGGATTTTCAGTCCTCTGCTCTACCAACTGAGCTATCTGGGCATTGAGTAGCGGGGACAGGATTTGAACCTATGACCTTCGGGTTATGAGCCCGACGAGCTTCCAGACTGCTCCACCCCGCGTTATTAAATTAAAGTACAGAGTAAAAAAACTCTAGTGGATGGAGAAGGATTCGAACCTTCGAAGACGTCGTCAACAGATTTACAGTCTGCCCCCTTTGGCCACTCGGGAACCCATCCATATTATCACTATTAAACTACCATGCAATTACTTGCAAGTGGGACCTATAGGGCTCGAACCTATGACCCTCTGCTTGTAAGGCAGATGCTCTCCCAGCTGAGCTAAGATCCCAATAAAGAGCATTTTATGGCTTAAAAAATGACCACTCTATAAATGTAACTCATGGCCACCAAAATGTCAACATAGAATAAACTATGTAGCGACCCAGATGGGACTCGAACCCACGACCTCCGCCGTGACAGGGCGGCGCTCTAACCAACTGAGCCACTGGGCCATATATTCATACCTTCAAAACCGAACACGAAAACCAACTACCTTCTAAGACATTTCCTTTGCGTAAGCCATTACTAATGGCTATCTTTTTTGGATAAGCCCTCGATCGATTAGTACTTGTCAGCTGAACATATTGCTATGCTTACACCTCAAGCCTATCTACCTTGTACTCTTCAAGGGATCTTACTTCATTTAGAATGGGATATCTCATCTTGAGGGGGGCTTCA
>JAVBSL010000034.1:0-67438 GCA_031556725.1 Lachnospiraceae bacterium | reverse complement strand
AGGTGCCATATGCGCAACAATAACTGGGCGTGCTTCCTGCTGATTCTTGCCGGTATTGTCATCGGCGGTTTTATTGGAAGTCTTTTCCCAAGTACATGGCTCAATTTCGGACAAACCTTTGGATTGGTAAACCCCATCGTTTTTGATATTGGGATTTTATGTATTACCTTTGGTTTGACCATTAAAATAACCATTGCCAGTATTATCGGCATAGCAATAGCCATTATTGTTTACAGACTGATTTAGAGACAAGTTACCTTCCTTGCGGGCGGGATGAAGAGAGAACGCGCAGTGAGGACACCCATGACAAAAAGAACTTATGAAAATGGTCCCTATGACAAATTTTTACGTCTGGGGGCGGCCAGCCTTACCGAAGCGGAGCTGCTGGCGATCATCCTGCGGACAGGCACCAGAGACAGTTCCACGGTGGAGCTGGGAGAGCAGATTCTGGAGCTGGCGGGCGGGGGATATCGGGGACTGAACAGTCTCCACCATGTAACCTTAGAGGAACTGATGAGCATCAAGGGCATCGGCCAGGTAAAAGCGGTTAAGATTCGCTGCCTTACTGAATTTGCGATGAGGATGTCACGGGAGAGTGCCGGAGAGAAATTAAGCTTCAGCAGTCCCCGGTCAGTGGCCGAGTATTACAAAGAAACCCTGCGTCACAGCGAGCAGGAAAGGGTTTTACTGATCCTGTTGGATAATAAGCTGCGATTACTGGAAGAATATGTGCTGTCGGTGGGTACGGTGAAAGCCTCACTGCTTTCCCCCAGAGAAGTTTTTATTAAGGCTCTGCGGGCACAGGCGGTCTATCTGATGCTTCTGCACAATCATCCCAGCGGTGATGCAGCTCCCAGTGAAAAAGACCGGAACATTACCGAACAGATCAGGGAAATCGGTAAAATGATCGACATCCCCCTGTTAGATCACATCATAATTGGGGATAATAAATACATCAGCTTTAAAGAGGAAGGTTTATTGTGAAAGCTGATTATTTACTGCGAAAGCTTCGCTTTTGCAAAGGACGGCCATTGGACCCGGAAGCTTTATATACAGTGCTGCCGGCAAGCTGTCAATGCTTATGGTTAAACAGATAGGTTTACTGTGAAAGCTTTGCTCTCACAGTAGTGACGGCCTTCGGTCCGGCTGCTTCATATGCAGTGCTGCCAGTAAACTGGCATGTAGTTTTACGATAGAAAGGAGCTTTATTTTGGCTAACAACGCATACGGTATTGATCTTGGTACCAGTAATATAAAAATTTACAGTAAAACAGAAGATGTTATCTTAGTAGAAAAGAACATGATTGCCATTGAAAATAAGAACAACTTATTTGCTTATGGAGATTCCGCTTTTGATATGTACGAAAAGGCTCCGGGCAATATCCAGATCTCTTATCCTTTGTGCAACGGTGTCATTGCTGACATAAAGAACATGGAAATGCTGATTAAATATTTCGTGAATGACCTGGCCAAGGGCAATGTCAAACCGGCGGATTTTTTTATTGCCGTACCGACAGACATCACCGAGGTAGAGAAGAGAGCATTTAAGGATCTGATCCGTGAGGCCGGTGTCAAGGCCAAGAAAATCATGGTCGTAGAAAAAGCCATTGCCGACGGTCTCGGCATGGATATTGATGTTAAGAATTCACAGGGGGTTCTGGTAGTCAATGTAGGCTATGATACCACTGAGGTTTCTATTTTGTCCCTGGGAGGTATCGTACTCAGCCGGCTGATTAAAACCGGCGGCCTGAAATTCGATGATTCCATCCGCAGTGCTATCCGCAAGGAATTCAGCCTGATTATTGGCGGAAAGACCGCCGAAAAGGTAAAAATCGATTTGAAAGACCTGGAAGAAGCCGGACAGGACGCCATTGTTTACGGGCGGGATATTGTTACCGGACTTCCGGTGGAACGGGGAATTCCCACACAACTGGTGGACGATGCCCTGATCGAACATTTTCATATGATCATTGACAATGTAAAAGTAATCCTGGAACGGACACCGCCGGAACTGGCCGCTGACATTTACCGTCATGGGCTGTATCTGACCGGAGGAGCTTCCCAGGTCAACCATTTTGCAGAACTGATGCGCAAGGGCACCGGATTGAATGTAAACGTCTCTGAAAATCCTGTAACCAGCGTGGCAGTGGGCCTTTCCAAGATTATTAAAGATGATAATTATAAATCAGTGGCATATGCAATTGAAGGAATGAGCAAATGAGTCCAATAGTAAAGAAAAAAGGAGAGAAGTTTACACTACCGGGTAAATATCTCCTTTTTATTTTAACAATCCTATGTACCGGTTTGATTGTCTTAACCCTAAATACCAATTATATCAGCAGGCCGCTTAATATGATTGCCGGTTATGTAATTGCACCCCTTCAAGAGGGCATCAGTGTGGTTGGCGGGTGGCTCGGCAGCCGTTCGGAGGAACTGGTGCAGATTAGGGTATTGATTCAGGAAAATGAGAGCCTGAAAAAAGAAATTGACGAATTAACCATCGAAAATACCAAGCTGCAGCAGGAACGCTATGAACTGACCAGCTTACGGGAATTGTATGATTTAGATGCCCAGTATGATGACTATGAAAAGGTAGGTGCCAGGATTACCGGCAGAGATCCCGGTAATTGGTTCTATTCCTTTCTAATTGATAAAGGCTTTAATGACGGACTGGAAGTGGACATGAATGTAATGGCCGGAAGCGGTCTGGTGGGACGGATTATCAAAGTAGGGCCTAATTGGGCTAAGGTTAATACCGTTATTGCAGATAACTTCAACGTCAGCGGACAGGTTCTGTCCACGGAAGACAATCTGGTGGTCAAGGGCAATCTGGAACTGTATCATGATGGTGTGGTTGAATTTGAAGGACTTATAGATAATGCTGATCGTGTTGTTGTAGGTGATAAAATTGTCACATCCAGTATCAGCGATAAATACCTGCCCGGTATTTTGATCGGATATATCAGTACCCTGAATCGGGATTCCAATAATCTGACAAAATCCGGATATCTGACCCCGGCAGTTGATTTTGAACATATCAACGAAGTATTGGTTATTTTACAGTTGAAGCAAAACGGCGACACCGAATAAAAGTAAGGAAAGAAGAAGTATGAAGAGAGGAATCATATCGGCTATCATAATTATTGTGTGCTTTGTACTGCAATCTACGGTTTTCCGTGGTATTGCATTTGCCGGAATCGTTCCTAATCTTTTGATTGTGGTAACAGCTTCCTACGGCTTTATGAGAGGCTCTAAAACCGGATTGATCATCGGTTTTATCTGTGGTCTGTTGATTGACATCTTTTTTGGTGAAGCCATCGGACTATATGCCATGATCTATATGTACATAGGTTATTTGAACGGAAAGTTCAGCGGTATTTTTTATCCGGAAGATATTAAGCTTCCGATGGTGCTTATCTTGATCAGTGATTTGTTATTTGGATTTTTTTCCTATTTCTTATTATTTATGATGCGGGGACGCTTTGCTTTTAAATTTTATTTCTTAAATTTGATTTTACCTGAAATTGTTTATACCATCCTGGTAACCTTGTTGTTGTATCCGATGATCTTATGGGTTCACAACCGCTTGGACGCACGCGAAAAAAGGAGCGCATAAAAGTTTGTTTGATGATTTTAAAGAAAACTTTTTGAATATAGTTTCCTCCCGGCTATTTATCCTTGTCTTAATATTAGCTGCCATCAGCGGGATTATAATCAACCGAATTTTTGATTTGCAGATTGTGCACGGAGAAGAGTATCTGGATTCCTTTCAGTTAAAAATCAAAAAGGAAAAGACCATTCCGGCCACCAGAGGAAATATTTATGATCGTAACGGGAACCTGCTTGCATATAACACGCTTTCCTATTCCGTAACCATTGAGGACGTTTATGAGTCCGGAAAAAGTAAAAATGCCAACTTAAACGCCACCATCCATAAGCTGATTCAGATGATTGAGCGGTGCGGTGATAAAACTGTCAGCGATTTTAAAATCATAATAGACGAAGACGATAACTATAAGTTTACCATTGAAAATCGGGAAGACAAACAGCTAAAACGATTTCTTGCAGATGTTTACGGCGAGAAAAAATTCGATGATCTGGATTATCGTCAGCAAACCGCAACAGCCGAAGATGTGGTGAATTATCTGGGCGGCTACGGAAGGTTCGGAATTGGGGATTATGAAGGCGAAGTAAAAAAAGATAATTTCGTCGTAGGAAAAGGCTATTCCAAAGAAGATGTCTTAAAGATCATGACCATCCGTTATGATATGAATAATAACAGTTATCAAAAATATATTGCCACCACCGTTTCCACCAATGTGAGCGAAGAAACGGTAGCGGTCATTATGGAAAACAGCGATATTCTGGAAGGTGTATCCATCACCGAGGATACCATTCGTAAATATGTAGACAGTACCTATTTTTCACAGATTTTAGGCTACACCGGTAAGATATCCCAGGAAGAACTGGAAAATCTTCGGGCGCAATATCCGGATATTCAGTATGATATGAATGACACCATCGGTAAATTGGGAATCGAACAATCTCAGGAAAGTATCCTGCAAGGCAACAAAGGGCACGAAACCGTTTTTGTCAACAATGTAGGTAAGGTGATTTCCTCCAGTGATTATATAGAGCCGGTGGCCGGAAATGATGTTTATCTGACCATAGATAAAGATTTTCAAGAAGCGGTATATCACATTCTGGAAGAAAAAATAGCAAGTATCCTGCTTTCTAAAATAAAGAATGTGAAAGAATATAAACATGCTGAAAATGCTTCCAGTGCGGATATCATCATCCCCATTTATGATGTTTATTTTGCTCTGATTAATAATAATGTCATCAATATCAGCCATTTTGACAGTGATACGGCAGGCGAAAACGAACAATCTGTCAAAGAGGCCTTTCATAATCGCAAAACGACTGTTTTAGAGGAACTGACTGAAGAACTTCGCGAGAAAAAAACACCTTACGACAATCTGCCACTGGAATATCAAGTCTACGAGAGCTTTATTGCCGAGCTGTTATATAACAAAGACATTATTGTCAAAGACAAAGTGGATACCAATGATGCAACTTATAAAGCATGGACCAATGAAGAAGTAATCAGTTTAAATGAATACATTCACTACTGTATTTCTATGAACTGGATTAATATCAGTCCTCTTGAAATGACCAGCCAGTATTCTGACTCGGAAGAAATCTATGATAAAATAGTTACATTTATTATCAAATCATTGGACAACAATACGGAGTTTGACAAAAAGATATACAAGTATATGATTAAAAGTGATTTGGTCACCGGCCGTCAGATCTGTAATATTTTATTAGAGCAGAATATTATTGAACTGGAAGAGACGGAAGAACAGCAATTCAAGAGCGGTGCGGTCAGTCCTTATAATTTTTTAATAAACCGGATATCTCAGCTGGATATTACACCGGCGCAGCTGGCTCTGGACCCCTATTCGGGTTCGGTAGTAGTTACCGATATCAATACCGGTGATGTTCTGGCATTGGTATCTTATCCAAGTTATGATAACAATAAAATGGCTAACGGCGTAGATGCCGATTATTATGCCGGATTGTTGAATAACCTGTCAAAACCGATGTATAATTATGCCACCCAGCAGAAAACCGCTCCCGGTTCAACCTTTAAAATGGTTTCCGCCACAGCCGGATTGATGGAAGGAATTATTACCACCTCCAGTACCTATACCTGTCATGGTATTTTTGATAAAATAAGTTATTTACCGCCCAGGTGCTGGATTTATCCCCGGGGAACCCATGGAGCTTTAAATGTAACCGGAGCAATCCGTCACTCCTGTAATGTGTTCTTCTATGAAGTCGGCTACCAGTTAGGAGTTGTGGATAATCTGTATTCCTCAGAAGAGGGTCTGGCAAGGTTAAATAAGTATGTTGATTTATATGGTTTGAGCGAACCTTCCGGTGTGGAAATAGAAGAGTATAATCCGCAAATGTCTTCCGAAGACTCGGTTCGTTCGGCAATCGGTCAGGGTAACAGTAACTATACCACGGCCGGATTGGCCAGATATGTTACCACCGTTGCCAATAACGGCACCTGTTATGATCTGACTTTGATTGATAAGGTAACCGACCACAGCGGCAATTTACTGGAAGATCATCATGCCGAGATCAGAAATACCGTTAATCTGGAACCGGCGGAGTGGAAGGCCATTCAGGCCGGAATGCGTCAAGTGGTAGAAAGTAAAGCATATTTTTCCAATCTTGCCGTTAAGGTGGCCGGTAAAACCGGTACTGCCCAGGAAAATTTGAGCCGTCCCAATCATGCTTTGTTTGTGGGATATGCACCTTACGAAAATCCGGAGATCGGTATTGCTACCAGAGTTGCCTTTGGCTATAGCTCCGATTATGCGGCCCAAATTACCAGAGAAATTATTAAATATCATTATGGTCTTGCCGAGGTCGATGAAATCATTACCGGTACGGCCGAAATATTAGAGGGCGGCACCACCGTTACCGATTAAAAGAAAAGGAATTATATAATGAAAAATGCTGTTATTATCAAAAGCTTTCAAAACGGAATTTCGCTTCATCTGGGAGATGACCTTCCCTTTCCGGAATTGCTAGAAGAGGTTGCCATAAAATTCAAAGAATCAGCGGCTTTTTTCAAAGATGCCAAGATGGCATTGTCTTTGGAGGGACGAGTATTGACCGATGAAGAGGAGCGGCAAGTGGTGGAAACAATCTGCCAGAACTCCGATTTGAATATAATTTGTCTGGTGGGGAAAGATGAAAATACCAATCAAAATTACCTCAAAGCCTTGCAAATGCTGAATTATGATAACGATCTCAACGAAGGTCAATTCTACCGTGGTACACTGAAAAACGGACAGGTTTTGGAAACCGAATCCAGTATCGTCATTATCGGCGATGTCAACCCCGGTTCGGCCATTATCTCTACCAGGGATATTGTTATTTTAGGCGGGCTGTATGGGGAAGCATATGCCGGCGGTAACGGCCAGGATGGTCATTACGTTGTTGCGCTTGAAATGTCACCGGAAAAACTTACCATCGGTGATTTCAAATATAAATCTAAAGAAAAAGGGGCAAAATGGTCAATCAAGCCCAAAATACAGCCGCGGATAGCCTATGTGGAAAATGGCCAGGTGGTCATGGAATCCATTACCAAAGAATTACTGAGTAAACCCTTCTAAGGGGACTCAGGGGACGAGATTATTTTGGAGGTAAAGCCAATGAGCGAAGTAATTGTCGTCACATCAGGAAAAGGCGGAGTAGGCAAAACCACTACTTCCGCAAACGTTGGAACAGGTTTGGCAGCCATGGGAAAAAGAGTTGTGTTAATCGATACCGATATCGGTTTGCGCAATCTGGACGTGGTGATGGGTTTGGAAAACCGGATTGTCTACAATCTTGTAGATGTGGTAGAAGGAAAATGCCGCATCAAACAGGCTTTGATCCGGGACAAGCGTCATCCCAGTCTTTATTTGATGCCATCAGCGCAAACAAAAGACAAATCGGCGGTAATGCCGGAACAAATGATAAAAATGATTTCACAGCTACGGGACCAATTTGACTATATTATCCTGGATTGTCCCGCCGGTATTGAACAGGGCTTTAAAAACGCCATTGCCGGAGCTGACCGGGCGCTAGTGGTTACCACCCCGGAGGTATCAGCCATTCGTGATGCAGACCGGATCGTGGGTCTGCTGGAAGCTGAAGAGTTCAAACAAATCGACTTGATCATTAACAGAATGCGCTTTGACATGGTGAAAAGAGGAGATATGATGAGTGCCGCAGATGTGGTGGATATTTTAGCCCTTCCGCTGATCGGCATCGTACCGGACGACGAAAATGTCGTTATTGCTACCAACCAGGGCGAACCCCTTGTGGGAAACAATACTCTTGCCGGACGTGCTTATCAAAATATCTGCCACCGGGTATTGGGAAAAGAAGTTCCTTTTATGGAGTTTGATAAGGGAATTTCCTTTTGGACAAGAGTATCCGGTATTTTTCACAGAAATTAGGAGGATGCATTATGAAGATCAAAAATTTGTTCAAACGAAAAAAGTCTAATGAAATAGCAAAAGACCGGCTGAAGATATTGCTGATTTCCGACCGGGTGAACTGCTCACAGGAAATGATGGAAATGATCAAGCAGGACATTGCCAAAGTAATATCAAAATACATGATGATCGATACGAAAAGTATGGAAATACAGATTACCAAAACCGGGAATAAGGGCCGCGGCGCTAAAACACCGTCTCTTTATGCCAGTATCCCCATATTGGATTTACATAAGAACGCCAATTAAGGAAAGGGAAACCCATGTTTAAGCGTTACAGAATAAGAGATTATGATTTTAAACTGGTAATTTTCGTGGTGATACTGACCATCATCGGAATCATGGCCATCGGCAGCGCGGAAGAAGCTTTGCAAAGCAAGCAGATCACCGGCTTTCTGACCGCCCTGTTTCTGATGGTGGTAATTTCCCTTTTTGATTACTCGGTTTTGCTGAATCTATATTGGATTATGTATATCGCTAATCTTGTTCTGTTAGCCATGGTTATTTTCATGGGTGACGATGCCGGTGGTGCCCAGCGCTGGCTGATTCTATTCGGAATCCGGTTTCAACCTTCCGAAACTGCAAAAATTTTATTGATTTTATTCTTCGCACAGTTTATCATGAAACATAAGGAGAAATTTAATACCTTTCAAAATATCCTGATGTGTTGTGCATTATTTTTGGTACCGGTAGCATTGATTTATAAACAGCCTGATTTATCCACCAGTATTGTGGTAATATTAATATTTTGTGTTATTATGTATATAGGTGGATTGAGTTGGAAGGTAATTGCCGGTATTTTTGCGGTAGTCATTCCGGCCGCCATTATTTTTATGGTTTTGGTTACGCAGCCTGAGCAGAAAATCATCAGTGAATATCAGCAGAAGCGTATTATCGCCTTCTTAAATAAAGAAGAATATTCCATGGCGGAAGGCTATCAGCAGGAAAATGCGGTTATGGCCATCGGCTCCGGACAATTGTACGGAAAAGGTTACAAGAATAATCTGATCAACTCAGTAAAAAATGCCAATTATATTGCTGAGCAGCAGACTGATTTTATTTTTGCAGTTATTGGTGAAGAATTTGGTTTTATTGGTGCCTGCAGCGTAATTGTCCTGTTTTTTCTGATTTCTACGGAATGCCTGCTGATTGCCCGAAGGGCGAAGGATATTGCGGGAACCATTATTGCAACTGGGGTGGGAGCAATGATCGGATTTCAGGGTTTTATTAATATTGGCGTGGTAACGTATCTGCTACCCAATACCGGATTGCCGCTTCCTTTTGTCAGTTCCGGACTTACTTCATTGGTAAGCGCCTATATTGGTATTGGATTTGTTTTAAACGTTGGATTACAGCGTACTCATAAATAAGGAGAGGGTGATACACATGAATATTGCATTAATTGCACATGATTCAAAGAAGAAATTGATACAGAATTTTTGTATTGCGTACCGGGGGATTTTAAGCAAAAACGATTTGTTTGCAACGGGAACTACCGGACGGTTGATTGAAGAAGTAACCAATCTGTCTATTCATAAGTATCTGGCTGGGCATCTCGGGGGGGAACAGCAGATTGGAGCACAGATCGAACACAATCAAATTGATTTGGTTATCTTTCTGCGTGATCCGCTTAGTCCTAAAATGCATGAGCCGGATGTTAATAATGTAGTTCGTTTATGTGATATGCATAACATCCCTTTGGCTACTAATCTGGCAACAGCAGAGCTTTTGATTAAATCATTAGACAGAGGAGATTTAGAGTGGCGTGAGATGTACAAATAAGGTCGTATTCTTAACCATTATTTTGACAGGCATCATTGGCATATCCGGATGCGGCAGCAAAAATTACGCAATGGAATATACTCCGGACAGCGCAGTAAGCAGTTACCGGATGTTGTATACACAAGATGAGGTTCCCGCAGCAGAGCCTTTTGCTGCTGATTTGTGCGTTGTATCAGGAGATATTACCGATGATGAAAATGTTGACTTAAGTACCGCTTCCGGAGGAGCGTTATTTGATTTGTCAAAATCTAACACGCTTTATGCAAAAAACGTCTACGAAAAGTTATATCCTGCCAGTCTGACCAAAGTCATGACTGCATTAACAGCCATCAAACATGGTTCTTTAGACACCCTGATTACCGTTAGCGATAATATCATTATCAATGAATCAGGCGCACAGGTTTGCGGTTTGAAAGCCGGAGATCAGCTGACTCTTGACCAGGCTCTTCATCTGATGCTGGTTAATTCAGCCAATGATGCGGCTATTGTAGTGGCTGAAGGAACTGCCGGATCGATTGAAGCGTTTACGGAATTGATGAATCAGGAAGCTAAGGCGATCGGTGCCACTAACAGTCATTTTGTAAATCCTCACGGACTGCAGGATGACAATCATTATACGACGGTTTATGATATGTATATTATCTTGAATGAAGCGGTTAAATATGAGGCTTTTAACCAAACCATCCAAATGAGCAGTTACACCACAACCTATACCGCCAGTAACGGTAATTCCAAAGAACTTTCGGTGAAATCTACCAATCTATATTTGCAGGGAGAACGCCAGGCACCCGAAAAAGTAACGGTATTAGGCGGCAAAACAGGTACCACCAATGCGGCCGGTCATTGTCTTGCTTTGCTTTCCAAAGATACCGCCGGTAAGCCTTATATCTCGATTATTATGCGCTCGGACAGCCGAGACGGATTGTATGAGCAAATGACAGATTTGTTAGGAGAAATAAATAAATAGTAGTTGTGTTTTAGATATATATCACTTATAATATTATTAAGTTGTATGGAAAATTTGTACAACAAATTTACTTTAGGAGGGTTTACCAATGGTTCAGTTAATATTAGGCAAAAAGGGAAAAGGCAAGACAAAATATCTACTTGATAAAGTAAATAGTGAAGTACAAAAAGTATCCGGCAACATCGTTTATTTAGATAAAAGTACGAAACACATGTATGAGTTGAATAACAAGATCAGATTGATCGATGTATCAGAACACATGATTTCGGACAGTAACGAGTTTGTTGGATTTGTTTGTGGTATCATCTCACAGGATCATGATTTGGAACAAATGTATTTTGACAGCTTCTTGAAAATTGCTTGTAAAGAAGACGGAGATATTGAAAGCGTAATTAACAAATTAGATAAAATCAGTGATAAATTTAAAGTTGATTTTGTTCTCAGCGCATCATTAGATGAAAGCGAAATACCCGAAACTTTGAAATCAAAAATTATTGTTTCTTTATAGTATAAAACGTATTATAAAAACCTCGGAGGTTTCCGGGGTTTTTTGAAAGTAACGGAGGTAACATTTTGGCCGGTAACCAGAAAATAACCAAGTACAGAAGACCGATTAATTTGAATATTGGAATGGTTATTTTTGCGATTATTTTTGTGTACATTATTATCTGTATTTTTATGTTCTTTACACAAAAACACGTAGTACCCTATGAAGTAAAAATGGGGTCGCTGTCTTCCAACAATATTTATCGCGGTATTGCCTTACGTGATGAAACCATAGTTACCGCGGAGCAGGCCGGTTATATTAATTATCTGGCCAGGGAAGGTTCCCGGACTGGTGTTCGTAACCCGGTATATGCGGTAGATCAGATGGGTGAGCTTAGTGAATATCTCAGCAAGGCTAATCAGGGTGAAAACACCTTGTCAGCCGCCGATTTAGGGGAACTGAAGACCGAAATTGTCGGTTTTGTACATAATTTTGATGAAACCAACTTTAACAGTGTTTATGACTTTAAATACAGCGTGGAAGGAACCGTTTTAAAACTGGCTAATCATAACATTCTCCAAAGCATTGATTCTATCAATGGTACCGGAGCACAACAGATTTTTTTTGGCAAATCTCCGCAAACCGGAATAGTTATTTATTCCATCGATGGTTATGAAGATTTAACTTTAGAACAGATGACCAAGGATAAATTTGATGTCAAAAGTTATAACAAAGAGCAATTGATCAGCAATAATCTGGTGGCCGAAGGTGACCCGGTCTATAAGCTCTCTACCAATGAAGACTGGTCTATTGTTATCCAGACGGACAAGGTAAAGGCCGAAGAGTTAACCGCCGCCGAATATGTACGGGTTAAATTTTTGAAGAATCAATATATGTCATGGGGCAAGGTTACCCCTTATACCAGCGAGATGGGAGATACCTTTGTGCAATTAACCTTTACCAATTCCATGATTACCTTTTGCACCGACCGCTTTCTTGATGTGGAGCTGATTACCGAGGATGAAACCGGATTAAAAATTCCCAATTCTTCCGTCGTAGAGAAAGAATTTTTCATTGTTCCCAAAGAATATCTGACAAAAGGCGGCAAAAACAATGCTCAAGGCGTGCTGCGGGAAGCCTTCACCGAGGACGGACAGCAAACCACAGAGTTTATTGAAACCTCCATCTATAACGAAACGGACAGTGAATACTATTTGGATGATATGACGCTGCGTATCGGGGATTATCTGATCAAACCGGATTCCACCGAAAAATACACCATCAGCAAGCGAGGCAGCCTGATTGGCGTTTATAATGTTAACAAAGGCTATGCCGACTTTAAACAGATCAATATCCTTTATCAAAACGACGAATACGCCATTGTTCGTTCCAATACCCAGTATGGGCTGAGTGTCTATGATTATATTGTTTTGGATGCGTCAACGGTAAATGAAGATGAATTAATCTATGAATAGGAGAGGCCAAATGGTACAGGATAACCTAAAGATAATTGAAGCCAACATTCAAAACGCCTGCGATAATTCCGGACGATCCAGAAATGATGTTACATTAGTTGCAGTCAGTAAAAACAATCCTCCCGAGAAGATTCGGGAAGCCTACGATGCCGGCTGCAGGGATTTTGGTGAAAACAGAGTACAGGAGCTGCTCAGTAAATATGACCTCCTTCCGGAAGACATCAACTGGCACCTGATCGGGCATCTGCAACGCAATAAAGTGAAGTATATCATTGATAAAGTATATATGATTCACAGTGTGGATTCTTATCGTCTTGCCGAAGAAATCAGTAAAGAAGCTGTTAAAAAGGGCCTTATAGTCAAAATTCTGATCGAAGTCAACGTTGCCGGCGAAGAGTCCAAGCACGGAACCAGCGTAGCAGAGGCGGCACAATTGGTTGAGCAGGCGGCAAAACTTCCCGGTCTTAAGATTGAAGGCTTAATGACAATTGCTCCTTTTGTGGAAAATGCGGAGGATAATCGTAAGCACTTTACAACTTTGAAACAATTATCTGTTGACATAATAAGGAAAAACATTGATAATACAAGTATGAGTATTTTATCTATGGGAATGTCCGGTGATTATCCGGTGGCCATAGAAGAAGGTGCGGATATGGTAAGAATCGGCACCAGTATTTTTAAAAGTTAAAGGAGTAAAATAAATGGGCGTAATGGACAAGTTTCTTAATTACATGAAGCTAAACGAAGATGAAGATGATTTTTATAATGACTTTGACGAAGAAGAGATTGAGGAACCCAGGAAACAACCCACGAAAGAAGTGGCCGAAGATATTGACGACCGAATCATCAGAAAACCCGCTCCGAAAGTAACCCCCATTCCCAGGCAAGTTAAGAAAACCGGAACCGGCATGGAAGTATGTGTAATCAAGCCCACTTCGGTGGAAGATGCAAGAGAGATTACCGAAACCCTTTTGGCCAATCGAACCGTTGTCTTAAATCTGGAAGGAATTGATGTGGATATTGCTCAGCGGATTATTGATTTCACCTCCGGCTCCACCTTTGCTATCAGCGGTAATTTACAGAAGATTTCCCATTACATATTTATAATTACCCCGCCAAGTGTTGATATTTCAGGTGATTTTCAGGAGATATTGGCCGGATCCTTTGATGTTCCCATCAATAACGGATTTTAAATAGGAAAAACACAGCGCCGTAGAAACGTATCATTACGTATCTACGGCGCACTTTAAGAGGAGCAGTTATGGCACAAAGACTAACCGTTAATTACGACAAAAAGCCTTGTTACGATATTGTTTTTTCCGGTTCCTTCGATGAATTGACAGAGGAGTTGAACGAGCTGGGTATTGCTGAAAAAAGAGTATGCATCGTAACCGATTCTAATGTAAATACTCTTTATGGAGATACAATAGAACAATTATTAAAAGAACACTGCAAAAAGCAGATTCGTTTTGTATTTACAGCAGGAGAGGAACAAAAAACGCTTAAAACCGTCCAAGATCTATATTTACGGTTAATTGAAGAAAAATTTGACCGCAAGGATATTTTGATTGCTGTAGGCGGTGGTGTTGTCGGTGACTTGACCGGTTTTGCGGCCGCAACCTATCTGCGGGGAATTGATTTCATTCAGCTTCCAACTACCTTACTGGCTCAGGCGGACTCGAGCATCGGTGGTAAAACCGGTGTGGATTTTGATGGTTATAAAAACATGGTGGGAGCTTTTTATATGCCTAAGTTGGTATATATGAACGTTTCTACATTGAAAACCCTTCCTGACCGGCAATACTTCAGTGGTTTTGCCGAAATTATGAAACATGGACTGATTAAAAACAGCCTTTTCTATGAGTGGCTGCTGGAAAATATGTATGAAATTTGTGAAAAAGATCCTGCGATACTGGAAGAAATGGTTATGCAGAGCTGTACCATCAAAAAATTAGTGGTGGAGAAGGATCCCAAAGAACAAGGGGAGCGTGCGCTGTTAAATTTCGGTCATACCATTGGCCATGCTATTGAAAAAGCCTCCGGTTTTAAACTTTATCATGGTGAGTGCGTAGCCCTGGGAGCAGTAGCAGCCGCATTTATCTCGTGGAAGCATCAATGGCTTTCCATGGAAGAGTACTATGAAATACGAGATATGTTCGTCCCTTTTAATTTGCCCATTTCCATTGAAGATATTGACCCTGAAGAAATCCTTCGTTTAACCAAATCCGATAAGAAAATGGAAGGGGATACCATTAAGTTTATCCTTTTGAAAAAAGTCGGAAAAGCAGTAATTGATTTAAATGTAACAGACGAAGATATATTAAATGCCCTTCAGGAAATCCATTATACCGACGAATATGATAATGACTAAATAGAGGAGAAGAGATGTCTAAAAAAGTAAAGTTTTTATTGTTTGATTTTTTGTTTTTAATCTTATTAGTTGCAACTGATCAATATACCAAATACCTGGCTGTCCTCAAACTAAAGAATCAACCCGCTTACAGCATTATTGATGGCATTTTAGAGTTTAACTATCTGGAAAATACTGGTGCCGCCTTCGGAATGCTGCCCAATCAAAAGTTTTTCTTTGTTTTTATTGCTATTATCTTTCTGGGTGTAATTACCTTTGTACTGATTAAAGCTCCCGATAAGAAGAAATATGCTGCACTTCATATATTACTGACGATGATCGCCGGCGGTGCCATTGGCAATATGGTCGATCGGTTACGTTTAAATTATGTGGTTGATTTTATTTATGCAGTAGGTGTTATTATTTTCGGACAGCATTTTCCGATTTTCAATGTTGCGGACATGTATGTTACGGTAGCCACAACCATCTTGATTATTCTGATATTTTTTGTCTATAAAGACAGTGATTTTGAATTTCTAAGCTTTAAACAAAAAAAATATCGCGAGTTGAAAGACTGATGAAAGAATTTTGGTTTCAGATTACAGAGGAAGAAGAGGGAGAAAGAATCGATAAGCAGCTTAGTACGCTTATGGATTCTTTATCACGTTCTTATCTGCAGAAGTTATTAAAAGATGAACTGGTTCTGTTAGAAAAGTCAGATGGTGATTTACAGCCCATAAAATCCAATTATCGGGTAAAAGCCGGTGATCGGATTTTTTTGACTGTTCCCGAGGCAATTCTTCCTGATATTACCCCCGAAAACATTCCTTTAGATATTTTATATGAAGATGAGCATCTGTTAGTGGTCAATAAACCTAAAGGGATGGTGGTACATCCTGCCCCCGGTCATTATTCCGGAACGTTGGTAAATGCCCTAATGTATCATTGTCAGAGCAGTCTTTCCGGTATCAATGGGATCCTGCGTCCCGGCATCGTTCATCGGATCGATCGGGATACCACCGGTTCCTTATTGGTTTGCAAAAGCGATTTTGCCCATAATGACATTGCCCAACAGTTAAAAGAACATTCATTAGAGAGATGCTATGTTGCCATTGTCTGCGGAAACTTAAAAAACGAAGAAGGAACTATCGATGCACCGATTGCCCGGCATCCCCAAGAACGCAAAAAAATGGCGGTCGTTAAAGATGGAAGAGAAGCAGTAACCCATTACCGGGTATTGAAGCACTTTGACAAATATACTTATGTGGAATGTCAGTTAGAAACCGGCCGTACTCATCAAATCAGAGTACATATGACTCATATCGGCCATCCTTTATTGGGTGATGGTGTCTATGGGAATATTAAGTCACCTTATCATTTGGACGGACAAACCCTCCATGCCAGGACATTAGGTTTTACCCATCCGGTAACCCATGAACTGGTCCGAACGGAAGCCCCCTTACCTGAATATTTTGAACATTTGTTGACAATTTTACAGTGATGGTTTACATAATTATATTATGTAAACCATCATTCGTTTTAATTGGTAATCATTAAAATTTAAAAATTTTCTGACAAAATCAAAATAATATGTGGTATAATATACTATCATAAGTAAAACAAAACAAATTTGAAATTTGGAGGTGTTTTTATGAATACTGTGATTACAATTGGACGCCAATTTGGCTCAGGGGGACATGAGATAGGAGAGAAAGTCGCAAAATACTTTGGAGTCCAGTGCATGGACAAAGAATTACTTTCCCAGGCAGCTAAAGATAGCGGTTTCTGTGAAGAAATGATTCAAAATCATGATGAAAGGCCAACCAATTCTTTTTTGTATAACCTGGTTATGGATACTTATTCCTTTGGGTACAATGCGGCGCATTTTGTTGATATGCCCATCAGCCATAAAGTTTTTCTGGCTCAATTTGATACCATCAAAAAGATTGCTGAAGAAGGTCCCTGCGTTATTGTCGGCCGCTGTGCTGATTATGCTCTTAGTGATAAGAAAAATTGCGTTCACATCTTTATCTATGGCGATGAGGATGATAAAACAAAACACGTTATGGAAAAATACAACGTGGATGCTGTTAAAGCTAAAGAATTGTGTATGAAGAAAGATAAACAACGTCAAAGCTACTATAATTACTATTCTTCCAAGAAATGGGGCCGGGCTGACAGTTATGATCTGTGTATCAACAGCAGTATCCTGGGGATTGACGGAACAGTTAAACTGATTACACAATATGTAGAAGATTTTGAAAGTCGATAGAGTTAAGTAAAATGGAAGAGAACGTTTCATCCGCCGGTATAGGTTGATGAAACGTTTTTAGTTACGAACTTGACTATTTCATGATATATGGATATAATATATCTATGCGATATATCGAAAGAGGTGATTTTGTGTTAGATTATTTTATTCTGGGTATGGTGCAGGGGGATGACTTAACTGGTTATGACATCAAAAAATACATAGAAAATGGTATAGGTGTTTTCTATAAAGCCAGTTTCGGAAGTCTTTACCCGGCACTAAAAAAGATGACCGAAAAAGGTTATTTAATCATGAACGAAAAGCCCCTGGGCGGCAGACAGAAGATCTTTTATAAAAGCACTGAACAAGGTACAGAAAGGTTTTTGAACTGGCTGGTATCACCAATGAATGTGCTTGATGGTACCAATACACATTTGGCAAAAGTATATTTTTTTGATAAATTACCTGCGGACATACGCAACCGGCAATTGCTTGAATACGAAATCAATAATACAAACTATTTGTGGAAACTTCAGTCCTTAGCAAATAATTTTGATAAGCTGGAAAACAAGGACGATTTTTATTACAAATTATCCACACTTTACTATGGCATTTATATTACACAGGCAACCATCCAGTGGTGTCAACATATTAGAGTCGGAAATCCATTAGAGGAGCTTGTTAAAGGTGATAAAAATGGATAAAACCAATCAAATGAAAGAAGAGGTGTGCTATGTTGCAAATGTCACCTAGTGGTGCGTTAAGCCCCTATTATTATAAGGGAGGCTATTTTCACGGAATTCATTACGGAAGTTATTTCGATGATATGAATGCACTAATGAATATGATGAAACAGGAAGAAACCTTTATTATGAAATCTCCTGAAAAACGTAGAATAATGATTGATTTATATGAAACAAATCTGACATCAGATATGCTGTCAGAATTTGCGGAACATATTTTAAGAATGCGCGAACGAATTTTCAAACTGTCAATCGCTGGAGATAAAAAAACTTTAAAATTAGTTCGCAAGGTTCTTATCAAGTACAACACTCTAAGTTTGGGTCAAATGTATTTTTGTACAGACATGGAAGACGGAAAAACATGGTTAGTTTCTGATGGTAATATGGGAGCATAACTTGGTTGAGATGATTAATAAAGATAGGGCCAACTATTCGCAAAACCATAGTTTAACGAATAGTTGGCTTGTTTTTTGGTCAATTTGATTTTTTTGAAAACTTTTAATAAGGCGCCATATTACGGCCTTTCTTCGGGTATTTTATCAGTTTTGGAAGGGATTACTTCACGGTAATCCTCCTGGCTGTTATATTTAGTAACATAATTATTATAACGG
Source organism: Lachnospiraceae bacterium (assembly GCA_031556725.1). Lineage (GTDB taxonomy): Bacteria > Bacillota > Clostridia > Lachnospirales > Lachnospiraceae > UBA935. The sequence continues at coordinate 48,707 of JAVBSL010000034.1, read as the reverse complement.
TTGTTGGTATTTTCCAAGGTCTCTTTAGGGTTGTTGATGCGTTTTTGATATGATATTTGGGATTGATAAGTATCTTGTTTTTTCTTTGTCTTTCTGCGGCCTTTTCGCAAAAGAAAAAAGGTGTATATATAGATGGCGGCCACCAAAATAACAATGAGGACAATTAAAGTATTATTCATATAGGCGAATCCTTTCTTTAATTACATAATATCATCCGAATCCAATATAATGGTAAATGGACCATCATTGATCAACGATACCTTCATATCAGCACCAAACTCACCGGATTGAACCACTGAAATTTCTTTTTTGCACTCGCCAATGATATATTGATACAAAGAATCTGCCATATCGGGTGTTCCTGCCTCAATAAAGGATGGACGATTACCTTTTTTGCAATTGGCATATAATGTGAATTGTGAAATAATTAACATTTCGCCGCTAACGGTTTTCAAATCCAGATTAGTTTTTCCATCAGCATCCTCAAAAATCCGTAGCTGAATAAGTTTTTTTATCATTTTATCCGCAATTTGTTGATTGTCGGAATTGCTGATGCCAACCAGCACAAGCAAACCGTTTCCGATAACACCTATCTGCTGCTCTTCTACCGTTACCGCTGCCTGACTAACCCGCTGTATGACAAATTTCATGACTGCTCCTTACTTTTTTGATTTTCAGCTTCTTTTTGGGATTCTGAAGTATTGTTAGCTTCTTTTGTGCTAAAAAAAGTCCGGTTTTTCTTTTTATCCGGCTGGTATTTGATAAAAACATCATCCTCTATAGAACCCACATCCAGATAAGCACCTGTGTCATCGGATAAGCCCTTATTCTTCAATTTTTGATTAATATAGCCTTTTACTCCGGCATACAAAACCGCAAAAATAGGAACACCGATAATCATCCCGAGAATTCCGAACACACCGCCAAAAATGGTGATGGAAAAAATAACCCAAAAACCTGACAAACCGGTTGATTCGCCCAAAATCTTGGGACCCAGAAAATTGCCGTCAAACTGTTGCAAAACAATGATAAAAAGCACAAAATACAGGCATTTTAACGGATTTACCATCAAAATCAAAAATGCACTGGGTATGGCACCCAGGTAAGGTCCAAAAAATGGAATAATATTGGTTACACCAACAATCACACTCACAAGCACTGCATAAGGGGTCTGCATTAGACTGGTGCCGGCGAAGCAAAGAATACCGATAATTATGGAATCAATAATCTTACCGCCGATAAAGCCGATAAAAGTTTTGCTGGTAAAACGGCAGTTTTTAATTATAGTATTAGCAACGCCTGTTTTAAATAAAGCATAAACAATTTTTTTTGCTTGTCCGGCAAACAATTCCTTATTATATAATACATAGCATGAAATAATAATTCCAATCAGAAAATTCCATAAAACCTGAAAAACGCTAATCAAGCTACGTGAAACCGATATTACCACTGTTTCCATTTGTGGAATGATACTGTCATTCAGGTATTTATTAATTTCCACTGAATATTTTGCAATAGTATCCTGAATAAAAGTCATAATATCCGGATTATCGGCCCAGAATTTATTTCCCCACCTGGTTATTGTCTCAACAAAAATCGGCATTTGAATGGAAATGCTGGTAACACTTCTGACCAATTGGGGAATAACCAACGCAAAAAAACCATAAATAACCAGAAGCACAATTGCCATTGTAATGATGATGGATAGGGCTCTTGCGAGTTTTTTCTTTTTTGATGTTATTGCCATTTTGCATTTATCCATTAAGGGGTACAATGCTCTGCTTTCCAACCTATTGACCACCGGGGTGAGCAGATAGGCAAATACAATACCATAAATAATCGGCATGGCAATCTTGGAAAGAGTTTTCAGCGTATAATTAAATCGTGTTCCATAAAATAAGAGGTAATAAAAGCAGATACTGCCGACAATTACACCTAGTGCAATGATTCCGATATAAATATATTTTTTATCCGGACGAAATTTCATAATAATCCTGGCTCCTTCAATTCACTTTGCTATCTATTCTAACAAATAAAGTTGTATATATCAATCTATTCCTCGATAATTCAAGTGGATTTTAAAATATGGCTATGATAAAATAGTAAGAAATGACAGAAAGGTTTACTTGAAAAAATGAAGCTGCAACAAGTCTTAAGTTATGTGCGAAAAGCCATAGATGATTATCATATGATCGAAGAAAATGACAAAATAGCAATCGGAATATCCGGTGGTAAAGACAGTCTCACCCTACTTTATGCTCTCCATGGTCTGCGGCGCTTTTATCCTAAAAAGTTTGATATACATGCGGTTACGGTTGATTTAGGATTTGACAATCTTAATTTGGAAAAAATTAAAGAGTTATGCAAATCGCTGGAGGTAACATATACCATTGTTAAAACGGATATTGCTAATATTGTGTTTCAGGACCGCAAGGAAAGCAATCCCTGCTCACTTTGTGCAAAGATGCGGAAAGGTGCCTTAAACGAAGCAATTAAGGCTGCTGGCTGCAACAAAGTTGCTTATGCCCATCACAAAGATGACGTGGTGGAAACCATGCTGCTCTCGCTTATTTTTGAAGGACGTTTCCATACCTTCTCTCCTGTTACCTATTTAGACCGAATGGATTTAAAAGTTATTCGGCCTTTAATGTATATGAACGAAGCCGATGTAATCGGTTTTGTCAAGTCTTACGATGTTCCTGTTGTAAAAAGCCCCTGTCCGGTGGATGGTTACACCAAACGAGAATATGTTAAGAACCTCTTAAAATCATTAAACAGTGAAAATCCCGGTGTTAAAGAGCGGATGTTTACCGCAATCCAGCGGGGACAAATGGAAGGATGGCAGAATTATTTTGGAAAATAACAAAAATTATCACGAAGAACAAAATAAGATTAACACAATGAAGATGCGCAATGTTCTGGATACTCTTCCCTCTTTTTGCAAACAGTTTTTCAGAGGTATTCAGGAATACACATCTTCTCGAACCCGGCTTGCTTATGCCTATGATATTCGGGTATTTTTTGAATATATGCACAAAACCAACAGTTATTGTAAGAAAATAGAAATAGAAGCATTTCCCCTGGATATTCTGGATCAAATAAAACGGGAAGATATTGAAGAATATCTGGACTACATAACCTTGTATGAAAAAGACGGTAAAGAAATTACCAATGATGAACGTGGAAAGGCCAGAAAACTTGCAGCTCTGCGCAGTTTTTACAACTACTTTTTTCAGACTGAATTAATCCAGACCAATCCGGCCGCTCTGGTTCCTTTGCCTAAGCGTCATGCAAAAGAAATTGTCAGGCTGGATGCAGATGAGGTGGCCATTTTATTGGATCAGGTAGAGGATGGAACCAATCTTACCAAAAGTCAATTGAAATATCACGAAAAAACCAAAGTACGGGATACTGCTCTCCTTACTCTTTTATTGGGAACCGGCATTCGTGTTTCGGAATGCGTGGGATTAAATATTGAAGATGTGGATTTTAAAAATAATGGCATTAAAATTCGCAGAAAAGGCGGTTTTGAAGCAATTGTCTATTTTGGTGAGGAAGTAGAGGATGCTTTGCATGATTATCTGGAGAAAAGACACCATGTTATTCCTCTTTCCGGTCATGAAAATGCCCTATTTCTCTCCTTACAAAACCGACGGATTACAGTTCGTTCGGTAGAGAATTTAGTTAAAAAATATGCCCAGACGGTTACCACTTTAAAGAAAATCACTCCCCATAAGCTACGAAGCACCTATGGAACCTCTTTATATCGTGAAACAGGGGATATTTATCTGGTTGCCGATGTTTTAGGGCATAAAGATGTTAATACCACTAAAAAGCATTATGCAGCCCTTGAGGATGAGCGCCGCCGAAAAGCAGCTAATGTTGTAAAGCTTAGAGAAAAATAAGAAATGGAAATATGGTATCTCAATCATCCGACAAATTCCGAAGAATAATATGGAATAATCAAGTACTGTCCGGCAACAATCTGATCATCGGTAAGGTTATTGATCTGCACTACTTCCTGAATATAAGTCTGAATATCAATATAGTGATCAGGGTCAAGATTATTCCGAGCAATAGACCACATCGTTTCGCCATGCTGTACTTCTATACTGGTATAATATTTATAGGACTGCTCTGCATCACCTGATTGCGCATGAACCAGAATGCTTCCAAAAGCAATTGACAGTGATACAATTAAAATACAGGTAATAATGCCCATCATAAGGTTACGTTTCAGTTCCTGCTGTCTTCTTCTCTTATTCCGCAATCTTCTCATATCGCTCTTATATAATGATAATGCTGTGCTGTCCATAATATCTCCTCCGTACAGAACATTTGTTGCGAACGTTCGTTCGTTATGTTTTGATTATATCGAACGTATATTCTTTTGTCAAGAGAAAATCGAACAAATATTTGGAATATATGTTTGCTTTTTGAAGGCAGCTATGTTATTATATAAGAAACAGTCGTTTGTGGTATGAAAGGAGAAGATAATATATATGGGTTATGGTAAGATTACAGCGAAACAACAGGAAATATTAGATTATATAAAAGATGAGATATTAAAAAGAGGCTACCCCCCTTCAGTGCGTGATATTTGTGAAGCAGTTAACCTGAAATCTACCTCTTCTGTCCACTCCCATCTGGAAACCCTGGAGAAGAACGGGTATATCCGGCGAGATCCAACCAAGCCCCGTGCCATCGAGATCTGCGATGACAGTTTTCAGATGATCCGTACCGAGATGGTGAGCCTGCCTGTTTTGGGATATGTTGCTGCCGGTCAGCCGATTTTGGCTGAGGAGCATATTGACAGCTATTTCCCTGTTCCGGCAGAGGTTATTCCGCCTGGGGAATCTTTTATTCTTAAAGTAAGAGGCGATTCGATGATTAATGCCGGTATTTTAAACGGCGACCAGGTTTTTGTCAACATCTGCGATTCTGTTCGTAATGGTGAAATGGCAGTTGCCTTAATTGAAGATTCCGCCACGGTGAAGACTTTTTATAAAGAAAACGGACATATCCGCCTGCAACCGGAAAATGACAGCATGGAACCGATTATTGTCGATGACTGTAAGATTCTCGGTAAGGTGTTCGGTGTTTTCAGAGTATTCCACTAATATCAAAACCTCCAAAGCAGCTTAATGTTTTGGAGGTTTTACTATACTATATATTTTTACATTTTATAATCCGGAAAACGGACCCGGATATAGGCCTTGATTTCTTCCATACATTTTTCAAAACCTAATTTCGAACTGTCTAAACACAAGTCATAATTTCTGGCGTCGGTCCACTCCCGGCCGGTATAATACTTATAGTAATCTGCTTTTCTTTTATCGGTCTTAGCAATGTATCTATCTATCTCTTTTAAGGGCAGACTAAGTTTTTTCATCCCTTCATTGATGCAGAAGTCTTCCGGTGCATGAATAAATACACTCAGCACATTGCCATAATCTTTTAGCACATAGTCAGCACATCTTCCGATAATCACACAGGATTCTTCTTCAGCCAGTCCCTTGATAATCTTAGCCTGATAGTTGAACAGGTTGTCATTGGAGGTAAAATCATCACTCTCCGGAGGAATTAATTCACCGCTGTATACTTTTTTGGCAATACTGAACAGTTTGGTACTCTTCAATTTCTCATCAGCATTTTCAAACAGTTTTTCATTGATACCGCTCTCATCAGAGGCCATCTTGAGTAATTCCTTGTCATAATACTTAATACCCAGATCTTTCGCCAGCATTTCACCAACAGTACGTCCGCCGCTTCCATATTGTCTTGCAATCGTTATTACTACTTTATCCATCCTCTTACCTCCCGTTTTATTCGCCTAAATATGCTTTCTTAATAGAATCATTATTTAATAGCTCGCTGGCCGGCCCTTCCAGGGCAATATTGCCGGTTTCCAGGACATATGCCCGATTGGCAATGGAAAGAGCCTTCTTGGCATTTTGCTCGACCAAAAGAACCGTTGTTCCGCCTGCACTGACTTCTTTTATAATATCAAAAATTTCATTTACAAAAATAGGGGATAGTCCCATGGACGGTTCATCCATCAGGATAATCTTCGGATGCGACATCAGTGCCCGGCCCATGGCTAACATCTGCTGTTCACCGCCGCTTAAAGTTCCGGCCATCTGGTTTTTACGCTCTTCCAGGCGGGGAAAGCGTTTATAGATGGTCAGCAGGGTTTCTTCAATTTCTCCCTTATCTTTACGGGTATAAGCGCCTAACAGAAGGTTCTGCAGCACTGAAAGCTGGGCAAATACTCTTCTGCCCTCCGGTACATGCGCCATTCCCATGGATACGATCTTGTGACTCTTGATTTTAGAGATATCCACACCGTCAAAGATAATACTGCCCTTTTTAGGAGTCAGTAATCCGGTAATCGTATGCAAAATAGTGGTTTTTCCGGCACCGTTAGCACCAATTAAGGCAATGACCTCACCCTCATTTACTTCAAAGGAAATTCCCTTAATTGCTTTGATGACTCCATAATACACTTCTAAATCTTTTATTTCCAACATTGCCATAGCAACTTATTTCCTCCTATTCGCCTAAATAGGCTGTAATTACTCTGCTGTCATTAAGGACCTCTTCCGTCTTGCCGTTCATCAGAACCTTACCGAAATTCAGTACCGTAAGCTCTTCGCATATCCCGGAAACCAGTTTCATATCATGCTCGATTAAAAGGATGGTCATATCAAATTCATCCCGTACAAAACGAATGGTATCCATCAATTCTTTGGTCTCATTGGGGTTCATTCCGGCAGCCGGTTCGTCCAAAAGCAGTAATTTAGGATCCGTAGCCAGTGCTCTGGCGATCTCCAATTTACGCTGCTTGCCGTATGGCAGATTGGCTGCCAGATAATCCGCTTCGCCACCCAGATCAAACACTTTTAAAAGTTCCATTGCTTTTTCATTCATAATTTTTTCAATCTTAAAAAAGTTGGGGAGCCGTAATATTCCTTCTATTGTCGAATAATGATAGCGGTTATGCAAACCTACTTTTACATTATCCAATACCGTCAGAGCCTTAAATAACCGAATATTTTGAAAGGTTCTGGCAACACCTGCTTTATTGATGTCGATGGTTCTTAAATTGGTAACATTCTTTCCGTCCAGTGTTACGATTCCCTCATTCGGCTTATAGACTCCGGTAAGCAGGTTAAATACCGTGGTCTTACCGGCACCGTTGGGACCGATTAGGCCATAAAGCTGACCTTTTTCAATGGAAATATTAAAATCATCAACGGCGCGTAATCCGCCAAAGGAAATACTTAAATTGGTTACTTCTAATAGAGCCATATTATTGTACCTCCTTCTTTGTATCCGCATTTCGTCTGGTCCGGATATAATTTTTGATGGAATACCGTTCTCTCCAGGCCAAAGCTTTGGGGCTCCAGTTAAAGAGCATCATTAAGATCAATACTATGGCATAGATCAGCATCCGGTAATTATTCAGCCCGCGCAGTAATTCCGGCAACAGAGTCAAAATTACCGCAGCAATAATCGAACCCCGAATATTACCGATGCCACCCAATACTACAAATACCAAAATCATAATAGACATATTATAACCAAAGTTTTTGGGAGTTGCAGCTACACTGCTGAGATTATGTGAATACAGCACGCCGGCTACACCGGCCAGAGCTGCCGATATGGAAAAAGCCATTAATTTATATTTGGTAATATTAATACCAACCGATTCCGCCGCAATCAGATTATCCCTGACCGACATAATCGCCCGGCCATCTCGGGATTTAATCAGATTTAAAACAATAAATAAAGTTATAAAAATTAAAATAACACCCATCGTAAAGGTAGAATTCTGAGGCGTGCCGATGATACCCTGGGCACCATTGATTACTACCATTCCATCTTTTTCCAAATGTAAAGACATGGAGTCTTTTAAGGAAAAATGAAAACCATTACCGTCAATTCCAACGTAAAGGGCATTTATGATATTTTTAATAATCTCACCAAAGGCCAGTGTTACAATGGCGAGATAATCGCCTTTCAACCGAAGAACCGGCATTCCGATCAGGAATCCAAAAATTCCGGCTACTGCCGCCCCGATTAAAATAGCCAGAACAAACCGCACCAGGCTCACGGTAATGGTATCCGCCATACATTTTGAAAAGAACGCTCCGGAAAAAGCACCCAGACACATAAAACCGGCGTGTCCCAAGCTCAACTCGCCCAGAATACCAACCGTCAGGTTCAAGGATACTGCCAGAATAATGTATACGCAAAGAGGCACCAACAGGCCCTGCATCAGGTTAGTTACCTTACCGTTGGCCAGTAATATCTGTACCACAATATATGCTGCCAAAACAATACCATAGGTAATCAGATTGTCTCTTATATTTTTAGGAATATTCAACAAAGCAGTCTTATTTTTCACAATCATTCCTCCTATACCTTTTCCTGCAATTTTTTACCCAGAATACCGGTGGGTTTTACTAACAGGACAATAATTAAAACCATAAATACAATGGCATCCGACAATTGCGATGAAACATATGCTTTTCCGAATATCTCAATAATTCCCAATAAGATACCGCCGATCAATGCACCCGGAATCGAACCGATGCCGCCGAATACCGCTGCTACAAAGGCTTTGATACCAGGCATGGATCCGGTATACGGCGTTAAGGAAGGATAAGCCGAACAAAGCAGAATACCGGCAATTGCCGCCAATCCCGAACCGATGGCAAAAGTCAAGGTTATGGTTCCGTTAACATTAATCCCCATTAACTGTGCGGCCCCTTTATCTTCGGAAACTGCAAGCATAGCCTGTCCCGGTTTGGTTTTCTTAATAAATAAAGTCAAACAGATCATAATAATTAAACAGGAAATTACCGTTACAATCGTTTCACCTGAAATGATGATACTTCCTCCTGCCAATTTAATCGGTTTCAAAGGTACCATTGAGGTAAATGATTTGGTATTTGCACCAAAGATCAGCAAAGCAAGATTCTGTAAAAAATAGCTCACGCCAATAGCCGTAATCAGAACTACCAGCGAAGAAGCTGCCTGCCGCAAAGGGCGATAGGCAATAAATTCAATGGTGATTCCCAGCAAGGTACAAAGTACAATCGAAAGCATCACCGAAAGAACCGGATTGAGTCCCTGCATACTCACACCCCAAAACACTGTAAAACTTCCAACCATTATGACATCTCCATGAGCAAAATTAAGCATCTTGGCAATACCGTAAACCATCGTATATCCAAGGGCAATAATCGCATAAACACTCCCCAGACTGATACCGCTTATTAAATAAGAAATAAAACTCATCATAATATTTTCTCCATTTTAGCAAATAATAAATATATTAATACAAAGCAATGATTTAGTATACCAGATAATAAGGGTAAAAGGCAAGTTCCTTCCCCTAAAAAATGGGTACGATTTAAAAATCGCACCCACTCTTATACGTAAATTATTTAAGAAGAACGCTCTGCGTTCTTCCGGGTGAAACTTTAGTTATACTTATGTGCAGTTCTTTCGCGCATTAGTATATCTTTTCACCCTATTATTGGATTAATTGATATGAGCCATCAGCAATCTTCATTGCTTTAGGCGCTTTATTAACTTCACCGGTAGCTAACCAGGTCATGCCGGTACCGGTCAGACCATCGATGGAAATTTCGGTCATAGCTGTCTTCATGCCTTCACAGATATCAGAAACACTCATATCAGATGTTACACCACTCTTTTCGATAGCAGCTTTGATTGCATAGATACCATCATAAGCATCAGCGGCAAACTGGTTGGGAACTTCATTAAATCTCTTCTGATATTCAGCTACAAAAGCCTTTGTCTGGTCATCTGTCGCGTCAGCAGCGAAGGGTGTTAACAAGATAACGCCTTCAGCTAAAGAAGTATCAAAGTTTTCAACACCAAGAATACCATCCAGACCATCACAGCCAAAGAACTTAGGTGCATATTCCATACTTGCTGCCTGAGTCAGGATCAAGGATGCTTCGGTGTAGTAAATAGGCAAGTATACAAGACTTGCGCCGGCATCTTTGGCTTTCTGAAGCTGTACGGAAAAATCGGTTTTGTTATCAGCAGTAAATGCTTCTACAGCAACGATATCAAAGTTCTGATTAGCTGCTTCTTCAGCAAATTTTTCATAAATTCCGGTAGAATATACATCAGAACTGTCATAAATAACAGCCACCTGATTAGCAAGTTTACCGTCAGCCACTTCAACACCCTTTTCACCGATGTACTGAGCAGAACCGATTCCCTGGTTAGGGTCAGTAAAGCAAACCTGGAATACATTGGTCTTACCTTCGATACAGCTGGTTGAAGAACCTGAAGGAGTAATCTGGAACATATTGTCGGCAGCGGTCTTATCAGCTACTGCTACACAACATCCACTGGTTACGGTTCCTAAAAGAATATTCATACCCCAGTCTTTTAAAGTATTATATGCATTAATAGATTTTTCAGCATCTAATTCGTCGTCCTGCATATTGAACTGAATAGGTGTACCATTAATACCGCCGGCTGCGTTGATTTCATCAACTGCAATCTGTGCGCCATTCTGAACTGCCACACCGTATACTGCTGCTCCGCCGGTAAGCGGTCCGATACCGCCGATCATAAATGCCGAACCGTCTGTTGTTGCCGGTGCATCTGCGGTTGCTTCTGTTTTTGTTTCGGTTGTTCCGGCAGCATTATCTGTTTTGCTTCCGCAACCAACGATTGTTGTCATTCCAAGGGCTAATGCCAGTGCAAGACTTAAAACCTTGTTCATCTTTTTCATAATTTGTTCCTCCTATTATAAATATACGTTATTGATATTACACGGAAACCTTGATTTTGTCAACTTTTTTTGAAATTTGATAAATATGGTTGGATAATAAGCGTAATAAAGGTAAGAATAAACCGAAAACATTTTTTTGTTTTTGAAGTTTTATTAATAGATTGGAGGTATCATCATGAATAACAAAGCATTGGATTGCATCGCCTTGACAATTGCCATTATAGGTGCTTTAAACTGGGGATTGATCGGTATTTTCAGCTTCGACCTTGTTTCCTTTATATTTGGTAGTATGTCATGGATTACCCGTATTATATATGCTCTTGTGGGCATCAGCGGTATTTACCTTTTTACCTTCTATATGTATGCGGGCGGAACTGATCGTATCAGAGACTAAGCCAAGCATAGCTTGGCTGGAAGAATGCACAGCATTCTTCTGGGTTATGAAATATTCAAGCAAAGCGTGAGAGTAAAATCTCACGCTTTTTCCCTGTCTGTATGAATAATATTTTGCAGCCAGACTCCTTTTTTTAATAAATAAAATCCTAAGATACACTTAAAGATTTCGGTCAGCTGGCAAATCAGGTAAACCGGTACAATGGGAAGGCCGGTATAACGGCTCAGCAAAAAGGCTACCGGAATACTGATGCACCAGGCATAAACACTGTCAAATATAAAAGTAATAATCGTCTTACCGCCTGCCCGTAAAGTAAAATAAGCCGAATGCATAAAGGCATGCATAAACATGGTGGCGGCCGTAACCCAGATCAACCTGGTGGCCAGACTATGAACTTCTGCTGTCGTATTATATATCCTTGGGAAGGCAGGAGCGCAAAACGACATCAGCAGTCCCATCACAAGACAACTTGCCACTGAAAAAGCAATCAGTTTCCAGGTAGTGTCCTTGGCTTCTTCCATCTTGCCGGCACCTAAAAGCTGTCCCGTAATAATGGCCACCGCACTTCCCATGGCAATGAATACAATATTAAAGACATTTGAAATGGTTGAACTGATGTTAAAGGCGGCTATTACCGGCAGTCCTCTGATAGAATAACATTGCATCAATACGGCCTGCGCTGATGCCCATAAAACCTCATTGAGCATTAACGGCGTGCCTTTAACAAGGACATTTTTCACCAAATGTGATGGTACCCTAAAGTTTTTATAAGCTCCAATAATAAATAAATTCTTATGCGCATTCATATGCGTCCAACCCACGATAATACCCATTTCCACAAAACGGGCAATTACCGTTGCAATGGCGGCACCCACAACTCCCAATTCAGGAAAGCCGAATTTACCGAAAATCAACAGATAATTAAAAACCAGATTAACGAGCACCGCACAAATACCGGCCTTCATCGGCAATACCGTTTCACCTGTTTCCCGCAAGGTACTGGAATAGGCCTGCTCAATGGCAAAAGGAACCATCCCGATGAGCATGATGCGTAAATATTGAAGCGCATATTTGCTGGTTTCCATTGCTGCCGTGGTGGTATCACCGTGTAAATAAAGACCAACCAGAAATTCACCTTTGAAAATAAAAAGGACAAATGCCAATATGGTCATAAATCCACAGATAATCAGCTTGAAGCGAAATGCATTCCGAACCCCTTTATGATCCCCACAGCCAAAAAACTGTGCACCAAAAATACCTGCACCGGAGATTCCTCCAAAAATGCAGATATTAAACACGAAAATTAATTGATTTACGATGGCAACTCCGGACATCGGCTCAGTGCCTACCTGTCCTACCATAATATTATCCAAAAGTGCCACAAAATTAGTGATTCCGTTTTGAATCATAATGGGGACCGCAATTCCCAGTACCATACGATAGAATTTCTTGTCACCGATTAACTTTTTACTTAATGTTTTCATAATTCTTCTGCTTTTATATCCTTACCGTCACGCCAAATTCTTTCCAAATTGTAAAAAAGGCGGTTTTCATTGTCAAAAACATGAACGATTATGTCACCAAAATCCAATAAAATCCAATTGGCAGTATCATATCCTTCAATCTGTTTTACCGGGTGTCCGTTTCTGCCTAAGATCTGCTCCACTTCATCACACATGGTCTGGAGCTGGTTGCGGTTGTTACCGCTGGCAATAATAAAGTAATCACCCAACACGGAAACATCACTGATATCTATAATTCTAATATCTTCGGCTTTTTTATTTTCTAATGCTTCAATGGCTAACTTTGCCATTTTGTTTGAAGTTGCATCATTCATCTGCTTCTTTTTTCTCCTCTTCCAAATGAGTTTCACTCATCATCTTATAAAATTCATAGGTTTTTCTGGTCATGGGATCGATATCTCCGCCCAGGGTATCCAGATAAACCAGGGTATCCTCTAATATCATCAAAAGTGCATTGTCCAAATCCGCAAAAGCCATCTGCCTGACTGCGGTCAGATTGGGTGCCTGTTTTCGGCCCGGTTCAATATAATCGGCTACGTAAATTATTTTCTCCAGCAAAGACATATTTGGCCGTCCGGTAGTATGATTTAAAATAGCATGGACAATATCTTCATCGGTAATGTTATACTTATGCATGGTAATGTAGCTTCCCACCTTGGCATGCAGTAAAAAAGGATTTCGACGCTCAATGTCGTTAATTTCAATGTTGTGTTTCTCACAAATAGTAATTTTTTTTTGATTGTCGATACATTTAGCGCAATCATGCAAAAGACCGGCAATCTGGGCCCGTTTCATATCGCCGCCATGGCACATCGCCAATGTGGCCGCCGTGTAAGTTACACCTAAAGTATGTTCGTAACGTTTGGCATCCAATGTTTTTTCAATAGATTTACGAATCTTGGAAATATCGGTTGTTTTCATCTTCACTCTCCATAGATTTCATTTTCTGATATATATTCTCTTACTGCATCAGGCAGCATATAACGGATGGACTTCCCGCTTTTTGTAAGTGTCCTGATATCCGTAGAGGAAATTTCCACATTTTTAATGGGCAGCAAACGAATATCTCCATGATACTTATCGGTCAGATAATCAATTTGCCTTTGCATTTCCGTGGGACTTTTATCATCCCTTACAGCGGCCGCAATAATAGCTTCCTTAAATATCCGCTCCGGCATCTTCCACTTTTCCATTGTAAAAAGGGTGTCTGCCCCTACGATAAAGACGATTTCCGTATCCGGATTTTCTGCTTTCAGCTGTTCTATGGTTTCATAAGTATAGGTATTCCCGGATCGCAGGATTTCCATGTCGGACACTGTAAAAAAAGGGTTGTCCGCCACCGCCAGCCTGATCATCTCCAGACGTATGACCGCCTCCGGAATATCCATGTCCGTCTTCATATAAGAACATCCACTGGGCATAAAAATGACTTTTTCCAATTTCAGATACTCTCTGGCTGCTTCCGCAATCAGCAAATGACCGGTATGAATGGGGTTAAAGGTTCCACCTAAAAAACCGATTTTCTTCATCATCGCAACCTTTCTCTTTATAAAGGCAGAAATATCTTTTTGTGATCCTTATTTTCTTTATATAAAATAATCTTCTTGCCAATAACATGTACTACCTGTGAATGAGTCCGGTCAGCCAGTACTTCGGCAATCGTCCTGGGATCATCCATACAGTTTTTCAATACCGCAACCTTAATCAGCTCACGGTTATTAAAGGCCTCCGAAATGGCTTCGGTCACTTCCGGTGTCAAACTTGCTTTCCCGATCTGAAACAACGGTTCCAGGGTGCTTGCAAGTCCTTTTAAATATGCTCTTTGTTTGCTTGTCATCTACATTCTCCTATTTATAGTAATCAAAGGATAGTCCGTACATCCGAACGGTATCTCCTTCGGAAATACCCAATTTTTCCAATTCTGCCAGAATGCCGGTGTCTTTTAAGAACCTTTGGAAGAAAGCAAAGCCTTTTTCCGATTCCAGATTGGTATAACCCAGCATCTTTTCGATACGCGGGCCTTCCACCACATATTCCTTAGCTTCTTGATCAAAAGTAACCGTATAAGGCTCATTGTTATCAATCAGCATATCTTCCGGAAAGTACTCCTGTTCAAAAACTACCGGTTTATCATCCAGGGTATCCAGTAAGTTCCTTACGTGATAAAGTAATTCTGTAATGCCCTTGCCGCTAACTGCCGAAATGGGGAAAACCTTTACCCCTTTAGGCTCAAATTCGGCTCGTATTTTATCTACCGGATCCTCATCACCGGCATAAATCATATCAATTTTGTTAGCCGCAATGACCTGGGGTCTCCCGGCAATTTCCGGATTGTAAGTTTCCAGTTCCTGATTGATTGCATAAATATCTCCGATGGGATCTCTGCCTTCGGTAGATGCCGCATCCACGATGTGAATAATCACCTTGGTTCTTTCGATGTGGCGAAGAAATTCAAATCCCAGACCCACACCTTCGGAAGCACCTTCAATCAATCCGGGAATATCAGCGATTACAAAGCCTTTAGCCTCCTTTAAGTCTACCACACCCAGATTGGGATTTAAAGTTGTAAAATGATAATTTGCAATTTTCGGCTTGGCATTGGAAACCATCGACAGCAAAGTGGATTTTCCCACATTGGGAAAGCCTACCAGACCCACATCGGCAATTACCTTAAGTTCCAGCAACAGCTCCAGCTCTCTGGCCGGCTGGCCCGGCTGGGCATATTTGGGAGCCTGCATGGTACTGGTGGCATAATGTTGATTGCCGTTTCCGCCACGGCCACCGGTAAGCATAACAAAACGCCGGTTTTCGGCTGACATGTCCACGATGACCTTGCCGCTCTCCGCTTCTTTGATAATGGTGCCCTGGGGTACTTTTATAATGATATCTTCACCATTTTTCCCCCGGCAGTTCCGTTTACCGCCATCCTCACCGCTTTGGGCTTTGTAATTACGGATATGCCGAAAATCAGTGAGGGTATTTAAGCCTTCATCCACTTCAAAAATAACACTGCCGCCATGTCCTCCATCGCCCCCGTCAGGACCACCGTTAGGTACATATTTTTCCCGGCGAAAAGAAACATGTCCGTCTCCGCCTTTACCGCTCTTTATAACTATTTTTGCTCTGTCCGCAAACATGATAAACCTCCTGCCCGATATTGGGCATCCCCGTTATATGGGGTCTAAAAAAGAAAGGACTTCAAACATTTATAAGTTTGAAGCCCGATTCATTCGCATTATTTCTCTACAGGATATACGGAAGCTTGTTTTTTGTCTCTTCCTTTTCTCTCAAATCTGAGAACACCATCAACCAGTGCAAACAAAGTATCATCATTACCACGGCCTACATTGATGCCGGGATGAATCTTGGTTCCGCGCTGTCTGTATAAAATATTTCCTGCCTTTACGAATTGTCCGTCAGCTCTTTTTGCTCCTAATCTCTTGGATTCGGAATCTCTACCGTTTTTGGTAGAACCAACACCCTTTTTATGAGCAAAAAATTGAAGGTTCATATTCAACATGGTATTACACCTCCTTAATTTCTAAGTCTACATACTTGTTACCGTAATTTCGAAAGACATTTTGGCATCCTAATACATAAGCATCCATCAAAAGCCTGCTTTCGCCCGAAATACTGCCCTTAAAGCAGCAAGATATCCTTCCGGCCTTTTCATCCTCTTCCACTTCCATCGCCTCATGCGTTAGTTCCTCTAATGAATTAATGGTATTAATGGTTAACATGGAAAGGGCTGCACAAACAATATCTTTTCCCTTATGGGAAAATCCGGCATGGCCCTGACAGCTGAAACCTGCATATTCACCGTTTGGGGTCTTTCTTATAATAATTCTTGTCATAATTAGCCGTTAATCTTATCGATCTTCACCTGAGTGTATGCTTGTCTATGACCATTTTTCTTGTGATATCCGGTTTTTCTCTTGTATTTATATACAATAACTTTACGATATCTGCCCTGCTCCATAACAGTTCCTGTTACAGTTGCACTGGCTACATCACCGGCTACCTTCAAATCCTTATCGCTGATTGCGATAATCTGATCAAAAGTTACGGATTCTCCGGGTTCAACATCAAGCTTTTCTACCTTGATCACATCACCTTCGGAAACCTTGTACTGCTTTCCGCCTGTTGCAATAATTGCGTACATATGTGGTACCTCCTACTCTAACCGATTTTCACCGGTTTTACTCGCTAACTGCGGTGGCATCCTATAAAAGGGCACACTTTTACCTCGTTATGCGGCATACTAATAAAGAATAACATCTGATTTTTCATATGTCAAGCATTAATTTGTGCTCTGGCTCTAATTCTAATTCTTTTGACTTGCAATGCAAAAATATTTATTATGCTGATTAATTTTAAAAGAATGTGCATATCTTTTTGAAAAATATTCAACAGCACTTTCTTCCGTACTGAATGATGATAAGTAAATCGGTTCTTCATTTGCATAACCATCTTCAGACACCCTTAAAATATAAAAATCGGTATTCAGCTTTGCCTCTTTATTATTGGCAAAATACTCTTTCAGAAGAACTGTAAAATCAAAATCAATAACAACATTGGTACCTTCCGGCAGATTAATTGTGAACAGTGGCGTCAGTGCTTGATATTTCCATGTAAAATTAGTCACATCGGGTAAAGGTTCTGCTTCTGTTACCGTCAGAACTCCATTTTGCCTAAAAGGTTCATCATTGTTTCCCTGAAGCACATATGCTTTTAGTCCATTTATTTCAGACGTGATTGGTACTGCTTCCTGATACGAATGTTTCAAGCCACTACTGCCTGTCCATATCTTATCCAATATAACCGAACTGTCCGTTCTGTCCCATAAAGAATAAAAATCCAGATGTTTCATTGCTTCTTCCGAAACAGATGGTGAAATTATCATTACATTGATTTTCGCATTGGAAAAGGTGGTCTGTACTTCCTGTAAGTATTCAGCAAATTCATCGTAAGCATAATCCTTGATATCATCAACACGAAGCACCCAGTAAAACTGCGGATGCGAATCACCCTCTAAGATAAAAATCATTTTGTAAAAAGGCTGGTATTGGATAAATTCCTGTAAATCGCCTTCCCACTTTTGTGTAAAAGCATTTTTTAAAGCATTCCATGTTGGGCTTATATTCTCTTCCATAGGATTTAATTGTAAGCTATAATGCTCGGAAAGGGGATTGTCTTTTAGATATTCTGACATTGCTTCCTGCACCTGCTCGTATTCCCGGGTATCCGCAATGGAGAAAGATTTTGGGTCGTTAAAGGTATTCATACGAAGATAATAACCGTCTGTGGTTTTTGCATAATACCCCTGTGAATGGATATAATTTTGCTCCTTTTCCCGATGCCAGCGGATATATTCAAATTCCGGTGTGTATCCATACTTTTCTTCCACATATGAAACCATCTCCTTCTCCGCTTCCGCTTTAAAGTATGGCTTATTGCCGCAACCGCAGGTTATAAAAAGAAAACTTATTAAAAACAATAGTATCCCAATCTGTCTTCTCATTTTTATTCCTTTCGCATTTTAGCTGTTCAACGTCTCCCACAGCATTTTATTTACCTTTTTACGGGTGATTTCAACCAGACCCAAGGCCGTCATATCGACGATAACCATCTTTATGGAATCTTTTTTGGTCAATTCCCGCAGATAAGACAATAATTCCTCATTTTCAGCATCTGAATCCATATTGATAAAATCAACTATAATGATACCGGACAGATTACGGATTCGTATTTGTCTTGCAATCTCTTCAGCCGCCTGCATATTAATGGGCAAAAAAGAGTGCACCTTTTTATTATCATACTTTCCGGTGTTTACGTCGATTACCGTTAATGCTTCGGTAGGCTCAATTATCAGAAAACCGCCAAGATCCAACCATACTTTCCTGGCAAGACCATTCTGCAAATGAGTTTCCACACTGTATAGCTTACTTAAGGAAAGCATTTCATCCTGATAGATACGCACCCTTTCACCATAGATGACTTTCAAGGTATCATATACCTCAGAAAGATCAGTGACAATTTCATCATAATCACGTTCACGGATATCACGAACTGCCTTAACATAGCTTTCCGTTTCCTTCCAAAGTGTACTGTAGCAGGTACGATGGCCGGCACTCTCCAGTAGATTGGTCAATTCCTCTGCCAAACTGCTGATTTCTCCACGCAAAGGCGAGATTTCTTCCAATTCTCCGGCATTGGTGCGAATAACCACATGATATTTCTCAAAAACGTCAGTCAATTCTTCCAAACCGGCTTTTAATCTTTTTTTCTTAATAAGGTTCAGCTTGCTCGAAAAAGACAACCCCGGTTTTTTAAGAGCAACCACACAATATTGTCCCTGAAGAGTCAGCTCACAGCTGGCGGTTGGCTGCTTGGTTTTACTGGCCTCGGCAACAATCTGAACGGGTATTTCATCATTTCCTTTTATTTTGGAAAAATCCGCTTTCTGTAAAAAACAAGACATCCCCTTGCCAATATCAACAAAGGCGGCATTCAATCCCGGCAGTATTTTCTGAACCTTACCCAGATAAATATTGCCTAACAGATTTCCGGTTTCCGTCACCTGTAAAGACTGCAGCTTATTATCTCCAATTAATAAAACCAATATTTTTTCTTCTCTTTTAACAACGACTACTTTCATCACAGTTACCAACTTAATTATACCAGCTCTGATAAAGGGACAAAAACAGGTTCTTCTTCTGTTCCCTTATTGCCATAGGTTTCTTCTCTGATAATATGGAGGGAAAATTCCGGCAGAGTGAAACCGATGCTGTCAAAAAATGCCTCCAGTACAAAACTCGGTTTAATATTACCGGAACTGCTGGCATTGACCAACAGATAAACAGAGTCTCCCTTTATCATCAAATCATAGATCAATGGTTTCAAGTCCAGTTCCCTGGTTACTTTCTTCGTTTGCTTGGTATAAGGGATGGAAGGCTTAGAATAAAAGGTTATCAGTTGACTGACCCAGTCGTTCGGCAATTCTAATCCGTCTTTAAAACTAACTTCATAAGCCGCCGCTGCCACGCTGGCCATCGCATTTCCGGCCTGCTCCGAAAGCTCTGTTACAGCCAATATGGATATTCCTTCCACCATAACTTCATCTAAGCGTGTCTTGATATCTTCCACGGAGGTAAAGGTTCGCAACTCAATATCAAAATACTCCCCCCTGCTGGTCAGACCCACCCCCAGAGGGGCTGCAAAGGACATAATCTGGTGTGGACTGAATCCGCCGGAATAAGCAATATCAATACCGGCACGGCGGATAGCTTTCTGAAAATACCGCATCATATCCAGATGCCCGATAAACTTCATAACTCCTGTTTTGGAGAATTTAATCCTTACTTTCATAGATTAACCTCCTGTTTCTCTTTGTCAACACAAATACCGGTTCCAAAACGAGCCGCACCGCACCCCTGACACTGCATCCGGCAATTAGGTGTAACCGCTTCTTCTTTGGCTTTATGCCACTCACGTAATAAAAACTCCTTGGTTACCCCGCAATCGATAAAGTCCCATGGGAAGATTTCATCATCTCCACGCTCCCTGGTGGTATAAAAGGAAAGATCCACGCCTTTTTCGGCAAAAACCTCCAGCCATACATCATTTCGGTAATATTCACTCCAGGCATCATAGATACAGCCCCGTTTATAAATCTCCAGAATGCTTTCCGCTAAACGTCGGTCACCTCTGGCCAATACACATTCCAATACGCTGGCATCGGTTTCGTGCCAGTTATATTTAATACTTTTCTGATTCAATTGTTCCGTAATGCCTTTTCTGGTCAGGTAAGCCTTGTCCAAGAACTCCTCTTTGGTTGCCTGAGGCGCCCATTGGAAGGGGGTAAAGGGCTTGGGGATAAAGAATGAGGTGCTTGCTACGATCTGAACCTTACCGTTTCGCTGTTCCTTGGGGACGGTTTCATAATAAACCGCTGCAATCCGGTTGGCCAATTCACCGATACCTTTGATATCTTCCTCCGTTTCGGTAGGAAGGCCCAGCATAAAGTAAAGTTTTACCCGATTCCATCCGCCCGCAAACGCTTTGGCGGCACCTTCCAGAATCATTTCTTCGGTTAAGCCTTTATTAATCACATTACGCAGTCGCTGGCTGCCGGCTTCGGGAGCAAAGGTTAAGCTGCTCTTCTTCACATCCTGCACCTTGCTCATCACATCCAGCGAAAAAGAATCGATCCGCAGTGACGGCAAAGATATATTGGTATTTTTCGCCTTACATTCCGTAATCAGAAAATCAATCAATTCCGGTAATTTAGAATAATCACTGGAACTCAAAGAACTTAAGGATATCTCCTCGTGACCGGTATTGTGAAGCATCTGTAGGGCATATTCCTTCAGCACCTCCACATCCCGTTCCCGTACCGGCCGGTAAAGCTGTCCCGCCTGGCAGAAACGGCATCCTCTGATGCAGCCACGCTGAATCTCCAGCACCACCCGATCCTGGGTAATCTTAATAAAGGGCACTACCGGTTTCATGGGATAATAGGTATGGGATACATCCGCCACCATTTCTTTCATCACCTTGACAGGTACATCTTTATGGGCGGGAACCATGGACTGTATCGTTCCGTCTTCCTGATAGGTGACCTGATAATACCTGGGAACATACATACCCGGTATCTGTGCCACTTTTAATAAGAAATCTTCCCGGCTGCCGCCAGCCTTTTGGTTCTCTTGATAGCAATCCAACAGTTCTCGGTATCTGGTCTCCCCTTCTCCGATATAGAAAATATCAAAAAATTCAGCAATCGGTTCGGGATTATAGACACAGGGACCACCGCCAATCACAATGGGATCATCTGCGGTTCGGTCAGTGGCCATAAAAGGAATTCCTGCCAGATCCAGAATCTGCAGAATATTGGTATAACACATCTCGTATTGAATGGTAATACCCAGAAAATCAAATTCCTTAATGGGGTCTTGTGATTCCAACGCAAAAAGAGGGATGTTTTCCTCCCTCATAATACGATCCAGATCCACCCAGGGCGAATAAACTCTTTCGCACCAGGTATCCTCCCAGCTATTCAGCATATCATAGATAATCTGTATGCCCAGATGAGACATACCAATTTCATATACGTCCGGAAAACACATGGCAAACCGGATATCAATTTCTTCTTTGTTTTTCAGGACGGCATTCACTTCATTACCGATATATCTGGCGGGTTTCTCTACCCGAAGTAAGATGTCATCTTTAAGCGCTAATTTTCTCATGCTTAAAAGTATAGCGGATATTTTAAAATAAATCAAATAATTTAGAGGCAAAATCAAAAACTTCTTTGCTCTCGGCAGCAATTGCTTCACCCACTTGTTTGGTAGTGATACCCATCACGCTTTGCCCGGTTCGGTCCAGAAAGACATAGGCTGCAAAAAGCACTACTGCAATCAGCAGCCTGATCTTAAAGGATTTAAGCATTCCGCCGGTTTTGGCGGCGGCTTCTTCCGGCATTGTACCGGTTAGTACCGCCGATTCCAAGCCATACACTTCTCCTTTGGAAACTAAAGGTCTGGTATTTCCGTAAATGAGCTGTTCCCGATTATTTAGTACCGCTCGGTTACTTTGCTGATCCATTCGGATTGAACGAACCAGCTCCAATTTTTTATTCGTATCTATCTGTCCCATCTATATACATGTCCTTATGTACTCTTACATCAAAATATGTATCCTGCGGGAAAAATATACCTCTTTACACATCCATACAAACATAAGTATCCTGAATCATGTGATGGGAAACCGAATTCACCTGTATTCTTAACTTATCGATAACCATTTCAAAACTGCTTCCGTCTTCCGGCACCCTGCCGATATCTCCGCACAAATAGCCGTTAAAGGTATCATACTGTTCCACCGGCAATTCTATTTTCAAAGCTTCCGCAACGTCCTCTAAAGAAGCCCACCCTTTAATCCGCCATTGATTCTCTTCTATCTTTATAATATCATTTTCAGGTTCGGTCTCTCCCGCTTCATGCAAATCGCCAAATAATGTTTCAACAATATCATGAAGGGTCACAATTCCGCTCATACCGCCATATTCATCCAATATAACAGCAAAATATACCCGTTTGCTTTTCATATTCTCAAATAACGTATCGGCTTTCATGCAGTCAGGAATATAATAAGCCTTGTCGACAGCACCCTCTAGCACTGATTCTTTTGACCGGTCAGCCAGTCGGAAATAATCCTTTGTATCCAAAACACCGATTACGTCATCCCGGTTTTTGCCGCAAACCGGATAGTATGTATGACGGTTATCATGAATAATCTTTTCCCATTCAGATATTTCACTTTCCATTGATAAAGTTACCACATCCCGGCGTCTGGTACAGATCTGCACTACCGACAAATCATCAAATTTAAAAATATTGTGAATCATCTCCCGTTCCTGCTCATCAATCGTACCGCTTTCACTTCCGGCATCCAGCATCATGCAGATTTCTTCTTCCGAAATGATCTCGTCCTCTTCCTCGGGATTTATTTTTATCAATCTCAGGATGGCATTGGTAGATACGGTTAAGAGCCATACCAAAGGGGCAAACATTTTTGAGACAAAGCTGAGCATTCGAGCCATCCCTAAGGCAAGCGACTCGGCCTTCTTCATAGCAATCCGTTTGGGCACCAGTTCTCCTAAAACAAGATTAAAATAAGCCAATATCAACGTAATCACAACTACCGAAACCGCTTTTAAAACTCCAGCAGAAATAGTTACTCCCAAAGCCACCAGAAAATCAACCAGCGGACCGGCAAAATTTTCTGCCGCAAAAGCACTGCCTAATTGTCCGGCCAGGGTAATCGCCACCTGAATAGTTGCTAAAAATTTAGCCGGCTGTTTTGTCAGTTCCGAAAGCTTCACGGCTCTGGCATCACCGTTTGCAGCCAATCTCTTTAATTTGGTTTCGTTCATGGAAATAACCGCAATTTCCGCACTGGCAAATACGGCATTTAGTGCAATCAAAATAATCAATAATAAAATAGGTCCAAAATTCATTTAAATATCCTCCATTTAATCAGTAAATAATACGTCAAGAAACACAAAAAGGTATAGTCTATATCCAAAATCTGAATATAGGCTATACCATTATAGGTTCATATTATTTACATGGCCGGGATTCGCCGCAGGCTCACCGTCATCTTCCATGCTTTATTCACGCTCCTTACAATAAAATTTGATAAAATTCTATCATAATCAGCATGAATGTCAATAAGTATATTATTTATTTAACAAAAATTTAACGCTTTGATAATTCTTCGGTAATTTCTTCCCAGGAAACTCCTTTTTCCACCATCAAAACCATCATATGATAGAGAAAATCGGAAATCTCATACTTAATTTCATTGGGATTGGGATTTTTGGCTGCAATAACGATTTCCGTTGCCTCTTCCCCCAGCTTCTTCAATATTTTATCTACTCCCTTATCAAAGAGATAGTTTGTATAAGATCCTTCTTTCGGATGTACTTTACGATCTTTGATAACGCCCAGTACATTTTCCAATACCATAAACGGGTTGGCATCCGCTTCCCCTTCTTTATGCAAAATCTCATTGAAGAAGCAACTGTAGTTTCCGGTATGGCATGCTGCCCCTACCTGTGAAACCTTAGCCAATATAGTGTCCATATCGCAGTCAGCTGTTAAGGATTTTACATATTGATAGTGGCCGCTGGTATCACCCTTAATCCATAATTCTTCACGGCTGCGGCTATAATAGGTCATCTTTCCGGTTTTCAGGGTGTTCAGATAGGCAGCTTCGTCCATATAGGCAACCATCAGCACTTCGGCTGTCCGGTAATCCTGTACTACTACCGGCACCATGCCTTCACTGTTTTTTTTGAACTCATTCCAACTGATCGTCGGTTCAAAAGCATTAACGGTAATTCCGTTATCCCTGCAAAGATCTTTAATGGTAATCAACTCTTTGACATTTTCATTGACCCCATTGCCGGTAATGCCCATAATCATCGGATTAGCAAATAACTCTATAATTTTATCCAAAGAAACCTTGGGAACCGATACCAATAATGGCAATTTGCTTTTTTCACCCGCTGTCCGAATACAATTCTCCCGGACAACAATGATCTCATCTGCATAAGTAACCAATAAATCCTCATGTTCTGTTATTTCAGTTATATCACCGATGCAAGCAACTATTTTTTCCTTGCCGAATTTTAAAGATACTTCTTCGGTAATAGCAATGTTACTCTCTTTGGCATAATTCAAAGCTGCCTTTTTACAGCCGGCATATAACAGCTTCTTAATGTCCTCCATACGATGCACATTTCCGGCTCCAATAACCGGGACTTCTACCTTCGCACAAATCTCCTTAATGATATCCAATGCTTCCTGATGTTCGTCGTCGCCGGTTGACTGGTCGAATATCAACAGTTCATCCGCATGGTTTTCACAATAAAAAGCCGCCAGTTCCACCGGATTCAAATCAATTACCGTGTTATCGGTAAGGCTTGTTACCGCATTGCCCTTATTTAAATAAATGCAAGGCACAAATTTTTTATAGTTCATAAATCAACCTTCCTGTTTACAGTTTTCCTTTTGTACTTAAAACGCCGTCTATTCTTTCATCAAAAGTAACTGCGTCATCCAAAGCTTTGGCAAATGCTTTAAAGGCAGCCTCGATCATATGATGGCTGTTATATCCCGAAAGCATCTTAATGTGCAGATTCATGCCTGCCGAATAAGATACTGCATAAAAAAATTCTTTTACCAACTCCGTATCCAGATAGCCTACCCGCTCCGTGTGAAATGGACATTCAAAGCTTAAATAAGGCCTTCCGCACAAATCAATGGCACACAGAGCCAATGCATCATCCATCGGCAGAATAAAATAACCATAACGTTTTATGCCGATTTTATCACCAACCGCTTCCTTAATGGCATTGCCTAAGACAATCCCCACATCTTCCACGGTATGATGGCCATCCACCTGAAGATCTCCCTGCACCACACAATCCAGATCAAAAAAGCCATGTTTGGCAAGACCTTCCAGCATATGGTCAAAAAAACCGATTCCGGTATTGATATTTGTACTTCCGCTGCCATCAAGATTTAAGGAAAGGGCAATATCTGTTTCTTTTGTTTTTCGTTCTATTTTAGCTGTTCTATCCATATTCGCTCCTTGTCTGAAACTAATCCTCAAATCTAACTTTAATCGAATTGGCGTGTGCCGTCAATCCTTCTTTTTCAGCAAATAACTCAATATCCTTATGTACCTTTCTCAGTGCTTCCTCCGAATAAGAAATGATACTGGTTTTTTTCATAAAATCGTCCACATTTAAAGGGGAGAAAAAGCGTGCCGTACCATTGGTGGGTAAAATATGATTGGGTCCGGCAAAATAATCTCCCAAAGGTTCGGATGAGTATTCTCCCAGAAAAATAGCTCCCGCATTGCGTATCTTCGGCATGATTTCAAAAGGTGCCCTGGTTAAAATCTCTACATGCTCCGAAGCAATTGCATTAGCTGTTTCGATGGCCTCCTCCATATCTTTTGCTACCAATATATAACCATAATTATCCAGTGATTTCTGCATGATTTCAGTTCGGGAAAGTTCTTGTACAAAATTGTCCACTTCCCTGGATACCTGTACTGCCAGTTCCTCATTGGTGGTGATTAAAATAGCACTGGCCAGTTCGTCATGCTCCGCCTGAGACAGCAGATCAGCCGCCACATAACGGGGATTAGCGGTTTCATCGGCCAGCACCAGTATCTCACTGGGACCGGCGATAGAATCAATGCTTACATAACCAAAACAGGCCTTTTTGGCAAGAGCTACGTAAATATTTCCGGGTCCGGTAATCTTATCAACCTTGGGAATACTTTCGGTTCCGAAAGCCATGGCAGCGATTGCCTGGGCTCCTCCTACTTTATAGATTTCATCCACACCGGCAATATCCGCCGCAACCAGGGTGCCGGGATTGATCTTTCCTTCCCCGTTAGGGGGAGTGGTCATAATAATGCGGGATACCCCGGCCACTTTAGCCGGTATCACATTCATTAAAACGCTGGAGGGGTAAGCTGCCTTGCCTCCCGGTACATAAACACCGGATATTTCAATTGGCATGACCCGCAAACCTACTAATGAACCATCCGGGGTTGTATCAAACCAGCTGTTAGACAGTTGTTTTTGGTGAAAAGCTACTATATTGGCAGCCGACCGTTTCATCACAGCCACAAATTCTTCATCCACAAGTTTATAGGCTTCTGCAATCTCCTTTTGGGTTACTTTGATGGTATCACGATTGACGATACAGCGGTCGAATTCAAGCGTATAGCGAAACAAGCCTTCATCTCGCTGTAATTTAACATTTTCAATAATCTGGTTCACGGTCTTTTCATATTGTCCGTAATTATTCGGACTTCTCTTCAGTAAATCTTCCATGACATTTCTTCTGGTTTCGGGTGTTAATGCTACAATTTTCATTACTGTTTATTCTCACTTTCTTTCAATACAAGCCTTCAAGTCATTAATGATCTTACGAATCCGCTCAAAGTCCATCTGCATACTTACCTGATTGACAATCATCCTCGCAGAAAGAGGACATATCTCTTCCAAAACCTCTAATCCGTTTTCCCGCAGAGTAGAACCGGTCTCTACGATATCAACAATCACATCACTGAGCTCCACGATAGGCCCCAGCTCCACCGAACCGTTTAATTTTATTATATCAACGGTCTGGTGCTTTTTATTATAAAAATAATCTTTGGCAATGTTCGGATATTTACTGGCTACCCGGATCATTTCATGATGTTTAAGCAACTCTTTGGCTGACGCCGGTCCGCATACGCACATCCGGCATTTTCCAAACCCCAGATCCAACACTTCATATACCCGGCGGTTCTCTTCCATCAAGGTATCTTTTCCCACCACCCCGATGTCAGCCGCGCCATATTCCACGTAAGTGGGTACATCCGGCCCTTTGGCCAGAAAAAACTTAAGTTTTAATTCCTCGTTTACAAAAATCAGCTTACGGGATTCTTTATCTTTGATTTCTTCACAGGTAATCCCGATCTGTTCCAATAATTCTAATGTTTTGTAGGCAAGTCTGCCCTTGCCTAATGCAAAAGTCAGATAACGATCCTCGCTCATTTCGCACCTCCTTCAGGCAACAATGCCACTTTCCTGCCTTCCAGACGATAAGCCCTGGCTTTTTCCAATGCTTCTTGATAGGTCGCCTGACTGTATGTAATGATCACAGCCTGATCCACAGCTATCTCTGTTTTCTGTCTGGTCAAGGCGGCCATTAAATCATCAATAACAATCACAAAGCCAATTGCCGGTGCATGTTTTCCGAATCTTCCAAGTAAGGTGTCATAACGCCCGCCCTTGGCAATCACTCCGCCCACACCATAGGCATAGGCCTTAAAAATCACACCGGTATAGTAGTTGTATTTACTTAACATCCCCAAATCAAAAGAAATATATTTTTCTACCCCATAGGCACACAGCACTTCATAAAGATTCTTAAGGCGTTCGATCGCTGCCGCCGAACGTTGATTATCGGCATGTTCTCCAGCCTGCGTCAAAACATCCACGGAACCGAATAAATCGGTGATTTTCAATAAGGCACTTCGATGTACTTCATCTACGCCTTTGGAAATCAGCAGATCTTCCGCTCCGAATATATTTTTACCGGAGATAAAGTCCCGCAGTTCCAATTCCGTTTCTTCATCCAAACCGGCCTGCGCACACATTCCTTTAAAATACTCTACCTGACCGATGCTGATTTGAAACTCCTTTAAACCAACCCTTAAGAGTGATTCGATCATTAAAGCAATCATTTCACCGTCGGCCTGGACTCCGCCATCATTGATTAATTCGGTGCCCATTTCAGTCATTTCTTTCAGCTTCCCCTGTAAACTGGAAGTGTTGGTAAAGGTATTCCCCTGATAACAAAACCGCAGAGGCTGTTTTCCCTCCATAAAGTATTTTGCCGCACATCTGGCCATAGATGGTGTGAAATCCGGACGAAGCACCAGGGTGTTGCCTTCATTGTCAAAAAATTTATATAAGTCTTTGGATGATGTTGTTCCCACTTCCTTTGAAAACACATCAAAAAACTCAAATGTTGGGGTTTGAATATCTTCATAACCATATAAACCGAATTGTTTATGCAGCAAAGCCTCCACTTCAAGCTTTTTCGCATATTCGGCACCGTAAATATCCCTAACCCCTTCCGGTGTATGCAGCAGGTTCTTGCTCATTCTTAATCCTCCAAATTACTCATTTATATCACTGTTCACTTTATTACTTTAAAGTGATATCGTGGTAGCGAATTATCACGCCAAACTGTAGTATACAATATATATACCCTATTGTCAAATTGCTTTTGCTATTCCCGGTCGTTTAAGTCCTTTTGAATCATATCCAGATAGGGAACTAAAACACCTTGCTTTCGTGGTAATACATACTCCGGATTTAACTCTTCATAACGAAAGCTTTTCCGCCCGCCTTCCATCGCCCGATCCCAGAAGAACCGCAGCATTTCATATGGCAGATAATATAATTCATCCTTGTGAGTGTAATAAATCAGGAAAAAGGCCACACCGCCCTGTTGTTCGAACTGCTCCATGAACTTTACCTGATGTTCATGAATATTCTGAAGGGAATAAGTGTCCGCCCCGCATTCCTTGGCATCAAAACAAACCGGGATTCCCTGAACGGCACCGATATAATCAACCGTACTCTTTTGTTCAAAGTAAGCCAGGGTAATATGCCTGCTTTCTTTATCAATATTAATTGGGGTAATGGGGGTTGGAATCTTTTGGATCAGAGCCAAACCGTTCTCAGCATATTTTTCATTGGTCCGGTTAATCAGCTCTTCCAGGGTGGATCCTCGCAACCCGCGGGAATTCCATGTTGCCATACTATCATCTCTCCATTTTATAAAAAACTTCCGGTGGTTGGGCTGTTAAGGTTAGTTCACTTAAGTCTTGAAAGGCCCCGCTCATCTGCGGAAATTCCAGCCGGTAAGCATGGAGCAATTGGCTTTCCACCTGGTATCGTTTCTTATAGATATCATTAAACCCTTTATCACCGTATTTATAATCTCCGATCAGGGGGTACCCCGCACTTGCCAGATGGGCACGGATCTGATGGGTCTTGCCGGTGATCAGTTCTACTTCCAGCAGGGTCCGGTCCGGCCATATCTTAAGAGGTTCATATTTGGTAATAATCTTACTTCCTTCTTCACCCACCTGAACCTTATTGGTCTTATGATCCTTTCTTAAGCTGTCGTTTAACTCCCCGGCCTGCTTAATCTGGCCTTTAACAAATAGACGGTAGAATTTTCGAACCTTCCGGTTTTTAATAATCCTGCTCATCTCCTGACTGCCGGCTAACGTTTTAGCACAGATTACCATTCCGCTGGTGTTGCGATCCAGACGGTTGCAGACAGAAGGCTTATAGGTTGCCAGTTCTTCCTCCGTGATTGTCCCCTGCTCCAGCAAATAACCGATCAGCCATTCATTTAGAGAGCAATCATTGACTTCCGCTTTTTGGCTGAGAACACCTGCCGGTTTATTGGCAACCAGAATATGTTTGTTCTCATATACAATCTCAACCGGTTCTAAGGCTTTAAAGGCTTCAGAATAATTCTGAACCCCCTCTGTAGATCCTTTGAATTTAGTAAGGGTTTCTTCCGCCAGAAAAAAACGAACTACATCACCTGCGTTCAATTGCTCTTTGCCTTCGGCTTTTTTACCGTTTAGGGTAATGTTTTTCTTGCGAAGCATTTTGTACAGGAAACTACTGCCGGCATCCGGCAGATATTTGTGAAGGAATTTATCAAAACGCTGGGAGCTTTCATTTTCTTTTATAACATATTCAAACATCTTCTCATCCTATAAAGAGATTGCTTTTAATACCGCAAACACTTTTTCTTCCCGCTCCGGATTATTGTCGGTATCTGACAAAGGATCATATTCGTAATGCAGGGCGGCCAGCCGTTCGCAATATTCATCCGCATCCTTATATATCTTTACCGCGATTTCCTTTAACCCATCCTGTTTTAAATGGTTTTTCAGGTGTTTTTCGCCTTCCTTTGTATCACATTTATCCCATTCCGTAACACCGATCAGAGCCTGGTTTAATAGGATCATATGGCTGACCGGATAATTTTTTTCATACGCAGTAAAATAAAAATCGTAATAGTGATGAAAATTAGGGCCATTTTCTAATATTTTGGTTTGTGTCTCGGACGAACACCCTTTTGCTTTGATAAACATAATCGCATTCACCAAACTTTTAGATGCCGGCAAAAGACCTAACACGGCTACAATGGTAAGGACGTTTTTAATATCCCGGCCGTTATAGAAGTATCCGACCGCAAATACGCCTAAAGAGATACCCAGCATAATAATTGTCCGTAATATGGTTACTTTTCTCTGGTGACGGATATAGCCGAAATCGCCTTTTCTTATTTTTACAGTCTTTTTCATATTTGCCCTTTCATCTGCTCTTTTTATGAGTATTGCGGATGGTTTTCTTCTTTTGGGTACTTACTTTGGTGGTATTCTTTTTTACACCCTGTTTTTCATGTTTTAATTTTCTTGGTTTGATCAGACAGTGTTTCTCAAAACCGATTAAGTCTTCCCGGCCGGCTTTGCGAAGTGCTTCCAGAACCAATTCATAATTTTTCGGATTGCGATACTGGATCAGTGCCCTTTGCATAGCTTTTTCGTGAGGATTGCGGCATACATATACCGGTTTCTTATTTCTTGGATCCAGACCGGTATAATACATTACCGTGGATATGGTGGAAGGGGTGGGATAAAAATCCTGCACCTGTTCCGGCATATAACCCAAATCTCTGAGATATTCCGCCAGTGCCACCGCTTCTTTTAAGGTGGAACCGGGATGGGAAGACATCAGATAAGGTACCACGAATTGCTTTTTCCCCATCGATTCATTCAGTTTTTTATATTTTTCAATAAAACGCTCATATACTTTATTTTCCGGCTTACCCATTTTAGACAGGACCGGATCTGCGATATGTTCAGGCGCCACTTTAAGCTGTCCGCTGATATGATGCTCCACCAGTTCTTTGAAAAAAGTGTCATCGGTGTCAGCCAGCAGGTAATCAAAACGAATTCCCGAACGGACAAAGACCTTTTTTACCTTGGGGAGTTCCCGCAGCTTACGAAGCAGGCTTAAATAGTCCTGATGATCGGCTTTCAGATTTTTACAGGGTGCCGGAAACAGGCATTGCCGGTTCTTACATACCCCTTTGGTAAGCTGTTTCTCACAGGAAGGATGACGAAAATTAGCAGTTGGACCGCCCACATCATGAATATAGCCCTTAAAGTCCTTATCTGCAATAATCTGTTCTGCTTCGGCAATGATAGATCCATGACTTCGCACCTGAATGGTCCGTCCCTGGTGAAAGGTCAATGCACAAAAGCTGCAGCCGCCAAAGCAGCCCCGGTTGCTGGTCAGGGAAAACTTGATTTCCGTAATAGCCGGTACGCCTCCCAACCGTTCATAAGAAGGATGGTATGTCCGCATATAAGGCAGTTCGTATACCCGGTCCATCTCCGCCGTAGACAAAGGGGGGGAAGGGGGATTCTGAACCACATAAATGCCGTTAGGATAAGCTTCAATTAAAGTCTTGCCGGTAATGGCATCGGTATTTTCATATTGCACATTAAAACTATCCGCATATATTTCCTTATGTTCTTTCATATCGGTATAATCCGGCAGCCGGATACTGTCATAGATTCCGGAAAGGTCTTTGGTCTTATATACACATCCTTTAATAAAGCTGATATCCTTAACAGCAATTCCACTGTTCAGGGCATCGGCAATTTCAACAATGGAACGCTCTCCCATTCCGTAAGAAAGGATATCGGCCTGACTGTCCAGTAAAATAGATCTTTTGAAAGAGTCACTCCAGTAATCATAATGAGCCAGCCGGCGCAGGCTGGCTTCGATACCGCCCAATATGATGGGCACATCCCGATAGGCCTTCCGCACCAGATTGCCGTATACCGTAGCCGCATGATCAGGCCGCTTTCCCATAATACCGCCGGGGGAATAAGCATCGTTTTCTCTTTTTTTGCGGGAGACATAGTAATGATTTACCATGGAATCCATATTGCCCGAAGAAATCAGAAAAGCCAGCCTGGGTCTTCCCAGGATGCAGACACTTTTCTCATCCTTCCAGTCCGGCTGGGCAATGATTCCCACGGTATAGCCGTTGACCTGAAGGACACGGCTGATTACCGCATGACCAAAAGAAGGATGATCCACATAGGCATCCCCGCTTATGTATACAAAATCTAACTGTTCAATATTATTTTCCAGCATATCGGCTCTGGATATGGGTAAAAATCCGGTCATATACACCTCGGTATCTCATCATAATGATAGATATAATAATCACACAATTTTATTTTTTCTGTTCTTTGGGAAACCGAATAATCATCTTCTACACCGCAAACTTTCATACCGGCTGCTTTGCCTGCCTGGATCCCATGAACAATATCCTCAAATACCAGACAATGCTCCGGTGCTACCTGCAGCTCACTGGCGGCCAACAAATATATGTCCGGAGCCGGTTTTCCCCGTTTGACATCACAAGCTGTTTTGATTACCGAAAAATAATCATGGAGACCGTGAACATCCGCCACCTGTTTGACCAATTCAACCGAATTACTGGTGGCAATGCCCATCTTCAGTCCTTTTTCTTTGGCATAATGCAAAAAGTCCAGGGCTCCGGGCTTCAGCGGTATTTGAGAGGTATATTTTTCCCAGGCCATTTCATTCCAATCCCGCTTAATGGCTTCAATATCATCTTTAAGTGCAAAACGCTCTTTAAAATAAGCGGCTGTCTCGGTAAAACTTTTCCCTTCAACTGCCGCGGACAGATCAGGTGGCACCGGAATCCCGAAACGCCCCAGATATTCGATATCGATTTCTTTCCAAATCCACATGGAATCCACCAGGGTTCCGTCCAAGTCAAACAATAGTGCCTGTATATTTTCTAACATCATCTTCCTTCTTTCAACTTTTGCACTTCCTCTGCATATAGCCGGCGGAACTGCCCTTTTTCTAATGTTTCATCCAATACCAAAGATCCCATCGACAGCCGCTTTAAATATAGTACCTGATTGTCTACAGCCTGCAGCATCCGTTTCACCTGATGGAACTTACCCTCGGTAATCGTCAGCCGGATTTCTTTTTCCGACAGTACCAAAACCTTGGCCGGTAATGTATCACGTTCTTCACCGATATCAACACCGGTTTCCAATTGCCGGACAGCTTCTGAGGACAAGGCTTTTTCTATTTGAACATAATAAGTCTTCTCCACGTGCTTCTTCGGAGACAACAGACGGTGAGCCAGCTCTCCGTCATTGGTTAAAAGCAGTAATCCTTCGGTGTCCTTATCCAATCGGCCAACCGGGAAGACATCCTTTACCGGCAGCAAATCAAGGACAGTTTGGTCATGTTTATCCACCGTTGCTGAAACCACCCCTGCAGGTTTATGAAGCATATAGTAAACAAATTCTTCGTAAAAAAGTATCTCACCCCGATAGATAACCTGATCTTTTACGGTATCAATCTGCTGCTCCGGTTTGACCGCCTTTTGCCCATTGACACTTACCAGTCCCTGCTTCAGCAATGCTTTCACCTGACTTCTGGTTCCGATATTCATTTCACATAAAAATTTATCCAGTCTCATCATTTCATTATATACACATCCCGGACATCTGACAACCGGGTTTTAATTCTTCATTTTAATGCATACATATAACTAACAAGGTTGAAGGGGACATGATAAAACATGAAGAAAACAGTATCTACCGCTTTACTTCTACTATCTTTTCTGATACTGACCACCTTCCTGCTGCGCTATCCGGTTCTTTGTCTGAACTATGCATTAACCGGCTTAAATCTCTGGTTTCAAAAAATGGTTCCTACCCTGCTTCCCTTTATGGTTCTTTCCGGAATCATGATCCGGATGAATCTGACTGAAAAACTTTTCCCATCACCTATGCTTTATGCTGTTGCAGTGGGATTCCTATGCGGTTTTCCCATGGGGGCAAGGGTAGTTGCCGATTTATATTCCCGGCATAAAATCACCAAAACCCAGGCTTCTTACCTGTTAGCCTTCTGCAATAATATCGGTCCTATTTATTTTACCGGTTTTGTTCTGACAACACTTTCTTTACATGAAACGGTTCCCTATCTTTTCGGTATGTATGGATTGCCGCTGCTCTACGGTCTCCTGCTTCGTCATACCCTTTACCGCCATCAGCTGAGTGCTTCAAGCCTGACCGCTGTGGCTGATGTGCCTCCCTCCGGATTACTGGAAGCTTTGGATGATTCCATTACTGCCGGAATGGAGGGGATTACCAAATTGGGGGGGTATATGATTTTTTTTAACCTGTTAAACATTGTCCCTATGATGTTATTAGGGGAAAGTCACTTATCCGGTCTCTTTAATTGCTTTCTGGAAATTACCAGCGGAATTCAGGTTATGGGAAACAGCAATCCCGGTGCCGTCTTAGTTCTGTTATCCTTTGGCGGTTTGTCATGCCTGGCACAAACCAACAGTTGTATCCGGCATACCGATTTATCCATGAAAGCTTATCTCCTGCACAAACTGGTTCTTACCGCATTGGCTTTACTTTACTACGGTATATTCCTTTTTTAGCCGGCCGATTGCTTCGCCGATCAAACCGCCGGCTTGCAGATAAGCTTTGGCCTTTCGCTGGAGTGAAGTGTTCTGCGGAACCTGCTCCAGCGAAAGGGAACGGTCTTTAAATATCCATTGCTTGTACTCATCCGATTCCTTATCCCATTCATAGATATCATATGCCTCCTGGAACCGGATAATATTGGATTCAGCCGGCAGGATTTCCTTTAATGCCGGTGACAGCATCCAGGAACCGCAGATATATTCCCTGTAATGATATTCCGGAAAATAACGGGCAAAGAAATCCACCGATTCCAGATAAGATTGTCCTGTATGTTCACTGTCAATATGAGCATCGGAGGGAATGTGTACCGATATCACATCCTCGCCTTGCTCCTTTACCATTTCGTATTCCAGTTCACCGATTCGAAACAATACCCCGGACAATTGCCTGGTAATCCAGAAATCTCTGTCAAAGCCATATTTTCCAAAGCTTTCTTTATATTCCTTGACAAAACGGGAAAAACACGCCATGGTATCATAAAATATCTGATCCGAAATCCCTTTTTTCTGATAAATCCGATAGGTATCCTCCGCTTCCCGCAAACGTGCCGCCAGTACGGAAAGGCCATCGTCCATTTCCGTTCGGTTGTTTCCAACCATCATGATATATTCAGTGACCTCCTCAGGCATATTGGTTTTTTCACAAAGATTTTTTAACCATTCTTTCATTTTAACGACCTCTTTTCCTGCTTAAAATAATTCTGGATACCAGTATCGTCATTACCAAAACCATCAGGCTGACGATAATGATCATAATAATTTGATAGGTTTGAAAGCCCTGTTTGGCATTTTCCTGATCCTGCTCCAACTCTTTGGCTAACTCCGACAAAGAAATTTCTTCATATATTTCGGCTTCTTCCGGCTCTGTCATTTCCTTCTGCGGGCTGGAAAGGGCCGTTATTTCAATGGCATCACTTTCTGTTATCCGGTCATATGCATTATAAGCTGCTCCGGTAAAAATAATGTCTTTTTCAAAGGGTAAATCCACCGTAAAAGTAATATCTTCCGCCTCTTTCGGAAAAGGTTCCAAATCCGCATAGCTGGCCCCGCCGTCCAGGCTGTAAGTGTAGTATAACACACAGCTGTCAGTATCCTTCGCCGTTAAAGTAAATACTGCCTTACCGGTAGTTTCATCCAAAGAATCCATTTTAAGCGCACACACATCCGGCGGTGTCAGGTCGGGTTTCACCACTTGTTTCGGTACCGGCACAACAGGAATCGGATAATCACTGTAATCCTTTCCCAGCTCTGGTGACTTAAGCCGAAAATATTGTGCCACCGCAGTAGCATCCAGCCGGCCAAACTCTTCTAATTGTAAATCTCCCTGGGTATAAAAAACCTTATCACGCTCCTGATCCAGATGACAATGCTCAATCAAAACTGTATTTAAATCTATTTCCCTGCTTTCTCTGATAATCCCGTAATAGTCCTCACCCTTATCGTTTAATCTGGTTTTGATCCCCCGGGAATACAGTCCCATCTCACTTAGCCGATTCATCTCAATCTCTGCAAAACCATATCCTTTTGCATAAAAATCATCAAACGCAGATACCCATACCTCCGCACCGAATAAATTATGGTCAAGAGACATGTTAAAATGCAGACAAAAAAGAAAATCCGCATTTTTTTCTTTGGCAAATTCGGCTCTTTCCTTCAAACTCATATCCGTTTCGGCAGATTCATGGGTTAAATATACGGTAACACCCTCATATTTTTCCAATTCCTCCTTCATGGCTTTGGCAACCACCATGGTCATGTCCTTTTCCACATAATCACCGTATTCCGCCCCCAGGTTTTCGCCCCCATGCCCGGGATCAAGCACAATGATTACCGGCTCGTTAGCCTGCACCGGTATGCCGTTCATCATAAAGAGTATCGTTAAAATAAAAAAAATAATTTTCTTCAAACGC
The DNA here is from genome assembly GCA_031556725.1 of Lachnospiraceae bacterium. Taxonomy (GTDB): domain Bacteria; phylum Bacillota; class Clostridia; order Lachnospirales; family Lachnospiraceae; genus UBA935. The sequence goes on along the minus strand of JAVBSL010000034.1, from coordinate 11,352 downwards.
TCATCTCCAAATGAAATACCGGTTGAAAAACAACCGGTATTTTTATTTTTTCTTCAATTACAATAAGTCCAGAGATACAGTTTCAAAATTGTCTTCATCATCATCCGGGATGGCGGCCATGGAAGCTTCGTCCAGTAATTCCACTTCCGGAGGATTCAGTTCCATCCGATTGGTTCTGACCACATCCGCATAGCTGTTCAAATTATTCATAAAACTGTCATAGTGCGACATGGTACTGTTCATTGTTTGATTAAGAAGGGTTTCCAGATTGGCCAATATCTCATCGGTATATTGCATTGCCGCCGCTCGGACGTTATTGGCCTCCATAATGGCCGCATCCAGAATTTCCTGTCCTTGTCTGCTGGCCAATGTTACCACTTCATTACCCTTGGCATAAGCCTGCTGCATAATTTCGTGCTCATTAATCAATTCATTGGTATGAATCGTGGCTTCATTAATCAGTGCTTCCGCTTTCATCCGGGCATCATTTAAAATGGCTTCTTTATTGGTGATAATCTTTTGATACCGTTTAATTTCATCCGGTGTCTTCATCCGAAGCTCTCTGATCAGTTCGTCGATTTCCTCTTTATTTACAATAATCTTTGTATTGGACAAAGGCTGATACTTACAGCCTTCAATGTATTCTTCGATTTCATCAATTAATTGTTCGATCCTACTGCTCATTTAATAACCATGCCTTTCCTCTTCTATTTCTCTTGCCGTAAACCGTATTTTCGGTATACCGCATCTGCTACAAAAGGGGGAACACACATAGATATATCCCCATCAAAACTAGCAATTTCTTTTACACTGGAAGAACTCAAATAAGCATATTCCAGACTGGTTGTTAAAAATACGGTGTCGACTTCCCCGTTTGATAAAACATGATTGGTCTGTGCAATCTGTAATTCATATACAAAATCGGTGATTGCCCGCAAACCTCTGATAATGACATGTACATTATTTTCCTTGGCATAATTGATCAATAACCCGCTAAAGGAACTGATTCTGACATTGGGCATATCCTTCGTTGCTTCCTCTAATATATTAACACGTTCTTCCACGGAAAACAATGGACTCTTTTCCTTATTATTCAAAACACTGACAATTAATTCATCAAACATATTAGCTGCACGATGTATCACATCCATATGTCCTAATGTCAGCGGATCAAAGCTGCCCGGGTATATCGCAATTTTCATAATCATTCAGTTCCCTTCTCTTCTTTTGATAAAAAAATGCTTATTGGTTTTATAGATTTTTTCTTTCACTACGGCGAACCCGTCTGGTAAAAACTCATTACAGTCGGTTGCCAAAGCAGCTTCCAGAACAATCAGGGTATCAGTCGTAACTGCCTCCGACTGTACCAATAATCGAAGTACTTTTTCCTCATAGCCCTTTTCATAGGGCGGATCTATAAAAATCAAATCAACGGCTTTTTCATTTATAAAGCCAATGGCACTCAAAACATCCTGCTTTAATAATGTTGCTTTATCTTCCATTCTGGTAAAGCGGACATTTTCCTGAACACACCGAAAGGCCTCTCCATTATTCTCCACAAAATAGGCATGTTTGGCACCTCTGCTTAAAGCTTCGATTCCCAAAGCACCACTGCCGGCAAACAGATCGAACACCACACTCCCCGGAAGGTCCGGCTGAAGCATATTAAAAAGGGTTTCTTTAATCCGGTCGGTAGTGGGACGGGTATCACGCCCCTCCGGTGTGACCAGTTTCAAACTCCTTGCACTTCCTGCTATTACTCTCATTATTTACGCACCTTAACGCCTTTGGTATCTCGTTTTCCCAGTTTTAGTTTCCCTAATTCCATTTCTTTGCCGTTATATTCAATCACCGTTTCAACGGAATTCTGAGTATAGTATACTGCTTCCACGGAATCTGCCGCATTCAGTTTCATCCCTCTGACACCTACCGCACCTTTTTTCTTTTCAGGAATTTCTTCCACAGGAAACCGCAGGAAAAAGCCCTCTGCTGTTTGTAAAACGATATTCCGCTGGCTATCCAGAATGGTTACGCTGACTACTTCGTCACCTTCCAGCAGCTTAGTTGCCGCAACTGTTCTTTTGGCCACATCAAATTCACCGCCATCCACCACCTTCAGCATAGATTGTCTGGTGGCAAATATCACCCGGTAAAGATTTAAATGAGTCTGACTGGTAATGCAAACCATAGTTTCTTTTTCCGAACTATAGTTGCTGACATTATCAATTGGAATTCCTTTATCCCGGAATTTACCGAAGGGTAAATCCATAACCTTAACCGTATGCAATTGACCGGTATTGGTAAAAATACAGACACGACCGGTATTTTTACAGGGAAATACATATTTATTCTCGGCGTCAGCGGCCTCTTTATTTCGTTCATAAGTAGGTACATCGATGGTTTTGGCATAACCGAAGCGGTCCATCAGGAAGATGATTTCCATCTCCTCCACTTTCTTTTCTTCGTAAACGGCTTCTGCCATATTTTCAATAGCCGTTCTTCTGGGACGTCCGTATTTTCGCTTAATATCATCCAATTCATTCATGATAACCTGAGCCATGGAGTCTTTGCGCTCTAAAATATCTTCGTAACGGTAGATATTGGCCATGGTTTCTTCATGGTCATTGATCAGGGCTTCAATCTCCAGACCGATCAAACGGTATAAACGCATTTCCAAAATCGCATTGGCCTGCTTTTCGCTGAAATTAAGCTGTGCTGCCATAATCTTGGATTCTTTGGAGCGGAATTTGATTCCATCGATCTTGCCTTCTACCAGACAGGCCTTGGCCATGGCACGGTCTTTGGAGCCGCGCAGGATCTCGATAATCAGGTCAATTACATTACAGGCCTTGATCAAGCCTTCCTGAATTTCTTTTTTATCCAGTTCTTTTTCCAGCAAGGTGGTGTATTTTCGGCGGGCAACTTCAAATTGAAAATCAACATTTTCTTTAATAATCCGCTTTAATCCCATGGTTTCCGGACGGTTATGGGAAATTGCCAGCATATTGACCCCAAAAGTATCTTCCAGTCTGGTCTTCTTATATAGCAAATTGGTAAAATTCTCAATATCGGCATCCTTACGCAATTCAATAACGATACGGATTCCTTCTTTGGATATCTGATTGGAGATATCAACAATATCCTGGGTCTTTTTGGTTTCATACAGAGCCGCCACATCGGATAAAAACTTGGAAATGTTGGCACCGATCATGGGATAGGGAATCTCCGAAATAACCAGATTGGTCTTACCGGCCTTGCCCCGTTCGATTTCCACCTTACCGCGAACCTTGATCTTACCGGTTCCGGTGGTGTAGATTTCTTCCAGTTCATCTTTATTAATAACAATACCACCGGTGGGAAAATCCGGTCCTTTGATATATTTCATCAATTCCCTGGTGGTTATGTTTTCATTCTGCATATAAGCTTTGGTAGCTTCTGCCACCTCGCCCAGATTATGAGGGGGGATACTGGTTGCCATACCTACTGCGATTCCTTCGGAGCCATTTACCAGCAGATTGGGGATCTTAACCGGTAAAACCGACGGTTCTTTCTCGGTTTCATCAAAGTTAGGGATAAAATCCACCACATCCTTATCAAGATCAGCTAAAAAAGCTTCCTGAGTAATCTGTTCCAGTCTGGCTTCGGTATAACGCATGGCAGCGGCACCGTCACCTTCGATATTACCGAAATTACCGTGTCCGTCTACCAAAGGCAGGCCTTTTTTAAACTCCTGGGTCATGACTACCAGGGATTCATATATGGAACTGTCGCCATGGGGATGGTATTTACCCATAGTATCTCCTACGATACGGGCGCTCTTACGATAAGGCTTGTCATATTTAATTCCCAGTTCATGCATATCATAAAGGGTCCTGCGCTGTACCGGCTTTAAACCGTCTCTCACATCGGGCAGGGCTCTGGCGACAATGACGCTCATGGCATAATCAATAAAGGACTTTTGCATGACCTCGGAATATTCTGTTTTAATGATTCTGTCATCCATTTTTGTTACTCTCCTGTTATCGATTCTTAAATATCCAGTGCCGCATCAACCGCATGGTCATAAATAAATGCTTTTCTGGGAGGTACTTCGGTTCCCATCAGCATCTCGGTAACCTCTGATGCCATTCGGGCATCTTCTATTTCTACCTGTTTTAACATTCTGGTTTCCGGATCCAGTGTAGTTTCCCACAATTGGATGGCATCCATCTCGCCCAAACCTTTATATCGCTGCAAGGTAAAAGGACCTTTGTGCTTTTTACGGTACTTTTCCAAGGCCTTGTCATCATACAGATACTCTTCTTCGCCCTTGGACGGCATAGCTTTATAGAGGGGCGGCATGGCAATATAAACATGTCCCTCAAAAATCAATTCCGGCATAAAACGGTAAAATAGTGTTAACAAAAGATTAGATATATGGGCACCATCCACATCGGCATCAGCCATGATAATGATTTTATCATAACGCAGCCTGGTAATATCAAAATCATTGCCATATCCTTCCGAAAAACCGCACCCGAAAGCATTGATCATGGTTTTGATTTCCGCATTGGCAAGAACTTTATCGATACTGGCCTTTTCCACATTTAAAATCTTTCCTCTGATGGGTAAAATAGCTTGGTAAGCACGGTTTCTGGCGGTTTTGGCACTGCCGCCGGCAGAATCCCCTTCCACGATAAAGATTTCACATTTGGAAGCATCCTTTGACTCACAGTTAGCCAGTTTTCCGTTGGAATCAAAGGAAAACTTCTGCTTGGTGAGCATATTGGTTTTGGCTTTTTCTTCGGTCTTACGGATTTTAGCGGCTTTTTCCGCACATCCGATGACATTCTTTAAAGTTTCCACATTACGGTCAAAATAGCGGCTGATTTCATCACTGGTAATCTTACCCACCACCTTGGCGGCATCCTGGTTATCCAGCTTGGTTTTGGTCTGTCCTTCGAAGCGGGGATCAGGATGTTTGATCGATACCACTGCCGTCATGCCGTTGCGCACATCGGCACCGGTAAAATTGGCATCCTTATCTTTTAAAATATTCAATTCTCTGGCATAGCTGTTGATCACGTTGGTAAAGGTGGCTTTAAAACCGGTCAGATGAGTACCGCCTTCAGCATTATAAATATTATTACAAAATCCCAGAACATTTTCGTGGAACTCATTGACATACTGCAAGGCCACTTCCACGGATATACCTTCGCTTTCACCATTAAAATAAATAATATCATGGATGACTTCCTTGGACTTGTTCATGTCCTTGATAAATCCGGTAATACCTTCCGGTTCATGAAATTCGATAATCTCCGGTTCTTCCTTCCGCCGGTCTTCAAACACAATGGTCAGTTCCGGATTTAAATAAGCCGTTTCATGAAGGCGGCTTTTCACATCCTCTTCTTTAAACCGGGTTTTGTCAAAAATAGTATCATCCGGCAGGAAACTAATGGTGGTACCGGTTTCACGGCTCTTTCCGATTACCGGCAGCAATCCGTCTTTTAACTCTACAATGGGATTTCCTCGCTCATACCGGTCTTCATAAATAAGACCGCCGTTTTTTACCCGCACGATCAAAGATGTGGACAAAGCATTTACCACCGACGAACCCACACCGTGGAGACCGCCGCTGGTCTTATAAGCTGTATTATCAAATTTACCGCCGGCATGAAGGGTGGTAAATACCAGCCTTTCCGCACTGACGCCCTTTTCATGCATTCCTACCGGAATACCGCGTCCGTTGTCTTCAATGGTGGCCGAACCGTCGGCTTCCAAAATAACCCGGATCCGGGAACAGAAACCGGCCAGATGTTCATCGACCGCATTGTCTACAATTTCATATATCAGGTGATTCAAGCCTTTGGTGGAAACACTTCCGATATACATACCGGGACGTTTCCGCACTGCCTCCAATCCTTCCAGAACGGTAATACTGGAAGCATCATAGGTGTTGGTAGGTGAAGCCATGGTTAAAACCTCTCTTCTGCTTATTCTCAAATGTATTGCAAATTTTGTGTGCAGGCAATGGCCAGCGCACCCGGTCCGATATGGCAGGCTACACTAAGTGACAGCCGGTCGATACGAATCTCAATTCCCGGAAATATTTCCATCAGTTCTTCTTTTAATTGCTCTGCTGCGGATTCGTTCCAGCTGTGCGCAATCTGCAGCCTTACATGTTCGGCGTCTGCTCCGCCGAACCGATTCATCATATCATTTTTGATTGCATTTATCATCAGCGTTTTCCCCTGATTACCGGTTCTGGCTTTGGCAAAAGCATCCAGCTTGTCGCCCTGTATCTGCAACACCGGCTTGATTTTTAACACTGTTCCAAGCATCGCTGCCGCGGGAGTGATGCGGCCGCCTTTTTTCAAATAAGATAAAGTGTCCAGCATAATATAAACGCTGCAATTATATTTATCCTGCTCCAGAATTTCTTTAATACAGACCGCACTTTTTTCCTGATTGACCAGATTCAGGGCATCCAGCACCGACTGCCTTTGTACCACCGAGATGCGCAGGTTATTTACTACCTGAACCTTTCCTTTATATTCTTCAGCCAGCATCAAGGCACTCTGACAGGAACCCGAGAGTCCGCTACTCATGGGGATATGTACAATTTCATCATATTCTGTCAGCAGATTGTCCCATAATTTCATAACACTTTCCGGTGACGGCTGGCTGGTCACTACCGTTGCTCCCGATTCCAGTTTTACATAAAAGTCTTCCTGGGAAAGGGATATATCCTCAAAAAAAGTTTCTTCATTAATCATAAAAGGCATGGGCAACACCGAGATACCCAGTTTTTCAGCCTGTTTTTGCGTAATTCCACTATTACTGTCTGTTACAATTGCAACTTTCGCCATAAGTATTCCTTTCTAAGCTTTGAACAATTTTCCAATTTATATCTTACTGTCAGATGGTTCTAAAGTCAACAAATTTCAACAGACCTTCCTCAATATATTTCTTTAAATATTGTCTGTCGGCCTGTTCCAATCCATCCTCTTCCCGCAATATCTGTTCAGCCGCTTCGCTGGCTTCCTTTAAAATACCGGCATCCTGATATATATCACCGATCTTAAAATCCATAATACCGCTTTGCCTGATTCCGAACAAATCCCCCGGTCCCCGCAGCCGCAAATCTTCACCGGCAATAAAAAAACCGTCATTGGATTGATTTAATATCTCCAGCCGTTTCATGGTGTCTTTACTTTCCGAGCCACTGACAAAAATACAATATGACTGGTGTTTGCCGCGGCCCACCCGGCCTCTTAGCTGATGAAGCTGTGCCAAACCAAAGCGTTCCGCATTTTCAACCATCATTACCGTTGCATTTGGAACATTGATTCCCACTTCGATTACCGTTGTTGATACAATAACATCAATATTATGTGCCGCAAACTCTTCCATAATACGCTTTTTTTCAGCCGGCCGCATTTTCCCGTGCAAAGGCGCAATTTGAATCTGCTGCGGCAGCAATTGTTTTAGTTTTTCGGCATAGTCGGTTACATTCTCCACCCCTTCCAATTCGCCTTCTTCCACCATCGGACAAATAATATAAACCTGTCGGCCGTTTGCCACTTCTTTTGCAATAAATTTGTAGGCTGTCTCTCGATAGGAAGTATTTACTACACAATTCTTGATCGGCAACCGATTAGCGGGCAATTCATCGATTACTGACAAATGCAGATCTCCGTATAAAATAATTGCCAGGGTTCGGGGAATGGGGGTTGCGCTCATCACCAATACATGGACATTTTCCCCCTTTCCCGCCAGGCATTCTCTTTGCCGGACCCCAAACCGGTGCTGTTCATCAGTAATCACCAGTCCCAAATTAGAATACTCTGCCTTCTCCTGAATCAAAGCGTGAGTACCTAAAATAACATTAGCTTCTCCACTGCGGATTTTTTCATAGGCCTGTCTTTTTTCAGCGGCACTCATGGATCCCGTCAGCAATACCGGCATAAAAGGTAGACCGTAATCTTCTGTCATCTCCATAAGGGCAGTGAAATGCTGCATGGCCAATACTTCGGTAGGTGCCATCATCGCACCCTGATAACCATTGACCACACACATCAGCAGGGATAAAAAAGCCAAAATAGTCTTTCCGGATCCTACATCCCCCTGAATCAGCCGATTCATAACAAAAGGGCCGGACAAATCATTTTTAATTTCTTCCCATACTTTTGACTGGGCATTGGTCAGTTGGTAAGGCAAGGCCTCCAGTAACCGTCCCGTATCCGCCGCTTCAAGCATTACCGCAGTATTTTCCAAAGCCTGCGTCTGCTCCCGCATTCTTCGTACTGCAATAATAAAAAGGAAAAATTCATCGAACACCAGGCGTCTTCTGGCAAGACATAGTTCGTCAAGACTTTGAGGGAAATGAATCGTTTCCACAGCCTGCCTGTAATCCACTAATCCATATCTGGTTTTAATATCTGCCGGAATATGATCTTCTTCAAAAGGATACAAAGACAGCACCTGCTTGGCCGCCTTAATGACAGCATTGTTGGTAAGACCTGCTGTCAGTGGATATCTTGGCTGCAGGCTTCCTTTCAGCGCCTGATATTCATCAATCTTAAATATCTTCGCCTGTTCCATAATAAGTTCTGTACCTTTTCTTTGCACATTTCCTCGAAAAACATAGCGCATCCCCGGTTTTAGGATATTAACCAGATAAGGCATGTTAAAAAAGGTAAGGGAAACGGTTCCGCTTCCATCCTGAATACGGGTATTTATAATAATCAGATTTCTGATTTTCTTTTTCTGGATAATTCCGGACACTGTGCCATAGAAAGTGTTTATTTCTCCGGCCCTGACCTGATCCATTCGGATAGGTTCCCCATAAGTATCATAATCTCTGGGATAAAAGGTCAAAACATCACGAACACAAAAAAGAGACAGCTTGTGAAACAATACTGCCGTTTTATCTCCGATGCCTTTGATTTCTCTGATATCTGTATCCCTGGTCATATCCATCCCTTCGCAAAAGAACGTTTGTTCTATTCAGAATATCATTTTTCCTTTTAAAAGTCAAGAGACGACATGCTTCCGCATGCCGTCTGCCATAACCACTATTCAACTGATACAATATAATAATAAATTGGCTGACCGCCATACTGCAGCTCCACATCATGCCCCGGGAAGTCTTCTGACACCCGCTTCTGCAGTTGTTCAGCGTCTTCCTCCGAAACTTCCTCACCATAATAAATACTAATCAGTTCATTGGAGTCATCGGCCATATTTTGAATCATCTGATAAGTCACTTCTGTCATTTCACTGCCTACCGCCACAATTCCCGCATCACCGATTCCCATGTAATCACCCTGCTTGATTTCTTTGTCATCAATCACGGTATCACGCACTGCATAAGTCACCTGACCGGATTTTACTTTAACCAGTTCCTCATTCATAGTTGCTGTATTTTCTTCAATCCCCAGATCAGGAACATAATTGATCACTGCAGTAATGCCCTGAGGTACCGTTTTTGTCGGTAAAACAATGATGTTTTTATCTTTTACCAGCATCTGTGCCTGATTTGCTGCCAAAATAATATTTTTATTATTTGGCAATATATAAATATTATCGGCATTTACATGAGAAATGGCATTAAGCATATCCTCGGTACTGGGATTCATGGTCTGACCGCCTTCAATCAGGTAGTCAACACCTAAGCCGCTGAAAATTTCGTTAATGCCGGCTCCTACCGATACCGCAATAAATCCAATGTCTTTATGTGGCTGCTGTTCTGCCGGAGTCGTCTCATTTGCTTTTTCGGCTTCTTTAAATAATTTCTCCTGATGCTCCAACCGCATATTGTCAATCTTCATATTAGACAGAGCACCATATTTTAAAGCTTTTTGAATGGCCAATCCGGGATCATTGGTATGCACATGTACTTTTACCACATCATCATCAGCCACCACCACAATAGAATCACCAATGGATTCTAAGAACGCTTTAAAGTCCATCTCCTGCTTAATATTAAAGTTTCTGGTCAGCATAACGATAAATTCCGTACAATAACCAAACTTAATATCCATATCAGCCTGAGCATCCAGATTCGGCTTCTGAGCACTTGCCGCTCTGGCATCGGATATGGTTAAATCCAATTCTTTTCCCATGAAAATGTCATAAGCACCTTTTAACACTTCCATCAGTCCTTGACCTCCCGAGTCAACGACTCCGGCCTGTTTTAATACCGGAAGCATCTCCGGAGTTTTACTTAGCACTTCATCGGCATACTTGATTACTTCATCAATAAAGTAGGCCATATCTTCAATACCTTCGTCAGCTAACGCCCGTGCCTTTTCGGCACCGCCTTTGGCAACTGTCAATATTGTACCTTCTTTCGGCTTCATGACGGCCTTATATGCGGTTTCTACTGCTTTGTCCAACGCATCTGCCAAAACCGGAATGGTAATTTCGTCATAATCTCTCACCACTTTGGTAAAACCGCGAAACAACTGAGACAAGATTACACCTGAGTTACCTCTTGCTCCTCGAAGCGATCCGGATGAGATTGCTTTACATACGGTAAGCATATCGGCATTTTCCATAGCTGCCACTTCTTTGGCCGCCGACATGATTGTCAGGGTCATATTGGTCCCGGTATCACCGTCAGGAACGGGAAACACATTTAATTCATTAATCCATTCTTTACCGGCTTCTAATTTTTTTGCACCTGCCAAAAACATCTTTGAAAGCAGTTGTGCATTGATTGTATTGTTACTCACAACACTCATCCTCCTTAATCAATCACTCGTACACCTTCAACAAAGATGTTTATTCTTTCTACTGCTATTCCGGTAAACTCTTCCACCTTATATTTCACATTACTGATAAGGTTATCGGAAACTGCCAGAATGCTCACGCCATAAGAAACAATTACATGAAAATCAAGAATCAATTTGTTGTTTTCAATTGTTACCGTAATGCCCCTTGTCATACTGTCCATTTTTAAAAGTTTAACTAATCCGTCCTTCACATTGATGCCTGCCATACCCACAACGCCAAAGCACTCGGTTGCTACCGAGCCGGCATACTGAGCAATTACTTCATTATCAATTTCAATGTTTCCCATATGTGTATTCATAGAAGAAGTTTTCATAGGTGACCTCCTTTTTCATTTTCACAAAACTTGACAACCTATATTATAACCTTATTACCAAAAAAATGAAACACTAAATTGCGGCATTGTCATTTTTTATTTTTTAATGAATTTTATGCTTGCATTATATTTTATTTTCTGATATCATACTACTGTTGTTAATTAAGCATTGTTAGGAGGTGCAAAGATGGCTAAATGTGATATTTGTGGTAAAGGTGTTCATTTTGGTAACAACGTAAGCCATTCTCATAAAAGAT
>JAVBSL010000009.1:0-206530 GCA_031556725.1 Lachnospiraceae bacterium | reverse complement strand
TGACCACGCAGTAAAGTTAGTATTAGAATGTGAATTTGCTTAAAAGATAAAACCAGCAAATTTATTGTTGGTCACTATCTTCGGCAACTAAGGGACAACGGTTCCCGTCTGTTTCTGGACAGCGGGAGCCGGTATTAACATGATGCCCTGAACCGTTGTATTGCGGCGATTGACAGTGCGGGTGGAAGAACGGGATATTGTTATGACAGTCAGGGGAAAGTGACAGCTGTTACAGACCCAGCAGGGAATAGCCGCACCTTTACCTACAATGATGCAGGGGATTTAACAGAGGAAACGGATGCTCTGGGAAATCGTACCCGGTACACCTATCATGTCAATGGCCAGGTAGAATCCATCACCCACCCTGCCGGTGAAAAAACACTTTATACCTATTACCCCGGAGGCCAGGTGGAGAAGATCAGTTATCCTGATGGGAAGACCCTTTCTTACAGTTATGACCGGAATGGTAATATAGTAACCAGAACCAATCAGGACGGTTACAGCCTGACTTATGATTATGACTGTATGGGACGGATCATCAGAACCACCGATACCGTGGGACAGGAAACCATCTATGAATATGATGTGATGGGAAATGTAACGTCTGTAACCGATGAAAATGGTAACACCACCCGGTATCAGTATACCCCCAGCGGGAAGCTTTCTCAGGTAACCGATGCTTTGGGAAATAAAACCATCTATCATTATGATTCCGGCGACAACATGATCTATATGTGCCAGGAGGGAGAGGGAGAAATCCGGACAACCCAGTATGAACGGAATCCGCTGGGACAGGTAGAGGCTGTCCTTGACGTCTTAGGTAGAGCAGAGTACTATGAATATGACAGCCTGGGCAGGGTTATCAAGAAGCGAGACCGGGAAAACTTTACAACGACTTATGCATATACACCTGACGGAAAGCCTAAGCAGATCAACTACGAGGACGGCAGGGAAGTATTTTATACCTATAATCCCCTGCGTCAGCTTATCGAGATACAGGACTGGCTGGGAACTACCAGACTGGAGCGTGATACTCTGGGAAGGATAGAGAAAGTGACCGATCCTGCGGGCAGGGAAACCAGCTATGAATGGGGAAAGTTAGGCGAGAAAAAAAGCATCATCTACCCGGATGGCCGTAAGGTCAGATATAAATATGATGATCATCTGCGCTTACAGAACCTGATCACCCCTGATGAACAGGAAATCACCTACCGTTATGATCAGGTGGGACGACTTGTAGAGAAGGATTTCGGGAAAGAACTTAAGACCAGTTGGAAATATGATATAACAGGCCGGTTGATGGAACTGGTCCATGAGGATTGGAAAGGGATATTAGATCAATATCGGTATGGATATGATGCCATGGGCAACCGGATATCCATAGAGAAGGAACGAAGGGGATTACCGGAGGAAAGCGGCCATTATCAATACAGCTATGATGCCCTACAGCGACTCTCTGCGGTAACCAGAGACAATACCCTGATGACCCGTTATACTTATGATGCCTTTGGAAACCGGCAGGGAAAAGAAGAGATGAACGCGGGCAGTACTACTGCTTATACTTATAATGCCCTGAACCAGTTGATGGTTATGCAGGAAGAAGGTTTAAAAGGAAGCAATAAGAGGGAGTATGTCTATGATAACCGGGGAAACCTGATCAGGGAACAGGAAGATGGAGAAGTCCTACATAGCTATGAATATGGTGCTTTGAACCGCATGGAGAAGTTCTGGGATCAGGATGAAAACCTGAGTGTATATACTTACAATGGCTTAAACCAACTGATAAAGCACGACGGGACAGAGTTGATGTTGGATCTCACCACGCCATATCATAATCTGATCCAAACCAGGGAAGAAGGAGTTACAAAAAATTTTTATTGGGATAGCAATCTGGCGGCAATGGAAGATCCACGAGAGGGAAAAAGCTGTTCATATCTTTTGGATGAACTGGGAAGTCCTTTACGGGTAGAGAAGAGAGACGGAACATATGAAAGCTATGAGTATGATGCTTTTGGTGAAGATGTATATGGGAATCAGGGAGTCTATCAGCCATTTGGATATACTGGCGAGTTTACTTGTTTGGAGACGAAAAACATCTATTTAAGAGCAAGATATTATTCTCCGGCAACAGGCAGATTCCTTGCAGAGGATACATATAAAGGTAATATGGGTGATCCGCTTAGTTTGAATTTATATACATACTGTAATAATAACCCAATTTTGTATATTGATCCAAGTGGACATACATCGGTGAAGGATGATGATATTTATGGCAATCGGACAGCTGTAGAAGAAGCAGAGTACTGGATTTCGGTGGGAAAGGAATCAGATAGTGCATGGGTAAAGGCAATAAGTATGCTGATGCTTACTATAAATGCTCCAGCAAAAACACTTGAACTAATAAGTGACTTTTTCTATATTCAGTACACTTTTAACGCAGGCCCTTATTTTGATCCTCAAATGGCAGAGGTTTATTCAACTGGTATGTCGATGTATTTTTTGGGTGCACTTTTGAAACCGAGTCCCCAACTTTCTGCAAAGGGTAACACATCTACAAAATCAGGAACCATATGGGATAATATCACAGGTACGGCAGATAAGATACCCAATACAGAAATTCCGGCAACATTTAAAGTAGAATTAGATAACAAGATTAATTATCTTAATCTCCAAACGGGAACAAACACACTATGGACAAATGCAAATGCTACAGAACATATGGGAGAATATGTTGCGAGATATGGTAGTGAAAGCTGGAGTGTTGGCATTCGAAGTCAAACTATATTAGAAAGTTATTCTATGTCATTAAATCAAGCTATGTCACAGATTGCGACTCAGTCGCCCGGAAGATATTTTGGAGCATATGGAAATTGGGAATTGGGTATTAACACTCAAACAGGAGTTGTGTACCATGCACAAATGTTATACTAGAGGTGAGCGGATGAAAATAGAAAATATTTTAATTAGTAAGGAATATTTTAGAATAATTGAAGGAATGGGAGAGGGCCTTGTCTTGTTTAAGGTAATCGCCAAGAATAAAAGAGCAGGGCAAAATTATCATATTTTTTTTGAGGATAAGCGAAAACCACCTCTTGACATTGCTATTAATCCAAAAGATGGAACCTTAGAATATGTTAGTTTTTTTGCTCAGGATGAAAATATTATTAAAGAATCATTAGATATAGAAATAATCTTTGAAGAAGGAATAATAACAATAAGGGATGAGCAGTTTAGTGAGAATAATGCAAATATTAGTCAATTGAAGGATTTCTTACTAATAAAAAGCGATGACGATATTTTGGCACTAAATAGTATACAAGAAAAAAGTATAAAAGCATATAAAATTAACCAATTCAATTTTTTGCTTTTTACACCTCAAAATGAGTTTTGTGGAGTATTATTGAAAAAAATTAATGACGATGAGATGAATGAAATAGTCAATTCAAAATGTATAATTTGATTTTTAATAGGTGTAAAATAAAGTAAGTAATTTACCGGTAACAAAAGTAACGAACCTTATTTTTTATTATATGATGCGGTATTCTAGGAGAAAGGGATTGGAAGGGAAGTGTTCTATACCTATAATCCCCTGCGTTAGCTTATCGAGATACAGGACTGGCTGGGAACTACCAGACTGGAGCGTGATACTCTGGGAAGGATAGAGAAAGTGACCGATCCTGCGGGCAGGGAAACCAGCTATGAATGGGGAAAGTTAGGCGAGAAAAAAAGTATTATCTATCCGGATGGTCGTAAGGTCAGATATAAATATGATGATCATCTGCGCTTACAGAACCTGAACACCCCTGATGAACAGGAAATCACCTACCGCTATGATCAGGTGGGACAGCTTGTAGAGAAGGATTTTGGGAAAGAACTTAAGATCAGTTGGAAATATGATATGACGGGTCGGTTGATGGAACTGGTCCATGAGGATTGGAAAGGGATATTAGATCAATACCGGTATGGATATGATGCCCTACAGCGACTCTCTGCGGTAATCAGAGACAATACCCTGATGACCCGTTATACTTATGATGCCTTTGGGAACCGGCAGGGAAAAGAAGATATGATCGCGAGCAGTACTACTGCTTATACTTATAATGCCCTGAACCAGTTGATGGTTATGCAGGAAGAAGGTTTAAAGGGAAGCAATAGGAGGGAGTATGTCTATGATAACCGGGGAAACCTGATCAGGGAACAGGAAGATGGAGAAGTCCTACATAGCTATGAATATGGTGCTTTGAACCGCATGGAGAAGTTCTGGGATCAGGATGAAAACCCGAGTGTCTATACTTACAATGGCTTAAACCAACTGATAAAGCACGACGGGACAGAGTTGCTATTGGATTTGACCACGCCATATCATAATCTGATCCAAACCAGGGAAGAAGGAGTTACAAAAAATTTTTATTGGGATAGCAATCTGGCGGCAATGGAAGATCCACGAGAGGGAAAAAGCCGATCATATCTTTTGGATGAACTGGGAAGTCCTTTACGTGTAGAAAAGGGAGCCGGAACTTATGAAAGCTATGGGTATGATGCTTTTGGTGAAGATGCATATGGAAATCAGGGAGTCTATCAGCCGTTTGGATATACTGGGGAGTATAAAGATTTGTGCAGTGGAACGTATTATCTGAGGGATCGTTACTATCAACCGACGACAGGCCGATTCCTTGCTGAGGATACATACTGGAATACAAGTAAAAATCTTTATGCATATTGTGTAAACAATTCAATAATGCATACGGATCCAATGGGAGAATTTATACAAGCGATTCCTATTATAGGGAAATTACTGGCAGATATAATATTAGGTCTAGGAGAAACGGTTACAACGCCAATGGTTATTGATTATACATTAAATTCTGTGAATGTGTGAATGCACCAAATTTTGACTTGAAAGAAGGATTAATAGAAGAATATCGTTTACCATCTTGGAAAAAAGTAAAGGTAGATATGGATCACATTATGTCCGGCAATACTCCAGGAGGTGGACGTGGCGATGATAATAAAGATAAGTTTCCTAAAGGAATGTCAGAAGCTGCAATATTAAAGGCAATAGAAGAGAGACAGTATTTCCATATTAATTGAGTAATGGCATAAGAAGTCTCTTGCTACTAGAAGGATTGTGAGATGGAGATAGAGTGAAAGAAAGTAAATTAAGCTAAAATTGTGGTACAGACACAAAAACAAAGCTCACACGATGAACCATTTAAGAGGTATTCCTGCCTTGATAAAGCGAGGCGCATCTGCACATCATTAGCAAACGGGTGGGTGCACCTAATATTGGTGCCGGGATGCCTTAGTAGATATATTGTAACACGAAAACTTGAAGGTGTGAACCACTTTCATTACAATGTGTACCGTGCCCGAAGGCACGCGGAATGGAGATTAAAATGAGCGATTTCAGAATTATTATTAATAATGATTTATTAAAGTATAGTGACTCTAAAAAAATTTTTTCGACAATTTATATTACATGTCAGGAGCATTGTTTCCCTAGTAGTACTTGGACAGATTTTACAGAAATAGTGCTCGGGATGTGGTCACATAATCTAATAGAATGCAGATATTCACAAAACATCAATTTTGAATTTCCCTTTATGGATGGGGCATATAGAATGGATGTTGAGAAAGATAATAACATGCAACTTACTATTAATTGTATTAACTCGAGAGGTAATACAGAAATGATAGAATTGACAGTGCAAACTGGTTATTACGAAGTTTTATCATCCTTGTATGATGCTTATAAATCACTTAATTACTTCCTTTATTGTAACAAATGGCATCTTGAAAAGTTTAAAAATACTTATAACCATAATATCATTTTAATGAATGAAATGAAAGAAATTATTAAACAGGGGAAAATGCTCCATGAAATTTAGATAACAAGACACAATCCATATTGCAAAAATTGTAGAAACTGCCATTAAAAGAGATCTTATGTTGTTTTTTTGACGAAATAATAGTAAAATATAAGTATAGGGGAATTAGACAAATTGTATGTGAACATCCACATGAAAATTTGAACGATTTTCATGTGTTTTTTTTTACAAAAGTTTGGTAAAAGATAGACTGTGAATGTCAATGAAAAAGTTTATCACCGCTGGTACACTTTTATAGTATCATTTACAATACGGAAGGTAACAGAGCAATTATTATCGAATAAAGCTTTAGAACCAATAATAACTAATGGAGTTAAGAAACTTATGTGTGAAGGATGAACAGGAGGGTAAGGTATGAATTATCAAAAAAAACTTAATTTTAGCGAACTGAAGGACTATGAAAAAGTGGAAAGTATGTTTGAGAACTTAGACGATTTTCCTCAACTTAAGCGCATGTTTGAAAGAAGCAAGACAGAATCGAATTATAATTTATGTGAAGCAAATTCCGATAAGCCCCCATTACACGATGGACTATTTATACGTCAATTGGGTAAGTATCCTAATCAATATATGATTGAGGGCGAATTCAATGTAACAAGTCCATCGCAGTCGCTTTCTCTGAAACTTGATATTTACGATAAAAAAGGTGAAACGCTCGAGCTTTTGAAAGAAGGAAAAACCTTTGTTTCATTCGGCGGAGCACAAAAAGTTGTTGCAAGCAATTTAATAGAAGGAGATATTCATAAGTATAACAATATAGTGGCTGTACTTACAGCGGCTCAAGTTGTTAATGACCGGTTAACGGCAGAAGCAATAGTTGCTCAAATAGAACTCGGAGAAACAGAGGTACAGGCAAAGCAGCTAAATGAAATAATTGTAGAAGATCCCCGTTCCAAAAGAACTCCTCCCGCAGATCATATATACATATGCTACACAAGAGGCGCTGCAGGCAGAGAAAAGAACGACTACGAAGTTCCCAAAAATAAAACGTATGATTTTTATATACCGCTGAAAGGTAAAGCCATTTTCTCTAATACAGCAGACACTTTCTCAGAGGTAATAACGCCTAATTCTAAGGTTCCGGGACCGAAATCCCAGCTTTTATTATCTATGAGAGATGGCGGGGGAATAATTGAATATGACAACACCGCTGAAGAATTTACAAAAGCTTTCTCTCCTTATGAAGAGAAGAGCGGTAATGTTGTAATCAAAAGGGGATTTGAGTGGGATTTTAAAGAGACTCCCTGGATACGAAGGAATCCCTTCCCATCAGGAATAACAGCTGATGTTGATTTTAACTTGGTTCTGCTCTACAGAAAAAGGACAGATAAACCCAGTGATAAACCACATTCCCTGCTGATAAGGAGTTTCACTGTACCTGAAACGAACGATGGCAAAGAAATTCCTTTCATTAGAATATTTTGGGGCTGCCTGCACCCGGATACTCTGATAAAGATGTCAGACGGTTCTGAAAAGAAAATAAAAGATATATTTGTCGGAGATTCTGTGCAGACGCCAAAGGGCAGCCGAAAAATTGCAGATGTAATAACGGGAAGGGAAGAAAGAGGATTTCTAAGAATAGAAACCGAATCAAAAGAAGTATTTGTTTCCGACGAACATCCTATTGTAACCGAAAAGGGTATACTTACGGCAAAAGAACTTACCCTGGAGGGCGGGTACAGAATTAGTACTATCGGGGAAACTTACGAAATCCTTATGAACATAACTCGCTATATCTTTGAAGATGATACGGTTCATAATCTGGTTCTGGAACAGGATGCAGGCGATTATAAAGACAGTACGTTCTATGCAAACGGAATTTTGGTAGGAGATAATAACTTGCAAAAAATGGCGGCGGAATCTTATATGCTTAAATACAGAAATGAATACGGCATCGGTGAAGAATGGCGCACAGATGTAGAAAATGCGGCGAAAGCAGATAATATTATAATATATAATCAGGAGGATATTCTATGGAAAAGTTGAATTATGAAATGGCGGAGCTGCCTCCTCATATTACCAAAGTTGAATGCGTAGAGATGTCTTCCGGAAAAATGAACTATTATGTAGAGTTTGAAACAAAGGATTCTCAAACATCTTCAAACAGATTTACAATTTATATTTCAAATGCGACAGGTACCGAAAGTGCTTCGGTTCCGCTGACAGCCGGGCAGATGGCAGGAGACATATCATTTGACACAAATCCTAATGATACATATTACATACATGTTTCACCCACAGCAGAACCATCTGTAAAGTCAAAAAATGTACAGGCTTTGAACAGTTCACAATTTAAAGTTCTGAAAATAGAGTATATATCAGCGACAAAAATATATATAGACTATTTTTGCAAAGATATGATTCCGAGAGAAATAGATGTCTCATTTACAGCGGTTGAAGCCTCCGGCGCAAGTATTAGCCGCAATGTAATTATTGTGCCCTTTAGACATGAAATAGACATTAAAGAACTAGGTATTTCCGAAGCGCAGAATATTACAATGAAAGTTTCCAGCTCTTATGATGACAACTTTGCCGACCTGATACTATTCTCGAGAGAGGTATATTCAATTATCGCAAGCATACCTGAAATAGAAAAGCTGGAAGTATTAAGCAAGTCTGACAATATACTTTGTGACATCACCCTTGAGTCTTTTATGTATGCCGGAGCAGGCCTTATTGCATCGCTTTATTCAGGCGAAGAGCTTTTATACAAATCGGCTAAAATTATGCCCAAGCCAAGCATGCAAAAATGCTTCCAGTTGAGCATACCCGCCGAAACGCTGTCCATCGGTGCACCCGATTCTTATACGCTGCGCCTTCGGGAAGAATTCGGCATATTTTTAACAGCAGAGAGCATGAGCCATAGATTAATATTAACAGTGCCGGAGCTTGAATCGGTGGCTTTTTCTAAAAATGAATTTCTTGCCGATATCATTAAAATACATCTGTATGACAGCTTGAACTATCCTCACTCCTTTATGCTTTCATCTTCCGATATAAACTATACTTTCTCAACGGAAAGGAGAGGCTTTGAAACCATCACCTTCCCTTTAGATGAAAGAACTTCAATAAAAGCGGCCTTTACATCAGGAAAGACAAGAGGTATGTACAATAATGAAATAATGCTGAAAAAGCAATGCGTATATGTTTACCCGGCTGAAGGCGGAATGGGTATTTGCAAATCGCAAACGCCTGCGTTTAAGGTAACCGAAGACATAGTGGTGCCGTTGAAGAATCCAATTGCTTTGGCGGAAGATAAGTGCAATGTAGGTGAAGAAGAGCCTGTTTTCAAAGTGATAAAAGAAAATAATGAAACCTATATTTTGATTTC
This sequence comes from Lachnospiraceae bacterium, assembly GCA_031556725.1. Classification (GTDB taxonomy): domain Bacteria; phylum Bacillota; class Clostridia; order Lachnospirales; family Lachnospiraceae; genus UBA935. The sequence goes on along the minus strand of JAVBSL010000009.1, from coordinate 197,311 downwards.
AAAAACAACCTGGAATTTGTACAAAGACAGAACAGAAATCAAGAACAGCTATATTGCATTTATAAAAAAGCTGGAGCTGGATGGTGCATCCGTAGCCGCAATTCGTGAGATACGGGCTGCCATTGCGCAAAATATGCCCCAATCTTTAGAGGAGTTTGCCTATTATGCCCTTTATTTTGATAATAGCCACAAGGGGCAAAAAAGCACGGTGGAGCTTTTCCCGGGTCTGATACTTGAAGCTTCTTTCAGCGCATATCAGCATATTGTTGACAATAAGGACTCGATGTATCTAAACGGCTACGTAGCGGCGACGCATGAAACCTTTACGGTAGTTGATCGGGACGGCTCATTGCTTTTAGATCCATTTGCGCAACAGCTAGGCGGAGGAAAATATGTAGATTTAATGAATCAACCGGTAGTAGAGATTAATGCCAAGTCAGAAGTAGTATCCTATAAATATGAAACTGCGGGCGCTGCGGCATTTATTGATTTGGGCAGCAGTGATTTAATACGCCCGTATGTAAGCATTGCATATCATTCCAAATTCCCCAGAGTTGATTCCTTCATAAACCCGGTTATGTCCAGGAATCCATCTATGCTTTCGACAAAGACTTTTGCGGAGATGCAAACGGGAAGTAAATTCTTCTTTGAGTACAATGCCACAAATGCGCCCGGAATAGATTTAAAAGGCGGATATTTTAGAGGGAGGGCGCAAATTACCCCCCAAATTAAAATATTTGTTTGCGGAGTGTCAAAAACAGTAACGATGCTTTCAACTGTTGGAGATATAGCTAATGAATATGGACTTGCTGACAACGAAATCAAAGTTACGCGTAACGGTTGCGAAGTAGTGGGAAAAATAGAAAATATTAAACTGCTTCCGCTTTATATAGGCGATAAAATAGATATATCTTGAGGGAAATCAAATGAGTAAGTGGTTAAAATGCAGCATTGACAATTTATACCATAACGAATTGTTCAAGAACACATCATTTTTATACACATCAAACCCCGGCGTTGCTATAAAAAAAGGATCGGAAACGGTCACTCTTTTGGATATAGTTACGAAAGATTATTTTTCACTGATCATTACCAGGGACAGCTATGAATCAATAAAAGAACTTGAAGAGCTATTGAGTCATGTTGAATCAAATAAAAACAAAATAATTTTTCTGGATGAAAATGAAAAAGTTGATTTAGACCTGATTAGGATCGGGAGCAGAAGCTTCCGCCTTGCAAGCGGAGCGGTTTTTAATCTTCATGGATACTGTTTTGAAATCGAAGCGGAAAGCCTGCTTGAATTTTCAGAAGAGGGGAATGAGGCTTTGCTGACAGACGGAGGCTTCCTGTTCGGCTTATTGGGTAAATATTGCTGCTTCGGAAAATCCTTACGGCTTGAATTGGATAAGGACCTTGGCTGCTTCAAATTTTGTCTGCATCATATAAATGATTTAAGTGGTCTGGGCGTTTATATTAAGTATACCTTGGAAAATGAAGAGCAGACTGCCCGAAAACATATAACACAAGTCTCTTTTTTGCCTTTGAAACCGCTCGTAAACCATTTTGATGTCAATGTCTCTTTAGACGTGCTGCATCCCGAAAATTATGACCGCAGTTTTTTTGAATTGCCTGTGGGCAGTTACGAGACAGGCTTTGCCGTGGCTTTCAACTCTAATATCAGCCTAAAGCTGGGGAGGAAGAAAGATGCGGTACTTGTATTTGCCCGTGAAAAGCAGTTCAAGTATAATGACGAGTTTCGCTATTATTTAACCCCAAACGGAAGGTTTGAAATTGATAGCAGTGATGGCGAGTTATTGACCGGCACGGGCGGGCTTGAATATATAAAATTTGACAAAGGCGCAAGTTTATACTTCAAAGCCGGTTGCCGCGCACATTTTATGCTGAACAAAGAAACCGATACCATTGGCAATACTTCGTATGTATCTGCTGAGGGGATATACTATTCGCAGGCTCAAAGCTCGGCATTTTTTGCCAAAGCCTCGGACCGAAGCTATGAGTTTATGGAGATACCTTTTGGGGAAAGCGGAGAGCAAACAGCCATACCCATTTTACCCTTAGGCGCATCGAAATCAGCTCTTGATGCCCAGGGAGGCGACATTGCGGAAAGGCTGGACACGATATATTTAGCTCCGTTGAGAAATCGCATTATGAGCGAAATAAGCCTTGTAGCTGATGAAAACGCCATGCCAAAGCAGGCGGTAAATGAAAATGGTCTGATCGTTACATATCTGGAAGGCGAGGACTATTTCAGAACATTGGAAATATCGGATAATTTTAGATTCAGAAATGTAAAAGGAGCTTTGAAAAGGGCAATTTTAAGCCCACAGCCCTTTATTGTGCTACATGGTAAGAATCCTTTAGGAGACGAAGCTGAATTTATCACGGAGGATGAGCCGCTCAGTATAGATGATTGGAATTTTGATTTTTCACCTGAAAATTGGGACGACGACACGTTACTTATTATGAAATACAGCAGTGAAAAATCAATAGCGGAATTTGCTCAAACAGAGGACGGCTGGAGTTTTCCGCAAGATAAAAATGAGGTTGGAACTGCTGCGAAAAAAATAAGGAATCTTTTGCCCAAAGATGGCGAGACAGATTTTTCAGGTCTGAAAATCAAGCTTATGGATAAAAGCTGGTGCGGCGCAGTAATAATTTCTATGCCAATAAATTATAAAAGCTTTCCACATGAATTGAAATTCCTTATTTCAATAGGTCCCCCAATAAGGTTAAAATTGGATCACATGGTTTTTGATAATCGCAGTATTGATGAAAACGGTGAAATACTGCCAGCTGCTATTTCGGGGCTTATCGATTTCAAGGATTATAATTATAAGGTGACAAACAGCCAGCTTCATTTTTTATACAGAGTGAATGCTATTTCGGTAGAGTTTAGGAACACTGCGGTTTATGATTTTAATTGTGAGATGTCCCTTGCCTTCAATTATTTATTTGGCTCACCTTTATATGCCAAGGAATCGAAGACCGGTAATTTTATACCAATGAAAGGTTGGCGATCCAGGGAACAGGAAATGGGTTCGGCTTCAAAATACCATTTTGAAATAGCCGAGGAGATAAAATATCAATTCAAAGGCTCTGCTATAGATTATATGATAGTTGACTCGGCAAGCCTTTCGGCATCGGATATTGGAGGTAAAATAAGCTTCTTTTTCGGAGGAAAATTAGGTTTTAATAATTATGAACGCGATATTTTCAGCTACGGTGAATATAAAAAATCTGATAAGATTGACAGAAATTCGGAATCATCTCTCAAATTCACAGGGCTTGAGGTTTTCGCCGAAGGGGAAAACTACGGCGCAAATACGGGAGCAATGAAATACCTGTGCGATCTAAGCGAACCGAGGGATAATTCAATAGGCCAATGCTTTAAAATATCTGTAAAAGATATTTTTGAGGCTAGGAATAAAACTCCCGAAAACTATCAGTTCGAAGCGATAAATGTAGATGGAATAACCCAGAAAGAGCTGGATGATAACTGGACGGGAATGAGCTTTGAATTAAGCCTTGGAGGTCTCGGCTCGCTGGCTTCCTTTACTGAAATGAAGCTTATACTTCTTTTGGCCTGGTCTGCGGGCGAAAACAAAAAAGAATACGATGGTAATGTTAAAACAGAGCCGCCGGGTCTTTATGTGGGTTTGCGACTTGGAGAGTTTCCGGGTTTTTCTGCGGCTCTTCCGCTGGAGGGCGTTATGTCGTTGGGGTTTCAGGCATTTGAATTAAAGTACCATAAAGAAAGCGGCGAGTTTTATTTTTTGATGAAAGACTTTGTATTAAAGTTGCTAAAATTTCAATTCCCGTCCGGAAGCAGTAGTATCTATATCTTCGGGAATAAGCAAAACCGTGATATGTTGGCATGGTATGGAGCATATGACGCATAATGAGGAGACAAATATGATACAAGTAAGAATTCGTTCATTTTATGTAGGCTTCGGCTCAGCAAATGTAATAGAGGTAAATGTAGACGGAACAAATCATTATATATTGCTTGATTTCGGAACGGCGGGGCATGCGGAGGAAACCCCAAATGCGCCGGCTGATACAGCTTATACCCGTATCGGTGCAATAAACGGCGGCATATTTCATTCGTTGATTTTTACCCACTTGGATAAAGACCATATAACCGAGGTTGTTAAGCTCATTGAAGGCGGACTGTTACGACAAGCAGGAAACGTATACATCGGCGGCACAAAATCACATATAAGGGGCTTTGCCGATATACCGAGAATTAATGCTGCGCGAGGACGCAGAGGTCAGTTTGTTCCCAGACTTGTTCGCGGCCTTGTGGAAAGAAATGTGTGTCTTCAGGCGGATATACATTTCATATCCGATAACATATACCAGACTCCTATCATTCAGTTTGATGATGCCGCAGGAGCCGAAAAGTTTTCCATAAAGGTTTTGGCATCAAGAAATTGCACCGCCAATGATGAATCAATATACATAAACAGCAATTCAGCGGTTTTGATAGCCGAGTATGAGGCAGGGGGGCAATCGCGATCGGTATGCTTTACAGGCGATGCCACAAACAATACCTTTGTGTACATAAACAGGAAGATGGCGGCACATATAGGTACTGATTATGACGAGTTAAGAAACCCCGCCCAGTCCAAGGCGATGATTATACCTCACCACGGCTCTCTTAAAACTGCCTGTCCCGAAGAAAAAATAGTTGAAACCCGTTCTATCTTCGACCAATTGACAGAATGCACCGATTTCGGAAATATGCTGAGCGCAAAAGCGGGATATGTAAGTGCATATTATTCCACTTTTCATGCTCATCCGGAATTGTTGACAATGGAAGCGTTTTGCTCTCATGCCGATATTCTGACCGTCCTTTCAAGAAAGATGTACTTTATAATAAGAATTGACGAAAATCAGTGCCCTGACGAAGATGAGGTAAAGGATTTATACTGTGAGGAAACATCTTCCGCTATATATACTTCATTTGCCTATGATCAGGACTTCGCTCTAATCGGCGCTGTAGGTAAGGATCGTGACCCTGATTATAGGGACAGTGGAACTGATATAGCAACATACCCCAGGATATGCGGAGAGTTTATTTGCAGGCTTGGCAGCGGCGTTCCCAACCTGTTTGATTATAACTATGTAACCTTATAGGAGGAAATTTTATGAGCAGAGAATCTGTGCTTAGAGATTTAAATGAGCTATATGACCAATCTGCAAACAGAATTATCTTGAATCCGGAAATAGCTCCGTCTTATATGCATAATATTATAAGGGCGTTTGGCGTTTCGGAGATTGTGATATCTGGTGTGCACGGCATGCATGAATTTCCCGCCTCCACCTTTTATTATAATGAAACGGAATGCTACTTTTATGGAGGTATCGAATTAAAAGAGAGCCTGTTTTCCATTCGCCTCGGTATCAATTTTTCTTCCTATAAAATCTCTTGCAAGCTTATTATGATTTATATTTGTCAAATAAAAAACATCTGGGACATAGGCCCGACCCCGAAAGAAATTGATAATATCTATGTAAGGGACGATGAACCTGAGCTGGCAGAGCTGGTGTTCACCAATCTGACAATAGAATATAAAACAGAATGGGGTCCGTATGGGGGATTTTTTGTAGAGGGGGTCTGTTCTTTTGAAAAATGTACAGCGCCGAAGCTACCTCCCGGAATAATCAGAATTGACGGAGTGGGTCACAATATTCTTAATCATACAAGTGTATGCCTGAGGATGATGACAGCAGAACTGTCATATTCAAAAGCAGTACGCTTTGTTTCAAACGGAATCAGCTTTGATGCCACCGTATGTACAATAATGATTGAGCTTGGAGACATAGATGAATTAAATGCTTATAATTACACCCTTGAAGAAGGCGAAGAACCCATAAGGCTTTCGAATATATATCTGGCATTTGTCATAGAAATGGATGTTGAATATTATGTATACAGACAGTTATTTTACGAAGATTCACCGGTTCACAGGTTTTATTCAAATGTAAAACCTTTGCGGAATTGGATTTGCGGTCCTTCTTATGATACATTTCTATCCGTATTTTTGAATCGTTCGCCCGGCTGGTTTGCCCAGTATATTTTAGAGTATATGGAAAGTGAGGATTTGGACTATAATGGAGCACCCGATACCACAATAGAAATAGAAATGCTGTTTCTCAGAAATGAAACCGATACGAAGATTACTTACAATATCATCGATTTAAATTTCATACTTGAAATATATAATGCGGTAACGGTCTCCGGTAATATTGACGGCGTACTTGAAATTCACTCCAATATGCATAATGAATTTGTATATGGAGATGAAGACAGTCAATTCTATTGCTGGCACACGATCAGAGAGCGGAACGGCGATGTTTTTACTCCGGGTGAGAGTATGGAACAACTGCATGATGTATCAACATATATTGAATATGATACGAAAAGCGGTGAGGAAGAATTTGAGGCAGGTATATCCTATGATATATGCGATTCTTATGCGGGGTTGGATCTGTGGGCTGATGATTTCAATCCCGGATTCATCGAAGTATACGGAGTTGCGGCAGCAAAAGCAAATGATGGATTGGACAAGCTAAAAATATCGGAGCTTTATGCAAGAGGAAGCCGAAAGCTTAAAACTTTGTATGTAAGTCTTACTGTGGATACAAGCAAAGTACTGACATTTCAGATAGGCAATTTTGGCGTAACCGTAAAGTGGCTGTCAGCATACTTAAATTATACGCCGCATAATACGGGAATCGGTGTATCGGGAACGCTGGAGCTTGGCTTTTCTACTAAATTTGAGCTTTTTCTGGCGGCCTCCTATGATAACAAGGTTTGGCAGTTTGAGGCAAGTTTGGGAAGAGGGGGACTGCCTTTAAGCGAGATCATAGAAAATGTGCTGGGCTGGCATTTGGGGGATTTGGAGCTTAAGATATCAAGGCTTTATATTTTATTCCGCTCTGACGGCACTTATATGCTGGCAGCGGGAATTAGTACTAAATTTAAGGTTTTAGATGATAAGATGGAGATTTCGGTAGAAGGAGAGATCAAGAAACTTGCGCCCTCTCAAAGTGCTTCTGTAATGCTCAAAGGAAAGATAGAGCTGCAAAGCTTTGTTTTCATAGCTCAAATAGATTTATTGAGCGATGGAAGCAAAGTTCTCTCGATGCTTTTAAAGTTCGATAAAGCGGAATTAAAGGCAAAGTATGAAACGGATATAGTAACGGTAGAGATAAATAATTTGTCTATCGGGATATTGCTTAAGTTGCTTTTTAAGGTTTGGCGTCCTAACGTAAAATTTTATTTATCAAAACCTTGGGACATCTTGGAGCGGATAGGGTTCTCAAAAGTTTTGATTCAATTTAATACCGTAACAAAAGATGTTTCGGTATTTATTGCATTAAATATTAATCTGCTGGCAATAGAGATTACCGGCGTAAGATTTTCATATCAGAGGGCTTCGTCACACGACGACCCCAAGTTTATGGTGGATATTGAACATCGTTGGCTTATTTCCGCCATCGGAAGCAATGGTGAGGAATTGGCGGCCGATGCCTTTGACGATCCAATAAAGCCTTGGGATGCGCTTAACGAAAACAGTCCCGCACCCCTTGACGATGTGAGCCAAAAGTTTTTCAAGCTGAGTTACTTTGGAATCGGAAGGCATATTGATTTGCATGTTGAGGATATGCCTGACGGCGCACTGGGCAAGATCCTGGATAAGTGCCGTGAAAATGTACAGCCCAGCGATGAATTGCCAAGCAGTATATTCAATGAGAAGTACGGCTGGTTTATAGGTGCAAAGTTTACTCTGCTTGAGAGCTTTGAAGTGGCACTTTTATTTTATGACCCTGTGATTTACGGATTGCAGGTAAAAGTTACACAAAACACGCCCCTGCCGTTAAAAGGGCTTGATCTAACAATTTATTACAGAAAAGTCACTGAGAAAATAGGCGTTTTTTATATTAATGTGGCGCTGCCCTCTTTTATAAAGCATATGGAATTCGGCTTACTAAGCATAACCTTGCCCAATATCGAGCTTTGGATATATACGAACGGCAACTTCAAAATCAATTTTGGTTTTCCGTATAATAATGACTTTTCCCAGAGTTTTTCTCTTTCCTACGGTATTTTTGCAGGAAGAGGAGGATTTTATTTCGGGTATCTAAACGGAGATACCTCTCAATCTGTACCCAAGACGACCAGGGGCTATTTTGACCCTGTTATCGAACTGGGAATCGGCTTTACCGCAGGCATCGGCAAGTCTTTCAATACAGGTATTTTGCAGCTTAAAGCGATGTTGGAAATGACTGCAATATTTACCGGAGTATTTGCAAAGTTTCATTACTATTCGGCCGCAGGCAGCGAAGAAACATGTATGTATTATAAATGCACCGGACTGGTTATGATTGCCGGAGAAATCAGCGGGGAAGTAAATTTCTTTATTATTAAGGCAAGCTTTAGAATTTATGCCAGAGCATCCGTATTCCTAGCACTGGAGGATGGCGAAGAAAGCCTGGCAATATTTGAAGCTTCATTTGGAGTGAGCGCATCTATCAAGATATTGTTTATAAAAATAAGCTTTAGCTTTTCATTTACATATAAGGCAAGTTTTATTCTGGGAAACAGGGAGCCCAGGCCTTGGAGGGAAAACTACGTTGAGAATAATAGAACGATAGCAATTAAAAATGAGGGGTATTACGCATCTGATACCATAACAAAAATAAGCGCAGTTTTAACGCCCTATTTTTCGGCAGATAATATAAACATATCATGGAATGGTGAGATCACTGATACGAGGGCAGAAAGCAAATTAAAAACAGCTTTTTTTGTATTGTGCAATAAGGCTGCATTCGGACAGTTTTACGCATTGCTTGCCGAAAGGTCATTTGGATTTATCGAAAGGGAAAACTATAATGAGATATTCTTAGATGAGCTAAAGCGGCTGCTTGATGCTTTGAATGGTCAGGAGCTTGACTTTGCATTTCAGACAGAAAGTTTGAATAAGTTTTTTAATAAATATTTATCCCTTAATATAAATGTCCATACCGAAATAGATAGTGCCAATGAAATAGACGCAGTTCCAATGCCGTTGCCGCCTGTATTTAATATATCATGGTTTACCCTCGAAAAATCCGATGAGTTTGTGCAGGGTGGCGAGTCGGAGAGGTTCTTTAATGATTATGTCAAACTGGTTAGTAAGCTGTGCGTAGAAAAAGCGGTCTCCTACTTAGAGAATTTGTCAGTTGAATATGCCGAGGTTTCCCATATCATAAACTATCTTATGGCAGATGCAAATACCGAAATAAGCTCCATGATTTCAAGGGTTATGTTTAGCGGTGCGAGAAAAGACGGTCTTGCCGTTTATGAATATGCAAAGCAGCAATTTAACAGTGTAGCACCGGCACAAAGAGAGCCTTTGGAGGTAGTTCACCGTTTGATACTGCGTAAAACCAAAGATGTTTTATGGGTTGCAGATGCCGTGGTTGAAGCTCCGATAATGGAAAGGGATTTAGATTATCCCACTGAACCGGTTAATATTAAATTTATATCGGAACCGAAAGCGGTTGATTTTTATTCACTCTTAAACAACAGCATAGCGGCATCTGATGAGCAGGCTGTATACGAACAAGATACGGAAGCTTTCTATTTGTGGAAACCTACCGCTAATATATCTCATTTGCATAGTCTTGAAATAGAAGCTTGGGAAAAAGAGCAATTAGCTCATAATTCGCTGAAAAACAGCGTGGTTAATTGTGAAACAGCGGCGCTGATCGAAGTAAGAATAAAGAAGATAGATCAAGACAGCAATACATACTCATTTATGTCCGCTCCTGCCGAAACAAGGAGTATTTTAGACAATTTAGCAAAAGAAGATATTAAAGAAGTGACGGCATTATTTTCTAAGTCTTTAAAAACAAGCAGCGAAAATAAGCCCAAAGGAGCATATTTCTATTTAGATGATATGAATGAAAATGTATTTCTGGTAAGGAGAAATTTATCCGAAATTACGACTTCCCCCGTATATGATGATGACAAAGACCGAAATGCGGATAATACTTTCTGTGCCCAGCTTTCGGAGGATAATTTCGTTTTTCTAAATCTATTGAATACAATGCTTAAAATAGGCGGAGAAGGGCATTATGTTGTAATAGACAGCAAAATTGATGATTTGGTATTTGATAATGAAGGAGAGATTACCCTGTTCCTTCTTATAATGCTAAGTACTCCCCAATATGCCACACACTTGAGGATAAATGAAAAATTTCCCGATGGTACAATACCGGTTATCGTAAACAAAGAATTGGGAGTGAGAGCTTTTCAGACGGCTTTACCGGGATTTGCCGGTTTTGAGTTTGAAATAGAAGGCAACAAAGAGTATACCGACCCTTTTCATCTTCTATACTATGTTTTGTTTGGAAACACGATGGGGCCTTTGTCAATGCAGGAGAGGGATTCAAATGTCAGCGAATGGCTGTACTATAGCGGAGCCGCCAAAATTCCGCCGGTATCAGTAGAAAGTGAAAGTCCTTATGGCCGGATCGTCCCTTCAAACTACGAAAAAGGTAAGATATATGAGCCGGCGATTCTGGATTTAGAGTTTTACTTTGCGGATATAGCAGGAAACGTAAGTGCGGCGGAAAACCACTTTAAGCCCCGTCCTATCCCAATAAAATATTATGATAATTTGTATTCGGTATCAGACATACCGATCAGCACAGTAAACTACGGATTGAAATATAGGGACAATGATACATTTTGGTTCAATATCAATATATCAGCGATGAATAAAGAGCTGTTTACTTCCGACGACCTGACGCCCATACTAAATATGCGCTATCAATTGGAAACAGCAGATAGCGAAATAGCGGTTAATTTCAAAATCGGGAACTATTCCGCAAATTCAGTTCTTACATTAAATCAAAAAGAAGAAATTATTTGTTATCTAAAAGAAATGTACTGTTATTTGCTGCCGAATTCAGCAGCAGAAAAGCCTGAAAACATTGCATTATCTGTTTTATACTCAAATCCTCTGCCAAGAGATTTTGAGATAACGGAAGTTTTAGAAGTATCCGCAATAATAATTACTACCAGGGATGAACAGTTTGTTGATAAAAGTTCAAAGCTTAAAAATATAGGCGAGGTAAGCTCTATAATTCTTCCTGATGATAATATAGCGGAATTTTGTGCCGAGTTTGAAAAAATATTCGTAAATGCCAAGCTGTTAAATGGAGCAGGACTGTTTGCAGCAGTATTTCCCCCAAAGGTACTGTCTATCAATCCTACTAAAAAAACGGATATGTTTCTTGCCATTAAGCCTTTATGCAAATTATTGAGGGATAAAACAGGTGTTACGGTTATAGATTTGGAAGGCGTAATTACACAGACAGATTTTTTTGATATTGATATGGAAATATGGGCGGATTCGTTTTTAAGCTTTTACGAAAGAATACTTGAGCCTTTTAGTTTGAACAAACTGATTAGTGGTGAAGATTCTAAAAAAGCAGCACAATATATTAATCGGCTTCTTGAGATTAAGGTAGATTTAGCCGAGAAAATAACAATAAACACGGAAGGATTATTTAATCCCGGTTTATTTGATGAAAGCGCAATAAATGCATTGAAAGATTTAATCAGAAAGGATCTATCCCTTGGGTACAGAGCTTCAACTGCAATTGTTTATGATTCAAGTGTGAATAAGTTAGGAAATTATTCACTTGATGGAGATTTAAAAGGGGTAAAGGGCATACTGGGGGCGAAGGCTACAAATGCGAAAAAAACCGTATTTATAGCAGCACCCGAAAATGTAGGGGCCAACGCTGAAATCTCAATGAAGGATGCAGTTTATACATTCACTCATATTGAGGATAATTCAAGCGGTAAATGGTACAGTTTTATTAATCCGTTCCAACAATTTGATGGTTATATTAATATAAATCTCACAAAATATGAAAGCGATGAGGGTGTTAAAGTTCCCATACCCCACAGAAAATATCCGGAGATGCCTATTCCAACTGAACAAAAGGCAGTAGATAGGACAAAGGATATAAGCGATTTGCAATGGGCATATGAGTTTAAAATTAAAGCGGCACTAAATGCGCAGGATAAATTGTACGTAACTCTTCATACAGAAAATGCAAATCCCGCACAAAAAGATAATAGGGGAGATTTATTTGATGCGCTGGCGCAGTTTATTTATAATTATGAGAATTATGAGGAAGGTCTTTTCGGTTCCAAAATCAGTCTTGCCGCGCTTGAACACTTTATTGATACAGCCCAGTCGATACAAGAATTATGGATAAACAGCTCTGATAAGGAGCTAAGCGCAAATGAATTTATAATGCAGGCAGGTTTTAATGAAAACATGCATTTATGCAACCTGGATATTTCACGAACAGGCTTTTTATCCCAATTACAGCAGCCTGTTATCCATATACAAGATAAAAATGGTCATTCGGTTGAGGCCATGTTGAGCGCAGATAAAACCTATTATACGGTATCTGATGATACTGTTATGATTAAGCCGGGAGAATATGCTGAATACTCTTTTTCCTTTAATCTTAAATTAAGTGAATTTACATGTTTAAGAATGGATGTTTATTTTAAAAAGAACTATCAGCTATTAGAAATGGAAACGAATCCTAGCTTTGTGTATGAAACAGAAAAAGTTGGTTTTTCTTCTGCGGTATATCCTCATATATCTCTTAAATATGAGAAAATATCAAAATGGGAAAAACCAGCGGCATATAACATATTGGAATATTTAATAACCAATACCAACACCAATATTCATACGGAACTAACAGCCTATATTGGGCAGTCATTAAGGTTTGAATCAATAATTGCTTACAGACCGGCTATAAAACGTATCCGTTACAAAATGAATTCCGAGAGACTGAAGGAATTTTTAGACGATGTGGATAGCTTCATTCAAGATAAAGGTTTGAAACAAATAAATGAGCAAAATTTTTATGTAAAATTAGAGGCAAAACAATTTGCCGTTATTGAAGGAATAGTTCTTTCGCATTTAAAAGAACTATTATTTGAAGTGGATTAAAATTTCGCTAAGGGCAGTAGAGAGAGTTTGTAGTTTTGTTTTAAATAAGTATATGCTATGATATGTTTAAATGATTTCAAAAGAGGTTTTAGAATGTACAGAATAGGAATATGTGATGACAACGTTGCGGTTTGTGCAAAGATAGAAAAATATCTATTGGAATATGCCGAGGCCAAACAGATAGAAATAGATACCGAAGTATTCATCAATGGAAATGAGTTGCTCAAGGCCTTAGCCAGTGGCGAAAACCTGTTTCACCTGATATTTCTGGATATTGAACTTGGTGATACTGATGGCATCGCAGTCGGCAATGTTTTGCGGGAAAAGATGCAGAATGAAATTACCAAGATTGTTTTTATTTCATACCAAAAAGAATATGCCATCCAGCTTTTTAAGATCAGGCCGCTGGATTTTCTGGTAAAACCGATCGGTTGTCAAAAGATATATGAAACCATGGAAACGTACCGGAAATTGTTTGCGGGGGAAAAGTTATTTTTTGAATATCGTAAAGGTAAAGTGACATATCAGGTAATTCAGGACCAGATAATTTGTGTGCAATGTGAAGGAAAAAAAATCCGTTTGATTACACCGGATAAAGAAATCGAATTTTACGGTAAGATGAGTGATGCTTCCCAGCAGCTAAATCCGGTAAAATTCTGGACCACTCATAAATCCTATATTATTAATACGGATTATGTTTTTGAATACGGAAGAGAAGAGATCCGGCTGACAAACGGTGAGTGCTGTCCCATTAGCAGAGCTTACAAAAAAGAAATTATGGATAAATTGTTGGACAGAAAGACAATGGAGCAGGTTCGATGACCGTTATTGAGACTATATTTTATTTAATATTGAATTCATTAAGCATATATATATTAGTCAGATTTATAAATTTATTTGTCCTGCGAAATGGAAGGAACAAAAAAATAAAATTTGTAATATATCTGACTTACTGGCTGGGGAACAGTATTTGTTATCTCTGCTTTCAGAACCCAAGCGTTAATATAATCACCAGTATCCTGGGAATATCGCTGGTGGCCCTGACGCTATATCAGGGAAGTGTATGGAAAAGACTGGTTGCCGCCGTTTCCTCATTGGCTCTTATGACGGTGATTGAAGGCATATTTTGGGTGTTGTTTCATAATGTCTGGACAGGTTTTTTGGGTGAAACACGGATGTATGTTTTGGCGATAATCACTTTTTTTATAGTGGAAATTGTGATTGGGAAGTTTTTTGTGCGGGGGAAAAAGGCACGGCTGCCCCAAAGTTATTATTTATTAATGTTATTGATGCCGGTTGGCAGTATCATTCTGGTTTTAGTGATTTTTGAAGATCGGGCGGATAAGGTAATGCTGGTGGAAGTGGCATTGATTACTATCCTGGTGATGAATTTCTTTACCTTTTATCTATATGACAAGATTTTTCAGGCAGACATTGAAAGACGGGAAAAACAATTATTGGAAGAAAAAATCCTGATGAATGAGAACCAGTTTGAAATTCTCCGGCAATCCAGAAAAAAGATGCAGGCCTTGCGGCATGATTTAAATAATCATCTTTATCTGTTGGCGGAGTTTGAGAAAAACGGTCAGAAAGGAGAACTGATATCCTATCTGGAAATGATGAAGAAATCTATTGCGGTGGAAGCAGAAATAGTAGAAACCGGAAATGAGCAGGTGGATACGATCCTGAATTATTTATTGGAAAAAGCGCAAAAGACCGGAGCCGCGATAGAGGTAAAAGTAAACATTCCCGCGACCCCATTTTGTTCGGCCTTTGATTTAAACGTACTGCTAAGCAATCTGTTAGATAATGCGATTGAGGGGATGGAAACATGTGCAGAGAAAATGTTAAAAATGGTGATGACCCTGGACCGGGGTGTTCTATATCTGGAAATAGGGAATTCTTTTGACGGGAAAATAAACAAAGCCGGAAACCGATATCTTACCAGAAAGAATGATACGTCCGGACACGGAATCGGATTGGGCAATGTGCAGGAGATTGTCGATAAGTATGGCGGGACCTGTAAGATCACTCATGATGAAGAGATGTTTTGGGTGAATGCAATTTTATTTGTAAATCAGGAGATATGATCAGTTGCTGGTTTTTCCCTTTAAGTGTCCAATTTTTCCGTTTTTCAGAATAGCAGGATTTTTGTGGTAGTATAAATCCAAATAATGAAAAATCAGGAGAAAATACGATGGAGACTGTTAACAAAATTCTGGGGATACTAACAAAAAAGCAATATATCATGATATTTCTGCCTTTAAGCATCATTATGCTGGGTATCTGTATTGTTCTAAATATTAATATGCAAAAGGCTCAGGTGGGAACTGATTACACAGAAGTATCGGTGGAAGTAGAAAATGTAGAAAGAACCACGGTAAAGGGATATGGGGCCACGGCCAACATAGACTATGCTTATGTTAATTATAATGGTGAATCTTATAAAATGAAAATATCAAATTATGAGTACAACACCTACAAAGGTAAAATCGGCCAAATGGTGGATGGTTATTTAACTAAAGACAATATTATGTACTCAAACCCCAATAGTATACCCACTCCCTCCAGCACCATTTATTTTATCTGTCTGGGACTGGAAGTGATTTTTGTTGGATTGCTTATATATGGTTTTTGCTTAAAAAAGGAAATAAAGGAAAATTAGTAAAAGGTATTGCATTACCGGAATAGTTGTGTTATTATTTGTAAATAATTTTTATGTAAATGCATTGAAAGAGACTCGGATTATGAAAAACGACAGGAATACGGCGTCACCGACTGAGAGCGCTGTTCGCGGGAAGTAATTTTGGGAACACTCCGGAGCAGATTGTCCGAACTGCGTAAAGCTTCTATAGATGTTACAGAAAGGAAGCGCACTAGGGGAATACGTGAACACGCGTTAAGTGTAAGAGTGGGCAAGGCGGTAAAAGCATCTTGATAGAGATGGCGGCTTGTCAATGCGGGTGGTCCCGCGGATATAATTTAATTATCCGTCCCGGAATACAGGAAACTGTGTTCCGGGACTTTTTTGTTTCTAAAAGCCTCCGGAGCACCAATATGGAAAGGAGAAAGAAGATGAAACAGGAAAACATTTACAGAAGTATTACCATGAAGGAAATCAGTGAAAACGATATCGGCAAAACCGTTCGGGCGGCCGGATGGGTAGAGAACATCCGTGATCACGGCGGCGTGTCCTTTCTCGATCTGCGGGATATGGATGGCGTGCTGCAGGTAGTGCTGCGTGACACCGGGTTATTAAGCGGGATTACCAGGGAAGCAGCAGTTTCCATTGAAGGACTGATTCAAAAAAGGGATGAAGAAACCTATAATGACAAGATTCCCACCGGAACCATCGAGCTGGAAGCGGTCAGCATCGATATGCTTGGGAAAGTATATAAGCAGCTGCCTTTTGAAGTGATGACCTCTAAAGAAACAAGAGAAGACCTGCGGTTAAAGTACCGCTATCTGGATCTTCGAAATGCCAAAGTAAAAGATAACATCATTTTCAGATCTAAGGTAATCAGTTATTTACGGGAAAAGATGACAGAAATGGGATTTCTGGAAATCCAGACCCCCATCTTATGTGCTTCCTCCCCGGAAGGAGCCAGAGACTATATTGTTCCGTCCAGAAAATACAAGGGCAAGTTTTACGCCTTGCCTCAGGCACCCCAGCAGTACAAACAGCTTTTGATGGTGTCCGGCTTTGACAAGTATTTTCAGATTGCCCCCTGCTTCCGTGATGAGGATGCCAGGGCAGACCGCTCACCCGGTGAATTTTACCAGTTGGATTTTGAAATGAGTTTTGCCACCCAGGAGGATGTTTTCCGGGCCGGCGAAGAAATCTTATCTGCGACTTTTGAAAAGTTTGCACCGGAAGGCTATGAAATAACCAAAGCACCATATCCGGTAATCAGTTACAAACAGGCTATGCTGGAATTCGGAACCGATAAACCGGATTTGCGGAACCCCTTAAGAATCATGGACGTTACGGCTTTTTTCCAGAAGTGTACCTTCAAGCCCTTTATCGGAAAAACGGTGCGGGCGATCAAGGTGCATGGGGAAATGTCCAAGGGTTTTCATGAGAAGCTGCTTGGTTTTGCCACTTCTCTGGGAATGGGCGGTCTGGGTTATCTGGAAGTGGAAACAGATTTAAGTTATAAAGGCCCAATCGATAAGTTTATACCGAATGAAATGAAAAAGGAACTGTTAACTTTGGCCGGATTAACAGCCGGGGATACGATCTTCTTTATTGCTGATCGTGAGGAACGGGCCAATTATTATGCAGGACAGCTTCGGATGGAGATCGGAAGCAAGCTTGACCTTTGTGAGAAGAACAGCTACCGGTTCTGCTATGTAAATGATTTTCCCATGTATGAGCTAGATCCGGAAACCAGGCAGATTGGCTTTACCCATAACCCTTTTTCCATGCCACAGGGGGGATTAAAAGTACTGGAAGAGCAAAATCCCCTTGACATTTTGGCCTATCAGTATGATATTGTCTGTAACGGTGTAGAATTATCATCCGGTGCAGTTCGGAACCATGATATGCAGATTATGGTAAAAGCCTTTGCGATCGCCGGTTATGACGAGGAAACTTTAAAGAATAAGTTTGGTGCGTTATATGAGGCTTTTCAGTTCGGAGCACCGCCTCATGCGGGGATGGCACCGGGGGTAGACCGGATGTTGATGTTACTGCGAAATGAAGAAAATATCCGGGAGGTAATCGCTTTTCCCATGAGCGGATCGGCTCAGGATCTGATGTGCGGTGCACCAAACGATGTGACCGAAACACAGCTGCGGGAAGTGCATATCAAGATTCGCTCATAATACAGCGCTGACCATGAAAGGAGCAGAAAAATGGCTAATATAATCAGTAATGAAACAATGGAATATGTAGGAATTCTGGCAAAACTGGAACTTTCCGGGGCAGAGCGGGAACAGGCAAAAGAGGATATGGGAAAGATGCTTAACTATATTGATAAATTAAGCGAGTTGGATACATCGGCGGTGGAACCCATGTCTCATGTGTTTGATCTGCAAAATGTATTCAGAGAAGATGTTGTAACCAATGGCGATATGCGGGAAGAAATCTTAAAGAATGCACCGGGTGAAAAAGACGGTATGTTTACAGTACCCAGCACATTGGAATAGGAGGAAGCAAAATGGATATTTTGAAATTAAGTGCCATGGAGCTGGCCGCCAGGATAAAGAGTAAAGAAGTTACGGTTTTGGAAGCCGCCGAGGCAGTTTTAGCTAATATTGAAAAGAAGGAACCATTGTATAACTGCTATATAACAGTAGATCAGGAAGCGGTAAGAAAGCAAGCGAAGCAGATACAGGCCAGGATTGATAGCGGAGAGCTTACCGGTCCCCTGGCTGGTGTGCCTGTTGCTATTAAAGATAATATGTGTATCCAGGGAATGACCACCACTTGTGCATCTAAGATATTGCATAATTTCGTACCGCCTTATACGGCAACTGCGGTTTTAAAGCTGGAAGCCGCCGGAGCTTTGATCATCGGTAAAACCAATATGGATGAGTTTGCCATGGGTTCCACCACCGAAACCTCGGCCTATGGAGAAACCAGAAACCCCTGGAGTACAGAGCATGTACCGGGCGGCTCCTCTGGCGGCTCAGCAGCTGCGGTGGCTGCAGAAGAGTGTTTCTATGCGCTGGGTTCCGATACCGGCGGTTCCATCCGTCAGCCGGCTTCTCACTGCGGCGTGGTAGGAATGAAACCTACCTATGGAACAGTATCCCGCTACGGTCTGATTGCCTATGGCTCCTCCCTGGATCAGATCGGTCCGCTTAGTAAAGATGTGGCAGATTGTGCAGCTATTATGGAGATCATCGCAGCTCATGATAAAAAAGATGCCACCTCAATACCTCGTACTGACACGGACTTCACATCAGCCTTAGTGACTGATGTGAAAGGCATGAAAATCGGCATTCCCCGAGATTATCTGGGTGAAGGGATAGATCCGGAAGTCAAGGCAGCGGTACTGAAGGCAGCAGGAGTATTAGCCGATCAAGGCGCCATCGTTGAGGAATTTGATCTAAGCCTGGTGGAATATGCGATTCCGGCTTATTATACCATCGCCGCTGCGGAAGCCAGTTCTAACCTGGAACGCTTCGACGGCATCAAATACGGTTACCGCACAGCAGAATATAACGGCCTTCATAATATGTATAAAAAATCTCGTTCCGAAGGTTTTGGAACAGAGGTAAAAAGAAGAATTATGCTGGGTTCTTTTGTCCTCAGCTCGGGATATTACGACGCTTATTATCTTAAAGCATTAAAAGTAAAAGCTTTGATAAAAAAAGCTTTTGATGAAGCTTTTTCCCACTATGATATCCTTCTTGGGCCGGTAGCACCCACCACCGCACCGCGGTTAGGAGAAAGCCTGTCGGATCCACTGAAAATGTATCTGGGGGATATTTACACCATCGCGGTAAATCTGGCGGGGCTTCCGGCGCTCAGTGTGCCTTGCGGCATGGATCGTAAAGGGCTGCCCATCGGACTGCAGTTGATTGGTGACTGCTATCATGAAAAGACCTTGCTCCGGGCAGCCTACACCTATGAACAAAGGAGGGACAAATAATGCAGAAACAATATGAAACGGTTATCGGCCTGGAAGTGCATGTAGAGCTTGCTACGAAGACCAAAATCTTCTGCGGTTGTTCCACGGCCTTCGGCGGTGCACCCAATACCCATACCTGTCCGGTCTGTACCGGGATGCCGGGTTCCCTGCCGGTTTTAAATAAGCAGGTTTTAAAATATGCCATTGCTGTAGGACTGGCAACGGATTGCACCATCACCAGGTATAGTAAATTTGACCGGAAAAATTATTTTTATCCCGACAACCCGCAGAACTACCAGATTTCACAATTATATCTGCCAATCTGCCGGGATGGCCGGATTGAAATCGAAACAGAGGGAAGCAGGAAGTATGTGGGAATCCACGAAATCCATATGGAAGAGGATGCCGGAAAGTTAATCCATGATGAGTGGGAAGGGTGTTCTCTGGTGGATTATAACCGCTCCGGTGTGCCGCTGATTGAAATCGTGTCGGAGCCGGATATGCGAAGTGCTGAGGAAGTGATCGCGTATTTGGAGAAACTGCGTTTGATTATCCAATATCTGGGAGCCTCGGATTGTAAATTACAGGAAGGTTCCATGCGGGCAGATGTCAACCTGTCGGTACGGGAAGCCGGAACGAAGGAACTGGGAACAAGAACCGAGATGAAGAATCTGAATTCTTTCCGGGCCATTGCCAGAGCTATTGAAGACGAACGGGAACGGCAAATCGAACTGTTGACAGCCGGTGAAAAGGTCACCCAGGAAACCAGACGCTGGGATGACAATAAAGGGGAGTCTTATCCCATGCGCAGCAAGGAGGATGCCCAGGATTACCGTTACTTCCCCGATCCTGACCTGGTGCCGGTTTCGGTCAGTGATGCATGGCTGGAAGAAATTAAGGCCGAACAGCCGGAATTCCGCACCGAAAAAATAGAGAGGTATCGGAAAGAATACAATATCCCTGATTATGATATCGAGATTATCACCGGTTCCAAGCAAATGGCCGATCTTTTTGAAGCGGCATCAGCCATCTGTAAGCAACCTAAAAAGGTATCCAACTGGCTGATGGGTGAAACCCTCCGATTGTTAAGAGAAAGCAGCATGGAGCCGGAGGATATCCGTTTTTCGCCGGAGAATCTGGCAAAGCTGATAAAGCTTACCGATGAAAAAGCCATTAACAGTTCCGTAGCCAAGGAAGTATTTGCGGTTATGTTTGAAGAAAATATTGATCCGGAACAATACGTGGAAGAAAAAGGATTAAAGACGGTGGATGATACGGAGGCGTTAAGCAAGACCATTGCAGAAGTTATCGCGGCCAATCCTCAGTCGGTAGAAGACTATCATAACGGCAAGGAAAAAGCCATCGGTTTTCTGGTGGGGCAGACTATGAAAGCCATGCAGGGCAAGGCTGATCCGGTTACAGTAAACCGGCTTATAAAGGAAATTATTGATAGACTTTGAGCTTTATATATGCTATACTTTTAACACATGAAGGAGGGGTATTTATGACAGATAATGAAATGTTATTAGCGATGTCGGACTTGCTTGATAAAAAGCTGCAACCAATAAAAGAAGATATTCATTTTTTGAAATTGCAAAATGAAAATGATGTACTCCCCAGATTGCAAAATATAGAGTCTTGTTATACATCAACTTATAATCGATATAAAAGTGGGATTAGCCAACTGGAATCTATGCAATCCGACATTGATATCATGAAAGTTGTTTTAAAAGAGTATAGTGAAAAATTACAGAAAATATCATAAATAATATAATTGCAAAAGGCGTGCAGTCTTTAAACTGCACGCCTTTATGGATGAAATGTTGCGGTTCCTTGCCATGGAAGAAAATGAATGATATAATTAAGCCATATAACATGTGTGTCCGGAGGGGTTTATATGGGAATTATAACGAAGATAGGGGATTTGGTTTTTCAGGATGTGAAAAACGAGAATGAAACCAAAAAAGCTGCTGTCGTTCTCAGAGTTAATTCTTTACTGATGGGTCTTTATTTTATCAGTGTGGCAGTGGTTTTGGGAGTGACCGGTACGAAGCAGTTCAGTTGGCTTTGTATCATTTGTGTGATGGCATATTCACTTTCTTTTTACCTTACATACATGAATCACACTAAGTTTGCAATTGCCTTTGCCCAATTGCTGACGCTAACATGTATTATTGGTTTTGTCATGGAGCTTGGATGGGATTGCGGAATACAGCACTTTATTTTTACGCTATTGGTTTTGAATTTTACCACCAGTTATGCGTCCATGAACCGTAAGGTTTTAATTGCGGTAGGATTATGTGCGGTCCGGCTGGGATTATATTTTTATACCAAGTATATAGGGGCACAGTGGGAAGTGACGGAATCCGCAGGCATTGCCCTGCAGATTGTTAATACAGTTTATATGTTTATAACGATGGTCGCGGCGCTGGCCTTTTTCAGCAAGGATTCCATGGAGATGGAGAAGAAGCTGATGCAGTATAATGATAAGATGCACCATTTGGCATCGGTGGATCCGCTGACCGGACTATACAACCGCCGCAGTATGAAGGAGTATCTGGCTACGCAGGAGCAGCAGTATCAGGAAGGAAACGGTTCGAATCTCAGTATTGCATTGGGTGATATTGATTTCTTCAAGAAGATTAATGATACATACGGACATGATTGCGGTGATATCGTATTAAAATATCTGGCTGATCTGTTTAGCCGATATATGGAGGAACGGGGCAGGGTTTGCCGCTGGGGCGGAGAAGAATTCCTTTTTGTGTTCTATGACTGTAATGGTGACGATGCCTATGTTTTGCTGGATAATATGCTGTCACAGGTCAGGAAAAGTACGATTGAATATAATGATCAGAAAATAAAGGTTACCTTAACTTTCGGCCTGGAGGAGGTTAATTTCCGGAAAGGTATCGAAAGCGGAATCAATGAGGCGGATCAGAAGCTGTACATAGGCAAGAATGAAGGCCGAAACCGCATTATATATTAATCTTTCTGCTAAAATAAAAAAGCAGGGACCATCTTTCGGATAGTCCCTGCTTATTTTTTGTGTCTTAGTTTAATCTTCCTTCCAGAGCAGCCAGCTGATCCTTCATAGCCTGAGGCAGTCTGTCACCGAATTTTGCATAGAACTCTTTGATTCCGGCAACATCTTCTTTCCAGAGATCATTATCAACGCTCAGTAAGCCTTTTACTACGTCAAGGGTAATACCGTCATCTTCCAAACCTTCGATGTTGAGGTCTTCAGCCTTAGGCTCGAAACCGATAGCGGTTTCAACAGCGTCAGCATTGTCATCAGCACGTTCGATAATCCAGTCAAGAATACGCATGTTATCACCGAATCCGGGCCAGATGAACTTGCCGTCATCATTGGTTCTAAACCAGTTAACGTTGAAGATCTTGGGAGCTTTGTCGCCAAGTTCTTTACCCATATCGATCCAGTGCTGCCAGTAGTCACCCATATTGTATCCGCAGAAGGGAAGCATTGCCATGGGATCACGACGAACCACACCAACCGCACCGGCGGCAGCAGCAGTAGTTTCACTGGCCATGATGGAACCTACGAATACACCATGTTCCCAATCAAATGCCTGATATACAAGGGGAGCGGTTTTGGCACGACGTCCGCCGAAGATCATAGCAGAAATCGGTACACCGGCAGGATTGTCAAATTCCTTGGAGATACAGGGACAGTTACGGGCCGGAGCAGTAAAACGGGAGTTGGGATGAGCCAGGTTATTACCGGCTTCTTTAAATTCTTTGCCGTTTACTTTAGCACCTTTCCACTCGGTTGCATTTTCGGGGGGATTCTTATCAAGTCCTTCCCACCAAACAGTCATATCATCATTATTTAAAGCTACGTTAGTAAAGATGGTGTTTTTCTTGGTGCTTTCCAAAGCATTGAAGTTAGACTTCGCATTGGTACCGGGAGCAACGCCGAAGAATCCGTTTTCGGGATTGATAGCGTAAAGTCTTCCGTCTTCACCCTTCTTTAACCAGGCAATATCATCACCTACGGTCCAGACTTTGTAACCTTTGCTGGTGTATCCTTCGGGGGGAATCAACATAGCCAGGTTGGTCTTGCCACATGCGGAAGGGAAAGCAGCGGTTACGTATGTTACTTCACCGTCAGGCTTCTCAATTCCTAAGATCAGCATATGTTCAGCCATCCAGCTTTCATTCTTGCCCTGATAAGAAGCGATTCTAAGAGCAAAGCATTTCTTGCCAAGAAGAACGTTTCCGCCGTATCCGGAGTTGATAGACCAGATGGTGTTGTCTTCAGGGAAGTGTACAATGTAGCGTTTTTCAGCATCAATATCAGCTTTGGAATGAAGTCCGCGAACGAAGTCGTTGGAAACATCGCCAAGGTTCTTAAATGCATCAACACCAACACGGGTCATAATATCCATGTTAAGGACAACATAGATGGAGTCAGTTAATTCCACGCCGACTTTAGCCAGGGGAGAACCGATGGGTCCCATAGAATAAGGGATAACATACATGGTTCTGCCTTTCATAACACCGTCAAACATCGGAGTTAATTTGTCATACATTTCCTGAGGATCGCTCCAGTTATTGGTGGGGCCGGCATCCTCTTTGTTTTTGCAGCAAATAAAGGTTCTATCTTCCACACGAGCAACGTCGTTAACGGCTGTCTGATGATAGTAACAGCCAGGTAATTTTTCCTGGTTTAATTCCACAAGTTCGCCGTTGGCCAATGACTCTTTGCGAAGGCTGTCCATCTGCGCTTCACTGCCATCGATCCAAACAACCTTGTCCGGTTTGGTAAGTGCTTGCATTTCTTCTACCCATTTGATAACATTGGGGTTTTTGGTAAGTTCTGCCATATATTTTCTCTCCTTTTTGAAATAATTTCTCAAGTTTTAATGATATACTATTTTGTAAAAAGGGTCAATAGAATTTGGTAATATTTACGTATTTATGAAAGCGCAGCCTGAGCATATTTTTTGGGAGAAAGTCCCACTGATTTGGTAAATGTCTTAACAAAATTACTGTAATCATTATAACCGCATTGTTCACAGACATCATTCACGCTTAAACCTTCGGTGAGGAGGGCTTTGGCGATACTGATGCGTCTGGCGGTAATGTACTTATTAATAGTCATGCCGGTGGCTGATTTGAACACCCGGCAGACATAGGAAGTACTTAAAAAAAAGTTGTTTGCCAAATCATCAATAGAAATCATTTCATGGATATGAGAATTGATATAGGCAAGAATCTCATCCACCTGTTTATTGGGACGGGAAACGATCATTTGCGCAGTTTCCTCCTGGGACACGGAATAATAAGCGGTGTTGAGGAGCAGCATTAAATCGATAAAAGCGGAACGCTCGGCAAGATCGTGGCCGTAGCCGTTGGAACTGATGATTTTATTGACATAATACAGAAAACGGTTTTGCTGTTCTTTGGTTAAAGAAAGACGATGACTGAAATGCTCGCCATGCTGGGTAAAACAATAGCCTAAATCGGTTTCCGGGGAAGATAAGCTTTTAACAAACTCAGGATGAACCGATAGCACAAGCCGTTCATGAACCTCGGAATCGATCTGGGTCAGATAATGACTCTCGTATTGATTAATAATGAAGACATCGCCGGGACTGATATCATAAAATTTGTTATCGATCAAAAACTGTTTGCCGCCGGAAATGGAATAATAGATCTCATAGCAGTCGTGAATGTGCATATTCATGACCTTTTCTTCTTTATATAAGTGGGCAATGGCAAAATATTTCTGGTTCATACAGTTTTCCACAGCCAGTTTACAGGAAGTCAGTTCTTTCATGGTATCCATCCTTTCGCAGAGTAATAATCCGGTTTCGGTTCAAGTATACCACATTGGTTCAAGATTTGCCATGTTTTAGGCAATAAACGCAAAGACATTGAAAAAATTGTATGGTACAATAGCACTAGATGAAAAAGCAGCATGTATAGATAAATGAAAGGAGTAAAACAAATGGAACTTAGAACCGCAGCATCACCCAAAGATGTGAAACATTATACAACCGAACGCTTGAGGGAGGAATTTTTGATCCAGAACCTGTTCGTACCGGGAGAGATCAAGCTGGTATACAGCCATATCGATCGTATTATCACCGGCGCCGCAGTGCCGACCACCCCCCTGGCCCTGACAGCCGGAGATGAACTTCGTGCAGAATATTTTTTACAGAGAAGAGAAATGGGAATCATCAATATCGGCGGAAATGGAAGCGTGACCGTGGACGGAAGGGTATATTCCCTGGGTTATAAAGATGGTATGTACATCGGTCTTGGTGCAAAGGATATCAGCTTTGCCAGTGAAAATCCGAACGAACCGGCTAAATTTTACTTAAACAGCGCACCGGCGCATAAAACCTATCCCACTGTTTTAATCAAACTGGAAGGAACACCGGAAGAGGGTGTTATCATCATTAAGGATGAAAATAAAGTGGAACTGGGATGTCTGGAAGAATCCAATCACCGGGTAATTAATAAGTACATCCTGCCCGGACAGGTGGAAAGCTGCCAGTTGGTAATGGGAATGACTGCATTAAAACCGGGAAGTGTATGGAATACCATGCCAAGTCACACCCATGACAGAAGAATGGAAGTATATCTGTATTTTGAAATGCCCGAAGATGCTTTTGTAATGCATTATATGGGTGAACCTACGGAAACCAGACATATTGTTATGCATAACGAAGAAGCAGTGATTTCACCCAGTTGGTCCATTCACTCCGGCAGCGGCTCCAGAGCATATACCTTTATCTGGGGAATGGTGGGAGAAAATCAGGAATTTACCGATATGGACGGCATCGCAAATAAAGACTTAAAATAATTTGGAGGAAAAGAAGATGAGTATTATGAACAGTTTTTCATTGAAAGGAAAAGTAGCATTAGTAACGGGAGCATCTTACGGAATCGGATTTGCCATTGCAAAAGCTTATGCCGAAGCAGGAGCAACTATCTGTTTTAACGATCGCATCCAGGAGAAAGTAGAAGCAGGTGTTGAAGCTTACAAAGAAATCGGTATCGAGGCCCACGGCTATATGTGTGACGTAACCGATGAAGAAGCAGTACAGGCCATGGTTGCGCAGATTGAAAAAGAAGTTGGCGTGATTGATATTCTGGTAAACAATGCCGGTATCATCAAAAGAATCCCCATGTGTGAAATGAGTGTAGAAGATTTCAGGCAGGTAATTGATATTGACTTAAACGCCCCCTTTATTGTTGCCAAAGCAGTGATTCCTGCCATGATCAAAAAAGGCGGCGGAAAGGTTATTAACATCTGTTCCATGATGAGTGAACTGGGACGTGAAACCGTTTCGGCATATGCGGCAGCAAAAGGCGGTTTAAAGATGCTTACCAAAAATATCGCTTCCGAATACGGTGAAGCAAATATTCAGTGTAACGGCATTGGTCCCGGCTATATTGCCACCCCTCAGACTGCGCCCCTGAGAGAATTACAGGAAGATGGTTCCAGACATCCTTTTGATCAGTTCATTATTGCCAAAACACCGGCAGCACGTTGGGGAAATCCCGAAGATTTAATGGGACCGGCGGTGTTCCTTGCTTCGGAAGCTTCTGATTTTGTAAATGGACATATTCTTTACGTAGACGGCGGTATTTTGGCTTATATCGGCAAACAGCCTCAGTAGGAAGGAGAGTAAGATGAATCAGGTATTGGAACAGATTTCAAAGATCGGGATTGTCCCGGTTATCGCCATAAATGATGCAAAGGATGCCAAGCCATTGGCGAAGGCTTTATGTGACGGGGGACTGCCTTGTGCGGAGGTAACCTTCCGGACGGCTGCTGCGGAAGCAGCAATTAAGGAAATGGCTGATAACTTTCCGGAAATGCTGGTGGGAGCCGGAACAGTACTGACTACAGAACAGGTGGATCAGGCGGTGAATGCCGGTGCCAAGTTTATCGTCAGCCCGGGTCTTAACCCTAAAGTGGTAAAATATTGTGTGGATAAAAACATTCCGGTAGTTCCGGGATGTGCCAATCCCAGTGATGTGGAACAGGCAATCGAATTAGGGCTGGAAGTGGTGAAATTCTTCCCCGCTGAAGCAGCCGGCGGAATTGCCATGATCAAGGCTATGGCAGCGCCCTATACCAATATGAAATTCATGCCTACCGGCGGTATCAGTGCCAAGAACTTAAAAGAGTATCTGGATTTTGGCAAGATTATTGCCTGCGGCGGCAGCTGGATGGTGAAGCCGGAGCTGGTGGAAGCCGGTGAATTTGACCAGATTACGGCTCTGACCAGAGAAGCGGTAAACAGTATGCTGGGCTTTGAACTGAGACATATCGGTATCAATGCGGCTAATGAAGGAGAAGCACATTCGGTTGCCGATTCTTTCCAAAGTTTATTTGGATTTGAAAAGAAGGACGGAAACAGCTCCATTTTTGTGGGCAGCGGATTTGAGATTATGAAAGCTCCCTATCTGGGCGCTAACGGCCATATTGCCGTGGGAACCAACTATATCGAACGGGCGGTTTACCATCTGGAAAAACAGGGCTTTGTATTTAACAAAGAAAGTGCCAAATACAATGCCAAAGGAAATCTGGCAGCTATTTATTTTGAACAGGAAATTGGCAGCTTTGCCGTTCACTTAGTACAAAAATAGAAAGGAAAAATTAAAATGAGTAAAAGAGTAATTACCTTTGGAGAAATTATGTTAAGACTGGCCCCAGAAGGCTACTATCGTTTCGTTCAGGCTGAAAGCTACGGAGCTACCTTCGGCGGCGGAGAAGCAAATGTTGCTGTATCCCTGGCTAACTATGGCCTGGATGCCAAGTTCGTAACCAAACTGCCGAAGCATGATATCGGTCAGGCAGCGGTTAACTCCCTGCGAAGATATGGAGTGGATACCTCCCTGATTACCCGCGGCGGTGATCGTGTGGGCATTTACTTTTTGGAAAAAGGCGCAAGTCAGCGGCCTTCCAAGGTTATTTATGACCGTGCGGGAGCTTCCATTGCCACCGCAACCAAGGCTGATTTTGACTGGGATGCCATTTTTGAAGGGGTAGACTGGTTCCATTTTACCGGAATCACCCCCGCACTTAACGATGAAGTAGCAGCTATTTGTCTGGAAGCTTGTAAAAAAGCCAAAGAAAAAAATATTACCATCAGTTGTGACTTAAACTACAGAAATAAATTGTGGTCCAAGGAAAAAGCCGGACAGGTTATGGCAGAACTTTGCCAGTACGTGGATGTATGTATTGCCAATGAAGAGGATGCCGGAGATGTATTCGGGATCAAATCAGCAGGTACCGACGTTACCAGCGGACAGGTAAATCATGACGGCTATAAGGATGTGGCTAAGCAGCTGGCTGACCGTTTCGGTTTCGCCAAGGTGGCAATTACCTTAAGAAGCTCCATTTCCGCCAATGATAACCGCTGGGCAGCAATGCTTTATGACGGCAGTGATTACTATTTCAGTAAAGAGTATCTGATGCATATTGTTGACCGCGTAGGCGGCGGTGATTCCTTTGGTGCCGGTTTGATCTACTCTTGCCTGCAGGAGTACGGTATGCAGGAAACCATCGAATTTGCGGTAGCAGCAAGCTGCCTGAAACACTCCATCGAAGGCGACTTTAACCAGATGTCGGTAGAAGAAGTACAGAAACTGGCCGGTGGCGATGGCTCCGGAAGGGTACAGCGCTAGTAGGTAGGTTATGAAGGTTATGAAGCGATTTCGGAAGGGCCGGGCGTAATATAAAATAATGCGGCCCGTGGACTTCAAATGAAAAGCCGGGTCGGTATGCATGGCACATTTATTCTGTTCAAATCCTGTTTTGCTAAACACGTCAATGAGCCTTAGGCAAAATTCGTGTTCGCACAAGTGAGCTCCACGAATTTTAAGTCTCATTTCTGCAGCAAAAAGGGATTCTCGCAGAATAAATGTGCCATTGCATATCGGCCCGGCTTTTTATTTGAAGTCTACGGGCCGTATGATTTTATAGTACGCCCGGCACTTCCGAAATCGCCCTCAAGGTTGTGGCTGTTTGATCTTGTGTGTATCAATGTAGTTCTACAGAACTACGTTGAACGGGATACCATGGGAGTTATCAGAGTTTAAAATATATAGTTGTATATAGGGGATGGAATTGGGAATATTTAGGTGGTATAATGAAGAACAATGAACGATTAATAAGAAACTGCTTATTGTACAAATATTTAAATTGAGAGGTAAACTAAATGGCAGAAGACTTAAAGATATTTAATGATTCATATTTTAGAGAATGGATGATAAGGATAAAAACAAGAATTCAGCAGAGTCAATTAAAAGCTGCAGTACGTGTAAATACCGAAATGCTCCAGCTTTATTGGGATTTGGGAGAGGATATTGTGCAAAAAGGGGCAGAATCCAAATGGGGAAATAAGATTTATTCTACTATGAGTGCGGAATTGAAAACAGAATTTCCAAAGGTGGAAGGGTTTTCCGTAACAAATTTAAAATATATGAAACGATTTTATTTGTTTTATTCTGAAAAGCTCCAAATTGGTCAACAGCCTGTTGACCAATTTGAAAAAATATTTATGATTCCATGGGGACATCAAATATTATTGTTTTCCAAATGTCAGACTGTAGAGGAAGCGTGGTTTTATATTAATAAAACATTGGAAAATGGTTGGAGCAGAGCTATTTTATTAAATTTTATGGATACAGGATTATATCAAAGGCAAGGGAAAGCAATAACTAATTTTGCAAAACTATTGCCAGATACTCAAAGTGATCTTGCAAAAGAAACCTTAAAAGATCCTTATAATTTTGATTTTTTGACATTAAGTGAGGGATATAGGGAAAAAGAATTGAAGATGCATTGACTTCTAATATAACAAAATTTTTATTAGAACTAGGACAAGGATTTGCATTTGTTGGTCGGCAGGTTCCAGTGCAAATTGGTGAAAAGGAGGTCTTTAT
Organism: Lachnospiraceae bacterium; assembly: GCA_031556725.1. Lineage (GTDB taxonomy): Bacteria > Bacillota > Clostridia > Lachnospirales > Lachnospiraceae > UBA935. The sequence continues at coordinate 166,734 of JAVBSL010000009.1, read as the reverse complement.
TGATTTACTTTTTTATCATTTGGAACTTTGCTGTTATGTAGTTATAGAATTGAAAGTATGTGAATTTGATCCATCTTTTACCGGACAATTAGGGGTTTATGTAGCAGCAATAAACCATCAAAAGAAAAAGCAATCGGATAATCAAACTTTAGGACTACTTATATGTAAAACAAAGGATAATATAATGGCAGAATATTCACTAGAGGCCAGCAGCCAGCCGATTGGAATTTCAGAGTATAAGTTGAACGATTTTCTGCCTAATGATTATGTAAGCACATTACCTACAATTGAGGAAATAGAAAAATCATTGAAGATCATAATTGACAAATAAATGCTACAGCAGTAGCAAAAATGAGCAGAAAGTTTTATAATTTTCTGCTCATTTTTAGTTAGATGGAAAACATTACTTACACCTGGAACTCAAAATACCTCACGGCGTTGTAGTATGAGATATCCTTTACGATTTCCGAAAGTGTCTTAATATCCTCTGGGAATTCGCCGTTTTCTACCAGTTCACCTAAGAGGTTGCAGAGGATACGGCGGAAGTATTCGTGTCTTGTGTAGGACAGGAAGCTTCGGGAATCGGTCAGCATGCCCACGAATCCGGACAGGTTTCCAAGGCTTGCCAGAGAAAGCATCTGATCCTGCATACCGATTTTGTGGTCGTTAAACCACCAGGCGCTGCCCTGCTGGATCTTGGCTACGGCACTGGAATCCTGGAAGCATCCTAAAATAGTACCGATGGCTTGATTGTCATTGGGATTCAAGCTGTAAATAACCGTTTTGGGCAAAGTATTGGTTTTAACCAGAGCATTGAGGAAATCAGCCATTTGGGAAGAAGGAGCATAATTGTTGATACAGTCAAAGCCGGTATCCGGTCCCAGTTTGTTATACATCAGAGCATTATTATCGCGTTTGCAGCCATAGTGGAGCTGCATTACCCAATTACGTTTGTTATATTCCTGACCCGCAAACAGCATAAAGGCTGTCTTAAATTGCAATTCTTCTTCTTTAGTCACCATATTGCCTGCCATCCGCTTGTTGAAAATGGCATTGATTTCTTCCTCGGAGGCAGGTGCATACATCACGTACTCCAGGGCATGATCGGAAACATTACAGCCCATGGAAGCAAAGAAATCCATCCGGCAGCGCAGCGCTTCCTGCAATGATGCGACAGAATCCACAGCGATACCGCTGACCGCCGATAAGCGGGAAAGATAATCAGTATAATCGGCTTTTTCGATATTCATGGCTTTATCGGGACGCCATGCCGGTAATACCTGGACCGTGAAGCTTTCATCCTCGGCAATTGCCTGATGCCATTCCAGAGAATCTACCGGATCATCGGTGGTACAGATTAAGGTTACATTGGACTGGCGGATGAGGTTACGGACACTCATGGAATCCTGAGCCAGTTTTTCATTGCAAAGGTTCCAGACCTCTTCGGCAGTATTTTTATTCAATACTCCATGATAACCAAAATATCTTTGTAATTCCAGGTGGCTCCAGTGATAGAGCGGATTGCCGATGGCTTTTCCGAGAACTTCGGCCCACTTCATGAATTTATCATGATCGGAAGCATCGCCGGTGATGAAACTCTCGTCTATGCCGCAGGAGCGCATAAAACGCCACTTATAGTGGTCGCCTCCCAGCCATACCTGAGTAATGTTCTCAAACTTACGGTCTTTGGCAATTTCTTCGGGGTTGATATGACAATGATAGTCCAGAACCGGAGTGGTGGCGGCAAAGTCATGGAATAAAGTTTTGGCAGTGTCGTTGGATAATAAAAAGTCTTTATCCATAAAAGCTTTCATGAAAGAATCCTCCTTGTATATTAAAATTTTGTTGTTGCGCGCTTTATCATAGTACCGGAAAAAATGGTTTTTCCCGGCATTTCTTCCCCGCCCAGTGTCCCCATTAAGGTTTTGACAAGCTGTGAACACAGATTTTCCAACTGATTATCGATGGAAGTAAGCTCCGGTTCGCAGCAGGTGGACAGCAGGGAATTGTTATAACCGATAATGGATAAATCCGCAGGAATCGGGCGGTGATGCAGACGGGCATATTTTACAGCACCGGCCGCCAGCATATCGTCAGCGGCAATGATACCATGAAATTTCAGACCGTTTTCATGGAGAGCAGTCAAAAAATTGCATACGCCTTCCACATCTTCATGGGTGCCGGCAAAAAACTGCTGATATTGTTTATTGACCGGCAAATCTTTTTGCAGATAAGCGGACTGATAACCGGTCAGCTTCTTTTTGCCGCTGTAAGAGTGTGAATTGTATAAAAACAAAATATCTTCAATTCCTGAATCCAATAGTGCCAGGGCAGCATCCTGGACAGCCTTGAAATCATCACACAAGGTACAATAGACATTGGGATAATCAAAATCGGCATTCAGCAGCATTACCGGAACCTGGTCGGCAGCATCCTTAATATATTGATTGTCTTCGGCATTGGTTTCGATAAAATTGGAACCCACCATAATGACACTGTCCACCCGCCGGCTAAGTAAAAGAGAAAGAGAAGCCTTCTTGTCCTCTAAAGCATAACCGGTACAGCACAGAATGGAATTGTATTCGCAGGCACGGAGAAAACGTTCGATGTGGTAAACAGCCTTGGCAATATAAATATCCGAAGAGTCCGCACACAGAATACCGATGGTGTTCATGGTATCTAACCCCAGACCGCGGGCGAAGGCATTGGGAGTATAACCGCTCTGCTCAATAATGTCCATTACTTTCTTTTTGGTTTTTGGTTTGACGTTAGCGCTGCCATTTAAAACTCGTGAAACAGTAGCAATGGAAACACCGGCCTGTTTTGAAATATCGTAGATTGTCATAGTGGTTTTCCTTTCTGTAAGCGGTTACATGAATGTGACCAAAATCATTATACAATAAACAAAAATGAAATACAATAATTAATTTTGAAAAAGATGTAAAAACCTGAAAAATAAGGTTGACGAAAGGATGGAAGAGATGTAAAATGAAAAATGTAAGCACTTACATTTGAAGTGTTACAAAATTCAAAAATATATAATTAGGAGGAAGCCTAAATGGAATTACTATCTAAAAAGATAACAGGGAAAAAAGAAAGACCGGTTAAAGTATTACAGTTCGGGGACGGAAATTTCCTGCGTGGATTTGTTGACTATATGATCGATGTGGCCAATGAAAAGGGAGCATTTGACGGAGATATTGTTTTGGTAAAGCCCATTGAGTTTGGTTCCCTGTCAAGGTTTCATGATCAGGAATGCCAGTATACTGTTTCTTTAAGGGGAATCGTGGATGGCGAAGCCGCCGTGCAGAACCGGATCGTTACCAGCGTGACGGATGCCGTGGCAGCAACCGAAGATTACGAAGCATACAGCAACTACGCAAAGGAGGAGTCTTTGCGGTTTATCGTATCCAATACCACCGAGGCGGGAATCGTCTATGATGAAAATGATACACTTGAAATGAATCCCCCGAAAAGTTTCCCGGGAAAACTGGCCAAATTCTTATATGAAAGATATACTTATTTTAACGGCGCAAAAGATAAGGGACTGATCATGCTGCCGGTAGAATTAATTGATGATAATGGTATTTATTTGAAGAAATATGTGATGGAACATGCAAAGGCCTGGGGTCTGGCGGATGAATTTATTAAGTGGCTGGAGGAAGCCTGTGTATTTTGCTCCACACTGGTGGACCGGATCATTACCGGATACCCTAAAGAGGAAGAAATAAAGCTGTGGGAGGAATGGGGGTACAAGGATGAACTGATCGTAACCGGCGAGCCTTTCGCGTTGTGGGTAATTGAAAGCGATAAAGAGATCAAAGAGGAACTTCCTTTGGATAAAGCCGGACTGCCGGTGATCTTTACCGATAATCAAAAGCCTTATAAACAAAGAAAAGTGCGGATTTTAAACGGTGCCCACACATCCTTTGTCCTGGCATCCTTCCTGGCCGGCAATGATTATGTGCTGGAATCCATGGAGGATAAAACCGTATTTGACTTTATGAATCAAACCATTTTTTACGAGGTCATTCCCACCCTGACCCTTCCCGAAGCAGAGCTTAAAGAGTTTGCGGAGGCGGTCATCACTCGTTTTAACAACCCTTACGTAAAACATGCGCTGTTGTCCATATCCCTGAATTCGGTTTCCAAATGGCGGGCAAGATGTATGCCCAGTTTTCTGGGATATCTGGAAGACCGGAAACAGGTTCCCCCTCATCTGGCTTTTTCACTGGCAGCTTTGATGGCCTTTTATACCGGCAGTGAGATCAGAGATAACGCCTTGATCGGCAGCCGTGAGGGTCAGGAATATAAAATTATGGATGATCGGGCGGTATTGGAATTTTTTGCAGCTAACAGCAGTAAGGCAACCGCTGAATTTGTAACCGCCTTCCTGGGAAACGAAGAGTTTTTCGGTCAGGATCTGAATCAATGTGACGGTGTTGCGGAAGCAGTCTGCGGTTATTTGAACAGCATCCGGGAAAAAGGCATGAGAGCAGCACTGGAAACCAGCTTTAACGCATAGGAAAGGTGGAACGGAAAGATGCTATTACATCAAATACATAAAGACGATAATGTGGCAGTGGCCATATCAGCCATAACCGCCGGCAGCATGATTATGACAGACGGCCTGACAATTACAGCGGCAGAAGACATTCCTGCCGGACACAAGATGGCTTTGACAGATATCCCGGCAGGTGCTCCCATTATCAAATACGGATATCCCATCGGTAATGCCACCACTGGGATTACTGCTGGAAGCTGGGTGCATACCCACAATATCAAAACCGGTCTGGGTGATCTGGTGGACTACACCTATACCCCACAGGAAAGTGATCTGAAGGAAACGGAAAAAGCACAATTTCTGGGCTTTGAGCGGAAAGACGGCAAAGTGGGCGTCAGAAATGAAGTGTGGATCATTCCCACTGTGGGTTGTGTCAACAATGTGGCCGGAAAGATAGCGGCCAGTGCCCAGGCTTTTGTCACCGGCAGTGTGGAAGAGGTAATAGCTTATCCCCATCCTTACGGCTGCTCACAAATGGGTGAGGATCAGGAAAGTACCAGACAGATTCTGGCGGATCTGGTCAACCATCCCAACGCCGGAGGAGTTCTGGTTCTGGGACTGGGATGTGAAAACAGTAATATTAAGGAATTGAAGAAATATATTGGGGAATATGATCCTCAAAGGGTGAAGTTTCTGGTTTGCCAGGAAACCGAGGATGAGATTACCGACGGCGTACAGCTGGTCAAAGAACTGATTGATTATGCGGGTGGATTTACCAGAAAGCCTGTGGATGCCGGACGGCTGGTGATTGGCTTAAAGTGCGGCGGCAGTGATGGTTTTTCCGGGATTACCGCCAATCCTTTGGTGGGCGGTTTCTCCGACCGGCTAATCAGTAAGGGGGGTACCACCATTTTAACCGAAGTACCGGAGATGTTCGGTGCCGAAACCATTTTGATGAACCGCTGTGAAGATCGGAAGTTATTTGAGAAGACTGTCAGCCTGATCAATAATTTTAAGAATTATTTTAAGAGTCATAATCAGACTATTTATGAAAATCCCTCACCGGGAAATAAGGAGGGCGGAATTTCCACTCTGGAAGACAAGTCCCTTGGCTGTACGCAGAAATCAGGCAGCGCCCGGATTAAAGGTGTTCTGGAATATGGGCAGGTGGTGGAAACACCGGGACTGAATCTGTTAAGTGCCCCGGGCAATGATCTGGTGGCAGCAACCGCATTGGCAGCAAGCGGAGCCCATATTGTCCTGTTTACCACCGGCAGAGGAACCCCCTTTGCATCACCGGTTCCCACGGTTAAGATTGCCAGCAATTCCAATCTGGCGGAAAAGAAGAAAAACTGGATTGACTTTAATGCCGGAGCTTTGCTGGAAGGCCGGGAAAATGATGAAATGGTACAGGATTTATTTGATTATGTATTGCAGGTAGCCTCCGGCAAAAAAGTTTGCAGTGAAGCCGCCGGATACCACGACATGGCCATTTTCAAAAAAGGCGTTACATTATAAAGCGGTGATTGCGAAACTGGAAAATGGTGAGATGCAATTCAATTCATTCTGCGCCAGTCCTGTTTTGCCAAACACGCCAATGAGCCTTGAACAAAATTCGTGTTCGCGCAAGCGTGCTCCACGAATTTAAGTCTCATTTCTGTGGCAAAAAGGGACTTCTGCAGAATAAATTGAGTTGCATCAATCCCAGTTTCGAGTTTCGCAAAGACTAACATTATAAAATGGAAAGGATTGACAGGTATGGCAAAGACAGAATTATTTTTAGAAAAATATTTACAGGATTATACCAATTATAAAGAGTATTGGAATTATGAGGACGGCTGTGTTTTGATTGGAGCCAGGCAGATGTATGAAGCTACCGGGGAACAGCAGTATTTTGATTTTATTGAGCGGTATCTCAAGCACTTTATTACCGAAGAGGGTGAGATCCTTTATTATGAAAAGGGCAAATACAATATTGACAGTGTGAACTGCGGTAAGATCCTGTTCTTTATGTATGATAAGACCGGTGAAGAAAAGTACCGGAAGGCGATTGAGTTTATTATGGAGGAATTGCGGAATCACCCCCGCTGTGAAAGCGGTAATTTCTTCCACAAGCAGATTTATCCCAACCAGATCTGGCTGGATGGCCTGTATATGGCGCAGCCTTTTTATGCCGAATATGAAACCAGATATGACAATAAAGAAAAATATATCGATATCATGAATCAGTTTGAAAATGTCCGCAAATACCTGTATGATCAGGATAAAGGGCTGTACTATCATGCTTTTGACGAGGCCAGGAAGCAATTTTGGTGCAATAAGGAAACCGGCTGTTCCCCTAACTTCTGGCTTAGGAGCATGGGCTGGTATCTGATGGCGCTGGTGGATGTGATGGATGCCATGAGTATCGAAATTTTTGAATATTATAAAAGGCTTCAGGAATTATTTAAAGAAGCCATTCAGGGCATCCTTAAGTATCAGGATGAGGAAAGCAAAATGTTTTATCAGGTGATTGACCGTCCCGATGTGGCCGGCAATTATCTGGAAACTTCCGGAAGTGCCATGATTGGTTATGCCATTAGTAAAGCCTGCCGGATGGGGATATTATCCAAAGAAAAATATGCAGATATCGGTATCGGTATCATCGAGGGTATTATCAAAAATCAGTTAAAAGAAGATCAAAGCGGTATTCATCTGCGGGGAATCTGCCATGTGGCCGGACTGGGACCGGAGGAAACCTCCCCCCATCGGGATGGCAGCGTGGAATACTATCTTTCCGAAAAAATCGTGATGGATGATTCCAAAGGCGTTGGGCCGTTTATGATGGGATACGCGCAGCTTTTGCAGTTGAAAAAAGAATTGTAAAGGAATAGGATGGTAAGATGGAAATCAGATTATTGGCCAAAACGGCCAGAAGTGCAACGATAGCAATTGAAGACGGAGGCATTTATTATACCGGGGAAAAATATGATGTTATTCTCAATTCCCAGCTTGTATTAACCACAGAGCGGGTAATCACTTCGCTGTTTTCCCTGAAACCGGAAACTGATTATCAATTGGAGGTTATGACAAAATCAGGCGAAAACAAAGGGCAGATCAGTTTTACCACCGACTATGAATTTGTTACCCTGGATGTCCGGGAGTTTGGTGCCAGGGGAGACGGCATCCATAATGATACAAGCGCCATTCAGGCGGCCATTTTATCCTGCCCAGAGCACAGCCGGGTATTGATTACCAAAGGTACCTATGCGGTAGGAAGCCTGTTTTTAAAAAGCAATATTTCCCTGGAAATTACCGGGGATGCAGTTCTTTCGGCCATACCGAATAAAGGACTGTACCCGATTTTGCCCGGACTGGTTGAAAGCTATGATGAAAAGGAAGAATATAATCTGGGAACCTGGGAAGGCAATCCGCTGAAGATGTATGCCAGTATCCTTACCGGAATCGGGGTGGAAAATGTCACGGTTTACGGTGAGGGAACGGTGGAAGGAAACGCTTCTGTGGATAACTGGTGGAAGAACCCCAAAGTAATGGATGGTGCTTTCCGGCCCAGAATGTTATTTTTGAACGGCTGCCGCAATATTACCGTTCAGGGTCTGCTGTTCCAAAACAGCCCCTGCTGGACCCTTCATCCTTATTTCAGCGATGACCTTAAGTTTTACGGACTGACCGTCAGGAATCCGGCCAATTCCCCCAATACCGACGGGCTGGATCCGGAATCCTGTGTGAATGTGGATATTGCCGGTGTGAAGTTTTCTCTGGGTGATGACTGTATCGCAGTCAAAGCCGGAAAAATTTATTTCGGTAAAAAATATAAGCGTTCTTCAGAAAATATCAAAGTGTCCCAGTGCCTGATGGAAAACGGACACGGAGCGGTAACCATCGGCAGTGAGATGGCCGGCGGAGTGAAAAGACTAACCGTGGAAAATTGCCTGTTCTCCCATACCGACAGAGGTTTGCGCATTAAGACCCGCCGGGGCAGAGGGGAAGACGCCGTACTTGATGAGATTGTTTTCCGGAATATCAAGATGGATCATGTGATGACCCCCTTAGTGGTGAATTGTTTCTACTGCTGCGACCCGGATGGAAAATCGGAATATGTACAGTCCCGGGAGCTGTATCCGGCAGATGAAAGAACGCCCCATATTAAAAAATTAGTTTTTGAACATATAAAAGCCACGAACTGTCATGTGGCGGCGGCTTATTTTGACGGTTTGCCGGAACAGAAAATCGAAGAGATCAGGATGCAGGATGTTCATATCAGCTTTTGCGAAAATCCGGTGATGGACGTTCCCTCCATGTCAGTAGGAGTGGAGCCCTGTGTCCGGAAGGGAATGTATCTGCATAATGTGAAAAAAGCCATATTGTCGGATGTGACAGTGACCGGACAAGAGAAGGAACCATTTATTTTTGACAATGTGGAAGAACCACAAGTGCTATAAAGGAGACTTAAAATATGCAGTTGGGAATACGTTTACACGATACCAGGGAACTGCCTCTCCCAGAGAGGCTGGAGGAAGTAAAGAAGCAGGGGTTTGCCTGTGCGCATGTGGCTTTATCCAAGGTGATTACTGAAAATACAGTTGACAACGGTGCCTTGACGCCCGGATATGCCATGTATCTGAAACGGTTGTTTTGGGAAAAGGAGATCGACTTTGCGGTATTGGGATGTTATCTGAACCTGGCTCATCCGGAAGCGGAAAGCCTGAAAGCTATCCAGCAAAAATATCTGGCGCATATTCGCTTTGCCGCCCTTCTGGGATGTGGGGTGGTAGGAACTGAAACCGGTGCCCCTAATGCAGATTACCGATACGAACCGGCCTGCCGGAGCAGGGAAGCCCTGACACAGTTCATCCAAGGACTGGAACCGGTGGTGCGGTATGCGGAACAAATGGGAGTGATCGTGGCAATTGAACCGGTGGCCAAACATATTGTTTATAGTGCGGCTCGGGCAAGGGAAGTATTGGATACCATTGCTTCGCCGAATCTGCAGATCATTCTGGATCCGGTCAATCTGTTGGATATGGATAATTATCAGAATCAGACCGCGGTGATAGAAGAAGCAGTTAAGCTGTTAGGGGAAGACACGGTGGTGGTACATATAAAAGATTATATTGCAGCAGATAATGAGCTGAAAGCAGTTGCTGCCGGTCAGGGACAGATGGATTATGACCCGATTATCCGTTTTATCAAGAAGCAAAAGCCCTATATGCATGTGACCCTTGAAAATACGGCTCCGGAAAATGCTTTGGCGGTGAGAAAGTATATTCAGGGCTTGTGGGATCAGGCATAAGCTTATAGTAGAGAAGGATTCCAGTGGTCGGTGCCGCCCAATACCTTTTCACGGGTATAGGCATCAGCCTGTATTTTGGAAAGATTTTTGACAAAAGGTGCCCGGCTGACGAAAGCACTGCCTTCTCCGTAACTGTTATATTCTCCGAAAAAGAGTAAATCCCGGGCATGAGTTTTATCCCAATCATGGAAACCTTCGGGTTTGATATGAGCATCCATGCGGCAGGACAAAAACACGGTTTTAGCGTAATCCCGCCAGGGTCTTCCCAAATATACACTTTTTTCCGGACATTCACCGGTCAGACGGCAATTATGGAATACATAGCCGAAGCTTTGCCCGCAGGGAGTGGAAGCAGCGGTTATATAACCGTAAACCGGAGTTGATCCATCTGCTTCACGGGGCAGTTCCTCATTGTGAACGGAGCGGATCTCACAGTCTTCAAAGTAAGCGGTGGCACTGCCAAAGATAAAATCAATGTCACCGGCAATCAGACAATGATGGTAATAATGGCGGCCATTGATCCGTGGGGCAAATTCTTTAGGACCCACAAAACCGCCTGGCTGGTATTCTTTTTCCGGCAGCGGACCGGTAAATAAAGTATCCTGAAAACCAAGGAACCGGCAATTGTCAAAGACCAGCCGGTCACCATCGGCATATAAAGCGATAGCCTGTCCCGCCAAAGAACGGGGCGCGGAAGCGTTTTCAACCGTCAGGTTTTTCAGACACACGTCATGGGCATCGATCAGCATGGTATAGGAACGAAAGGTTCCCCGCCTTAGTCCATCCGGCATCAGGGCATTGGCATGATCATCAAAGGTGATAACGGTGGTCTCCGGTGAATCCCCGATCAAGGTAAGGAAGGGACGGTCAAGGGTCACTTTTTCATAATAAAAGCCGGGGGCAATATGGATAATGATCTCACCGGTATGATCCGCCGGAACAGACTGCAGTGCCTGCATGACGGATTCATGGGCAGAGACATGAAGGACAATGGTTTTCATGGGTTTCTCCTGATTAGTTTTTAACTATTTTAACACAGATAACAGAACAAGTAAAACACCCGCAGTGAATAGGAGAGGAGCGTTTGATGAAGGCAAAAAATGTGTTGCATACTAATGAAATGAATGAAAAAACCACCCGGTTTCTGGATAAGTTTGTGAAAAGGGTAAAAGCCACCCCGCCGGGAGTCTGCCCCATCGGGGTTCAGCTTTCTTTCCTGCAAAGTGCCAGACTGCAGACCTGCGGGAAATGTGTTCCCTGCCGGGATGGACTGGAACAGGTGGAGAACATGATGCTGCAGATCCATGACGGCAAGGCAGATATGGAAACCTTTCAAAATATGGTGGAGCTGGCCAGGATGGTGATGGATACAGCGGACTGTGCCATCGGATATGAAGCGGCAAACATAGTTTTACAAAGTGTGGAGTTCTTTCATGATGAGTATATGAGCCATATTAAGGAAGGACGCTGTCAGGAGGAAGTGGGCCAGAAGGTGCCCTGCATTTCTTACTGTCCGGCTAACGTGGATATTCCGGGATATGTGGCTTTGATCGGAGAAGAGCGGTATGGGGAAGCTATCGGTCTGATCCGTCATGAAAATCCTTTTCCCACTGCCTGCGCTTTTATCTGTGAGCATCCCTGTGAGGAAAAGTGCCGTCGTGATCTGATCGACAGTCCGGTGAATATCCGGGGTCTGAAGAAATTTGCGGTGGATCAGGCGGCAGCGGATGAGGTGGCGGTGCCGAAGGGGAACGTGGCCACCGGTAAGCGGGTGGCAATAGTGGGCGGCGGTCCTTCGGGCTTAACGGCGGCTTATTTCCTTTCCCTGATGGGACACCAGGTGGTAGTCTTTGAAGCCAGAGAAGAGCTGGGCGGCATGCTGCGGTATGGGATTCCCAATTACCGCCTGCCAAAGAACCGATTGGATGAGGATATCCGGGCGATTCTTTCCACCGGAAATATTGAAGTGCGGCTGAATACCGATATCGGCGGGGAGATATCCATGGAGCAGCTTAAGGAAGAATATGAAGCAGTTTACCTTGCCATCGGTGCCCAGGCCGGCAAGAATGTAAATGTGGAGGGAATTCACAGTAAAGGTGTTTACTCGGCAGTGGATATGCTGGGACAGATCGGCAGAGGAGACTTGCCTGATTATACGGGAAAAAGAGTCGTGGTAGTGGGGGGCGGCAATGTGGCCATGGATTGTGCCCGTTCCGCAATCCGCTGTAATGCCAAAGAGGTTACGGTGGTTTACAGACGCCGACAGGTGGACATGACAGCTTTGCCGACAGAGATTCAGGGTGCCATCGAGGAAGGGGTGGAGCTGATGACCCTGAATGCTCCGGTGCGTGTTCTGGCCGATGAAAAGGACTGTGTCCGGGCTTTTGTGGCCCAGCCGCAGATTATCAGTGTATATGATAAGCGCGGGGAACCTTCGGCGAAGAAAGCCAATAAACCGGAAATTGAGATTCCCTGTGAGGTAGTATTGATGGCTATCGGCCAGGATATTGTTTCGGCCCGGTTTGAAGAATACAGTGTCAATCCTCGCCGGAAAACCTTTGAAACCGAGCCGGATTGTCGGTTAAAGGGGTATCGTAAGCTTTTTGCCGGCGGGGACTGTGTCTTTGGCCCGGCTACGGTCATCAAGGCGATTGCCGCAGGGAAGGTGGCGGCCTTAAGTATCGATGAGTATCTGGGGTATCACCATAAGTATAAGGATAGTATAGTGGTTCCCAAGCCCCGGGAAAATGACCGGACTCATTGCGGGCGGGTTCATCTGACAGATATTTCCGCCAGAGAAAGAAAAACGAATTTTGATCCCATTGAAAACGGAATGTCCTATGATGAAGCCATGCAGGAATGCAGCAAATGCCTTAGATGTGACCATTTCGGCTGCGGTGTTGTGGAAGGAGGGAGAGTGTAATGGTAAAGCTTATTATCGATGGAAAAGAAATCAGTGCGGAAGCCGGAACAACCATATTGGAAGCGGCAAAGAGTGCGGATATCGAGATTCCCACCCTCTGCTACTTAAAGCAGGTAAACGAAGTGGGTGCCTGTAAAATGTGTGTGGTGGAAGTAGAAGGCAGAGATCATCTGGTGACCTCCTGTACCACCCAGGTAATGCCTGGAATGGTAGTGGATACCAATAGTGAAAAGGTAATCAAAAGCCGGAAGCAGGTACTGAATCTGCTGCTGGCCAACCATAAAGTGCGGTGCTTTTCCTGTATTAAATCAGGGGAATGCCGTCTGCAGGACTTATCTAATGAATATGAAATCACCGAATCATGTTATACGGGCAGTGCGGCTAAGTTCGCAGAAGCCAAAGAAAACCCGTTTTTAACCTACTATCCTGATTTGTGCATTAATTGCCAGCGTTGTGTAAGTACCTGCAACCGGGTGGTGGGAAACGGTGTCCTTCATAATCGTAAAATCGGCACCAGAACCCTGATCAATGCCCCCTTCGGTCCGGACTGGAAGGCCAGTGACTGTGAGTCCTGCGGCAACTGTGCCACAGTATGTCCCACCGGTGCGCTGGTGGCCAAAAACCGGAAGAATTATCAGATGGGAAAGGTGGAAAAGATCCTCACTACCTGCCCCCACTGTGCAACCGGCTGCCAATACTATCTGATCGTAAAGGAAAATAAGATTGTGGATGTGGAACCGGCCGACGGTCCCTCCAACAGCAATCTTTTGTGTGTAAAGGGCCGCTTTGGTTCCTTCAATTTCGTGCATTCGCCGGAACGGCTGCAGCACCCCCTGATTAAAAATAAGCAGACCGGGGAATTTGAAAAGGCTTCCTGGGAGGAAGCAATGGAACTGGTGGCATCGAAATTTAAGGAAATCAAAAAAAACTATGGTGCGGACGCATTAGCCGGTTTTGCCTGTTCCCGCTCTCCCAATGAGGACTGCTATCTGTTCCAGAAAATGGTCCGCTGCGCTTTCGGCACCAATAATGTTGACAACTGTGCAAGAGTCTGTCATTCGGCTTCGGTAGCCGGGCTGGCCATGACCCTGGGTTCCGGTGCCATGACCAATCCCATTGCGGATATTACGGGAGATGTGGATGTGATCCTGCTGGTCGGTTCCAATCCCGAGGAAGCTCATCCGGTCATCGGTATGAAGATCCGTCAGGCGGTGGAACGGGGGACCAGGCTGATCGTGGTAGACCCCCGGGAGATCGGTTTGTCACGGAAAGCGGATATCCATCTGAAGCTGAAGCCCGGTACCAATGTGGCATTTGCCAATGGGATGATGCACGTGATCATCAAGGAAGGCCTGGTTGATGAAGAATTTATCCGGACCAGAACCGAAGGATATGATGAACTGAAGGAAATCGTTAAAGAGTATACGCCAGAACGGGTAGGCGAAATCTGCCATATTGATCCGGATCATTTGAGGGAAGCTGCGCTGATGTATGCCGGAGCAAAGAAAGCACCGATCATCTACTGTCTGGGTGTAACCGAGCATTCCACCGGTACCGAAGGGGTGATGTCCATGTCCAACATGGCCATGCTCACCGGAAAAATCGGACGGCCGGGCTGCGGCGTTAATCCTCTGCGGGGGCAGAACAATGTCCAGGGAGCTTGTGATATGGGTGCATTGCCGGGAGATTTCCCGGGATATCAGAAGGTCACCAATCCGGAGGTGGTAAAGAAGTTTGAAGCCGCCTGGGGAGCCGCACTTAATACGAAACCCGGGGTACATGCCACCGATGTATTCGGTGCGGCAGTGCGAAAAGAAATTCGGGGACTGTTTATTTTCGGTGAAGATCCGGTGGTAACGGATGCGGATCAAAATCATATCAAGCACTCCCTGGAGAGTCTGGACTTTTTGGTGGTATCGGATTTATTTATGACCGAAACTGCCCGCTATGCTGATGTGGTGCTACCCGGTACCAGTTATGCGGAGAAGGAGGGAACCTTCACCAATACCGAACGGCGGGTGCAAAGAGTCCGGAAAGCAGTTGAATTGGAAGGGGAAATGAGGCTGGATACGGATATGTTCATTGATCTGATGAATCGGATGGGATATCCTCAGCCACAGGTGACAGCCGAGGAAATTATGGCGGAGATAGCAGCGGTTGCCCCGTCCTTTGGCGGCATCAGTCACGGGCGTCTGGATAAGATGACCCTGCAATGGCCCTGTCCCGATAAGAAACATATGGGAACACCGATTTTGCATGAAGGCACCTTTGCCAGAGGGCTGGGGTGGTTTTATCCGGCAGAATATACGCCCAGTGCGGAGCTTCCGGATGAAGAGTATCCCTTTATCATGAGTACCGGCCGGATTCTGTATCATTACAATACCCGGGCGATGACGGGAAAAACACCGGGATTGATGGAAAAAGCAGGCAGCTCTTTTATCGAAGTTAATACGGAGGATGCGGCCAGACTGGGAATTACGGATGGCGGGAAGGTTCAGGTGACCTCCAGGCGGGGAACATTGGTAACAACAGCCTGGGTGGGCGAAAAGGTGTCGGTGGGTGAAACCTGGATGCCCTTCCATTTCCCGGACGGCAATGCCAATATCCTGACCAATGCGGCGTTGGACAAATACGCCAGAATACCGGAATATAAGGTTTGTGCGGTTCGGATGGAAAGGATTGCTGATGCTAATTAAGCGTACCATATAAATGGCCGTCAAATTCCTCAAATAAATATTCCACTTTTTTATTCATATCGATGGTAACATCGTTATCACCGAACACAAGCATAAATTGAATCCATCCCACGCAGGTGTCGATTAACCGGCATTTAATATGCAAAGTATCGGCATCCAGCCATACCGCACTGGTGAGGCAGCGAAAAGCCTGGGAAGAGAAGAGGGACTCCACCGAATGACCGAAACCAAAGGCCAGGAGGTGAGTCCCTTCGGCATTTTTATAGGTCAGAAGGCCGGTTTTTGGTTGGGTGGAAGAATGGGTAACACAAAAGGAATCAAAATGGTTTTGATTTTCTGTCAGTTTAAAGGTTTTTCCGCTGATGGCAGCCATTTTATAATTGTTGATGCCGAGATTTTGGGGATCCTTCAGGGGTGAGATTGTTAGGTGCTTAAGCAAGTCTGAAAGCACAGTTTGGACCTCGGGATTTTCCGGCAGGGGTTCTGGGGATATGTCCGGCAGAAGGATATCATAAAGTGCATCATAAATAATCTGGTTGCCGCCGCTGATTCCCTGGGTGTCGGCGGTGGTGACCATGATAAAATCATAGTCGGGCAGGAACATAATGAACTGGCCGCCCATGCCGTAACAGACATAACCGTTATGGGCACTGCGCCAGAACTGGTAGCCATATCCGAAGGATTCACTTAAACATGGAGCATTCATCACTGTAGCGGTTTGACAGGCGGTGGCGGCAGTGAGATAGTCGGGATCCAGTAATTGTTTATCGTTCACCAGACCTTTTTTTGCAATCAAATACCCGAATTTCAAGGCATCCATCGGAGTTGCCATTAATCCGCTGCCCCCCATGGAAATACCAAAAGGGTCAGTCAGCATATAAGAATCCATAGAGAAATCCAGTTCATTCAAACACTTTTCTTTTAAATAATCCAGCATTGATTTACCTGTAAGCTTCTCAACCAAAGCACAAAGTGTATGCGCGGCGGAAGTATCATAATGAAAAAGCTTACCCGGCGGATGGGTCGGCCGGGCAGTAAAAAAGCTTTCCACCCAATCCTCCTCCCGGCGGTTTTTATAAGTAGTCTGGGCATGGCAGCTGCGCATCATCAGCATATGCCGGATAGTCATATCAGCAATATAAGGATGTACCTTTACAGGCAGTTTTTCCGGAAAGTAGTCAATGATCCGGTCATCTAAAGAAAGCCTTCCTTCCTGTGCCAGCAGTCCGATGGCAATGGCCGTAAAGCTTTTGCTGACGGAAAACATCCGGTGCAGGGTATCGGCCCGATAAGGTGCATAATAACCTTCAGTAATTAAATTCCCATGACGCATCATTAAGATGCTGTGCATGGGAATTTCATGTTTTTCCAGTTTTTCAATAAATTGACTGATGGAAGAGGAGGGGATTCCCACCGCTTCCGGAGTTGAAGTTTTAAATTGAAACATATTTTTTCCTTTATTTACATTATTTATTCGGCAGAACGTAAAGCACTGGGTGCCACGCCGTATTTTTTCTTAAAAGCTCTTCGGAATGAGGTGGGATTGTTGTAGCCCACTTCCAGATAAAGCTCGGAAATGTTACAATCGGCTCCCTCAAGTCTTCTGGCTGCTTCGGTCAGGCGGATGTTTTCCAGATAAACCGAAAAATTAACCTTGCATTTTTCTTTAAATAAATGCGAGAAATAGCTTTCCGAAATAGTAAATTCATCGGATATTTTATTTAAGCAAAGGGATGGATCCCGGAAATTTTCCTGGATATATTTTTCGATATTTCCGATCAAATCATTGCTGTCTTTTCCGATATTAAAGATATCACACAGCTCAAGGGCAATATCCTCACACAATTTAAAGGATAAATGATCCTCAAAGAGCCGGTCCACATTTTGCTGTCTTGTTTGTGCCTCGGCTGAAACCGCCGCCACACTGAAACGGGCTTTCAGCAAGGTGTTACGAATATCGGATAATAAAAATTTAAGCATACTGACCGGCAGGGAACGTTCTTCCATGTTTTCCTGATGAATCAGATCAAATAAGGCAGTCACCTGATCTTTATTCCCCGAGGTGATGAAGTGGATCAGCTTGGTAGAAAGCTCGGAGGGGTAATAAAATACACTGGAATCCTTTTTGATTATTTCATAAGGAAGGAAAATATAATTTTTAGCGGTATAACTGGCCGCATCGGAAGCCTGCTGATAAGCTTCCCAAACATTGGAAAGGGAATCACATTGACGCCCCAATCCGGAAAACAGCCATATGCCATGAGTATCAAGCAGATAATTGTGAAGCTTTAATACTTTTTCCTGAATCGTAATAATATCACCGGCGGCTTCTTCGGCAAAAGTCAGCAATACCGCATAGATCCGTTCCGCGGGAGAATAGAGATAAATACCGGTCAAAGGTGAGGATAAGTACTCCATCAAAGCATCTTGCAGCAATTGTGGGAGATTATCCGATGTTTTGGAATCTTCATTATTATAGACCACCATATACAGGACATTATAATAAAGGTGATCGCCGGGCAATTGCATATAATCCCGGATATAATCCATTTCATCGGAGGTATTAATATCCCCCAGTAAAAGCTGACGGATATAGGAATTGAGAATAAGCGGTTTCTGGTGTTCGATTTCCTCCTGCAATTGTTCGTTATCGGTAATCGCTTCCTTTAACCGGCCATCCAGCTGGTATACCGGCCTGGTGATATTGCGGACTAAGAGAAAAAGCAGGCCGAGTCCGGTTAAACCACCAACAATGAGCAAAACAATTGATAAATAACGAGAGTTACTGTAAGCTGTCGCAATGCTGTCCGGTTGTACCAGATAATATTTCCAGCCGTTGCCGGAGGAGGTCAAATGGGTTACATGCATAAGTTTATTTTCTTTTTTAAAAGAACCGAAATCGTTCTGGTAAGTCAGGGAGGCAAGAAGTGAGTCGTCGGAAGTAAATTCTGCATCATCGGACAGCAGGAACATTTGCCCGCCCTCAGTATCAGTAACCAGTAAGTACGCCCCATCCGCCAACTCGAGTCCGCCAAAAGAGAGACGCAATTTTTCACTGTTTACTTCAAATCCCACTGTAGCTTCGATGGTTTTATAAGAAAGCGCATCGGCATCCAGAATATACATATAGTTATCCTTGCTGCGATCACTGTAATCGGTCATGGGATACATGGAACCGGAGACATAATCTTCATCCAGAAGCCGGAGCCAGGAGTCATAGGAGTCGGGAGAGAAATTTCGGATTCCATTATAGTATAATTCGGCGGATTCAAATTGATTAATGGATAAAATATAGTTGGAGTTTCTTAAAAAAATGAAATATTTATCTCCCGGTAAAAGGGTAGAAGTAATAAAATAAGAAGAAATAGTACTTTTTATTTTATATGCGGTTATATAAAAGGTGTTATCGGAATTGTCTGCCATCCGGGCAAGACGCATAAAATTGCTGTTTTGGGAAAGCTGGCGGCAGAAAGTATCCATAATTAAAATATCACTGTCAATCAAATTAACGGAGCTTTGCAGCACCGATTTATTTTGCGCCCAGAATTCCTCTTTGGAATTTTGGATGTCGGAGGTATAGATATAGACGAGCAATAACAGACAGGCAAACAGAAAAGCACTATAGGATAGTGCAATACGAATCATTAATGAACTGGAGACCGCTCTCTTTATCTTTTGGTTATTCAAAATGTGTACCCCCTTTAGTAAAGTCAAACTTATTCTAACATTTATTCAAAAAAAAAACAATATGTAAGCGGTTACAAAAACGTGATAAATACAGGCCTTTTATGCAGCAATAATAAAAAATGTATCCTCATTCAAAAATTGTTTCTTGCGTAAATAACAAGCAAATGATAAGGTGTGATTACAGACGTGAAAGCACTTACATCACGAAAAACTAATAAACTCAAATCAAGGAGGTTTTTATGAAAAACAAATTAATATCGTTGCTTTTAGTAACAGCAATGGCATCATCTCTGATTATTGGATGCAGTTCCAAAACAGAGGCCCCCAAAACCGAAACAGCACCCAAAACCGAAACCGCTGCCGCTACAACTGAAGCAGCAGAACCGGCAGCAGCCGAGTCGGAAATTGTGAAGCCTGAGAAAATTACCATTATGGCAGACTCTACATTAGTAACCCAGGCCAGAGGCAGGGATGCTTTTGAAAAGAAGTGGGAAGAGTTAACCGGTATTGAGTTGGAAATCATCCAGCCCGACCATGATGCATATTATGATGTTTTAGGCCAGACATTGGCAAGCGGCGACTGGCCGGACGTTATCCTTTTAGGATCGACCTTTTATCCCGGTTATGCTTCGGAAGGTGTCCTTTGGGATATGGCAGAAGCATATGACAATTCCGAACTGAAGGCTTCCGGCCGGATCGTAAATGAAGGTGTTGTTGAAGGAATGAAGCTGAATGGTGCTCTTTACGGAATGTCTCCGGCTCGTGGTAACGGTTGTGTTACTTATGTTAAACAGTCATGGTTAGATAACTGTGGACTTACTGTTCCCACCAATTATGCTGAGTATCTTGCCATGATCGAAGCATTTACCACCGGCGATCCCGATGGAAACGGCAAAGATGGTGATACCTATGCAGTATCCGCAGCCGGTCTGATCGGTAACGAAGATCCTTACATTAACTATCTGCCTGAGTTTTATCAGGATGCATACCCCAGCTTCTATATGAAAGCGGATGGTACCTGGGCAGACGGATTTGCCGAAGAATCCATGAAGGGTGCTTTGGAAAGAATGAAAGTGGCTTATGAAGCAGGTTATATTGATAAGGAATCCCTGACCAACGGAACCAAAGACTGCCGTAACAAATTCTATGAAGATAAATTCGGCGTATTTACATACTGGGCAGGTGACTGGGCAGGCCAGTTAAAGAACAATCTGGAAGCAAATGACCTTCCTTCCGATTTAGTAGCTATGAAACCCATCGCAGAAGTTGGTTCTTATGTGGAACGTATCGCTCCCGCATGGTGTATTACCGAAAAATGTGAAAATCCTGAAGGCGTATTCAAATATTTCATTGAAACCATGTTAGACGGCGGTGATGTACAGTTCCTGTGGACCTATGGTGTAGAAGGTACTCACTGGTCAACAGCAGCCGAAGAAGTATGCGGCAAGACCTATGCTGAAGGCGAATTCCACTTCCTGGAAGATGCTGATGCAGAAGGTGCACAGTATACCAAGAACCACATTGCTCCCCTGCTTGCCATTTCCGTTTTGGCAAACGATCCTACTGCAGTATCAGCAGAAGTAAAAAATGCAGCAGAAATCTTTAATAATAATTCTCATATGACCGATCTGGTTGTGGCAACCGAAGAAATGAGCCAGTACAATGGTGACTTGATGACTTTGAAGAAAGAAATCATCGCTCAGGTTGTAACCCAGGGTATGTCAGTGGAAGACGGAATGGCTAAGTTTAAAGCCGATGGCGGTGAAAACTGGTCCAACACAATTGTAGAATCTTTAAACAGATAAGAAATTAAGAAATAAATTCCGAAGAAGTGATAGCGCGGAGCTATAGAATATTGAAAATCGTTCTATGGCTCCGTTTTCTTGAGAGAGGAAAAGCGGATATGAGCAAAAATAATAAGAGTGTAAGTAAGGTGGATCGTGCTAAGTTAAAAGCACAAATATTTAAATACAGGGGATTTTATTTGATGTTTTTACCGGTATTTCTGTTTGCGGCAGTATTCTTTTATGTTCCGATGACCGGTATTTTTTATGCCTTCACAGAGTACAAAGGAATCAGGGAGCCGGTGTTTGTGGGGCTGGCTAACTTTACAAAAATGTTTTCCATGCCGAATTTTTGGCTGGCATTTAAAAACACACTGGAACTTAGTTTTCTGAAGCTTATTCTGAATACGGGAATGGCAGTTATTCTTTCCCTATTACTGAATGAAATTATCAGTTTGAAATTTAAAAAAGTTGCACAGACAATCATTTATCTGCCGCACTTTATGTCATGGGTTGTGACCGCATCGGTATTTTCCCTGATCATGTCCCCCACATCGGCAGGTATGGTTAACTCATTTTTAGTGTCCACCGGTATTTTAGATGCCGGTAAAGAAATATATTTTTTGGGAAATAAAAACTGGTGGCGATTTGCGTATTACGTCATTAACATTTGGAAAGAAACCGGCTTTGGAACCATTATTTTCCTGGCAACACTGGCCGGAATAAATACAGAGATTTACGAAGCAGCAGCGATAGATGGTGCCGGACGTTGGCAGAAAATGAAATTTATCACTTTCCCAGCCATTAAAAATACAATTATTACGGTTCTCATTCTGAATCTGGCAAAGGTTATGAACCTGTTCGAATCAGTATTCGTTATGCAGAATGATGCGGTAATGGAGAAAGCCAATGTATTGCAGACCTATATTTACTACCAGACCTTTAACAGCGGGGCCATCCCCAATTACGGTTATACCACGGCAGTAGGTTTGTTCAAATCACTGGTAGCCTGTGTGCTGGTGCTCATATGTAACGAAATCAGTAAAAAAGTACGTGACGGACGCGGAATCGTTTAGGAGGCGGATTATGAAAACAAAGAAAAAAATAAAAATTCCCGTATTTAATTTGGTAAATGGATTGGTTTTTATCATTATCTGTCTGATTATTTTGATTCCCATGTGGAAGGTTATCGTGGATTCCCTGGATATGCGGACAGCATACGGTATGAAACTGTGGCCGGAAAAGTTCGGATTTGACGGATACTTATCGGTATTTACCAATAAGACTCTTTACCGCCCCTTGATTGTATCTTTCATTACCACCCTCGGCGGAACCGCTTTAGGCTTGCTGCTGTCAACTATGGGTGCCTATGTGCTGATCCAATGGGATATGCCCGGCAGAAACTTTTTTGCAAACTTCCTGCTGTTTACCATGATCTTTGAAGGCGGTATGATTCCTTTATATCTGGTAATGAAGAACCTGCATCTGACTAACACTTTATGGAGTGTTATGCTTCTTCCGGCCATCAATATCTACAATCTGGTCCTGATGCGTAACTTCTTTGAAGGTATCCCAACCAGTTTGTTTGAATCGGCAACGTTGGATGGATGTACACCGATGCAAACCTTCACCAAGATCGTATTGCCCCTTTCCAAGGCAGCGCTGGCTTCCATCGGTTTGATGTTTGCAGTAGCCTTCTGGAACGATTATACGCACTACAAATTATATATTACCAATGCTGATCTTTATAATTTCCAGATGAAATTAAGAAGTGTTATCATGGGTAGTGACTTACCCGGAGCGACGGGAGCGGCAACGGAAAATACCGTAAAGAACGCGGCGGTTATCGTAGCGATCCTTCCCTTTATGATTGTTTATCCGTTCCTTCAGAAATACTTTGTGAAAGGTGTTAATGCAGGTGCGGTGAAAGAGTAATGAGCAGAATTTTTTGGGCAGGGGATTCCACGGTGGCTTATAACAGCATCCTGACATATCCCCAGACGGGCATCGGGCAGGCATTTCGTTTGTTTGTCCGGGAAGACGTTGAAATTATCAATCATGCCATCAATGGAAGAAGCACGAAAAGTTTTATCGATCAGGGCCGGCTGGCGGTGATTGAAGAAGAAATGAAGGAAGGCGATTTTCTTTTTATTCAGTTTGGTCATAATGATGAAAAGATAGAGGATATCGAACGTTATACAGAACCCTTTAAAGGATATAAAGAAAATTTGCAAAAATTCGTGTCGGCGGCACGTGGCAAGGGTGCTTATCCGGTGCTGATCACACCGTTGGAGCGGCGCTGTTTTCTGGACAACGGACAGCTTGGAGACGGTGAGCATACCGATTATGTAACAGCCATGAAGCAGACGGCTAAGGAGTTTCATGTACCCCTGGCGGATTTAAACGGTAAGAGCAGAGATGCATTAGCGCGGGCTGGGGCAGCGGAAACCGAAAAGTGGTATATGCTGTCAAAACCGGATGGTTCGGCAGACAATACCCATCTGCGATATGCGGGTGCAGTGACTTTTGGCAGATGTATCGCCGAAGGACTGAAAGAACTTGACGGAATTTATAGAGACTTGCTGGTGGAAGGTTTTTAAAATGACAAAAAAAGCGAATCATGATTTGATTTTAAATGGCAGTATTGTAAAAGCAATACTGTCATTGACTATTCCCATGATTATGAACAGTTTTCTGCAGACCATGTATAATCTGACTGATACCTTCTGGCTGGGAAAACTGGGAACTCATGAACTGGCGGCCATTAATCTGGTGACACCGCTGCAAAATATCGTAATTAATTTCGGGGCCGGTATCACTGTGGCGGGAGCGGTTCTGATTGCTCAGTATATCGGGGCCGGAAAACACGAGGATGCCCGTTCCATGGCCAACCAGATTTTTGCCTGTGCCATGATTTTTGCGTTAATCTGTGCCGGTGTCATATTCCTGGCAACAGGAAATATTGTGACCTGGCTGGGAGCAGAGGGTAAAACCTGGGAATACGCCAATACTTATATGAGAATAGTTATATTCAATATGCCCTTTCTGTATATGGTCAATATTTTCACATCAGTTTATCAGGCCCAGGGGAATACCGTAACGCCGATGCTTCTTAACTTGTGCGGTATTACGGTCAATATGATCCTGGATCCGGTATTTATGCTGATTCTGGGGTGGGGGGTGGCCGGAGCTGCGGCCGCTACCGTAGTGGCAACGGCAGTACCGGCTGTGTTTGCATTTATTTTATTGCATAGTAAAAATAAAGCGGTGTATCTTGATCTGAAGAAAATAAAATTTGAAAAAAATAAGTTAAAAAGCATTATTATCATCGGACTGCCCACTGCCATCGGCGGCAGTACCATGCAGTTTGGCTTTTTATTAATGAGCAAGAATGTTTTGCAGTATGGTACCGAGGCGATGGCCGCTTACGGGATCGGAAATAAAATAAACGGCCTGATTTCACTGCCCTCCAATGCAATCGGGTCGGCGGTATCCACCATCGTTGGGCAAAATATCGGTGCCAGGCAGCTTGACAGGGCGGAAAGAGGATATCGGATTTCCCGCCGGATCAGTGTCTTGTTCCTGCTTGCAGGCGGATTTGTTTTATCCAGAATGCCGGTTTCCACAGCAATCGTCAGTATCTTTGCCACCGATCCGGATGTTATTGCCATGGCAGCGGATTTTTTGAGTATCATGGCATTATGGTGTTTTACCAACGGCATCTATAACAGTACTATGGGACTGTTTCAGGGCAGCGGTCATACCGAAGTTACCATGGCGGTGGATGCTTCCCGGTTATGGATATTTCGGTTTGCAGTCCTGTTCATATGCGAGAAATGGCTTCATATGGGAGTCAGAAGTATCTGGTACTCGGTAGTGATCAGTAATGCGATTTCAACAATCCTGCTGGTGGTATTGTATAAGATGAATATATGGAAAAAGAAAAAAATTTTGGATGATGATTTTACTGGTTAAATGTGATATAGTAAAATAAATATTTAAAGGAGGTATCATTATGGCATGTGTACTTATTACCGCAGGCGAGGCGGTAATCGCAGCGGTTGCGGCAAAAGCAGTAGAATCAAGAGAGAAAAAGACGGATAATTTAGAAGTAAAGATTCCTTTTTCCAGAAAGCTGAAATGGCTGAAAAACCTTCTGTGGGGCGGGTCTGCCCTGTTGTTATTTGAACACGTGTGGCATGGAGAAATCACACCATGGTTTCCTTTTCTGACAGCCGCAGGCAGTGCTGAGAATACTGCTTTGATGTTGCATGAAATGGTTACGGTGGGAGTCGCGATGGCCGCTGTGGTTACTGCTGTTTGGGTGGGTATGGTACTGGTATCCAATGCCATGGAAAAGCGAGCACATAAAGAGAACGAAACACCGGTATCGAGGGATATCGCATGACATTACTGATTAGTGTATTTGCAGCAATTATTACAACGATTATCTGGTACCGGAAATTACCGGATACGACCATGAAAATGGGCATGTTATCGCTTATGTATTGGGGTGCTTCCCTGATGTGGCTGGTGGATGCGATTTTTGAATATGCCGAGCGAAAGGCGGAATACTTTACCCCTCCGTTGGAGAATATGATTAACGATGCGTACCTTGGGCTTTCAGAAGTAGCAATGGGGCTGGTGGTCTGGCTTATTTTTCTGATAATTAAGGATCCCAGAGGAGTAATTAAAAAAGTTTATAAATAGAAAAAATATATTTAGTTATTTTTTAGTAAGGAAGGTAGAAGGTATGGAAGTCCACTTTTGTGTAGATACTCTGGATGGTAATGTTACCATAAAAAGAACGAAGGAAAAAGCCCAGAAAGAATCGGTGGACGCTGAACAGCAGGCCAGAGAAATTACAGAAGGTCAAATATATGGTACAATTAGAGCGGAAAAGGAAAAAGTAACAGAAGCAGAGGCTTTGAAAGCAGAATTTGAGATGCTGCGCAGTCAGGCTCTGAGCGGTGATCAAAAGTCGCAGTATCTGGTTGCCGCAGCACAGCTTTGGGGCGTTGAAAATAGGGGGATGTCTGTTGTAGTAGAGAATTTGGAAGAAGCTTTATATTGGTTCAGTCAGTTGCTGGCCAAGGGATACCCGAAGGCTTTAGAAAAGCAGCAGGAATGTATAAAGCAAATGAATGACCGATATGCCCAAAAGATATGGGAAGCAGAAAAAAAGGCCAGGGAAGAAAAAGAAAAACAGGAAAGAAAAAAAAGACTGGCTATTCGGGCAGCTCAAAATGAATTTGAAGCACTGGTACAATTTGCAGAAACTGAAAATCCGGAAGGTATGTATTATTTGGCTGAAAGTTATTTTAACGGGGTGACCGTCGAAGATACCGTGATAGTAGAACCGGATCTGAAAATGGCGATTAAATATTTTACAAATTCTTTAAGAGGAGGGCATCGGGAAGCGTTTGGACGATTGGCCGAATGTCAAGCCCTGAAAGCTGAACAGGATAAAGAAAAGAAGAAACGGACAAAAAAGGAAGTATAAGGATAAGGAGCAGCAATTGCTGCTCCTTAAATTTGTTATTCAAAACTTGCAATCAGCTCCTTGAGGTCCTTTGAAGAGGTATTCAGGGTTCGTGACATATTCAGGATACTTTGCAGGCTTTGCTGCATAGCATGGTTGCGCTCGACGATATCCGAAGCACCGGCCGCCCCCTCATTAGTAGAACGAGCAATATCTTCAATGGACTGAGATAAGGTATGTAAAGCACTGCTCAATTCATTGGCGGATTCATTGAAGTTAGTTAAAGAATTACTGATAAAATGCGCATCCTCGCTATAGGACCGGCCGATATCTTCCAGCGTCTGATAGTCGGTCATAACATTCTGGTTGATAAAATTCATTAGCTGTACGGTGCAGGCGGAGAGATTTTCCACAGCTTGGGTAACAGCAGCAGTAATGGTATTAATCTGTTCCGTGGTTTCTTTTGATTCATCGGCCAGACCCTTGATGGATTCGGCAACAATGGCAAAACCCCTTCCGGCATCGCCGGCTCTGGCGGCTTCGATAGAAGCGTTAAGGGCCAGCAGGTTGGTTTGTTCACCGATATTCATGATGGCATTGGAAAGCTCGGTGATTTGAGAAACCTGCTTGGAGGATTCGATTGCTTCCAATAATTTTTTCTGTGTATCATTATAGATATTTCGGGCTGTAGTAATGGATACGGCGGCATTGTTTTTTAATTCGGCAGCCCGTTTGTCGATGGATTTGGCATTTTCCAGTCCTTTGGCTGATTCCTCGGAGATGGAAGCCGAAGATGCGTTGATTTCTTCAGTGGTGGCATTCATTTCCTGAACACCGGCAGAATTGATATCCATACCACCGGACAGGGCATCTGTAACCTCTAATATAGAAGAGACTTCCTTATTCAAATCTTCAATCAACCGGGTGATTTCCGAAGAAGCAGAATCGATGGCGGAAGATTTTTCGTTTATTTCTTTGGAAATAGTATCCATCAGCCCGTTTAAGTCTTTGGCAGTTTGGTCGGCTAAAAGGGAAAGGGTATCAATTTCATCCCTTCCTTTGATGGAATCGGTGCTGGGAGCACTTTTTAATTTGGGCATGTTGCGCAGCTTTTTCAAGACGGAGAGAACCGGTTTAACAACTCCGATACGGACATAGATAAAGGCAAGCGCAGTAATAAGGATACTGGCTGCCAAGGCAATATTGGCGATGTTGACATTTTGATCGACATCATCCTTTAAGGAGGCGATTTCGGTCATATTCTGTACTTTGGCAAACTCGTTAAAAGCATCAACAGCAGCATTGATGGCTTCGGATGTGCCGTCAAATTCATCCATTAGTTCGTTACCGGCAGCGGTTCCCTGGTTGATGTAGCCGTCAGCCATTTTTTGACCGGTTTCATAATAGGGAAGAAGCGCCGAAGTGATAGCATCAATTTCTTTGGTTCTTTCGGGATTAATGGTACGTAATTCGTCAAGGATAGCATTGGCTTCGTTAAAATGTTCTCTGGCAAGGTCATAACCGTCATCAAGACCTTCGGCGGCTCTGGTGACACTGATGTCGGTTAGCCACTGCTGAATCTGAATTACATGAAGCTTCAGTTCTTCGGCAAGGATCATAGAACGAAAGGTTTTTGTTTCCATACGGTTTACCACGGTAGAACTGTTGCGGGTATTATTGACCTGCAGTGCCATAACCACCATAAAAAAGACCATCATGCCAATCACGGGTATCATTAATTTGATTTTTATTGTTTTCATCTTGCCCTCCGGTAAACACTGTTATTATGATAAATGTATATGTATTATATTAGACAACGGTTTGTTTTACAATCTGCAAGAAAAAAGTTTAGTAAAAATGCCCAATTCGAAAATATTGCACCATTTTCAAAATTTAGTATCTACTTTTACTAAAATCAGAGTGCTACAATTCATATATACAATAAAACTGCACAAAACAGGGAGGAAACAAAACATGAAAAGAAAATTACTTGCAGCTATCATGGCTGTAGCCATGACGGTAACAATGCTTGCCGGATGCGGCAGTAAGCCCGCAGCAGAAACTGCACAGGCACCCGCAGCAGCCGAGGAAGCCAAAACAGAATCGCAGCCCGCAGCACCGGCAGAAGAAGTAGCCGAAGCAACCGGTGACGGACCGGTAACCTTAAAGATTTTTTCAAATCTGCCGGATCGTAAAAACGGCCAGGGTCTGGTAGAGCAGATGATCATTGATGACTACCTTGCTGAAAATCCTAACGTAACGATAGAAGTAGAAGCACTGGATGAAGAAGCTTATAAGACCAAATTCAAAGCTTATGCAATGGATGGTATGCCGGACGTAGTCAGCATCTGGGGTCAGCCTTCCTTCCTTGATGAAGTATTGGACGCCGGAGTTCTGGCAGAATTAAATGAAGCAGACTATGCAAACTACGGATTTATTTCCGGTTCGCTGGAAGGCTTTAAGAAAGAAGGCGCATTATACGGACTTCCCAGAAACACCGATATCATGGCATTTTTCTATAATGATAAAATGTTCACAGATAATGGCTGGAGTGTTCCTGCCACATATGATGAATTACTTGAATTAGGCAAGACCATCAAAGCAGCCGATTTCGTACCGGTAGCAATGGACGGCGGTGACGGATGGCCCATGGCAATCTATCTGACTGATCTGGTTCTTAAGATTAACGGCGAAGTAGGTGAGGTAACTTCAGCAGCAGTTAACAATTCTGACTTTACCGATCCGGTTTTTGCGGAAGCAACCGAATTGTTGGTAGATGCAGTAGAGGCAGGACTATTCCAAACCGGTTATGACTCACAGGATTATGGAACAGCAATGAACCTGTTTACCAATGGCCAGGCAGCAATGTTCTACATGGGCAGTTGGGAATCTTCCATGGCGCTGAATCAGGATATTCCTGAGGAAATCCGGACCAATATCAAAGCATTTACCATGCCGGTAGTAGAAGGCGGAAAAGGCAAAGCAAACGATATCGCAGCATGGAACGGTGGTGGATATGCAGTATCAGCTAATTCCGAAGTGAAAGCAGAAGCAATCAAGTTCCTGAACTATATGTATCAGCCTGATAAACTCTCCAAATACGGATGGGAAAATGGGGTAGGTATGTCCGCACAGGATCAGAGTGCATACATGAACGGCAATGAAACCGAATTGCAATTAATCTTTACCGAAGTATTAAAGAATGCTACCAATGTTTCCGGTACACCCATCAATGACTGTGGTCCTTCCTTATTCAAGACCACCATTGAATCCAATATTCAGAGTGTGTCCAACGGCAGCCAGTCAGTAGACGACTTCTTAAAAACCATTGGAGAATCTTGTATATATTAACAAAACCTCAAATGGCTGCCTGATGTAACAGGCAGCCATTTACCTGAAAAGGAGTGCTTTCTTATGAAAAAACTATACAGTAATAAAGGCGTTATCTTAAGTTTAGTACTACCGGGAGTGCTGCTCTTTTTGTTCGCCATATTAGGTCCGATCTGCTTAAGTGTATATTATGGATTTACCGATTATTCTGGAATGGGCAGTGTGGATTTTATCGGTATGGAAAACTATAAAATGTTGATGAAGGATGCGACCTTTGGTTTAGCATTACGCAACTCCTTATTTCTGGCAATTGGTTTTATCTGCATCCAACATCCTCTTGCCATTGCGGTGGCAGCAGTTTTGGATAAACTGCAGGGAAAGGCAGAAGGAATTTTCCGGTGTATCTATTTTATTCCTAATGTAATATCGGTAGCAGTTATTGCTTACCTTTGGAAGTTTATCTACAATCCCGATTTTGGTTTGCTGAATAATATTTTGGAGGGGTTGGGTTTCGAAGGTCAGATTAACTGGCTCAGCAATGAAACAGCCATATGGTCGGTGCTGGTAGTTTTAATCTGGCATGGATTTGGCTGGGGAATGCTGATTTACTATACCGGAATCAAAAACATCGATCCGGTTCTGTATGAAGCGGCAGCAATCGATGGAGCTAACCATCGGTCTACTTTCTTCCACATAACTTTACCGATGATGAAACCGGTTATTCAGGTGAATGTCACCATGGCAGTGATTTCCGCATTGAAACAGATGGAAACCGTATATCTGTTAACCGGCGGCGGTCCCGGCAACAGTACCCAGTTTACGGCCAACTATCTTTACCAACAGGCCTTTAAAGCCTTTCGATATGGCTACGGTAATGCCATCGGAGTAATCTTTATTATCATCTGTCTGGTGGTAACGGTATTATTAAATAAAGTATTTGCAGATAAAGAAGCAGCTTAGGAGGGAAGGACATGGAACAAGTAAAAGAAAAGAACTTCAGCATCAGAAAACCTATTCTTTGGATCGTCCTGATCATTGTAGCTGTGATTCAGTTATTTCCTTTGATCTGGCTGCTTGATTTTTCGCTGGCCAGCAGTACGGAGATGTTTACCAGCGGATTATTGGTAATACCGAAGAAGATTATGTGGAGCAATTATGTAACGGCTTTTGTAGACGGACACTTTTTACACTACTTATTCAACAGTGTATTAATTAATGGATTGGCAGTAGTTGCGGTTATTATCGTCTCCATTATGGCGGCCTTCGCCTGTAAACGAATGAACTGGAAGTTCGGCGGACTGGTTAAGACCTTGCTGCTGATGGGAATGATGATTCCCATTCACGCAACCCTGCTTCCCAATTATAAAATATACAGTATGCTCAACATTAAAGATACCATTTGGGCACTGTTGATTCCCTATGTGGCTTTTTCCCTGCCCCAGGGTATGTTCCTGATGACCAGCTTCTTAGAAGCGGTACCAAAGGAACTGGAAGAAGCAGCGGTAGTGGACGGCTGTGGAATTTACCGGATTGTCTTTCAGATCGTGACCCCGCTTTTGAAACCTTCCATAGCAACCGTATCTATTATGACTTTTTTAAACAACTGGAATGAGTTTATAATGGCTCAGACTTATCTCAGCACACCGACGTGGAAAACCCTGCCCTTTTCTTTGCTGGAATTTACCGGGCAGTACTCATCTAATTACGCAGTGCAGTTTGCAGTTATGGCCTTGACGGCAGCTCCGGCGGTTATTGTTTATATTATCTTAAATAAACATATAACAAAAGGAGTTGCAATGGGAGCAGTCAAGGGATAAAATGGGATAATGATAAAAGGCAGCGGGAGGAAACGTTGTTGGCGAAGATTAGAGAGTATATTAATGGCTTAAGTATAAAAAAGAAGATAATTTTTTATAGTTATCTGGTAATCACACCGATTTTGCTGATTATCAGTGGTCTTCTTTTTGCCAACAATTACCGCACGGCCTTACAGAAGGAGATAGACAATCATATTGTTCAGGTTAAAGGGGTGGAGGACAGCCTGGAAGTGCTACAAAATGATGTGACAGATTTTTCTACCAGTATTTATGTGAATTATGATGTTTTAAAGATTTTGACAGCAAGCAATCCGTTTGATATGAATCAGGACTCCGAATTATGGAAAAAGCAGGCGCCTGTGCAGATTTTGCAGGATATTATGGCATTGAAGGGATTTATGAAAACCATTGCGATATATCCTGAAAATGGTGTTATTCCTTATCGGCGGTGCATTGATGCCAGTGCTTATCAAGATGATCTGGAGAAGATTAGAGCAACTGAAACTTATCGGGAAGCAGTAGCCGGAAAAGGAAAGGCGTTTTGGAAGCGAGTGCCCCGGAACAGCAAGGACATCTATCAGACCAATCGCAGTGATAAGCTGGTTCTTTATCGGGAAATTTATGACCTGGCATTGAACACTCCGTTGGGATATCTGGTAATCGGTACGGATGCAGATATCTATATTAATATATGTAAGAACGCGATACAACAGAAAAATGAAGGGATTTTGATATTAAGCCCGCAGGGGGAAGAGCTGATTCGGTATGGTGAGATAGATGAGGCGGTGGTTTCTTATCTGCAATCGGACGAAGTAGTAGGAAGGGATTACAGAAAAAGAGAAAGCCATGTGACCTATGGTGCGTATCATGTTTATAGCAGTCAAAAGAACAAGAATGGCTTTATTGTATGTAAGATGGTTCCCAAAGACAGCTTTGCCAGCTATTGGCAGGCCATTGCTTTTCAGCCGTTATTGCTGCTGCTGGGCTTCCTGGGAGGTCTGTTGCCGGTACTGATGTTTGTTTCCAATATTATTTCCAAGCCTCTGGGTCAGGTGTGTGAAGCCATGGGGTTATTCAAGAATGGCGATTTTGACCAGCAGGTGGAGGTGAACACCCAGGATGAGGTAGGAGAAGTGGCGGCCTGCTTCAACCAGATGGTATTGGATATCAAATCTTTGATTGAAAATAACTATGTTATGGCATTGCGGGAAAAGGAAAGTGAGCTGATGGCCCTGCAGGCCCAGATCAATCCGCATTTTTTGTATAATACTCTCGATTCCCTGTATTGGCAGGCGCAAAATGCGGGAAATGAAGAGATTGCGGAAGATATTCTGGCATTGTCTAATTTGTTTCGGCTGGTATTGGGACAGGGGAAAGGCATTATTACGGTTGCCGATGAACAGGCATTGATTACTCAGTATCTGCAGATTCAGAAGATGCGGTTCTCCAAGTTGTTGGATTATAATATCGAAATCCAGGAAGAAATAGGGAATGCCACAATCCCCAAACTGATTTTACAGCCCTTTGTGGAAAATGCAGTGGTTCATGGCTTTGAAAATGCCGGAAAGGCCTGCTATCTGACTGTAAAAGGCTATGTCAAAGGGGATATGATCGAGTTTATTATTAAGGATACCGGTATCGGCATGACAGCCGAGCAGATCAACGAGATTTGGCAGGGGCAGGTCAGCAAGAAACAGTCCAGTCAAAAGATTGGGCGGTATGCTGTTAAAAATGTAAAAGAGCGGTTGCAGCTGCGCTATCACGATGACTTTCAGCTTATTATCGAAAGTGAGCCGGGATGCGGTACAGTGGTAACTATGCAAATACCCAGAGGTGAAATTGGTGTCGATTAAATTATTGATTGCGGATGATGAAGATATTATCCGTAACGGAATAGCTAAGTATATACAATTACATACCGACCGGTTTGACAAAATCTATCTGGCTGAAAACGGTCAGAAGGCCATTGATCTGGTTCTGCAGTATCAGCCTGACCTGATGCTTCTGGATGTGCAGATGCCGTTAAAAACCGGGCTGGAAGTGATGAAGGAGGCGGAAAATGCCGGAATCAGCCCGGTAACCGTGATTCTGAGCGGTTATGATGAATTCCGCTATGCCCAACAGGCAGTACGCTTCGGAGCAAGGGATTATTTGCTGAAGCCTTGCCGGTCTTCGGAAATACTGCAAAAATTAAATGAGCTGGCAGATGAACTTTTTGGTGCGGAAACAGAGCATCAGGAAAATTCTGATGCAGCGAAAAATTATGCGGTGAACAGAGCAGCTGAATATGTGAAAGAACATTATTATGAAAACCTTACCAGCCAGCAGGTGGCCGATGTGGCGGGAATCACTGCCGGATATTTGTCCACCTTGTTTTCCCAGCATCTGGGCTGCGGGTTTGTGGATTACCTGAATGAGATTCGGATCGAACATGCCTGTACTTATTTACAGCAGAATTTCCTGAAGACCTATGAAATTGCTTATAAGGTTGGATTTAATGATGAAAAATATTTTTCTAAAGTGTTTAAAAAGATAAAAGGGGTGTCACCTTCGGAGTATCGAAAAGGAATGGCATAATAGAAGATTTTTACCTGATTTCAACATTGTAATACCATAGAACTACGAAGAAGGAAGGGTATCCTCCAAGTTATTCAATAACTTGGAGGATACCTTCTTCCTGTTTAAGGATATATTTGGGAATTACATCGTTCTAGCATGGCTGCGGAGGATACGGGCAATGGCAGGGCGGCTCAGGTGGACAAGGCGGCTTTGGCTTGTCGGGTACACATCCTATGCCGCGCTCATAATGAGTACCCGGTGGGCAGGGAACCGGCGGGCAGGGAGGCTGTGGCGGACAAGGCGGTTTGGGTGGGCAAGGACAAGGCGGTTTAGGCGGGCAGGGAGGTTTGGGCGGGCAAGGCGGTTTGGGTTTATCGGGAACACAACCTTTGCCACACTCATAGTGCGTACCTGGCGGACAGGGAACCGGCGGGTGAGGCGGCTCGGGTTTATCGGGAACACAACCCTTGCCATGCTCATAGTGCGTACCTGGCGGGCAGGGAACCGGTGGGTAAGGAGGAACCGGCGGGTAAGGAGGAACCGGCGGGTAAGGCGGATAGGGAGGGTAAGGCGGATAGGGAGGATAAGGCGGATAGGGAGGGTAAGGTGGATAGGGCGGATAAGGTGGAGCAGGAGGGTATGGGCCATAAGGTCCCCCGGGAATAATAATAAATCCGCCGTTGTTGTTATTGCTATTATTATTATTGTTGTTATTATTATTGTTGTTGTTATTGTTATTGTTATTGTTATTGTTGTTCATATTATTGTTAATATGAATTCCGCCGTGAAATGCTTCCGTTTGTTTGGGTACTTCGACGCAGATACATATCTTTGCAGAAACCGTATAAGGGATTTTTTCCACAGTACGGCCAATATACTGGGTATGAGAGCCACCACCGGTTTTATGCATAAAGGTAACTCTTGTAGTCATACCGGAAAGGGACGCGGTTATTTCGAAACACATGGTAGAGCGGAGGATTCGAACCGCAAGATAGAATTCCTGCCCAACGGTAGGATTGGCAATGGGATTGCCGCAGAAATCCATAAAGGATGCGGAAAAACCGCTTTTGCACAGACACAGGGGATTGAATGAGATGTTGGGAGTGCCGGAAAAGTTGGATTTGATCTTAAAAGGACCGATTAAGAGCCGGTTGCAGACCATTCTTACTTCATCGGGACAACCTTCGAAAATCAGATAGGGGGTTTGGGGATTGACAGGAATGGTACCTGTGTTGCAGCATTCGATTATTCCGGAACTGTCACAGCACATATTGGAAGGAGAATAGGCCAAAGCAGCTGAAGCGGTGGTGACAGTTTCGGCAAAGCTCCGGGCCATGGTAATTAATTTATTTACTCCGGCTTCCAGACGGGGGGATTTGACGTGTCTGTCACCGGTCACACAGTCTAAAAAAATACGTTCATTTACGGGAACCTGACCTAAGGCTCCCCATAGGGCGGTTTGCACCAGAGCAATGGCATCATTTGTATCCAGAGCCGGAGACTCAGCGGCATTCACACCCACGAAAGCAAAGGTTTCAGCAACGGTTGCAGCCGGATAGGTGTTGGCCATGATATATGACACCATTTGCTTTTGCAGATTGCTTAAATCAGGAAAAAGGGCTTCAAAAGAAGCTGACTGATAGTCGTTGCCGGAGACACTGGGGCCGGCTACGCCTTTTTCCAAACAGTAGGCAGTAGTTTTTTCCCCATTGATATCTACAAAGAATTGATAAAATTCGGCGTGATCCGTGCGGTTTAATTTATAGCGGGATTCTGTAGTAATAGAACAATAGCTGGCAGAGGATTCACTGGCAATTCCGGTGATGCCGGTGCTATCGTATATGACATAGGGATTACTCATATTTTGCGCCTTTCTTTTCTTGATAAGTTTCTACTTTATTGTATGTAATTCGACAACAATCGGTGAATAATAATGTCGAAAAAATTTTTGGAATTTAGTGTTGACTTTTTGGCCGGAATACCATATAATCCTACTAAACCTATTAATCATATTTAAGTGGTAGGAATTATGGGAAAGAGAAAAATGTAGAAAAGAGGAAAAGAATATGGGAAGAATTTATACCGGAGCATTAGAATTAGTTGGAAAGACCCCTTTAGTAGAAGTAACCAATCTGGAGAAAAAAGCCGGTGTGGCGGCAGAATTATTAGTAAAGTTAGAATATTTTAACCCATCAGGCAGCGTCAAGGACCGAATTGCCAAAGCGATGGTTGAGGATGCGGAAGCCAAAGGGATTTTGAAGGAAGGTGCGGTTATTATAGAACCTACTTCAGGTAATACCGGAATCGGCCTGGCAGCAATTGCCGCAGCAAAGGGATACCGGATTATCCTGACCATGCCGGAAACTATGAGTGTAGAAAGAAGAAATATCTTAAAAGCATACGGTGCGGAACTGGTACTTACCGATGGTGCCAAAGGTATGAAGGGAGCCATTGCCAAGGCAGAGGAACTGGCAGCAGAAATTCCCGGCAGCTTTATTCCCGGACAGTTTGAGAATCCCATCAATCCGCAGATCCATGAGAAAACCACCGGTCCGGAGATCTGGGAAGATACCGACGGTAAAGTTGATATCTTAGTAGCAGGAGTTGGAACCGGCGGAACCATCAGCGGTACCGGTGCATATTTAAAGAGCAGGGATCAGAATATTAAAGTGGTGGCGGTAGAACCGGCAAGCTCACCGGTGCTTTCAGAAGGAGTAAGCGGACCGCACAAGATTCAGGGGATTGGAGCAGGATTTGTACCGGGGACACTAAATACCGGTATTTATGATGAAATCATTAAAGTGGAAAATGAAGATGCTTTTGCCACATCCAAGCTTTTGGCTAAGACCGAAGGACTGTTGGTGGGTATTTCTTCGGGAGCAGCGTTGTATGCTGCAATTGAGTTGGGCAAACGTCCGGAGAATCAAGGCAAGCGCATCGTGGTAATCCTTCCGGATACCGGTGACAGATACTATTCAACGCCACTTTTCAGTGAGGTTTAAGATGGAAAGAAAGATAGAGACGGTTTGTGTCAGAGGAAATGAACATAGAAAAGCAGTGGAAAATACGGGAAGCATCAGCTTCCCTATTTTTCAAACTGCAGCTTACGCCCATCCGGGGGTAGAACAGAGTACCGGTTATGATTATTCCAGACTGCAGAATCCCACCAGAGAAGAGGTGGAAAGGATCGTTGCTGATTTGGAACAGGGAATTGACGCGCTGGCTTTTTCCTCAGGAATGGCAGCGGTAAATGCCATGATGGAATTGTTTCAGCCGGGTGATCACCTGGTGGTGACGGATGATCTTTATGGTGGAACCACCCGTCTTTTTCAGAATATCAGTGTGAAAAACGGTGTGGAGATTACCTTTGTAGATAGCCGGAAAATTGATCATATCCGTAATGCTGTTAAAGCCAATACCAAAGCGATATACATAGAGACCCCCACCAACCCCATGATGAATATTACAGATATCCGGGCTGCCGCAGAGCTGGCTTTAGAAACGAAATGTCTTTTGATTGTAGATAATACTTTCCTTAGTCCGTATTTTCAGAATCCGCTGGTATTGGGAGCTGATCTGGTGCTGCATAGCGGAACGAAATATCTGGGCGGGCACAATGACACTCTGGCCGGTTTTTTAGTGACCAATCGAAGCGACCTTTCGGAGCGATTGCGATATATTATTAAAACTACCGGAGCCGGATTGGCACCGATGGACAGCTGGCTGATTTTGCGAGGCATCAAGACCCTGGCGATCCGGATGGAAAGGCATCAGGAAAATGCCCTGCGGATTGCTTCCTATTTACAGACCAACCCTAAAGTAAAAGAAGTTTATTATATCGGTTTGCCCAATCATCAGTCAAAAGAAATTATAAAAAAACAGTGCAAAGGTTATGGAGGTATGGTATCATTTCGAGTAGATAGTGAAAAAACCGCAAAACAGATTCTGGACCGGGTGAAATTGATTTATTTTGCAGAAAGTCTGGGTGGTGTAGAGAGCCTGATTACTTACCCTATGCTCCAAACCCATGCAGATGTACCCAGGCAGGTGAGAGAGGCATTAGGGGTGGATGAAACGCTGCTCCGGATGTCGGTAGGAATTGAAAATGCAGAAGATTTGATTAAAGATCTGGAACAGGCAATCGGATAAGAGGAGGAAGCTTAAGATGATTTATGATTTTGATGAAATCATTGACCGGAAAAACACCAATTCGTTAAAATACGATTTTGCACAGGAACGGGGAAAACCGGAAGGCGTATTACCGCTTTGGGTGGCTGATATGGATTTTCGGGTGCCGCCCTGTGTACAGGATAAAATAAAGGAAAGTGTTGAACTGGGCATCTTTGGCTATTCCGATGTGAAAAAGGATTATTTTACGGCGATAGAAAGGTGGTATCAGAAGCGTTTTTCTTATCAGCTGCAGGAAGAATGGCTGGTGAAAACACCGGGGGTAGTTTTTGCCATTTCCACAGCTATCAGGGCTTTTTCAAAGAAAAATGACGGAATACTGATTCAGCAGCCGGTTTATTATCCTTTCTGTGATGAGATTTTACATAATGAGCGTAAGCTGGTAAACAACGAACTGATTTACCGCAATGGCCACTATGAAGTGGACTATGCTGATTTTGAAAAGAAGATACAGGAAAACCGAGTAAAAATTTTTGTCTTATGCAATCCTCATAATCCGGTAGGCCGGGTTTATCGGGAAGAGGAACTGCGGAGAATGGGAGAAATCTGTCGAAAACACGGCGTGTTAGTAGTAAGTGATGAAGTTCACAGCGATTTCACCTATCCCGGACAGAAGCATTTGGTATTTGCAAGCCTGGGAAGTGAGTTCGAACAGATGACCATTACCTGCACGGCCCCCAGTAAGACCTTTAATCTGGCAGGACTGCAGGTGGCTAATATATTTATTGCCAATAAAGACATTCGTGAAGCATTCAATAAGGAAATTGCCAAAACCGGATATTGTGAGTTAAATATGATTGGACTGGTGGCCTGTCAGGCGGCTTATGAAGGCGGCGAGGAGTGGTTGGAACAGTTGCAGGATTATTTGAAAGGAAATCTGGATTTTGTCAGGACGTTTTTACAGAAGCGCCTTTCCCAGATTCGCCTGATAGAACCGGAGGGGACCTATTTGATCTGGCTGGATTGCCACGGACTTTCCTTAAGCGAAGATGAGCGGGAAGATCTCATTGTAAAAAAGGCGGGACTCTGGCTTGACAGCGGAAGGATGTTTGGAAAAGGCGGCGAAGGGTTTGAGCGGATTAACATTGCCTGTCCCAGAAAAACATTGGAAACGGCTATGCACAAGCTTTTAGCTGCATTGGGATAATGGGTGGTTAAGTATGGAAAGAGAGAGTTTTAAGTCGAGGCTGGGGTTTATCTTAGTTGCGGCAGGATGTGCCATCGGCATCGGTAATGTATGGAGATTTCCTTATGTTGCGGGTAATAACGGGGGCGGCATATTCGTTTTATTTTATATTATATTTTTAGTAGTTTTAGGAATTCCGGTTTTGACGATGGAACTTGCCGTGGGAAGAAGCAGCAAGAAAAGTATTATGGGATGTTATCAAGAGCTGGAGAAGCCGGGACAGAAATGGCATTGGTATGGATTTCCGGCAATGATTGGGAATTACTTGCTGATGATGTTTTATACCACTGTTTGTGGTTGGATGATTTGCTATTTTTTCAAATTTTTAACCGGTACCATAACGGCTGAAAGCTCTAAGGCCGCATCAGATGTATTTGGAAATTTATTGGATGCCCCCCTGGAGATGGGATTTTGGATGGTACTTTCGGTAGTGCTGGGATGTGCAGTCTGTGCGCTGGGGGTGCAAAACGGTGTGGAAAAGGTCACAAAAATAATGATGGTTGCCCTGCTAGTACTGATTACGGTACTGGCCGTGAACAGTGTTGCCCTAAAAGGGGGGATGGCGGGACTGGTCTTTTACTTAAAACCGGATTTTAATAAAATGAAAGAAATCGGGATAATTAATGTTATTGTTGCCGCCATGAATCAGGCATTTTTTACATTGAGCGTGGGAATAGGTTCGATGGAGATATTCGGCAGTTATTTGGGAAAAGAGCATACCCTTCTTGGCGAATCCATCCGCATAACAATATTGGATACCTTTGTGGCAATTACGGCGGGTCTGATTATTTTTCCGGCGAGCTTTGCTTTTGGAGTAAATCCGGACAGTGGTCCCAGTCTGATTTTTATTACTTTACCCAAAATATTCGGGGCAATGAACGGCGGCCGGATATGGGGAACACTATTCTTTTTGTTTATGTCCTTTGCAGCATTGTCCACAGTAATTGCTGTGTTTGAAAATGTGATTGCATGTTGTATGGACGGCTTCGGCATCAGCCGTATCAAAGCGGCTGTTATTAACGGATTTATCTTATTGGCGGGGTCGGTACCTTGTGTACTCGGCTTTAATTTGCTTTCCGGGTTCCAGCCTATGGGGGCAGGATCGAATGTACTGGATTTAGAAGATTTTATTGTAAGTAATCTGCTGCTGCCCATCGGAGCACTGGTCTTTTTGTTGTTTTGTGTTTCTAAGTGGGGCTGGGGATTTGACAAGTATTTAGAAGAAGTAAACCAGGGAAGTGGGCTGAAGATGCCTCGTATAATGAAATACTATATGCAGTTTGTGCTGCCTCTTCTTATAGTAGTGTTGTTGGTTCTGGGTTTGATTAAGTAAAAGCACATGGAGCAGGGAGAACGATAAATGGATTATGTCAGAGAAAAAATATTAGATTGTTTTGGCGAGCAGGTGCTGACAGCTGCCGTTGAAACACTGGCTGATTATTTGGGCACAGCGAAAACCGCAGGCAGCAACACAGATAATCTGCTGACAAAAGAACAAAAGAAGCAGGTTGAAGAACTGTCAGATCTGATGATACGCTATCTGGATTCTCTTTGTAAAACAGAATCCGTCAGCAGGGAAGACCGGCTTACCGGATTACTTAGTAAAACTTATTTTGAGAATCGTATGAATGTAATTGACCGGGCGGAAATCGTTCCGGTGGCAGTACTGCATGTGAATATCAACGACTGGAAATATGCCAATGAACATTTCGGGTATGAGGAAAGTGACCGGCTGATTCGGATTGTTGCAGGGATTTTACAGAAGGAAGCGAAGGCGGATTATATTATCGGAAGGATTGATGGTGATGTATTTGCGGT
The DNA here is from genome assembly GCA_031556725.1 of Lachnospiraceae bacterium. GTDB lineage: Bacteria > Bacillota > Clostridia > Lachnospirales > Lachnospiraceae > UBA935. The sequence goes on along the minus strand of JAVBSL010000009.1, from coordinate 125,467 downwards.
TCTTATTCCGATGGTTCAGGAAGGGGAGGCTGAGGCTTATATCAGAAGGATCAAAGAACGGTGTGATGCATTCCCAGATTCACATCTGACGCCATCGGTTGCAGCAGGAATGGTAATCAAAACCAATATTGAAGAAAAGCTGGAAGGGCTGCTGTCTGATGCAGAGTATGAAATGTTTCAGGATAAGCTGGAAATGAAAGGGCAGCCAGGATATCGTGAACGCTTAATAAAGGGAATCTAAAATTTTTATTAAATTGAAAAAACTATATTGCAATTCTTTAAAGAAAGAGATATTATAATATATGTTGAAATTAGCACTCAACGAAAACGAGTGCTAACAAACGTAAAGGAATATACTAATATCAAGTAAGGAGGCTTTTGTATGAAATTAGTACCATTGGGCGACAGAGTCGTATTAAAGCAGTTAGTTGCGGAAGAAACTACTAAGTCAGGTATTGTATTACCCGGACAGAACAAAGAGAAACCTCAGCAGGCGGAAGTAATTGCCGTAGGTCCCGGCGGAGTGGTAGATGGCAAGGAGATCAAGATGGAAGTGAAGGTTGGAGATCAGGTTATTTATTCCAAGTATGCCGGCACGGAAGTGAAGATTGAGGAAGAAGAATATATTATCGTAAAACAGAATGACATTTTAGCAGTAATTGAATAAGGGATTTGGAAGGAGACATTGATATGGCAAAAGAATTAAAGCATGGCGCAGAAGCGCGTGCAGCATTAGAATCAGGTGTAAATCAATTAGCAAATACCGTAAGAGTGACCCTGGGTCCGAAAGGAAGAAACGTAGTATTGGACAAATCTTTCGGAGCACCGCTGATTACCAATGACGGTGTGACCATTGCCAAAGAAATTGAATTGGAAGATGCTTTTGAAAATATGGGAGCCCAACTGGTAAAAGAAGTGGCTACCAAAACCAACGATGTTGCCGGTGACGGAACCACCACCGCAACTGTTTTGGCACAGGCTATGGTCAGTGAAGGAATGAAAAATCTGGCTGCCGGAGCTAACCCCATTATTTTAAGGAAGGGAATGCGCAAGGCTACCGAGTGTGCCGTAGATGCCATTGCCAAAATGAGCGCCAAAGTAAACGGTAAAGAACATATCGCCAGAGTAGCAGCTGTTTCCTCAGGTGATGACGAAGTTGGACAGTTAGTAGCAGATGCTATGGAAAAAGTATCCAATGATGGTGTTATCACCATCGAAGAAAGCAAGACCATGCTGACCGAGTTGGATCTGGTAGAAGGTATGCAGTTTGACAGAGGATATATTTCCGCTTATATGGCAACCGATATGGATAAGATGGAAGCCACTTTGGAAAATCCTTATATCTTATTGACCGATAAGAAAATCACTAACATTCAGGAGATTCTTCCCCTGTTGGAGCAGGTAGTACAGTCAGGCGCCAAGCTTTTGATTGTTGCCGAAGATGTAGAAGGCGAAGCCCTTACTACTTTGATCGTTAATAAACTTCGTGGTACCTTCAATGTTGTTGCTGTCAAAGCACCGGGCTACGGTGACAGAAGAAAAGCCATGTTGGAAGATATTGCCATCCTTACCGGCGGCCAGGTAATCAGTGAGGAACTGGGCCTTGACCTGAAGGAAGCTTCCTTAGAGCAGTTGGGACGGGCAAAATCAGTTAAGATTCAGAAGGAAAACACCGTTATTGTTGATGGTGAAGGTGACAAAGCCGCTATTGCAGCCAGAATCAACCAGATCAAAGCACAGATTGAAGAAACCACTTCAGAATTTGATAAAGAAAAATTACAGGAAAGACTGGCTAAGTTAGCCGGCGGCGTAGCTGTTATCCGTGTAGGTGCCGCAACCGAAACCGAAATGAAAGAAGCAAAACTGCGTATGGAAGATGCTTTGGCAGCTACCAGAGCAGCCGTGGAAGAAGGCATTATTGCCGGCGGCGGTTCCGCTTATATCCATGCTTCCAAAGATGTTCAGAAACTGATCGATACCATGGAAGGTGATGAAAAGACCGGAGCACAGATTGTTCTGAAAGCACTGGAATCTCCTCTGTACCATATCGCTGTTAATGCCGGACTGGGCGGAGATGTTATCATCAATAAAGTAATGGAATCCAATGTAGGTGTGGGCTTTGATGTGTTAAAAGAAGAATACGTAGACATGATCGCAGCCGGTATCCTTGATCCCGCTAAAGTAACCAGAAGCGCTCTGCAAAACGCAACCAGCGTAGCTTCCACCTTATTGACCACCGAATCAGTAGTGGCCAATATTAAGGAAGATATGCCTCCCATGCCCGCCGGCGGTGGAATGGGGATGATGTAGTAAAAGGGCAGGTGTTGTCGGGGAGGTAGTGAGGACTTGGGGTTGCGACTCCGGGGTAATCGTCCTCCGCACACCGAAGAAAAGAACATGTTAAATAAAATGTGCGTCATTATCAGACAAAAGAGTCTGCTACTGACGCACATTTTTTATTTACCATGTTTTTTCAACGGTGCACTACGAGGATGATTACCCCGGAGTCGCAACCCCAAGTCCAGCGCTACTTTACCGGCAAAAAACCTGGCGCTTTTATTACGCTGTTCAGCGAAAAAGAGCAAAAAACAAAAGCAAATACAGTTCAAAATACAATGCACAGCTTCGCCTCACAGTGTAGAAGGAGGCGGGGGAGGGTGGGCGGTATCGGAGGGCGGAAGGGTCTTTCCCATTACAGAAGAAATGCATTAAGCCACACGGAAGGCAGACTAAGGCGGAATGGAGGCGGCTGCCGAGATTCCGGTACGTATTTAGGCTGCCTGGAGTTCTTGTGAGCGCGCATTTCGCTGTAATGGGAAAGAACCCTCCGCTCCCGACACCGCCCCCCTCCCCGCCTCTTCAATACCTTTCCCCGGCGAAGCGTCCGGTTGGCCAGTCCGGTTGGCCTGATGGCAAATGTATTGACTTCATTGAAAATTAATAATATAATTAAATTTATTGTTCGACATTATTGATGACTTTGTGGGAGGGACCTATGAAGAAACTAGAAGAGTACGTGAGAAGTATACCGGATTTTCCTGAAGAAGGGGTTATTTTCAGGGATGTAACCAGTGTTCTGCAGGATGCGGATGGATTGCAGCTGGCGGTGGATACGATGCAGGAATTGATCAAAGACCTGGAATACGATGTTGTGGTTGGCCCGGAATCAAGAGGGTTTATTTTTGGGACACCGATTGCATATAATAAGAAGAAGCCCTTTGTCCTGATTCGCAAAAAGGGAAAACTGCCTTGTGAAACAGTATTCATGGATTATGATCTGGAATATGGGAAGGCTACTATAGAGATGCATAAGGATTCCATTACACCGGGACAAAAGGTGTTGATTGTAGATGATCTGATTGCAACCGGCGGTACCACTGAGGCGATGATCCGTTTGATCGAAAGCCTGGGCGGTGAAGTGGTAGGTATTGTGGTTTTGATAGAACTGGCCGGATTGAAAGGCAGAGAGAAGATAAAAGACTATCGTTTGGAGGCAGCCATTTGCTATGAAGGCAAATAATGAGGTCGTAATCGACGACGGCAGAATTGAATCCATTGAAGAATTCCAAAGTCCTGAGACTTTATATCAGGACTTGATTTCGCGTGTGAAAAAGTATCATCCTTCCGACGATATCTCTTTGATTGAAAAGGCATACCAGGCGGCTTATGATGCCCATAAGGATCAAGTCCGCAAATCAGGTGAACCTTATATCATTCATCCTTTGTGTGTGGGCATTATTCTGGCTGATCTGGAGATGGATAAAGAGACCATTGCGGCCGGTCTGTTACATGATGTGGTAGAAGATACGATTATGACTGACGAAGAGATCTGTGAAGAGTTTGGAGAAGAAGTCGCCCTTTTGGTGGATGGGGTGACCAAGCTGCAGCAGTTACAGTTACCCGAAGGCGGTGAAGATAAACGTAATGACCGGTTGGAGATGCAGGCGGAGAACCTGCGGAAGATGTTCCTGGCCATGGCCAAGGACATTCGGGTTATTTTAATTAAGTTGGCTGATCGTCTGCACAATATGCGGACACTAAAATATCAGAAACCGGAAAGCCAGCAGCGGATTGCCAGGGAGACCATTGAAATATATGCGCCTATTGCCCAGCGTCTGGGTATTTCCAAGATTAAAGTAGAACTGGATGATTTGTCCCTGAAATATCTGGAACCGGAAGCTTATTATGATCTGGTGGAAAAAATCGCTGTTCGTCGGGGAGCCAGAGAAAAATATATTCAAACTATTGTGGATGAAATCAGTGAGCATATCATAAGTGCCGGTATTAAAGCCCAGATAGATGGACGGGTAAAGCATTTTTTCAGTATATATAAAAAAATGAAGAATCAGGATAAGAGTATCGATCAGATTTATGATTTATTTGCGGTACGTATTATTGTGGATTCGGTAAAGGACTGCTATGCGGCACTGGGGGTTATCCATGAGATGTATAAGCCGATTCCCGGCCGTTTTAAAGATTATATTGCCATGCCCAAAGCCAATATGTATCAATCTTTGCATACAACATTGATCGGAACCAGCGGTCAGCCCTTTGAAATTCAGATTCGTACCTATGAAATGCATAAAGCAGCGGAATTTGGTATTGCCGCTCATTGGAAATATAAAGTAGCCGCCGACGGCAAAAAGGTGGAAACTACGGAGGAAGAGAAACTGCAGTGGCTGCGTCAGATTTTAGAGTGGCAGCGCGACATGTCCGACAACCGGGAATTTATGAATCTGCTGAAAAGCGATTTGGATTTGTTTTCCGACAGTGTTTACTGCTTTACTCCTACCGGAGATGTCAAAAATCTGCCGGCGGGTTCCACACCCATTGATTTTGCTTACAGTATTCACAGTGCCGTGGGAAATAAAATGATCGGTGCCAGAGTAAACGGCCGGTTAGTAACCATCGACTATGAAATTAATAATGGCGACCGGATTGAAATTATGACCTCCCAAAATTCAAAAGGTCCAAGTCGTGACTGGCTGAATGTGGTAAAAAGTACCCAGGCCAAGAACAAGATTCATCAATGGTTCAAAAGTGAATTTAAGGTGGAAAATATTGTCAGGGGTAAAGAACTTTTGATAAATTATTGCCGGATGCGGGGTATCAATATTCATGAAATCATGAAGAATGAATATATGGATATCATTATGAAAAAATACGGATTCCGGGATTGGGATTCGGTACTTGCGGCAGTCGGTCATGGAGGCTTGAAGGAAGGGCAGATTGTCAATAAGCTGGTGGAAGCACATGACAAGAACGAGAAAAAGAACCTGTCAGATGAAGATATTCTGGCCAGTATCAATGAGAATTCCAGTTCTGAAAAACCGGTGCAGATTCATTCGAAAAGCGGAATTATTGTAAAAGGTGCTGATGATGTTGCGGTACGTTTTTCCAAGTGCTGTTCCCCTTTACCGGGCGATGAAATTGTGGGATTTGTTACCAGAGGCAGAGGTGTATCCATTCACCGCACCGATTGTGTTAATATCATCAATCTGGTGGAGGCGGACCGGGAAAGACTGATCGATGCAGAGTGGCAGCAGGCGGCCGAAAGCATTGTGAACGAAAAATATATGGCCGAAATTAAGATTTTTGCCGAAAACAGAAATGGTTTACTGGCGGATATTTCCCGCACCATGACTGAAAAGAAAATTGATATCACTGCTCTGAATACCAGGGTAAATAAACAGGGCATGGCAATTATGTCGATGTCTTTTGAAATCAGTAACCGCAATGAGTTGATCCATATTATTGATAAAGTTCGCGGAATTGAAAGTGTAATTGATATTGAGCGTACCACCGGTTGAAAGCCGGGTGATAGGAGAGCAGAGTATGGCAGATTTGAAGATTGGCAGACTTATGTTAGGGATTTGCCAGACAAATTGTTATTTTATTTATCAGGACAGTGATCAAAGCGAAAAGGATGTTATCTTTATCGATCCGGCTGACCGGGGGGATTATATTTACGAAACCTTGCAGAAAAACGGCTTTCGGGTAGCCGGGATTTTACTGACACACGGCCATTTTGATCATATTTGGGGAGCAGATAAGTTAAGAGAACTTTCCGGTGCCCGCATATATGCATATGAAGAAGAAAAAGAAGTGTGTGAAGATGTAAAGATTAATATTTCCGAAAGTGCCGGCCGGGCATGCGCCCTTCAGGTAGATGAATACCTGAAAGACGGCGAGGTGATTACCATAGCCGATATAACCTGCAAATTGATTGCCACACCGGGCCACACCAAGGGAAGTTGCTGCTATTATTTTCCGGAAGATAAAATACTGATCAGCGGTGATACCTTATTTCAGGAATCGGTGGGACGGACTGATTTCCCGACCGGCAGTATGAGTACCCTGGTGCGTTCCATTAAAGAAAAATTATTTGTTCTTCCGGAGGAGGTACAGGTGTATCCGGGGCATGGTGAGAGAACAGATATTCAATACGAAAAGAATAACAACCCATTTTGCTAATAGAAAACAGCCGTAACAGGCTGTTTTTTTGTGTTAATTATTTTATCATATTTTTGTATTGACAATAGTGTGCGCTACACCATATAATAAAATTACAAATAAAGGAGGAGACGCTATGGGAGATATAAACGAATTACTGCCTTCCCTGATTCTGGAATTGCGCAGAGGCACAATTGTGCTTAGCGTATTAAGCCAGTTGGGAGAAGCGCAGTATGGATATACGTTGGTTAAATTGATGGAAGAAAAGGGCGTCCGGGTAGATACGAATACCTTATATCCATTACTGCGCCGTTTGGAAAAACAGGAGATATTGTTCAGTGAATGGGAGACAGATGCCAATAAGCCCAGAAAGTACTATAAACGGACGGCTTTTGGTGATGAAGTGTTTGAGGAACTGAAACGGCAATGGAAAGAGATGAATGTAAGCATAGAGCAGTTATTGGGAGGAGATTACGATGAGCAGGACAGATAATCAGGATTTAATTGAAAGATATGTATATGATGTGACCAGAAGATTGCCGGAAGGAATGCGGAAGGATATCGGTGAAGAACTGAGAACCTTAATTGAAGACATGGCTGAAGAACAGGATGTGGAAGCGATATTGAAGGAATTAGGCAGTCCGGCCAGGCTGGCACGAAAGTACCGGGGGGATAAGGATAGCCTGATCAGCGGTGAATACTATGACTTATATTGGATGATCGTTAAAATCACCTTGATTTGTACAGGTGCCGGGCTGGTTATTTCACAAATTGTCAGCGGTGTGGTGAAGGCTTTTACAAACAGATATGATGCGGCGGCCATATATAATGAATATTTAGAAGCGGGACTGGGAGTTACAACAATATTTGGGATTCTCCTGCAACTCTTTGCGGTTATAACAATTATTTTTATTTTATTAGAGAAGTATAAGGTGAAAATCGAATATGATGGTATGGGATGGACGCCCCAGGATTTGCCGGAGATTCCTGCTAAGGAGATGATTATTAAGAAAAGCTCCATGATTGTGGATATTGTGTTTTCTGTGTTGTTTGCCGTTTTATATGTGTCCGCTCCCCATCTGATGGGAGTATGGGTTACGGCGGCAGGTAAAAATAATGTTATTCAAACTATCCCGATTTTTAATTTGGTAATCTGGTATCAGGTATTACCGCTATTGCTGGTGGCAACGGTTTTGGGGATCTTGAAATCAATAGTCAAATTGGTGCAGGGATGCTATAATATAACTGTTATGATCGCAACAGCAGTATGCAATATCATATCCTTTGTCTTAAGTGCGGTGGTACTTAAGGGATATCCCATCTGGAATCCGGATTTTAAGGCTTCTCTGGAAGAGGTTTTGCAGACTGCCATCAAGACGGATGGAGAACTGCGAATTTACTGGGATACTTCAGCGATATCCAATGTAATACTGATTATATTGGCTTTCAGCTTTATTCTGGAAACCGGTATTGCGGCATATAAGGCGTTAAAAAATCGATAGTAATGGAAAGGCATGGTCATCAATATATGTTAGTAGTCAGTACCAATCAAACCGGTTTTGAATATGATATCCATTCCCTGGTAAAGGCCTTTTATCCTGAGCAGGAAGTAAAAGTATATCAGGAAAAGGAACTGGATAAGGACAGCAGCAGCTCGGATGAAAATATCCCGGACATTCACATTTCCTTTGAGGAGGATAAGATTCTAATCATGCTGTCGGATGTATCCGGTCCCAGCAGCAGCTTTCTGGCAGCCAAGATCGGGATAGACTCGTCAATGGAACGGCCGGATATAAAAAATGCCTTAAAACAATTAATTTATCACCATTTGGCAGAGTACACCGGAAAGCAGCTGCCCTGGGGAACTCTGACCGGTATCCGCCCCACCAAGATTCCGATGAATCTATTGGAGCAGGGGATGTCCGAAGAAGATATTCTTAATTATATGCAGGCAACATACTTTATCAGTGCGGAAAAAGGCCGGCTGGCCTTGGATATTGCCAGACGCGAACGGGAAATCTTAGCCGGAATACATTATCAGGATGGCTATAGTCTCTACATCGGCATCCCTTTTTGCCCCACCACCTGCCTGTACTGTTCCTTTACCTCGTACCCCATTGCCAAATGGCAAAAACGGGTAGACGAATATCTGGACGCTTTGGAAAAAGAAATAATATACACCGCAGACGCTTACCGCGATAAGATCCTGGACAGCATCTACATTGGCGGCGGAACACCCACAACCCTGGAACCGGCTCAGTTAGAAAGATTGCTTTCAAAGGTGTGTGACAGTTTTGACTTTTCTCAGGTCAAGGAGTTTACCGTAGAAGCCGGCCGGGCCGACAGCATCACAGCAGAAAAACTGCAGGTACTGAAAAAATACGGTGTCAGCCGCATCTCCATCAATCCCCAGACAATGAAGCAGGAAACCCTGAAGATCATCGGCCGGCAACATACCGTAGAACAGATAGAAGAAGCCTTTAAACTAGCCAGAACGCAGGGCTTCACCAATATCAACATGGACCTCATCCTGGGATTACCCGGAGAAACCAAAGAAGACGTGGCTGCCACCATAGCCGCCGTAACCCAGCTAAAGCCCGATGGACTCACCATCCATTCCCTGGCCGTCAAACGTGCTTCCGGCTTAAACCAATGGATCGAAGAAAACGGCATGGATTCCCTGCGGAACACCGAAGAAACCATGACAATCGCCATGAAGGGTGCCGAAGAAATGGGCATGCACCCCTACTACCTCTACCGCCAAAAAAATATGGCCGGCAATTTCGAAAACATCGGCTACGCCACCCCCGGCAATTACGGCATTTATAATATCCTGATCATGGAAGAACTCCAAACCATCGTCGCCCTCGGTGCCGGAACCATAACCAAGCGAGTCTATGCAGACGGTCGCATCGAACGATGCGACAACGTCAAAGACGTAGCTCTTTATATTGAAAAGATTGACGAGATGATAGAGCGAAAAAACGCCCTTCTAAACTGAAATCGGGCTGCCGCAAAAGGAAATCGGGACGCAAGCCTCTGCCGGGAGTAACGCCGCCAACAAGGGAGCGCAACTTTTTCAGTAAAAATCCCCTTTTTGCCATGGAAATGAGAATTAGATTCGTGGAGCCTGCTTGTGCGAACACGAATTCTGCTCAAGGCTCATTGAACTGTTTGGCAAAACTGGATTTGAACTGAAAAAGTTGCGCTCCCTTGTTGGCGGCGTTACTCCCGGCAGAGGCTTGCGTCCCGATTTCCTTTTACGGCAGCCCTCAACCCCGTAGTGAGTAGCCAACCTCAATTTTAACTAACCATTCCCCCCAACATGCCGCTGCCTCCGCATATGAGCAGAACCGTTACGAAGTTGGAAGCAACATCGGATAAACGGTGATTCACCACCAGTGATACCAGCACCAGCACAGCAAAATAGATGCAGCCGATCAAAAGCCCCCATAAGAATTTTCGGGTGCCCATCTTTTTCCCGGTTATAAAGCCGGCCAGAAAGGTTACGATGATGTAAATGGCAATAATGCCGATGGAGACGATTTTCTCTTCCAGACTGAACCGGTACAGCAAAAGTGCCAGCAGCAAAAGAAGTCCTGCAGTAGCAAGATAAGCCATCAGCAAACACTTCAGCAAAAAGGTGACATTGGTATTAATATGTAGATTCTTTAACATTACATTCCTCCATATCATAATAGAAGTTTCTACTAATTATATATTCGCTGAATCAGTAAAACTTGACAGTATAAACGGCTTATTGTAAAATTTGGATTAACTGAAAACATTTTATAAGAATAAGGAGTGATATGAATTTGGATACCGATGGTGTCATACAACTGATTATGATAGTGGTGCTGGTAGGCTTGTCAGCTTTTTTTTCCTCAGCGGAAACAGCGTTTACCACGGTCAACAAAGTACGTTTACGTTCTCTGGAGGAAGAGGGGAATAAGGCTGCCAGAACCGCACTGAAGATTTTGGATAATTTCAACAAAATGCTTAGTGCCATATTAATTGGAAATAATATTGTGAATCTGAGTGCCTCAGCCATAGCAACCGCATTGGCCATAAAAGTGTGGGGAAATGTTGCGGTTGGTATTGCAACCGGGGTTTTGACCATAATAGTCTTACTTTGCGGCGAGATATTGCCTAAAACATTAGCAAAACTGTATTCGGAAAAATTGGCTCTGTCCTATGCAGCAATTGTATTATTGATCATGCGGATTTTGACGCCGGTTATTTTTATTATTGATAAGATTGCTTATCTGATTCTGCGGCTGTTACATATCGATCCTAATTATAAAGCAGCTATGACTGAGAATGAGCTGAAAACTTATGTAGATGTAAGTCACGAGGATGGCGTAATCGAATCAGAAGAACGGGAGATGATTTATAACGTGTTTGATTTTGGCGATACGGTAGCCAGAGATGTTATGATTCCCCGTATCGATATGACCAGTATCAGTATCGAAGCCGGTTATGAAGAAGTACTTTCGGTATTCCGGGAGTTTATGTATACTCGTTTACCGGTATATAAAGAAGATAGAGATAATACGGTGGGACTGATCAATATCAAAGACTTTATCCTGGTAGATAATCGGGAGACCTTCCGGATTGAAGATATTATGCGGGAAGCTTATTATACATATGAATTTAAGAAAACTGCTGATCTGATGATGGAAATGCGGGAAGACACTATTAATGTGGCATTTGTACTGAATGAATATGGAGCCACCATCGGGATGATCACCCTGGAGGATTTGCTGGAAGAGATTGTCGGTGAAATCCGTGATGAATATGACGAGGATGAAGAAGAACTGATTCAGGAAATTGATGAACACTCATACCTGGTGGAAGGCGGCATGAAGCTGGATGACATCAATGATGCCCTGGGAACGGAGCTGGAATCGGAAGACTATGATTCCATCGGTGGTCTGATGATTGAATGTCTTGACCGTCTGCCCGAGGATGAAGAGTCAATCACTACTGACGAAGGGATTGTATTGCAGGTAAAAGGCATCAACCAGAACCGAATCAGTAAAGTGTTATTAATACTGCCGGTGGAAGAGGAAGCGGACGAGGAAAAAGACGAAAAAGTACTTTCTATTCAAAAAGAAGTGTGATATACTGTGAAATGTAAAATCTTCAAAAGGAGAAAATGAGATGAAACATATTAAAACATTAAATACCAGAAATTTAAACGAATCCATGAAAAAGGGCGGATGCGGTGAATGCCAGACTTCCTGTCAGTCAGCTTGCAAGACCTCCTGTACAGTGGGAAATCAGAGCTGTGAAAAGGTAAAATAAACAAAAATGATTAAGCAGCGAGAAGGTTCGCTGCTTATTATACGTTAGTGAGGTAAGTAATTGATACACCAATATAAAAATAATGGTTATAATATTGTCATGGACGTTAACAGTGGGTCCGTGCATATCGTAGATGACCTGGTTTATGACCTGATTCCCGGGGTGGAGGCAGCCATAGAACAGGGAGACACCGAACAGGAAAAACTCAGACAGCGATTTAAGGATGCCGATTCCTCAGCTTTGGAGGAAATCCTTACGCTTTACGAAGAAGGAATGCTTTTTGCCAAAGACATTTATGAAGATTATGTAATGGATTTTAAGAAACGGCAGACCGTTGTGAAAGCATTATGTCTGCATATCGCCCATGACTGTAACCTGGCCTGCAAGTACTGTTTTGCCGAAGAAGGCGAATATCACGGCCGGCGCGCATTGATGAGTTTGGAAACCGGTAAGAAGGCACTGGATTTTCTGGTGGCTAATTCCGGTAATCGGATCAATCTGGAAGTGGATTTCTTTGGCGGTGAGCCGCTGATGAATTGGGAAGTGGTAAAGGAGTTGGTGAAATACGGGCGGAGTCTGGAAGAGCCTAACCATAAAAAGTTCCGTTTTACCCTAACCACCAATGGCGTACTGCTAAATGATGAAATTATGGCATTTGTTAATGCCGAGATGAGCAATGTGGTTTTAAGCATTGACGGGCGGAAGGAAGTAAATGACCGAATGCGTCCGCATCGAGGTGGACAGGGCAGCTATGAAGAAATCCTTCCCAAGTTCATCAGGATGGCAGAGAGCAGAGAACAGATGAACTACTATGTCCGGGGAACTTTTACCAGAAATAATCTTGACTTCTCAAAGGACGTACTGCATCTTGCGGATCTGGGATTTAAGCAAATCTCGGTAGAACCGGTGGTTGCGGCAGCAGAGGGCAATGGGGCGGTACCTGAATATGCCTTGCGTGAAGAAGACCTTCAGGGATTGCTTGCGGAATATGACCGGCTGGCGCAGGAGATGATTAAACGGAACAAAGAAGGAAATGATTTTAATTTCTTTCATTTTATGATAGATCTGACAGGCGGCCCCTGTGTGGCTAAGCGTTTGTCAGGATGCGGTTCGGGAACAGAGTATCTGGCCGTAACGCCTTGGGGAGATTTATATCCCTGTCATCAGTTTGTGGGACAAGATGACTTCCTGATGGGAACTGTTGATACAGGTGTTGTCAATACAGGGATTCGTGATGAATTTAAAACCTGTAATGTATATGCCAAGGATAAATGTAAAAAGTGTTTTGCCAAATTATATTGCAGCGGCGGATGTGCCGCCAATTCTTATAATTTTCATGGCAGCATCAATGATACTTATGACTTGGGATGTGAATTGCAGCGCAAAAGAGTAGAATGTGCCATTATGATAAAGGCAGCTTTGGCTGAATAAAGATAGAGAGATAAAGAAAGAAGGAAAATGTAATGAAAAAAAGTAGAGCAATTATTTTTCTGGTGGTATTGGCTCTTTTGCTGGGCGGCTTTGGCTATACCGCAGCAGTAGGATTTGGTGAAAACAAAGCCGGATCCCTGTCCAATATCCGATTGGGACTTGATTTGGCCGGCGGTGTCAGCATCACTTATCAGGTAGTGGGAGAAGAGGAACCCAGTGCCGAAGATATGGCCGATACTGTTTACAAGATGCAGAAACGTGTGGAATCTTACAGTACCGAGGCAATTGTGTATAAAGAAGGTAACGACCGAATTAATATCGAAATTCCCGGTGTATCTGATGCAAATGCTATTCTGGAGGAATTAGGCAAGCCTGGATCTTTAGTTTTTATTAATTCATCCGGTGAAGAGGTGTTAAGAGGAACTGACGTGGCCAATGCTGCGGCAACCTATCAGACTGATAATGTGGGAAATAAACAGCCGGTAGTAGCATTGACATTAACGGCCGAGGGAACCGCCAAGTTTGCGGATGCAACCCGTGCCGCTGCTCCGACCCGCGACTATATTGCAATTATATATGACAATGAGATTATCAGTATGCCTGCTGTACAAAGTGAAATAACCGGCGGTGAAGCAGTTATTTCCGGCATGGAAAGTTATGAAGCGGCAGAACAACTGGCCTCCACCATCCGAATCGGTGGTTTGAAGCTGGAGCTGGAAGAACTGCGTTCCAATGTTGTAGGGGCACAGCTTGGTGAAGAAGCAATCAACACCAGTCTTTTGGCAGCTGTAGTTGGTCTGGCTATTATCCTGGTATTTATGATAGCTGTTTACTATATAGCCGGATTTGCTGCCAGTTTAGCATTATTGTTATATACGGAATTGATCGTTATACTTTTAGCGGCATTTGAGATTACCCTGACCTTGCCGGGTATTGCCGGTATTATCCTGTCCATCGGTATGGCTGTAGATGCCAATGTTATTATCTTTGCCCGAATCAGAGAAGAACTGGCAACCGGTAAAACCGTAACTTCTTCCTTTAAGATTGGCTATCAGAAGGCTCTCTCAGCGATTCTGGACGGTAATATCACCACCCTGATTGCTGCCGCCGTACTGTATGTACTGGGAACCGGTCCGATTAAGGGATTTGCCGAGACGTTGGCGTTGGGTATCGTATTGTCCATGTTTACAGCGCTTTTCATAACCAAATGGATTATGAATGCTTTCTACGCAGTCGGCTTAAAGAGCGTAAAATTGTATGGTGTGGCTAAGGAAAAGAAGGTTATTGACTTTATATCCAAGAAAGTATTTTTCTTTGCAGCATCGTTACTGGTTATTGTAGCAGGTTTTGTATTTATGTTTGTCAATCAGGCAAAAACCGGTTCAGCCCTTAACTTCAGCCTTGAGTTTTTAGGCGGAACCTCCACCAATGTAGCCTTTAATGAAGACATGAGTCTGGGCGATATTGATGCACAGGTAGTACCTTTGATTGAAGCGATTACCGGTGACGGTAATGTACAGACCCAGAAAGTGGCAGGCACCAATGAAGTGATCTTTAAGACCAGAAGCTTGAACGTGGAAGAGCGGGAAACCTTTAAGGATACCATGGTAGAGAACTTTGGCGTAGAAGCGGAAAGAATTGCTGCTGAAAATATCAGTTCCACAGTAAGTAATGAAATGCAGAAGGATGCGGTATTAGCAGTGATAATTGCCAGTGCCTGTATGTTGGTTTATATCTGGCTGCGCTTTAAGGATATTCGTTTCGGAGCCAGTGCGGTAATTGCGTTGCTTCATGATGTATTAGTTGTACTGGCTTTTTATGCCGCTTCCCGGGTATCGGTGGGAACCACCTTTATTGCCTGTATCCTGACGATTATCGGTTATACCATTAACTCCACCATTGTTATTTTCGATCGTATTCGTGAAAACCGTGATGAGATGAGGCGGAATGATACCTTGGAAGATCTGGTCAACGGAAGTATTACCCAGACCCTGTCCCGAAGTGTGTTCACTTCCCTGACTACTTTTATTATGGTAGCGGTATTGTATATATTCGGTGTTTCTTCCATAAGAGAGTTTGCATTGCCGCTGATGGTAGGTATTGCCTGCGGAACCTATTCCTCCATATGTATTGCCGGAGCACTATGGCTGGTTATGAAAAATAAGGCGGCAAAAAAAGCCAAATAATTTAAGGTTTAATATAAAATTTAAAACACCCAAAACTATTGATGGTTTTGGGTGTTTTTTTGACTTTTAAGTGCGATGCTTAACAGTTGTATTCGGGTATCATGTTCCCTATAATAAATTTATATCAATATTTGGAAGAAAATGGAAAGTGAGGAAGTATTATGGAACAATTGAACCTGACAACAGCTAGGGACAACGAAAATGTTTACAAGATTTTGGGGGATTTGATGAATACGGATAAAGAATTTCAGATTATGATCACAGTACCCTCCGGAAATACCAGAAGAGAAGAACTGGTGCAGGCAGAGCTGAAAAGCAGAAATTTGACCTATGACCTGGAACGGGATGTGACGGAGATGATTCATGAAATAGGGGTGCCGGCACATATTAAGGGATACCAATACTTAAGAGATGCAATTATGCTCTCGGTAGAAGATATTGAAATGCTCAATTCCATAACTAAGGTATTATATCCAACCATAGCTGATAAATTCCAGACCACTTCCAGCCGTGTGGAGCGGGCAATCCGGCATGCCATCGAGGTGGCATGGAGCAGAGGCAGAATGGAAACTTTGGATGCTCTATTTGGCTATACCATCAACACAGGCAAGGGAAAACCGACCAATTCGGAGTTTATCGCACTGATTGCCGATAAAATACGATTACAATACAGAAATCAGTAAAAATATTTTTTATACCTTTTATTAAATTGGGAAATGATGTATAATAGGGAATATCTAAATTGAATATAAAAACCCGATAACGGAGGATTTTACAATGAAGAATATTCTTTTTGTTGCATCAGAGGGAGTTCCCTTTATTAAGACGGGAGGACTCGCGGATGTAGTGGGATCATTGCCGAAGTGCATTGATAAGGAATATTTTGATATAAGGGTTATTCTTCCGAAATATGCATGCATGTCCCAGGCAATGAAAGATTTGCTCATATATAAAGCACACTTTTATATGGACTTTCACTGGAAGGATGAATATGTAGGTATTTTGGAAGCGGAAGTGGATGGAGTTAAGTATTACTTTATTGATAATGAAGGACATTTCGGCGGCTTTAAGCCTTATGGAGACAATGCTCTTATGGAAATAGAGAAATATGTTTTTTTTTCCAAAGCAGCATTATCGATTTTACCGGTGATTGAATTTCAGCCGGATGTGATTCACTGCCATGACTGGCAGACCGGATTGATACCGGTTTATTTAAAAGAACGTTTTCAGGGTAATGACTTTTACCGGGGCATTAAGACGGTGATGACGATTCACAATTTAAAGTTCCAGGGGAAATGGAGCGTGAAGGAGGTTCAGGAGATAACCGGCCTGCCCCCTTATTATTTTACGCCTGATAAACTGGAAGCTTATAAAGATGCTAATTTACTGAAGGGTGGATTGGTATATGCCGATGCCATTACTACTGTAAGTGATACTTATGCAGAGGAAATAAAGACTGCTTTTTACGGAGAGCAGCTGGATGGTTTGCTGCGGGCCAGAAACAAGGATCTGCGGGGAATTGTGAACGGTATTGATTATGATGAGTTTAACCCGGAAACCGACCCCTATATTCCCCATAAATACAATGCCATGAATTTCCGTAAGGAAAAGATTAAAAATAAACGGGATCTGCAGATAGAACTGGGATTGAAGCAGGATGACAAGATGTTCATGATCGGCATTGTTTCGAGACTTACCGACCAAAAGGGATTTGATCTGATTGCATATATGATGGATGAGCTTTGTTTGGATCATATCCAATTGGTAATATTGGGAACCGGGGAAGAAAAATACGAGAATATGTTCCGGCATTATGACTGGAAGTATAATGATAAGGTGTCGGCTAATATTTATTATTCGGAGGCATTGTCCCATAAAATATATGCCGGTTGTGATGCTTTCCTGATGCCCTCTTTGTTTGAACCCTGCGGTCTGAGCCAGCTGATGAGTTTACGCTACGGCACAATCCCCATTGTGCGTGAGACCGGAGGACTAAAGGATACGGTAGAGCCATATAATGAATATGAGAGTACCGGAACCGGTTTTAGTTTTGTTAATTACAATGCACATGAAATGCTGACTGCTGTCCGCCAGGCTGAACGAATTTATTACGATAAAAAGCGGGAATGGAATAAGATGGTAGACAGAGCCATGTCGGTGGACTTTTCATGGCATGTATCAGCCGAAAAATATCAGGAGATGTATGACTGGCTAATCGGTTAGTGTTTGGAGCAAAAGAAGTTATGACTGACAATCGTAAAAAAGATGGATTTATAGTGCAAGCAGGGATTCTGGCAATAGCCGGAATCCTTAGTCGTGTTATAGGCCTTCTTTATAACAGCCCCATGACCGCAATTATCGGGGATGAGGGTAATGGCTACTATGAGTTTGCCTATAAGGCCTATGCCATTATATTGTTGGTTTCTTCTTACAGTATTCCATCAGCCATTTCGAAGGTAATTGCCCAGCGGTTGGCAGCCAGGGAATATCGCAATGCTCATAAAATTTTTAAAGGTGCTTTACTTTATGTGGTGATTGTCGGCGGTATCGCCAGTATATTAGTTTACTTCTTTGCCGACCGAATGGTAAACTTGTCCAATTCGGTAGTGGTGCTGCGTTTTTTTGCGCCAACTATTTTTCTTTCCGGTATTTTAGGAGTCTTTCGAGGATACTTTCAAGCTCATCGAACGATGATGCAGACTTCAGTTTCGCAGATTATAGAACAAATATTAAATGCTGCCGTGAGTATCTGGCTGGCTTATATATTAACCAGAATGGTACCGGAAACAGAGCCGGCCCGAAGGGCTGTTTACGGTGCGGTAGGCGGTGCGGTTGGTACCGGTATGGGAGTTGTGGCCGGGTTGCTTTTTATGTGGGCAATTTACGGATTAAACCGTAAGACCATTAAGAAAAGGATTGAGCGGGATAAAACACCGGAGGAAGATAGTTACGGTGAAATCTTTAAGATGATCTTATTAGTGGTTACCCCATTTATATTGAGTACATTTATTTATAATATAAACACATATTTGAACCAGAGAATCTTTAATGATGTGATGCTTCTGAAAGGAATGGCAGAGGATGCGCTTTCGCCCCTTATCAGTGCGATTGGTAAGGCAACTAAGATTTATAATATTCCGATTGCCCTTTCTTCGGCTATGTCTGCTGCATTGATGCCGGGTATTGCCGGCGATTTTTCACAGGGATACAAAGACTTATGCAGGGGCAAGGTAGGGAAGGCCATTCGGATGACCATGTTCATCTCTATTCCGGCAGCGGTGGGAATCGGAGTTTTAGCCAAACCGATTATGATGGTATTATATCCTCAGAAAGCAGTTTTGGATTTAAGCTCCGGTTTGCTTATGGTAATGT
Organism: Lachnospiraceae bacterium; assembly: GCA_031556725.1. GTDB lineage: Bacteria > Bacillota > Clostridia > Lachnospirales > Lachnospiraceae > UBA935. The sequence continues at coordinate 106,718 of JAVBSL010000009.1, read as the reverse complement.
CGGCAAGTGTGATTTTTTATGGGTTATCAACGTTATCCAGTGCCGTTTTGCAGGGAATCGGAAAGGTAAACAGTCCGGTAGTCAACGCAACGATTGCATTGGTGGTTCAAACCGGCGTATTGATTGCGATTCTTCAATTTACCGAACTGGGAATCTATGCTATGGCAGTAGCGGTTGTATTATATGCCCTTTTGATGTGTATCTTTAACGGAATATCGGTACGGAAGCATTTGGAATATAAGCAGGAATGGGATAAAACCTTTATTCGTCCGTTGATTGCGTCTATGGTAATGGGAGGCGCGGCTTTCGGAATTTATCAGGGTATTTACTATTTGTGCGGAATCAATATTGTGGCTTTGGGAATTGCTGTGGCAGTTGGGGCAGTTATTTACTTCGTACTTGCGGTCAAATGGCGGATTGTCAGCGAGGAGGAACTTGGATTTATCCCAAAGAGTGCATCGTTGGTACGGCTTGTAGATGGCGGAAATAATAAAAAACATAAAAAGAAAAGACGTAACAAGAAGAAAAAAGCCGAACCGCAGGAAAAGCATGCTGTGGAAGATGAATTTTGGCTGGATGAATAAATTCCTGTATACTATTTATTTTTTGGGAAATACTTCTAAGGAAATAAATAGTAAAGTTTCAGGAGGTAAACAAATGGCAAATTTGTCAGAATTAGAGTTACAAAATCTTCGCCACCTGATGGGCGGCTATGACACCACTCACTGTAAGATGAAGGAATATGCAACTTGTGCGGAAGATACTCAGGTAAAGCAGTTTTTCCAAAAGGGCGCACAGTCAGCAATGGACAACAAGCAGCAATTAATGAAATTCTTGCAGTAGGAGGGTGAAAAGATGCAAATGGAAGAAAAAACAATGGTAGCCGATACCCTGGCCGGTATCAACGGAGAATTAGTTCGCTTCGGGGAAATGATTCCCCAGACCGAGAACAAAGAACTGAAACAGACCTTGAAGCAGTTTCGTAATGCCTGCGAACAATCTCAGGAAGAACTTTATCAGATTGCCAGAGAAAAATCCTATTACGTACCTGCCTCCAAGGCAACTCAACAGGAAATCGACCATGTGAAATCACTTTTTACCGGCGGCACCCTTTAAGGAACCTGCCTGATATCATTGATTTTCGGTTCGATCATCATCGAGTAATTAGTATAGTATACTACAAAGCCTGGCTTTCCCCCGCCGGGCTTTTTTACATTCTTTTTTTCAGTATAGTCGATTTCGACCTTTTCCTGTCCCTGCCCTTTGGAATAAAAAGCAGCCAGGCGGGCGGCTTCTTCAAAGGTGGTATCGGGCAATTCGTCACCGCCGGTTTTAACAATTACATGTGAGCCGGGAATGCCCTTGGCGTGGAACCACCAATCATTTCCCACCGCAAACTTAAAGGTGAGGTCTTCGTTTTGATAATTATTTTTGCCCACGTACATATGATAGCCGTCACCGCTGATATAGTGAAAAGGTTTGCTAGTGACTTTTTCTTTTTTTGCATTTCCCTTTCGCCGGATATAACCGCTTTCGACTAATTCCTGTTTGATCTGAATCAGATCTTCTTCTAACAGGGCGATATCCAAAGCGGCAGAGATGGATTCCAAATGTTCGATTTCTGCTTTGACTTCCAGGGTTAAGGAAGATAGTGCTTCGGCTGTCCGCTTTAACTTACCGTATTTGTCAAAGTATTTTTTGGCGTTTTCGGATGGGGTGAGGGTAGGATCCAGGGGAATGGTAATCATCTCATTGGTATAGTAATTTAATGCTTCCATTGACTTGGTACCGGGTTCCACACCATAGCCGTAAGTGTTGAGGAGTTCACCATATACTTTGTATTTATCCTTTTTTTCAGTATCCTGTATCTGGCGGAGCTGCAGATCGTATTTTTTGACATTACGTTCCAAGGCAGTTTGAACAACCTTGCGCAGGTCTACGGATTTTTGACGAATCCGGGTAACGGTATTTTTAGCAGCATAGTACTGCTCTAAAAGCGATGAAACCGAGTCATAAGATACCGAGCGATTATCATTGTAAATGGATAACGGCAGGGAAGAAAACTCAACAGGGGCCTCTTCGTCATAATAGATCGCAGGGGAAAAGGTTCCGCTTTTCACCAATTCCATGCAGTGGGAAAAGGCCTGATAGAGAACCGTACATCTATCCGGTTCGGCACTCAGCAAAGCGGTGGAAGTGTCACCATCCAGTACGGCCCGGTAGCAGATTTCCTGAGCAATCACCGGTGACAATCCGGTAAATGAGCTGTAAACTGCTTTATAAATGGGCATCCCCTTGGCTGTCAAAAGTGTTTGAAAGGCTTGAGGAGAAGCTGCTAAAGGATTTTCTTTTTCCTGAGTATCAGCGATAAAATAAGGACGTCCGGGAAGCACTTCTCTGACCGAACTGACCATTCCGGAGATGTGCTTGATACTGTCAATAATCATATTTTTATCATCAATAAAGATAATGTTACTGTGTTTTCCCATGATTTCAACAATAAGTTTCTTCTGACACAAATCACCCAGTTCATTCAGATGTTCAATATGAATATGGATAATCCGTTCCAGCCCGGGCTGTGTAATATCCGTAATCCGGCCATTCTGCAAGTGCTTTCTGAGCAGCATACAAAAACCGGGGGCGGTCAGGGGACTGGGCTTGTTGTTGTCTGTCAGATAAATCAACGGAAGGGAAGCCCCGGCTGATATAAACAGCCGCCTTTGACCGGATCGGCCGGTTTTTATGGTGAGGAGCAATTCATCGTTCTCCGGCTGGGCAATTTTATAAATACGTCCGCCGGTCAGCTCCGTTTTTAATTCCTTTACAAGGTTTGAGATCGTAATACCATCAAATGCCATAATTTAATCCTCCGTTTAAGATTGTACAATAATTATCGCAAGGTTTCAATCCTTCTTCTTGACGTACCCGATCGGTTAGCCTATAATAAGTAAATAATAAACAGCTACAAAAGCAAAGGAATCCTAACTATGATAAAAAGTATGACCGGCTTCGGAAGATGTGAGATACAGGAAGGTGAACGCAAGATTACGGTTGAGATGAAAGCAGTTAATCACAGGTATTTGGACGTCAATATCAAGATGCCCAAGAAATTGAATTTTTTCGAAGCGGCAATCAGAAGTGAACTGAAAAGCTTTATGCAGCGGGGCAAGGTGGATATTTTTATCACCTATGAGGACTTCACCGAATCCAATGTATGTGTTAGGTATAATAAAGAGTTGGCGGCAGAATACTTGAATTATCTGCAGAAAATAGCCGAAGACTTTTCGCTCGATAATGATATCAGGGTATCCACTTTATCGCGCTATCCGGAAGTACTGACCATGGAAGAACAGACGATTGATGAAGCGGAACTTTGGAACATTTTAAGGAAAGCCATCGTCGGTGCTGCCGAAGGATTTGTGGAGACCCGTATTAAAGAAGGTGAAAATCTGCGTAATGATTTGATCAGCAAGCTGGACGGAATGAAGAAAAATGTAGAGTTTATTTCGGAACGTTCGCCCCAGATCATTGCCGAGTACAAGCAAAAGCTGGAGGAAAAGGTAAAAGCGCTGCTGGAAGATACGAAGGTGGAAGAAAGCCGGTTACTGATGGAGGTTACTCTATTTGCGGACAAAGTCTGTGTGGATGAAGAACTGGTCAGACTGCGCAGTCACATCGATGCTACCAAGGAAGCCCTGCAGGAGGGCGGCGGTATCGGAAGAAAACTGGATTTCATTGCCCAGGAGATGAACAGAGAGGCAAACACGATTCTTTCTAAAGCAAGTGATCTGGAAGTGAGCAATTGTGCTATCGACTTGAAAACAGAAATAGAAAAGGTCAGAGAACAGATACAGAATATTGAATAAACGGAAGCCTAGGAGTTATACTTATGATACGCAAAGGAATTTTAATTGTAGTTTCAGGATTTTCGGGTGCGGGAAAAGGCACATTGATGAAAAAGCTGGTGGAAAGCTATGATAATTATGCACTTTCCATATCCATGACTACGCGCATGCCAAGAGAAGGCGAAGAGGATGGCAGAGAATATTTTTTTGTATCCAGACAGCAGTTTGAAACAACTATTGCGCAGGACGGCCTGGTAGAATACGCAAGTTATTGTGATAATTATTACGGAACGCCGAGGGAATATGTGGAGAAGCAACTGGAAGCCGGTAAAGACGTGATTTTGGAAATTGAGATTCAGGGAGCATTAAAGGTCAAAGAAAAGTTCCCGTCGGCATTGCTTTTATTTGTGATGCCGCCCAGTATAGCAGAACTTAAGAAACGGCTGGAAAGCAGAGGAACAGAAAGCCGGGAAAATATTGCAAAACGCTTAAAACGTGCCAGGGAAGAAGCAGAAGGCATTGAAAGTTATGAATATATTGTAATTAATGATGATTTGGAGCAATGTGCCTGCCAGTTACATTTGATAGTGGAAGCAGCTCATGCAGCACCCATAAGGAATCAGGAATTAATAAATAAAATGCGAGAGGAGTTAAACTAATGTTACATCCATCATACTCAGATTTAATGAAAGTAGTAAACAGCGAGGTAGAACCCGGAGAGGCACCGGTAGTTAACAGCAGATATTCAATTGTTATGGCCACATCTAAACGGGCAAGACAACTGATATCGGGGGGAGATGCCATGATTGGTGCATCGGGAAAGAAACCGTTATCGGTGGCTGTGGAGGAATTGAACCAGGGGAAAATCAAGATTTTAACCGAAGAAGAAGCGAATCAGGCGATCAGTGAGGAAGAAGAACTGGTAATTGATATCGGTGAACCTGATGATTCGGAAGAAATCCTGGGAACAGAAGATTATATTAACGATATGGAAGAGATATAGAAGCAAGAATGTTGAAAATATTATTTATTTCGCTGGGTTGTGATAAGAATCTGGTGGATTCGGAAGTCATGCTCGGCATGCTAACGGAAAAAGGATATACCTTCACCGATGATGAGGAAACGGCAGATATTATTATTATCAATACCTGCTGTTTTATTAATGATGCCAAAGAAGAAAGTATTAATACTATTCTGGAAATGGCTGAGCGGAAAAAGACAGGACAGGTGAAGGCCCTGATTGTCGCCGGCTGTCTGGCGCAGCGGTATCGGGAAGAAATACAGAAGGAAATCGAAGAGGTTGATGCCATTATCGGTACGGCGGCCATCGAAACAATTGTAGAGACAGTGGAAGAAGTACTTGAAAATCGGGGTGCCAATCATTTTTATGAGTTGGATAGCAGACCGGTGGGGGGCCGAAAGCGGGTGGTGACCACCGGCGGGCATTATGCTTATTTGAAAATTGCCGAGGGCTGTGATAAGCATTGTACTTATTGCATCATTCCTAAAATACGCGGGAATTATCGCAGCATCGCCATGGAACAGATTATAGCAGAGGCAGAAAATCTGGCAGACAGCGGTGTGAAGGAATTGATATTAGTTGCCCAGGAGACAACGCTATACGGGATGGATCTTTATGGGAAAAAGACATTGCCTGATTTACTGCGTAAATTATGCCAAATTAAAGGGTTATATTGGATCAGACTTCTTTATTGTTATCCGGAAGAGATTACCGATGACTTGATTCAGGTAATCAAACAGGAAAGCAAGATATGTAATTACCTTGATATACCCATTCAACATGGGGCGGATGTTATCTTAAAACGGATGGGCCGGAAAACCGGTCAAAGACAGATAAAGGAACTGATAGAGAAACTTCGGAACGAGATTCCGGATATTTGTATCCGTACAACTTTGATTACCGGATTTCCCGGTGAAACGGCAGAAGACCATGAGGAAACGTTAGCATTGGCAGAAGAAATGCGATTTGACCGGCTGGGTGTTTTTACCTATTCACCGGAAGAAGATACTCCGGCCGCCGAGATGCCTGATCAAATTGAAGAAGAGTGTAAGCTTGAACGGCAGGCAGATATTATGGAGCTGCAGCAGGAGATTGCTTTTGAACTGGCCGAGGGTATGATTGGCCGGGAGGTACTTGCGATGATCGAAGGCAAGGTTGCCGATGAAAATGCTTATGTAGCAAGAACATATAAGGACGCACCTAATGTGGACGGTTATCTGTTTGTTAATACGGATAAGAACTTAATGAGCGGAGATTTTGTGAAAGTAAAGATTACCGGTTCATATGAATATGATTTGATAGGAGAAATGTGTGATGAATTTACCCAATAAGTTAACGATATTAAGAGTAATTATGATTCCCTTTTTTGTGGTGATTCTATTGCTTCCGGCAATACCCTATAACGACTATATTGCACTGGGGATTTTTATTGTGGCCAGTCTGACTGATCTGCTGGATGGTATGATTGCCAGAAAATATGATTTGGTAACTAATTTCGGTAAGTTTATGGATCCTCTTGCCGATAAATTACTGGTTTGTTCGGCTTTGATCTGTTTGATTGAGCTGGATCGGATTCCTTCCTGGATGGTAATTATCATTATAGCCAGGGAATTTATTATCAGCGGCTTCCGTCTGGTAGCATCGGACAACGGTGTGGTGATTGCAGCAGGCTACTGGGGTAAAATCAAGACCACTTTTCAGATGATCATGGTCTGCCTGATGATTGCTAATATTACTGCTATTCAGCTTGTAACCGATGTGGTAGCATGGATTGCCGTAATATTGACGGTGGTTTCACTGGTGGATTATCTGGTTAAGAACAAGGATGTTATGAAGGAAAAATGATTTATATAAGGTGATTGTGAAAAATACGCGGCACTATTTGCTGGGAAACCGGAGAATAGTGCTGATTTTTTTGATTATTTTAATAACACTGCTTTACATTTCCAGTGTGGTCTGTTATATTAAATTTACAATTCTAAGGGTTCAAGTATTATTCTAAATTTTCAGAAGTATCTTCAAAGAATCCCTTTAACAAAAATGAATGAACAGGCGGGAATCTATCTTGTGCGATAATGCAAAATTAGCTATAATAATAATGATTCAAGGCTCCTGCCGGAAGGAGGAAGATTGGATCAACAAAAAACAGAAGACCGGGTACTGAAAAAAGTTATGGAGCTATTTGCGGATGGCGGACTGGCTTTTTTAGGAATCAAAGGAAAGATCAAAGCATTGGGGGAGACGGAAGTAATTGAACTATCCATATCAAGTATGTATTTGGATTTTACCTTTTTGATGGAGGATGATTCTTATATTCATTTTGAATTTCAGAGTACCGACGGGGGAGAAACGGATTTAAGCAGATTTCGGTATTATGAGGTTAATTACAGCTATCATACCGGAAAACCGGTGGTTACTTATGTAATCTATACAGGTGGGATTACCAAAGCAAAGGATATGTATGTTTCGGGAATTAATACATACCGGGTTATTCCTATTTATATGGCAGCTTATGATGGCGATAAGTTGCTGGCAGGGATTAAGGAGAAATTGACAAAAGGGATAAAACTGACCAAGGAAGATATGCTGGCAGCATCTTTCGTACCTCTGATGGGAGGAAGGAAGAGCCGGTATGAAAAGATCAAGGAGGTATTGATTGTGGCCCGGGATATGGAAGGGAACTATAATCAGGAAGTGCAGGCGATGATGTATGCATTTGCCGTAAAATTCTTGGAGGAAGGCGATTTGGAGATGATAAAGGAGGAAGTCAGAATGACAGAGTTGGGTAAGATGCTGATCGAAGAGGGAATAGAGCAGGGAATAGAGCAGGGAATAGAACAGGGAATAGAGCAGGGAATATCCTTGGCGAAAAAAGTTATGAAGCTGCATACATCAGGTGAAACTCTTGAATATATTGCAAAAGAATGCGGGGTCACCCAGGAAGAAGTTACAAATATTATAAATATTTAAAATAAATGTTGACAGAATCGAACAAATGTTTTATCCTATAGAAAGAACAAATGTTCCCTGGCGAGAAGAATAATAATAGTAAATTACTAAATAATTGACATATGGAGGTTATAATGGAGAAAGCGGAAAAATTAAAAGCACTGGATGCGGCATTGGGACAGATCGAGAAGCAGTTTGGTAAGGGTGCAGTGATGAAGCTGGGTGACCCGGCAGCACAGATGAATGTAGAGACAATTCCTACCGGCTCTTTAAGTCTGGATATTGCACTGGGGTTAGGCGGAATTCCGAAAGGCAGAATTGTAGAGATCTACGGACCGGAATCCAGCGGTAAGACTACCGTTACATTACATATGATTGCAGAAGTACAGAAAAGAGGAGGCATTGCAGGATTTATCGATGCAGAGCATGCGCTGGATCCGGTGTATGCCAAAAATATTGGGGTGGATATTGATAATCTCTATATTTCCCAGCCGGATACCGGTGAGCAGGGACTGGAGATTGCAGAAACCATGGTTCGTTCAGGTGCTATTGATATTGTCGTAATCGACTCGGTTGCAGCATTAGTACCCAAAGCCGAGATTGATGGTGATATGGGTGATAGTCATGTGGGTCTGCAGGCACGTTTGATGTCGCAGGCGTTACGTAAATTAACAGCCGTCATCAGCAAGTCAAATTGTACAGTAGTATTTATTAATCAGTTACGCGAAAAGGTAGGGGTTATGTTTGGCAGTCCGGAGACGACTACAGGCGGCCGGGCACTGAAATTCTACTCTTCGGTTCGTTTGGATGTCAGAAGAATCGAGTCGTTGAAACAAAGCGGTGAAGTTGTAGGTAACCGGACTCGCGTTAAAGTAGTTAAGAACAAAATTGCCCCGCCCTTTAAGGAAGCGGAATTTGACATTATGTTTGGCGAAGGAATATCCAGAGCCGGTGATATTCTTGACCTGGCAGCGGAAGTAAATATTATTAATAAGAGCGGTGCATGGTATGCCTATGAAGGAAACAAGATCGGTCAAGGGCGGGAGAATGCCAAACAGTATTTGAAGGATAATCAGGTATTATGCGAAGAGGTCGAAAAAAAGGTAAGAGCACACTTTGGATTAAGCGGTGAAGTTGAAGCTGAAGTGAAAGCCGCCAAAGGAGCAAAGGCTTCCGAAGAAAAATAAGAGGTTAGGCCGATGACAGTTACAGATATAGTCGAATGTTCCAAATCCAGAAGTAAAGTATATATTGACTATGAATTCGCCTTTGTTTTATACAAAGGCGAATTGCGTATGTATCATATTAAGCCGGGAGAAGAAATTGCGGAAAATGATTATCAGGAGATTATCAAAAAAATACTCCCCAAGCGGGCAAGACTTCGATGCTTGAATCTGCTTAAAAGCCGGTCCTATACGGAAAAACAGCTGATGGACAAGTTGCTGCAGGGAAATTATCCGTCGGAGATTGCCGGTGATGCCATTTCTTATGTTAAATCTTTTGGCTATGTAGATGATATACAATATACAAAAGATTACATTGCCGGTCAGATGAATTCGCGCAGTAAAAATAGAATCAGGAATGATTTGTGGAAGAAAGGCATTGCCCCGGAAATAATTGACAGTACTTTGGCAGAGATGACGGATGAAACAATGAAACAGGCGGAAGAAGAGCAGATTGTGCGATGGCTTGAAAAGAAAAAATATAATAAAAACAATGCTGATTTACAGGAAAAAAGCAGAATGTTTGCATTTTTGTGTCGTAAGGGCTTTCCGATAGAAACAATAAGACATGTACTTTCGCTTGACATAACATAGATTTACGTATAAAATTGAAGTATTGTAAAATCGCTTTTAGAATGTTAGTTACATATCATTCTATGATAGATAATTATACAATGAAAATTTAATAAGGAGGTGCTCCTGTATATGTTATGGTATGTATTAGCAGTAGTAGCAACTCTGGTTGTTGCCGTACCCGTTACCGCAATTGCGGCTATCAATTATCGTAAAAGGATAAGCGAGTCAAAATTAGGTAATGCGGAGCAGAAGGCAAGGGAAATTATTGATGAAGCACTGAAGACTGCAGAAACGAAAAAGCGTGAATCACTTCTTGAAGTGAAAGAAGAATCCATTCGTACTAAGAACGAACTGGATAAGGAAGTCAAAGAGAGAAGAGCCGAAGCGCAGCGTTATGAACGCAGAGTACAGCAGAAAGAAGAAAACATCGATAAGAAGGCTGACGCTATTGAAAAGAAAGAAGCCAGTCTGGCAGCCCGCGAAGAAGCAATGGTAAAACAACGTGAAGAGATTGCAAAGCTGAATGAGCAAAGATTGCAGGAACTGGAACGAATCTCTGGATTAACCTCCGAACAAGCAAAAGAATATTTGTTGAAAATTGTTGAAGATGAAGTAAAACATGAAACGGCCGTAATGATTAAAGAATTAGAAAGTAGGGCCAAAGAAGAAGCAGACAAAAAAGCGAAAGAATATGTAGTAACAGCCATCCAAAAATGTGCTGCGGATCATGTGTCCGAAACTACGATATCGGTCGTGCAGTTACCTTCAGATGAAATGAAAGGAAGGATTATCGGTAGAGAAGGGCGAAACATCAGAACCCTGGAAACCTTAACCGGTGTGGATCTGATTATTGATGATACACCGGAAGCAGTAATTCTTTCAGGATTTGATCCGATTCGTCGTGAGGTGGCAAGAATTGCGTTGGAAAAATTGATTGTGGATGGACGTATTCATCCGGCCAGAATCGAAGAGATGGTTGAGAAAGCGCAAAAAGAAGTAGAGGTTATGATTAAGGAGGAAGGTGAATCAGCCACCTTGGAGGTGGGTGTACATGGTATTCATCCTGAACTCATAAGACTGCTAGGAAAGATGAAATTCAGAACCAGTTACGGTCAAAATGCTTTGAAACATTCTATTGAAGTAGCACAATTATCCGGTCTGCTTGCAGCAGAAATGGGATTAGATGTCAGAATGGCCAAACGTGCAGGTTTACTGCATGATATTGGTAAAGCAGTAGATCATGAAATGGAAGGTTCCCACATACAGTTAGGAGCAGAGCTTTGTAAAAAGTATAAAGAGTCTGCCACTGTTATTAATTCGGTAGAATCTCATCATGGCGATGTAGAACCACAGTCTTTGGTTGCCTGTATTGTACAAGCTTCTGATACAATATCCGCAGCCAGACCGGGGGCAAGAAGAGAAACGCTGGAAACTTATACCAGCAGATTAAAACAATTAGAAGAAATCACAAACAATTTCAAAGGTGTAGACAAGTCTTTTGCTATTCAGGCAGGTAGAGAGATTCGAGTAATGGTAGTTCCGGAACAGATTACGGATGCAGATATGATATTACTGGCACGTGATATTTCCAAACAGATTGAAGCTGAACTGGAATATCCCGGACAGATTAAAGTAAATGTAATCAGAGAGTCCCGCGTAATAGATTACGCGAAGTAAAAAAATGAAAAAAGCACTTGCATTATTCTATATTCTATAATAGAATAAGCAAGTGCAAATATGGCTCGTTGGTCAAGCGGTCAAGACGCCGCCCTCTCACGGCGGAAACACGGGTTCGATTCCCGTACGAGCTGTTATTCTTTAAAAAGAATAGCCCAACCCCGAAAATGCTGTAAGGACCTGTTTAGGTAATTAGAGCATTTTTGTTATGAAGGTCTAAGCAGAGTGGAGGCAGATATGAATACGAAAACGATAATTTTTGATATGGATGGAGTGATTTTTGATACCGAAAATCTGTTTTTGGACTGCTGGAAGATACTTGCAGAGCAACACAACATCAAGAACATGGAACAGGTCTATCATAGATGCATCGGTGTGAACGAAAAAGCTACCAGAGCTATTTTTGAGGAGGCATACGGAACACAATTTTCCTATGATGAACTTACCGCAAAGGCATCGCAGCTCTTTTTTGAATATGTAGAAAAAAACGGTATGCCTATGAAACCGGGGGTAAGGGAATTGCTGGATTACCTGACTGGGAACGGATATAAAATAGGTTTGGCATCTTCCACTAAGGAAAAACATGTGAAATCTCAGTTGGCCGGCCGGGACTTATTGTCCTATTTCCAGGTGGTTATTTGTGGGGATATGGTAAGCCGGAGTAAACCGGAACCGGATATTTTCTTGAAGGCATGTAAGGAAATAGACACACTGCCGGAAGAAGCATTTGCAATTGAAGATTCCTATAACGGTATCCGGGCGGCAACAGCTGCCGGAATGAAAGCCATTATGGTTCCGGATATTGTACCTCCCGATGAAGAAATGAAGGAACTGGCATATAAAATATTTCCCTCTTTGGAGGAGGTGCGGGAGTTTTTGGCTCTTAATGAAAAATAGTGCTTGCAATAAATGCGTGAAGATGTTAAACTGGTAGAGAATTAAAGATATTTACAGTAAGAAGTGAACCGGCGGGTTCACTTTTTTTCATGAAGGTGAAGGAAGGTGATAGGAAATGTCAAGAACACAGACATACGAAGCAAAGACAGAAGAACTGCTTAAGGTAATAGCCGAGAATAATCATGTGGAAATTTATGATGTGGAGTTTGTTAAGGAAGGCAGTGACTTTTATTTACGGGCATACATTGATAAGCCCGGCGGAGTGGATATTAATGACTGTGAAGCAGTAAGCCGTGCACTTTCTGATGTACTGGACAAAGAGGACTTTATAGCGGATGCTTATATTTTAGAAGTCAGCAGCCCGGGTTTGGGCAGGCAGCTCAAGAAAGATAAACATCTGGCTAAGAGCCTGGGGGAAGAAGTGGAGGTTAAAACCTACAAGGCCGTAGATAAGGTGAAAGAATTTTCGGGAATGTTGAAATGTTTTGATGAAGAGACAATTACCATTGAAACCCAGGAAACAGAAATTACTTTTGCAAGAGCTGATATAGCAATCATCAGACTGGCATTTGATTTTTAACTGTAAAGCAGGAGGAGAAAGGAAAGATGAACAAAGAATTAATGGAAGCTCTGGATATTCTGGAGAAAGAAAAAGAAATCAGCAAGGAAACTTTATTTGAAGCGATTGAGAACTCATTGATTACAGCTTGCAAGAATCATTTTGGCAAATCTGATAATGTAAAGGTGGAGATTGACCGGGAAACCTGTGATTTCTTATGCTATGCAGAAAAGGAAGTGGTAGAAGAAGTAGAAGATAGTGTGCTTCAGATTTCTTTGGAGGAAGCAAAAGAAGTGTCATCGAAAGCAAAACTTGGCGATATGATGCATGTAGAGATCAAATCCAAAGAGTTCGGAAGAATAGCCACCCAGAATGCTAAAAACGTAATTCTTCAGAAAATCAGAGAAGAAGAAAGAAGTGTGATCTTTAACCAGTATTATGAAAAGGAAAAAGATGTTGTTACCGGTGTTGTACAGCGTTATGTGGGACGAAACATTAGTATTAACTTGGGCAAGACAGATGCCCTGTTAAATGAAAGTGAGCAGGTGAAAGGTGAAAACTTCCGGCCCACAGAGCGGATTAAGGTATATATTTTAGAGGTTAAGAATACCTCCAAAGGACCAAGAATCATGGTCAGCCGAACCCATCCGGAATTAGTAAAAAGATTATTTGAAACAGAAGTAACTGAGATTAAGGATGGCACGGTGGAAATTAAGAGTATTGCCCGTGAAGCCGGCAGCCGAACCAAGATGGCCGTATGGTCAAACAACCCCAACGTAGATGCTGTTGGAGCCTGTGTAGGACTGAACGGTGCGCGGGTAAGCACGGTTGTGGAAGAATTACGCGGTGAAAAAATCGATATTATCAACTGGGATGAAAACCCCGGTAACTTGATTCAAAATGCATTATCTCCGGCTAAAATCGTTGCTGTATTTGCAGATCCGGATGAAAAGACGGCTAAAGTGGTAGTACCTGATTACCAATTGTCACTGGCAATCGGTAAGGAAGGTCAGAATGCCCGCCTGGCAGCCCGTCTCACCGGCTATAAGATTGATATTAAAAGTGAAACCCAGGCAAAGGATGCTCCCGGATTCCGTTATGAAGACTATATGGATGAGTACGATGAATATGACGAAGAGTATGAGGAAGTCATTGAAGATAGTGAAGACGGTGAGCAGGAAATATAGAAGGGAAAAGGCATATGGCTAAAAAAATCCCGATGAGGCAATGCATCGGATGTGGTGAGATGAAGAGCAAGAAGGAAATGATGCGTGTTCTGAAAACCGCTGAAGATGAGATTGTGCTTGATGTAACAGGTAAAAAAAATGGAAGAGGTGCTTACCTTTGCAATTCCCTGGAGTGTTTAAAAAACGCCAGGAAAAATAAAGGACTTGAGCGGTCTTTCAAGATGAATATTCCGAAGGAAATTTATGACGGTTTGGAAAAGGAGTTTGACGAAGGTGAGTAAGAAGATTTTTTCACTGATTGGTCTGGCAGTTCGGTCAAGAAATGCGGTAAGCGGCGAATTTATGACTGAAAAGGCGATTAAATCAGGATCGGCTGTATTGGTTATTGTCAGTACAGATGCTTCGGAAAATACCCGGCATATGTTCCAAAACAAATGTGATTTTTATCATGTGCCCATGTACCGGTTCGGTACAAAGGAGGAACTTGGGCATGCCATGGGAAAAGAAATGCGCACATCCCTGGCTATTTTGGATAATGGATTTGCCGATTCCATTCAGAAGATTTTTGCGGAAACATCGAAACAACGAGACGGAGGTAGTAAGCATGGCGAAAATGAAAGTACATGAACTTGCGAAAGAATTAGATATACAAAGCAAAGATATTCTTGCTTTTCTTAATGATAAAGGAGTGGAAGCGAAAGTGGCACAAAGCTCTGTGGATGACGATGCGGCAGCGTTAGTCAGAAAAAAATTCGGTGCGGCTCCCGTGGCAGCTCCGATTATGACTCCTGCAGCAAAAGCCGAGGAAGAACCTAAAAAGAAGAAAAAAATAATTTTTGTGAGCAATCCTCAAAATAGTAATATTTCCGGGCAACGTCCTAATAATGGAAATGGCGGAAACCGTCCGGCAGGAGGCAATCAGCCGTCCAATACCGGCAATCGCCCGCAGAATAATAACCGGCCCCAGGGTAGAAACAATAATAACCGGCCCCAGAACAGACCGGTTCAGGAAGCGCCCCATAAGATTATCAGGCCCCTGACTGCTCCGAGTATGCCGGAAAATGTACAGCAGGAACGCCGGCCGATGAATAATGTGCAGAATGCACAACCCAGGCAGATGAGCAGTACAAATACGCAAAACACGACACCAAGAACACCGGAGGTACGTTCAGCTGATAATCGTGCGCAGGGTACTAATCAGAACAACAGATCGCAGGCACCGGCACAGCCAAGATATCAGAATCAGGGCAGCGGTCAAGGTTATAACCATGGCAATAGCCAGGGAAATCAACAGACCAGAAACTATCAGCAGAATGGCGGACAGGGACAGAACCGTAATACAGATGCGAGGGCAGGCAGAGGTGAAAGAACATATCAACAGGGAAACTACCAGCAAGGAAACAGACCTGGCGGACAGCAGGGTGACCGGCCGGTTCGTCCGAATGATGGAAGAAGACCCGAGGGTGGTAATCGGCCGAATAATCAAGGGTATCAAAATGATCGCCGGAATGCAGGCCCTGGTACAGGCGGCGGCCGTCCTGGCAGTAGTGATGGTCGCTTTGAAAGAGGAAATGACCGGCCGGACAATCGTTTTGCCGGCAAAGGCACCCAAAGCAAGAGTACTCCCACAGAAGGTATTGGAAAAGATACATCCAAACATCGTGAGGAAGAAAAACGCCGGATCAATCAGGAAAAAGATAAACGTTCCAAAAGAGACTTTATCTATGAAGATGAGAGTGCCAAGGCAAATACCAAGCGTAAGGTTGGAGCATTTATTAAACCGGAGAAGAAGGCAGCTGAAGTGCAGGAAGAGCAGATTAAAGTAATTGTTCTGCCGGAAACCCTGACTATCAAAGAACTGGCAGATAAAATGAAGATACAGCCTTCTGCGATTATTAAAAAGCTTTTTTTACTGGGACAGATCGTGAACGTAAATACAGAAATTTCTTATGAAGACGCTGAAAATATAGCAATTGATTATGATATTATCTGCGAGCAGGAAGTCAAAGTGGATATTATTGAAGAATTGCTGAAAGAGGATGATGAAAATGCAGATGAATTAATTAAAAGGGCTCCCATTATCTGTGTTATGGGTCATGTTGACCATGGTAAGACCTCTTTGCTTGATGCAATCCGTAAAACACATGTAACCGAAAGGGAATCAGGCGGTATTACCCAGCACATCGGTGCTTATACCGTTACCATTCATGACCAGAAAATCACATTTTTGGATACACCGGGACATGAAGCATTTACGGCAATGCGTATGCGTGGTGCTAATGCAACAGATATTGCAATTCTGGTAGTAGCAGCCGATGACGGTGTTATGCCTCAGACAGTGGAAGCCATCAGTCATGCGAAAGCCGCTGGTATTGAAATCATCGTGGCAGTAAATAAGATTGATAAACCCAGTGCTAATATCGATAGAGTAAAACAGGAAATGACTGAATATGAGTTAATTCCCTCTGATTGGGGCGGTACTACAGAATATGTTCCCGTATCAGCCAAATCCGGTGAAGGAATTGAAACCTTATTGGAAACAATTGTGTTGACCTCAGAAATCATGGAATTGAAAGCCAATCCCAACCGTCAGGCCAGAGGTCTGGTTATCGAGGCTGAATTGGATAAAGGCCGTGGTCCTGTAGCAACAGTTTTGGTACAAAAAGGTACTCTTCATGTGGGAGATTTTATTTCCGCCGGAGCCAGCCATGGTAAGGTGCGGGCAATGGTAGATGATAAAGGCAGACGGGTAAAGGAAGCCCTGCCATCCACGCCGGTAGAAATCCTGGGCCTTTCCGATGTTCCCAGTGCAGGTGAAATCTTTATTTCCCATGAAAGTGATAAGGTAGCTAAAAATTATGCTGAAACTTATCAGGCGCAGAATAAAGTTAAGATGCTTGAAGATACTAAAGCTAAGATGTCGCTGGATGATCTGTTTACCCAGATTCAGGCCGGTAATCTGAAAGATTTGAATATTATTGTAAAAGCTGATGTACAGGGCAGCGTGGAAGCTGTAAAACAGAGCCTTTTGAAGCTGTCTAATGAAGAAGTGGTGGTAAAATGTATTCATGGTGGTGTTGGCGCCATTAATGAATCAGATGTTTCCCTGGCAAGTACTTCATCAGCCATTATCATCGGATTTAATGTCCGCCCGGATGCTACAGCCAAGGCAAGTGCTGAACGGGAAGGCGTTGATATCCGGCTTTACAAGGTTATCTATCAGGCGATTGAAGATATTGAAGCAGCCATGAAGGGCATGCTTGATCCGGTCTTTGAAGAGAAGGTTCTGGGTCATGCGGAAATCAGACAGATATTCAAGGCTTCAGCCTTAGGAAATATTGCCGGTTCTTATGTATTAGACGGTATGTTCCAGAGAAACTGCAAGGTGCGAATCAACAGAGGCGAAGAACAGATATATGAAGGAGAACTGGCTTCTTTAAAGCGTTTTAAAGACGATGTAAAAGAAGTGAAAGCAGGCTATGAATGTGGTCTGGTCTTTGAAGGATTTGATCAGGTGCAGGAACTGGATATCGTAGAAGCCTATATTATGGTAGAAGTTCCTCGCTAAAAAGACGAAAAGAAGACGAGAAGATACACTAAGGCACGAAAGGACTGTGCCTAAGTGTAACTAAGCCTCGTCTGGAAGAACGCAGAGCGTTCTTCTGAATGATGAACATTGTGCAAAGCTTTGCATGATATGTTTGAAAGGTATTAGGTATAATGAGAAAAAATAGTATGAAGAATACCCGTATTAACGGGGAAGTTCAAAAGGTGCTGGCAGAGATTATCCGTGGTGAAATAAAAGATCCGCGGATAAATATCCTGACCAGTGTGGTGGCTGTCGAAGTTGCCCCTGACTTGAAAAGCTGTAAAGCATGGATTAGCGTTTTGGGCGGGGAGAAGGAACAGGCGGATACTTTGGCAGGGCTGAAAAGTGCAGAAGGATTTATCCGCAGCCAGTTGGCAAGGAAGATCAATCTGCGTAACACACCGGAGATTCAGTTTATTATGGATCAGTCGATTGCTTATGGCGTTAATATGTCTAAGCTGATTGATGAGGTAAATGAAGGAATTAAGGATCAGGAAGTATGAAGATATTAAAGGAAACAGCAAATGCCGCAACTATCGGTATCAGCGGCCATATCAGACCGGATGGTGACTGTGTGGGGGCGGCGATGGGATTATATCTGTATCTGAAAAAGATGCTCCCGGAAGCAATCATTGATGTTTTTTTGGAGGAGCCGGCGGATATTTTTAACTGCATAGCCCAAATTTCGCAAATTCATTCTGATTTTAAAAGTGAAGTGGATTCCTATGATGTTTTTTTTGCTCTGGATACGGTTAAGGAACGGATGGGCGCTGCGGAAGGTTTTTATGACCGGGCTAAGAAAAAAATAAACATTGACCATCATATCAGTAACAGTGGATGTGGTGATGTTAATTATATTGTTCCGGAAGCAAGCTCGACCTGTGAATTGATTTATGACTGTATCGATGATGTTGCGAAATTGGACAAAGAGATTGCCAAGGCACTTTACATCGGCATGATACATGACACGGGAGTATTTCACTATTCCAATACTTCTCCCCAAACCTTAAAAATTGCAGCGGAACTGATTGCATTTGGGTTTGATTTTCCCAAGCTGATTGATGAGACCTTTTATGAGAAGACGTACATACAGAATCAGATTTTAGGCCGGGCAGTTTTAGAAAGCATCATATTTATGGAGGGGAAATGCATTGTCAGTGCATTAGATAAAAAAACCATGGATTTTTATGGGGTAACTTCAAAAGATCTGGATGGAATTGTAAATCAACTGTTGATAACCAAAGGTGTGGAATGTGCTATTTTTATGTATCAGACCGGTACTTTGGAATATAAGGTTAGTCTGCGCTCCAAAGGCCTTGTTGATGTGGCAAGAGTGGCGGCTTTTTTTGGCGGTGGCGGTCATATCCGGGCAGCGGGAGCAACGATGAACGGTACCTTTCACGATATTACCAATAATTTATCGTTACATATAGACAAACAACTGAATGGAAAGTAAATATGTATCACGGAATAATTAATGTATATAAGGAAGCGGGCTATACCTCTCATGATGTGGTGGCAAAGCTGCGCGGTATCTTAAAACAGAAAAAAATAGGTCACACAGGAACCCTTGATCCGGCAGCGGTAGGGGTTCTTCCTGTATGTTTGGGAAGCGGTACCAGATTGTGTGATATGCTGACGGATAAAAGCAAAGAATATGTGGCAATTCTTCGATTGGGGATTACCACAGATACACAAGATACCACCGGAAGCGTATTGGCGGAAAAGGTAGTACGGACAACTGTAGAAGAGGTAACCAGGACCATAGAATCGTTTGTGGGGGAATATCATCAGATACCACCCATGTACTCTGCTTTGAAGGTAAATGGGAAAAAGTTATACGAGCTGGCCAGAGCAGGAAAAGAAGTGGAGCGGGAAGCAAGGCAGGTACATATAGAGGCAATTGAAATCCTGTCCATGAATTTACCCGAGGTAGAAATCAGAGTGGCCTGTTCCAAAGGCACTTATATCAGGACATTATGTCATGATATCGGCACAGCATTAGGCTGCGGCGGAGCCATGGCATCTCTAAAACGTACCAGATCCGGTGACTTTACAATTGACAGTGCGTATACTTTGACACAATTACAGCAGTTAGCAGATCAAAACAAAATTGCGGAGATTGTTTTGAAGGTGGACAAGGTGTTTGAACATCTGCCGATGATCGTAGTGCAGGAAAGTTCCCATAAACTCCTGGCCAATGGAAATCGTATCAGTGACAGTCAAATTACCGAAAGACCTGCACTGACATCGGATGCAGAGGTTCGTGTATATAGTTTTTTAGGAAAATTTTATGGTATTTACCGGTATGATCCTCGGGAAAAGTGTTTCTGGCCGGTAAAAATGTTCATAACCGAAGGATAGAAAGGCAGCAGCTATGAGAATAATTACGGATATTGAAAAAATACATATAGAAACTCAATCAGCTGTAGCAATCGGTAAATTTGATGGAGTCCATAAAGGGCATCAGGAACTGCTGCGCCGGATTGTTGCCCGGAAGGAAAAAGGGATGGTAAGTGTAGTATTTACCTTTGACCCCACGCCATCTGTTTTTTTCGGATATACCGACCAAAAAGAACTGACTTCAAAGGAAGAAAAGATAAATTTATTTGCGGAAATGGGAATCGATATACTGATATGTTTTCCGCTGAATCAACAGACAGCGGCCATTCCGGCCGAAAGTTTTATCAGCGATATTTTGTGTGAGCGGTTGAAAATGAATTATATTTGTGCCGGTTCCGATCTGTCATTTGGAGATAAAGGGAAGGGCAACAGTGATTTGTTGTTTTCCATGTCAAAACAATTCGGATATGAGGCAGAGATTATTGAGAAGTGTATGCATTTAAATCGTGAGATCAGTTCTACTTATATTAAAGAAGAAGTGGAAAAAGGAAATCTGGCGGTTGCCGCCCAGTTGATGGGACGAAATTATCAAGTGGAGGGCATGGTGGTATACGGCAATCAAATAGGAAGGACTTTAGGAATGCCGACGGTAAATCTGATTCCGGGTGCTGACAAGGTATTACCACCCTGTGGGGTTTATTATGCCAGAGTGAAAACCAAAGACGGTGAGTATAACGGCTTGACTAATATCGGATATAAACCCACCGTGAGTGAACAGCCTGTTTTGGGAATAGAAACCTATTTATATGATTTTACCGGTAATCTATATGGTGAAAAAATAAATGTAGAGTTAATCGGATTTAAACGATCAGAGCAGAAATTTGCGGGATTAGAGATGCTGAAAGCACAATTGGAAAAGGATATTGCGGAAGGGACAGCATATTTTCGAAAAAATTGAGTTGCTTATTGACAGCCGGACGGACGATTGCTATAATTAATAACATAATTGTAACAAATTTGTAACATATAAGGTTCGGAGGCTATTGTGAAAAAAACATTTTTATTTAGTGTATATATAGGAAGCATGACAGTAATGCTGCTTGCACCGGCATACCAGGTACACGGAGCAGAATCCGGTATTGCATCCATTATTCATCCCATCGGTATTGATTCTTTATTAGAATC
This sequence comes from Lachnospiraceae bacterium, assembly GCA_031556725.1. Classification (GTDB taxonomy): domain Bacteria; phylum Bacillota; class Clostridia; order Lachnospirales; family Lachnospiraceae; genus UBA935. The sequence goes on along the minus strand of JAVBSL010000009.1, from coordinate 85,667 downwards.
GGAGCTTACAGCACAGGAATATAAAGAAGCAGCAATTCAGGCTGAAGGAGCAACCTTTGGATATACCAACCTAGGAATATGTAACGTAGAAGAAAATAATCTGAACGTCAGAAAAGAAGCTGATGAATCGGGCCGATTAGTAGGAAAGCTTCCGAAGAGTGCGGCTTGTGAAGTGCTTGAAGATGTGAATGGCTGGAGTTATATTAAATCCGGTAAGGTAGAAGGATATGTCAAATCCGAATATTTACTGACCGGCTTTGGTGCCGTGAAGAAGGCGCAGGGGCTGGCATCCACCATTGCAGTGGTTACCACAGATTCACTAAAGGTACGGGAAGAGCCTAATACAGACTGCGAAGTGATTACCCAGGTTCCCAATGGAGAAATTTTGGATGTGGTGGAAGTGCAGGATGATGGTTGGGTTAGAGTATATCTGGATGATGATGAAGTTTATGTGTCCGGTGAATTTGTAAAAGTGAAGTCAGATTTGGCCACAGCCATTACCATGACAGAGCTGTTGTATGGCGAAGGTGTATCGGATGTGAGGGTAGATATCTGTCAGTATGCCAAACAGTTTTTAGGTAACCCTTATGTCTGGGGAGGAGTCAGTTTGACGAAAGGAGCGGATTGCTCCGGATTTGTCTTAAGTGTATTTAAGAAATATGGTGTCAGTCTGCCACATTCTTCGGTGGCCCAGGCGAAGATGGGAACGAAGATAACGGCTTCCGATATGAAAGCCGGAGACTTGATTTTTTATGCGAAGGGCGGAACCATTAATCACGTAGCACTCTATATAGGGGGTGGACAAGTTATCCACGCCAGCAGCCCTAAGACGGGAATTAAGATTTCCAGTTATAACTATCGAACGCCGGCAAAGATTGTACGGGTTCTATACGATTAAAGAGATAAAGCCTTTCTGATAAGAATGATTTATTTGTGCAAAAGTACAGAATTTTCCGACAGAAAGGTTCTTTTTGCGGTTTTCATGGAGCAATTATATACCAATTAACTATTTACATAAAGAAAAAGGTATGTTATGATGGTTAAGGTAAATTTTAACCCATACTCAGATTTTGGACACTCCGACCTTAATCTTGGTAGTGGGCGATTGAAAAACAGGAGGAAATACAATGATTTCGAAAGAAAAGAAAACAGCAATTATGAATGAGTATGCAAGAGGTGAAGGTGACACTGGTTCACCGGAAGTGCAGGTTGCAGTACTCACCGCAAGAATTCAGGAGCTTACCGAGCACTTAAAACTTCATCCTAAGGATCATCATTCTCGTCGAGGAATGTTGAAGATGGTAGGTCAGAGACGTGGTTTATTGAATTATCTGAAAGATAAGGATATTGAAAGATATCGTGAATTGATCAGTAAATTAGGAATCAGAAAGTAATAAGGCAATTAGAAGAAGGTGGAAAAATGGCCGAAGGCATTTCGGCTTTCCGCCTTCTCTTTATGCAATAGGAAAATGTTACGGGTAGAGGAGTGTATCGAGACCACTGACACAGGCATCTGTGATGCAGTAAGAAGGAAGGTGTCCGGGTCAGTAGTTTCGACATCTTCTGCCCATAGTTTCAGAAAAAAAGGAGAAGAAAATGAGTAATTACAAAACATTTACAATGGAACTTGCCGGACGTACTCTGAAGATGGATATTGACAGAGTAGGAAAACAGGCAAATGGCTGCGTTTTTATGCAGTATGGCGAAACAACGGTACTTTGTACCGCAACGGCTTCAGAGAAGCCCAGAGAAGGGATTGACTTTTTCCCTTTAAGCGTAGAATATGAAGAAAAATTGTACGCAGTCGGTAAAATTCCCGGAGGATTTAACAAAAGAGAAGGTAAAGCAAGTGAAAATTCGGTTCTGACCAGCCGTGTTATCGACCGTCCCATGAGACCGTTATTCCCTAAGGACTACCGCAACGATGTAACTTTAAACAATCTCGTTATGGCAGTAGATCCTGAATGTCGTCCTGAAGTTGTAGCAATGCTGGGTTCAGCTATTGCCACCTCTATTTCCGATATTCCCTTTGATGGTCCCTGTGCAACCACTCAGATTGGTATGGTTGATGGTGTTCTAATTGTTAACCCTAATCAGGAACAGTGGAAAAACGGTGATTTGAACCTGACCGTAGCTTCCACTGGCGATAAAGTGATTATGATCGAAGCCGGTGCCAACGAAGTACCGGAAGATAAGATGTTAGAAGCTATTTATATGGCTCATGATATTAATCAAACCATCATCACCTTTATTAATCAGATCGTAGCAGAGGTAGGTAAGCCCAAACATTCCTATACAAGCTGTGCCATTCCCACTGAGATGTTTGAAGCAATGAAGAGCATCGTACCGCCGGCGGAAATGGAAGAAGCAGTATTTACTGATGAAAAACAGGTACGTGAAGAAAATATCCGCAATATTACCGCTAAACTGGAAGAAGCTTTTGCTGATAAAGAAGAATGGCTGGCAGTATTAGGCGAAGCAATTTATCAATATGAAAAGAAGACTGTTCGTAAGATGATCCTGAAAGATCACAAACGTCCCGATGGTCGTGAGATTACCCAGATCAGACATTTGGCTGCAGAAGTAGATCTCATTCCCAGAGTTCATGGTTCGGCAATGTTTACTCGCGGACAAACACAGATTTGTACGATTACTACTTTGGCACCCATGTCAGAGATGCAAAGAATCGATGGTTTGGATGAAAATGAAGTAAATAAGAGATATATGCATCACTATAATTTCCCTTCTTATTCAGTGGGTGAAACCAAACCCAGCAGAGGACCCGGACGCCGTGAAATCGGTCATGGTTCTTTGGCAGAGAAGGCTTTGATTCCGGTTCTGCCAACTGAAGAAGATTTCCCGTATGCAATCCGTACCGTATCAGAAACTTTTGAATCAAACGGATCTACTTCACAGGCAGCCATTTGTGCTTCAACCATGTCTCTGATGGCAGCCGGTGTACCGATAACCAAACCGGTAGCAGGTATTTCCTGTGGCCTGGTAACCGGAGATACAGATGATGATTATATCGTTTTGACAGATATCCAGGGCCTGGAAGATTTCTTTGGCGATATGGACTTTAAGGTAGCCGGTACCCATGATGGTATTACCGCTATTCAGATGGATATTAAGATTCACGGTCTGACCAGACCGATTGTGGAAGAAGCAATCAGAAAGACCAAGGAAGCAAGAACTTATATCTTAAATGATATTATGATTCCCTGTATTGCAAAACCCAGAGAAGAAGTTGGCAAGTATGCACCGAAGATTATTGCTATCCAGATCGATCCGGAAAAGATTGGTGATGTAGTCGGACAGCGCGGTAAAACCATTAACGAGATTATTGCCCGCACCGGTGTTAAGATTGATATTACCGATGACGGTAAAGTGGCAGTTTGCGGTACTGATGCCGAAATGATGGATAAAGCAATTGATATTATTAAGACGATTACCACTGATTTCAAGGAAGGACAAATCTTCAAAGGTGTTGTTGTAAGTATTAAAGACTTTGGTGCCTTTGTTGAATTTGCACCCGGCAAAGAAGGAATGGTTCATATTTCCAAGATTGCCAAAGAACGTATTAACCACGTTGAAGATGTATTGACCTTAGGCGATATCGTAACCGTAGTATGCTTAGGAAAAGACAAGATGGGCCGCATGAGCTTCTCCATCAAGGATGTTCCTCAAAACTAGGGGGCATTAGGTTGTGAAGCGGCGGCACAGTTAGGGTTATGAGCTGAAGACTGCCGATGCAGGGAATTATCCTTCGCACACCGAAGAAAAAACAATAAAATTAAAAAAGTGCGTCATTATCAGACAAGGGAAGTCTGCTACTGACGTACTTTTTTATTTCTATTGTTTGTTCAACGGTGCACTACAAGGATTAATTCCCTGTATCGGCAGTCCTTCAGCGCATAACCCTAACTGTGCCGCCGCTGCCATACGTTAATGGATTTAGCCTTAGAAGAGCGGTGCTGAGGCTTCGGGAGGATATTGGCGGTGGTGATAAGTTGCTGGAAGAAAATTTTCGGGCTTTAGGCCAGGGTTTCGTGGAAGGTGCGGGAGATTATGTCGTTTTGTTGTTCGGTGGTTAGTTTGATGAAGTTTACGGCATAGCCGCTGACACGGACGGTTAGCTGGGGGTAGTTTTCGGGGTGCTTTTGGGCATCCAGGAGGGTGTCGCGGTTCAGGACGTTGACGTTTAGGTGGTGGCCGCCTTTTTCGGTGTAGCCGTCTAATAAGGATACTAAGTTATCTACTTGTGCGGAATTTGTGTTTTTCATATTTGATCTCCTTTTTATATTATTATTAATAATAGTAATTATTACTGTTTATACTATTATAATACTATGGTTAACTGGATTTGTCTATATGTTGGTGAAAAAAAGATTGTATTTTTTTGTGTACAAAATTTACGGTCATAACTTGGACAACTAAACATATATTGAGATAAGAGATAAGAGGTGAGAAAATTGACCAGTCGGGAAGAGGTTATAAATATTTTTCCTTCGGTGGTGCGAGAACATTTTAGGGAGGCAGCAAGATATGCGGAGGATTTGCAGGAAATAAGGCTGCAGGTGCTTAGGCCGGTGCGGATCGTTCTGGGGGGAAAGGAACATTATATCAGTGAAGCAGGGGAGATTTGTGATGAGATAGATAGAGCATGGCGGATCAGTGAAGAGGAAATAGAAGAAATTTTACAGTATATTTGTAAGTATTCGCTATATGCCTTTGAAGAAGAAATCAGTCAGGGATTTATTACCATTCCGGGAGGGCATCGAATCGGATTGGCGGGGCAGGTCATTCAAAAAGAGGACGGAAAAGTCAGGAATATGAAGCATATTCGATTTATGAATATCCGAATTTCTCATGAGATTATTGGAGCGGCGGAGCCGGTGATTGATTTCTTGTATGAGGAGTCGAAAATTATGAATACCTTGATTATTGCACCGCCTGGATGCGGGAAAACGACCTTGCTCCGGGATTTGATCCGTCAGGTTTCGGATGGCAACCGGAATGCGGCGGGAATGCAGGTGGGGGTGGTAGATGAAAGATCAGAGATTGCCGGCTGTTTTATGGGTATTCCGCAAAATGATGTGGGGATACGCACGGATATCCTGGACGCCTGTCCGAAGGTTCAGGGAATGATGATGTTAGTTCGTTCCATGTCACCGAAAGTGATTGCAGTAGATGAAATCGGAAGCAGGGAGGATATGAAGGCCCTGTGTCAGATATTGCAATGTGGCAGTAAGATTTTGGCAACGATTCATGGAGAATCACTGGAAGATATTAAAGGAAGGGCATTTCAAAAAGAATATGCAATGGAAACAATTTTTGACAGATATATTGTTTTAAATAAGAAGAAAGGAATCAGCAGGGTAAAAGCTGTATATGGACGGGATATGAAAGCATGCTTCGAATGGCAGGAATCGTATTACTGATAATTGGAACAAGCGGAACGGCATGGTCTTATTGCCGGGAGCAAAAGGAACGTCTGGAATATCTAAAGTATATCAAGCAGATTTATGAGTTTTTTCAAAACGAAGTAATATATGCGAAAGCAGCACTGCCGGAGATTTGTAATCGGCTAAGTCAGCGGATACCGCAGCCCTTAGGTAAAGCATTTGCAGAGATATATCTGGAAATCAGTAAAAATAACGGATGTTCTTTTGAGGAAATATGGGAAAAGCATATCTCTGAATGTATGAAAAAGCTTCCCCTGAAAAAGAACGAAAAGGAAATCTTAAGAGGATTTCCGGGTAGTCTGGGATTTCGGGATGGAAAAGGACAGGCAGAGGGGATGGAACGGTATATTGAAGATGCTTCGCGTTATATTAAGGAAGTGGAAACAGAATTAAAAAGTAAGAATAGAGTAGTTATGTGCATGGGCGTAATGAGCGGCATCATGGCAGTCATAATTTTATTTTAGTTTGGAGGAACAAAATGGCAATCAGTCTTATTTTTAAAATAGCGGCAGTGGGTATCTTAATTACCATACTTAGCCAGATATTGAAGCACAGCGGCCGGGAAGAACATGCTTTTTTGATCAGTCTGGCGGGTCTGATCCTGGTACTAACATGGATTCTGCCATATATTTATGACTTATTTGTCATGATCCAAAATTTATTTGAATTATAGAGTAGGGAGCAGCGATGGAAATTATTAAAATCGGGATACTGGGAGTGGCAGGCGTTCTGCTGGCTTTGCAATTTAAGTCACAAAAGCAGGAGTACGGTTTTTACATAGGCTTTGCAGTATGTTTGGTAATATTTGGATTTGCCATGAATAAGCTTTCGGATGTATTGGGTAATATGTCCCTTTTTCAAAATTATATCGATTTAAATAATTCTTATTTTAAAATTCTGCTGAAAGTGGTAGGGATCACTTATGTTTGTGAGTTTTGCGCAGCAATCTGCAAAGATGCGGGCTATGGTGCCATTGCGGGACAGATCGAGGTTTTTGGAAAATTATCGGTACTGATTGCCGGTATGCCGATTTTACTGGCAATCATTGAAAATATTAATGAAATTGCGATATAAGCAATGTAGCGAGGAGATGAAATGGCGGGTCAGGATAATCTATACGATTTACAGTCTGTTAAACAGGGGTTAGATAAGCTATTTCCCGGATATCATATCGATTTGGAACAAACCCTGGCATTGATCATGAGCGGACAAGTTTGGGAAGCGGTTAAGGATCTGTTAGGACAGGCGGCAGGAAATATAAGCGGTGAGATTGGCGGGCTGAAATCTCTGCTGATAGCAATTATTATCCTGGGAATCCTGTCGGCAATCTTTTCCAACTTTTCGGATATTTTTGCCGGACAGCAAATTTCCCAAGTGGGTTTTTATTTTTTGTATCTGTTTTTGATGGCAATTTTAACCAGAGCTTTCCTTTATGTGGCTGATGTGGCCGTAGAAACCATTCAAAATATTGTTTTATTTGTGAAACTTCTGATTCCCACTTATTTTATGACCGTCGGGGCGGCGGTGGGGATTACTACGGCAACGGCCGGATATCAGGTGGTCCTGGTAGTAGCCTATTGTGTGCAGAGCTTCCTGCTTGCGGCCTTGATGCCCATTATCTATTGTTATGTGATCCTGGCTTTGATTAACGGAATATGGACAGAGGAACGGCTGACGTTGCTGTTAGATCTAATGAAAAAGGCAATTGCCTTTACATTGAAGGCGGCTTTGGGAATGGTAACGGGAATCGGCTTTGTACAATCAATAATAACACCCGCTATAGATGGTGTCAAAGCCTCTGCTTTTCAAAAGATAGTGGGGGCCATTCCGGGAATCGGCAATCTGGCAGAAGGTGTTACGGAAATGGTGGTGGGATCGGCGGTATTGTTGAAAAACAGTATTGGAATTTTATTTTTAATTTTACTGGTGTGTGTATGTGCGGTTCCGCTTTTTCAGATTCTGGCTGTGGCCGGAATGATTAAAGTCAGCGCGGCTCTGACCGGAATTATCAGTGATAAACGGATTGCACATTGTACCGACCGGGTGGGAGATGCCGGATTACTGTTATTGCGGACGGTTTTTACTGCGGTGGCATTATTTTTTATATTAATTGCGATTGCTGCGTACACGGTCCGGTAGAGTGAGGAGGCAGAGTGGGATATACATTTTTGGAGTTTATGAAACGAACCGGTATCTTTTTGATCTGCGCGGAAAGTATTCTGCACTTTATGCCGGGCAGCTCTTATCAAAAGTATGTTAAGGTTTTAATCGGCATCATGGTGCTGGCCCAATTCTTGATTCCTTTGAAGGCAGTCATAACAGGAACGGAAAAAGCAGAAATAGAACAGCAGATAGCCGCCTTTCAGCAGATTATAGAAAGACAGTCGGTGGAAATGCAATCAACGGATATGTGGAGTCTTTCCAATGATGATAGAATAGAAAAGGGAACAAAAGATGAAATTAAATCAAGATTAAACAATATCGCGGCTGAAAAAGGATATATGATTGATGACATAATAATTGATAAAATAATATATGTTATCTTAAGTGAAAAACAAGCAACATCAATAAATATCCAGGAGATTAAATTAGATCAAAGACAGGAGAATAAACCAGAGGAGAAAGAGGAACTGTTAGAACTAAAGGAGCTGTTCTGCAAGAAGCTGGGGATTGAGGAGGAGTATTTGGAGGTGGCCGCGAATGATTGAAAAGATGAAAAAAATTTGGAAGGGAGGAAAAATGAAAAAGGACAATTATGTAATAATGATTTTAGTCGGTGTATTATTATTGGTAATTGCCTGGCCTGCTTCTCCCGGCGAAAGTAAAAAAAATACAGCAGAAGGGAGAGAGTCCCAAATATCGGACAGCAATAGTGGTATTCTGAATTTATCGGAAGATAATATAAATGAAGAAGTGGACTTGGATGCATACGCGTCTTATCTGGAACGTAAACTGGAAGATGTCCTTTCTGTTATGGAAGGAGCCGGTAAAGTAAAGGCAATGATTACGTTAAGTACTTCCGCAGAAGTATTGGTTGAAAAGGATACGCCATCTAAACGAGCCAGTATGACGGAGGTCGATGCTGCCGGCGGAAGCCGGAATACCAGCGATCTGGATATGGGTCAGGAAACCGTTCTGGTAGCGGATGATAACGGAAATATGGTGCCTTTTGTAAAGAAAACCATCCGGCCGACAATCGAAGGAGTGGTAGTAGCTGCTCAGGGCGGCGGGAACATAAAAATAATTCAGAATATTACCGAAGCAATTGTGGCATTATTTGGTATAGACGAACATAAAATTAAAATAGTAAAAATGATATCATAATAAGAAAAGGGGATAAAAAATTGAAAAATATGGTTAAGAAGAATCAAATTATGATTACGGCACTTGCCATAATGATTGCCGTGGCGGGATACTTGAATTTCGCAGGTAACAAAATTACAGATGAAGAGATTATGACGGTTTCCAGTGATGCAGTTGCAGATAATGCCGCAGAATCTACCGAAGTAGCGGCAATGTTTGAAATATCCGACGAGGATATTGCGCAGTATACATATGGAGATATTAACAGTCTGGATTCCGATGTTGTAATTGCAGAAGATTTCATGGATGAAAATATGGCCGAGAGCATTGACGAAACCGTAGCGGCTCCCGCCTCGGGAATGGGCGTGCTTTCCGGTGCCAAGCTGATGAAAGAGCAGACACGTGCCAAAAGTAAAGAAACGCTGTTGGAGATTATCAATAATGTGAATATCAGTGAGGAACAAAAGCAGGAAGCGGTAAATAATATGATTGCTATTACCGATATTGCCGAAAAAGAAACTGCCGCCGAAATCCTGCTGGAAGCAAAAGGGTTCAAAGATGTAGTTGTAAGTATCACCGATACCACTGTGGATATCGTGGTAAACACGGCGGAACTGACCGAAGCACAGCGTGCACAAATCGAAGATATTGTTATTCGTAAGACCGGAGTTGCACCGGAAGCGATCATTATCAGTACGGTTTCCAATTAACAAAATAAGTGCCATTTGAAAAGAAATGTGATATACTAAATTGTCATTCTTAGGATAACTTTAGATAAAGAGAGGAAGACTCTATGAAACGTATTTTTTTAATAGTACTTGACAGTGTGGGGATCGGGGCTATGGAGGATGCCGGAGAGTATGGTGATTTGGGAACAAATACATTACGCTCCGCATCCCGTAGTCCTCATTTCCATATGCCTAATATGAAAGAACTGGGACTTTTTAATATTGACGGAGTTGATTTTGCCCAGGGTGTGCAGAATCCCCAGGCAGCGTTTGCACGTATGAAAGAAGCTTCCAAGGGAAAAGATACTACTATCGGACACTGGGAAATAGCGGGAATCATTTCTAAAAACCCCCTGCCTACTTATCCGGATGGCTTTCCGTCCGAAATATTAGATGCTTTTTGTAAGCAAACCGGCAGAGGTTATATTTGTAATAAGCCTTATTCGGGAACGGAAGTGATCAAGGATTATGGCGATGAACATGTGGAAACGGGCAAACTGATTATCTACACTTCGGCGGACAGTGTCTTTCAAATTGCAGCCCATGAGGATGTCGTGCCGGTAGAAGAATTGTATCGGTATTGTGAGATGGCCCGAAGCCTTCTTACCGGTAAGCATGGCGTGGGCAGAGTGATAGCCCGGCCGTTTGCGGGAAAAAGAGGTGAATATAAGCGGACTTCCGGCCGCCATGATTATTCGTTAGAGCCTCAGGGAAGAACCATGTTGGATGCCTTAGAGGCCAACCGCAAGGAAGTAATCGGGGTGGGGAAAATACGGGATATTTTTGCCGGAAAAGGGATTACATCCTATATTTATACCAAAAGCAATGAAGAAGGCATTGAGAAAATCGTAGAATATCTGGAGCAGGATTTTGAAGGATTATGCTTTATTAATCTGGTGGATTATGATATGCTCTATGGGCATCGGAATGATATTGACGGATATGCTCAGGCACTTTCCTATTTTGACGAGCGATTGCCTTCTATAGTCAAAGGACTCAGGGAGGAGGATTTGCTGCTTATTACCGCAGATCATGGCTGTGATCCGGGGTATTTGGCTTCAACCGATCATTCCAGGGAATATACACCGCTGATTATGTGCGGACAAACAGTGATTAAAGGCAATTACGGTACCAGAGAAACGTTTGCGGATATCGGGGCAACCGTATTGGATTATTTTGGAATACAAGATCGAATTGCCGGCGAATCATTATTAAAATAGTGGCAGGAGGAAACATACGTGAACGCCAACACGAAAGAAATTAACAGAAGAAGAACCTTTGCAATTATATCCCATCCGGATGCGGGGAAAACGACCCTGACGGAGAAGTTCTTATTATATGGAGGAGCAATTAATCAGGCCGGAAGTGTAAAGGGAAAGGCTACGGCAAAGCATGCAGTGTCTGACTGGATGGAAATAGAGAAAGAGAGAGGTATTTCGGTAACCTCTTCGGTGTTACAGTTTGAATATGATGATTTTTGTATTAATATACTGGATACTCCCGGACATCAGGATTTCTCGGAGGATACTTACCGAACCCTGATGGCGGCAGATTCAGCGGTTATGGTAATCGATGCTTCCAAGGGTGTGGAAGCCCAGACCAGAAAGCTGTTCAAGGTCTGCGTGATGCGTAAGATTCCGATTTTTACTTTTATAAATAAGCTGGACCGGGATGCGGGTGATACTTTTGCATTATTAGATGAAATTGAAAAAGAGTTGGGGATAGCAACCTGTCCGGTTAACTGGCCCCTCGGTTCGGGGAAGAATTTCAAAGGAATCTATGACCGGCAAAAAGAATGTGTCATTACTTATTCCGATACGGAAAAAGGAACCAAAGAAGGGGTGCATGAGGAAATTGCCATTGCTGATGCGGACAAGCTGACTGCTAAAGTGGGGGAAGAATATAAGAATAATTTGCTGGATGAAATCGAGCTCTTGAATGGTGCCAGTGCAGAGTTTGATTTGGAAGAAGTGCAGGCGGGGATTTTAACACCGGTATTTTTTGGTTCAGCCTTAACCAACTTTGGTGTTGAGATTTTTCTGCAATATTTTTTACAGATGACCACCACACCATTGCCAAGAAGAGCCGATACAGGATTGATAGAACCTGCGGATAACGAATTTTCCGCTTTTGTTTTTAAAATCCAGGCCAATATGAATAAAGCACACCGTGACAGGATTGCCTTTATGCGTATTTGTTCCGGCAAATATGAAGCCAGTATGGAAGTGAAACATGTGCAGGGAGGCCGGAACTTGCGGCTGTCACAGCCACAACAGATTATGGCCAGTGAAAGAAAGATATTGGACGAAGCCTATGCGGGAGATATTATCGGTGTTTTCGATCCGGGGATTTTTGCTATTGGAGATACTCTTTGTATGCCCAGGGATGAATTTCGTTATGAGGGGATTCCGACTTTTGCACCGGAGCACTTTGCCAGGGTCAGACAGACTGATACCATGAAGCGGAAGCAGTTTGTCAAAGGGATTACCCAGATTGCCCAGGAGGGTGCGATTCAGATTTTTCAGGAATTTAACACCGGTATGGAAGAAATTATTGTGGGTGTTGTAGGAGTATTACAGTTTGATGTTTTAAAATACCGTTTGGAAAATGAATATAACGTAGAAATAAAGTTAGAGAATCTGCCATATGAGCATATTCGCTGGATTGAAAACAAAGAGATTGATCTAAACAAGATAATCGGAACTTCGGATATGAAGAAAATAAAAGATTTAAAAGGGAATCCGCTTTTGCTTTTTGTAAATGCATGGAGCGTGGGTATGACTTTAGACAGAAATAAGGAACTTATACTTTCAGAGTTTGGACGTGATTAAATGAAAAAAGCAAAAATTTTGCCAGCAAAAATATTGCTTGTTTTGTTAGGTACAATGCTAATCACTGTATCAGGCTGTCAATCGAGCAGCAAAACAAAACAGGAAACGGTAATACCAGCAGAGAAAACAGAGGAAATATCTGTAGTGGAACCAATGCCATCCGACCTTCAAACGGAATATGTGATAGAAGAAATAACGGATGATATCATAAGCCCGGAGGATATGACGGCGGAAGATACTGCCGCCAGGGAACGGATCAATCTGAATGAGGATACGATAACGGCGATGATGGCGGCCCAGAAGGGACTGTACCATTACGATCACCTGACAGCGGAAGAGCAGCGGCTGTATGTGGAACTGGTTAAAATTATGCAGGAATATAGTTCCGGAATTACTGTTTCCAGTATCCAGCCTCAAACCATTGAAAAGGTATTTCAATGTGTTTTGAATGATCATCCGGAAATCTTTTATGTGGTAGGATACCGGTATACCAGATATTCTTTGGAAGAAGTGACCAAGAAGATAACCTTTACGGCAACGTACAGCGTGGGGATGCAGGAAATGCAGGAACGCCAGCAACAGATTGACAGATACGTCACTACCTGCCTGGCAAATATGCCGGCCGGCCTTGATGAATACGGAAAAGTAAAATATATTTACGAGTTCCTGATCAGTAACACTGAATATGATGCCAAGGTAGAAGATAATCAGAATATTTGCTCAGTATTTTTAAGCGGCCGTTCGGTGTGCCAGGGATATGCCAAAGCCACCCAGTATCTGCTGCAAAAAGCAGGAATACCGGTAACTTTGGCGATGGGAAGAGTTTCCGGCGGAGAAGGACATGCTTGGAATGTTGTAATGCTGGATGGTGACTACTATCATGTGGACACCACCTGGGGAGATGCATCCTATCAGATCGAAGAAGGAAATGCCGGGGGTGAAGGAAGTGGTAATGTCTGGGCAGGCAGTATTCCCCCGATTAATTATGATTATTTATGTGTAACCACAGAGCAGCTGCGTAAAACCCACACCATTGAAGCAATCGTACCGCTTCCGGAATGTACAGCGGTACAGGACAATTATTATATTAGGGAGGGTATGTATTTTACCCAGGTAGATGAAGATAAATTGCAAGCGTTATTTGAAAGAGAATACGAAAAAGGCAGCCAATACATTACTTTGAAATGTGCATCTTTGGAGGTTTATAAGGAGATGCTTGACTATTTGATTCAGCAGCAAAAAATATTCCGTTACCTGAACAGTGCGGATGGCGTAATTAAGTATGCCGATATGGAAGAACAGTTAAGCCTTAGCTTTTGGCTATGATTGGGACTATGCAAATGAATTAAATTTTGGTATTATTAGGTAGAAATGATGATAATTTGAAAGAGGTGCAGCTATGGATAAAGGATATGATGAAAAGACATATACATTAAAAGAGGATGACAATATCGGTACGGTAAAGATAGCCGATGATGTTGTTGCCATGATTGCCGGCTTGGCCGCTACAGAGGTTGAAGGAGTTTCGGCAATGGCAGGAAATATTACCAATGAATTAATGAGCAAGGTAGGTGTGAAAAACCTGGCTAAAGGCGTAAAGGTTGAGGTTATCGGTAAACGGGTAAAGGTGGATATGGCTCTGATCGTTGATTACGGATTCAATATTCCGGTAGTTAGCCAGAAGGTGCAAACGAAGGTGCAGACAGCCATTCAAAGCATGACCGGTCTGGAAGTGACAGATGTGAATATCCGAATTGCCGGCGTAAATATGACACAGGACAAATAAATATGAGCAGAAGAGAAATCAGGGAACAAATATTTAAGCTGTTGTTTCGGGTAGAATTCAACCAATTGGCGGAAATGACCGAGCAGACAGAGTTTTTCTTTGAAGAGGACAATAAGGCGGATTCAGAAGAAACAGAGTACATTACGACTAAACTGGAAAGGATTCTGGATCGGCTGTCAGAGTTAGATCAGATGCTGAATGAGCAGGCGGCAGGATGGGACGTTTCCCGGATGGGAAAGGTAGATTTGACCATATTGCGGCTTGCTGTTTATGAAATAAAATTTGATCAGGATATACCCACCGGCGTGGCGATTAATGAAGCTGTGGAGCTGGCCAAGAAATTTGGACAGGATAATTCATCGGCATTTATAAATGGAATATTATCTAAGTTTGCAGATGATTCTTCAGATCAGGTTAAATAACAGAAGGCGGATATGAGTAGCGTATATACGGTAGCACAAGTAAATTCATACATTAAGAATATGTTCTCCCAGGATTTTATGCTGCAGTCCGTTTCGGTTAAGGGAGAAGTCAGTAACTGTAAATATCATACTTCCGGGCATATATATTTTACGTTAAAAGATGGGAAAGGAACGATTTCCTGCGTGATGTTCGCAGGGAACCGTTCCGGTCTTGCTTTTCGGATGATTGACGGAATGCAGGTGGTAGTCAGCGGTTCGGTGGATATTTATGAGCGGGACGGAAAATATCAGTTATATGCCCGAAAGATTATCAATGATGGTTTGGGATTTTTGTATGAACAATTTGAACTGTTAAAAAATAAACTGGAAGAAATGGGAATGTTTGCCCCGGAATATAAGCAGCCGATTCCCCGCTATATTAAAAAACTGGGAGTGGTGACAGCGCCTACCGGTGCGGCGGTGCAGGATATTATCAATATTGCCTCCCGCCGGAATCCCTATGTGCAGATTCTTTTGTACCCGGCAGTGGTACAGGGAGAAAATGCAGCAGAAAGTATTGTTAAGGGCATCCGGACGCTGGAGCAGGAAAAAGTCGATGTGATGATTGTCGGCCGCGGCGGCGGTTCCATTGAGGATTTATGGGCTTTTAATGAAGAAATGGTAGCACAGGCGGTATTCGACTGCAGCATTCCGATTATTTCAGCAGTAGGGCATGAAACCGATACGACGATTGTGGATTTTGTATCTGATTTACGGGCACCGACCCCTTCAGCAGCGGCCGAACTGGCTGTTTATGATGTGCTTCGGCTTGAGAAGCAGATTGCTGATCTGGAAGGGGCCTTCGGCAGATTATTGAAAAATAAATTAGAAGTAAATAAGTACCGGCTTTTATCTTATCAAAGCCGCTTACAGCGATTAAGTCCCATTAGCCGGATACGGGAAAAGCGAACCTATGCCATTGCTTTAGAAGAACGGCTGCAGGCTATGATGGAAAAACGTATGCAGGAAAACAGACATCGGCTGGAACTGTGTATCACCCGCCTAAAGGGCTTATCTCCATTGGAAAAGCTGAATCAGGGTTTTTCTTATGTGGCGGATGAACAGGGCAGATGTATCAATGTTATTGACGCGGCGGCAGTTGGAAACATGCTGGAGATTCATGTGAAGAACGGTATTTTGTCGGCGGAGGTAAAGAGTAAAAAAGCGGTTTACAGAGGAGGTCAAGTTGAAAGAAAATAAAGGTAAAGGAGCCATGCAGAGTGTCGATTCTTTCAACGTTTTTATTTAAGCAGTATGACAAGCAAGCTTGCCATATGCATGGGTATAGTCATGAATCTGGATGAAATGTTTGCAAAACTGGAAGAAACCCTTTCCACGATGGAGCGGGATGATCTTTCACTGGAAGAGTCATTCAACCAATATAAGATGGGGATGGACTTAATTAAGCAGTGTAACGGAACCATTGATAAAGTGGAAAAGAAAGTAATGATGATTACCGAAGAGGGTGAAAAAGTTGAATTTTAAAGATGACCAAATAAAACGGGCAGAGCAGATTGAAAAAATTATCAAGACATTTCTGCCCCCCGAAACAGGATATCAGAAAATCGTAATAGAAGCCATGAACTACAGTATCCTGGCAGGCGGAAAAAGAATTCGTCCGATGTTGATGGAAGAAACTTACCGGTTGCTTGGGGGAACAGAAACGATTTATTATCCTTTTATGGCAGCCCTTGAGATGATCCATACTTACTCATTGGTGCATGATGATCTGCCGGCAATGGATAACGACGAATACCGCAGAGGACGTAAAACCACTCATATTGTGTATGGCGAAGGGTTTGCGATTCTGTCCGGCGACGGTCTTTTGAATCTGGCCTTTGAAACAGCAGCAGGTGCCTTTACGGGAATTGAGGATCCGGAGACCTTAAAGCGGGTAGCCAAGGCACTTCAGGTTTTGGGAAAAAAAGCAGGTATCTATGGGATGATTGGTGGACAGACGGCAGATATTCAGGCAGAGGAAACAGAGCAGGTTCTGACCGAAGAGATGTTGTTGTTTATTCATGAACATAAAACGGCGGCGCTGATCCAAAGTGCCATGACTATCGGCGGTATTCTGGCCGGTGCCGGACCGGAAGAAGTCGCCAAACTGGAAAAGGCCGCTTACAATATCGGAATCGCATTCCAGATTCAGGATGATATTCTGGATGTTACCGGAACTTTTGAAGAATTGGGCAAGCCCATTGGCAGTGATGATAAAAATCATAAATTAACCTATGTGTCATTAAAAGGAGTGGAGCTAGCCAAAGCAGAAGTGGCAAGGTTATCTCATGAAGCCGTTGAAATACTCCGTTCTCTGGGAGAAAATGAGTTTTTATTTCAATTAGTGGAAGAAATGATTCATAGAAATAAATAGTGGGGTGAACTATGTTACTGAACAGTATTACCAAAGAAAATGATATTAAGAATATTTATCCGAAGGATTATGCCCCGCTGGCAGAAGAAATCCGCCAATTTTTAATTGAGAAGATCAGTAAGACCGGCGGACATCTGGGTTCCAATCTGGGAGCGGTGGAATTGACCATGGCGTTACACCTATGTCTTGACTTTCCGGAGGACAAGCTGATCTGGGATGTGGGCCATCAGTCCTACACGCATAAATTGCTTACCGGGCGCCGGGAGGGTTTTGACACACTTCGTAAATATGGCGGCATGAGCGGTTTTCCCAAGAGAAAAGAAAGTAACAGTGACTGCTTTGATACGGGCCACAGCTCAACTTCCATTTCAGCCGGATTAGGACTGGTAAAAGCCAGAGATATTAAAGGCGAAAATCATACCGTTGTATCAGTCATCGGAGACGGTTCCCTGACCGGCGGTATGGCTTATGAAGCGCTGAATAATGCGGCCAGATTAGATACCAACTTTATTATTATATTAAATGACAACAATATGTCTATTTCCGAAAATGTCGGAGGAGTCTCCAAGTATCTGAATAATGTCAGAACAGCCAATACTTATCTGGACATAAAAGAAGGGGTATATAATACCTTAATGGATGTACCCAAATACGGAGATAAAGTGGTAGAGGGAATCCGCCGGGCTAAAAATACTTTTAAGCAGATGGTAATACCGGGAATGTTTTTTGAAGATATGGGCATTACCTATATGGGTTCTGTAGACGGACATGATATTCCCCGAATGATCAGGGTGATTCAGGAAGCGAAGAAGATAAAAAAAGCAGTACTGATTCATGTTGTGACCCAGAAGGGTAAAGGATTTGTCCCGGCTGAACGGCATCCGGCCAGATTCCATGGAGCAGAGCCCTTTGATGTGGAAACAGGAATACCCACCATCCCCAGAACTACAGCCAATTATACGGATATTTTTTCAACCGTTATGACCAAGCTGGGAGCAAGGGATGAAAAGGTGGTGGCTATTACTGCCGCCATGCCTGATGGTACCGGACTAAAACGGTTCCGCAATATGTATCCCCAACGCTTTTTTGATGTGGGAATTGCCGAAGAGCATGCGGTGACTTTTGCAGCCGGATTGGCAGCCGGCGGATTAAAACCCATTGTGGCCATATACTCTTCTTTTTTACAGCGGGCTTATGATCAGATACTGCATGATGTGTGTATTCAGAACCTGCCGGTAATCTTTGCAGTGGACCGGGCCGGTTTAGTGGGAAGTGACGGGGAGACCCATCAGGGCATTTTTGATTTGTCTTTTTTATCTTCCATTCCCAATATGCATATAATGGCACCAAAGAATAAATGGGAACTTTCCGATATGCTTAAATATGCGGTTGATTATGCAGCACCGGTAGCTATCCGCTATCCCAGGGGAGAAGCTTATGCGGGATTAGCGGAATACAGAGAGCCGATTAACATGGGAAAGGCAGAGATCATCTATAATGAGTCCGAAATTTGCCTGATTGCGGCAGGCAGCATGGTAAAGGAAGCAGAGGTGGTATGGGCTGCTTTGAAGAAGGAAGGCCTGGGCTGCTCTTTAATCAATGCCCGCTTTGTAAAACCCATTGATGAAGAATGTATCATTCAGGCCGGAAAGACCCATCGGCTGATCGTAACCATGGAAGAAAACGTGGCCTGCGGCGGCTTTGGCGAGAAGGTTCGCAGTTGTCTGGAGGAAGCTGCTTCGGCGGCAGAACTTTTAACGATAGCGATTCCTGATGAATATGTGGAACATGGCAATGTGGAATTATTAAAGAAGGAAATCGGAATCGATAATCAAAGTATTATTGAAAAAATCTTGAAAAAGTGGAAATAAGACATGAAAGAGCGTTTAGATATATTACTGGTTGAGCAGGGACTGGCGGCTTCCAGGGAAAAAGCCAAGGCTGTGATCATGTCCGGAAATGTGTATGTAAACGGACAGAAGGAAGATAAGGCGGGGACTACTTTTGACCGGGAGAAAGCCCAAATTGAAGTAAGAGGAAATACCCTTCCTTATGTAAGCCGGGGAGGACTGAAATTAGAGAAGGCAATACCGGCATTTTCATTAGAATTGCAAGATAAGATCTGCATGGATATCGGGGCATCAACCGGTGGTTTTACCGACTGTATGCTGCAAAACGGAGCCGGAAAGGTCTATGCCATTGATGTGGGACATGGACAGCTGGCATGGAAGCTGCGAAACGATGAGCGGGTAGTTTGTATGGAAAAAACCAATTTTCGTTATGTGACACCGGCAGATATAGTTGATAGACCGGAATTTGCATCGGTAGATGTATCCTTCATATCTTTAACCAAAATATTGCCACCCGCATGGGAGATTTTGGCAGATCAGGCGCAGATGGTTTGTCTGATTAAGCCTCAATTTGAAGCAGGCCGGGAAAAGGTCGGTAAAAAAGGGGTAGTACGGGAAAAATCCGTGCATATGGAAGTAATAGACAAAGTCATCGGATTTGCGCTGGAACTGGGTTTTGAAATTCGGAATCTGGACTATTCCCCAATTAAGGGTCCGGAAGGTAATATCGAATATTTACTGCATATTGTAAAAGGAAATCCGCCGCAGATATGTGAATCGGTGTGTACCGGAGCAGTAGTGGACGCCGCGCATGAAGTAATGGAGAGTAAAGTATGAATTATTTTTATATCATTACCAATCAGACAAAAGATCCGGACAATAAAATGACGGAATATATCATAAATTACCTGGAAAAAAACGGGAAATTCTGTACAGATGATTTGAAATTGGTGGAATGTGTCCTGGTTTTGGGAGGAGACGGAACTTTGCTTCGTGCGGCCACCGATCTGGCTCATGTTAACGTGCCCTTTTTGGGAATCAACATGGGCAGTATGGGATTTTTGGCGGAAGTGGACCGGACAGGGATAGAGAAAGCTTTGGACATGCTGATAGCGGATGAATTTGAAATAGAAAGCAGAATGATGCTTTTGGGTGTTATAAATGATCAGAAGAATCCCAGCAGCCATAATCGTGCTCTGAATGATGTGGTTATTTTAGGAAAAGTTTCCATGAAACTGATTAACTTTAATGTATATGTAAACGGACTTTTGCTGAAACGGTATACTGCCGATGGAATGATTGTATCTACGCCCACCGGCTCTACCGGATATAATTTATCAGCCGGAGGCCCGATTGTCGAGCCTAATGCGGAATTAATTTTGATAACGCCTTTGAATCCTCATTCCCTTCATAGCAGAAGTGTTGTCTTATCGGCAGCGGATGAAATTACCATTGAGATTACCAAGGACAAATATGGACAGGAGCAGCAGGTTGACGCGGTATTTGACGGAGGTAGAAGGATTTCGCTTGCTACCGGTGACCGGATAAAAATCAGTAAATCAGAAAAAACAACAGCTATTTTGAAACTAAGTACGACCAATTTTTTGGAAATTTTACAACGGAAGATGATTGATTAGGCAGGGGATTGATGAGATGAAGAGAAACAGACAGGAAAAAATTAAAGAATTAATAACAGAACAGGAGATTGAAACCCAGGAGGAACTGGCAGATTGTTTGCGTTCCGCCGGTTTTGAAGTGACACAGGCAACTGTATCCAGAGATATCAGGGAATTGAAGCTTTCGAAGATTTCAGCCGGAGCAGGAAAGCAGAAATATGTTTTTTTACCGCAAGCGGAAGATTTCATGGGGGATAAATATATCCGGGTATTGAAGGATGGTTTTATTTCGGCTGAAGCGGCACAGAATATTCTGGTGATAAAGACAGTGTCAGGGATGGCGATGGCGGTGGCGGCGGCTATTGATGCCTTGAAGTTTAAAGAGATAGCCGGTTGCATAGCCGGTGATGATACGATTATGGCAGCAGTCAGAACAGCCGAGGATGCAACAGAAGTTATGATAAAGATTAAGGGAATGATTGAGGAATAAGAAGGGATGTTAATCAGTTTACATGTAAAAAATCTTGCGTTAATTGAAGAGGAAGAAGTATATTTTACCGAAGGACTTAATATTTTGACCGGTGAAACAGGTGCCGGTAAGTCAATTATTATCGGTTCCATCAATCTGGCCCTTGGTGCAAAAGCGGATAAGGAATATATCAGATCCGGAGCGGAGTATGCCCTGGTGG
Organism: Lachnospiraceae bacterium; assembly: GCA_031556725.1. Taxonomy (GTDB): domain Bacteria; phylum Bacillota; class Clostridia; order Lachnospirales; family Lachnospiraceae; genus UBA935. The sequence goes on along the minus strand of JAVBSL010000009.1, from coordinate 64,564 downwards.
AGCTGGTGTTTGATTTGCAGGAGGATACTCAGCGGGAATTGATAGAAGCCATGGAACTGCCGGTAGAGGAAGACGGAACGCTGATTATTCAGCGTAAGATCCTGCCTTCACGGAGTGTCTGCAAGGTGAATGGCGAAACTGTCAGTGCCGGACAGTTGAAAAATCTGGCATCTGTTCTTTTAGATATTCATGGACAGCATGAACACCAATCGCTGCTAAAGCCCGCCAATCATAAAGATTTATTAGATACTTTTGCAGGAGAAAAACTCCTTTCTTATAAAGCGGAACTGCGGGCTTTTTATGATAAATATACCAAAATTGTAAAAGAGTTAGCGAAAGAAGAAACTGATGAAGCAACCAGACAACGGGAAATAGATTTGCTTCATTATGAAATAAAGGAAATCGAAGAGGCGGCAATACAGTCTCAGGAAGATGAGCAGGTTGAAAAAGAATATCAAAAAATGCGCAATGCCGGCAAAATTCGGGAGGCAGTGGTTTTGGCCCATGGCCTGACCGGATATGAAAACGGAAACGGAGCCGGAGAAGGAATCGGCAGAGCCTTGCGGGAAATAAAAAATGTGTCAGGATTGGATGAAGAGGTACTTTCTTTGACGGGACAGCTGCAGGAGATTGATGATTTGTTGAATGATTTTAATCGTTCGGCGGCAAACTATCTTTCAGAACTTGATTTTGATGAGGAAACATTCAGACAGACAGAAGATCGTCTCAATATCATTAATCATTTAAAAAATAAATATGGAACAACGATTTCCAAAATTCTGGAATATCGTGATGAACAGGAAAAGCGGCTTTCCCTGCTGGAGGATTACGAAAATTATAAACAAGGCTTATTGACGCAAAAGGAGCAGCTGAAAGAACAGATTCTGCAGAAATGCAAAGTGATTTCCGAGATTCGTAATGCCCAGGGCAAGGCTTTGGCTGAGCAAATGCGCAAAGCTTTAGTTGATTTGAATTTTCCGGAAGTACGTTTTCAAGTGGAAGTAGAAAGCTGTGTGGAAGAGTTCGGTGCGGACGGCTATGATAAAGTGGTATTTATGATTGCGCCTAATCCCGGCGAAGCATTGAAACCGTTGCAGCAGATTGCCAGTGGCGGTGAACTTTCCCGAATCATGCTGGCACTGAAGACCGTGCAAGCGGACAAAAATGAGATACATACTTTGATTTTTGATGAAGTGGATGCCGGAATCAGTGGAAAAACAGCATGGAAGGTATCGGAAAAATTGGGTTTGCTGGGTGCCGGACATCAGGTTATTTGTATTACACACCTACCGCAAATCGCAGCTATGGCGGACACGCATTTTGCTATTACAAAAAAAGTAGAACAGGAAAGAACAATGACTTCTATCCAAAAAATAGATGGTGATGACAGTATTTATGAATTGGCAAGATTGCTTGGAAGTGATACGATTACCGATGCAGTTATCAGTAATGCAAAAGAAATGAAAGAATTGGCAGTAAAATCTAAAAAGTTTTAAAGTAAAATTTAAAGTTTTTCACATACTAAAGGAGACGTTTTTCAATGTCTCTTTTTTTGTTAACGTAAAATTAAGGTAAGGATGTGAAGAATTGAACCAACATATATATAATAAGCGAATAATGATTTATCGAAAATGCCTGTTTATTTTATTATTTGTGGGAATCCTTGCAGTAGCCGGTGTGTGGTGGATGCTTATTTGGAACAGCGTGCCATCTGCCATAAAGCTTAGAGCCGATACTGTGGAAACAGTGAATTTTAAAGTTCCAGCATCCGGGGATATTTATTTGGAGGCGATGGAGGTGGGCGGATTTGCTAAGAATGCAGGAGCGCAGGAGAGCATTCATGTTGACTTATCGGGCCCTGTTACTTTTAAGACAGGTTCCATAAATCATTATATTGTAGATTTAAAGCTATTTGGAGTTGTGCCGTTAAAAAGTGTTGATATCGAAGTCATTCGGGATAAAAAGGTGGTTCCGGCAGGTATTCCCATCGGCATATATGTGAAAACCAGGGGAGTTTTAGTGGTGGGAGTCGGCAATTTTGAAGATGAAAACGGGCAAAACGTATCACCGGCACAGTATATTCTGCAGCCGGGCGATTATATATTAGAAATGAATGATGAAGAGATTACCGGAAAGGCTCAGTTAATCGACCGTATTACCCACAGTGAAGGACAGGATTTGATCATGAAGGTACTACGGGGTGAGGAAGAAATCTATCTGATGTCAAAAGCAGAGATGAATCTAAGCGGAGAATATAAACTGGGAGTTTGGGTAAGGGATAATGCACAGGGTGTGGGAACCATGACGTATGTTGAGGAAGACGGTGCTTTTGGAGCTTTGGGACATGGCATTAATGATGTAGATACCAGTACTCTCATGAATCTGGAGAGCGGTTCGCTATATCATACCGAAATCATTAACATCACTCGTGGTGCCACTGGAGCTCCCGGCGAGCTGACCGGATTCATTGAATATGATGATGCCAATATTATGGGAGAAATTATTGAAAATACGCCCAGAGGAATCTTCGGTGTTTGTGCTGGAGTTAATATGGAAGATTATGGCTATGAGCCTATGTCAATTGGGCTAAAGCAGGATATTAAAAAAGGGCCGGCCCAGATTATCTGCAGCATTACCGGAGAACCGACTTTGTATGACGTAGAGATTACGGAGATACATTTGGAAAGCGATAATATTAACCGGGGAATTGTGTTGAAAATTACTGACCCCAAGCTGTTGTCCCTGACCGGTGGAATTGTGCAGGGAATGAGTGGGAGCCCGATTATCCAGAAGGACAAGATTATCGGAGCAGTAACTCATGTGTTGGTGCAGGATGCCACCAGCGGGTATGGAATATTTATTGAATCAATGCTATCTCATTGATTTATGTTGCAGAATGCAAAAAAGGAAGTTAGATTTTACTAAAATATTTTGTAAAGTTTGACTTTCTTTTTTTATTCTTGTGTGATTTGTATGGTTTTTGTATACTTATAGTATTATTGGGTAATAGGAGGAAATTCAGAAGTTTGAATGGACAAAAAATTGAGATACAGTTATATGTGGCGGATATAAGAGATTTTTCTATCCAGGGAGGTCTTGATAAAATTACTAGCAAACGGCAGGAACAAATTAAGCTCTATTGTCAATTAGAGGATAAAGCAAGATGTTTGACGGCCGGGTTGATGGAGCGAGTGATTTTAAAGGTTGAATCGGATGAAGAGATTGGTTTTGGGGAAAACGGTAAGCCTTATTTGAAAAACAGTCAAACACATTACAATATTGCGCACTCCGGCAATTACGTTGTGATGGCGGTCAGTGATGTGGAAGTTGGCGTTGATATTGAACGGATTGATGAAGAGGCCCTGGATGCAGCAAGAATCTGCTTTACGCCGTTAGAATGTAATTTAGTAAAGGAAAATCATACAGATAAGTTTTTTGAAATATGGACAGCAAAGGAAAGTATTATGAAGGCTACCGGAAGAGGTTTTACGCTGCTTCCGGAATCCTTCACGGTTTTACCGCTGGATAGAACGGCGCATGAAATTGAAGGTAGGAAGTGGTACTTTCAGTGGGACCGCATAGAGGATCACATTTTTTGCACGGCAGTCGAGAACTATCCACAATTTGTTACCATATCAAGGTTTTCAATTCATTCAAAGACACATTCAGGAAATTAGCTACCCGTTTGGCACATATTCAAATATGTATTTATAGGAAGAATCCATTTCCTCCGGTAAAATCCCGCCTTCACCGCTGCACATAGTGGTTTTTGCCATGGCACTGCCTTTGGCCAGAGCGATTTTTGATTCTCTGGAAAAAGCACCGAAGGACATATGAGAAATGTAAACAGGGCTTTCCAGGACCATCGGTTTGCCGCATACGGGACACCGTAAAGCACCATCTTCACCGGTAGCGGCCTGATTCTCCAGAAACTCATGACCGCATATCCTGCATTTGTATTTCTTCATGAAAAGCCCTCCTTGTGTGTTCATTTATTAATATAATTATAGTGTACAATACCCGGATTAAAAGTCAAATGGAAAAAAGAAAAAAAATGTTATTGAGTATTATGGAAAAAAAGTGTAAAATCTATGAAAGAATGTGAATTTTTGAAAGGATACGGTTATTCATATGGCATTAAGTAAAAAGCCGGTCAACGGCATGAAAGATATTTTACCGGCAGAAATGCAGATTAGAGATTATGTGATCGGTATTATTAAGGAAACATACGGTCAGTTTGGATTTACCTCCATTGATACCCCTTGTGTGGAGCATATTGAAAATCTCAGTAATAAGCAGGGCGGAGAAAACGAAAAACTGATTTTTAAGATATTAAAGAGAGGGGAAAAGCTGAACCTGGAAACTGCCAAAGAAGAAATGGATCTGGTAGACGGGGGATTACGGTATGATTTAACTGTTCCGCTGGTGCGCTATTATTCCAACCATGCCAATGAGCTGCCTTCTCCGTTTAAATCTTTACAGATGGGCAATGTATGGCGGGCGGACCGGCCACAGCGAGGGCGCTATCGTCAGTTTATGCAATGTGACATTGATATATTGGGTGAGCCCTCTAATCTGGCGGAAATAGAATTGATTCTGGCTACCACCACAACCTTGGGGAAAATCGGTTTTAAGAATTTTCAAATTCGCATCAACGACCGGCGGATTTTGAAAGCTATGGCCGCTTATAGTGGTTTTGCCGAAGAGGATTATGACAGCGTTTTTATAACTTTGGATAAGATGGACAAGATCGGTCTGGAAGGAGCAGCCAAGGAACTTTTGGACAATGGTTTTGCCCGGGAAAGTGTTGATAAGTACTTGGGATTGTTTAAGGGCCTTGAAGAAACGGAAAACGGATTGACTTATCTGGTGGAGAACTTACAGGGTGTATTGGATACGGAAACCGAACAGAATCTGTCGGAAATTATAGATAGTGTGCAGGGTACCAAAGCAGCAGAATTTGAAATCATCTTTGACCCCACCTTGGTACGAGGTATGTCCTATTACACCGGAACCATTTTTGAAGTAGCCATGCCGGAGTTCGGTGGCAGCTGCGGTGGCGGCGGACGTTATGATAAGATGGTTGGTAAGTTTACCGGTAATGACGTAGCGGCCTGTGGATTTTCTATAGGATTTGAACGGATTATTCTGTTGTTGATGGAGAGCGGATTTCAGATCCCTTCCCAGCCGGCAAAGAAAGCTTATCTGTTGGAAAAAGGTCTACCTGCAGACGAATTGTGTAAGGTTATTGCTCAGGCCCAGGCTGAACGTCAAGAAGGCTATCAGGTATTGGTGGCCCGGATGAATAAAAATAAAAAATTTCAAAAAGAGCAGTTAAATAAGGAAGGATATGAAGAAATCGTGGAATTCTATGCAAATCCGTTAAAATAAGAGGAGAATGAAAAATGGCAGAAGCAATGAAAGGTTTAAAAAGAACCCATCGGTGTGCGGAACTATCCGCCGCCAATATCGGCGAAACAGTAACCGTTATGGGATGGGTACAGAAAAATAGAAACAAAGGTGGTATTATCTTTATCGATTTGCGTGACCGCAGCGGATTATTGCAGATTATTCTGGAAGAAGCAGACTGTGGCAGCGAACACTTTGCGAAAGGTGAGAAATTAAGAAGTGAATTTGTAATTGCCGTAGTGGGAACGGTAGAGAAACGTTCCGGTGCGGTGAATGAGAACCTGAAAACCGGTGATATTGAAATCAGGGCTAAGGAACTGCGGATTCTTTCCGAAGCAGAAACCCCGCCTTTTCCTATTGAAGCGGATTCCAAGACCAAGGAAGAGCTTCGCTTGAAATATCGTTTTCTGGACCTGCGCCGGCCGGATTTACAGAGCAATATTATGCTGCGCAGTAAGATTGCCACCGATATCCGGGCTTTTCTGGCAGAAGAAGGTTTTTTGGAAATCGAAACACCTATTTTAAATAAATCCACGCCGGAAGGAGCAAGGGATTATCTGGTGCCCAGCCGGGTACACCCGGGCAGCTTTTATGCCCTGCCTCAGTCCCCGCAGTTATTTAAACAGCTGCTGATGTGTTCCGGATATGACCGGTATTTTCAGATTGCCAAATGCTTCCGTGACGAGGACCTGCGGGCGGACCGTCAGCCGGAATTTACCCAGGTAGATATGGAAATGTCCTTTGTGGATGTGGAAGACGTAATTGAAGTGAATGAACGGCTGCTGCAGTCGGTTTGTAAAAGTGCGATCGGATTGGAAATCCCGCTGCCCATTCCCCGGATGACCTGGATCGACGCCATGAATCGTTTTGGTTCTGATAAGCCTGATACCCGTTTCGGTATGGAACTTGTAGATGTTTCTGAGGTAGTGAAGGATTGTGAATTTGTGGTCTTTAAAGGGGCGCTGGAGAATGGCGGTTCGGTAAGAGGTATTAATGCCAAGGGACAGGCGGAAATGCCCCGTAAGAAAATCGATGCCCTGGTGGATTTTGCCAAGGGTTACGGTGCAAAAGGATTAGCATACTTATGTGTAATGCCGGATGGTACCTATAAATCTTCTTTTGCCAAGTTTATGACAGAAGAGCAGCTGGCGGCATTGGTAAATGCCATGGACGGTGAAAAGGGCGACTTGCTGTTATTTGCCGCTGATAAAACAACTTTGGTTTGGAGCGTGTTAGGTGCACTTCGTTTGGAAGTTGCCAAGCAGATGGAGATTATTGATGATAATCAGTTTGATTTCCTGTGGGTAACGGAGTTTCCGCTGTTAGAGTACAGCGAGGAAGAAGACCGTTATGTGGCAGTCCACCATCCATTTACCATGCCAATGGATGAGGACTTGCATTTGTTAGATACTGATCTTGGAAAAGTAAGGGCAAAAGCTTATGATATCGTATTGAACGGTACGGAGCTGGGCGGTGGTTCGGTGAGAATCTTTCAGGGCGATATTCAGGAAAAAATGTTTGAAATTCTTGGCTTAAAGAAAGAAGAAGCTCAGGATCGTTTCGGCTTCCTGTTAGATGCTTTTAAATACGGCGTACCCCCTCATGCCGGCCTGGCATACGGCCTGGATCGTCTGGTAATGCTTTTGGTGAAAGCCGAATCCATCAGAGAGGTAATAGCATTCCCGAAGGTGAAGGATGCTTCCTGCCTGATGAGCAATGCTCCGGATGTGGTTGATCAGAAACAGTTGGATGAATTGCAGATTGCCCTTGTGGCATCGGAAGAACAAAACAAAAATGAGTAAAATTTTTATTGCCGAGATACCGCCTGTATATGATGAGGCGGTATTTCAGGCATATTGTAAAAAAGTGGATAAAGAAAGATTGGAACAAGTACTACGCATCAGGCCGGAAAAAAGCCGGATGCGTAGTTTGCTTGCGGGCTATTGTCTGCAGTGCGCTGTAAAGGATACAATGGAGATAGCGGGAGTCGAACCCCTGTCCTTTGAGTACTACCGGGGCGAACAGGGGAAGCCGTACTTAGTCAATTATCCGGAGGTGTTTTTTAATTTATCCCACTCCGGGCAGTTTGCGGCTTGCGGGATTGATAAGCAGGAAGTCGGCATCGATATTCAGGAAGAGCAGAACGTGAAAGAGCGGCTGGCAGAACGTTTTTTTACAGATGAGGAATATCAGGAATTACAGGCAGTGGAAGATGTGAGCAAGAGACAGAAATTGTTTTTCAGACTGTGGGCAGTGAAGGAAAGCTATATTAAGCTTAGCGGTATGGGAATGAAGCAGGGGCTTAATACTTTTCGAATTGATTGGGAAAGGGGTTATATTGACGACTTTACCCAAAATCTTCAGGCCTGGTTTGACGAACAGGAAATTGCGCCTGGGGTACATTTGGCAGTGTGTGGTTATGGTGTGGAGAGAACTTCGGATGTTGTGATTGTAAGGGTAAAAGTGTAAAATCATGAAGACGGTAGACATGACAACCGGTAAGCCGGGGATGATAATACTGAAATTTGCATTGCCTCTAATGCTGGGTAATGTTTTTCAACAATTATATACTTTTGCAGATACTGTGGTGGTGGGAAAAGTGCTTGGTGTAAATGCCCTTGCCGCACTGGGAGCTGTGGAGTGGCTGATTTTTTTGATGTTTGGCTTTATCCAGGGGCTGACCCAGGGATTTTCGATTGCCCTGTCCCAATGCTTTGGCGCAGCGGATTATAAAAGACTAAGGAAATCGGCCATAAGTGCCATTTATTTATCCATTGGGGCAGCAGCGGTATTTACCTTACTGGGACAAATCATGATTAGTCCGGTTTTGCGGTTATTACGCACACCGGGAACAATCGTTGGCTTTTCGGAAAGTTACCTGCGTGTTCTGTATGCAGGGATTCCCATAACCATAGCATATAATTTGCTGGCAGCCATACTGCGTGCCCTGGGAAATAGCAAGGCCCCGCTGTATGCGATGTTTGCTGCATCGGTATGCAATATTATTTTAGACATCTTATTTGTTTATGGATTTGGATGGGGGATTGGCGGAGCGGCTTTTGCCACACTTTTATCGCAAATCCTGGCGGCGGTTTTTTGTCTGATAAAACTAAAAGGGATAGAGCTTTTAAGATTTGAAAAGGAAGAATATGCTTTAGACAGAAACTTGTGCAGTCTGCAATTAAAACTGGGAATTCCCCTGGGCTTACAAAATGTCATAACAGCAGCAGGCGGGCTGATTGTGCAGTCGGTGATCAATGGCTTTGGAGTCTTGTTTATTGCCGGTTATACGGCTGCCGGTAAGCTGTACGGATTGCTGGAAATGGCAGCATCTTCCTACGGGTATGCCATGTCATCTTATGCCGGACAGAATATGGGAGCCGGCCGGCCGGATCGGGTTCGGAAAGGGTTACAGTCAGCAACTGTAATCGGAATCCTGACGGCCTGTCTGATGTCGGTAGTGATGCTTACTTTGGGAAAACCGATATTAGGGTGTTTTATTAGTGGTGATGAAGAGACGATAAAGGCAACGATCCGGATAGGATATCAGTTTTTGATGGTATTGGCAGGATTTTTTCCGCTTTTGTATGTTCTTTATATTATCAGAGCCTGCTTGCAGGGGATGGGAAATACGATATTGCCGATGGTATCAAGCATCGGACAGCTGGTAATGCGAACCGGGTGTGCCCTGCTTTTGCCGCTTTTGATTGGCGAGAGCGGGGTGTTCTGGGGTGAGATATTGGCCTGGATATGTGCGGATGTGATTTTATACGCCGGATATCTGAGAACTATGAGAAACAGTAATGAATTGCTGAAAAATAAGCCCTGCAGACTGTAGCTGATCTGCAGGGCTTTAGCGATCTTCTTCAAATATTAAATCAGGCAGTTTTCTTTTTGATACCAAGCAGGACAACCGGCATAGCAATTAAGCCTAATAATAATCCGATATAACCGTTTCCGGTCAGTCCGGCGATGACATAGCAAACCAGCGAAACCAAAGCAACGATCATAGCATATGGAATCTGGGTATTTACATGTTCGATGTGATCACATCCGGCACCGGTTGAGGAGAGGATGGTGGTATCGGAGATGGGCGACACATGGTCACCGCATACAGCCCCGGCCATAACTGCCGACATGGAGATGATCAGCAGAGTACTGCCATCATTGTTAAAGATAGCAAAGAGAATGGGAAGCAGGATACCGAAGGTGCCCCATGAAGTACCGGTAGCAAAAGCAAGTCCTAAGGCAACCAGGAAGAATAGGGCGGGGATAACAGCATGGCTGATGCCGCCGTTATTAACAAGACCGCTTACGTAGTCGCCAAGCTGCAGATAATCACTACCACAGATGCCGCTCAAGGTCCAGGCAAAGGTCAGGATTAAGATGGCCGGAACCATGGCTTTAAAGCCTTCCGGTAATGCTTCGGCAAACTGTTTAAAGGTAATAACTTTACGCGGCAGATACATCAGGGCAACCACAACAATGGTAAAGACCGAACCGATGACCAGTGCAAAAGAAGCATCGCAATTGGCAAAGGCATCAATAATGCCGACACCATCTAAAATACCGCCGGTATAGAGCATGGCAGCAATACAGGAGACAATCAGAACAAGAATTGGAACCAGTAAATCAGATACCTTGCCATTACCTTGAGATTCAGCAGCTTGATTATCTTCTTCACCTGTTACCTTGCTTCCGTATTTCAATTCATAAGCTTTCATCTTACTGAAATCAAAATCAAATAAAATAATCAGCAGTACCATCAAAAGCGTAAATAAAGCATAGTAATTATAGGGAATTGCTTTGATAAAAAGCATGAAACCATCCAGACCGCTGTCGCTGGGCAAAGAAGAACTGACGGCAGCAGCCCAACTGGAAATCGGAGCGATGATACATACCGGTGCGGCAGTAGCATCAATAATATAAGCCAGTTTAGCCCTGGTTATCTTATGCTTGTCAGTAATGGGACTCATAATTGTTCCCACGGTAAGACAATTGAAGTAATCATCTACAAAAATCAAAACACCTAATCCGGCAGTGGCCAGCAGAGCACCTTTATGGGATTTGATATTTCGGGAAGCCCACTCGCCGTATGCTTTGGAAGCACCTGATTTGGAAAGCAGGGCAACCATCATGCCAAGCAGTACTAAAAAGATAACAATACAAATATTTCCGCTTACTTTATCAGCCATAATATCAACGGTTACCTGAACCGTTCCGAGGAGGCTAAAATTGGTGTAAAACAATCCGCCGGCAACAATTCCGGCTAACAGGGACAGATATACCTCTTTGGTAATTAGTGCAAGTGCAATTGCTAGAATGGGGGGGAGTAAAGTCCATATTGTTCCGATAAAATCCATAATCTTTAGTACCTTTCTTTTTTCGTTTGTATTTGGTGTCAAATAATCAGTGCACCTGACTATAATCTTAGCATGAATGCATTTGGTTATCAACGAAAAAAGGCATTATTTTGCGTAAAATAATTGACAATAATGTAGTTAAATGTTATATTACAACTCATTGATAAAGAAGCATATTCTTAAATGGGGTGGTAAGCTTGAAAAATAAAAAAAAAATATGTTTAGTAATCGCACTGGTATTACTGTTAGGCGTCGGGGTGTTTGCCTTTATCTATAGTCACAGTAGCAATCCGAAAGAAGAAAATACCGAGGCAGTACAGGAAAGTACAGAAGTAGTTTCTTCCTCTTTGAAGACACCGGAGGTATCGCAGGTGGAGAAGGAAAAACCGAAAAAAACAGATGTACCGAAAGCAGCGAAGGAAGAATTAAAGGAAAATCTTTTGGCGGAGATACCGGAAGCGGCAGAATTCCAGGTGACAGCATATGAGCAGGTAAAGACCATGTATGCCTCCGGAGCGGTTAATGTCCGGAAGGGACCCGGTAAAAAGTATGAGTTAACAGGTAGTCTGCATCAGGCGCAGGAAGTGACGGTAACCGGTCAGGCTGATACCGGCTGGTACGAGATTTTATATCAGGAAGCGGCAGCCTATGTGAGTAATGCATATTTACAGGAAGAGTTACCCTCTCTGCCAACACCGGCACCGGTTCAGCCGCAGGCCGAAGCAAAACAAAACATCGCACCCAAGAATCATGCCAGTGTTATTTTTGTTGGGGATTCCAGAACGGTTCAAATGCAGGAAGCAGTAGGCGAGAATCCGTATACCTGGATTTGTAAGGGCGGTAAAGGATATAGCTGGCTTAAGGAAGAAGCAGTCACCAGAATTGAGAACAATATCGGAAAGGGCACTAAAATTGTCCTCCTGTTGGGAGTTAATGATGCAAATCACTATCCCGATTATCTGGAATTGCTGAATAGTAAAGCCCCAGAATGGACTAATGCCGGAGCAACCGTTTATTTTTCTTCCTGTAATCAGGTTTGGGAGAATCCGTATACCACAGAGGAAGAGGTTGAAACTTTTAATACTCAGATGCAGACAGGGCTTTGCGGTGAAGTGCGTTGGATTGACAGCTTTGGTTACTTGGCAACGGATGGCTACCGTCTGGTAGATGGCTTACATTTCGATGCGGGTACGTCTGTCAAATTGTATCAATTTTATCTGAATAATATTTAATACTAAAGAAAGAGTTGAGAACAGTCGATATAATATATAACATATTAGCTGAGTCATGGACGACAGGATATCTGTAAAAGGATACCGAGTCGTCCATTTTTCTAGGCGAAATTTATTTATAAGGACATACAGCTGATGTTGGAAAGGCGGCAGAAATATGACAGTTACTACTAATAATATACAAAGACGGAACGAAATGTCACTGATAGAGCTTTTTTTCAACGGAAAAAGAACTAGTGAGAAACGGGCAGTAAATACAGACAGAGATACTGTCACAATTAGCAGTGAAGCCAAATCCATGAAAAAGGTACAGCATGCCGGCACCACATCATCAAATACCAGAATTGATCAAAGCATTGATCTGCAAGCATACTTTAATAATGCCAGGGAAGCCAATCAGAAGGCGATTGCGGAAGCAGGAAATGAAATCGGTGGAAAGCCCAAAGCCTATACCAATGATTTTGATGTATATAAAGCGGCACTAAAAGATAAATACAGTAAGCTGCTAACAGAAGCAAAAAGCCATTCGAATCCGGAACAGTATATACAGCAGAAATATTATAATAGCAGCTCGACCTATTATGCGGCGGATTTGAGTGCGGAAGAGCGGGGCATTGCTTATCGTAACGAAATGCGGATGTTAAAAGATGGAGAAATTAGTAGTATGGTTGGAGATTCTCTTTTTAGGGGAATTAATATAAACGCAGATTCTTTTACTGTCTGCAAAATAGAATTTGAACGTCAAATGGTAAACAGTCAAATCGGTAATATCCTGCAGAAGGCGGGAGTTGAATTGGACAAAGACCAGGAACTTTCGTTTTCGGTTACGCCCTTTTCTTATTACATCTCGATAGAAGGAGCGGACGATGCGCTTAAGAGTAAAATAGAAAGTGCATTAAATGTAGGAAGCAATGGTGAGAATCTATATAGGCATATTAATAAAAGTGCAATCCATGGCGAAGGCGTTAAAAGCACACAGATAACCGTGGATGGAACTATCAAAAACCGATTATTTAGTGCAGCATCAGCTATAGTGGGGCTGGATATCCGGGAACTTACGGAGAGGGATGGCTCCTATTATACAGACAATGGAGAAGATATCCGGAACTTATTCATGAAATCTATTGATGAAATGGATAAACCAAGTGAAATAAATTGCGCAATGAAAGAATATTATTTGGAGCTGGTACGGCAGGTTGCCACGAAAGGTTGGAATAATATAGCGGATATGGTTTTAAGCATCAATTATAACCAATCGGGACTACGCGATAAGTATCAGAATTATGGATATGGTAAATGAGAGTGAAGGATATTAAAAGCAAGGAGGATATCTATGCAATTAGACAATGCAACAACTTATTTTAATCCCTACACCATGTCACTAACCACTGACTTGGAGCGGGATACCAAACATCTTACCGATGAAGATAAACGTAAGATGTTATCTTACAACATCAGGCCTTTACTAATGGACCTTGATCCGATTAAGGAACATTCCGGAAGGACGTCGCCGCTGAAGTATGCATCTTCCACATCCCTTAATGCAAGTGAAAACGCTATTTCTTTTGCCAAGGGTGCCAAGGCAACGTTAAGCAAAGGGTTCCAAATTACATTGAGAGAGAAATCCTTTGAATGGTCGGGAGATGTGCAAAAGAATCCCAGTGGACTGGAGCAGGCCGGCAAGGTGGGAATTGCTTTGTCGGATTTGATCCGTTGGGCTAATGGGCAGGTGGATCATCTGACCATGACGGGAGAAGGAACTTTGGAACGGTCATCCTATGCCTTGGAGGGGTTAAGAGCTTTTGGCATTGATACTACAAGGGACTTCAGTATTAACGGAACCGGATTCCACATCAATAGTCAAGGAGAAATCCAAAAGAAGGACAGCGTAAATGCCCAGACCGCATATGAATCATTAAGCAGTAGCAGCAGGCAGTACCAGTTAACCGAAGAGGTAGCCAATGATGCCACAAATCTGTTGTCAAAGTACTATTTACCGGGTGCATCGGACAATGTTATGCAGGCCTGGCAGGATGCTATGAAGGAAACCGAAATTAATCCGTTTCAATGGGGGACCTCCAATGTATTAAAGACGCTTTCCCTGGAACAGGATCTGGCGACCGGTGGAAATATTGATTTGTTTGGGGAAACAGTAGAAAGTGCGATCAGCGGTGTGGAAAAAATACTGGATCGCCTGCAGAACCCAACCGGAAAAGCCAATGAACAGCGAAATGCGGAAGAACGTACTTTTTATCAAAACTTTTTAGAAAAATTACAAGGAGGAAAGTAGATGGTAGGAAATGTAAACAACAATAATTATGAAAATTATTATAATTCCTGTATACAGAAGAAGCAGGATACAGGGGGTAATAAATTTTTGGCCAATATGTCATCGGCAGCAACGAAAGTAGATCAAAGCGATGATACCGACAGAATCGGAGTTACAATGATCAATGATGGTACCAATACTATGTGGGGAGCAAGTGCAAGATATGCGATTAATTCTACAGAAGATAACCCGATTGTGCAGGTGAGTACCAACTACGGTGGTGAAAGTGTGGTCTATAACGTTAATATCAATGAGATTGATCCCCGTAATGCATCGGAACTGGAAATGTTTGCTCTGGGCAGCTATGCAGATGATAAAGGTATGGGAACGAGTAGTTCCTTTGGCACTTACCAGACAATGAAAGTTTTTAAAATGAATGCCGGGATAAATGGAGATGCAGAAGCATCGGCAGGGCTGGAAGATTTTTTAAACGAGAAAATGGATTGGGTAAGCATGTGCGAAAAAATGATGAAAAACTATTTTGAAGCAGGAGTATTAAAGCAATATAAGGATGGCATGGTATTGATGGATTTATTCAGTAAATTTCCATGTTAAGAATTGAAAGCACTTGGACTTTAATGAGAAAGTGTAGGGATTTGGAATGACAGAAGAATCCCGATATTATGGGCAGCCAAAAGCTGCCCATATTTGATGCAACAAAGAATAGTGTATAAAATAGTTAACCTATGTAATATTTGCCTGCGCAATCCGCCGCAAGGAACTGATGATCAGATCAACAGCATCAGCAGGGTTATCAACTTCTTGGATAAGCAGATAATCGGCATAGCGGCGCACTCTGATTTGATTAGGGGGAAGCTTTGCATTGTCACGAATTCTGATTTGCGGAAGCTTTTGGAAACCTTCGATGGTTTTGGGAGCGCCGACTTCATCGCGCAAGGCATCTATTTTTCCGAACAGATCATATTCTGTGCAGATGGTGACCATATTGATTCCGAAATCAATCTCAATAACATCCTGTTCGTCCCGTTCACCGATAGCAATAAACTTTAGATATGAGTTAATATTATCGGCAGCAGGCTCATTATCAAGCTGTGCCAGTACATTTTCACGGCTCTCGCGTACATGGGGCAGTTTTTCTGCGGCCACGATGGCCTTATCTTTTTCTCCGGTTTTCATGTAAATGAAACACAAAGCGGCGCGGGTGGTATGATGTACCTTTTCACCCTGACCATTTGACAGTACGCGTTCACACAAAGACACTGCCTGGGACAGTTTGGCAGGATCATCATCAAGGGCAAGGGATATGGCCAAATCCGACATAATATCCGCGTCATTGGGAAAGGTTTTGAGGGCATCGGAGTAAACAGCAATGGCAGCACCGATGTCACCGCCTCTTAAATAATCGTGAGCGGTGGAAAAAATGGTATTTTTGGTCTGATAATCATTAATCTTATCCATCCCGATGAGAGCGTCCACACTGATGTTGTAAAGATTGGCAAGAGCAGGTAAATGGGTGATGTCGGGGAGGGAATCACCACGTTCCCATTTGCTGACACTTTGCGGGGAAACACTGAGCATTTCCGCAACCTCTTCCTGGGTAAGGTCCTTTTCTTTGCGTAAGGCTTTTAAATTTGGGGCGAGATATAGCATATAAATCCTCCTGTCTAAAAAGTATTAGCGCGCTTGATATTATTGTAAGCGCAAATACGCTGATATTCAATCTCTCATTTTGAGAGAAAAAATCAACTGAAAGGAGAATAATTCTATTTATTCTTAAAATAATCAATAATACCATCCATCTGCGAGGTCATGCTGGCCAAAAGCATGTCGGCTACCGTTAAGGCCGCCATTGCTTCCACCACCACCACAGCACGCGGAACAATGACCGGATCATGCCGTCCCTTAATATTGATCGAGATATTTTCACCATTTCGATTGATGGTTTGCTGGGTTGCGGCAATGGAAGGTGTGGGTTTGACGGCGGCCCGGAAGAGGATCGGACAGCCATCGCTGATACCCCCGGTAATACCGCCGGCATGATTCGTGGTTTTTTCCGGTTTTCCGTCGGAGCCAATCTGATAACAGTCATTGTTGACAGATCCGGTAGCCTGGGCCGCCGCAAAGCCATCGCCAATCTCAAAACCCTTCACAGCTCCGATGGACAGGATGGCTTTGCCCAGATTGGCATCCAGCTTTTCAAAGACCGGATCACCGATCCCGGCCGGAACCCCGTTTATGATACATTCAATAATCCCGCCGGAAGAGTCCTTGTTTTCCATGCATTTTTCCAGATAGGCGGCTGCCTCTATGGCAGCATCCGGATCAGGCATATAGAGGGGATTCTGATTCATTGCTGCACTGTCAAATTTATGGCGGTCGATGGTGATCGGACCGATGGCCAGGGTGTAAGCGGAAAGGGTGATTCCCAGCTGGTTAAGAATCTTGGCGGCAACGGCACCGGCAGCTACCCGGCCAATGGTTTCCCGGCCGGAGGAACGCCCGCCCCCGCGATAATCCCGAAAGCCGTATTTCGTATCAAAGTTAAGATCTGCATGTCCCGGCCGATAGTATTGGGAAATTTCCGAATAATCGGCAGAGCGCTGATCCTGGTTATAGACAATCAGGGAAATCGCTGTTCCGGTGGTTTTTCCCTCAAATATTCCGGACAGAATTTCCACCCGGTCGCTTTCCTGCCGTTTAGTTGTAAAGCGGGATTGTCCGGGTTTCCGGCGGTCTAAATAGAGCTGAATATCTGCTTCATTCAAAGGCAGGCCGGCCGGACAGCCGTCAATGACAACACCCAGTCCTTTGCCGTGGGATTCCCCCCAGGTAGTGATTTTGAAAATATTACCAAATGTAGAACCAAACATAAAATACCTCCTGTAACTGTTATCTATATTATGCCAAAAAGCTGAAAGTTTCAACCCAAACATTACAATCGCATTACAATCGGACTTCAGCATTTTTCTTGCCTTCATTTTAGGGTCATGTTATACTATATATCAAAAAACCTGGGAGGTAAATGCATGCAAAAGATACATAAATTGAATCTGACAATTATTTTGGTAGCAGTAGTGGCGCTGGGATTTACGGCCTATAGTAAATACGGAAAATCAAGTGAAACATTGGCAGCGGTTATTACCCTGTCACTTGGCGGAATCATTGCCACCACCAGCTATTTTATACGTATCAATGATGAACTTAAGGCCTTGGGCATTATTTTATCGACAGCAGTATGTGCCACCATCTATTCCGGCGTTGTAGGAGGCAGTTCGGCAGCTTCGGTAGCTCTTTATATGGTTTTAGGTATGTCTACCACTTATTTTAACCGGCGGATCATTATCCGGTTTGCGGTGCCTGTGTCGATCATGCTGCTGGGAGCAGCCATTATCAATCCGGCTATTATTGAGGGGAGCGAAGACCCTACCATACGCGGTGCGCTGATAAAAACGATTATCTACGTACTAACTTCGATTATCCTTTATAATGCGACTAAACGTGGCGAGGGCTTATGTACAGAGCAGGAGCAGGCAGCAGAATTGATTCGGCAAAGCCGGAAAAAGACCGAAGAGATTGCCGGGCAGGTAGCCAATTCCCTAACGGAGAGCCTGGCCAACATAGAACAGATCGAAGGCAGTGCTATTGATATAAATCAGTCTTCGGAACATATGCAGGAGGCTATTTCCGGTATGACTACAGCCACGGTTCATGTGAATGAAGTGGTAGCCGAAGCAATTCATGCAATCGAAGAAAATGAAAGACTTACGGAGGAACTGAAAGCAAGATTCAATGAGGTGGATGATGCGGTACTGAAAGGCAGTCAGGGTGCCAAAGAAGCTGTGGAATCCTTAGTTAAGATGGAAGAAACAGTAAGTTCCGCTAATACCTCAACCAATGAACTGCTTGGCGAAATGGACATAATAAAAGGAATTTTAGGGCAGATTAACGCGATTGCTTCCCAGACCAATCTTTTATCCCTAAATGCCTCTATTGAGGCAGCCAGAGCGGGAGAGTTCGGCAGAGGGTTTGCGGTAGTGGCAGATGAGATTCGTAATCTGTCGGAAGAGAGCAAGAATTCCGCAAATAGCATACAGGGTATTATTGACAAGCTGGAACAACAGGTGAAGGCAGTAGCCGATAAAATCGGTGCAAGTAATATAGGAGCTCATGAAGGACTTGATAAAATGGCACAATTACAGACCCTCTTAACAGATATAAATGATAATACCGGAAGAGTTGACGAAGTGATTGACCAAGAACATGAGATTATGGGAAGTATCCAGCAGAGTTTTGCCAATATCGGTGAGGAGATAGAAATGCTGGTTGGCGTGGCAGAGGAAAATAAGGCCATGACCATTACTATTTCGGAAAATATAGACCATCAGACCAAGTCTATTGAAGAAGTATCAGCAATGATAAATACCATCAGTGAATTAGCAGCGGAATTAAAGCAATAAAAAAGATAAAAGATGTTGAAAAAAATTGCGACCAATTTATAAATGGAGGGAAAGGAGCAAATGACAGCATACACTGTTAGTATTCTGCTAAATATTTTCGGAGCGGGATTAACCTTTCTGATATTGATGTTATTGGTAGTTTCTTTGAACGTGAAAGACCGGATACAGCTTTGGTTTTTCTTAAATGTAGTTTGTCTTTTGGTAAACTTTCTTGCCAGTGCGGCTGTTTTAATGCTGATCGGACATAGCGGCTACATGATCAGCATCGGAATTAGAATTTTTGACTGCATATGCTATTGCACGGCAGGATTTGAAATATTTGCTTTTGCATGGTATCTCTATGAATATCTGGGCAGTAAAACCACTGTAAATAAAAAAGTATTTGTCATGATGTCTTTTTTTGGTATAGCGATAATTCCCTTTTCAATCATTGCTTTCACCAGGGATATCTATTTTCGTCTTGATGAGTCTAATAATTATATCAGGCAGCCAACATTTTGGGTTTCGGAAATTAGCCTTATAACATCAATGATTCTGTTCCTGTGGATTATTGTACACTATGCTAAGATCTTGAAAACACGAGAATGGGTTACGCTGGTTCTCTATGTACTTGTACCTCTGATGTGCAACGGCTTGGAAGTGTTTATTCCTGATTTATATATTGCATTATTCGGAGCATCCTGTACAGTTGCGCTGATATACGTAAATATACAGGTGGACTTAAAGCATCAAATGCAGCTAAAGGAGTTAGAGCTGAAAGAAAATCGTATTGCCATTATGTTAAGTCAGATCCAGCCGCACTTTTTGTATAATTCTCTGGCATCAATCGAATACCTGTGTATTGTTGAGGGTTCGGAACAGTCGGCAGCGGCTGTGCGGGATTTTTCAAAATATCTTCGCGGTAACATGGATTCCATCACATACAAAGGTCTGATTCCTTTTGAGAAGGAGCTACAGCACGTGGATCTTTATTTGTCATTAGAAAAAAGGCGGTTTGGTGACCTGATACAGACGAAATATGATACGCCGGTGACAGCTTTTGACTTGCCGCCCCTTACCCTGCAGCCGATTGTTGAGAATGCGGTCAGGCATGGAATTACCAGAAAAGAGGAAGGCGGGCTGATAACAATACGCACAGAGGAGGACGAAGCTTTTTGGCGGATTGCGGTTACAGATGATGGAGTAGGCTTCGCGGCAGGTACGAGGGAGGAGGATTGCCGCTCCCATATTGGAATTGCCAATGTACGCAGCAGATTGGAAACCCTTTGCGGCGGGCAGCTTATGATAGAAAGTATACCCGGTGTCGGTACAACAGTTACGATGCTGATTCCGAAGACAGGAGGTAGAGGGCTATGAATATTATAGCGGTGGACGATGAAAAACCTGGATTGTTTTTGGCAGAGAAAGCCATCCGAAAGGCAATACCAAATTGTACCCTTACCGGCTTCTTATCCGCAAATGACGCACTTATCTATGCGGAGGAAACAATCATAGATGTTGCATTTCTGGATATTGATATGAGAGTAATGAGCGGCTTAACGCTTGCCGGGCGGCTTCAAAAGATACACGAAAAAATCAATATTATATTTATTACCGGTTTTTCTGAATATGCGGTGGATGCGTTTTCTTTAGGCTCCAGCGGTTATATCATGAAACCGGTAGAGCCGGAGGCGATTGCCCTTGAAGTCAGTCGTTTGCGCAATCCGCCCGAGGAAATTGGGGCAGCGTTAGTGGAACAGATTGGGAAGTTTACCTTTGACCACAGTGCCCGGCGGGTGTTTCACGAAGGAAAGGATGTTCTGCTGCATCCCCGGGAATATAACATATTTCATCTGCTTGCGTCCAATTCCGGCATGTACTTTACGCCTCAGGAATTATATGAAATGACATCCGGATTGGATCCCAATGATGATATTCGCGCTCTTTATGTACAAATGCACCGGCTTAGGAAAAAATTGGGCTTGGACGCTGCCGGTGCGGAAAAAAGCATAGAAATTGATCAGAGTCGTGGCAGGGGCTACCGGTTGACAGTGAATGAGTAAAAGTTGAAACTTACATTTTTGTAAGTTTCGATTTTTGTAATTGCAGGTGTGGTATCTTAGAAGGTATCTTAACATTATACCTTGGAGGACAAGCTTATGAGAAAAACAAGAAGAGCAATTTCAATATTGCTGGCAGTTATGCTTATGGTGCTGACAACGGCATGTGCGGCAAAAGATTCAAGTAATGAAAGCACAAAAACATTGTATTACAACGGAACAATTTTTACAAATGACAAAAGCAATCCTGATGCGGAAGCAGTTGTGGTAGCGGATGGAAAGTTTGCATTTGTCGGAGCATATGAGGAGGCTCTTGCATTTGCCGGAGATAAATGCAATAAAGTTGATTTAAAGGGACAATTTGTCACTCCCGGATTCTTTGATGCCCACGTTCATATAGCGGGATCTGCGGCCATGGGGCCTTTTGACTTTAGAGATTATGTGCCGGCCATTAATCCCACGGTAGATCAATATGTAAGTGCACTGAAGAAGTATTTGGAGGACAACCCCGATATCAAGTATGTTAGAGGCACAGGATGGCAGAATGCTGTCTTCGACGTTAATGGTCCCACAAAGGAAATTCTGGATGCGGTAAACTCTGAAATTCCCATCGGTATTCGCTCTCTTGATGGTCATTCACTGTGGGCCAATTCAAAAGCTATCGAACAGGCAGGTGTTACACCCGAAACGGAAGTTCCCCGGGGCGAAGGCTCATTTGTGCTGAATTCCAAAGGTGAAGTCAGCGGAACCTTTAGGGAGCCGGCAGCAATGGACCTTGTACTCAATTCCTTTCCGCCTGTCACAGTAGACGAATATAAAGCATCAATACTTAAAACCCAAAAAATGCTTACCAGTTTTGGTGTTACAGGTGCTCTCGATGCGCTTGTTCCGACGGACAGCCCATTGTATCAGGCTTATAGGGAGCTTGCAAGCAATAATGAATTAAAGCTTCATTTAGCCATAGCTTTTCAGGTAACACCTGATAAGTATGAAGAACAAATAGAATGGGTTGCTAAAGAAATGGCAAAATATAAGGATGTTCCTGACCAAAAGATTACCATATCAACCTGCAAGTACTTTGCGGATGGTGTTTTGGAAGGGGGAACGGCATACCTGAAGGACGATTATGCTTCACAGCCCGATTATCACGGTATCGCTATTTGGAAAAATGATGAACTGGCGAAGGCCTTTAAGCTTTGCGACGAGAATGGAATCAGAATACACGTTCATGCAATAGGCGATGCTGCTATTACAATGACTCTTGACTGCATGGAAGGATTATCCACCGAACACAGAAATGCTCTTGCGCATGTACAGCTTGTGGATGAAAAGGATTTTGTACGCTTTAAGGATATGGGCATTGTGGCTGTTGTACCGCCGTTTTGGGCTTTCAACTCGGAAGAAACTATGGGATCCGATCTCAGATATTTGGGAGACGAAAGGGCAGACCAGGTATATCCGATAAAAACCTTTATTGACAATGGTATTGCTACAGCAGCCCACAGCGATTACCCCGTATCACCTGAGTTTTCTCCCCTTATTGGCTTAGAAACCGCCATAACAAGACAAAGACCGGCATCTCAAACCACCGATACCACGACACTTTACCAGCCGCTTAATATAAATGAAGCAATTACAGCGGAACAGGCAATTGATGTTTTCACTTACCAGGGTGCTTATGCCAACTCGATGGAAAATATAACAGGCACGATAACCGTAGGCAAGTCGGCAGACTTTGCGGTAATTGATAACAATATTTTAGAGACACCGGCCAGTTTGGCGACTGTTACGGCAACATATTACGAAGGTGAAAAAGTGTTCTCAAAGTAAAATAAAGTAATGTTTTGCGGCTCCCGATTTAACGGGAGCCGTTGTTGCTTGAACCGTGGAGACAACGGACATGTTGATTTTAATTTTGACAATTTAAAAAAATAATGATATTATAAAGTTGACTTTATATTTTCGTAAAAGAGGTGAACTATGAATTATATTAAAAGAAGCTTAGAGCGGAAATTTATCCGAATGAGCGATTTTTTTAAAGTTGTACTTGTAACCGGGGCAAGGCAGGTCGGTAAAACTACGATGCTGAAGCATTTGGCGGAGGGACAAAGCAGAACATACGTTACACTTGACAATTTAATGGCACGCAATCTTGCAAAGACGGATCCGGTTCTTTTTTTTCAGACCTATAAACCGCCTATTATTATTGATGAGGTGCAGTATGCACCGGAATTATTCAGCCAGATTAAAATACTTTGCGATGAAAGTGATGCCACAGGACTTTTTTGGCTGACCGGCTCACAACAGTTTGAAATAATGAAGAATGTCAGAGAAACGCTGGCTGGCAGAATCGGAATTTTGGAATTATATAGCCTGTCAAAAAGTGAAAAGGATAAAGTGTTTTTTGAAGATAATATGGATTTTAGTTTACCATGTTTGCAGGCGCGGCAGACACAAGCGCCTAAAAATGATATTGTCAGTGTATTTGAGCATATCTGGCGGGGAGGGATGCCACAAGTCATTCATGCGGATGCTGAGCAGAGGCAAGAATATTATGACGCATATATTAATACCTACCTCATGCGAGACATTGCAGAACTTGGCGGTATTACAGATACTTTACGCTTTGGCAAATTTTTGACAGCTTGTGCGGCACTTGTTTCAGCACAAATTAACTACAAAACACTCTCCGATGCAGCGGAGATTTCGCAGCCGACGGCAAAAGAATGGCTTCAACTTTTGGCGGGAATGGGAATTGTCTATCTTTTGCAGCCATATGCCAATAATGCGCTGAAACGTATTACGAAAACACCTAAGCTGTATTTTTGTGATACCGGTCTGGCGGCTCATCTTTCCATGTGGCTGACCAGAGAAACCCTGATGAATGGAGCGGCCAGTGGTCATTACTTTGAAAACTTTGTCATTATTGAAATGCTGAAAAGCTATTCTTATTCACAGAATAAAGTAAATATGACTTATTACCGGGATTCCAATGCAAAAGAGATTGATATTTTTGTAGAGCAAAATAATTTGGTTCATCCATTGGAAATAAAGAAGTCGGCAAACCCCGATAGCCGAGAAGTTAAGAAATTTGCTGTTTTAGATAAGGCATCTGTAGAACAGGGGTGTGGAGGAATTATCTGCATGTGTGAGGGAGTCATTCCAATCGATGCTAAAAACTGTTTCATACCATGTAGTCTGATTTAGCATTTATCCAGGATGGCGGATAGGAGTCCATGTACTTATTGTTGGGGTAAGTACGTGGGCTTTTTGCTTTGTAAAAAACATTCAATAAAAAAAGGAAACTGTTACCTAAAAATAAAAAAGCGAAAAAGTAAAAGGCTAAATATAGGGAATTAGAGCGGGTAAACGGTTACCTAAATATATATTGTGTTTATCAAAAAATGATGATAATATAAAGATACAATCACCTAGGGATTATAAGTAAACTATTAAATGGATGGGAGGATTAAGCAAAGAATGAAAATAGGAACAGATAAACTGTTAATAAAGATTTTTATCGCGGTTGCGGCGGTCATTTGCCTGGGACTGATACCCTTTGGTAAGGTTTATGCCGAGGAGGAGTTCAAAATTGTTTACACCCAGGTACCGGAAGACTGGCAGGCACCCTGCCTGTGGGCATGGGGCGAAGATGGCACCAATGCTTTTGAGGCGTGGCCGGGCGAAGCAATGAAAGAAGACACCAACAATAAAGGATGGTATTATTGCTATGTACCTTCTTTCGTCTCCTCGATTATCATTAATGCCAATGAGGGTACGGTTCAGACCAGTGACCTGGCCACCGAATCCCGGGATGTGTGGGTAACCGTGGAAAGTCAGGAGAAGGCAGAGGCTTCATTTGAACAGCTGACCACCGGAGATAAGCCGGAATATACTGCTCAGATTACCGTTTATGCCCAGTTGCCGGCAGATTGGGAAGCACCTTGCCTGTGGGCCTGGTCAGCACCGGATGGAACCAATGTATATGCCAACTGGCCGGGAGAAGAAATGCAGTCGGGTACGGATGGATGGTTTGCCATGAAAATACCCGCATGGGTCAATTCGGTGATTCTCAATGCCAACGCCGGCAGCGTGCAGACAGCGGATATTTCCATTGAAAGTAAGAATGCCTGGATTGTAGTGGAGGATGCGGAAAATTATACCCTTTCCTATGAGAAGCCGGTTGTGGAAGTACCTGCTGAGGATATGATCAAAGTTCATGCCAAGGTTCCCGCAGATTGGCTGATGCCCTGCCTGTGGGCTTGGTCGGCACCGGACGGAACCAATGTATTTGCCAACTGGCCGGGCCAGGAAATGGAAACAGAAGGCGACTGGTATACATATTCTGTCCCCAATTGGGTAAATTCTATTATTGTAAACGGTACTCTTGGAGAAGTGCAGACAACGGATATTGCAGTGGAACCGAAGGATGTATGGGTCGTAATTACCGATGTAGAGAATTATGAAGTGTTCTATGAAGAACCTGCTGTGACAGCCCCGGCAGAAGTACAGGAAGACACGGCAGAGAGTCCGGCTGTTCCGGAAGAGGTTTCCAAGGCAGGCAACTCAAATATCCTGATTATTGTCATCGTGGCAGTAGTTGTTGTGGCTGCCGGTGGTACAGGGATCTATGTTTATCGCAGGAAAAAGCAGTAACGTCAAAATACAGGGAAAAGAGGAACGGCTACGTTCCTCTTTTATCCCCTACATATGGAAGACTTTGTTGATGCCGCTTAAGCGCGGTATGGTTGGAAAGGAGTATAGATATAAAAATGAGAATAAGGCTAATCAGTATTATATGTACCGCCTTAACGGCAGCTCTTTGTCTGTCAGGCTGTACCGCAGCATCGAAAGAGGAAGGGCCGGTAACCATTACCATATGGCATGACAAGGAAGTGGCCGTAGCCAATGTTTTGCAGGAGGCATTTGTGGAGCTGGAACCGGAGATTACGGTGGTATTGGAGAAAAAGGATGGTCTGACAGATGCGCTGAAGCTGGTGGGAAATGATCCTGCCGCGGCACCGGACCTGTACTTTTTTGCCCACGACAAGATTGGGGTTTATGCGGAAATGGGTATTTTAGCTCCCATATCGGACTTTATTTCAGAGGATATACTGGCCAATTATCTGGAAGTGACGCGGTCAGCCGCCTCCTATAAGGGAACCCAGTATCAATTGCCCATTTATTATGAAACTCTTTTGTTTTTATATAACAGGGAACGGATGAAGGAAGATATGGTTCCCGGGACGACAGAAGAACTGTATGCTTATATGCAGGAGCACACAGGAGAAGGAACATACGGTTTTGTGGAACAGCACAGTACGGCCTATTACAGCGTTCCGTGGATTCATGGATTCGGCGGAGAACTGATTGATGAAACCGGAGTTCCGCAATTGAATTCCGATCAAGTAAGTAAAGCGCTGGAATATCATCGTAAATTTTTAGAATATATGCCTGGGGAAAGTGAGTATTCCACGGTAAATACGTTGTTTATTGAGGGATATGCCGATTCGGTTATCGGCGGACCGTGGCTGGTGCCTACAGCCAGAGAGGCAGGAATCGATTTGGGATTTGCTCCGATGCCGGTGGTAGACGAAACCGGACTGCCGCTAGCCCCCTACTCGGGAGTGCAGGGCGTTCATGTTCTGAAGGTGGCAGCCGAAACCAAAAAAGAGGCGGTGACAAAGGTTCTGGAATGCATCACCAAACCGGAAGTGGGGGTTGCCATGGCCCAGGTCAGCGGATGTGCACCGGCCAATACGCTTAGCTATGAAGAAGAAAGCGTGGCTTCCGATCCCCTGATCATGACTATGAAGCAGATTGCCGAATCGGCAGTTCCCATGCCGAACATACCGGAAATGGATGTGATGTTCATTGTTACCGGAAACCTGCTGGTAGCCGTAAATATGAATGATGCAGATATACCGGAGGAAACCGCAAAATGGCAGGATAAAGCCCAAACGCTGATCGAAGCCATGAAATAAGAGGAGAGAATAAAGCATGAAAAAGAAGAAAGGGAGATGGATACCTTATGCATATTCGGTGCCGTCGCTGGTGCTGATCGGATTGATTGTCCTGTTTCCGATTATCTATACAGGTTATATATCCCTGACGAATATGAATGTTTACCATTGGTTCGACTTTACCTTTGTGGGACTGAAAAACTATAAAACTGCATTATTTGTAATTGATTCGGGATTCATCAGGGCTTTTTTTGTGACCGTGCTGTGGACTGTGCTTAATATGTTCTTTCAGCTTACGGCGGCGTTTGTGATTGCCAGCCTGTTAAACAATCCCGGTTTAAGGCTCCGTAATCTGTATAAGACCATCTTGATGTTTCCCTGGGCGATGCCCGGTTATGTGTCGATTCTGCTGTGGAAAACGGGCATTTTCAATTCCCGGTTCGGACTGCTGAACCAATGGCTTTCCGATCTGGGGATTACCGGAAGAGTGTGGCTAAGCAATGATGTGTCGGCCTTTTTATGCTGTATGGTGGTGAATTTGTGGCTGGCCCTTCCTTTTATGATCATGATCATGGACGGGGCCCTGCAAAGTGTGGATACCAGCTACTATGAATGTGCCAGACTGAATGGCGCCAATGCCTGGCAGCGGACGGTCCGGATTACCCTGCCGATGATCAGAACGGTGATTGCACCGGCGGTGATCATTACGGTCTTTACTACTTTTAAGCAGTTTGATGTAATCTATCTTCTTACCCAGCAGACGGGAGCCAAGACCGGAGCAAATATCCATACCATCCTGACTTATGCTTATGAAAATGCTTTTGTAACCAATAACTATGGCTTTAGTTCAGCCATCTCGATCCTGATCTTTATGATTCTGATCGTATTTTCACTATTTACCCGGAAGGAATTGAAGGAAGGAGGCAGTGAATGAATGTAAAAATAAAAAAGACAGTAAAGTCTCTGCTGCTCAATCTTTTTTTCCTGGGATGTTGTTTTTTGGCGCTGCTCCCGGTACTGTATGCTTTTTCGGTATCCTTAAATGCCCATAACAGCCTGGTTGAAAGCAATTTTTCTTTTATACCCCAGGCAATAACCTTTAAAAATTATCAGGCGGTATTGATGGAAAAACCGGTTTTACTGTGGCTGAAAAACAGTATTATCATGGCGGTTTGTACTCTTGTGATTGCTTTAGGAGTATCTATACCGGCGGCATATGCCTTTTCCCGTTATCGATTTAAAGGGAAAAAGACCATTCTTTATATATTGCTGCTGCTGAATGCCTTCCCCTCGGTACTGTCCATGTTTGCCATTTATCGCTTGCTGCGCCCGCTGGGACTGATCAATTCCAAATTGGGTCTGATCATTGTGTATATCGGGACCATGGCAATCTTTGGTTTATGGAATATGAAGGGATATTTTGATACCATTCCCCGGGGCATTGAAGAAGCAGCTAAAATCGACGGGGCGGGAGATTTCCGGCTGGCAGTGGATATAATTCTGCCTCTGGCCAAACCATCGGTGATCGTAACTTCGGTGATGATTCTGATTTACGTCTGGAATGAATATATCTATGCCATTACCTTTATGACAGGGGCCGGCAACTATACCCTGGCAGCCGGGCTTTATTCGCTGCAGGCTACCGAAACTTCGGGAAACTGGCCGATTTTTTCAGCAGCTTCGCTGTTAATCTCCCTGCCTGTGTTAATCATGTTCCTGCTGGCCCAAAGGCATATGGTATCAGGACTGACCGTGGGTGGTATGAAAGGATAATCATAACATGAAAAAAGAATGTATCTTACATATTCCCATGTCTAATTATGCACATGGGATTAGTGAAACACGCCTTTGTTTCCGAATCAGGACAGCAAAAAATGATATTGACAGGTGTTTTCTGTATTACGGTGATACGGCATGCCGGCAGACACCGATCCTTTTTCACCGGGAGGTGATGAAGGTGGTTGCTTCCGACGAATGGTTTGACTATTATGAAGTGGAAATGGAAAGCCCATATCAAAGAATTTATTATTATTTTGAATTGTGGGATAAAACCGAAAGTACACTTTACTATTCGGACTTTTTTCGGGAAGGCCGGGTGGATGACCGTTCCGAATATTATAAGCTTCCCTTTAACCGCCGGGAGGATCTGGTTCAGATCCCCGAATGGGTGAAGGAAGCCGTTATTTACAACATTTTTCCGGACAGTTTTGCCACTGCCGGAAGACAGATCAGCAATCGCCCCGGAACCGGAAAACATGGTAACCTCACGACCCACAGTAAGCTGGGCGGAACAATCAGGGGAATTACGGAAAATGTGGATTATATCCGGGAACTGGGAATTAACTGTATCTACATCAACCCAATTTTTGCGGCCGGAGAGTATCACAAATATGATACTATCGATTATTTTTCCGTTGATCCCTGTTTCGGCACCAATGAAGACTTCCGGGAGCTGGTGGCGGTTTTCCATGAAAAGGGAATCCGTGTTATCATCGATGGGGTTTTTAATCATTGCGGCTGGCAGTTTTTTGCGTTTGAGGATGTGATATCTAAAGGGGAGGACTCGCATTATAAGAATTGGTTTTACCGTTTATCCTATCCGGTGGTACGGCCTGAAAGTCCGGAGGAGATTCCGGGCTATGAGTGTTTTGCCTATGAACGGATGATGCCCAAGTTGAATACCTCTGACCCGGAAGTGATGGAGTATCTGCTGAAGGTAGGAGCTTACTGGGTTCGGGAGTTCGATATCGATGGCTGGCGGCTTGATGTTGCCAGTGAAGTGGATGATGGTTTTTGGAGAGCCTTCCGCAAGGAAGTAAAGGCTGTCAAACCGGACTGCTTCATTATCGGCGAGGTATGGGAAAATGCGGCTCACTGGCTGGATGGCAGTCAGTTTGATTCAACCATGAACTATGATTTGCGGAAACACTGCAATTATTTTTTTGCACAGGAATCCATCAGTGCGGCAGCGTTTGATGCCAGGGTTACCAATATGCGGATGCGGTATAAGAAAAATATGCTTTGGGGGCAGCTTAATCTGCTGGACAGTCATGATGTTTCCCGCTTTTACTCGGTATGCGGGGGGGACATGAGAAAATGGAAGCTGGCGGTACTGTTTCAAATGATGTTCATTGGAGCACCATCGGTTTTCTATGGTGACGAGCAGATGCTTAAAGGAATGCTGGAAGAAGAATACCGGCAGCCGATGAAGTGGGATACGCTTAATCCGGCATTCCTGTTCTATCAAAAGGCGATTGCCCTGCGAAAGACCCACCGGGCTGTTTCCCATGGTGATTATGAGACTTTATCGGCCGGGGAG
The DNA here is from genome assembly GCA_031556725.1 of Lachnospiraceae bacterium. GTDB lineage: Bacteria > Bacillota > Clostridia > Lachnospirales > Lachnospiraceae > UBA935. The sequence continues at coordinate 34,492 of JAVBSL010000009.1, read as the reverse complement.
GGCAGCAGTTTATATGCTTTCCGCCGTTTTTGTGAGGAAGAGGAAATTATTGTCATCCTGAATGCCGGAAACAGAGCGGTTGAAGCATCTGAACTGATCAGAGGAAGACGTGTTCTGTGGCAGGAAGAGCTTTGCGAAACTACGGTAATGGCTTATGGATTTGTCATTCTTACTGGCTGTTGTAAAGACGGTTCCGCTCCTGTATAATGGATTAGAGTATTGAAAACAGCGGGAAAGGATGTGGTCAGATGGCAGTTACCATTAAGGATGTGGCACAAAAGGCGGGGGTTTCCACAGCAACGGTTTCCAAGGTTATGAATGGTTCCCCTTCCATATCGGAGGCAACCGCTTTGCGAATCAAGGCGGTGATGGAGGAGCTTCATTACCAGCCTAATCTGCGGGCCAGGAATTTTGCCAGGCAATCCACCAAAACAGTGCTGTTTGCCACGGAATTGTGGAAGAACTGTGCCTTTGAAAATCCCCACATTTTTGAAATTATGGTGGGATTACAAAGGTCGATGGAAGCCAAAGGTTATGGGTTTCATATTGTGAATGTGAGCAAAGAAAACAGTATGGAGGTGCTTAAGAATACAATTGCCCAAAAAAGCGCAGATGGTATCGTCCTTCACATCTCCATTGTTTCCAAAGAACTGGAAAAGGTGATCCTGAAGGAAGAATTTCCCCATATCGTTCTGGGATGCCCGGAATATAAGACCCAGTTATGCTGGATCGATAATAATAATACCCTGTCAGGTGAAATAGCAGCAAGGTATCTTCTGGAAAGGGGATACCGGAAGATTGCATTTATCGGGGGCCGGAAAAACGATGTGGGTTCCGAATGCCGGCGGCAGGGTTTTCTGAATATTATGGAAGCAGAGAAGATCATGGTACCGGAGGAATATATCCGGACAGGTGAATCGTCAATTGAAATGGGCTGGGAACGGCAAGGAGAGCTTCTTTCCCTGGCTAAGCGGCCGGATGCGGTAATCTGTGCCAACAATTATCTGGCACTTGGAGCAATGAACCGGATGCAGGAAGCAGGGATATCGGTGCCTGATGAGATGGGCCTGATTACATTTGATGCTTATCCTTTTACAGGTATCACTAACCCGCAAATGACCACTGTGGACATTGATGTTTATGATATGGGCAAGCAGGCGGGGGAGATTATTTTGCGAAAGATCAGAAAGCCTAATCTGCAGATTCAGTCATATACAACATTGGCTAATCTGATGATAAACGGATCAACCAGGTAAGATGTGGCTATATGGCCGTGCTATTGCTCCCGGTATTCTCTTGGGGTCATTCCCACTAATTTTTTAAAGACATTTTGAAAATATCCCTGGGAGGAAAATCCAAGAAATGTGCTGATCTCTAAAATAGAACGATCAGTATTCCGCAGGTATTCCTTAGACTTTTTGATTTTCTGCTGCTGAATAAAAGCACTTAGAGTCATTCCGCTTTCCTGTTTGAATTTAGTTGAAAGATAACTTTGTGACATAAAGAGATCTTTAGCCATTTGTTCAACCGAGATATCTTCGGTGAGATGATCATGAATATAGGAAGTGATAGTGCGCATAAACTGGTTGTATGATTTCCCCTTGGTTAAGTCATGAACTTGGGTTGCATAATCAAGAACCATATGATGCTGAAGATTCACAATCTGTTCAGGGTTATTATATTTTTCGCTGTGCTGGATGTAACGGTCACTGAGAGAGAGCGCTTCCTCAGGCGGCATACCGCCTTCAATGGCGGCTCGTGATATTAAGGTGGTAGCGGTAATAAATAAATTTTTCAGTTGGCGCAGGTAATTTCCCGCCATTTTGCCAGCCTGACCGGAAGAAGTATTTGAGAATAGTTTATTAAGCCCCTCTATATCACCGGATGAGATGTAGGCAAGCATTTCTTTTTCATATCTATAAGTATCATGAACGGCAGCCGGCAGAAAATCAGAAGTCTTAATGGCTCCGCCGGCCTCCAGAGAAAAGATTTCCTGGGCCTGGATGTTGCTGGAACTATCGTATAGCAGGAATTCCGATATTTTCATCTTTTTATCACTAATGAAGTATGTCACCATGCAAAGTAAATGCAAAAAGAGTTCCAACGGCATTGGCGTGATACTGCCCAGTAATTCTTTATAATAATGTTTATAATTTTCTTCAATTCCAAGCAGGAACATATAGTCACGTATCTGTGCAGGGGTTGGCGGGAGCAGATAACTGGGTCCGATAATAAGCGTATACTCCATATAATTAATTACACCATAGTATTGGTAAAACGGTGTGATGTAATAACTTACATTTTTTTCGATTTGCAGCAGTTCTTCAATAAATGGAGCCCCTGGATCGATTGGAAAGCTTGAGGTGTTGAAGAAGTGTAAAAGTTTCTTTTCCTGATATACACGAACAGCAATTCTTGAAATATTCGAGATATTTTCTGCGATATATTCATAATCAATTTCTCTTATCATAATCCTCCAACATATTTATTTTCTAAATATAAAGATAATTTTACAATAAAAGAAATATAATTACAACAATTAAACGCCGATTTACACTATTATAAGAGATATAAGGTACTCATACAGGTATGAATCGGAGGATATTTTTCAATGAAAGCAATCAATTTAAGAACGGAGTATTTAGATCGTCCCATCGGAATTGATATTCAGATACCAAGATTATTCTGGAATTGCGAGGATGGAGTGAGCCAGAGTGCCTATCAGATTCTTGCAGTAAACGAAAAGGACCAAATTGTCTGGGATACCGGAAAGGCCGTATCAAGCACGATGACCCATATTCCATATATGGGGAAAAACCTGAATAGCCGTGAGCGTGTTACATGGAAAGTAAAACTTTGGGATGAAGAAGATCAGGAAGGTCCATGGAGTGAATCAACATATTTTGAAATGGGACTTTTGCGGGAAGAGGATTGGAAGGCTTATTGGATTACCGGAGATTATATACCCCGGAAAAAGAATCGTTATCCGGTTGACTGCTTTCAAAAGAAATTTCGGATTTCCCAGGGTAATGACAGTTGTGGAATCGTAAAAGCGCGTTTGTACACTACCGCTTGCGGAGTCTACGAAGCACGGTTGAACGGAAGACGTGTGGGAGAGTATATTCTGGCGCCGGGGATCACTGATTATCGCAAACGAATTCAGTACCAGGTCTATGATGTCCTTGCGCTGCTGCAGGATGGAGAGAATACCCTGAGCTATGAACTTGCGGATGGTTGGTATCGAGGCTGTGTCGGTGCATGGGGCATGCGTAATTATTATGGTAAGGAAACGAAGCTGATTGCCCAGTTGGAACTGACCGGAGCTGATGGAACAATTGAAACGATCTGTTCAGATGACAGTTTTGACTGGAGTAATGATGGGCCGATTCAATTTGCGGACAATAAGGACGGAGAAATTGTTTATGCAGCTAAATATCCATCTTATCATCAAAAGGCAAAGGTCACATCCTGCAAGGTGATTCCGGTTTCGGCCAATAATGTGCAAATCAAAGAACATGAACATTTTCCGGCCAAAGCAATCAGGACACCGGTTGGAAAGACTGTGCTTGATTTTTCCCAGAATATTGCAGGATATCTGGAAATTAAGGTAATGGCGAAAGAAGGACAGCGAATTTTTCTGCGTTTTGGAGAAATGCTTGACCAGCAGGGTGAATTTACGCAAAAAAATATCCAGGTAAGTAATAAGCGAAAGACATCTCCATTGCAGCAGGTAGAGTATATCTGCAAAGAAGGAGAAAATTTCTATAAAACGAAGTTTGCAATCTTTGGTTTTCAATATGTTCTGGTAGAAACAGATGTAACGATAAAAGCGGAAGATTTCACAGCAATTGCCGTTTACTCCGATATGGAGCAAAGAACAAGGTTCAATAGTTCCAATGAGTTGTTGAATCAACTGGTAGAAAGTACTCTTTGGTCAGCAAAGAACAATTCTGCGGATATTCCAACCGATTGCCCCACCAGGGAACGGCACGGATGGACGGGAGATGCACAGATATTCTTTAACTCTGCAGCGTATTTATTGGATTATGCCACATTTGCAGCCAAATATGAAAGAGACCTTACCGACTGGCAGACGAAAGATGGAAAGTTTCCGCAGATTGCGCCGGAAGGCGGAACGGATTTTTATATGCGGGTCATGAATGGAGCCTGCGGTTGGGCGGATGCCGGTATAATCATTCCGTATCGTTTCTGGAAGATTTATGGAGATACAAAGATTCTGGAAGATCATTATGAAGCAATGAAGAAATATGCCGGATTTGTATTAAAGAGATGCGGGAAGAATGCCTTGCTTTCAAAAAGAAATCCGGTAAAGGGAGAAGCGCGGAAATATATCGTTAATGTGGGGCAAGCCTATGGTGAGTGGGCAGAGCCTACGGAAGTACATGAAATGAGCTGGAAAGATTTCGTATGTCCCCCCATGGAAGTGGCAACTGCTTATGCGGCCTACGTGATGGAGCTGATGAAAGAAATCGCAGCGGCGCTTTTAGAGAACGAGGATAGCAGATTCTACGAAGATAAGGCGTCCCGGATCAGGCAAGCGTATCAGGAGCTTGTAAAGTGTGACGGCTTTACATTAGATACCGATCAGCAGGCAAGACTGGTGCGGCCATTATACTTTGATTTACTGGATGAGAAACAGAAAACTTATGCCAGAACACGTTTGCTTAAGGCGTTGGAGCAATATCATTGGCGATTGGGAACCGGCTTCTTATCGACACCGTTAATTCTGGATGTTTTAGAACAGTATGATCTGGAATCGGCATATCGAGTATTGGAAAATGAGCAAATGCCGGGATGGCTGTTTATGCCAAAGAGCGGAGCCAATACCATCTGGGAGTCATGGGAAGGAACATCTGCCCAGGGCGGAATTGCTTCGCTTGATCATTATTCAAAAGGTGCTTGCTGTGAATGGCTTTTCCGTGAAATGTGCGGGATCCATGTGGATGGCAGAAATCATTTTATTATTGCGCCAAAGCCGGGCGGGCATTTTACATTTGCCGAAACGGAATACAAAAGTGTATATGGGCGGGTAAGCTGCCACTGGGAGAAAAAAGCGGATGGAAGTTATTTTTATCAAATTGCGGTACCGGCCAATACCACAGCCGATGTGGAGCTGCCTGATGGAAGAACCTTCTGTTTAAGTGCCGGTAATCATGAGGTCTAAAGCTACAAAATCGAGAGGAGAAGAATCAATGAGCGGAAAAGCCTTATCAGCAAAAATGTGGAATAGCAAAGTGAAGGGTAATCAGGTCAAGGCATCTGAAAAATGGCTGGGTTACCTGATTGGACCTTGCGGGGCACTGCTTTTAAACGCAGTGCTGGCAACCTACTTAAACGTCTATTATACAGATGTCTTGAAACTAACCGGATTGTGGGGAGGGGCGTTCCTGGCCATATTTCCGATTGTTTCCAAAATAATTGATGCAATCACCAACGTAATCATGGGCTATATCATTGACCGGACAAAAACCGGGCAGGGAAAGGCCAGGCCCTGGATTTTACTGTCGGCACCGCTTTTAACAATCAGCGGTATATTGCTGTTTACTGTTCCTCAGCAGAATGAAATAGTGATGGTGATCTGGGTAATTTTATCTTATAATTTGTTTTATTCCTTTGCCTATACCATTTACAATATGAGCCATAATCTGATGGTGCCGTTATCCACCAGAGATTCCAAGGCAAGAGGCGGACTTTCGGTATTCAATCAGATTTCAACAATTATGATGTCAGGGATTCTGGTTGCGATGGTATTTCCAATGATTATTATGCCGTATCTGGGAGTTGACCGCAGCAAATGGATTCTGGTCATGGGAATACTTTCTGCTTTTGCACTGCCTTTGACCCTGCTGGAATATTTCTTTACAAAAGAGCGGGTCACAGAGGAAAGTATAGAAGAAAAGAAAATCCCATATTTGACCCAGCTGAAGATTGTCTTTTCAGATAAATACATGCTGATTATTTTCATCTATTTTTTGATTTTTACAGCAGGAACGGTCTTTAAGAACCTTGGTCTGGTATATTTCTGTAATTATGTACTGGGCAGTTACAATGACGGAATCACCCAGACGATGATTTCGGTGATTGGCGGAATTCCCATGGGGCTTGGTATTTTCCTGGTATGGCCGCTGGCAAAGAAGTTCGGTAAAAGAAATGTGACAATGATCGGGTTTATCATATATGCCATCGGCAGTTTTATCTGTTGTCTGAATGCCAATAGTATGACGGTGGTACTGATCGGCCAGTTTATTAAAAACATCGGCGGCTTGCCTTGCGCATATGTATTTATGGCATTGCTTGCAGATACATTGGATCATCTGGAATGGAAAAGCAGTATTCGCTGTGACGGAGTTGCAATGTCGATTTATAATATTATAGCGGTTGCCGGAGTAGGTGTTTGTACCGGTATCTTTAATCTGTTGTTAGCTTCTTCCGGTTATGTGGCTCCATCTTTAAATGCAGCGGGGAAAACGGTTGCGGTGGTTCAGAGTGCCCAGGTGCAGAGCCTGATTACCTTTTCTTTTGTGGGTTTTGAAGTGATCACAGGGATTGTTTTAGCATTGCTTTTAGTATTACTGAATATTGAAAAAACCTTATTATTAAAACAGCAGATTATACGGAAATTTAAGCATATAGAAGAAACAGAAGAACAGGCGGCAGAAATAATCAAAATAGAAAAAGCATTATCCGGGAAGCAGAAAGCCGTATGGGCAAATGAACAACAGAATGGCAGCCGTTATCGTGAAAAGATAGCAGGAGAAATAGAATCTGCAAATTAGAAGGAGATCAGGTAATAATGAATGTAAAGGAAATCTTGAATGAACTGACTTTGGAGGAAAAAGCCACACTTTTATCAGGAACAGATTTCATGTATACCAATCCGGTTCCAAGATTACATATTCCGGCCCTTAGTATGTCCGATGGTCCTCACGGACTCAGAAAGCAGATCGGAGGTTCTCAGGATAATGGGATATCGGAAAGTGAACCGGCCACATCTTTTCCCACGGCAGCCACCACGGCTTCCAGTTGGAATCCGGAAAATGTATATCGAATGGGAAAAGCAATTGCAGCAGAATGTGCCAATTACGAAGTGGATGTTTTGCTGGGACCGGGTGTCAATATTAAAAAGAATCCTTTGTGTGGGCGCAATTTTGAATATTTTTCCGAAGACCCATTACTGGCTGGTGCTTTCGGTACAGCCGAAGTGAAAGGCATTCAGGAGAATGGAGTAGGGGTTTCGGTGAAGCATTTTGCCCTGAACAATTCAGAGAATTACCGATTTGTGGGAAATTCTGTTGCAGATGAAAGAGCGATGCGTGAAATCTATCTAAAGCCTTTTGAAAAGGTAGTAAAGGAAGCAGTCCCCTTTACCATGATGTGTGCCTACAACAGGATAAATGGAACGTACTGCAGCGAGAATTCATGGTTATTAACGGATATTTTAAGAAAAGAATGGGGATTCGACGGTGCTGTTATCTCAGATTGGGGGGCAACCCATCAGAGAGTGGACGGCGTGGCAGCAGGTTTGGATCTGGAAATGCCGGGGGATACGGCGATCTGCCGAAAATGGATTATAGATGCAGTAAATAGCGGGTATCTCCTGCAGAATAAATTGAATCAAGCTGTGGAGAACATGTTAAATCTTATTAATAAATGCCAGAAAAATAAGATAAAGCAACCAATAAAGAAAGGTGAATTGACAGAGCAGATGAGGAATGAACATCATGCCCTGGCAGCAGAAATTGCAGTGGATTCCGCAGTGCTTTTAAAAAATGATGGAATGCTCCCATTGCAAGAGAGCGATTCTTTTCTTGTAGTAGGTGAACTGTTTGAAAAAATGAGATATCAGGGAGCCGGCAGTTCGATGATCCATCCGGCCAGACTTAGTACGCCACAAATGTCGTTTGAAGCGGCAAAGGTGAAGTACCATTATGTAAAGGGTTATTTTGAAAATCAGGTTGATCCGGAAGAAAAATTGATTTCGGAAGCCATTAATGCTGCTGTGAAATATGATAAAATCCTGATTTTTGCAGGTCTGACGGATTATGTGGAAGGTGAAGGCGCTGACAGAGAGAACATGAAGCTGCCGGAAAACCAGCTGCAATTAATTGAAAAACTTTGTGCCCGGAAGAAAGAAATTACCGTTATTTTATTTGGCGGATCCAGTATGGAACTGCCATTCGTGGAAAAGGTGAATGCTATTCTTAATATGTATCTGCCGGGACAAAATGGCGGATACGCAACCACAGAACTGCTATTTGGGAAAAGAAATCCCTCCGGACGTCTGGCCGAAACCTGGGTTGAAAAATATGAAGATGTTCCTTTTTCCCAAACCTACGGGAAATCTGCCGCTGAAGTATATAAAGAAAGTATTTATGTGGGATATCGCTATTATCAGACGGCGAAGAAGGCGGTCCGTTATCCGTTCGGCTACGGATTAAGCTATACCCAATTCGCATATCAGGATTTTTCCATGACTTTAGATGGGGAAAGGATAGAAGTTACCGGAAAGATTACCAATACCGGTAAAATGGATGGTGCCGAGGTAGTACAGTGTTATGTCTCGGGACCGGGAACCAGATTGTGGAAACCCCAAAAGGAACTGAAGGCATTCACAAAGTTATATTTGAAACAGGGGGAAACAGGCGAAGTCAGACTTACGATCCCGGTGGCGGAGCTGGCGGTATTTTTGCTGGAAGGAAAAAGGTTTATTGTTGAAAAAGGGACTTATAATGTCCAGATATGTAAGGATGCCAACACTGTGATCTGGGCAGAAAATGTGGAGCTACAGGGAGAAGAAAGGGAACAGAAAGAAGTTCCGGCGGCAGATGATATCTATCGGGAAGCAAAGCTTGACCTGGTGACTGACCAGGTGTTTGAAACAATGAGTGGTGTAAAAATCCCCTCAAAAGAGCCATCGTTACCGATTACATTAGAATCCAGATTCACTGACCTGAACCAGACTTTCCTGGGCAGGATTTTGTTTAAAGCGGTTCTTTCAGTTGCAGCGGGCAGTGAAAAAAAGGCACGCAAATTACCGGAGGGTACAGAACGGGATAATAAGCTGAAAGGAGCACTCTTCCTGAAAAGAATTCTGGAATCAAACTCTATTTTGACAATGAGTATGTCAGCAGGAAAGACTTTCCCATATCATTTTGCCTGTGGCTTTGTGGAAATGGCAAATGGCCATATTATTAAAGGAATAGGCTGTTTTCTTAAAGTATATTAGGATATACGTTGGAATTGTTTATAGCTACAATTTGTGATATTATTGGACTGAAAACAGTGCATCACATCAAAGGCGATAAAGAAAGAATTGCAAAGGAAGTGGCAACGTGAAGATAGCAATATGCGATGATGAAGAGAATATCAGGGAGTTGATTGGAAATAAAGTACATGGCATTTGTCCAAAGGCCAAGATAAGTTTTTTCAGTTCGGGAGATGAACTGCTGAAATCAGAAGAACAGATAGATATTTTGTTTTTAGATATTCAAATGCAGGGCCAAAATGGGATGGAAACAGCAAGAGCACTACGAAAAGCAGATAAAAATACCATTCTTATTTTTGTAACGGGTATGGAGGATTATGTATTTCAAGCATTTGATGTAGGAGCTTTTCACTACCTGGTAAAACCTGTTGATGATAAAAAGTTTGAAAATGTTTTCTTAAGAGCAATGAAACAGTGTCTTTCAGATAGGGAAAACCAGCCGATTACGCAAGAAAAATATATAATGATAAATATTAGAGGGGTACATAGCAAGGTATTGGTTGACGATATTATTTACGCAGAGGTATTTAACAGAAAAATTGTAATCCACAAAAAAGATGCTGATATTGAATACTATGGAAAAATGTCTGAGCTTGCAGCTGTGGCCGGAGAAAATTTTTTCAGAACCCACCGAGCGTATCTTGTAAATTTCAAATATGTGGAAAAATATAATTCCACGACAATTTATTTGGAAAAGGGGACAGCCCTGATGGCAAAACAAAATTTCCCGGATTTTGTAAAAAAATATATGAAGTATAACCAAAGGAGATGAAAACAGGAATGGAAAATATGGAGATGTATTGGTCGATAGTTTCCCGTATGGCAGGAGTCATCAGTCTATCTATAGAAGGATGGTTCCTTTACTATTTTGCCGGACCATTTCTCAAAAAAAACAAATATGACAGGATGGTGGGAATAAGCTATTCTGCGGTCATGCTGGTACTGTATTTTGTTCCGTTTTTGATTTCATTTCCAAGAATATATGGAGTGACGGCGGCGTTCCTTGTGATGTGTATCATTGACAGGAGAAATGTAGAACAAAAAGTATTTCTAGTAATAACGATGTATTTGCTTGAGTGGATAGCACAAGGTATTGCATTGGTGCCAAGGAGTTTGATGTTTACCCTTTTCATAAATACATCATATATGATGAAGAGGGTTACGCTGCAGTTTATTATTTTTATGTTTGCAGAGCTCATTACCTGCATAATTAAAGGGGGGCTCCTGTATCTAATGATTACCGGAATACATAAGGTGTATGTAAACAAAAAGGAAAATATAAGCAGAAAGGAACTTTTATTACTTCTTTCCATGCTTTTTACGGTGATGACCGGTTATTCTGCTTTTAAAATTTTTTCGGATATATATGTAGGTGATACCGGGTTATATATCTGGAATGTGCATGGAGGATACAAATTGTTGGAAACCATATATCAGGTGGTTTCTTGCTCCACTTTATTTGTTACCATAGTGGTATATCAGTGGATAAAGGAAAAGCAGAAGGAAGAAAAAGAAAATGTCCTGTTGGCAGAGCAGATTGCGAACATCAAAAACAATATTGGAGAAGTAGAAAAATTATATAACGATATTCGGGGATTAAAGCATGATATGGGCAATCATCTCTCGGTACTGGAAAATCTTTTTATGAAAAAAGAGAAAGAAGAATTAGAAAATTATCTTTCGGATTTGAAAATAAAGTGGAGCGAAAGTGTAGCGCAAATTAAAACCGGAAATCCGGTTACGGATGTGATACTGACACAAAAACAAAAGGAGGCAGAAGCGAGGAAGATTGCATTTCAATGCGAATTTTATTATCCGATAGATACAGAAGCAGGTGCTTTTGACATCAGTGTGATTTTGAATAATGGGATAGAAAATGCCCTGGAGGGAACAACAGGATGCAATAATCCCTATGTATCTGTCACTTCGTACCGTAAGAAAAATGCTTACATAATCGAAATTGAAAATTGTATGATGAAAATAGTGGAACTTGATGAGGACACAGGTCTTCCTGCAAGTACAAAGCAGGATAAAGAAAATCATGGATTTGGACTTACGAATATTCGTAAGATAGCGCAGAAATATTATGGCGATATTGATATAGAACAGAAGGAGAATACTTTTCTTCTGAGCATTATGTTGATGGTGGGATGAACTGTGTCTTTTTTGCTTCACAACATAAAAAGGTTGTTTGGCAACAAATCGCTATATTATAATAATAAAAGTGCCGAAAGAAAAAGTAAGAAACGGAGGGCACAATGATGAAAATTAATGGAATTAGCGAAAATAGCAATATGCAGGCTGGGCTAAGTATGACAACAGACTCTGTCAGCAAAAATATTCAAAACCAGATTGCAAATGCACAGAAAAAATTGCAGGATATCTCATCAAATGAGGATATGGCAATTGAAGAAAAAATGAAAAAGAGACAGGAAATACAACAGGAGATTACCGCTCTGAACCAACAGTTACGGCAGCATCAAATAGAGAAGAGAAAAGAACAGCAAGAAAGTGCAGCTCCAGCGGAAACGCTGACAGGCGGGGCGGGGAAGACGAATACAGCCCGAAACAGCGAGAAGAGTTCCGGACTGTCACAGGCAAGTATGCAGGCGATGCTTTCTGCAGATGGTTCTATGAAACAGGCAAAGGTACAGGGCAGTATAGCAACAAAGATGGAAGGAAGAGCAGGAATTTTAGAGTCTGAAATCAAGCTGGATTCACAAAGAGGCATGGTTACTCAAAAAAAAGAAGAGGAATTGGCGGATATGCAGCAAAAAGCCCGTGCCGCTACGGCCTCACAGGTATCAATGCTTGCCCAGGCCGGTGAAACTATACAGGAAGCCGCTAAGACGGATCGGCAGAATGGAGACGACGAGGCAAACAGTGAAGCAGACACAAATGAAAAAACAGAAAAATCCATTGAAACGGAGTATATTCCTGTTGATGTCTATTTGTAGGGAGACATTTGAACGGTGATACTAAGCGATACGATGTAAAGTGATATAGATAGTCCATGTACTTGAGTAAAACCAGGTATGTGGACTTCTTTTATTGCAATGTAAAGGGGGACAGCTTATAATTTTTCTTAATTTTTTTCCTCTTTCTCCTTAATATCTTTTAGATAAACTGAAAATATGAAAGCTTATCTGTTATAGATTCGCAGATTATAAGTTTTGAGGAAGCAAAGAGGATAAAGCATGGCAAATATAATTGATTATATTAATAGTTATGGTAAGTATACATTTATGCAAAAACAGTTTAACGAAGTAGATAATGTTATCTTTTCGCAGATTGCTTATATCGATTTTATGGAGATTGCACCGCCATATGGCACCGAAGCAGCTATTACGATAAAGGAGGCAAGCAAACTATATTTTAATAAGCATCCTCATACACAGATGTATCAATCAAAAGAGATGTTTAGATTTGCCCCCCTGGTTCTGGAAGCCATGGCTAAATCTGCAAGATTTCAGAATGCAAGAATTTACGACTACATAAATGACTGCAATACGGCAGAGGAAAAGCAGTTTTCCGCCGTATGCATCGAACTTGATGATCATACAGTGTATGTTTCGTTTCGGGGTACCGATAATAACATGGTCTCATGGAAAGAAGACTTTGACATGAGCTACAAAACAATTGCTTCACAAACGGCAGCATTAAACTATCTTCAAGATATGATACAGGACAGCACGCGGAATTATCGTGTGGGCGGTCACTCCAAGGGTGGAAATCTTGCGGTGTATGCAGCGGCAAAGATTTCATCCGATCACAAAAAAAATATCATTAGTATTTATAATAATGATGGTCCGGGATTTTCAAAGGAGTTTTTAGAAAGTGAAAATTATATACAAATCAAGGATAAGGTAAAACGTATTACACCGGAATACAGTGTTGTCGGGATGCTGTTTGAATATGATGATAAGCAAACGGTGGTTTCCAGTGACGGAAGTAAAGTCTTACAGCATGATTTGCTCACATGGAAGGTCAATGGAAATCATTTTAGTCGTAAGGATGAGCTTTGTAAAAGTTCCCGGCTTCTAAGTACGGCATTAAATCAATGGATAGAGAAAATTGATCATAAAAAGCGAAGAGCCTTGACAGAGAGCTTGTTCAATGCCTTTGAAAAAAATGGCATCAAGCAGTTTACGGATATTGTTGATGGCGGAGCAGCCAGATTAGCTCATGTGATGGTTACCATGAATCCACTGACCGGTGTTGCAAGGAGCACCCTGCTCTGTTTGGCAGGTACCATGATTGCAGTATATATAAAAGGTTATTTTTCTTTTGCCCACTAAAATTAAACCCTCCGATCTTCTTTTCGGAGGGCTTATTATCGTTGTATGCTTATGCTTTCGGGATATTGATTATCACAGTAAATCCACCACCAGCATTCTTGGCAGATATGGTACCGCCGTGTGACTCTACAATTTGCCGGCAAATGGAAAGCCCCAAGCCGGAAACCTTTCTGCTCTTATCCGATGTATAGAAGGGCTCAAAAATATGTTCAAAATCCTCGGCAGAAACTCCTTTGCCGTTATCTTTTATCGTAAAGAGAATATAATTGCCGTATTCTTCGGCGGTGACGGCAACAACAAGCTCGTTTCCATCATTGTGACGCAGGGCGTTTCCAATCAGGTTTGCAAATACCCGCCGTATTTTTGCGATATCCAGACTGATCGTTGTGCCATCTTCGCACTTGTTTTGGAGGATCAAAGAAGCACCTTTCTCCATAAGCGGCTCAGTGTATTCTTCGTCCAGCAGGCGGCAGACAAAAGAAACTTCCGTCGTTTGCAAGTGCATGCGCCTCTCAAGGGAAAAACTCAAATACTCATCAAAATCCTCGACAATAGATTCAATATTTTGGGCTTGTGTATAGATATTTTTAAGATAAGCCGTCTGTTTCTCCTTATCCAGGTCTTTCTTGATAAGCCGTTCTGAAAAACCCATCAAAGAAGTTAACGGCGTCTTGATGTCGTGAGAAATAGAAGCAATCATTTGATTCTGTTTGCTTTTTTCCTCATCAAGTTCCACTGTCATGCGGTAAAAACTGTTTTCAAGTTCTCCAAGCTCGTCACTGCGTTTTTTAGGAGTAAACTTCGCACCTTGCTGTAAGAATTTTTCTGTTTCGTTCTTTAAGTGTAAGATCGGTTTTACATACCGGATGTGCATGATCGCACCGCAAATAATAAAAGAGAGTGAGAAGACGATCAGCTCCAACAGGGTAATTCTGTAAAGCGTTCCATCGATGCTGTGGAGGATGCCAATGTCCCGCCAAAAGGTAAGGGTATATGCTTTTCCAGAAAGCTCCACCGTCCGAAATGCGGCAAACCCCAAGTTTCGTGACTTCTGGGAAGGGATATGTATTTGTTCCCGTGTGGCAAGATCTTCCAGAACAAATGATATTTGGCTGTCTTCCTCCGCCATGGAGTTCAGGTAAGAAAGCCCGTTCACAAGTTTTCCTTCGTCAATCACCCCTGCAACCTCATTAATCAGGATATCCGCATCCAGTTGGTAGTCGGTGATCGCATCCGATAAATATGGGATGCTGTAGAACTGGAAAAAAGCAGCAAAATTATGATGTTTACAACAAAAATAATCAGCATCATGGCTGGGGTTTTATATTTGATACTCATAATGCTGCCCCCGTAGGCCGAACAAGTTTATAGCCAACACCCCAAACCGTTTTGATGATTTGATTGTCGGGGTCGATTTTATCCCGCAGGTTCTTAATTGTAACCGTTACGGTGCCGATGTCCGAATAATCCAGGCCCCAAACCATGTCAAAAATCTGTTCACGGGTCAGCACTTTGCCCCGATTTTTCAGTAAATAACGTAGAAGCTGGAATTCCCGCGTCGAAAGTTCGACGCGGGTGTCACCTTTTAAAACTTCATAATTATCAAAATAAATGCGCAAGTCGCCCAATTGACAGACATCTGACTGATTTGCTTCAGCCTGACCACGTTTATCCCTGCGAATGTGCGCTTTCACTTTGGCAACCAATTCCTCAACCACAAAGGGCTTTTTGATGTAATCGTCGCCGCCGATCTCCAGACCAACTATGGCATCGAAGGTCCGGCTTTTGGCCGACACAAAAATAATGGGGCAGCTTGTTTTGTCACGGATTTTGCGGCAAACTTCCAGTCCGTCCATTTTGGGCATCATAATGTCAAGAAGGATAAGTTTGAAATCATTGTTTTCTATCATATCCAGCACCGCTTGCCCGTCATGAACAACTGATGCGGTGAATCCCTCATCGGCAAGACTATCCTCAATTAAAGTTGCAATTTGAACATCATCATCGGCTATAAGAATGTCTGTACCCATGTGTGTTACTCCTTTCTATTCTGCTATCTGCAGTGTTTTCCCGGCCTTTCGTTTTCGGCTTAAAGGTGTAATTCCCCGAATATATCCAATAACTGCGAGAGTGGAAGCGATCATTGTAAAGGAAAAAAGTCCAATAATCATGATCAGGGGGGAGAGTATCGTGACTGTAAACGCGCTGACGCTTTGTACTGTGGTAATTGTCATAAAGAAGCCGAAAATACCGAGAAGAAAAGCTGACATGAACCATTTATTCACTTTAGCAAATTTCAGGATAATTCCACAGCCCCAGAGTCCGAAGAGAAACCTCAATGCTACAGGCAGAGCCAGCGGTACAAACCAGTTGCTGGTGGGAACAATCGTATCCAGAAGATATAGAAACGGGATGACAAGCACTGACAGGACAGCCAGTGACACTATTTTATTATGCTTAAAGTGGAAACATAGTGGCAGCATCCCTAAAAATAAAAATGGAACGGCATACAGTACATATAATGACCACGTGACACCTGCGTTTATCACAAAGTCAATAATGAAGCACACTCCTATACCGATAACCCCCAGCAGAACATAAATAAGCAATGCGGCTCGAACCTTTTTTTCTAAACCAATCATACAACATACTCCTTTCAAATGTTTTCTTGTTACTTATGTTACCGCAAGAAAATTAAGGGGTAAGCGGGAAAAAATTAAGAAATATTATGAGTGCTTTTAGGTAATTCAATTTCAAAAGCTGTTCCTTTATTTGGTTCACTGCGGACAGAAATCTTGCCGCCGGCTATTTCAACAATCCGTTTCACAATGGCAAGGCCCAAGCCGTTGCCGCCACTTTCACGGGATTTTTTCGACATATAAAAAGAATCAAATATATGCGCCTGGTCTTCGAACGGAATGCCGATACCGTAGTCTGTTATTTCGAAACGGAAACAATCTTCCTGATTGTGTAAGAGGACAGCAATAGTACAATCAGTATGTGAAAACTTAATGGCATTCTGGATCAGGTTAATCCAAACCTGCTCAAGCAAATCCTTATCACCATGATACTCTATTTCCTGCAGATCAAGGTCAAATGAAAGATTCTTTGCCGACCACTGTGGTTCCAGAAGCAATACAACCTTGCGTATTTGTTCATCCATAGAAAATGTTGAGGTGTGGCGAATGACCTTGCTATCCAGCTCTGACAGGCGCAGCAGGTCACTTGAAAGAGTAATCAGCCGCGTACTTTCGCTTGTGATAATGTCACAATATTGCTGCTTCTTTTCATCAGATATCTTATTTTTTTGAGTGGCATCATGGTGTAAAAGCTCTGCATAGCCCTTAATAGATGTAATGGGTGTCCGAAATTCGTGAGATACACTGGATACAAATTGGGAGCGCTGTGCGTCGATGCTTTTGAGTTCCTTTGTCATCGTATTAAAGTCATTAGCCAAAAGCCCCAGTTCATCGTTTCGCGTCACTTCGACAGTTGCATCAAAATCCCCGGAAGCAACCTTTTCCGCTGCATGAGCAATCTCACGTACAGGTTTGACAATACTGCGAACAGCCAGAATGATTATGATTGACCCTAAGATCAGACTGACCGCAAAAGCTAACAAACTATTGCGAATAAAGTTATAATAAGTGCCGCCAACTTCCCGAACAACCGGATATAGGACTTTTATACGCTCTACCGTAATGACAGACACCATTACACCGATAATAATAAAATTGAGGCCCCACCACAGCCCAAGAAATAGGGCAGTCCATTTTACATAAAGGGACTTAAAACCTAAATGTCGTTTTTTCATAATCACCTCTCAGCTTTATAGCCTAATCCCCGAATGGTCACAATTTTGAAGTCGGGTACATTCTCAAACTTTTCCCGCAGCCGTTTGATATGAACATCCACAGTACGGTCATCGCTCTCTGAATCCATACCCCATATTTCATCCATCAGGTCGCGGCGGGTAAATATCTTTTTGGGATAGGAAAGCAGCTTGAATAAAAGCAGAAATTCTTTTTGCGGCAGCAGCGTTTCTGTGCTGCCTGCTTTTACGGTCAAGGTGTCGTACTCTAAAACAACATCGCCAACGGTCAGCTTTTTCTCACTGTTAATTTTGGCCCGCCGTAATAATGCCTCCACGCGCAGCAGCATTTCTTCAAAATCAATGGGCTTAACCATATAATCGTCCGTGCCGACATGGAACCCGCGCTTTTTATCTTCAATGCGTTCTTTCGCAGTAATCATTAGAATCGGCAGTTCGTATCTCGCGCCACGCAGCTGGGCGGTAAGTTCATAACCATCCATGTGCGGCATCATGATATCTGCAATCATCAAGTCGATATGCTCATGCTCCATTATCTCAAGTGCCTGCACGCCATCGGCGGCGGGAAAGGCGTGGTAGCCTTCCCCTTGAAGTCGCTCTATAATCAGATTTCTGATATTGTCATTGTCATCAACAACAAGAATGTTAAACATGAAATCACCCCCTGTTTATGCTGATTATAACACTACTCTGTCCGTAACGCCACAACAGGGTCCTTTTTTGCCGCCAGTTTTGCCGGGATGAAACCGGCTGCCAGCGTCAATACCATACTGCCCAGCAAAAGCAGGATAATTTGAATCAGGCCAAGCCCTGCGATATTTTCTACCCCTGCTGTTTGCAAAATTGCAGCATTGATGGGGAGAGTAAGCAGACCGGAGATGGCAATTCCGATAACGCCCGCAATGAAACCGATAATCAGCGTTTCAGCCTCAAACACATGGGTAATGTCCTGCTTTCTGGCACCAATTGAGCGCAGGATGCCGATTTCCTTTGTGCGTTCCACAACGGACACATAGGTGATAATGGCAATCATCAGCCCCGACACGGCCAGCGAGATACATGCGAATACGATAAGCGCATAGTATATGGTGGAAATCAAAGAACCGGTGACACTGGTAAGGGTAGTTGCATTGTTGGTGTAGACAACCTGCTCTGCGTCAGGCTTATCTGTATTCCAAGTGTCGAGATAGTCCATAATCATGTCGTTGGCGGCAAAATCGACGGGGTAGATATCGATAGCGGTGGGGAGCGGATCGACGCCCAGCCTCCTCATTTGTTTTGCTTTCGTTTCATCATCCTCAAAAGGCAGGCCGGTGTGGATATCGTAGTCTGCGACTGCCTGTGCATCAGCTATTTGAGAAGTTGTGGCCTGATTCAAGACCCACTGTGTTAGTGCCGGTGTACAGACAACGCCCTCGTTAAAGTAGTTTCCAGCAGCACTTGGCTTCGGACGCAGAACACCAACAACAGTAAGATAAATCCCCGCCGGGTCATGAAGCAGCCGATCATAATCCTCCGGCCCCGCCGTCAGGTATAGGCCGTCTTTTTCGGTGTAGAACACATCATTTGGAAGCACCTTTGCAATAGATTTGCCGATAAAGTCTGTTAGTTTATAGTCATTGATTCCATTGTGGATACCCAGCTTATTAAAAAAGTCCACATCCATCTGATTGTACTCATCCACAACAAGAATAATTTCGTTCTCGTTCACCGGCAGACGGCTTCCCGAACCGATCAGATCGTATTGCGCCAATATGAAATCGGTATGCTCCGGCATAACCTGCATGTAGGTACTGCCCATGCCCATAACGCCGACTTCTTCCTCCACCCCGGTGGTAATAAAGGTATTGTCAATAATTTGTTTCTCCGGCACAAGGTTAATGAGGTCAAGGCGCACACCGCGAGAGTAGGCGATGGAATTGACCGAACCCGGCAATGCAGTTTCAAGATTGGCAATATAGTCGAGGTACTCCCCGGTCAGCACATTTGTGTGGGACGTGGTATATTCGCTCTCGTCGTCGCGGTAGAGAATATCTGCACCCGGATAGCGAACATAATCGGGTTTCGTGCCGGTGAGGGCATTTTCCTCTGCGGTACTGATGGAAATAGGGTAACCGGATAGCGCATCACTCTGCATACCACCCATATAAGCCGACAGGCCGCCCGACAGTGCCAAAACAAGTGCAACACCGACAATGCCGATACCACCAGCCAGCGAGGTGAAAAACGTCCGGCTCTTTTTCGTTAATAAGTTTTGGAACGATAGTGATAATGCGGCTATAGGCGATAAAGATGTTTTCTTTTGCTCGGGCTTTGTGAAAATAAGGGTATCCTCTACGGCGGCTGCTGGCAGGCTGTCAGAAACCACTTCACCGTCCAGCAGCTCCACAATGCGTGTACTGTATTCCCGGGCCAGCTCGATATTGTGAGTAACCATAATAACGAGCTTTGTTTTTGATATTTCCTTTAGAATTTCCATTACGCGAAGACCGGTACCGCTGTCCAATGCTCCGGTTGGCTCATCGGCAAGGATAATATCGGGGTCATTCACCAGTGCTCTGGCGATGGATACCCGCTGTGCTTGCCCGCCGGAAATTTGATTGGGCTTTTTTTGCATTATATTTTCCAGTCCCACTTTACGCAAGACTTCCCTGGCCTTGCGCTTTTTCTCTTCGGCACCAATGCCAGAAAGAGATAATGCAAGCTCGACATTTTGCAGAATGGATAAGTGCGGAATCAGGTTGTAGCTTTGGAATACAAAACCGATCGAGTGATTGCGGTAGGCATCCCAGTCTGCGTCAGCATAGCATTTGGTGGATTCACCATTGACTAAAAGATCACCTTCATCATACTGGTCGAGACCGCCTATGACATTAAGCAAGGTCGTCTTGCCGCAACCGGACGGCCCAAGAATGGAAACAAATTCACACTCATTAAAAGACAGGGTGACATCTTTCAGCGCATGGACAGTTTCACCATTTCGGTAGGTTTTATGGATATTTTTAAGATTTAGCTTTGACATTTTACAGTCCTCCTATCTTGATTTCTTGATGAACTAAAAATATCACGGTTAAATGAACTATATATGAACTTTGGATAGGGTGCTTTTATCGGAATAGTTCATGAATTGAGATAAGAGAATTAAGTCCCAGGCAATTTTTTTGTTGAAAGGGTGATAAAAATAAAGTATGATAATAGTAAGATTTGGTAAAGCGATATTACCGGAAAACATTAATAAATAGTATAGTTAGAATTGGGGAGTAAGATGACGGATTCATTGCTGAAATTATTAAAAGAAGAAAAAGAGATGCAGCTTAAGGGAGGGCTTTACCATAAGACTCAAGTAGACTTTTCTTATAACTCAAATAGGATTGAAGGCAGTCGGCTGACAGAAGATCAGACAAGATATATTTTTGAAACGAATACAATCTTAAATGAATCGGAGGAGCCGATTAGGGTGGATGATATTGTGGAAACACTCAATCACTTTAAATGTTTTGACTATATGCTGAATCATGCGGAAGAAAAGCTGACGGAAGATATGATTAAGGAATATCACAGACTGCTTAAAAGTGGTACAATGGATGAAAAAAAATACAGTAGAGGACATCATAGAATTCCATTTTAGATTTGAACGTATCCATCCTTATCAAGATGGAAATGGCCGGACCGGCAGATTAATTATGTTTAAGGAGTGTTTAAAAAACAATATTATGCCATTTATCATCGGCGAAAACCATAAAGCATTTTACTATCGAGGACTTAATGAGTATCAAACAGAAAAAGGATATCTTATGGACACTTGTCTCTCGGCACAGGATGTCTATGAAAAATATGTGGAGTACTTTTTCCCAGAGGAAGTGCTGTAAAGCAATAATAAAATATTGGATCACTACAATGAGATGGATATTTGGATAAGACTTAAGTAAGATTAGCAGTGAAGGAAAAAGAGAGCGTATTTAGGAGGTACGGTATGGGATTTTGGTGGTTTATGTTTTTAATGGGATCATTAATTCCGCTTACGATGATAGGGTTTGGGAGATATTTTATAAACCATGTGCCGGAAAATATCAATATGGTTTTCGGATATCGAACCAGAATGTCGATGAAGAATAAGGCTACTTGGGAGTTTGCCCATCATTACTGTGGCAGACTCTGGTTCTGGTGCGGCTGGATAATGGTTGGAATTTCCGTTATCATGATGCTTTTTCTGATTGGACATAATAAAGATATGATCGGAAATGTGGGTCTTATTCTCTGCTATGTTCAAGTGGCTTGTCTGATTGGTACGTTCATACCTACAGAGCGCGCCTTAAGGAAAAAATTTGATAAAGAAGGGCAAATAAGACTTTAATAATGATATTCAGTTACTTAAAATGTAACTGAAATCAGGGAAGGAAAACCGGTCGTAACTTCCGTTGTAAACAGGTAAATCCTGTGTAATAGCTTTATTATAAAAAAGAGTTTTTCCTCTATTGCGTCAAGAATATTTTCATAATGGAATGGAGTAATTACTCATATGATGGATTAATGCAACTAACTGCTCTTTTGAAATATTCTGGTTTTGGCTAAACCAGTAGCTCATAACACCAACCATAGCGGAAAGAATATACTCCAAAGTATAATCTAATGTAGTTAAGTCAGTATTATCATTCGTAAATAATGAAAGAAGTGAGGACTTAATTTGCTTTTTTAGTTTAGCGGCAAAAGCAGGGTCACCGTTTTCTCCTAAAAGAACCGAATAGTATTTACTGTTATCTTCATAAAGCTGCATAAAACTCTCCAATGGAACACCAATGCTTCGGCTGTTAGAAGTGAAAGAAGGTAATTCATCAACAGATGGAATTAACGAATTCTCAATTTCATCCAGAAGGTGATAGACATCGGAAAAATATTCATAAAAGGTGCCACGGTTATAACCTGCTTTGGCAGTAATTTCTTTTACAGTAATTTTTTCAATTCTTTTAATCTTATAGATTTCCCAAAAGGCATCCATCAAATTTTTACGGGTTTGAGCGGTTACTTCCAGCTGTTTATTCATGATTAAATCTCCTTTGTAATCCGACACTTCATTTATAATTGTTGGTTGATGTTGTGTAGTCAGCATTATATACTAAACATCATACAACATGGTGTCGGTTAATACAACAGGAGGGTTTTGATGATTACAATTTTATGTTCCGGTTCAAGAGGAGACTTTCAGCCATATATTGCATTGGCACAAGAAATAAAAGCACGGGGATTTGAGGTACGAATTACGGGCAGCAGTGAGTTTAAAGATTTTATAGAAAGCTATGGTATTGAATGTTTTCCGTTAAAGGCGGGACTTTCCAATATAGATGTGGATCCCAAGCTGCTTGAAGCCGCAGGCTCATCTGATAATCCATTAAAAATGCTGCTGACTTTTAATAAAATGAAAGCATATGGTGTGCATATGGTTGCAGATATGTATGCCGCATGCATCGGAAGTGATTTGATTATTTATCATCCAGGGTGTACCATTGGCTATTTTGCAGCAAAAGAAATGGGAATCCCAGCGATTATGGCTTCACCGTTTCCAATGCACAAAACTACAGAATATCTGTCGGTTGTTATGTACGGGAAAGCAAAGCACAATAAGAGGAACCTTACACTCAGCTACAAAATGATACAAACCATGCTGTGGATTGCATCCAAGAGTTCCCTGAAAAGCTTTTGGAAAAAAGAAAAGGGAAGCCTGCCACAGGATTTTCACTGTCCCTTTGAAAGGGTTTCGGCAAACTATCCGGCGGTGGTTTCATGCAGCAATTATGTATTTCCGCGCCCTCGTGACTGGAACGAAAACATTCATCAAAATGGTTATTGGTTTGTAGAAGAACAAACAGATTATATACCGTCAAAGGATTTAATGGAGTTTCTAAGCAATGGAGATAAGCCGATTTATATTGGCTTTGGCAGCATGACAGCATTGGGAAATTACGAGGAGCTTCTGCAAATTGTGGTGGAAGGATTGAAGAAGGCGGGAAAACGTGGTGTTGTTTCCGGCTTGCGTGGTGAGGAGTCCCTACCGGACAATATTTATGCCATTGGATCAGTACCACATTCCTGGCTATTTCCTCAAATGGCGGCTGTCTGTCATCATGGAGGCGCAGGAACTTCAGCAGCCGGCTTTCGAGCAGGAGTACCCAGCGTAATCGTACCATTTTCAAATGATCAGTTTGCCTGGGCACACAGGGCATATGATTTGAAGGTGGGAGCTTTCCCAATCTATAAAAAGGACCTTGCCGCAGATAAGCTGGCAGAAGGTATTGCTTATGCATTACGTGATGATATTGTAAGAAATGCAAAGAAACTGGGTGAAAACATTGCCAAAGAAAATGGAGTGAAGGCTGCGGTGGATGTAATTCTACACTATTTGGAGGACTAAGCAATGTCAAATAAACCATCATGGAATATATGCATTATCACCATGGTGGTACTGGTGGTGGGGAAGATCATGCTCAGCATAACCGGGGCAATTATCTTTGTATCGGCGGCGCTTGTAATCAAGCTGACAAAGCCGATTGAATATCGTACCTAAAAAGTGTCTGGATAGGCAAAGTGAAAATTGTGTTTCCGGTAATGGCATGTTATAATTTCATTTGAGAAACACAATAGTCAGCATATAATTTTTGGGGGAAATTGAAGTGGAAATAGATTTAAGGACATTAGAAGTCAGGCAGGCACATGATCTGCTGACAAGCTGCGTTATACCTAGACCGATTGCATGGGTATCATCAATAAATAATGAAGATAAAACCAACATTGCTCCTTTTAGCTTTTTCACTGGAATGCAATGGAAAGCTCTGCGAAACCGATACCTTATGGAGAAGATGAAGATTATTTACAGGATATCAATTTAATTCCTTCAAAGATAATAAAGCCTTGTCGTATTCAAGAAGCAAGAATATCTTTTGAATGTACACTTGATCGAATCATATGTGTTGATGAAGGTGCCAATGCAGGCAATTTAATAATCGGAAGGGTGCAGCTGGCGCATATAAGGGATGACTTGACTGATGGTCGTGAAGTTGATTGGCAAGGTTTAGATCCCCTTGGAAGACTTAGCGGTAACCGATACTGTTCTATTGAATCCATTATTGAGAGTGAAAAAAATTAGTCAAAGGTGCCTAATGATTAAAGTAGAATTCGGAATCATTACCTGCTTTTCAGAATATTGTGATAAGTGATTCCCGTATAAATACTGATGAAAATCTGGTAAAGCTGGCAGATAAAATCGGAGAAGCCATAGAGAAGAATAAGTTCATGATTCACTTTGGAGTATAGGACCTATATGAAATTATTTGCAAATATCTGGAGGTAGTAAAATGGCAAAGGAAAATGAAAGATTTGAAAAGACGTATTCTCAGGGAGCGATGAATGTAACTGAAATTTGGGTGGATAAGGAAACCGGTGTGAATTATCTTTTTCATGTAAGTGGTTATGCTGGCGGGTTAACGCCGCTGCTTGATAGAGAAGGAAAGCCGGTTATAACCACTATCGTAAACCGATAGCTTCTATCTAGATGAGCAGGAAAATAGCTTATTGATAAAAGAAGGAAGATCACCTTATATGAAAATGATTGAAAATATCTTAGAAACAATGATTGCTCCTTGTGGTGTTAACTGTCTTGCCTGCAGTGCCTATTTAAGTGATAAAAAGCCTTGTGCCGGATGCCGGGCTCCTGATGAGCAGATTACACGTAAAAGCTGTCGTAATTGTGTGAAAAAGAAATGTAGTTTTAGCCAGGGATTACTATGGTGCTTTCAATGCCCCAAATTCCCTTGTTCAAGGATAAAGGATTTGAATAAGCGATATATGCAAAATTATGATGTGGATATTGTGCAAAATGGAATAGATGCATATAAAAATATGCCAGTTTTCTTGAAGGAACAAAAAGAACGATTTACCTGTAAGTTGTGTAATGGTGTTATCGATCAGCATCATAAGAAATGTACTGAGTGCGGAAGGTAGCAAATAGGTTTTAGCTTTAATGGCAATGACAATCAGAATTTACAAATCAATTGTAACTGTAAATAATTCATATGATATATGGAGTAAAACGTTATGAAAAATATTGCCTTTCTAGGTGTTGGTGGAGTAGGAGGTTATTTTGGAGGAAAAATGACTGGGCTACTAAATGATAGCGAATCAGATATAAATATATTTTTCATCGCAAGAGGAAAGCACTTAAAGGCAATAAAAGAAAAAGGATTAACATTACAAACAAAAACCGAGGGCACCTTAAAATGTATTCCAACACTTGCTACAGATGATTGTGAAGAATTGCCTAAGCTGGATATTTGCTTTATTTGTGTAAAACAGTATGATTTAGAAGATGCCATTAAAAAAGTTCTTCCAAAGCTAGATACTAATACGAAAATAATACCTCTTTTAAATGGCATTGATATTTATGAAAGAATCAGAAAAATAACAGATAAAGGAATCATATTTCCTGCCTGTGTTTATGTTGGCACGCATATTAAGTCTTATGGTATTGTTGAGCAAAATGGCGGAGCTTGTACAATTACTTTTGGGCAAGACCCAAATTGCAATGATATTAATGCTGACGACGTATGTGAATTAATGAGTAAAGCAAAAATAAAGTTTGAATGGAGCAACAAACATATTGAGGCAATATGGAGTAAATACATGTTCATTGCTGCCTATGGGCTTGTAACTGCCAGTGAAAACAAGACATTAGGCGAAGTATTAGACAACGAAGAATCCTCACAAAAAGTGAAAGGAATAATGAAAGAGATTGAATTAATTAGTAAGGCTGAAAACATCAGATTGCCTGATAATATCGTAGAATCTTCATACCTAATGGCAAAAAAGTTTCCTTATGAGGCGAAAACCTCCTTTCAAAGAGACTATGAATTAAAAGAGAAGCCGGATGAAAGAGAACTTTTTGGGCAAACCATTATTGATTTAGGAGCAAAACATGGTATTGATACTACAGCTACAAAAAGCGTATATCAAGAGCTATGTTAGTTGTGAAAACAACTCGGAATTGACCGAGCTGAAGGCGAAGAATGTTTTGTGATGTCACTCTGTTATATTGTTTGGTGCGCAAGGCAATCGTGAGCAACCGTTAAAAAAGGTCTGCCACAAGATAGGATGAAAGTGCCGTAAATAAAGGGAAATCCAGTAAAATCAAGGAGTTTTAGATTATGATAAAAATATTATTTGTGTGCCACGGCAGGAGATAAATCAAGTTGCAAAATCATTGAAGATACGGGCATTTCCAGAACAGAAGGTTGTGTTTTATGACAGATTTATGACAATTGAAGGGCAGGCTATGACATTAGGATACTTTAGGTAGTCCATGTACTTGTGTAAAAGCAGGTATGTGGACTTTTTTATTGCAAAGGAGAAAGAAGATTATGAGTAAAGAATTATCAATTTTTGAACAGATGGGCGGCACTTACACGGAGGTGGATGGAATTTTATATCCCAATCTGAAAATGGAATCTGGAATAGAAGCAGATCAGCAGATTGGTAAGTATGGGCAGATATGGCTTTCCTATATGAAGGAAAATAATCGAGGCAGATTTATAAGCCTGCTTCTCAGTGGGAAACTGTACGAAAAGGCAGTAGAGGTCAATGAAGAAGCTTACGGACTTCTTGACACGATTATGGAGCAGTATTTAAAGAAGAATCCACCAATCAATCCATCATCTACGATGGAGATGTGGAAATTGAGAGAACAGGCCAAGCAGGTAGCGGAGGAAGTTATCTACCATGATATTATCTACAAGTTGCAGTAACAACAATCGTAATAACAACATTATTACCGGCAGAACCGCCGGGAATCGAAAGGATGGAAAATATATGACAGAAAAAATTAGAGAATACAACATCAACGGAACAATGATTATCGGAATTGATCATGGCTATGGCAATATAAAATCTTCCAGAAGGGTGTTTTCTACCAACGTAATTAAGAGTGACAGCGCACCGATTTTCAGTAAGGACTATATTGAATATGATGGAAAGTTTTATATCATCGGGGAAGGCCACAAGAGTTTTGTAGCAGAGAAGCAGGCAGATGAAGATAATTATATTCTGACAATGGCAGCTATCGCCAAGGAGTTAGAGGCCAGAGGAATTAGAGAAAATCATAATAATGTAAAGATACATCTTGCGGTGGGGCTCCCCTTGAAATGGGTACAGGCGCAGCGGGGAGAATTTAAAGAATATCTGATGCGGGAGCCTGTTATCAATTTCAAATACAAGGGAAGAGCCTATGAAGTAGAAATTGCCGGTTGTACAGTTATGCCGCAGTGTTATGCGGCGGTGGCAGAAAACTTAAGGCTGTTTACCGGAATGAACCTTCTGGTGGATATCGGCAATGGGACAATGAATCTGATGTATCTAAATAATGGCAAGGCGATGGAGAGCAAGTCCTGGACAGAAAAGATGGGGGTATTCCAATGTATTCAAAAAATCAGTAATAAAGTACTGGATGAAACCGGAACCATTCTGATGAATGAAGTAATTGACAATTATCTTAAAACTGGGATTACAGATATTGCAGAACCTTATGCCTCTCTTATGAGAGAAACGGCACAGGCTTATGTGAGCGGTATATTTCAAAAATTGAGAGACTATGAATTTAATGAAAAGCTGATGAAGCTGTATTTCATGGGAGGCGGAGCAAGGATTGTGGAGACGGTTGGAAATTATGATAAGGAACGCACGCAGTTTAACCATGATATCTGTGCCACCGCCAAAGGTTATGAATACTACTGCTATATGGCACTAAGAAGCCAGAATCACAGAAAGTAGGTGCATGGATGACAAAGAAATATTGGAATCACAACTTCCGTTTCTGCATAGAGAGTGAGGCGGCTGCAAGGGCTTGGAATATCCTTCACTCAGAGGAAGTGAAACAGGATTTTAAATCACAGAATGAGTTTGTTATTCAGGCAATCAATGATTTTTACAAAAGGTATTTGGCTGTAAAAAGTGATCCATATTTAGAAAACCGGGAGCAGGAAGAAGCCTTTACAGATCGAATGGTAAAGGCAGTGGAACAGAAGATACTTGCCAATATACCGGCACTTGTGGGGATGTATGTAATGGCAGGACAGGCTTCTTTTTTATCTGTTAATACAGAGACTGCATTTTCCGGCACAGAAACGGTACATATGGTATCAATGCCAGGGAATGAAGTTATATCCTTCGAGGAAGCAAATGAACCAGAGGAAAATGAGCTGCTAGACTTAGATTTATTTGAATAAAATAAAAAACTGGCTACAAAAAGGAGTGAATTTGAAGCCAAAGGGAGCCATTAAAGGCTCCAAGAGATGCCACAAAAGCATTGGCATCAAAAGGGCGGCTGTATAAAGCCGCAAATTAAAAAGTGGATACAAAATGAAACAAATATGAAGCCATATGCCAGTTTGGGTGTGTGGCTTCTTTTTATTGGAGCATTTTCAAGTGAAGAGAAGAAGTGCAGGTCGCTTTTTGCTTTAGCGAAACTTCTTATACAAGCCCTCGGCGTTTGAGAGCGAAATACACCCATCGCACAAAACTTCGTTTTATTCGATGGGTATATTTCGTCCTTGCAGGAGGCCCATATGCCCGCTACGGGTAAGGGTTCGTAAACAGTTGCCCTATGGCAACTACTCACGAAAAGGTCTGCCAGACCTTTTCAGAAAAGATAGAGACTAAGAGAAGGGGAGATTATGCAGAGAAATTCATTTATACAAATGAATAAATTATCAAATGTTGCAGGCAGGATTAATTATATAACCAGCCATGCAAAGCAGGAAAATCTGTATGCCGTCTATGAGACAACAGAGCGTAGCTTTTGGAAGGAACTTGCCAAGTGTAATCAGGATGAATTTAAGAAAAGCGGCACAGAGGGCAAATGTATTGAGGCAAGGGAGTTGATTATTGCACTGCCGGAGTCATTCCCGGATTTGTATGATTCCAATGAACTGCTGCAATTATTTACAAATCGGTTCAAAGAAAAACATGGCGTGGAGTGTATTTCTGCCTTACACCATAACAAAATAAAAACCAATTATCATATTCATCTGATATTTTCAGAACGGGAACGGCTGTTACAGCCGATAGAAAAAGTCGCCACTAGAAATATGTTCTTTGATGAGCAGGGAAAGCATGTCCGTACTAAGAAAGAAATACTGGATGAAAGAGGAAATGTCCGTAAGGGTTGTAAGATTATTAAAAAGAATGAAGCATATGAGCGTAGCCTATTTACAATAAAAAATAAACAGTTCAAACAGGATAGTTTTGTGAATGATATAAAACATTTTTATACAGATTTAATCAATCTGCTGGTGGAAGATGAAAAGGATAAACTACAGGTTTTTGACAAAAATAGCCTGTATCTTCCTACTAAGAAAATAGGAAAGAATAATCTCAAGGCGGAGCAGATAGAGGCGGATAATGAAAAACGAATGCAATGGAACAGGGAGGTAGACCGGGCACTTGTGAGTGCAGTGCCGGAGGGAGATATTCAACAGATTAAGAAAGAATATATCACAGACCAGATCAAGACATCCATTGCAGTATTTGGCAATCAGCCGGAATATTTTGGCAATATAGTGACTACGGCGGTTATGGCATTGGCAATTTTGATTTCCAAGGTATTGCAAAAGGCAAGAGATGTGGCAGCTGGTATATTGAATGTGGAGCCAAAGCAGAAAAAAGCGGCGGGAGTAACGCAGAGAGAAGAATCGGTACCGGATAAGCAAAGAGTGGTTGAACCGCAGATTCCACCACAGCCTACTATGCCGCCGGACGCAGCAGCATATCCCAAGTTAGAAAAAATATATGCGGAATTACAGAAACAGAATGAAGCAATTTCTGTGATAGAAAAGGAACGAAGCTTATTGGAGATTGAACATGATGATTTAAGAGGGTTCAAGGCTTTGACGAAGAAAGGTGAATTGCAAACAAAGATTGACAGGTTGAACAGTCAGGCGGCGCAGCTGAAAGGGGCATTATCCAAAATTGTAAAAAGATACTACTATTATTCAGTACAGGAGTTTTATGGGATATATTATGCTTCAAAGGCAGCCGCTGCTAAGTATCAGGATGAAGTGAAAAAATGGGAAGTTACTTATGGTATAGAGGCACAGAACCAAAGTGTAAAGGTAAAGTTGGAAGAATATCGGAAAAAAGTAAGGGAGCAGGAGAAAAATCACATATATTATTATAAAGGCAGAGAAATATAAATAACAGTAAGGGAGTATTGTTCCGAACTCAATAAGGATGCTAATATTGTTGGTTAATTTTGTCAGCATAATAGAAGATAAATTCAGAATAAGTAGGAACGCCCTTGTCTGAATGGATGTGCGCCGTATAATTTTTACATAAGTCCTCTATATTGGAAGTTCTCCATGCTTGATTAATTGCATTTTGCATGGCTCGCTCTACACTGGTATCGGTTTTTTGATATTTCGACGCAATAATAGGACAAACTTTAATAGAAGAATTTTTATGGATTAACTGTATAGCATCAAGGAGGTATCTTCGTCCAATTACTTTTGGGCTGATACCAATGATGTCAAGTTCTGTGGAGATTCTCTTCTCGATTCTTTTAATAGAAGTCTCAGGTGATACAGAGGTCGAAAAACTTGGAAAATTACAAATTACTTTTTTACTACTTTGAATAGTTTGCTTTAGTAATCTCAAAAACTCGATAACATTTTGAGCACAATAATCTTCTTGGGATTTAGATATAATAAAATCAGCTCCGAGATTCCGAGCTTGTTTATGAATAATTTTGCTATTGTTATTAGTTGTAACCAATATGAAGGGAATGTAATCAAGACATAAGTTCTTTATGTTGTTCAAAAAAATAAGTCCGTTGCCTTTACCTTCATATAATTCTAAATCCAATATAATGGCATCTGGTTTATAATCAAGTAAGTAATTAGAGGCATTTGTAATGTTATTTGTTATACCAACCAAAGATACATCTGAACGCAAATCAACATATTTGCTGATTTCATGGCATTCTACTATATCATCTTCAATAAGAAGAACAGTTAATTGCTGTTCCATAAAATCCCCCTTTTAAAACATACTATAAACAAAAATATTTAAAATTGCTCATTGATGTGACTTAAATATTTCTGTTCTTCTTACTGGTTTTGGGCAGTTTGTTGTGAATAATGCCTTCACATAGAAGAACAATAAAATATTTATCTGCTTTCAAAAAAATTGCGTATTACTTGTGTATAATTTTCGAATATAATTATACAACATGTTTTAACAAAAAACAACAAAAAAAACAAAAAATAATATACTCAATTAATTTACTGAAACGTTTATTTTTACTAATATTAATACAACATTTTAAGTATTCCATATGCATATTATAAATTTACAGGAGAACATAGAAATTCAAAATGAGCAGAAAATATGAGAAAAAAGCAAATGATTTTACTGGAGTTGTACTGGTAAAAGGCGTAGCGTTAGGAACTTTAATACAATTAAGTCATCTAGAGAATGCAGAGAAAGAAAAGCCGTATATTCTTTATGCTAATAAGCTAGAACCATCTGATACAGCAAATATAAATTTTAAAAATATTCGCGGGTTAATCTTGAGAATTGCGGGAGCGACATCCCATGCTGTTATACTAGCGAAAAGCTTTGGCATTCCGCTACTATTGTATAGCGGTGTGCAGGAACTTAAAGAAAACATGACATATTTGATGGATACATATCAAAATGCGCTTTGCTGTGAACCAAAACAAGAAATTATTGAAAGAGCCTTGGAAGAGGAGAAAAAGCGAAAGCTATTCGAATCACAACTTAAAGAAACATATAAAGGAAAAGCTTATACAAAAGATGGAAAATTTATAAGTATTATGGCTAACATTGGTAGTGTTGCTGAAATTCAAGCACTTGATATTGATTCGATTGATGGTATCGGTGTGTTTAGAACTGAATTTTTATTTGCAGGCGGTGTAGAACCACCATCGGAAGATGAACACTATAAGATTTACGCTCTTATAGCAGAAAAAATGAAGGGAAAACCAGTTGTAATACGTACATTTGACATTGGTGGCGATAAATATGTTAAATTTATTAATACAGATCACGAAGATAATCCCTTTCTGGGATATAGAGCTATTCGTTTTTTGAGTTGTGATTATGGAATTAAGTTGTTTGTGGATCAAATCAGAGGGGCAATGAGAGCAGCCGCTTTTGGGGATATTTGGATCATGATGCCGATGATTTCCCATGTAGAGCAAGTATTGCACGCAAAAGAAATTATTGAACAATGTGGTGAGGAACTTCGGCAGAGAGGAGTCCCTTACGGGGAAATTAAAATAGGAGTAATGGTTGAGATTCCTAGTAGTTGTTTAATTGCTGATAGACTTGCAGATGAAATTGATTTTTTTAGTATAGGCACAAATGATTTAACTCAGTATACACTGGCGGTTGATAGAACTAATGTTAAAGTGTCTGATTTATATCAGGAAATGCATCCTTCCATTATAAAATTGATGAGTATGGTTGTTAAAATAGCAAAGCAAAGGAATAAACCAATTAGTATTTGTGGCGAACTAGCATCAAATCCAAATGCATTGCCGGTTTTAATTGGTCTTGGTATTGATAAATTATGTATGAATTCTTATTCAATATACCAAATAAAAAAGGCTATTGCAGATACAGATTTTAAGATGGCGCAGAATGTTGCTAAGCAAGTCAAGAAGTGTTCGAATTTAAAGGAGGTTAACAAAATTTTATGTTCACAGTTAAATGTGAAAGGACAGAAATTATTAGGTGAATAAGAAAATGAAAATAGAAAAGATTTAAACAACTAAGAGGTAGGTATCTGCGTGCATTAGTTTTGAGGTACTATTCTTTCAGAGGAGTTCTTATTTTATTCAGCATATAATTTATATTAATATCAAAATCTAAATATATTTGTAGAAAGGATGTTACAGTGATTAATAATAAAAAAGAGTATAAACAAACAGAAAGTTTAAGCAATTGGTATGACTATTTGCCTATATCGATTAACGATACGTACGGGGATCCATTTATTGACAGTCAAGTAGATAATACCATAGCAAAATTAAACAAATTATCTTCTCATAAAGCGCCAATTGTGATATTTACAAAGGCTCCCTATAACGAAAAGGTTCTTTTGAAATTAAAGGATTTAAATTCAAATTCCATGTTGGTAGTAATGTATTCATTAACTGGCTTAGATGAGGGCGGCTTTTCTTTCGATAATAGAATAAGATTTATTAATGAGTTAAAAAAAATTTTTGGTTCAATTGTTATTTTAACTAGGCCAATTATTAAAGGTAAAAATGATAATGTAGAAATATTAAGCAAAATTGTAAAGGTTGCAAGTCAAAGTGGTGGCCTGCTAGTATTAGGAGGGGTGCATGATTCATTCAAGATGAAAAAAATAGATTCATCAATTGAAAATATGCTTATGCATATTTGTGATACAATGGGAGTAAAGTCATTTTTTAAATCAAGTTGTTGTGCAGCATATATTAAGAATGTACCTTGCTGGATACATGATCTTGGAAATCCACAAAATTTAGATATAGTTACTAAACTAGGATATAATTATGATGTTGTTGATAATTGCTTAGTAGTAAAAAAAGCTTCAACGGGAGATCTGAATTTTTTAAAGATACTAACAAGATCAGATGTTAAAACAGTAGAAATTATAAGTAATTATAATCTTTTATCTGTAACTCCAGAGGGGAGAAAATTAGAATGTACTTCAAGTTGGTTTTGTTGGGCAACAAACTCTGATACTTGCTTAGATTGCGATTACTGCATAATTAAGCAAATTGAATATTTGAAAAGAGAACGAGTAGAGATTGGGTGTTGTCCTAATGAAATTTTAAGTTACGTTTCAAATAACGGTGATTTTGATGTTTTTAGTAAATTTCAAAAAACGTAAGCGTCAAATCCTCCGCTTACCATTAAACTAAAGCGCCACCTATTGGCGACGCTTGCTGTAGCAATCAATTGGGAGTGATGTAGACCACGGCATTAATGGCTCCAGCATTGATTGTTCTATATTTCCATCTTGATCGA
>JAVBSL010000038.1:0-13140 GCA_031556725.1 Lachnospiraceae bacterium | reverse complement strand
CTGCTGCCTCCCGTAGGAGTTTGGGCCGTGTCTCAGTCCCAATGTGGCCGGTCACCCTCTCAGGCCGGCTACTGATCGTCGCCTTGGTGAGCCATTACCTCACCAACTAGCTAATCAGACGCGGGTCCATCTTATACCGTCGTAGCTTTTCACACTGAGACATGCATCTCTGTGCGCTTATGCGGTATTAGCACCTATTTCTAAGTGTTATCCCCCTGTATAAGGCAGGTTACCCACGCGTTACTCACCCGTCCGCCACTAAGTTACCAACAGTTCCAGTCCTAGTAAACTATTTCCTTCACAAATGGTAACTCCGTTCGACTTGCATGTGTTAAGCACGCCGCCAGCGTTCATCCTGAGCCAGGATCAAACTCTCACTAAAAGTTTTTGATCTGGGTTAGAATTAGCTAGCTAATTTTAATCCGTTAGTCCTTATCTTTGACTTAGCCGGAAGAACCGAAGGTTCTTCGAGCTCAAATCTCCGATTTGGGCTTTTTTACTGTTTTTTGGTTCGTTTCTTGTTCTTAAATAATTCTTTTTAGAATTTTCAAGGTTGCATTACTATTTATTTGTCAAGGTTCTTGCGCATTCCCTGTACTAGCAGGGGTGCGACTTTCATATAATATCAGATACCCCATGTGTTGTCAACAGTTTTTCAAAAAAATTGCAAAAAAAATAAGCCGTAACTTATAAAAGCAATGACACACTGAAATATTTCAATATCTGCACCAGAATTACCACTATTATTACTGCCTCTACAGCTCCTAAAGCTGCACCCAATAATGCATTCAAACCTTTTATAATAGGAAGATTGGAAATCAATTTCAATGAAGTAAATAAAACACTTACTACTTTATATATAACACACACCACAAACAGGACAACAATCATCTGAATTACTTTTCCCATTTCCTTGTCCATATATCCACCCACTGCTGTTAAAATCAACACCAGACAAAACCCTGCCACGGCCATAGATAATATAGAAATGATTTCTCCGACCATTCCTTTTTTAAATCCTGCAATAATACGCCACAAAAAAACCAAAATGACGATTGCCCATGCCACATAGTACATTCAAATACTCCTCACGGTATCTTTACTCTTTTGCCTTACTTCAGTTCCAAAATATCTATCGAATCCGATGACACTGCCACATACTTATTACCTGTAGACGTTGGTATCAGCAATGCTGTTGTTTTATCAAATGCTCCGTCATACTTTTCTGCTCCGCTCACATTACAGATGATGCAATCCAAATCATTATATATAATGAAACGATCCTTAGAGAAAATTATCTCCGAATACTCGATATCAAAGTTCTTGGATATGAGCAGGCTGCCTTTTTTATCATATACATCCAGTCTGTACAAGGTTTCGCCCGACGTATTATTAAATACCAGGCCTACATAATCTTCATTGTAATACACACTTTGCACTTCTTCATCCAATAAGTTATCTTTGATACTTACCGGCTTTTCATTTCCCGTGAAAAACATAATCCGATCGTCCGATAATGCAAATGCAGACTCATTATCCATAAATTTAATACATGGTACTATTGTGTCCAGATAATTATAGCCGCTCATATAATTGCTGGCATTTTGACCAACCGCACCGAAATTATAGAAAATAATACTGGATTTCATTACCCCACGGTCAACATATAAATGTGAAACACCCACCAGTTTTCCGTTAGGCGATACATTTATACCAACCGGATAACCCGATTTGTCCATACTCGACTTAACAAATGATATCTCCTTTCCGGTAGCAGTATACAGGTAAATCCAGGTAATATTACCATCATCCAGGGCTACGGCTACTTCACCGTTAGCCGCCACATCAAAATACCGGATCGGTAAATTGGTTTCAATTTCTCCCAACTGCTTCCCGGCACTCATAACATATATAACGCTTCCGTTATAATCCCCGATTGCCACCACGTCCTGACATATGGCCAAAATAGGGTTTTGCATTTCATAGGTCTGATTCCAAATCGCATTTCCTTTTGTATCCATGCAGCTGGCACCATCTTTGCTGTAATGCAGGATGTTGCCGCCCAAATTCTTCACCTTTGTTCCGGCCGGCACATGAACTTCCGCAGATGCCATCACTACATTATCCGTATATATTTTATCCCGCCATTGAATATAAAAGGCAAAAACAAGTGCTCCCGATAAAACAATTGTAAGTGCTATACGATAAAAAACAGTAAGTTTATGCCCTCTGATCTTTTCTTTGTAATTTATATCCTTTGCATCACTTTGGCGTTTTTCCTTAGCCTTCATATAGTCTCTTATATTAGACATCGATTACTTCTCCATATAATTACTTATCTTTCGTCTTTTTGTAGTGCTTTTATTATAATATCATATTTCACTTGGTTTCTTCAATAAATACTATTGCTTGTTCTGCTGTCTTGGTAAAATCCTGCATTTTGGCGTAATCATCAATTGTACTTATGGCAACAGCTACAAAAAAACAGGCTCCCCCCAGCAGCAGCACCTTCAGCTTACTCCATATGCCGCTTTTAATATTATGTTTTTTAAGGGTTATCGCCATTCCTTCCGACACGCCACCCTCCGCTTGAGCATTGTAAAAAAGCAGATAATCCTGCATTGCTTCATTATTATCAAAGAAAATACTATATGCAGAAACATTTTCCTTATCATTATTATAAACATTGACAAAACCAATAAAATTATATGCCGCAAAAAACTCCCGCCCGATTTCTTCTACCGTGCGGCCGGCTTCTTCACAAGCAGCTCCATAGATAAAAAAACGCTCATTCTCGTTTTCTTTTTCCGTAAAGCCATATAATGCCAGTTTTACAGGCTTTTTTGTTACTTCCTTCTTTTTTTGTTTTAAAAAGGAAACTACATAATCTTCAATAAATACTTGTCCCACGTTTTTCCCCCAATATGATCATGCTTTTGCTATTTCTCATAATATCACATTTTTTTTGACTAACCCGTCGAAACAGGGTACGCAGAACAAAAAGTTACCGCCTTTTTTTGACAGCAAAAAGGTGCTGCCGGCTTGAGCAACACCTTGTTTTTAATTTAGGCTTCAAAGCGATAAACAGTTGTGGAATGATAAGGCCGGCTGGGGCCAAAAACTGCGGAAGGAAAATCCGGTTTATTAGCTGTATCCGGATAATACTGGGTTTCCAGACAAAGAGCACATCTTCCCTGATATACCGCGCCTTCTTTACCGCCATGTTTGGCTATGGCATTGCCAGCGTAAAACTGCACGCCCGGCAAATCGGTATAAGTTATCATCGTTCTTCCGGAAATCGGATCGGTCACTCTGGCAGCTTCCTTCAAGGTTCCGTCAGCACCATCGATAACCCAGTTATGGTCATATCCGCCCACCAGCTTAAGCTGCTCAAACGCAGCATCGATTTCATCGCCTACCCGCTTCGGAGAAGTGAAATCCATGGGTGTTCCGGCCACAGGTGCCAGTTCACCGGTAGGGATGGCTCCGGCCACAACGGGGGTGTATTTGCTGGCATTAATAGTCATAATGTGATCATGTATGCTTTCATTTTTATGACCTGCCAGGTTAAAATAGGTATGGTTGGTCAGATTGATAATGGTGTTTTTGTCACTTTCGCCGCTGTATTCAATCTTCAGTTCATTATCCTCGGTTACGCTGTAGGTTACGGCAATCTTTTTATTTCCCGGGAAGCCCATGCTGCCATCTTCATCTTCCAGTGAAAAAGTAACGCCATTGCCATTTTCCCTGCTGTCCCATACCCGCTTCTGATAGCCCAGCGCCATGTGACTGTGGAGGTTGTTGGCTCCATCATTTAACTCCAGTTCATATGTTGTGCCATCCAGGGTAAAAGATGCCCCGCCGATGCGGTTGGCATTAGGTCCCACAGTAGCTCCGAAAAAACTGTTAATTTCTATGTAATCCTTCAGATTATCATATCCGGTAACCACATCGGCCAGCTCGCCTTTGGCATCAGGTACCAGTAAATTTACTAAAATAGCTCCAAAGCTGATTACATCGGCACGCATTCCTCTACTATTTGACACGGAATAGATATATACATCCTGTCCATTATCGGTTTGTCCAAAAATTTTCTTTTCTACACTCATTGTCCCGCT
The DNA here is from genome assembly GCA_031556725.1 of Lachnospiraceae bacterium. Taxonomy (GTDB): domain Bacteria; phylum Bacillota; class Clostridia; order Lachnospirales; family Lachnospiraceae; genus UBA935. The sequence goes on along the minus strand of JAVBSL010000038.1, from coordinate 9,022 downwards.
CCTTACATTTTTATAATTCGGTTCTGCCTTCCAAGGCCCTTAAAAGGGTTACTTCATCAATATACTCCAAATCTCCGCCAACCGGCACGCCGCTGGCAATCCTGGTTACCCGGATACCGCTGGGCTTGATCAGCTTGCTGATGTACATAGCCGTGGTTTCACCTTCCAGGCTGGAATTGGTGGCAATGATTACTTCGTCCACCTCTTCTTCCTGCAGGCGTTTAATCAATTCCTTCAGCTTAATGTCACCAGGGCCGATGCCGATCATGGGCGAAATGGCTCCATGCAGAACATGATAGATACCCTCGTATTTGCCGGTTTTTTCATAAGCGGCAAGGTCTCTGGTATTCTCCACCACCATAATGAGCCTGGGATTCCTTTTGGGATTTGCACATATGGGGCAGATTTCCTGATCCGTAAGAGTGTAACATTTGCTGCAATAACGGACATTTTCTTTGGCTTCGACGATGGTTTTGGCAAGTCTTTCCACCCGCTCTTTGGGCATATTAATCAAATAAAATGCCAGCCGTCCTGCCGATTTGCTCCCGATACCGGGAAGCTTGGCCAATTCATCAATTAATTTATTTATATGTCCACTATAAAGGTCCATTAGAAGGGAAGGCCTCCTCCCATACCCAAGCCGCCGGTCATCTTGTTCATCACATCTGCATTGGCTTCCTCAGCCATCCGGAATGCTTCATTGGCTGCCGCCATAACCAGATCCTCCAGCATCTCTATATCATCGGGATCTACCACTTCCGGAGATAACTTTACTTTCGTCAGCTGTTTGCTGCCGGTCACGGTAATCTCCACTGCTCCGCCGCCTGCTTTCGCTGTAAATTCTTTGGTCTCCAGTTCTTTTTGACTTTCTTCCATCTGGCGCTGCATTCTCTGCGCCTGCTTCATCAGATTATTCATGTTGCCCGGCATTCCACCGCCACCGGGAAATCCTCCTCTTTTTGCCATATCAATTTCCTTTCTGCTCTTTATTCTTCTTCGTCCTCTTCTTCGATCTCCATGTGGATGATCTTGGTTAAATCCACGTGAATTTCGTCGAAGGAACGGTTATTACCAATGGTTTGGATATTTACTTCAATGTCTTTTTCCACAGTTTCGGATAATAGTATCTCCAACTGCTGTTTATGTTCCGGCTGCTTGATCATATAGTCGGAGGCCAGTCCGTCTTCTACTACAATCAGCAGCTTATTGTCACCCCCAAGACTCAGGCGGGCACTTCGCAAATACGCTTTCATGGGCATGGGGGTGCGGTTTAAAATGCCTGACCAGTTACCCACAATCTTTTTCACATCTTCGGGAATGGCCTTAGGCAGTTCCGGTTTTACCTTCGGAATGGCCGGTGCCGGTTCGCCGCCTGAAGATGCATATGCTCCAGCCTGCTGGGGCATCATGGGAATTCCCGATTCCATCTTCTCTTCCAGTTGTCTGATCCGGTCTAAAAGGGACTCGGTATCCACCTCCATGCTGGGCCGGCAAAGTTTGATGAGAGCCATTTCAATTAAGATTCTTTTCTGGGTAGCATATTTTATCTGCCCCGATAATTCGGAAAAAATGCGGATATAACGCATAATAATATTTACATCAGCCATCTGGGCTTCTTCTTTTAATCTGACCATGCTTTCCGTGGAAGCATCGATGACATCTTCTATGCCTTCGGATACATCGGAGGTTTTCATCAACAGGAGGTTTCGCAGGTACCAGGTAAAATCGGTTACGAATTGGCCCAGCTCTCGGCCCTGCATGACGATTTCTTCCAGCAGTTCCACCGCACCGATCACTTCACCGTCTAAGCAAAAACGGAACAGACGGCTGAATACTTCCGTATCCACGGCTCCTAACACTTCCAAAACATTATCATAGGTAAGCTTCTGACCAAAGTAAAAAGCAATGCATTGATCCAATAAGCTGAGGGCATCCCGCAACGCTCCGTCGGCTGATTTGGCAATGTAATGGATGGCTTTTTCCTCTGCTTCGATTTGCTCTTCCACCATCAACTGTTTCAGCAGGGCGGAAATGGTATCTACGGTGATACGCTTGAAATCGTATCTTTGACACCTGGACATAATGGTAACAGGTATCTTATGCACTTCGGTTGTGGCCAAAATGAAGATCACATATTCCGGCGGTTCCTCCAGGGTTTTCAAAAGGGCATTGAAGGCTCCTATGGAAAGCATATGAACTTCATCGATGATATAAACCTTATATTTACCTTCGGCCGGGGAGTAGGTTACCTCGTCTACGATTTCCCGGATGTTATCTACACCATTGTTGGAAGCCGCATCGATTTCGATGACATTCATACTGGCACCCACCGAAATGGCTTTGCAGATAGCACATTCCCCGCAGGGACTGCCTTCCACCGGCTGCTCACAGTTCACAGCCTTAGCAAAAATCTTGGCCACGGAAGTCTTACCGGGTCCTCTGGTTCCGCAAAAAAGATAGGCATGTCCGATGCGATTAGCCTTAATTTGATTTCTTAATGTAGTTACAATATGATCCTGCCCTTTTACATCTTCAAACCGATGAGGGCGGAACTTTCTATATAAGGCTGTATAAGACATTTCAACAACCAGGCCTTTCTGATTAATCCCCAAAGCTGATGCCTAACATCTTGGCTTCTTTTACAATACTGGCATCGGGAGATATCATTTTTAATTTACCGGCTACTTCTTCTAACGGCACTTTAACAATTTCCCGGTTCTTATATCCTACCATAAAACCATACTCACCGTCCAGAATCATCTTGCCGGCTTCAGAACCTAAGCGGCTGGCAAATACGCGGTCATAAGGACAGGGGCTTCCGCCTCGCTGGGTATGGCCGGGAACGGTCACTCTAACTTCATAGCCGGATTTTTCGGTAATTGCTCTGGCTATTTCATAGGAAACGGAAGGATGAGTGGTATCTTTTTGTTTTTCTTTCAGTTCTTTTTTGGACAATGCAGCGTCTTCTTTGGAAATGGCACCTTCGGCCACGGCCAAAATGGTAAAACGGCTGCCGTGTTTATGACGCTCGTCGATAGCTTGTACTACTTTATCAATGTCGTATGGAATCTCGGGGATCAGAATAATATCTGCTCCGCCGGCCATACCTGCATTGAGGGTCAGGAAGCCGACTTTATGACCCATAACCTCGACGATAAATACGCGGCCGTGAGAGGCAGCGGTGGTGTGGATGCAGTCGATGGCCTGAGTTGCGATATCAACGGCGCTTTGAAAGCCGAAGGTCATGTCGGTTCCCCAGAGATCATTGTCAATGGTTTTGGGCAGGGTCACGATGCTGAGGCCTTCTTCACGTAGCAGGTTAGCGGTTTTGTGAGTACCGTTTCCGCCTAAGATAACAAGACAGTCTAAACGGAGCTTGTGGTAGTTCTGCTTCATGGCATCTACTTTATCAAGCCCATTTTCATCGGGGTCTTTAATTGTTTTAAAGGGGGTCCGGGAGCTGCCCAGAATGGTGCCGCCTTTGGTAAGGATTCCGGAGAAGTCTGAACCTGTCAGCATCCGGAAGTTGCCGTAGATGAGGCCTTTGTAGCCGTCTAAAAATCCGTAGATTTCAACAGCTTCACCACTGTTCACTAAACATTTTACAACACCGCGCATGGCTGCATTTAAGGCTTGGCAGTCACCGCCGCTGGTTAATAATCCGATTCTTTTCATTATAGGCCCTCCTAAGGTTTGGGTTTCTTTCTTTCGACAAAACATACTTGTATTATATATTATTTTGGGGGTTGTCACAATAGTTTTGTATTGACTTCTATTGTGGGGGATACTATAATGAGTTTCGGTAGGAAATGAGATTTTTATGTATGATTTGGTTAGATATTTGGAGATGTACCCAAGTGGCTGAAGGGTCCGCACTCGAAAGCTGAGTGTGTATTTCCCGGGTTAAGGTGGGAAGGATTGGGATTCGTGGGTTTTTTCGTTCCCTGTGTCGCAGGAAGTGGAAAATTGGTTCCGCAGGTTTCTCGCAGAATTTGTTGGTGGTAATTTCGGGTTTTATTTTATAAATTTTGTTTTATATTTTGTTTTATAACTTTATAATAGGTAATGTTTATAGTTTATAAATGGTTTTTACCGGGTGTGTTGGGATGTTTCCTTGTAAAATGTTTCTTTAATAAGTAATAAGCTGTATCCCAATAAGTTGTATTCGGTTAAAATAAATTTGGAGATGTACCCAAGAGGCTGAAGGGTCCGGATTCGAAATCCGGTAGGTCGGTTCGCCGGTGCAAGGGTTCAAATCCCTTCATCTCCGCTAAAAAGTCGAAGCTTTTGCTGAGGCTTTTTTTATTGTGGGGATGTAGCTCCGTTGAAAACACTTTGGCTGTCGCTGAGGTGTTTTTTGTATTACGGGTAATGATTTCTTTAGAAATTTTAAGTCTTTGTTGAGACTTTTTTCTTTCTGAATCTGATTTTACTTTTAACCCGATGCTCATATAGCTTTTAAATGGCCCTTCAATAAGTATTAAAATAAATTATTAAATAGAAACTTTAAGTCTTTTCCTGTCCTTGGATAAATACGGTTCTCTGCTATTTTGCCACCGGCGTTTGGGGTACGCCGGTGACTTTTTATTTGGGTTTTAAATCACTTTGGTCTGGGGAATCTCGTTGTTCATGGCTTCGTTTTCGCTTGCCAAAACGCTTCCGATCACTCCTGCGCTTGCCAGTTTGCTGGTGCTGTCGATGTGGGAGTAGATGTTGGCGGTGGTGGCCATATCGGAGTGGCCGAGCCAGTCCTGGATCATTTTCATGGGTATCCCGTTGGCCAACATTAAACTGGCGCAGCTATGACGCAAGTCATGAAAACGGATTTTCCTCAGGTTGTTGTTCTTTAAAATAACGGCAAAATGGTCGGTTACATAGGATGGATTAATGAGGTTTCCGACACCGTCTACGCAGATGTATTCTTCATATTTTTTGGTATAGGCACTGCGCATGACCCGTTTCATTTCTTCCTGGTGAGCCTTTTCCCTGAGCAGCTCCTGTTCGATGAAAGGGATCAGGGGAAGGGTGCGGTAGGAAGATTTGGTTTTCATCACATCGTAGCCTTTGAGTACCGGGCCGCTTTTGGTTTCTTCGGCCAGGATCTTGTGGCGGATGGTGATGGTCTTGGCGGTAAAGTCTACCGCTGACCACTTGATGCCCAGCACTTCGCTGCGGCGGAGGCCGTAGTAGGAAGTGAGGAGGATGACGATGCGGGTGGGATCATCAGAGAGACAATCCATGAGTTTTTTTAATTCCTCGGCATTATAGTGGTCACCGATGAACTGTTCTGCCTTGGGGCGGTCGGCCTGATCGCAGGGGTTGGCCGGGATGATCCGGCGTTTGATTGCCTGCTTAAAGGCTCGATGGAGCATAGCGTGGTGGCGTTGGACGGTGGTTCCTTTGAGGCCCGACAGCCGGAGGCTGGTGTAGTAGTCGTTGATTTCATCTCCGGTCACGTCTTTTACTTTGAGGTGCATGGGTTTGAAAAAGGGTGTCATTTTTCCCTCAACCATGCGCCGGTAATTGCTGTAGGTGGAGTTGGAAATATTGGTTTTGTGCTGTTCCAGCCATTCGGTCAGGTAGTCTTCCAGGGGCATATTGGCGATGCGGTTCCGCTCCCGCTCGGCATGGGTCATGTTGTCCATGAGGTATAAATCACCGGTGTTATATTGCTGGAGGACGTCCTCCAGGCGGCGGTTGGCTTCGGGTTTACTGCCCCGGCGTTCTTCCAGATCCAGGTTGTGCCACTTCTCGCGGCGTTTTCCGTTTTCGTCATATAAATTTATTACGGCGTACCATTTTTTATTTCGTGCGGCCAGATGGCCTGTTGTTCGTTTCATAAGCACGTCCCTCCTTCCGGGAGCCTTGATGTGTTTTGGCAAGGCTCCCTATGAAACTTTTTCTCAATATTTTCTTCTATGCACGTTTTCTTCCGGTACTGCCGTCGGCAAATCCAACTTTGTTGGTGACACATACATTATCACACTTGGCTGGATAAATCCATTGGGAAGACGGAACAACCTGATAATATTTTTCGTTGGTCAGGAACTCGATCAGGGCGGTCTTGGGAACGATGATTTTCTTGCCGATGCGGATGCTGCCGATGACGCCTGAGTTGACCAGTTGGTAGGTTTTATTTTTGCCGATACGCAGGAGCCGGGCCGCCTCCGGTACGGTCAGGGCTTCCGGCTGGTGTTTGAACATTGAGTATAAATATCTTGTAGATACCATTTTTTATCCTCCCCTTTGAATTATCTGCTGCCGATTTGTCCGAAGGTGGGGACGCTGTCCAGCTCCTTTACTTCTTCGGAACAGTGTTTGTGAATTCCTCTCAGATCGCTGGCGGACAGGTTCATGTGGGTGGCCAGGAGCCAGGATAACTTGGATAGCTCGACGGCAATTTTGTATTGGCCGGTGCCCATTGTTCTGGAGAGAGTTTCTACTTTTTTCTGGGCTTCTGAGGTGAACATTTCATCAAAGAAGCGGGGATTTTGTTCGGCGTTGAGGTAGCCGGTGTAGAATTCAATGGCTTTTTCTACAAATTCATTTCGGGAATCTGCCTCGGCACATCTTAAGTTGTCATCACAGAGCTTAAGATGGTCTGGTGTCAGGGCAAGTCCGCATTTTACTCGTTTTTGTTGCAATCGCATTCCTCCTTTATTTGGTTTGACTTATTTATTGGTATGGTACCGGGTATTGGACACCTTTTCGGATGCCCTTTTGCGGGGAGTTTTGGGTATTATCGATTACCTTTGGTATAAGTGTGAGGTACCATTGTACCCAAAGTTATCCCGGTCTCGGTACCGCTTACGACCGGCACTGCCGGGCGATGTGATCCGGTAGGGGCACCCCTGGGTGACCCCTGCCCTTTAACCTGCTCGCTTTTCGAACCAGTTTTCGACCCTCGTTTTGACTTTGTTTCCACCCGGAAAAAGGTGTGTCGGGGGGTAAAGTCAGTAGTTGGGAATTTGGCCCAAACAGCCGATTTTGAAGCATATTGGACTGTTATGCCACAAATCGGTTTCAAGGGGCCACACGGGGCGAAGGGCGCATTACAGGGGGTAATTCAGAGAAATTTATATGGTGCTGCCGATTGTCTGGTTGGCAGTGCCGAAAGGGTCGGTTTGGGGGAGTCCCCCAGAATCGTCACTATCGACACTATCACGGTGTAATTCAATCAGGCGTTTGCCGTTGCTGCGCCGGATGATGCTCCTGATATTCAATTTTTGCAGGGCTTCCTGGTTCTGTAGGATGCGGCAGGATATTTTCTTTGGTGAAATTGGATCTGTGGAAAATGCCTGGAGAGCATTACACAGTTCGGTGGGAGTGCCGGTAAATTCTTTCTGCTCTGCGAGAAAAACAGAGAGAAGATAAATGATTTGGTCACCCAGGAGTTCGGGGTGGGTGAGAGAATCGGAAACCAGTTCCCAGATGTTGTCATCCGTTTTCTGTAAGGTAATTTCGCGGTATTCAATGTCGCGGCCAACGCAGAATAATTTGGCGCGGGTGCTGCCGCGATTTTCTTCGCTGAGGATGAAGCAGGTGTCGGCTGCGCCCTGGACACCGGTGGTGCCGGAGATGCGATTGAAGACATCGTCGGAAATTTCCTTGCGGAGATGGTGGATGAGCAGGATGGCGATGCTGTGGTGGTCTGCCAGTTTTTTGAGGACGGACAGGTCACGGTAATCGTTGGCGTATGTATTGTCGTAGTTGGAGCTTCTTATCATTTGCAGGGTGTCGATGATGATGAGTGATGTGTCCGGGTGCTGAGCGAGAAAGGATTCGATCTGTTCCGTCAGGCCGGAGGTGACTGTCATGGCCTGGGTGCAGAAGTGAACCGTGTCGGGTGCGTCTTCGGTGATTTCGAACAGACGGTTCTGGATGCGGAGGGTGCTGTCTTCCAGGCAGAGGTATAAGGTGGTTCCTTTTTTTACTTCCATGCCCCAGATGGGATCACCTTTTGCGACCATGACGGAAAGCCAGAGGGCAAGCCATGATTTTCCTACTTTGGGTAAACCGGCGAGGATGTGCAAGCCTTGGGAGAGGAAGGTGGAGATGATGAAGTTCATGGGACGGAGCGGTGTACTCATTAGAGTTTGTCCGTCGATGGTTTCGAATGCTTTTGTCAAATAATTTGTATCCCCCTTTCGGATTGAAATTTGTTTTGAAAAAATGAGTGTTTAAAAAATATAACATAGGGGTTGCAATTTGTAAATAGATAATTTATTATTATTTTACATTCTCTATTTATTTCGGTTCATTATCTATTAAGAGTTAGTAAATAGAATGATGGGGTTAGGAGTTGTTAAAGAGGTTGCAGTGAAATAATAATTTACATATTTTTTAGTATAAGGAGCAAAATTGATATGGGAATCTTAGGAAAAGATCTTTTTAGAATGGATAAAGGTTATTTTGATATTACTGCTTTGTTTACGGCAGATAATTTTCAAATTGAATCGCAGATATATAAATATGGTGAATTAACAACGGCTTTCTTAAATTATAATCCGGAATTATTTTTTAAAATGCTTTCTGAACTTGACACAACAGAAGATGTGGCAGAATATAACGAAAAGATCGCAGTTATAAATATGGCTCTCAAGCTCATGCCGGTTTATCGGTATCAGTATTTTCTTTCGCGTGAGCCATTGGCTATTGCTTATGCTACTGAATGTGGCAAAAAAGTTGATGATTTGGATGACTATTACAAGCTTGCTGAAGATATTCGCACTGTTCAGGATCGCTATAAGTGGCTGCTGACAGAAATGCATTATAAAGAGAAAAATCTGAAAGGAAACTATTGTGCCAATCAAATTTATTATAACGGTGTTGATGCTTATACCCGCGGACGAAGTCTTGGCGGTTCTTCCGAATGGGATGCTCCCGCTGTTAACGTACAATATGAGGTCAGAGAACTGGCTGATGGAAGTGGATGTGAACTTTTTGAAAAAATGGAATTTAATCGGCTGATCGATTTGTTGTATGTGGAACTTTTTAAGGGAATGCTGATCGGAAATTATCC
>JAVBSL010000042.1:0-79097 GCA_031556725.1 Lachnospiraceae bacterium | reverse complement strand
GAGAAAACTTGCGCTAGAACATATAAAAAGGGTACAATTTGGGGGTGCAAGTTTAAAAAATCTCAGAAAATTAGCTGGATGGGATTCAACATTCCTCGAACGAATCCTTTTTGCACCTGAAAAGTAAATGCGGTGACCGTGTCATCTGGGGCGCAACGACTGGACAGTAAAAATTCGGGATATGAAGGTAAATCTCCAGCAGGTGGAAGCTGCATTGATCCAAAGCGAAGTCATTAAGGAGTGCTGTGTAACCGCTCAGTCCATTCAGGATGAAACTACCCTGATTGCCTGGATCGTCAGCAGTCTTGAACCTCCCCCTCAGCCGGACCTGCAAACCTGTTTGTCAACCTGTCTGCGCTCTTTTTTGCCAGAATATATGCTTCCGTCTATCTATATGATCCTGGACAGTTTACCTCGCAGCTTAAACGGTAAGGTTGACCGCAGCCGGCTTATCTATCATGAAACTGCATCGGAAGATTCTTCGGAATGCAGCGTTCTCAAATATAATGATGAATGGGAAGAGCGATTTGCCGCGCTTTTTCAGCGTATTCTTCACCTTTCTCCCGATTCGGTTAAAAGTGATGATAACTTTTTCCGCTTAGGCGGCAATTCACTTAAACTGATGCAGTTACAAGTGGCGGCGTTTAAAGAGTTTTCATTGTCGCTTCCTTATTCCGCCTTGTTTGCCAATCCTACACCCGGCTTATTGGCCGGTTTGGTCCGCCGCAAAAAAGATCAGGAAGAAAGTCTTATCCCCCCTGCCAAACCGCAAAAAGCTTATCCTCTTTCTCCCTCCATGCGCCAAATGTGGCTGTTGTGGCGAACCGGGCAGGACGAGGGACGCTATACAGTTTCCATAAAATGTACCTTTACGGGGGAAATCGATTCCGCAAAAGCAACATCTGCGTTTCAGGAGTTGGTAAAGCGGAACAGTATTTTGAGATCTTATTTTACCGAGCAGTCCGGTGAAGTGCTGCAAATGATCAAAGATGATATGGCGGTAATTTTGGTGGATTCTCCCCGCCGTCAGTTTGACTTATCGGCGGCACCCCTGTTTGATATTACCCTCCGGTCCGGGGAACTTATCTTTACCACCCACCATATCCTTGCGGATGCTGCCGGTTTGCGTATTCTGATGGAGGATTTCTGGACCCTTTATAAGGGGGGTGTTCCCGCTGTCAGTGCTCAGGTTCATGATATTACCCTCTGGCAGTTAAATCGTTGGATTACCGGTGATGAACTCTTTTGGCAAAAGATGTTCTCTGACGGTGTGACCGCGTTATCACTTCCTCACCTGGGAGACCGGCCGGCTAAGCTAGATTCCTCAGCAATCCATACCGTATTTTTTGATGAAAAAGAACAAAAACAATTATCTGAATATGCTGCCTTACATAATGCCACGCTGTTCCAGTTATTTTTAGCCGCTTACGGTTTTATGCTGGCCAGGCTTTCCCATCAGGAAAGGGTCATAATCGGGGTTCCTTTTTCCGGCAGAAATCATCCTCATATGTCCCGCACCATTGGTATGTTTGTAAAAACCCTGCCCCTTACTCTGGACATTTCCGGTCAGGATTTCAAGTCCTTTTTGGATCACACCTGCGCACACTTTGCTGCCTTGTGGGAGCATCAGGAGATGACCCTGGAGCATTTAGCCCACTTGATAAAACCGGCACGCCTTTCTTCCGGTAAACTTTTTTATGATGTGATGATTAATTATATTCCCTTACCCCAGCCGCTGTCTTTTGTTCCGGATCTTCATCCGCAGATTGTGCGGGGGGAATATCCCGGCGGGCTTTTTGATCTGGTCCTTGATCTGCGAGAAGAGGAAGACGGTATTCTGGCCGTGTTTACTTATGCCGATCAGCTTTTTTCCCAGGCTATGTTAGAACATTGGGGAAAAGCCTTCAAGGAACTGCTGCTCACCGGAGAGTGGAAAATGGATCATGTAATTTTGAATCCTCCTGTATATACAGAAAGTGCCAACGCCCAGCCGGAGCTCTCTGACCCGCTTATGCTGGCAGAATTAATGGAGGTTTGGAAAGAAGTTCTGGAAAAAAACGAAGTATCTCCCACCGACGATTTCTTTTTGTCCGGCGGTACTTCTCTTGGCGCAATCCGCATCGAGGCGGCTATGTTTGAACGCGGCTGGCTGCTTAGTGCCACCGATATTTTTCATCATCCCAAATTAGCAGATATGGCCGGCTGTCTGACCCCTGCTGATGATATTGATTGGGAGGACTACTAAAAATGAAAAAATTCCGATTGACTCCCATGCAGGAAGCTATGCTTTTCGAAGGAGCTGCATCAGCCTCCCGGTATGTTTCGGCGATACGATATCAGTTACCGGAAAATACCGATGCACAAAATTTACAGTTACGAATGAATGAGTTGACCACCCGGCATGAAATGCTGCGAACTTCCTTTTACCAGGATGAAGAAGGTCTTCTCTGGCAGATCGTTGCTGACCGGGCAGAGATTCCGCTTCTGGTCACCGCTTATTTTTCTCCGGAACAGATGGAAATCTCTCCCTTCGATCCTCACCTTTTCCGGCTGGTATTATGTCAAAATGAATTGATTGTACTCTTTCATCATGCCTTATTGGATGGATGGAGTATCGGTATTTTGATGGCGGAATTAACGGCTGACACAGTGCCTGTTAAAAAAGCATCGCCCTTTGGATATTACACAAAATGGCTGAAACAGCGGGATGAAGCCACCGATTTACATTGGTGGAAAACCTATCTGGAGGAAGAATGTTCTTTTTCAACATTACCTAACCGGCAAAATTCCACCGAATATCAGCGGGAAGAACTGTCTTTTACTTTAGAAAATTCTGACCTGCTTCGCCAGTGTGCAGCCAGCTTACAGCTCACCGCCGGCCGTTTTCTGCAGGCAGTCTGGTGTCTGCTGACCGCCCGGTTAAATGGCGGCAGCTCAGTTGTGGGCTGTGTGGTATCGGGCCGTTCCGCACCGGTTCCGGGAATCACCGGTATGGTGGGGATGTGTATCAACACCCTGCCCCTGGTTACAAAGCTTCCCGGTTCTCCGAAAGGTGTTTCCTTTGCTGACTGGGTGACCCAATGGTGCCGGCAGACCGGTGAAGCTGAGCGGCATGGTTTTTGCCGTCTCAGTGACTTAATCAAAGGCTCCCTGCCCCATCTTTTGACCATAAATCCCTCTCCATCGGGAGCACAGTACCGGTTCCTGTCCGGTACTGCCGAATTGGTTACGGATTTTGATACTACCATTACGTTAGACGAAGAGATTCTGGTGGAATTTGCTTATAACGATTTTATCTATTCCGATGCCACCGCAAAAAACCTGAAAGAATATTTCTTAAATGTACTGAAAGCAGTATCGGAAAATCCTGACATTCCCCTGGAAAAGATTTCTTTTCTCACCAGACAGGAAACAGAAACATTAACTGCTTTTCATGAAAACAAAGAAATACTGGAACAAATCAAACAAAAAACAATTCTTGATTTATGGCAGGATTGTGTCCGCCTTTATGGTAAATATCCGGCTTTGATTTATCAGGATACACAATATAACTATATCCAGTTAGAGGAGCTTGCAAACCGCCTGTCCACTGCTCTAAAAGCCAATGGGATAACGGCGGGAACCTGCGTGGCAATTCATTTAAACCGGTCGGAGCGTTATGTCATCAGTGAACTGGCCATCTTAAAAGCCGGTGGATTCTTTGTTCCCCTGGATAGGGAGTGGCCGGCGGAACGGATCGAAACGATTGTAGCGGAAACAGAACCGGCTTTGGTTCTGGACGAAGGGCTTTACGACCAATTACTGGCAGGGAACTTTGCTTTGGTTTCCAAAACCATCCCTGCGCCTGAACAGCCCGCTTATATGATTATGACTTCCGGTACAACCGGACTTCCCAAGGGCGTTGTGGCCACTCATCGGAATCTGGCGGCTTTCTGCCTGTGGGCAAGAGAGTATTATGGCTGGAAGGCCGGTGATTCCTGTGCCATGGTACTGGGATTTGGTTTTGATGGTTCCCTTTGGGACATCTGGCTGCCATTGCTTTCCGGAGGAACCCTGCACATTTTAAACGACACGGTTCGCTTCAGCATGAGTGCCCTGGGTGATTATTGCCGGATCCGGAAAATTACTCATATTGATTTACCGGTAACCATGGCTGAGAGTTTTCGGGAAATATATCAAAACGAAGATGCCCTGCCCCACTTACGGGTTATGATCGTGGGCGGTGAGGAGGTACGAAAGGTGGTGCCTGCCCCATATCCCTTGTCCAATGAATATGGTCCCACGGAATGTACGATCTGCTGCAGCCGGGGCTTTATCGATGCGGACAGTCCCATTTCCATCGGCACACCGCCCCCCAATATGCATGCCTACATTCTGGATGATTGGGGTCGGCTCTGCCCGGATGGGGTTACCGGTGAAGCTTATTTTTCCGGTGTGCAGGTGGCTCGCGGCTATTATCGCTCACCTGATTTGACTGCGCAGCGTTTTCTTGATAATCCTTATTGGGGAAACAATGAAAATCATCGGATCATTTACCGCACCGGTGATTTAATGAAATGGCAGCAAACCGAAGCCGGCCGCCAACTGTTTTTTATGGGCCGGGCCGACCGGCAGGTAAAAATAAACGGCTACCGGATCGAACTTGGGGAATTGGAATATGTACTGCAAACCCACCCCGGTGTTGCCGCCGTTGTTGCTGCAATACGGGAAAATCCCTCACAGGAAAAAATGCTTTGTGCTTATGTGGTGCCAAAAACCGATCTGGATCCTGCCGAATTATACCGCTGTCTTAAAACGAAACTGCCTTCCTTTATGCATCCGATCATCCTGCCGGTGAAGGAAATTCCTCTTACTGCCAGCGGTAAAGTGGATTATCACCGTCTTCCCTTACCGGCGCAGGAAGAAGCAGGGCAGCTCATCCCACCGGTTACGGAAGCTGAAAAAGTACTGTTGCCGGTAGTGTCAAAGGTCCTCAAAGTGACCGGTATCGGCACCTTACATAATTATCTGGAACTGGGCGGTAATTCCATCCGTGCCATGGAAATTGCCTTCCGTCTGGAAAAGGCAGGCTATGCCATTACTGCCAAAGATATCATCACCTCGGAAAGTCTGGCAAAGTTGGCTGAAAAAATAACAAAAATAACACCCTCTGAATCCGCGGTTTCAGAAACTGCTGTCGCCTTCCGTCCCTTACACGCCCAGCAGGGAATGCTCTTTTTGGCGCAAACCAGAGGGATCGCTTCCTATACTGTTACCCTTCGCGTCCAAGCGGAAGGGATTACCCCCACGGTGCTGAAAGGCCGCATCGACCGGGCCGCCGAACTGCATGACATTTTACGGGTTGGTTTTGAGCCGGATACAGAAGGAAACGCTCCCGGAGAAATGATCGGAAGAGTTTATCCCCGCCACCGGATTCCGCTATATACGGATACCCCTTCCCGGAAAGAGGGGATTGATCCCTTAAAAGACCCGCTGTTGGACCTGACTTTACTGGATAACCAGTTGACCCTTCGTTATCACCATATCGGGCTGGACGGCTTAAGTGTGGGGCTGCTCTTGCGGGAGCTGCTGAATGGTGAATTTCCCACGTCACCCCCTTCCTTTGCGGCATTTGCTAACCGGTTATGGGCTGACGGCAACCGCCTTGCCGCAGATGAAGCATGGTGGAACAGTCATTGTCAGGACACCCGGACAGTACCCCTTCTTCCTCCTGAAACAGCAGGAAATGCGGTACTTTCAAAAATAGAATTTTGTTCTCCCCAACTACTTGAACAATGTGTCGCTGCTGCCAAACAGGCTCATATCACCCCCGCTGCCTTCCTGCTGACTGCATGGAGCACTCTGGTAAAGGCTCTGGACAGCGAGAAAGGGGATATTCTTATTCCTTTTGTTGGCTCCTGCCGGGATAATAATGAGCTGATGGGAATGTGCGCTGCAACCTATCCCCTGCGTTTTTCCGGCAATGGTAAAAAATTTGACCGGCTGGCCAGGCAGGTACAGTCGGTAATGCTTGAAAGTACCAGCCATTTATTTGTTCCATCGAAAATCATCACCCGGCTGCCCCATTATCTGTTTGTATATGATGACAGCACGGATAACGGTAATGCTCAGGGCGACCAGGATTATGACCTGGTGGTGCAATTTAACGGTAAAGGCGGCTGTTTCCTATACAATCAGAACTACATCCCGGCTGCCTGGATCGACCGGCTTGCCAAACGGCTGACAGCGGTTCTCACACAAGCTCTGGTTAACCAGGTATCGATCTTTTTTTCCGGAGAATACCAACTGGTTACGGAGGTCTTTTCCCAAGGCCGCAAGCTCCCCCCGGAACATCGGACTGTGGCCGAAATATTCACAGATGCTGCTGCAAAATATGCCGGACAAAAAGCATTGGAGCTGCATCAAAGCTGCTGGACCTATGGAAAACTTTATGAACTTGCCAAAGAACTGGCTGCGGCTTTGGGTAAAAGGGGGATCGGCCCCGGTGATGTGGTTGCTTTCTGCCTGCCCCGCAATCAGGAAGGGATTCTGGCTCCTTTGGGAATCCTTCTGTCGGGTGCTGCTTTCCTTCCCCTGGACCCCTCGTGGCCTGATGAAAGGAAATCGGAAATCATCAGGGATGCCGGTGCCCGGGCTGTAATCGGCAACCATTTAGCTATCGAAATGACCGATTATCATGGCCGTGTTCCAGCCGACAGCGTTTACCTGATCTACACCTCCGGTACCACCGGAAAGCCCAAAGGGGTTATCCTGCCTCATTCTGCTCTGGCCAATCAGATTACCTGGGCGCTGACTGAATTTGGCTTTCATCATACCGATAAGATGCTTCATTATATTGCTTTTACCTTTGACCCTTCCGTATGGACAATCTTTACCACACTGGCAGCCGGTGCCACCTTATCACTGGTATCTGAAGATTTGCGGCTGGATCCCGATTCTGTGGCTGCTTACATTGGGGAGCAGGAAGTAACCTTATGTACCTTTCCGGCGTCTGTGGGCGCAGAGGTTTTGCAGCGGATAACCGATTCCTGCCTGCGGATGGCCTTTCTGGGGGGTGAAGCCCCCAAAAATCTGCCCCTGCGAAAGGGCGGTTTGGAAGTGATCAACTCTTACGGACCAACCGAAGCCTGTATTAACACTACTTTTCGGAGAATGGCAGCAGAAGAACAGGAAACCTGTAATATCGGTGTTCCGGCAGCCAACACCATCTGTTATGTGCTGGACCCGTATAATCGGCCCTGTCCCGTGGGCGTTCCCGGGGAATTGTGGATCGGCGGCGTACAGCTTGCCCATGGCTACTTAAACCGCGAGAAAGAAACCCAACGGGCTTTTGTCCTCCATCCGCTGTTCGGCCGGTTATATCGAACCGGTGATCTGGTTGCCTGGCAGGAAAACGGCACACTGGAATTCTTAGGACGTCTGGACCGGCAGGTTAAGGTTCGCGGTTACCGGGTTGAACTGGGCGAAATCGAAACCCTATTATGTGAGATGCCGGAAATCATTGACAGTAAGGTGATTCTCCGGGAAGATCTCCTGCATGCTTATATCATTTGGCAAAATAAAGAAATCCGCCTGAGTGCGGAAGAAATCAGTAAAGGACTGGCAAAGCGGCTGCCCGCTTATCTGATCCCTGCTTCCTTTACTTCCCTTTCGGCCTTTCCGCTGACCGAAAACGGCAAGCTGGATTATGCTTCTTTTCCGCTTCCGGATTACACCGAAGCCAATGAAACAGAAGCTTTAACGGAAACCGAAGCAGTGATTGCCGACATCTGGAAAACGGTTTTGTCGCTTACGCCTGACTTTGTGATACAGCCTAAAGATAATTTTTTCCGATTAGGCGGACATTCCCTGCTGCTCTTTCGGGTTACCGGCCTGCTCACTGCTGCCGGCATCCCCCTGGATATCCGGAAGCTGATTACCTATCCGGTTCTTAAGTATCTGGCAAAGGAAGCCAAACGTATAAACACTCCGGAATCCCCTGCTAAAATTACATTATCTTTAAAAGGGAGTACCGAATATCAACAATACCTTGCCGAAATGGAAAATCTGGATTTAAGCAACCGGCGTTCTTTTCAAAATATACTGATTACCGGTGGTACCGGATTCCTGGGCAGCCATTTGATTTATGAATTCTTCAGGGAAACCAATGCAGATATTTGCCTGCCCTGCCGGGGAGATGAGAACCGGATCCGCGATGCCCTGCTTTACTATTTCGGCAAAGAAGGCGGAAAAATTGCTGATTCCAAACGGCTGCACCCTTATGCCTTTGATATTTCAAAGGAGGTACCTTACTGTGATACCCCTCTGGATGCCATTTTCCATACAGCGGCGGATGTCCGTCACTACGCACCGGAGGAAGAAAGTCATGAAGCTAATGTCACCGCCACCAGGCACATGCTGGAAATGGCGGCCGCACAACCCGGTACCCTGTTTGTTCATGTTTCCACAACAGGGGCTGCCAACGTTCCCTTAATCTGCGAAAATGAGGAGGCTTTGGGACCTCCCTTTCACAACAATTATCAGCGGACCAAGCAGATCGGGGAACAATTGGTCCGTGACAGCATCAAAAAAGGAGCACCCATTTCGATTTTCCGAGTGGGTAATATTGCTCCTAATCTGGAAACCGGTCATGCCGCCAAAAGCTGGGAAGGGAACTCCCTGCTGCGAATGACCCGTAATATGTTTCACACCGGCCTTATACCGGAAACCGATGATGCGGTGGGTTATGCCTTTGTAAATGAAACAGCCCGCGCCATCAGACTGCTGTCCGGGCCGGTTAACCTAACCGGAAAAACTTTTCATATTGACAATCCCCAAAAGGTAAGGTTCAGTGAGTTATTCAGCCTTGCCGGTCGGGAAGGGACAGTTCTGTCTGCCAACGAATTGTCCGACGAACTGGGTCGGCTGACCCATTCGGCTGACTCCCAAATCAGCCGGTCAGCTTCGGAGTATCTGGGTTGGCTTTCACAGCGTATCCGTGAAGGCAAAGATACTGATATTATTGCCGGCCGATTAAGAATGGACGCCTCGCTGCTGTTATTAAAACGGCTGGGCTTTCAGTGGTCACCTGTAACCACCAAATACATTACATTTCTTTTAAAGGAGGAAAATTTATGAAAGCAGAAACAATCAAAGACGAAACTATCGACGTAACAGAAACAAATGAAGCAACCGAAACCACTGATACTGCCTGCGTTGCCGACTCAAATGAGGTAGACAAGGTAATTCGCAATCATGTTTACGCTTCCATGGGTACGGGTATTGTTCCCCTTCCGGCACTGGATTTTGTTGCCGTAACCGGCATTCAGCTTGATATGGTACGTAAGCTGTCTGACCTTTACGGAATCGAATTTAAAGAAGGAATTGCAAAAAAAATAATTACCACCGTAGTCGGTTCCGGTGCCGGTACTTTGGCTTCTCCCCTGGTTGAAACCGCTGTCGTGGGCATTCCCCTGATTGGTCTTCCCCTTGCTATTGCAACCAGACCGCTTTTATTCGGTACCGGTACTTATGCCGTTGGCCAGATGTTTGTCACTCATTTTGAAAGAGGCGGTACTTTCTTAAGTGCCAATATGGATGCCATGAAGGAGTCTTTCAGCACTGCCATGCGGAATTCCCGCGAATGGATAGGAAAAACCATCATTGGTAAAAAAGAGGCGGAAGGCACAGAAGCATAAATGAAAAAAGTCAAAGAGAAAAAAAGTGAAGCACAAAAGAAGAAGCTGGAATCAAAACGATTAGAGTTATTTGTTTTTGTTCTTTTTACGGTAATCGTGGTCCTGCTGTTATGGCCATTCTTTACCACCACGATTGAGGGCGGATATGTGGGTGCTTATTACAGCCGGTTCTTCGGCGGTACACTTGTGGATAAATCCTGCAGAGAGGGGATACACCTTGTTTTTCCATGGGATAAAATTATCCCCTACGATGCCCGTACCCAGTCGAAGGACTATCAAATTACCGCCCTGACCAAGGGTGGGTTGAGCGTTAACGTGGATATGTCGGTTCTCTGGGCTATTAAACCGGAGAAAATCGGAACTCTGCACAAGGAAATGGGCCCCGAATATGCGACCAAAATCATTGATCCGGCAATCGTATCGTCCGTGAGAAGTGTGATCGGCAGCTATGAGCAGAGCCTTCTTTATGCCGGAAATCCCATTCAGCTTCAGGAGGATGTCTTGAAGCTGTTAAATGAAACCTTAAGCGATTCTCCCTTTACCCTCCATGTCATACTGGTGCGGCAGGTAAAGCTTCCCAGTGATATGGCGCAGGCCATTTCCGATAAATTTATCGCCGAGCAAAATGTTCTTACGGAGCGGTATCGGGTTCTGGAATCAGTGGAGCGTTTCAAACGAGACTATGTGGACGCGGAAGCCACCAGTCTGTCCCAAAGTATCATCAATGAAGGGATGAGCGAAGCTTATCTGCGTTATCTGGGTATTCAGGCCACCAAAGATCTGGCGGCCTCCCCCAATGCCAAGCTTGTTATTGTGGGGGACAAAGACGGCCTGCCGCTGATGCTGAATCCCGATACCTTAACGCAGTCCGAAACCCTGCCGGATGGTACTGACATTAACGAGTATAGTCAAAAGAAGCTGGAGCAAAGCGAGCCCCCCATTCATGCTACCTATACCCGGATTCTTGAGATGCTCGATAAAATTGATACCGTTTCGGAGGATTTAATTAACCATTTCCCGGAAGCTGATGAGGACATCGGTAATTCCCTGATACCTCAGGAAAACAAAGTACCGGGAGCAGTTATACCTTCACCGGGCAGAGAGGAGGATTGATTACCATGCTGGAATTATCACTGATATGCTTATGTTTAAGTTTCTTTGTGGGATATTTGGGGAGAAACCGAAAAATGGGATTCTGGGGATATTTTTTCGCCTCGTTATTTCTTACCCCATTTATCGGCATCCTGCTAGTTATTGTATCCGATAAAAACAAGACGGAAGCAGAAAAAAAATAAAAAACGGAGAGAAAAAAATGAAATTACAACCGATTTACTATCATGAACCCGACGTTTATAATATTCCGGGATTCGAACCACATATTATCGATCGGGAATATCTGAAAAACTTAGGCGTCACCACGATCCCCGACGAAGATACCATCCAGGGCCTGATCCGCGGTTCCCAGTCATTTATCAAACGTCTGGAAACCAAATCAGTTATCCCCCATGCGGTGGTCACAATTGAACAGATAGACCTTAACTCCGATTTAGAGATTCACAATTATACAAAGCGTTGTCCTACTCTTACTTATGAAGTAAGCCCCGTCAAGGGATGCATGGTAGGATGCCTGTACTGTCTGGTTACCGATGGTGTTCACGAGCAGCCGCTGGTGGCCTACGATAACTATCAGGAACTGCTCCTGCGCTTTATGGAAACTCACAAAGATCAGGAACATTATTACTATTATTCAGCTAAAACCGAAGCTTTTCAGGAAGCTACCCTGCAGACCGGCATTGCTCATAACATTTTACGGACCTTTGTTTCTCATTTTGAAAAATATCCCGATTCCAAAGCCCGCCTGTTTATTGCCTCCAAAGCAGGAGCAAAGCATCTGATGGCAGAGCATGAAGGTGAGTCGATTCTTGACTTATTCAAAAAGCTGAAGGGAAAAATGCAGTTCAATACCAGTTTATCTATTATGCCGGCCGAACTGCGTACCATCCTGGAGCCCTATTCGGCTCCTATTTCCGAACGCATGGCCGCCGTAAGGCTTTGTCAGGAAAATGATATATTATCCAATTCTGCTCTTGTGCAGCCCATTTTCCCATCCTTCCTGACCAAAGAGCGGACCAGGGAGTTCTTCCAAATGTTAAAAGACAATAATATTGTTAACTTTAAGCCCGAGTTTTTGACAGTATGTATGGAAAATCTGGCCTGGATCGGACAGATGCTGGGGCATATCGATCCTGACCTGGAACGGGCCATGTATGAATTTTATCTGGAACCGGAGAATAAGGACCACAAAAAGCAGCGGGGCCGCACTGCACCTAACCGGAAATGGTGTCTGGAATGTATCGGTGACCTGATGAAGGATGCCAGCGAATACGGCATTTCCACTTCTATCTGTTATTGGGTGCGAAATGAACTGAAAATTTCCGAAGAGATGATTCCTATTGTAAACGAAAACGGCTTTCAATGCCTGGGTTATCAGCGCCGGCTTTTTGAGGATGGTTCTGGCTTATGATTATTAACAAAGACTTTTTAGAATTTATAGTATCCAATACCGATGGTAAGAAAAAAACCATTTACATTGCCACCTTCTTTAATGGAGTCTGTATGGCAGTTATGATGTATTCCCTTTCCATGGGACTGGAGGATTATGCTGCCAGCCAGACCGTGTCACCGCGGGCTTTTGCACTATTTGCGTTTTCCCTGGCGGCTTACTACTTCAGTCAGAAGCTGGGCGGAAAGATTGTCTCCACTGCGGTCTTAAAAGGACTGGGTGATATCGAGCTGCGGGTCATGGATAAACTGCGCCGGGTGGACTATGCGGGCTTTTGCAATATGAATACGGAACTGATTTATGCCGCTGTGGGCGGTGATAAGTACGGTGCGGTAATGGCGGCAAGGTTTTTAATCCCTACCATGTCAGCTATTATTGTGGTGCTTTTAACCGGTTTGTACCTGTGTACCGTATCAATTCCGGGGGCTTTGCTGGTGGCAGCCACGCTGTTCGCTATTATCCGTATCCGTAAGGAGCTGGATAAAAATATCGGGCAGCGGAAGGCTTTGGATGCCGAAGCTACCGACCGGTTTACCGTATCCCTGAAGGATATTGTAAGCGGCTTTAATGAATTGAAAATGAACCGGCCAAAATCGGATGCTTTGTTTAACCGCAAGATCCGGCCGGCCAGTCAGGCTAAAAATGAACGGCTGTTAGGAACCGAGCTTTACCAGATGAACTCTATTGTATTGGAACAGGCAACACTATTCCTGCCACTGGGTCTGACCCTGTTTTTGCTTCCTTCTTTTTTTCAGACCGCAACCGCCGATCTGGTAAAAATCGTTTCGGTAACGCTGGTAGTAATCTGGCCGGCTTATACGCTGGTTCAATTCGGTCCGGTTTCTACGGCCGCCGCAGGTATTATCGAGCGGCTGACTGCTTTGGAGAAACAACTGGAGGAAGCAGAGCTGGAACCTGTTATCGAATCGGAAGCAGCTTATCCTAAAGCACCGGACTTCGAAAGCCTTAGCTGTACAGAAATCGATTATCTCTATCCCAAGCGAAAGGGTGACGAAAAGGCTTTTGCCCTCAGGGTGGATAACTTTTACCTGAATAAGGGCGAACTTGTTATTATGCGGGGCGGTAACGGCAGCGGTAAAAGTACTTTTATGCGGATTCTGGCCGGACTGGCCCAACCCGCTGATGGCTGTATTACCGTAAACGGCATTAACAGTCCCAAAATCGATGCTGCCCGGTACCGCGCACTTTTTTCTATCGTAATGACCGATTTTCACTTATTTGATGATTTTTACGGATATGAACATATGGATCAGGAACAGCTTCATAAATGGGTTGACAAACTTGGTCTGCAAAGCAAAGTAATTGACGGAAAAGAGCTGCCTACCGTTGATTTATCTTCCGGGCAGAAAAAGCGGATGGCTTTGCTTGCCGCTATTATGGAAAACCGGCAGATCTTGCTCCTGGATGAAGTGGCCGCTGACTTCGACCCGCACTTCAGGGAAAAATATTATAACGAAATACTGCCGGAACTGAAGCAGGAAGGACGAACCCTGTTCGTCATCTCGCATGATGACCGCTATTATCATATCGCCGACCGGGTTCTGACCATGCGGGAAGGCTCGATTACCGCTGATTAATCAGTTGTTGTCATAAATGGTAACTCCCAGTTACTGTCGGGAATCAATAAACTATGATAAAATAATTCCTACACGATAATTATGGAGGAAAAATATGGTAGCATCAACGTTAATTTGCCCTAATTGCGGCAGCAATTTACTGTTTGATATTGAGAAGCAATCTTTTTGCTGTGGAAGCTGTGATTCTCAGTTTGCGGAAAAGGAGCTTCATGAGGCCAGAGAAGCTTATGGTGATGAATTTGAAAAGTATAGCTGTCCCAGTTGTGGGGCAAGTGTCGTAACCGAAAGAGGAAATGCCGCATCATTCTGTGCTTTTTGCGGTAACCATATTGTCGTGACGGCAAAAGTCCATGCCGGTGACTGTCCGCCGAAAAAAATAATTCCCTTTAAAAAGACCCGTCTGGAAGCGGAAGAAACCTATCGCAAGATGTGTAAGGGTTATCCATTTTTGCCATCGGCGTTTAAGGGCGAAGGGCATCTGCAGGAACTGCAAAGCATCTATGTACCGTTCTGGCTTTATAGTGCCGGGAGAAACGGCGAAATGCTGGCCGAATGTGAAATAATTGAACAGTGGAGCGATAGCAGTTATGATTATGTCAAGACCGACACTTATGAAGTACTCAGGGCGGGTGAGATTGGCTTTCAAAACATTCCTTATGATGCTTCGGAAATGATGGATGATCAAAAAATACATACAATAGAGGCCTTTGAGTTTGACGCAGCCGTTCCCTATTCACCAAGTTACTTATCAGGCCATTCGATTGCCATTCCGGATTCCCCGATGGATAAAATGGACAGAGATTTCGAACTGAGAACGAATAAGGAGTTGGAAGCGGAGCTGAAAAATTCAATGCGCAACTATAGCCGAATTAGCGTGAAGAGCAGTAAAACACACGCCAATAGATTGACAAAGGAATATGCCGTTTTCCCGATCTGGCTGCATACTTGTGAATATCATAAAAAACAGTATACATTTTTGATGAACGGGCAAACGGGACAGTATATCGGAAATCTGCCGATGGATAAAAAGAAAATCGGCATTTCCTTCGGAGTAATATTTGCAGCAGTATCCACTGTCACTTTTTTGATACAGGAGGCACTTTTATGGTGGTACTAAAATTCAGAAAACCAATAGTATTTTGTTGTATCCTGTTTCTTATTTTCATTTTTACAGGCTTACCGGTACACGCAGAAACAAGACAGCGGGTATTTGACAACAATAACCTTTTAAACGAGGAACAAATAGCGGCACTGGAGGAAACGTGCGAACAGTTGACAGAGGAACTGGGGGTACAGTTTGTTATCCTGACAAAACCGGACAATGAAGCGCAGACGGATATCAAAGATTATGGAAATGATTTTTACCGGGATCAGTTTTCTAACGGCGAAATTGAGGATGGAATATCCCTGACGCTGGATACCTATAACCGCCAATATTGGATTCTTGCATTTGGGGAGCTCCGAAGTATCATCACCGAGGATGAAATGGGCAGTGTGATTGTCGAGATGCGTCCATATATGTCAGAGGATGACTACAGCGGTGCCAGTGAGTGTTTTCTGGAGCAAATATCGCCGCTTATTCAATCAAGGGCTGCGGAGCTTCAGTATCGGCGGCTGCTTAAGAACATGGTAGTTCCTACCTTGGAGCCGGGTGGTTTTGTCTATGATTTAGCCGGGATGCTGTCGGAGGATGAAATATTTTCCCTGGAAAAAAACGCACAAAACTATATGGACAATGCAAACTGCCGCTTTATTATAGTGACAGCTGATTTGGCAGATCCGGAATTGGTGTACGATTTTAAACATGAGCTGTGGAAAGAAAACAATTTTTTAAGTAACTGTGAAGCATTGCTGGTGATCGATTCCAATACGTATTCTTTAATATCTGATATTAATGGCAGCCTTTGGGAAAAGATCCGCTATCAGGAGCAGCGGGATATCGAATCAGCTACTAATACATATATATTGGAGCACGGTGTACTTGCCGGGTGCGAATACTTTGAACAGGAAATGAGCCAATACCAAAAGCGGATCATTCCGGTATATGTGGTTGACGAAGCGGGAAATTGTCTGTTAAGAAGTGTAATGCTTGGCTTTGGCGTAAGTATCTTACTGGTTGGCGGACGGCTATTGTTCCGAAAACGACTGGGAAAAAAAGTGCCGCCAACCCGTTCCTACGTAGTCCCTCAGAGTTTTGTGCTCTCTAAAAAGGAAGACCGGTTTGTATCAACCGTAACCAGTCAGACGGAGCGTCCCAAAGATACCGACAGCTCTTCCGACTCTTTTGGCTCTTCCGACTCTTCCGGCTCTTCCGATTATTCAACCGGAGGCGGCAGTGATAGTACCGGAGCCGGAGGATCTTATTAACAAATGACTATCAGCCCAGTATCTGTTCGATTTCCTTTATTTCTTCGTCACTGTAGGTAGTGTTCTCCAGTGCTTTAATGTTTTCCAGTATCTGCTCCGGTTTGCTGGCTCCGATCAATACTGAGGTTACCTTCCCATCCCGCAAGATCCAGGATAATGCCATCTGGGTCATGCTTTGGCCTCTATCCCTGGCCATTTCATTTAATGCTTTTACTTTCTCCATCTTGGCCTGATCCAAATCCTTCTCCTGCAGGAACTTGCTCTTTCCACCGCCGATACGTGAATCCTCAGGAACTCCGTTTAAATACTTGCCGGTAAGCACGCCCTGTGCCAGAGGACTGAAGGCGATGCAGCCCAGACCGTTGTCAGCCAGATAATCCTTTAATCCGTCAGTTTCGATCCAACGGTTCAACATGGAATAAGAAGGCTGATGAATGATAAAGGGTGTCTTCAGTTCCTTCAAAAGGGCATGAGCCTTGGCCGTATCTTCCCGATTATAATTGGAAATACCCACATAAAGGGCTTTTCCCTGACGGACAATCTGATCCAATGCCTGCATGGTTTCTTCCAACGGAGTATCCGGGTCGGGACGATGATGATAAAAAATATCCACATAATCCAATCCCAGTCTCATCAAACTTTCATCCAGACTGGCCATCAGGTATTTGCGGGAACCACCGTTACCGTAAGGGCCTTTCCACATATCATATCCGGCCTTGGATGAGATGATCATCTCATTACGGTAAGGCATCAGATCGGATTTCAAGATTCTGCCCATATTGGTTTCGGCACTGCCGTATACCGGTCCGTAATTATTAGCCAGGTCAAAATGGGTGATACCGTTATCAAAAGCAGTAAAAAGAATCTGCTTCATATTTTCTTCCTGATTCACCGATCCGAAGTTATGCCACATTCCTAAGGATAAGGCAGGCAGCCTTAATCCACTGTTACCACATTTGTTATAAGTCATTTTTTCATATCTTGCTTCGTTAGCTTTATACATCTTGTTTCTCCTTTATCATTTTCACATAATTAAAGATATCTCCATCATAACTAATTACGATGGAGATATCAATCACTTCCAGAATTTCTTCTTTTTAGAATCCTTGGTTTCACTTTTCTCAGCTTCCACGCCTTTTGCTGCATTCAGACTGTCGCCGGTCATCTCGTCAAATTGCTTCAAGAGCTCTCTGGCCTCGTTCGATAACTTATCCGGTGTCTGAATAACCAGAGTCACATAGTGATCACCTCTGACTTCTTTATTTCGAAGTGAGGGTACGCCTTTTCCTTTCAAACGAACCTTGGTTTCGGTCTGGGTACCGGCTTTTACATCATAGATTACCTTGCCGTCTACCGTATCCACCACTACTTCCCCGCCCAGTGCCGCTACTGCAAAGGACATGGGTACGGTGGAATAAATGTTATAGTCCTGGCGCTGGAAGATGGGATGACGTCCCACTACTATCTCTACCAGCAAATCACCTCTGGGGCCGCCGTTGCTTCCCGGCTCACCTTTATCTCTGATCCGGACGCTTTGGCCATTGTCAATACCGGCAGGAATGGATACCTGGATCTTTTTCCGGCTGGCAATATAACCGGTTCCGTTACAATCCGCACATTTTTCTTTGATTACCTTACCGGTTCCGTTACAATCGGGACAGGTTTGTACATTTCTGACCGTTCCGAAGAAGGACTGCTGGGTAAATACCACCTGACCTTTGCCGCCGCATTTGGTACAGGTTTCAGGATTGGTCCCCGGTTTGGCACCGCTGCCGTGACAGGTATGGCAATCGTCCTTTAAGGTCAGTTCGATTTCCTTCTCCACGCCGAATACAGCCTCTTCAAAGGTAATTCTGACACTGGTTCGCAGATTTGCACCCTTCATAGGGCCGTTATTCGCTCTTCGGCGGGAACCGCCGCCAAAGAAATCACCGAAGATATCACCAAAGATATCACCAAAATCGGCACCGTTAAAATCAAAGCCACCAAATCCGCCGGCTCCGCCTTCAAAGGCTGCATGGCCAAACTGATCGTATTGTTTCTTCTTTTCGGGGTCACTTAAAATAGCATACGCTTCCGATGCTTCTTTAAATTTTTTCTCTGCGGTTTCATCACCGGGATTCATATCCGGATGATATTTCTTAGCCAGGACGCGGTAAGCCTTCTTAATCTCCGCATCGTCTGCATTTTTTTCTATTCCAAGGACTTCATAATAGTCTCTCTTTTGCTCTGCCATGATACACTCCTCATAAATATATTTAGGAGAGTGCTGTGCACTCTCCCAGACGAGACTTAGTTATACTTAGGCACGGTGTTTCTGTGCCTTAGTATAACTTCTCGTCTTTTATACCTCTCTGTAGTCTCCGTCAACCACATCATCTGCGGGGGCTTCGCCTCCCATATCAGCACCGCCCATATCGCCCATGTCAGGACCGGCACCCTGTGCGCCCTGCATGTTCTCATACATCTTGGTGAAAAGAGCTTGTGCACTATTGGTCAGTTTTTCTTTAGCTGCTTTCAGCTCATCCAGATCGCTGTCGGACATTTCCTGATCATTGGTTCTTTCCAGAACTGCCTTCACAGCAGCCACATCCGCTTCTACTCCGGCTTTTTCGTCAGCACTGATCTTATCTCCTACTTCATTCAAGGCTTTCTCGGTCTGGAATACAAAAGAATCTGCATCATTTCTGGTGTCAATTACATCCTTCCGCTTCTTATCCTGGGCTTCGAATTCGGCTGCTTCTTTAATTGCTTTATCAATATCGGAATCCGACATATTGGAACCGGCGGTTATGGTAATATGTTGTTCTTTACCGGTTCCCAGATC
Source organism: Lachnospiraceae bacterium (assembly GCA_031556725.1). GTDB lineage: Bacteria > Bacillota > Clostridia > Lachnospirales > Lachnospiraceae > UBA935. The sequence continues at coordinate 60,065 of JAVBSL010000042.1, read as the reverse complement.
CTTAGCGGATACATTTACGATACCGTTAGCATCAATATCAAAGGTAACTTCAATCTGCGGTACACCACGCATTGCAGGCGGGATACCATCCAATCTGAATTGTCCCAGAGACTTATTGTCCTTTGCAAACTGACGCTCACCCTGTACTACGTTGATGTCAACTGCGGTCTGGTTATCTGCTGCGGTAGAGAACACCTGGCTCTTCTTGGTAGGGATAGTGGTATTTCTTTCAATCAATCTGGTTGCTACGCCGCCCATGGTTTCGATAGAAAGAGAAAGGGGAGTAACATCCAGCAACAGGATTTCACCGGCACCGGCATCGCCGGCCAGCTTACCTCCCTGAATGGAAGCACCAAGGGCTACACACTCATCGGGATTCAGGGTCTTACTGGGTTCATGTCCGGTTAACAGTTTTACTTTTTCCTGTACTGCCGGAACACGGGTAGAGCCGCCCACCAACAATACTTTTCCAAGTTCGCCGGAAGTAATGCCGGCATCCTTCATGGCATTCTGAACCGGAATCGCTGTTCTTTCCACCAGATCATGAGTCAATTCATCAAACTTAGCTCTGGTCAGGTTCATATCAAAATGCTTAGGTCCTTCATTGGTTGCTGTAATGAAAGGCAGGTTAATATTGGTAGTTGTTGCCGAAGAAAGTTCTTTTTTAGCCTTCTCTGCAGCTTCACGAAGTCTCTGAAGAGCCATCTTGTCATTGGACAGATCAACGCCTTCTGATTTCTTGAACTCAGCCAACATGTAATCGGTGATCTTGGTATCAAAATCATCACCGCCCAGTTTATTGTCACCGCTGGTTGCCAGTACTTCGATAACGCCGTCGCCGATTTCAATAATGGAAACGTCGAAGGTACCGCCGCCAAGATCGTATACCATGATTTTTTGTTCTTTTTCATTGTCCAGACCGTAAGCAAGAGCTGCGGCGGTAGGCTCGTTGATAATACGCTTTACATCCAATCCGGCAATCTTACCGGCATCCTTGGTTGCCTGACGCTGTGCATCATTGAAGTAAGCGGGAACGGTAATAACCGCTTCGGTTACTTTTTCACCAAGATAGTTTTCAGCATCTGCTTTCAGCTTCTGTAAGATCATAGCCGAAATCTGCTGAGGAGAATATTTTTTATCGTCAATGGTGCGGCCTCTGTCGGTTCCCATTTCTCTCTTAATGGAAGAAATAGTTTTCTCCGAGTTGGTTACTGCCTGACGTTTCGCCGGCTCACCTACCAGACGTTCTCCTGTTTTCGTAAATGCAACAACAGAGGGGGTGGTTCTTGCGCCTTCCGTATTAGCGATAACGGTGGGTTTTCCACCTTCCATAACTGCTACGCAGCTATTGGTTGTTCCTAAATCGATACCTATAATTTTACCCATTTTAAATTCCTCCTGAATATTTGAATTGTTTATTTGCTATTGTTAGTTCACTACTGATACCATACTATATCGAACTACCGTATCCCGGTAGGTGTAGCCTTTTTGCATTTCCTGAGCGATGATTCCCGATTCGTATTCGTCGCTTTCCACCTGCATGACCGCGTTGTGCAGATCCGGGTTGAACTCCTGGCCCACTGCCTCAATTACCTTAACATCAAGGCCTTCCAGTTCGGTCATTAATTGCTTGTAGATCATGTTCATACCTTCCGCAAAAGGTGATCCCTTTTCTTCCTCGGGGATGGTTGCCAGGCCCCGCTCAAAATTATCAACTACCGGCAGGATTTTTTCAATCACGCTTTTGGCTCCGGTTTCAAACATCAGGGATTTTTCTTTTTCGGTCCGTTTTCTGAAGTTCTCAAATTCTGCCATCTGCCGTTTCACACGGTCTTCCAGCTCATCGACCTTTTCCTTTAAGGCATCCTGTTTCTTATCGGTTTTTACCTTTTTCTTAAATCCCTTCTTTTCCTGCTGTTCTGTTTCCGTCTCTTCCGGGACTTCTTCTTCCGCTATTGCTTCTTCTGTTACTACCTCTTCTACTTCTGTATCGGGGGAAATATCCTCCGGAGTGTTTTCATCCTTTATTTCTTCTATCACGGCTCTCATCCTTTCTTTTACTTTTTCTTATACAACTCTTCCAGCTGATTCTGCAACTGCCTGAGAGTACCTATCACTTTATCGTAATCCATCCGTTTCGGCCCGATAATACCAATCGTTCCGCGCATACCTTCTTCTAATTCATAGGTTGCCGTTACCACACTGCAGTCCTTCATGGACTGTATCGGAGTCTCATCGCCGATGTAGACCTGTATGCCGGTGCTGTTCTCATCAGCCAGATTCTCCTGTACTAATTGGGTCAGCATCCGCTTTTCCTCAAAGGCGGTAATCAATTCACTTGCCTTCTGATTATCAGCCAGTTCCGGGTATTTAAAAATATTATTGGCACCGCTGGTATAGATTTCCAAGTCCTCATCTGCCTGAATGGCTTCACCTACTGCTTCGATTACCTCTGCCACGATACTGCTGTGGCATCCTGCCTGTTGTTTTAAGGCGGATATCATGCCCAGGTTGATTTCTTCTATAGCTAATCCATTCAAATGGGTATTTAGCAGGATATTGAGCTTTAGCAGCGTTTCGTCATCCAGTTCTTCGGTAACCTGCACGATGTTGTTCTTAATCACATTACCTTCCACAACGATGACTGCCAGCAATTGGTTCCGCTCTACTCTTGACAATTGGATAAATTTCAGTTTATTGCGATGATATGTGGGAGCCGAAATCATGGTGGCATAATTGGTATTTACTGCCAGCACCTTGGCTACCTGCTTGAGCAGGTGATCCATCTTATCTTCTTTTTCCAGGAGCATTTCCTTTAACTCTTCTACTTCTCTGGTCCGCTCCTCCATCATGGTATCTACATATAATCGGTAGCCCTTATCGGAAGGAATCCGGCCGGCCGAAGTATGAGGCTGTAAAATATAGCCCAGCTCTTCCAAATCAGCCATTTCATTACGAATGGTAGCGGAGCTTAAATTCAAATCGGTATATTTGGAAATGGTCCGGCTTCCTACCGGTTCTCCGGTTTCCAAATAATTACGAATGATGGCCTGCAATATTTTAACTTTTCTTTCATCCAACTCCATCGCATTACCCCTCATAATACTCATTGCTTTGATTTTATTAGCACTCATTGGATCGGAGTGCTAACACCTTCTTACCATAAAATATCACCATCCCACACATAAGTCAATAAATATCTACAAAATAAATTATAAAATAATTATTAACTCAAAAAAAGAAGCTATCGTTATTTTGATAGCTTCTCACAAGTCCCTGTTTTATATTTATGTAGCTCCAAGTTATTATTAAATAAGGAAGCTTCCGGTTACATCACCGTTAATTACATAATAAGCAAGACTTTCTTCCGGCTTTACATAAAGCTCAACGGTCTTAAAATCAGCCGCTTTCATTTTTAAATCAAATTTCCATACATCTTTGGCAATCTGTACCAAATCATCCTGAGTATATGATTTACCGCTGAACTGGAAATTCACAATTTCTGCTGCTGCCGCTTTAGCTGTTGCAGCCTTAGCTGTAGTTGTCTTTGCTGCCGGTTTCTTTGTTGCCGCAGGTTTCTTTGCTGCTGCCGGCTTCTTTGCTGCAGCCGGTTTCTTTGCTGCTTCCTTCTTTACTTCTGCAACCTTTGCTTCAACAGGCTTAACTTCCGCTGCCTTTGTCTCAGGTGCTTTTGCTTCCGCCTTAGCCACTGTTGCCTTTACTGTTGCTTTTTTTGTTTCTGCCATTTCAAGACTCCTTCCACACAGTTTTTTCCGTGTCCTCATTGTTAATAGTAATCATAAGATCAAAAACTAAGTTGCCCCTGTTTCTCGGCAATAGTCTACTCTTCTTAAGCCGAAATGTCAACCCTTTATCATAAAAAAGTACATTAATACCACGATTCCAAGCACAATCCGATACCAGCCGAATACTTTAAAATCATGCTTTTTGATATATCCCAATAAAAACCTGATGACAATCACTGAAACCAGGAATGCCGTTATCATTCCCACAATCAAAATTACTGCTTCGGATCCGGAAAAACCAAAGCCGAATTTGGCGATTTTCAGCAAGCTGGCACCGGCCATTACCGGAATTGCCAGGAAAAAGGTAAACTCTGCTGCCACCGTCCGGGATACGCCAATTAACAGTGCGCCCAGGATGGTTGCGCCGGACCTGGAGGTTCCGGGAAAGATGGCGGCGATTAACTGAAATACCCCGATCATCATAGCCGTCTGGTAGGTAATATCAGATAAAGCATTGACCCTGGGGGCAATATTTTTATTTCTATTTTCGATTAAAATAAATCCAATACCAAATACAATCAGGACGATTGCAACACTGACCGGATTATAAAAATGCTCTTCAAAGAACTCATCAAAAAACAACCCGATCACAGCTGCCGGGATACAGGCCGCTAAAATTTTAAACCATAAAACAAAAATATCTGTTTTTATATAGGAAAGAAGTCCAATCTTTCGCAATGGATATGGATTGTTTTTCTTTCCAAAGGGGAAAATCTTGTTCCAGAACAGCATTACCACTGCTAATATGGAACCAAACTGGATCACTACCAGAAACACTTCCCAAAACCCTTCGCTAACCTCATTCATCTTAACAAACTCTTCTACCAGAATCATGTGTCCGGTACTGCTGATGGGCAGCCACTCAGTGATTCCCTGAATAACACCAAAAAGTACTGCTTTTAAAATTTCCAACATACTTGTCTCCATTTCTACTTTTCCAAATATTCCATTAACTGCTGATACTTTTCTTCTGCTTCGCGATACCCCGAATCATACAGGGCCTTAAGCTTCGCTTTATCCTTTTCAACCCGGCCCACATTACTCTTTAACCGAGGGCGGATTACAAAGGCTTTTCCTTCTTTTACCTGCTCCGCCAAATAGGAGAGGGTATTGTTATACATAATGTGCCGGTTTTTCATCAGTTTATATACTTGCGGATACTTTGCATACCGAATTTTCGTTAATGCCAGCAGGGTGCCCGGTTCACGGATATAGCCTTCTTCTTTGGTCATGACTACCACATTTTTTCTGTTACCGCTTAAAATAGACCGCTTAATGGGAATCGAATCGGCCGCTCCCCCATCCAGGTAGTAATTTCCTTTAATAAGAACGTTTCTGGATACCAGGGGCATGGAAGAGGAGGCCCGGATTGCATCAATGTCTTCTTTCATATCCTTTATACGAATATATTCCGGTTTGCCGGTAACTATGTTTGTCACCACCGCGTAAGCCTTTCCCTGATAGGTATTAAAGGCTTCATAATCGTAAGGATTAAGCTCTTCCGGAATCTTATGGTAACACATGTCCACACCGAAAAGATCTCCGGTAGTGATCAGGTTATAAGGGCTGCAATAGCGCTTGTCGTCTATGTAATCCACAATCACATCATAGGCCCGTTTCCGTTGTTTGGACAGGTAGCTGCACATATTGCAGGCTCCGGCCGAAACACCGTAGCAGGAAGAAAATTCAATGTTTTTATCCAGAAAAAAATCCAACACACCGGCTGTATAGATACCGGTCATACCACCGCCTTCTAAAACCAATCCTGCCTGGTACATACTTATTCCTCTTTTCTATTAATATAGAACGTAATCTAGCGATAATTTTCTTCAACAAACCTGCGCAATGCCGGCAGCGAACGTTTTACCTTTTCGGTATCGATGCAATAAGCCATCCGGAAATAGCCGGGGCAGCCAAAGCTGTCAGCCGGAACCAGCACCAAGTCATACTTCAGAGCCTTCTGACAAAATGCCACCGCATCCTCCTCCAGAGCCTTGGGGAAAATATAGAAGGTTCCGCCGGGCTTCACACAGGTAAAGCCAAGGTCTATCAGTTCATTATAAATCAAGTTCATGTTCGTTTCATAAACCGACATATCTGCCGTTAAGTCCAGTACCTCGGCCACTGCCAACTGAATCAGGGAGGGGGGGCAGTTATGTCCCGTCCCCCGGGAAATCTGACCGCACATAGCGGAAATCAGCTCTGCATCGGTACAGGCCGGATTGACTGCGATATAGCCGATTCGTTCACCCGGTAAAGACAGGGATTTGGAAAAGGAGTAGCAGGATAGGGAATTATCATAAAATTGGGACACATAAGGAGCATCCACTCCGGCAAAAACGATTTCACGGTAAGGCTCGTCGGAAATCAGGAAAATATCATGTCCATATTCTTTTTCTTTGGCTTTTAGCAGTTCTGCAAGTTTATTAACAGTCTCGGTGGAGTACACCACACCGGACGGATTGTTGGGCGTATTGATTAATACTGCCATTACTTTTTCATTGAGCATTTCTGCAAAAAGTTCAAAGTTGATCTGAAAATCTTCGGTATTGGGAGGCACCACCTTTAAAACGGCTCCCGACAAGTCTATGTAAGGATGATATTCCGGGAAAAAAGGGGCAAAGGTCAGCACTTCATCACCGGGTACAGTAACACAGCGAACAGCATGAGCCACTGCTCCGGCTGCTCCGGTAGTCATGAAAATATGATTGCCGGTATAATTCATCCCGAAACGATCATTTAATGATTTGGCAATTTTTTCTTTCACTGAGGAAATCCCCAGGCTGGGGCTGTAGCCGTGGAGCTCCATGGGACTTTTGTTCTGCAGCAGGTCGATCATCACGTCGGTGAACTTCTGCGGTGCCGGTACTGAAGGGTTACCCAGACTGTAATCAAAGACATTTTCATAACCGATTTCTTTTCCTCTTTCCGTGGCAAATTCGGACAGCTGCCGGATTACCGACTTCCCTTCCAGCATCTTTTTATATTGTTGTGCTATCATAAATGACCTCCAAATATTTCGTTAAATTTAAATAATTGTAACACACTATCCTAAAATCCTCAATCAAAAAGCGTTACCCTACGGCAACGCTTTTGTGATTAATTTCTTAACTCTTCGACGGAACTGCAGATAATATCAGTTCCATATTTCCTTGTAATGCTGTCTCGCCATAGCCACAGGGCAGGATGAAGTGATCACCTTCCTGTATCCGCTGGCCTTCGATCAAACCTTCTCCGGATATGACACTCACAAGCATAAATGGGTACTTCTGGTCGATAATGGCCTTACTGGCAACTTCCATTTTCCACACCTGATAATAATCGCAGGCAATCATTTGGTTCATCTGATTCGGCGGTCTGTCCTTTGCCGTTACCACACTGTTTTCAGCAGCCCGAGCCGGAACGGTAATCACATCCAAAGCCTGTTTCATATGCAGCTGTCTGGGCTTTCCGTCAGGCATCCGGCCATAATCATATACCCGATAGGTAATATCACTGCTTTGCTGAGTCTCCAACAGCTTAATCCCGCCTTTGATGGCATGAACCGCACCCGGCTCAATTTGTACAAAATCACCTTTTTTAACCGGAATCTCCCGAAGCAGTTCTTTCCATTTGCCCTTAGTCATCATCTCTTCTAACTGCTTTTTATCAGCGGCATTATGCCCGATTACCAGACTGGCGTCATCTACGCAGTCTAAGATATACCAACACTCGGTTTTTCCCAGAGAACCGTTTTCGTTTTCCCCGGCATATTCATCATCCGGATGAACCTGAATGCTCAAGTCCTCCTTAGCATCAATGATTTTAATCAACAGGGGGAATTCGCCTGACCCCGGGTTACCGAATAGCGACTGCTGCTCCTGCCACAATTCAGATAGAGACTTGCCGGCGAAGCTTCCCTCCTTCACCTTACAATCCCCATGAGCATGGGCACTGATGGTCCAGCTTTCACTGCCCCAAACCATGGGTTTCTCGACTGGTTCCAAATAAAGAATCTCTCGTTTTGCTTTATTAATGGCTAAGTCCTTTCCGTTAGACTCTATTACACTTTGATACCAAAGTGCCGAATCCTTGACAATTCTTTTCCGGGTGGCAAAATCCACATGAACAATTCCGAAACGTTCGGTATACCCTTTGTCCCATTCGAAATTATCCAGAAAGGTCCATAAAAAGTATCCTCTGATATCTGCTCCGTCATCGGATGCTTTCTGCAATGCCGATAAATAGCGGTCCAGAAAATCAATCCGGTTAGGGTCATGTACTCTGCCATCCACCGATACGGTATCATGACAGGACATTCCGTTTTCAGTGATATAAATAGGGTGCTGATACCGCTCATGCAAAAAGCGGATCCCCCAGTAAAAGCATTCCGGAGTTACCGGCCAGTCCGCCGCCGTTTGGGGAAATCCCGCCGGCCGGTCCACAAATTCCGGTTCACCGTCTGCTCCCATTTTAATCATATAGCCGTTATAAATGTTTTCGCCCATGAAATCAAGGGGCTGAGAGATCAATTCCATATCCGCCGGGGTGATTTCCGGTAAATACTCCGCGAATTTCTTTAATCCTTCTTCCGGGTATTTTCCTAAAAATACCGGATCACTGAACCAGGCTACATTCCAGGTCCAATTGTCCATGGGGTTATAAAATCCAAACAATATTTTTTTTGCTGCTGCTATGTCCTCACTGCTATTGGTAGCCGGATAAGCCATCCCACAGGTGGGGGCATATCCTACCTTAATGGGCCGCCCGGCATATTTCCTCAGAGCAATAACCGCTTTTCCATGGGCCCGCAGAGCGTTATGGGCAATCTGGAAAACCTTGCTGTACTCCAATTGCTGCCCCGGTGCATGAACACCGGAAAGATGTCCCAATCCCACAAAGCACTGGGGTTCATTTAAGGTAATAAAATACTCACATAAGTCTCCGAAGCTTTCCGCCACCACCCTGGCATACTCGGCAAACCAGTCGATCACGTCTTCATTCAGCCAGCCGCCGCGATCCTGCAGAGCCTGGGGGAACTCCCAATGATACATAGTGATGTATGGTTCGATACCGTTCTTCCGCATTTCGATCATCATATCCCGATACAGCTGAATGGCCTTTTCATTTACCCTGCCGGTTCCTTCCGGCAAGATACGGGACCAGCTTAAGGAAAACCGGTAAGCTTTGATACCTAACAGCCGCATCAGGGCATAATCTTCCTTATAACGATGCATATGGTCACAAGACACCTCGGCCGTGTAACCATCTGCAATCTTACCGGCGGCGGCAAAGGTATCCCAGATACCCACACCGCTGCCGTCACCTTCTTCTCTTCCTTCAATCTGATATGCACTGGCGGCAACGCCCCAGACAAAATCTTCACGAAACATGATTACCTTCTCCCAATCTCGGTATCTTCTTCCGATACCACACTGTTTGTCATTATGTATTCCATAATTTCATCAAAGTTCGTGAAAGCCAGGCCTACATAACTGTCGGCCGCACCATAATAAATGGCAATCTTACCGCTATCGGGATCATGAATGGTGGCACAGGGGAAGCATACATTCGGCACAAAGCCCCGTTCCTCATACCATTCTTCCGGTGTCAGTAAAAATGTTTCACAACGATATTTTACTATTGAAGGGTTCTCTAAGTCAAGTATTGCTCCACCAATGGAATATACCAATCCGTTACAGGTTCCGCTAACCCCATGATAGAACAAAAGCCATCCTTCCGAAGTCTCGATGGGGGCTGCTCCGCCGCCGATCTTAACCGATTCCCACCAGGACTTTCCTTTGCCCATTACATGGCGGTGCTTGCCCCAGTAAACCATGTCCGGACTTTCACTTAGGAAAATATCACCGAAGGGTGTATGCCCGCTGTCACTGGGACGGCTCAGCATGCAAAAGTTACCGTTTATTTTCCGGGGAAACAATACTGCATTGCGGTTATAGGGAATAAAGGGATTTTCCAGTCTGACAAAGGTCTTAAAATCTGTGGTCTTAGCCATACCGATAGCCGCTCCGTAAAAATCCTGGCACCATATGATGTAATAGGTATCCTCTACCTTCACCAGTCTGGGATCATAAGCATATTTGGGCATAAAAGATTCGCCCTTTTCATCCACAAAAGGAATTCTGTCTGCTTCAATGTCCCAGTGGATAGCATCTTTGCTTCTGCCCATATAAATATAAGGAATTCCGTTGGTCTGTTCACCTCGGAAGACACCGATAAATTCATCACCGTAAGGCATCACCGCACTGTTAAATATTCTTGCTACCCCTTTTACCGGATTCCGCCCGATAATCGGATTTTCGGTATATCTCCATACGGGAATTTCATTACAATCGGCGGGTTTATCCTGCCAGGGCACATTTTTAACCGAAGGGCTGATCATTTTAAATTTACTCATCACAATTCTCCTGCATATATTTTAAATTTTTTTCTATCAATTCATATCTTTGGGCTACACACTCTACCGAACGAAGGGGATCTTCAGGGGTTGTGAACACATAATCCAAAAGTTTCTCCATCGTTGTCGTAGCAACGTGCATTCTGGTATCGCTGGAAGCATAATAAAGGAACACTTCACCATTATCTTTGGCAATGGCACCATTGGTGAAGACCACGTTGGAAACATCCCCCACCCGCTCTCTGCCCAAAGGTCCTAAGAGCATTCCGGAAGGTTCCGCAATCACCTTGGTGGGTTCTTCCAGCGAGGTGGCAAAAGCATACAGCACATAGCGCAAGCCTGCTGCCGTATTCCGCACCCCGTGGGCGATGTGCAGCCAGCCCTTTTCCGTCTTGATGGGTACCGCGCCGGCACCGTTCTTAGCTTCGGTGATGGTATGGTACTTTCTCTGGCTGGTAATAATCTCTTCCCCGACGACCGCATGCTCGATATCGTCACAAAGGCCAAAGCCGATGCCGCCGCCTGAACCGGTATCGATAAAGTCATCCATAGGGCGGGTGTAAAAAGCATATTTACCGTTTACGAACTCCGGATGCAATACCACATTCCGCTGCTGCGGGGAGTTCAGGGTCTTTAAATTATCCAGGCGTTCCCAGGTCTTTAAGTCCTTTGTTCTGACAATTCCGGCTGCTGCCACCGCTGCAGACAGATCATTTACACCGGTATCTTTGCTTTCCGAGCAAAATACACCGTATATATAACCGTCTTCATGCTTAGTCAGCCGCATGTCATATACATTGGTTTCTTCCGGACAGGTATCCTCTAATAAAATTGGATAGTCCCAAAAGCGAAAGCCGTCAATTCCATTATCACTTTCGGCCACACCGAAGAAGGATTTCCGGTCAGCACCCTCGATCCGAACCACCAGATAGTATTTGCCATTTAATTCAATGGCACCGGAGTTCATCACCGCATTTACTCCCAGGCGCTCCATAAAAAAAGGATTTGTTTCCGGATTCAAATCATACTTCCAATGAAGGGGAATATGTTCCCTGGTTAATACCGGATAAACATAGCGGTCAAAGATACCGTTATAGAACTGACTTTTTTGATTTTTACGTTCAATCAGCTTTTGATATTTCGCCTGCTGTACATAATAATTTTGATGAAACATTATAAAACCTCTCTTTCCGACTTAATTACTTCAAAACACATTCTGCCGTTATGGTAAGGACACTTCCAGGGTTCCACAATGGGCCGGCCGGTTATGGGATCGCCATTCACATCCACTTCCCAGTACCACTCCGAACCTGCTCGGGAATCCACCATATGCTCCTTAATGTATTTCCATGTGCTAAGTACTGCCGCCAGATACTCTTTTTTTGCTTTATCCATTTTATAGCCATTTAGGAATCCCACTACGGTTTCAGCCTGAACCCACCAGATCCGATTGGTATTTACCACACCTTTTTCACATTCATTATGAAGGGAATGTCCATCGTAAGCCACCTTGTATATCCGGGCAGTGAGGGCTTTGGTAATGGGGGTCATCTTTTCAAAATACTTCTGTTCGCCTAAGATTTCCACACCCCGGTCAATCAGCCATGCAGTCTCAATATCATGGCCATAGGAATGCAGATCCAGAATCGAATTCATCTGAGCATCAAAAAAAACCTCCTGGCGTTGAAGCTCCGGATTATACACCTTATCTGCAAAGGTATCCAGTATCCATTCCAGCCTGGCTTTCACTTCTGGCAGCGGGTGTACCCGGTAAAGCTCCGTATAAGCTTCGAACACATGAAGCAGGGTGTTCATGGTCTTCTCGGCAATTACACCATTTTCCGATAACTTGTCATTGCTGATCTCTTCAAATTTTTCATTAAAAGCTTCTTTATAACCAATCTCATCGGTACACTTTTCTTCAATCAGATGAAATAAGTTAAGTGCCATCCTTAAGGCTTCTTCTTCTCCTGATGCTTCAAAATAAGAAGATAACGCATAAATTGCAAAAGCCTGATTATAGGTATGCTTGGTGGTATCCTCCGGTTTGCCGTCATAGCCGATGGACCAGTAAATGCCGCCGTTTTCCAAGTCCATACAATGTTCCTTCATAAATGCAAAGCCATGCTTTGCTTCAGCTAACAGACTTTCTTCCTTTAATAGGGTATAAGCATTGGCAAAGAACCACATAATCCGGCTGTTTAAGATACAGCCCTTGACGGCCTTCTCATCTGCCTTTAAGTTAAAATCCATCCATCCGAAATAGCCCCCGTAGCGATTATCCCGCATTCCCTTCCAAAAAGGAATAATAATACTTTTTAAATGTTCCCGTACTTCCTTTACCATCATCATCTGCCTCCTGTCAGCCCTTCACAGCTCCCATGGTAAGTCCGCTGTAAATCTGTTTTTGACATAAAATAAATACAATCAATGCCGGTAGTAAAGAAATGATGACACCCGCACATATTAGATTATACTGGCTTCCCAGTGGTCCTGTAAAGACATAAAGCGAGGTTGCCACAGTTGCCAGCTTTTGTTTGTTTTGTAAATATAACTGCGCCATATAATATTCATTATAAGTACCCACTCCTTTTAACACCATACAGGTTACAATGGCCGGTTTTAACAATGGCAACAGTATCCTGGCGTAGATAGTAAAGTAGGATGCCCCATCCACAATGGCTGACTCATCCAGTGAAATTGATATATTTTCAAAAAACTGAATGAAAATATAGATGGAAATAACATCGGTACCCATCATTAAAATAATATAACCGTACAAATGATTGATAAGGCCCAGATTGTGCATGGTTTCATAAACCGATACCTGCATGGCAATGCCCGGAAGCAACGTGGCAAATAAAAATAAGCTTCTGATGAGGCCGTTGCCCGGAAAACGAAAACGGTTTAATACATAGGCTAATTGTGTCCCGATTATAATTGAACCCAGTAATACACATACCAGTATAATGGTAGAATTTTTAAAGGCTATTCCCATATTGGCCCGGCTAAATGCATCGGCAAAGTTTTGAAAATTCAGCCAGCTGCCCGGCAGAACCATAACATTGGTGCTTTGATATTCTTCTTTTGTCTTAAATGCCGTTATCACACAGGATACTACCGGCAGTACTGCTACAAAGGAAAAGAATAAAAGGGAAAAATATTGCAGAAAAACAAGTACATAATGCTTTGCTCGATATGCCTTCATATTATCTCCCCTCCTTTTTCGCTCTTAACCGGGCCATTTTCTTATCCCGGCGGATGCCTGCATTCTTATCTTCATCCTCAGCACTCTTAAATACGTACTTAAAGAACAGTTTCTGCAGGATTGTTGCTGCGAAGATAATCATCAAAAGAACAATGGCCATAGCTGATGCCAGGCCTACCTTACCGCTGACATGGGCCACTTCATTCATAATAACAAAATAAGTACCGGTTCCGTTAGCACCGCTGGTGATTACATAGGGAGGTTCAAAAGCACTAAGAGAACCGGTAATGGAAAGAATCACGTTTAAGGTAACTATAGTCTTAATACTGGGTAAAATAATATATAAAAACTGCTGAAATTTATTTGCACCGTCTAAGTCTGCTGCCTCATATAATTCAGAATCCACTGACATGATCGCACCGATGAACAACACCATATTCTGTCCAAAATAACGCCATACTGAGGTAGCCACCAGCGAAACATTATTGATTTGCTGATCCTTTAACCAATACGGAAGATTTTCCAGGGAAAAACCACACCATTGCAGCACTGTATCAAATACAAAGCCTCTGGTGTAGAAAAATTTAAAAATAAAACCGATTGCAATACCATTGATTAGGAAAGGGAAAAACATCAGCCCTTTAAAGAAATTACCGCCTTTTACCTTGAAGCTTAACATGGTTGCCAAATATAATGCGATCGCTAACTGAATTACCGAACCGCCCATATAGTAAAAACTCAGTTTCAATGCACCGAAAATATCATCTCTTCTAAATACATCAATATAATTCTTCCATCCCACAAAAGTTCTGGGGCCGATATACTTCATCTTGTAAAAACTAAATTTAAACATTTCCCCAAAAGGAAAATATGTAAAGGTAAATAACAGTAATAATGGAATAAGCATAAATGCAACAATAATAATTGCCTGCTGCCCCTTTCGGCTCTTTATCCATTTTAACAAGTTAAAATTTTTTTTAACTTCCATTGCAACTCTCCTTTTTTGCCAAACTGCGAGAAATTGAGCCAAGGAGAACCTCTCCCTGGCTCCTTAACAACACCTGTATTCGCTATTTTGCTTCAATTCCAAGACTTGCCTGTGCATCTGCCCATGCTGCATTCCATTCTTCCATAATAGCGGCAAAGTCTTTATCACCCTTGTCAGCATGCTCAATAATTGCCTGAATCTTGGTATTTCCACCGGCATTGATATTCAATTCGGACTCAGCATTCAGGTCATCCTTATAAGTTTCTTCACCAGCCAGTGCGGGAGCACTTTCAACAAATTCAACTCCGGCAAAAGCTTCATACAAACCGGGATATTCTCCATTAACATCAATGGGGATACCGCCTTCATTAAATGCAAAGCCTGATTTTACAGTCATCCATTTAACAAATGCCATTGCTGCCTTCTGATTGTCTTCGGAAGCATTTACGTTGATACCGTAGCTATAGTCAGCACCTGCGGAAGCATACTGTTTGCCGTCTACAGTGATGGGGAAGGACATGTATCCAATGTCATCGCCTTTGGGACCAGCTTCTACCATCTGAGAGAACGCCCATGAACCAAGTACCATAGTTCCGATTTCGCCGCCGTTGATCATGCCTTTGCAGCCTTCCCAGTCGGTGGTGGTATAATCATCTTCGATCAAACCGTTAGCGGCTGCATCGTAAAGAACTTTGTATACCGCACAAGGATAAGAATTTTTGCCATTGTCTGCAAAAGGAGCAGCATCATGGATCATAACCTGATTTTCGTAGTTAGCATCACCGGTTGCGGAACCGCCGATATAAGCATCCCATGCACCCATGGTCCAGCCGGCTGCATAGTTGGTGTACAGCGGAATGGCATCGGTCTTATCTTTAATCGCCTGTAAGGCAGCAATAAACTCATCGGGGGTCTTGGGCAGAGCGGTAACGCCGGCTGCTTCAAATACAGCTTTGTTGTATACGATACCCTGTGCATTAGCGGTAGAAGGAACACCATAAACCTGGTTGTCAAACTGCCATGCATTGGCAAAATTGATCAGAGTGCTCATGGTGCTTAAGTCACCATAGGATACAAAATATTCACCAAGCAGATTCTTATCTACCTGAGGAATCATCATGATATCGCCCCAGTCGCCTGCGGACAGACGCAGTAAGGAATCCTGTGCATAATCGGTAACACCTTCAACCTCAACGGTAATGTTGGGATATTCTTTGTTAAAGCTTGCTATGTAACTGTCAATTGCACCGCTTTCAATTAGATCGGTTCTGTGGGTCAGCCATTTGATGTTTGCAGTTACGTCCGTGTAGGTTTCACCTACAACAATGTTGGCATATGCCAGGGTACCGTCATCTGCTGCCGGTGCTGCGGCTTCTGTTGTCTCTGTTGCTTCGGTAGTAGCTGCTGCTGTTTCTGCTTTGGTTTCGGGTGCTGCCGCTCCCTCTTTCGCGCCGCATCCTGCTAATGAGAATGTCAGAATAGCTGCTAAGCTAAGTGCTAATACTTTTCTTAACTTCATAATAATTGTTCCTCCTTTTAAATTAATCTGTTTTTTAGTTAAAATAGTTAATTATTAACTAATTACATTATATTAATTAATTAATTTTAATCATCAACTATTATTGATATTAATATATCTATCTTGCTGAATTTATACATTTCTTCCTTTTATACAATTATATTTACATATATTTGGTTATTTTGTACACTTTGCAACATTTTTTATCTTTATTAACTTGATTAAATGTTGTTAAATTGATTAATTTATAATATAATGTTAGCAGCGGAGGTTGTTATCATGAGTTTAGTAAATGCTTTTGAAGGTCAAAAAAATCCTTTCTATAATGCAGTCTCTTCTATTCCCCTTAGCCTTTTGTCCGGGGAATCTACTATTGCGTATGCACCTTATTCCTTTGACATCATGCCTTCAGACAGTATATTATTACTATATACAAGAAGCGGCTGCGGAAAGCTTTCTTATCGCAGTGACGGTTTTTGTCTGGAAGCAGATACGCTGGCACTATTTCCATGCAATAAGCGGTTTCAGATCAATATTCTGACCGAGCCCTGGGATTATACCGTTTTCTTTCTTACCGGGGAATCCCTTCCCTTTTTTATCAATCTTCTGCAGGAGCCTGATATAGCCGCATGTCCGCGCATGACCTTAAACGCGCATTCGGATATCGTCCATAATATTGAAAAAATAAATACTTGCATGCTCCATAATTCTGCCCGTATGCAATTGCACATTTCGGCATTGCTGGATAGCATCCTTACCGAAAGTATCCTGTCCTTTGATTATGGTCAAGCCAAAAGTCAACCTGTCCCACGTTATATAAAAGAAGTGAAACGCTTACTGGACAATTCTTTTGAGCAGGAGTTTTCGCTAGATCAATTAGAGCAGCGTTTTTCTGTCAGTAAATATCGTTTATGCCGAGAATTTAAGGTACATCTGGGGATTTCACCATTACAATATTTAAATAAGGTAAGAATAGATACCGCCATGCATTATCTGGAAACCACCGACTATAAAATTCATGAAATCGGTACAATGGTGGGAATGGAAAATACCAATCACTTTATTCATCTGTTCAAAAGATACAATGGCGTAACTCCGCTTTGTTACAGACAAAATATTCAACAAAACATCTATCAGTAGAAGGAGTCCATAGATGAGATATTTCTTTTCCGACGCATCCTGCCCTCTTACCTATCTTTCCAGCGGTAATTTAAACAGCCGGGATGATTTTCTTCATCATCGCAGAACCATCCCCTCCCATGTCCTTATTATGGTAAAAGAAGGACAGCTTTTTCTTTCCCAAAACGGAATAGATCATATTATCGGACCGGGACATTTTATCTTTCTACCGGCTGATGAAGAGCACTTTGGTTATCAGGCTTCTACCGGAAAATTATCCTATTTATGGGTGCACTTTCTGTTCAATTGTGAAATAGCAACTCAAACAAAACTTCCATCCGATCTTTTTAGCAGTGGGCATTACGTTATTCCGGAATGGGGCAGCATTGCTGCTTCTAAACGGGCTTCTTTGTTATTTAATCAATTGCTGGACCTTTCCCGTCAGGATGTGATTTACTCAACGCAGATGCTGGATTACGCTCTCAGTCTTCTGGTTCTGGAAATCAGCCGGGAGTTGCTTGATGCGCAGAATAATTCTTCCGCTAATATGTCTGCTCCGGTTTTACACATTATGGAGTGGATTAAGGGAAATTATTATCGGCCCATAACCGTCTCCGAGATTGCCGCAGAGTTTGGCTATAATCCCCATTATTTGTCTTCCCTGTTCCAAAAGTCCACCGGCACATCGATCAGCGGTTATATTACCAAAACCAGAATTGATATTGCCAAATCCATGCTGGTAAACTATGATGTCCCTTTGAAGGAAGTGGCTTATACCTGTGGTTTCAGCGATGAGAAATATTTTATGAAAGTTTTTAAAAAACTGGAAGGAATTACTCCCTCCCAATATAAAACGGCTTTTCATCGAAAGTTATACAATTAAGATGTGATTTTTTTCCACCTCTTCTGAATGTATATCTACCGACAAAATGCAGTATGGTGCTTTATAATATCGATAGAAGCTGCAAATAAACTCATTTTGTATGAAAGGTATGGATATTATGTTAAATTCTATTGATAAGAAAGATGTGACATTATTACCAAGTATTTTTAAGGAAAGATTTGACCTGAATCGCAAGTATCTTATGAGTCTGAGCACCCAGGGGCTGCTGCAAAACTTTTATCTGGAAGCAGGGATTGTTATGCCGGGTCTGCAGATTTTGCCGGAACCGGATACCGCCGAGCTTCATTGGGGTTGGGAAGCGCCCACCTGTCAGCTGCGGGGACATTTTCTGGGACATTGGCTGGCCGCGGCTGCTTCTATCTACCGTTCCACCACCGATCGGGAACTTAAGGCCAAACTGGATACTATTATTGATGAGTTGGAAGTATGTCAGAATCTGAATGGGGGGCAGTGGATTGCACCTATTCCCCAAAAATATTTTGATAAATTAGAAAAGGAGCAGTATATCTGGTCGCCTCAGTATGTTATGCATAAATTAATCCTGGGCTTATATAGTGCTTATGTAGATGCGGGAAACGAAAAAGCGCTGACTATTCTTGATCACTTAAGTGACTGGTATGTGCAGTGGACAGGTGAGATGGCTGTCAAGAATCCCCATGCCATTTACAGCGGTGAGGAATCCGGCATGCTGGAAATGTGGATTTCTTTATATGAACTAACCAAGGATGAAAAGTACCTTACCTTGCAGGAGCGATATAATAACCCCAGAATTGTTGGAGACCTGGAAGCCGGAAAAGATACCTTAACAAACTGTCACGCCAATGCCAGCATTCCCTGGTCTCATGGAACTGCCAAACTGTTCGAAGTAACCGGTGACGCCAGATGGCGAAAAATTACCGAAGCCTTTTGGAAAAATGCCGTAACCGATCGCGGTCTCTACTGTACCGGCGGACAAAACGCCGGAGAATATTGGACACCGCCTCACATGCTGGGACGTTTTATCAGTGAAAAAAATCAGGAATTCTGTACTGTCTATAATATGGTAAGAACGGCTGATTATCTATATCGCTGGACCGCCGACACTGATTTTTCTGATTTTATCGAGCTTAACCTCTATAATGGTTTTCTGGCTCAACATAATAAAGAAACCGGTATGCCGGATTACTTCCTGTCATTAAAAGCCGGAAGCCGGAAAGAATGGGGTACCCCCACCAGAGATTTCTGGTGCTGTCATGGCACCATGGTGCAGGCACAGACACTGTATCCTTCTTTGATATATTTCGAAAATGGGGACCGTTTGATTGTAAATCAATATATTCCTTCCGAATTAAAATGGAAGGCTAACGGGACTGACGTTACCTTCACTCAGACAGTAAATATGAAATTTTATAATGATCTTGCCTTGTTTGATGAAAGAGACGAAAGCCAGATGTCCAGATGGTTCTTGAAATTTGCCGTTACTGCTGAAAAAGCAGAAGATTTCACTCTTTCCTTCCGGATTCCCAAATGGGTGAAAAGAGTGCCTGAAGTAACCATTAACGGAGAAGTCGTAACAGAGTTGGATATTCGCGACGGTTATCTTCATATGAATCGGAAATGGGAAAAGGATGAAGTGTTCCTGTTCCTCCCTGCCGGTATCACCACATCGGCTTTGGACGATATTCCCGATACCTTTGCCTTGATGGAAGGGCCGATTGTTTTGGCCGGAGAATGCGACGAAGAGCAGATTTTGTATGGAGACCGGAATAAACCGGAAGAAATGCTGACCCCTCAATATGAACATACCTATTATCTATTTCCTTGGAAGCAGGGGGCGTATAAGACCAGAAATAATTCACCTTGTATTAATTTTAAGCCTCTATATGAGATTACGGACGAAACTTATACCGTTTACTTTAAAGAAGATACCGGATCGCACTGATTATAAGGGGTTGCCGCAGAGCAAAATGCGGCAACCCCTTTTACACCCCAAACAACTACCGTTTTCTTATAGCCGGTACTTTTGATACATTTCCTTTAAGAATATACTATCCGTAAGATTAGAAACACAGTTCCCCTCACCGTTTTTCATCATTTCCTGTATCAACGTAAGCATACGCCTCTCTCCCAGAATGGTCCCCTGCTCATTGCCGTATTCAACCCCCATCTGGAAAATTCCTTCACCTAAATTGCACATTACCTTTAACCCTCACCTCTAAACCTTCTGTTCTACAATATGACTCCGTTACCTGCCCTTCATAAGCCATGCCAAAATATATTGATTATTTAAGATATTTGCTTGCTTCCCCGTACTGTTCTATCGTAATCTCTAAAAGTGCACAAGCATTTTCCAGTGAAATCCGCAAATTTTTCATTATTTTTTCAACACTTTCAGTAAGCCGTCTGGCATCTCCCTGTTCGATTCCCTGTTTGATTCCCTGTTCCATTCCTCTTTCCAAAATCCCTTCGCTGAAATTACACATTTCTCTAAACTCCTCTCTTTGCTTACCGTTCAGTATGACTCCGAACTCTTCCTCCATTATCTTTTCTTTTTCATGGGTTGGCATTCTTTCCATGAATATTATGTTCAATAATCTAATAATTCTTTTCTTACTCGCCTTAGTTTCCCCACCCAATGTAATCTGAATAACGGTAAGCTTGTCATAGCTGGCTAGCTTATTGGGAATTCCCGCTTCTAAATCGGATTTGGTTATTGAAAACTTGGAAATGGCATTCCCAACTTTATCTGTGGCATTCATGCATATCCAGATCGAGTATACCTTCTTGATGCCGTTATAATTGTCAAAATTAAATTCTGTTTTGGCCTGGGTCGATATCATCCGGGCTCCATAAAAAATTCCTCTTGTTACGATCTCGTAACCTGGGTGGAATTTCTTCTGGGCTTCAACATCAAAAAGAATCTTCTTCCGCCCTTTTTTCTGCGGAGCGTAAGCATGAAACCGAATATCGAAGGTAACCATTCCCTCCCCCGGGATATTGCTTTCTGTGTTGTCACCGATAATCTTTTCCGATAGGAATGCCGCCTCTGAAATAATTATCTCCGGATTAATACATTCTGTTGCAATCTGCTCAATTGGTAATTCTGCAAACTCCGATACCGTATCCCTCATAATCCATGCCAAAATATATCGATTACTCAAGATGTTCTTGGCATAACTATCGTATTGGGTCTGCTCTACAGCAGACGCACTGTCCCCTATTTGTGTGTTTCCCATTCGTCCTCCTGTGTTTGTACAGGAGACATCAAAAATCTCCTGCCTATTGTTTTTGGGTAATAAGCATAGATTTTTGAAATGAATAAGAATTCATGATGAGCTACAGCTCAAAGAATAAGATTTATATGCTTATAATGATATTTAATACCTTATATGGTATCACAACATAGAAAATATTGCAAGTTTGATTTATGTTGAATGTCATCTGAAGTATTTGGGTATTAAACAGAGCAGATTGTTGGTCTGCTCTCTAATGTTGTATCTTCAATTCGACCCTTTTAAAATTCTCATTATCATAATAAACCAGCAATCTGTTCAATCGACAGTTCCGCAGTATCCTCATTTTGTGTGTTTTTCATTCTTCCTCCAGTGTTTGTACAGGAGATCTTCAAAAATCTCCTGCCTATTATTTCTGTGGGTAATAAGCATAGATTTTTGAAATGAATAAGAATTCATGATGAGCTGTGGCTCAAAGATGGTTAGTCTATTTATGCTTATAATGATATTTGATACCTTTAATGGTACTGTATTAGAAGAAATAAAGCAAGACAGTTTCAATTAAAAATAAATGTAAGTAGCAAGTTGCACAATACCATATCTTGTATATTTTGGGGTAAGAATTCCGGTTCTCTGATGCCATACCCTTTGCATGATAGGAGCCACAAAGGCAATAAGCATCTCTGCTCTTATACAGTTCAAGTGCTTCTCTTGCTGTCATATCCACCGATGGGAAAATGTGTCTCTTAGCAGTCGTTCCATTCACCTGAAATCTGCTGATCATAAACGCCATTGAAAGCTCCTAAATTATTCTACTGACCCTGATTCAAATAATTTTCAGCTTCTTCTTGTGAAAGTTCAAAATCCTTTACTAATTTTTGAATAATATATTCTTTATCGGTTCCCAATTCAATACAGGTGTCGATTAATGCCTTAATGCCGATCTCTTTGCCGATCTCTTTGCCGATCTCTGTTCCCCGCTCAATACCATATTCCAGAATGCCCATGTTTACTGCCTCCCATTCCTCCGATTCTTTTACTTCCCTGACAATATTGTCTAATTCTACAATCCTTTCATCTATTAAAATAATTTCCGGATTGTCTATATGTGTTTCTTTCATATACTGTAGCAAACTGATCAATTCCGGTGTTCCGTTCTTACTTTTCATATTTAAGAAAATTTTCTTAGTTCCATCCTCAAGGCACAACTCCGGACATTCTTCGCAACGTTCCACAAATGTATATTTTGCACAGTCTTTACCAAAAATATCATCTTGTGTAATAAAAATAATTACAGTGGAAGGTAGTTCCCTATACCGAGTGTTTTTGCCGGATTTTAGTATGGGCGTGTCCAGCATCCCCTGATAAAATCGCAAACGTTTAGGTAAATTGTCATGGGATGTATCGTTTTGCATCTCCATGTTATACTGCCGGTTCTTAGTATCAAGTGCCCATGCATCTAAACGAATGGCACGCTTACCGCTTTTATTTAGTATCACCTGTTCTACCTTAACCTCACTAAGTTCAATATCCGGGTCGTCAAGAATAATGCTCAGTGTGCATTGATATGCCTTTTTGTTCTTCATAACCGATAAAAATAATGCAAAATCGCTAAGATTAATAGCATAATCATCCGGTAATGAAATGTTGTCACTTTGTACTTTCTCCATATGTTTCTTCCTCTCTTGGTTTAGCAGAAGGAAACACAAATCAAACTGTGCCGTCTCTCCTGCCATATTTTTATTTTAGCAAGGAGTTCTACGGGATATACCGTTTGATGCTCTGGACAGAAATCCAAAGCAAAAGAAAAAAGATTATAGAAATAATAGAAATCTTTGCGTAATGCAATTGTAGCATAGCCATTTTGAAGATGCAAGTGTGTTTAAAAAATAAAAAGCAATAAGTTTTCCCCTTAAGTCATTAATCCATTAAATTATAGATTTGATATATTCATGAGTATTCCGCCCTCGCCACACCGGACAGGCGGCACCGCCGTAACTTATTACTCACTTTTGTTTTACAAATCAAGTCAAACGTTCATTGAATTTTAGGAAGTTAACTTCTCTACATTTTTCTATATGATGTCGCCTGCATAGACGATGACGGTGCTGCAAGACTGTTTTCAATTAAAAAACAAATGTAAGTAGCAAGTTGCACAATACCATATCTTGTATATTTTTCGGTAAATATAACACGGATATACCGTATTTGGTGTGTCCGTTAATTTCTTCTTATTATGCGATAAATATTTTCTGTATGTTCATATAAAACTAATGGGTTATTATAAACTCAATCCTGAAAATACTTGCTTTTCAATTCATCTATTGTTTCAAATGGAAAACACTCTGCACATCCATCTGGTATGTCTTCCAATCGACCAATTATCTCCTTAACAAGTTCAACTGCTTTTTGACTGTGTCTTCCTTTTTCTGGTATTTGCCTGGTATACCAAATCTGATCATAGATTTCCATCTGAAAGATGATTTCATTTACATCCACTGCAAAATCCATTTCATTACCTTCATTTGCTTCTCCATATCCGGCTATCAGCGCATCTAATCTCCTGAGAATAGAACTTATTGTTTTTCTACTTAAAAACGTTATGACTTTAGCTGCCTGTAACCCTTTCTAGCTGAACCCACGCGTTCTAATAATTCCTTCTCTGTTAATCTGGTTTCAGATGCCATTTCCGGCAAAGTTCTGCCCGACGAAGAAGATTTCATGAACCGTGATTGTTCCGCTTTTTTCTTTTTTTAGTTCTGCGGAATAAGGGTTCCCACAAGTATCCACCTACTGTTCCGCCTTCTTGCCAAAATGCTGTTATTGTATATGTAGGCACACTTGATTTGAGGAAAACCATTTGTTGAGCATCGTTATATCCTAATGCCGCCCGTTTAACTCTTTCAGCATCCCAACCCTTTTTATACCCGTTCTCGTCTTTCTTAATGGAATCCATAATTTCAAATCCCACATAATCTAAAAATTCCTTCGTGCATACCCGCTGCTCTTCATTTTCAAAAATCTTATCCTTGTTTTCTTCCAAATACTTAATGGTCATATCTTCAATAAACAGAAATTGAACATTTTCTAATCCTATTTTGCGGAGTTCCTTACTTATTATCTGCTCGTTAGCTTTATTAAATGCAATAAAAAAGCATATGATTTTTTTATCCTTTAGTTTGGTACGCAAATCATCTGGCAACTCATCCACATGTTCTTCTTCCGTTTTTCGATTTTCTTTTGGTATTCCCATATATTCCTGCATAATAGATGTCAATTGAACTCCCGAAAAGGAACCATCATCAAAGAAAAATATACTATCTACATCTGGAAGCATCAGTATTTCCTCCAAACTTTTTTCCGTTTCTATATGAAGGTTCTCAGATTCAATGTCATTCCAAAAATATGTCATGTGCTTTGCGCTGTCAAGCATGCTCCCTAATGGAACCACATAAAGGGTTTCCATACTCTCTATTTCCGCTAACTTCTTTTCCAAGTTAATCGTTAAATATTCCCTGTTAATAAATAACGCATTGTCCATCAATCGATAAATTCCATCGGCAATGATTTTAGATTTTTCTTTATCCTTACATGTACATATCACTTGTCTAAAAAAGTTCTTTACCCCTTCTTCTGTTACCTTATATCCTTTTGGTCCCTCATAAGCGGCGTATTCTTCGACTATTTTGCTTATTTTTGATTCAGACATAATTTTACGAATAAAATCGTCTTTGAGCAGCTTTGGGGTATCATCAAAATAACCTAACATAAATAATTCTTTATATTTACTATTCATCGCTTTCTGATTATATTTTCCACAAGAAATCGCTTCACTTTTTATTAAAATACCATAATCCTTAAATAATACTTTTTCCAATGCAAAGTATATCAAAAGCTTTTCGCTTTCATCTGTTACTATATAAGACGCGGAACTGCTGGTTTCCCTGCTGCTCACCAATTCATAGCCTTTAAAGTCCCTCTTATTTCCATCCTTCAGGTCAATCGGAACCTGAATCTTCCCATGGCCGAACACATTAATTGGCGCCTGAATAACAAAAACATTTATCTCCTGCACTTCTTTGATGCTCATTTGAAAAAGACTACGAATCAAAATGTATTCTTCCTTTGTTCTTGTAATCAGTGCTTTTTCATCCGGCGAATCAATTACTGTTAAGATCGAATCATATAAAGATTCCTTTTTGCTTTGGCTTCCTGTTAAATAATCCGGCATTATGCAAATAACTCTTTTAGCAAATTCTCGGTTATATAATTTTTTTAATTGCTTACTTACCCGATCTATAATAGCACTGTCATTTGCATCTCTATTGCTTTTTAACATTTCGAAAAAATACTTATTAAAATCTTCATCCGTATAATGTAAAATCTCTGTAAACGTATCAAAAACAGGAGCATGCAATTTTGAAAGCGTATTCAATATATTTCGAAACTCCGTTTCAGCTGTCAGTACTTTATGATGATAGTAAACACTATCATACATTATCGTTCTGGCAATACATAATTGAAAAAGAGCTTTTTCCGCTGAATCCTTCATTGCCAGTTCGTAAAAACACCCTTCTTCTGTTTCATCCTGCCATAAATCCGATTTATTTATATCATTTACTGCAACCACACTTAACTTCTGTGTAAGTCTTGAAACATCCACCGCCACCGGAACTCGAGTTACATGAGAATCTCTCGACAAATAATCACACTTATCAGCATCTATCGGACCATTTATAATGCTCGCATATGGTAAAATACTCCTATCTATCGGGATTCCGACAATTAACCCGGAAATGTATTCTACCAAACAGTTTAAGTCTTCCTCTATATGCTTCGCATTAATTGTTATATCATCGACAGAATCAATTGACAGCTTCAGCAATCGCCGCACCTCTTCTGTATTAACAATCATACAGCTCAAAACCTCGTGAAACGATATCTTCTTTTTTATCCGCTTTTCAAACTGATTCAACATAGGACCAATAATATCACTTCTTTTATAGTCTGTGCTCTTTCCAAAGTAGTGTTCCGATACATGACTTAAAAACATGTGCCCGGTATCATGAAATATAGCTGCCAAACGTACCACTTCTTTAAAATATTTCTTCCGTTCTTCTTCTAACCCTAAATCATTTTTGTTTATGCTTACTGCCATTCGATCCGCTAAATAAGTAATACCTACTGTGTGATTAAAGCGGGAGTAATCACATCCGCAATACACATAGTAGGCCAGCCCTAACTGTTTAATCTTTCTCAAGCGTTGTAAAAGCGGTGAATCCAAAACACAAATTTCACCGCCGGAAAACTCTATATTGCCCCATATAGCATCAAAAATTTCTTTTCTTTCAGTAGCTAATACTCCTTTTTCTAATTTATCATTATAGTCTTCCAAGATATTCTTCGAAAATGCTTCGACTTCTCCGAAAATGGTAAAAAATTCTTTTTCTCTAAACAGTTCTTTAAATTGCATTTTATCTTCCCCCTACACAATGACTAAATTCCTGCTCCTTTTCTAAAACAGCCTATTAATTCCTGGAAGTCATCATTCCTTATCTTTAGTTCTTTATTATGCGTCAGTTCCTGCACGTAGTCCGCCTCTAATCGGATGTTCGCTTTTATATAATGTGGATTATCCAAAGAAACTATTCTGCCATTAAAGCTTTCAATAATCCTTGTAAACTGACTATAATCACCATTTGTTGAATATTTCAGAAAAAGTAACTCTAAATTATCAGCATAAGGACCAAATCGCTCCTTATATCTTTCGAAATAATCAGCCATGTTTTGTACACCTTGTTTAAAATCATCGTTATTAATTGGTATTGTAAAAACATTACGTGCAGATAAAGTTGCTAAGAATTGTTTGACAAAAAGAATTTTAGGATCGATCATTACATGTACCGCCTCTCTTAAAATCATTTACAACTTGCATTAATTAGAATTATATATTAGAAAAATGGCAAACGCAATATGCAACCTTATTATTTTCATTTTAATAAATATTATTAGGTTACTGTTCACTCCCTATGTTAGCCTATTGTGAAAAATGCTGAAATTTATTTTTTTATTTTGTGGATAAGCAACTTCGAGCAAGGCGACCCTGTTTATGGTTGTTTTGCTCATTTATTTCACGGATAGTTTTCCACAATGATTAGATGATTTACTGTTAATTCCGCTTTTGTTTTTATATTTCTTTGCTGTATCAATACAGTTATCCACCGTCAAACTGTCAATCTGTCCTCAAGAATTAATATGATTGTACTTTAATATATTTTGTTATATAATGTAAAAATAAGTAAAGGGGATTTTTACTGCAATTCTATAAAATTCTAATTTATCAATATATTAAAGTTCCCCTTGATTTTATTTAAAATAATCTATAACTTATGAATATCCAAATTTGCTTTTTATGTTCTAATAATACTTAAGACCATAGGGGAGAGAAATATGCAATATAATGACGTTACTTATTTAAACTTAGTTTATCCTGGTATAGTAGCTGTTTTGGCGGCACTAATATCCACATATATTACTACACGGGAAAAAAGCAAAAAGGTAAATAAAATA
This sequence comes from Lachnospiraceae bacterium, assembly GCA_031556725.1. GTDB lineage: Bacteria > Bacillota > Clostridia > Lachnospirales > Lachnospiraceae > UBA935. The sequence goes on along the minus strand of JAVBSL010000042.1, from coordinate 32,342 downwards.
GCTTTAATGATAATCGCTTTTCTTTCCGTTGTATTTATACTTTTCGGTCCAGTGATAATTACCAATGCACATAATTTGATTAATCGTTTTATTTCGTCATTACATATTTCAGATGCTGAGAATCAAGCTAATTTGGCGGCTGAAAAAGCAAGGGAAGCACAAAGGGTTTCAGAAGAGGAATCAAATGCTGCTGAATTAATAATTGCGACAACGAGAAGCGAAGTTGACAAGGCAGAACAGGCCAAGGAACAGGCATATATAGCCAGTACCATTGCAAATGAAAATTTCATAATGAAAATTATGGAAAAAAGGTTAGGAGTCTTCGATTATAGTATTGAACAGGGCTATGAAATAAGTGAATATCCAGAAAATGAGTATTATGCCGGTGATTATGTAGATGAAATGCGTACCGGATATGGTATTGTTCGATATGATAGCGGAACCACTATTTCTGGACAATGGTGCGAAAATCTGATTCACGGATATGCATTAGCAATATTTCAAAACGGCGAGTACTATGCAGGGCAATTTAAAGATGGTAACTATACAGGACATGCTGTCATCTCGTGTAAAGATGGAAGCAGCTATGCCGGTCAAGTTAAGGACTTTAAATGGGATGGCATGGGCAAGTTTGATAATCGGAGCAATGATGTCAATCCATACATTTACTGGGGTCAGTTTAACAATAATAGAAAAGAGGGATATGGCGTTTATGAATTTGAAAGGTGCATGTATATAGGAAGGTATAATAGTGGACAATTTGTGGGTATAATAAAGTTTTCATATATAGATGAAGCTAAATGTAAAGAATTATATCAGCAAGCAAATTATTGGCTTTATAGTAGAACAGATATCAGTTATTATGCCGGCGAATGGACCGGATGGGAATATAATGGGTATGGTGTGATGGAATATGCCAATAATGATTATTATGCTGGACAGTTTATAAACAACTTGCCTGATGGCTATGGAATCCTATATGACGAAAAGGATACTGTGATTGCATGCGGCGTATGGAAGAATGGCGAATATAAGGGTAAGTAAGGCCTTCTATTCGAGACTTTTAATATTTTAACATAGAAGACCTTGCTTGAAATCTTCAGTGGGAGTTGAGGGAGTGTAAAACTCCAAAAGTTTCTATAAACAGTTCATTATTATCATTCAGCATATAGCACCTTTTTATATGATTCCAAAAGTCCGGTAAAAACAGGATGTTGATGCACATCAATACCACCAGGTTCATTTCCTTCAATAAGAACCCATTCATAATTGCTATTTAATGCCCAATCCCATCCAATATAACGCATCTGTGGAATTTGTACTGCAACTTTCCTTGATAGTTCACACAACTCGTTCCATTTAGGAATTTGTGTACCTGCAAATGTTTTTTTTGAGTCCGGATGAAGCGGAAAACGATAGCCATTGGCATTAAAACCAATTGTACAGATAATACCGGTTCTAACATCAATTGCAGCATACACACCTTCTGAATGACCGTTATCAACACTATGATTACCTGTACCTGTTCGTATTGTTGCGGCCATCACATAAGGTGTTCCGCCTTTCGTTACTGCCGTGGAAACTCGAATCGTATTCAACGACTTTGGATGAAAAGCCTGAAGATCATCGCATCCTTCTATTACCTTTTCTGCAAGAAAACCGCCGACTTCACATTTCTTCCATGCCGCATCCATTTCTTCCAGATTAGAAATCGATAATACTTCAACCCCTATTCCCCTTTGTCCATCTATTGGTTTGATAACTATACTTTCATATTTTCCTGCAAAGGAAACAAAATTCTCCTTGGCAGTTGTTTTATCAATGAAGAAACAATCTTTTTGCATATAATCGTGGAATTCTGTGTAGAAATCCTTTTTACTTCCAAAAATATGCAAATATGCCTCCTCATCAGCATAATGAAAAAGTTCCACACGATTTCTTTCAGTCATAAAAGTACGAATTTCTCTTTCGGAACAACGATAAAACTCGTATAAAAAATAATCTACAATACTTACTCCATATTTATATCGATAATAAATGCATTCCGCAAAGAGGGACTCCTTTGTTTTCTGATTAAGAGAATATGTATTGACAGGATATGCATTTCGGCAACGTTCATCGAATCCTTCATAAAGAGAATTGCCCTTTCTAGTTTTAATATAACCCTTTAATATTGCCTTCACGAAATACTTATTTTGTAGGAATCTTCTCACTACTATGTTCATTTTTCATTTTCCCTTCCACCATACGAAATATCAGGCATTTACAAAACTCTACATAATATTTCATCTACACTGTATTCTTCTTGTGGGACAACTCCTTTCAGACTTGTTCCCAGAAATTTATTAACACACTCCGTATTAATAGAAATTACCCTTTGCTGCTCTTCAGAAGTAACTGCCCGTTCAAGTCTCTCTTTCATAGTCACTGTTTCAATGCGGCCATCCGCACCCCGAACAGAAGAAACAATAGAAAAGGAATACAATGGCTTGATTCCATTGTTGCTTTTATCCAATGAAATATGAAAGATCACAGAGCACTCTGCATTTTTGTCAAACGGCTGCCTATCTATCCCATAATTACTAGTTAAATTTCCCAGACAATACGTAATAACCTTGCCATCTTCAAAAAAATCCGCGCCATGTATTAAATGTTCATGATTACAAATAACCGCATCTGCTCCGTTTTTTAAGCACAATGCCGAAATCCGTTTTGTATAATCAGTCGGCCGCTCGCTAAACTGACCACCGCTGTGTAAACATACTACCGTAAAGTCAGCATGCTTTTTACTGAATGATAAATCTCCAAAAAGGTGTTTCAATTGCTTTTTCTCTGGTTCCCTTCGTTCTTCAACCGGCCGGCAAGATCCCTTCGAATCTATATGCCTATAAATAAACCTAAAACCTTTTGCAAATATAGATCTTGACCTTAATAGATACCTCCTAATTGGGTTGCTAAGCTCCTGCTTCCTGGTCATATTTACGTAGTAATCCTCATTCTTCTTCAAATAGTTTCCATTATAACAGGCTTCTGTACCGTATGTATAAGATAAGAATACAATTTTGATGCCATTGATATCCTTGATAAAAGGATGGTTTTCCTCTTTTGACCTGAACGTCCCTGTATGATCAATATGAAAATCATCCAGAACATTCAGAGTTCTCACCAATCCAGAAATCCCTCGGTCAAGCACATGATTATTCGCAGTTACCGCCATGCCAACTCCTGCCTGAACCATCGCTTCTGCAAATTCATCAGGAGTATTAAACTGGTAGTCTTTCCAACTATATTTATGCTCTTCTCCCGCAAAAGGTGTTTCAAGATTAACAACAGTATAATCACTGCCTGTTAAAATATGCTTAATACCTTTAAATATGCTCGAAAAATCATATTTAGCAGATGATACCATATACGAAGCCAACCGAGTATGTTCGCACATGATGTCTCCAGTAAACGAAACTTTTATCATCACGTTTCTTCCTCATCATTGATTAATTTATACCACCGTTCCCTTAATCCCCCATGTGAGTCCTGAGGATTTTGTATTTCCCAGTTATCATTACCCTCAATTAAAATTGGGTTTGTTGGAGTAATAGCTACATCCCACCCAACACTTTGAATATTGATTACTGCCCTATGCGCCTTCTCTACAAGTGCCACAATTTTGTCCCAATAGGGAAGCTGGTATCCTTCAAAGACAATTTCAGTCACCGGATGTTTTTCAATCCTAGAACCAAATTGTTTGTGCTGATATCCATACTTTTTCAATCGTCCATATTCATCAATACCCACAGCCGAACCACCAACAGCCCTATTATCCACAAAAGAGTCCTTCTTTGTACCAAAACGCATAGAGGCTGCAAAAACATGAATATTGCCGCTGTTTCCTCTGATCGTGATAATTCGAATCGTATTAACACAGAATGGGTTAATTTTATTTACAGCTTCATGCTGTTCAATCACTTCCTGCGCAATCATTGTTGCATTGCCGATGGAATTCTTTAATTCCTCGATGGTAATATCTACATTTCCATTCCTGATTCTCCCATCCTTAACTTCAATGAGAAATGCTCCTTCCGCACACTCTCCATCTAATAGTTTGCAAAAAAATCGTTTGTCTTTTTGTAAAAACTGCTCTATGGAAACATTCTCTTTCGTATCGTGAATATGAATCTGACCATTTGAAATCAAACCAACCAACTTTGGAACACATTGCTTTCCCAAAGCCTCTGCAAGATAACAATTAAAGATATATTTATCTCTTAAGATAATCTGTCCACTGAATCTATACTTGTTCTGATATAGATAATGTGCACCTTCCCTTTGAAGCTTGAATTCTCGGAAAGGCATAAAATCTTCTGCCTTCCTGAAATTTTTTATATCTAATCCATAGCTGTTATAATAAGAATTAGATTCCAAATTTTTAAAGACCCATACGATATTATCGGCTAATCGTTCACAAAAGTTCTTACGTTCCTTTTCTGGATAATAAGTAACATTGGATCGAGCAACACTTACAGCCTTAATCAGCTTATGTGGAATTAAAAGAACATCTCTCACATTGTACCCCCAAAGGTGAAGTTTCCAAATCCTGTCATAATATAACTCATAATGGTATTTATGTTTCATATCACTTCCTCCTAATCATCTTATTTACAGATCTTTTCAACAGCCTGGTAAAAGACATAAACTCACTAGTATTCCTATATATAGCAAAGCAAATTACATTAGGCACACTTGCTGCGATTATGCCTTTACATAAAAAATCAATATAAGGATTATTAATTAAAAATGAAGTGGATATATAATAAGATAAAATACAGCATCCTAAAACAACAAGGGTCTTCTTGGCATATATCCAGTAGAATCCCCATGGTTTTTTATGAAACACATGTTTATAAATCAGATACGGGTCAAACCAAACCTGAGTCAGCAGTCTTGAAATACATGTCGCTAGCAATACACCCAGTATACCGATATATTTTACCAGAAGAATGCTCAATACAATATTCAAAATTGACATTACAAGCGGACGATATCTTCCTTGAACGAAAAGACCATTTCCTGCTCGAAATAAATCTTGTGGAAAAGCCATAACATGGCAGAAGAAATTTAATGTTAATGCAAAAATAATAGCATTATCGAGTACATATTTTTCTCCAAGCCAAACCCTTCCCACAAATGGAGTTAATAACGAGCAAAAACAGCAGCAGCAAAAGCATGTACCCCAAAACGTAATAAAATTTATTTTCAGAAATACTTCTTCTTGTCGTTCTGCTGTAGATGTCACAGCAAGATTGCCAACGCTCGGCTTCGAAACTTGTAAAACGCTGTCAAGAGCATTCCGGATACTGTTAATAATCAGAGAGTAGTTTCCAACCAAAGCAACCCATACAGTTCCAACGAAGGTAGAAATGACAATGCTATCCGTACTATAAAGAACAACTGCAGAAAGCTTATAAATACTTAGAGAATAAACGTCTTTAAACAGTTTCTTTATTTCATCCTTTGAAAGCTTAGCAGATTTCTCCGCCAGCAACGTTCCATATTTGCGTTCTGCCAAATGAGAAATGTAGAAGTTTTGTCCTACAACAAATAACAAATGTACAATCAAATATGCCATGTACTCTCTAAATACAACCAGCAAAATAATCTCTATAATAATCTCTATAATCTGAGCCATGATTTCAATTTTGGAAATTACTCTTGATTTTTGAGCTGCTCTAAGCAAAGATGATTTATATATCGCAAAATAAGAACAACCTGTAGCAGCTACATACAAATAAAAAATCAACCGAATATCTTCTTTTATATTAGGAACGTCTTTTACAATATATTTTAAAAGCGGAACACATACAGCACCTAAAAACAAAATTGTCGTTCCTATAATTGAGTAAGCTTTTTTATAAAAATCCATCAAAGCAGAAATACGTTTTTTATCTTTTTCTTCAAAAGGTTTATACAATGCATAGTGCATTGCCGAACCCATTCCCAACTCCATTAGCGAGAGAACCGAAAGAATATCAGTAAATAGGCTAGATATTGCAGTATATTCAGCACCCAAAAAATGTATAAAAACTGTTCGTAATGTAAACTGAGCAAGTGCACGTAAAAGTCCATATAGAATAGTTGCGCCCGAGTTTTTTACTACATTGCTAGTTCTAGTTTCCGTCATACCACTACTTCCTCTGCTATGTATTAATCACTCTTTTTTTCACAAAACGCCTCTTACGCCATTGAAAACAGTTAACACCAATCGCTATGCAGGACCAAAAAGAAGGAAATGACCAATATGTCATTGAAATTAGTAAAGCACATGAACAACAAAATAATGGTAAAAATATATCACACCATTCATTATACTTTGATTTAAATATGATACGTATAGAATTAATTATATAGAAAATAAGAAGAATCCCACCCAAAACAACTCCAAAGTCTATCAGTATTTCCAGAATAACTGAATGTGGATAACCAACAACAATGTATGAAGAAATTATTTTTCGTGATCCCATAGCGCCATAGCCCCACGGTTTTTCTTTAATCATGTTTATGGCTGCAAGCCAAATCCTATTTCTTCCGCTGTCTTGCGTCACTGATCCATTAGCTAACAATTCAATAAATCGAGATGAAAAACCCATCTTACCAAGTACTACTGCCAAATAAGATAATAATGAAGTATATAATGCATACAGTGAAGCCGTTGCAAAAACAGTCGCTGTCATAAAAATTGCTTTCTTTCTTGATTGCTTTAACTCCCGCATCAAAAAAAGGACGATAAATACTCCCATAAAAAGAACCGGTCCTCTTGATCCACCTGCTAAAATTAAAATAAAACCAATCACCGAAGCAACAATATCCGAAATTTTTTTGTTTTTTAAAGCAGCATATAAAAAAATCAGCTCAAAAAAGAGCACTTCATATCCAAACAAAACACTATAACTCATCTTAACACGATCATTACTTCCAGAAACACCATACCAAAATCCCATTCTATACGCATACTGCAAGGAATATACAAAATACAGATACATAATCCAACCAGAGATTTTAAAATTTCGTTTTATCTTCTGGGGGTCGTTTATCAGCCGAACAAATAAATATGCATATAACCCCTTATAAGGAATCAGTACATAATCCCATACTCCATATTCTGATCGTATATAATAGTATGTATAATCAGGATGTATTGTTATAGTAGAAAGAAAAAATATCAGTATAAATATATACAGGATAATAAAATCCGCCTTTATATATTTTGAGGGATGAGCAACACACGCAAGCAGAACCAAACTATAAATTAAGCTCAGACTTATAATATTTGCCATGGTATTGGAATGGAGAATCCAGTTAAGGACAGTTCTGAAAAAACTATTGCTAAAAAATAAGATAAAGGCAATCTCAACTGCTTGTTCTGCTGTTACAGTAAAGTTTCTTCTATGAATTTTCAAAGGTTTCATCTAATTCCACTCCTTCTCTCATAGTTAATATGCGCACTTCAAATACTGCAACTAACCATTAAATTCTTCCTTGAAAATCCATAATTCTCTGGTCAATGATTATTCCGTCTTTTACTGCCAAAGCATTTTTTAAAACAACTCCAGGTTTGTCCTCGATCAGTTCATCAACAAATTTACTGACTTCTTCCGAAATGCCAACTGATGCCGTCTTATGGAACAGGGTTGGAGTATGGTCTACTACATAATGTACAACACCATCAACCATATAGGTTGGTTTTTCAACCGTCGTCGGAATGCTGGACTCTATGGCACCTGCTCTATCACAGCTGATATCAATAATAAGTGCATTAGGCTGCATCCGCTTTAAATCTTTTTTATAAATCACATGGTCTTTACGGCTATTATCCCAAAGCAATGCATTAACAATGACATGGTATTTTTCCAGCTCTTTTTGCAGAAGTTTCTCTGTACGTCTGGTATATACTGTAACATCCGCGCCAAGGCAAGTAAGAATCCGCAATGCACCACTTGCTACATTTCCGCGTCCTATTAGAGCTACTTTTGTATTGTAGGGCATCTCACCATAGCACTGAAAAGCATGCATGATGGCTGCTTCTCCAGCCATTTCATTATTTCTCCAGAAACTATGACGTCCTTCGTCAAACATATCCTCCCAAACATAGGCTGTAAGTCTGCTTCCTAAAACCGATTCTGTAATATCACGATTCTGTACCAGATGAACCCATCCAAATATTATCTGTCCTTCATGCAGTTCTGACAAATATTCAGCATCACCGACCTTAGGATCACAGATGATATCTTTTTGAAGCACTTCTTCTCTTGTTGCTATATGCGCACCATATCTAATGTATTCACTATCTGCATAACCCAATACCATTCCATATCCATGTTCGAGATAAAGCATACTTGCATTTTTAATCTTGTTTAAATCGCTGGGGATCAATGCTCTGCGCATTTCATTTTCCTTATGACCAATTGGGAATCCTACTGTTCTCATAACATTTCCTCCATTAATTCATTTTTCCTTCTAACTCATGTTTTAAAAAAACATCCTCTAAAACCTGTTCTGTTAAATCACCAAAAGAAGGCATCCTGCTTCCCACTTCGTTCTGTCCCGGTGTTGTATTGAATTCTATCAATACTGGCTCACCTTCCTCATCAACCGCAAAATCCCAGCCAATAATGTTGTAATAGGGTAGCTGCTGATGCAATTCCTTAGTTTTTTGAAGTACCTTTCTATAAGAAGGTACTTGAATAGTATTGAACTTTCTTCCGCTGGGATGGCAGTCCGTCCATGTATACTTTTTGGTAATCGCTTCATCTGCAAGCCAACCATCCTCTTTGATAGCACACGCAATTCCGCCTGCCGAATAATTATCAATTCGAGCGTCATCTGCCCCCATTCTTAGCTGAGCTGAAAGAATGTGCGTTTCTCCGTGGAATCTAAATGATATTACACGTATTGTATTGAGAGATTTTGCATGAATAGCAGCTAAATCATTATGCTGTTTCACAAATCTCTGTGCAACATAGTTTGCTTTATATTGGCTAAAATACTTTATTATCTCTTTCTTATCCATTTTGTCTTGCTCATAAAACTGAATCAGACGACCACATCCGCTATCAATAGACGGCTTAAAAATCAAGCACGGTTCTTGAGCACATAGTTTGACCGCTTCTTCTTCTGAGACAACGCAGTTTTCTCCGGTATAGAAAGTTCCTGCAATATTCTTTATAATACTTTCGGGTTGTTTAACGCCTGGAAGAAATTTATCCATCATGCCTTTATCTGTGTATGCTCTCATAAATAGCAGATTATTATAGTATGGCAGAATTTTCCCAAACCAAATTGTATCGGAAATATAGCGCGGATCAAACTCACCAATTGTATCCCCATACAGCTGATACCAATACTTCTTTGGTTTTACTTTATACCTTTTCCAATAAGAAACCACCTTCTGAAACTCCTTGCCCGATCCTTGATATCCTCCCCCAATCTGCTTCACTCTCTTTTTAGTTTCCCGGGAATAACGCAGACAAATCTTTGTCGTTTTGCACCAAACATAAAACTTATCTACCATCTGTGCAAGAGAACTTCTCTTTTCCATTTCATTAATCTCCTCAAATATTTTTAATTATGCAGATTGCCGCCTCATAACAATGCAACCCATTCTGTTGTATTTATTTTGCAAATATGGCAAAATGGATAATATTTCAATCATTTAATTTCAATACCGATACTAACTCAACACCACTCAACTTCGTTATAACTCATTATCTATTTCCTTAAACACTTTTTCGACCATCCCACGAAGATCAATCTTGGGAGCCCATCCAACATGTTCCATAAATCTACGAGATTTCATACCATACCAAAACTCAATATCCTGCTTAGCCAGATTTATCTCAGGCCTTGGGTATCCGGCTTGTGCTGCAACTTGTACAATCGTTTCGCTTAAAATTTATCCAAATATATCCATTAAATAGGAGTTACCGTAATTTTTTACTTGATCTTCAAATATTCTTTTAATAGAATCATATAATTGCCATGAAGGATTCCATCCAAAGTCCTTCATGAACAAGTTGCAATCTAACGTAGAATTCAGAATAACATCATCCGCTTGAATACTAAATTGAATGGGTTTTTTACAATAAGTTTTACTTAGTTCACAAACACACGCTGCAATCTCTGTAATAGTATAACTTTTATTGATTCCAAAATTATATACTTCTTGCCAATTTACTGGATCACTCTTCAAAACAGCAATTAATCCTTCTGCAGCATCTAGAACATCCAAAAAGCCAAACTGCTGAATGCCACCAATAATATGCAAGTCTTTACCATTCAATGCCTGCGCAACAAATTTGTTGGTAATCCTCTCGTCAAAAGCCGGACCAATTAGGCTTGCAAGCCGCAAATTAGTATGTGTTATTGATCCGCAAATCATATTGGTGAGTAATTCTGTGGCATATTTGCCTACTGCATACCTAGTTTCTAAATCTAATCCGGTCTGTTCTGTAGCCGGTTCCAGTCTTGCTGAACTATATACACTCTGAGACGAAATATTAATTACGGCGCCTATACAATTTTGCATAGCACAACTCAGAATACGGGATATGTATTGAAGTCCATCCGCCATCTGTTCACCGTTTCCATTTCTAGGAAAAGCACAGTTTACCAATATATCATCTTTATCAAAAGTAAGTTTTTGTTTTAAAAATATTTCTGTATAAGTTGGTTTGATATGAGAACAACTAGCAAATATTTTTTTCAATTCTTCTACCCTAGTGGTAAGTGCTATTACTTCATACTGTAATTCATCTGCCAACCTATAAAGCAAAGTTTGTCCTAAAAATCCACCAGATCCTGTAATTATAATCTTATTCATACATATCACCCAAGGTCATAATTCAACCCTTTATATATCTCTTTTAAATCATGTGGCGCCAATATCACATTTCGCCCATCAGTATTTATCAACTGATACAATTCGTTGACCTTATCGATGCGCTCAATCAATTCTTCCTTGGTATCTGCATACAGATGAATTCGAGTCGTAACCTGCATCAATGTTCCCACCGAATCTGCCGGAATAGTATCACCCTCAAAAAATCTCCGTGCAATATTAATCAACCACGGATAAGACTCAAGCTCCTTAATACCCTTAAATGACTGGATTGTTTCTCCTGGCTCACCAAGCACATTTAAAGTTGCATACCAGCGTTTCATCTTTGGGTTAAAGTTATTAAATTCCCCCATGCTGCCAGTCAATGCATATAATATCAGATGCTCAAATGTATTGTAATCATTTTCATATTCAAGAATTTGATAAGTTTTACAACCATTCAAACGCATACCGGCTTCATAGAAGTAAACCTCTCCATCTTTTACACAAGCCTGCATAAATAATGACCCGTTCTTAACACCAATACCTTTCAACATATCAATTACAAGCTGATTATATTTATCTAAATAAACATCTGTATAACGTGAAGGATAAATATACAAATCAGGAACTATCATTGCATCTTCCTGAGATGTATTGAAATACCGATCATGAATTGCTGCGAGCTGAACATCCCCATCCTGAGCAATATAAGTTACGTTGATTTCATCATACGGAATATATTGTTCAATAATCACTCCGCTACAGCGAGATATCTCAATACATTTTTTATATCCTTCAGCTAATTCTTCTCGTGTAAAGCACGGTGTAACCCCTTTGGATCCACTGCCATCAACTGGCTTAATTATAACTGGAAAATCAATGTCACTTGTGTAAATATCTTCCTCTGTACTAATTGCATATTCTTTGGGAACAGGCACTCCGTATTCCATGCATTTTTTCTTAAAATATTTTTTGTTAGTGCTCATAAGAAACTGTTCTTCCATATATGGAACCCAATAGTCTAGGCGTTCGGCAACTTCATACATATAAGGTAATAACATATCGTTAAAGTTGGAAATGATTCCATCATAATGCTCTTCTTCACACAGTTTAGCAATTGCTTCAATGTCTAGCGCATCTACCTCGTGATGTGCGTCAGCTATCTGTTTTAAATAGGTATCCTTGTTATAATCTGCTACGCCAACAAAAACACCATTTCTATGAGCAAGATCAATTAAATCTGCAGTTGGATTGAGACCTCCGATAAGTAAAATACGCTTTCCTTTAATATTTAAATTCATAATAAAACCCTCTCTTATTATGATATGGCTACTATCTGTATATCTTTTTGATATACTTCTCCGTAACGTGCATCACAACTCCCTCTATAGTCTATATTTCCTGATACCCATTCAATAATTGCTTTAGGAAAATTTGCCCCAGCCATATGGCTAAATGGATATCCACCGCCAAAACGCGCATTCATATCCAGAACATAAGGCTTGCTATTAACAAGAATCACATCGATATCTAAGTTTCCAATATGACCAATTGCTTTAGACAGCTTTTTTGCAGTTAAAAACACATTTTCCTGTTTGCAAACTATAGCTGAATCTGTTTCCCCTGCTCTCATCGCCAACTTACGTTTCACAATAGCATTAACAAATTCACCTTGCAGATTATTAATTATATCAACGCCATATTCATCCCCCTGCAAAAATTCCTGAAATATTATACTATGATCAATATCCTGTGCCGATTCGTATTTTAGAAAATTCTCCATAACCTCTTTATGAACTTTTTTGCTAAAGACACGCAATTCATCCTCATTTTCAGCAATGTAAATAGATATGGAACCCATGCCCCATCGTGGTTTCACTACAATAGGATAGTTCATTCTTTTCTGATGGATCGCAATAAGTACATCCTCTTGGCTAATAAAACTCTCTGGTATATTGATTCCTGCCTTTATACCAAATTTATACATTTTCCACTTATCATTGCACTTATCGATGACATCTGCATCTGATACCATAACATGAATGCCATTTTTCCTAAATAATTTTTTATTAAGTGCCAAAATATACAAATCAATGTCAAATAGTGGAATGACTAAAGAAATGTTCCGCTTTTTACAGTAATCAATCAAGAAAGGAATATATGTTTTATCATAGATTAATGGTGTTATAACAGAATAATCTGCCGCCGTAAATGCAGGACAAACTACACTGTTGCTAGCATGTGTTTCGCCATCCGTACCAATAATGTCTTTAAAATATCGTACTAAATAGCCACGCCGACTTGCTGATGTAAACAAAATATTCATTCTATATCATACCTTTCTCTATTCCATTCATTTATACTCCAGTAATTATTTCAAGCTTTTATCTGTCAGGCAATTACTGCTCCTGTTTTCTTTTCTTCCATTTGAGTTTTTAGAATAGTATATCCTCTTTCTTGTAAAGCATCTTCCAGGGTCACAAAACCATGATTATAACAATACTCCTGAACATATTTATCTGGAACCTTTTTTGTATATATTACTTTTCCTTCTGAGTCATAACCAAGAAAGCCCCCATTACATGCCTTCGATCGTTGAGCTGTGCTTTTCTTATCAAATGCTAGTTGTACGATTCTGAACATCAAACAAATATCAATCCAAAGACTACAATTTTCTACATACCACACATAATTGTCAAAACGTTCTTGCCAAGATAATGCATGATCGACTCTATGTAACATTGGGCATTCAAGACCCGGCAAAACCGTATAAATTACTTTATGTCTATCAGACATTTTCCAAACTGCTGATACTCCTATCGCTCTGGGACCAACTATGGACATATCACCTTTAAGAACACTCCAAAAATTCAATAACTCGTCTAAAGATGTCTTCCTAGCAAACCGCCCCCATTTTGTCACCCGTTCTTCCGCTGACAGTAATTCACCATTAACATCTGTCTCATTGGTCATATTTCGAAATTTATACATAATAAATTTTTTTTCATCTTTACCAAGCCGTTCTTGCTTGAACATGATTGGTTGCCCTACATCAAAAAAAGTGATAATTGCAAGTAAAAGGTTGATTGGTAAAGTAATAATAAGAGCCACAAGAGATACTAAAATATCCAGTAATCGTTTACCATAGCGAGTATAAAAAGTATTTTTTACATGAACTTCTTTAACTATTTTATTCACAGCATCAAGATTATCTCGCTTTATATATCTGGCAATTTCTTCTTTGGCTGTTCCTGATAATCTCGTAATGTCTTGCATTTGAAACCTCTTTTCACTAATTTATATATAAAAAACAGCTCCCAATGTACTTATTTCCTTACAATAAATTTCCTACTATATAATTGTATAAGAGTTTTCTTAAAAAGATCATTTCATCTTTTTGGCAACTCTGAATATCCAATGCACTATCCATGCAAAATTTATTGCCAGAACCAATGTAATCATAAACCTTGTGCCGGCATGATAAATTATCCAGTTCTTCAAACTACTGCTCAAAACACCCACAACAATCGGTAATCCCTCATATACAAAAGCGTGGGTCATATACAGTTCAAAAGATATGTTTCCGAGGAGTTGAAATGGTTTTGCTTTCAGCACACACGCTGTTTTACCCTCATCGTTATAGAAAGCAATCAACAAAAGTGTATTCGGAAGAGCAAACAACCAGGCATTCCACAGCGAGCTAACGAACATACTTCTCAGTAAAAGCATTGTAAGCATAAACAGTAATGCTATTGCTTTAAAACCTTCTCTGCTATTTTTTGCTAGCTTTATCTCGTCTATATAACTCGCAATGACCATACCCAAAAAGCATTCACCAAAAATCCTGAACCATGGATTTACATAAGTAATCCAAAGTCTGATGTCAATCAGCTCTTTGCTATCAACCATAAAGCAGATAATCCCCTGTATCACATAGGCTGCAATACATACTATTGTTGTCCCCCTGGCTACCGTTTTCTGCTGTTTCGGGTTTTCTGCATCCACCAATTTTGGAACAATAAACCATGCCAGTACATAGAACACAATCAGAGCAGACATATACCAAGATGGCCCATGAAAGGAATAAAATATAGCTTCAAAGGGTATAAACGCTTTTAACATTGTGATACCCATCACAATATTTAACCACCATTGCCAGCTTCCTGGAACTACACCCTCATTAATTACTTCACTACCACCCATCACAAGGTCCAGTGCAATAGCAAGTATCAACACACAAAGAACCAGCGGATAGAACTTTTTCAGTTTCTTTACCATATAGTCTTTAAAACTCGCATTTTTCCATGTGTACACAACTAGAAATCCTGACAAAATATAGAAAAAGGATGCGCAAACTGCGCCGTTTCGCATGAAAAACTGATATAAATTACGCCAAAACGACATGTCCGATGCCTTTAAATAAGACATATGAGAGAAAAATATCCCTATTGCTGCCAAGCCTCGGAGTGCGTTATAGGATGAATTATGTCTTTTTTTTTGTGTCATCGATTTCCCCTTACTGTAAAATCACATTACAAATTCTGTCTGCATCCTCAACCGTCATATCCGAATACATCGGTAGGGTCAATACATGATTAGCGATATGTTCTGCCACTGGCATATCAAGACTTCCATACCGCTCGGCATAGCATGCTGCCTTGTTTACAAGCGGAAAAAAATACTTTCGAGCAAATATATTGTTTTCTTTTAGTTTTAGTTGAATCTCATTCCTATCTAATTTGTACCCATCAAACACCACTGGAAAATACGCATAATTCCATTTCATATCCTTGGGTATTTCTACAAGTTTCACTCCTTTAAGTTCACTAAGTCTTTCATAATATCTTTCAAAAATTACTTTACGCTTACTAATTTCATCATCTATATGCCGCAAATTACATATTCCCATAACCGCCTCAAATTCATTCATTCTGGCATTTGTACCTATGTAGTCTATATCCTCCGCTGAAGTAAAACCAAAATTAACCAATTTAGACATTGCTTTAAATTTTTCTTTATTTTTATAGCATACAATACCACCTTCTATCGTATGGAACACTTTTGTGGCATGTGTGCTGAACATTGCGGCATCTCCTAAATTTGCCGCATTGACACCTGCTTTCGATACTCCAAAAGCATGTGCCGCATCATATATAACAATTAAATTATGCTTTTTTGCAATTTTAGTAATTGCATCATCATCGCATAAGAATCCATATACATGTGTGGCAATTATTGCTACTGTTCTCTCTGTAATCTTTTCTTCTATTAGTTCTGGATTGATCGTGTAATCATCTTCCTTTATATCCACAAACACTGGAGTCAATCCATTTCTTACAATTGCATGAGTAGTACTGCAATGTGTATATGGCGTTGTAATAACTTCTCCTGTTAGATACAAAGCATTAATTGCTACTTCTAATGCTACATGCCCATTTGCAAACAGATATAAGTTCTCAGTACTTAAATACCTTTTTAGTGCCTCCTCGAATTCAATAGAAGCATGCCCTCTGTTTGAAAGCCATCTACTATCCCATACAGGTTTTAGGGCTTCCATATATTCATCAAATTCTGGCATTGATGATTTAGTTACGTTTATCCTTTGCTCACCATGTGTATTCATAAAAGCATTTATTCCTTCCAATATAAGCTTCAATCCGATGTCTTCTGTTTTGCCGCTTCCTCTTATTCCCTTCTACCAACTGCTTCTGCTTTGTTTCCTTTTGACTTACTAGTACATTGCATTTTTATCGCCACTGCCGCACAGCGGCAGTGGCTTTTTCCCACACTCGGAATGGTCATAACTAACGTTAGCCTTCCCTAAGGAGACTCACGTATAATTAATCATGCATGATTAATTAATTAATCTTATATCTATAAATCTTTTCAGTAAAAATTATCTGGCAGCTGCTGCCGGAACTTCGATAAAAGCAAGAATTCCATGAGAAGTCATTTCAAGAACAACATGGTCTTCTCTGATTTCAAGAACTTTTACCTCAACCCACTGGCCGTCTACCAATTGGAAAACTTT
The DNA here is from genome assembly GCA_031556725.1 of Lachnospiraceae bacterium. GTDB lineage: Bacteria > Bacillota > Clostridia > Lachnospirales > Lachnospiraceae > UBA935. The sequence goes on along the minus strand of JAVBSL010000042.1, from coordinate 15,441 downwards.
GATCGCTTGACCGGCTTTAATTCCCTGCATATAGAAGTTAACTTGAGCCGTATCAAATTTGCCGACAATAGCCTTGGTGCCAAAAACATTCAGAACCTTACCGCCAAGTGTGGCAGCCTGATCCTTTGCTGCTTTAACAGTTGCTGCATTGGGCTTTGTCAGGAAGAAAGTTACATTACTGGGTGCACCGTTAATAATAACGTGACCGCCCTGACCGGTAGGCACTGCATTTTCCAGTCCAGGTACATCTACAATTGCGTTGTTGGTATACTCACCTACTGTTTTGCCTTCAGCGGCAGCAGCTTCCTGTATGGTAGCAGCCGCTGTATCAGAAGCTACTACTGCTGCTGACGGGCTGGATGCCGCACTGACGGGAAGAGCGATGAGCATTACGCTGGCTAATGCGAGTGCAATTACTTTTTTCATTGGACAATTCCTCCTTTCCTAAATCCTAAGTGTGGTTTTATATTAACAACGTCAGTAAACTGACGCTGGCAATACCTATTCTGTTACAACCCGGTCGATGGTCCCTGCGGCATCCTGTACCAGAGCTGCTACCACCACATATTGTTTATCCGGATTCTCTGTACTTACGGTAGTCAGGGTAATCAGGAAATGATACGGGGTTACGTCCTCCCAGCCTTCCTTGATGTTCTTTCCCATAACCCTGATATTATATAAATCATCCAGGTACTTCTGGCATCCCGATATATAGGTGAAGTCATAATTTCTGATTAAGCTGTTATTCTCTCGCTCATAAGCGGCAAAAACCTCATAGGTCAGCAGGTTATCCTCCAGATAAAGGTATACATTTTCGTGCTCCGCCATGAAGTTTGGATCTCCGTAACGGTACAGGTCAGAAAACATCCCTTTTTCTGTAAGGGTTTTCCCGTGAATGACTGTGTTAAAATCACACATATCTTTCAGGTTGGCCAGTTCTGTATAAACCGCTCCGGTAACATCCTCTTTCCCATAGGCGTTGTGATCTTCGTAAAAATCATCTGCCTCTTCACTCTGAAGAACAGGATAGTCAATGTCGGTTCCGGGAATATATATCCAGGCAAAAATGTCTTCATTCTCCTGCTTCAAAGTGTCAAAATCTATGTCTGCATCTTTGGCACTTTCATACGCCAATCCGGTTTTTTTCTCGTTATCACTTTGATCAGGTTGCTGGATGTTGTCGTCTGTTTCTGTTTCCAGATTACTATCAATAGGGCTTTTCTCTGGCTGTGAAATGCCCACTCCTTTTAGTACCAGCCACAGCACACCGGCTATCAGGATAATGACAATTCCCCCGAATATGATTCTTTTCATTCTTTTACTCATGGCATTGCCACCTCTTCATAAAATACTTCCAGAATCATTTCATATAATGCGTCTTCATCTGCGTAGAACTCTTCGAACCGCTTTCCCATCACTGTTTCACCGGTCATCATATAAAAGCTTTCCTTATCGAACCGGTAATCCACCAGAACAGGCGCCATATAGGCTACCTCATCCAGAGTGATATCAGTAGTCATCATCGGCTTCACCGCCTGGTAAAGTTCTGCTGCCACGGAAATATCCTTTTTAGCCGCTTTTTTTGCTGCTTTAATAAAACTGTCCAAATACTGTTTTTGTCTGGCCAGCCGCGTATCAGCTGAACCGAATTTATCAGTATCCCGATATTTTACATACCAGAAAGCACTATCTCCCATTAATTGAACTGTCTCACCTTTTTTAAGGCTTTTATCTGCTTTGGTCAGATCCTCAAGCACCGTTACCTCTACACCCCCTACGGCATCATTGATAGTGGGGATGGCACTCATGTTAATCGCCGCATATCCGTGTAAGGGAAGGTTATAGAATAATTTGGAAACTGCTTTTTTCTGATATTCACAGCTTTCTTCCACTCCATTGCCAAAACCGTGCTGTACTGCTATTTGGGCTTTGGTGGTTGTTACATAAGCACCTTCATCATTAAAAATATCTATATCTGCCATGGTGTTTCGGTTGATACCGATTACCCTTATGGTTTTATCATGAGGGTTCATCACCGCCAGAAAGAGAGCATCAGCCTGTCCTCCGTTGGTTCCCTCCCGAACCTCCTTAGCTTCGCTGTTTTTATCGATTCCCATAAACAGGAAGGTCATAATATCTTCGTTATAGGCATATATTTTGCCCTGATACTTGATCCATCCCTCCTGCCACCGTTCCTTTTCTTCCTCCGGAATGGGTTCGCTTTTTATCTGATCCAAGGTTGGCCTTGTGGCCTCTACCTTGCTTTTCAGATTCGATTTCCCGATGGCTCTTACCACTTGAAAAGAAGCGATGATTACTATAACAACTATAACCAGGATACTTAATATACCAATGAGTATTTTTTTTCTTTTATTTTCTTTTTGCTTTTTTACTTTTTCGGGATTAAGCAGCATTTTTTTTTCTTCATTTGCCTGCTGATCCCTTTTCTGCTTTTTGTTCACCTCTATACTATGCTCCCTACTGAACAATAATTGTTATCTGTGCGGGCAGTGACTTGTTACCATCCGAGTCCTCAGTGGTCAGAGTAACCGGGTAAGTTCCCGCTTTATTTATGTCATATTTACTGACGCTTATGTTATGAAACAACGTCTCGTAATTGTCATTGTCATCCTTTAAAGTCTGTATCACATCTACCCATGCAGGCTGGGTTCCCACCGGTGTTTTGACCTCTGTTACTTTCAGGGTAAGTATCGGTGCGCTGGCATTTACCTTAGGTGCCGGTGGTTCTGAAGCTTCCTGGGCCGGCGCGGGTGTTGGTGCTGCTTCCGGTGTCGGTGTCGGTTTCGGCGTGGGAGTCGGAGTCGGTGTTGGTTCTGGCGTAGGCAACGTCAGATCCTCTGGCGTGGGAGTCGGTTCCGGCATCGGCTCGGGCTCTGCATCTACGACGAATCCGGCTGTGCCAAACACGCTTACTGTCTCCACCACTTCAACTTTTAACGGAAATACCTTGGAGAACTTTGCTACATTTCCTGCATGATCACTTACTGCAAAGAAAATCACCACATTTTGCTCATCGTTATCTTCTATAATTTTTTCAATTACGATTCGGTCGGTTACATCACCATCTACATTATCGTTGGCGGTAATACCTGTCAGGATCTTGCTCTCTTCCATTCCTGCTGTGTAAACCACATCTGCTGCCTGAACGTCAAACCGGGGAGCAGTTCGGTCTGTCCGGAAATAGAAAACAACACATACAGCAATCAGTATGCAGTTAATAACGGTAAAAACGATTCCTATAATCCGGTTCTGTTTCATAAATTCTCCTCATCTGTCAGATATCTATCAAATATCTTCGATGTATTCAATATCAAGGGTTGGGGGCTGTTCCTCCACAAAATCTTCCGTCAATGCTTTGGCATTTTCTTTACCGTAGTTTCCGTAGTATTTCCCATAATACTTGCCGTAATATCTTCCATAATGCCCATAATAGCCTTTGCTGTTCATATCTACTTTATTAAGGACTGCTCCCAGGATCCGGCAGCCGGCCATATCCAACTGTTCCTTTACTTTCTGGACAAATTTATAGCTGACCGCATTATTTTCAATAACCAACATTGTGCCGTCACACTGCTTTGCCGCTACTGCGGCATCGATAACACTCCCCAATGGCGGTGTATCAATGATAATATAGTCAAACTCACTACGAATTTTTTTTAGTATTTTTTCAAATTTTTCGCCTCCCAGAAGCTCACTGGGATTGGGCGGTACCGGCCCGGAAAAAGCCACATACAGCTTCGGAATATTGGTCTCACACACGATATCCATAAAATCTTGCTTGCCAATCAGGCTGTGAGTCAGACCCATCCGCACCATTCCGGTTTTATATCGTCCCACTAACACGCTCTTACGCATGTCCGCATCGATCAATATAGTTTTGTTTCCCGCCTCGGCAAAAGCCTTCGCTAATTCCATGGCCACGCTGGACTTTCCTTCGTTAGGAGTGCAGCTGGTTACTGCAATAACCTTCACATCACCGCCGCAAAACTCAATATTGCTGCGTAAGGTCTTAAAGGCTTCCTTTACCCGGTACTCATTCATTTGCTTAAACTGTAGCTTTACACTTTGCATAGTTGCCTCACTTCTGCTTCGTTTTATCGTTTTTTCTTCTTTTTCTTTACGTCAGTTTCGTTTTCCGTGGCAGGAATCAACGCTAATGTACTTAAACCCAAATACCGTTCCACATCCTCGGATGATTTGATAGTGTCATCTACCAGATATTGGATCAGCACGATGGCACACATCAGGAAGGAACCGATGATTCCGCCAATCAGCATCCACTTCATGCTGCTGGGACCGGCTTTTACTGTAGGCATATTGGCTGTCTCTACAATATTCACCGCATCAATATCCATAACATTCTGAATGTGTTCGCTTGCCACCTCCCGGATGCAGTTGGCAATAGTCATGGCCTGAACCGGATCGTCATCCTCCACAGTAATGGATACAATACGGGTGTCATTTGGGGTAGTTACATTTATTTTGCCAAGCAACCCGTTGAAGCCCATCTCCAAATGCAGTTTCTGAATAACCTCTTCCAGTACATACCGGCTACCGATTAGTGCAGCATAGTCCTTGGTAAGCTGGGTACCCATCTGTACATCGCTATAAGTAACCGAAGCATTCTCGGTTTTATTCAAAATATATATCTTTGTGGTAGATTCATAGTAGGGTGTAAGGATGAAATTGCTTATGCTGAAACAAACCAGTGCGGCGAACAGCCCTACGCTGATAATCATCCACAACCTGCCAAGCAGCAGGTGAAATATTTCCATCAAATCTATTTCAATTACATCATTGTCTCTTTTATTATCCATTTCTTCCTTCATCTCCTATAGATACTGGTCATTTATCACGCACATAGGATTGTCATATAGAACCTCCCGTGCGTAAATTTCCCCAAATTTACGGCTGATATACTCGCTGCATTTCTTTAGCTGCGGTCCTCTTTTTTCTTCATCGTGAGCATCACTGGCCACAAAATGCACCAGCCGTTGCCTGAGCAACCGCTGGGTAAGCTGTTTGGTGCCCAAACCAAATTGGCCCATGATACTTCCGGCATTGATTTGCAGATACGCACCCATTTTGACCAGTTCTTCTGTCCGCTCTATTTTGGAGCAAATATTAGCATAGCGTTCCACATGAGCCAGGATTGGCTGGTATCCGCCAGAGGTGATTTTATAAACCGCATTGCGTATGTAGTCATAATCATCCATGGGACCAAATTCCGTTAAGACATAAAAAGATCCTGCCATCGTACAAACTTCTCCGGCTTCCAGTATTTCCAGAATGTCACTTCGATAATAAATCTCGTTGCCGGTAAATACCTGGATATCTAAGCCTTCCCCGGCGATTCTATCCTGCAGTTCAGCTGCCAGCCGCTTTATCGTTGCCGGGCTGGCATTATGATGCATGGGTTTGTTGTGTGGTGTCAGGATTATTTTACTCACTGCATTTTCTTTGGCAATGCGCAGCATTTTCATACTAGTCTCAAAATCTTTTGCTCCATCGTCTATTTGGGACAGAAAATGGGCATGAATATCTATTAGAGAGTCCATCACTCACCTGCTTTTTCGTGATTTTTCATGATTTACGAAATGATTGATTTTCTGTGGGAAATATAAGAAATCTTAAGATGCTTTGACGTAAGAATTGACGGTCAAAAGAAAATTATTAGTATTTATTTATTGTTGAATATTGTTGTGACAATTTAGTATCCAGCAGACTCATTAGCTGCTGTTTTTGCTGAAAGGAGGAATGCACATATAAATTCAATGTAATTTGAATGTTACTGTGTCCAAGTAATTCACTTAAGCTTTTAACATCAAATCCCTGACTGATGCATTTGGTTGCAAAAGCATGCCGCAGCAAATGAAAGTTAAAATGCGGAATTACACAGTTTTGCAATATGCGTTCAAAACGGTACTGCACGGTTCGGGGTTCAGCCCACCTGTTCCTGACACCACCAATAACAAAATCATCTTCGCCTTTCCGGTGCTCGCTTAAGATTTCCAGTAATGTCCGGGGAATCGGAATCATCCGGATAGAACTGGCGGTCTTAGGTGTCTGGACTAAAACCTGTGTATAAATTTTTTCACCGTCAAACAGCCGCACCCGCTGCAAGTTCCTTTTAATATGAAGAATTCCATTTTCCAGATCAATGGCTGACCATGTTAAAGCGCACAGTTCACCGATTCTTATGCCGGTATAAAATGCAAGCAAAATACCAAGGCACGTATCATCTGCAGTATTGGTCAAAAGATACTTTTCTAATTTTTCCAGATCCCTTTCCGCAGGTATGTGAACCTTTGAAGAAGCCGCTTTAATATTAGGAAGCTTCGGAATTACCAAATCATAGTTGTACTTCTTTTTTACATAACATAATGACTGCAAAATGACCGAACAGATATTATGCAGGTATGCTTCGGAAAGCGGTTGATTTTTGTTTTCCTTACGCTTTTTGATAATATAATCCTCCAGTGCATCACTGCCAAAATGCTTCACCTGATATCTTCCTATCTCGGGTAGGATATGCTTTTCGGCCAACTGTTTGTATGTTGCGTAGGTTCCCGGTTTCCAAAACGGTTTTCTGTCCTCCAGCCAGATATTAACGGCTTCTTCTATTGTATAGGCACATTTTCCTAGTCCGGTTAATTGTGTTTTTTTCACCTCATCCATTTTGCTTTTTACTTCTGCATAAGTTTTTCCGTATATGGAGATATATGGTGTTTTTTGAATAAAATTCCCCTCTTGCTTTACCCGGCCTTCCCAACGCCCGTCTTTCCTTTTGTAAATATTGATTCCTCGCCTGGGCATATCAATTACTCCTTTCTGTAAGACCACTTTTTTGACGGTCTATAAAATTTTATTCCGTATTAATATAGTACTTTTTCCGTTTATAAGTCGAAATTTTATGAAAATTTAACAAATTTACCTAAAATCAACTGTTGGGATTGCGTAATCCATAAAACTGGTGTATATTATTTATAGCAATGTTAAATAATTATCATTTCGTAAATCATGAAATTTAACGAAAATACAAAAACACCACCAAAGAGAAATTAATCTCTCGGTGGTGTTTTGCAATATAGCATTTTGACTTGTCAACTCTTCCCCAACCCTCCCCTTTTTCATCTTTTGCATCTCCCTCCCACAGGAAATACCTTATTTGGTATACTGTTCACATTATATCAAACTTTTTCTGTTTATTCAATGCAGAAAAATAGCGAAAATAGGAATCGTAAGAACTTTATATATTCCTCTTCACCTCTCAGAGCCGTCTATACTCTTCATACCAGAATCCGATGTAGAAAATTTTTTCATAAAAAAATATTTGTCAAATAGAAAATACCAAATAAGGTGTGTTCTTTTTAAATTTGATAAAGCGCATACAAGATATTGTATTGTGCAACTTGCTACATAGATATTTTTTCTTTGATAAATGTCTTGCTTTATTTCATCTAATACAGTACCATTAAAGGTATCAAATATCATTATAAGCATAAATGGACTAACCATCTTTGAGCTCCCGCTCATCATGAATTCTTATTCATTTCAAAAATCTATGCTTATTACCCACAGAAACAATAGGCAGGAGATTTTTGAAGATCTCCTGTAAGAACACAGGAGGATGAATGGAGAACACGCAATATGACAGTCATGTTAAGGTTATTTTAAGTAACCGGTATATTTTGGCATGGATTATAAAGGAAACAGTAGTGGAGTTTGCAGAACTGCCGATTGAACAGATTGCAAACGAGTGTATTGCTCCGGAGATAACGATTTCGGAGGAGGCAGTTCTTCCGGATAATATTATCGGAGACAATACAGAAGGAAATATTCCGGGAGAAGGGAAGGTTTTTACGATCTCCGATTTCATGCTTATACTTCACCGAAAAAGAAGGGGCAAAAGGAGGGATTTAGAGAAATGTGTAATTTTAGCGAAGGGATTTTTGATCGTGGAGTAGAATATGGCAGAGAGCAGGGCAAAGAGCAAGGAGATGCCGGTCGGATGGTAATGACTGTTGAGAATCTGATGAAAAATCTGCCGCTGTCGCTGGATAATGCATGCGCTGCAATGGGGATTACAATTACTCAATATCAGGAAGCCCAGCAGCATTTGGCATAGCCTATGATGCAAACGGAACCTGCCGGCTAAAATGCCGACAGGTTCCATGAAAAGGTCGCATGTGATCAATGGATATATTTTGCCACACTCTCTTTATATACCGGATGTCCTTCCACAATCGAAATACCCCGTTTATAAGAGTCTCCGGAAATCTTCCGAATCATACTCTTAATACTCTTCCTTGCCATCTCCTTAGTATCTACTTCATAAGTAGTAATACCGATATCACAAAGACCGGGGAAAAGATAATTATCAAAGCCCACTACCGAAATATCCTCCGGCACCCGATACCCATTCAACCGCAGGGTCTTAATCAGCTTACTTGCCGCAAGATCACAATTACAGGCAAAAGCCGTGGGCATCTTCTCCGGCAGGGTAATCTTATATTGTTCCTTAGATATTTCTTCTTCCTCGTCGCGGTCATTAATAATCCAGTCCTGACGAACATTCTGACCATGCTCCAGCAAAGCTTTGGAATATCCAAAGAAGCGATCGGTAATACTGCTGGTACTGAGTAAGTTACCAACATAGGCTATTTGCGTATGACCCATATCAAAAAGATGATTGGTCATCTTATACATCCCATAATAATTATCGGTGATAACGGCATCACATTGCTGACGCTTATTATAAAAATCCAGATAAACCATGGGTTTCTTTGACTTTTCTTCCAAAAAGGTCAGATACTCTTCATTTACCAGACCGATGATGATCATTCCGTCAATCTTCTGTTCCTCCAGCAAGCGAGGCATTTGCAGTTTCTGCTCGCCCTCATAGCTTAGTACCTCCAGCATGGTAAAGCACTGGCATTTTACTGCCCCGGTGGCCACCTCCTGATAAAGCTGCCAATAAAAAGATTCATATTTATCCAGATATTTATCTGAGATTAATATGCCGATATTATAGCTTTCTCTTTCTTTACCGTTTTTAACTTGAGAAGGTGCCTGATACCCCATCTCTTTAGCCATAATGTGAATTTTTTCCCGCAGTCCGGGTCCCACCCCTTTTTGTCCGGACAAAGCCTTGGAAACAGTAACAACGCTAACATTTAATTTTGCGGCAATATCTGCCATCTTCACTTCTTTTGCCATACTCCACCCTTCTCTTACGGTAATTTTCTTACACTAATTTTTTTAAATGAATCAGTTTCCCTCTAAAGTCTCCCCAAAGGCCGGATATCAACATTCCTGCTTTCATTAATGTATCTCCGGCATATATTTCGCCGCTGTCCTCTACCTGATAATCATAATCCGGATTAAGGCCCTTTAAGTAAATCTTACGGCTGTGCTGATTAGGTTGATTTAAGACCTGCACATAAGTAAACAGTGCTTCCTCTTTATCCTTACTGACCACTCCGTAACAATCATAATAATGATTCTCCGAATAGGATGCTATCCGGTAATAATCTCCGGTGCGAACCAGGTCATTATATTTATGGTACATGGCCACCTGTTCCGGAATCTGTTCTCTGTCCTCCTCCGGAATCTTGGTAATATCCAGTTCATATCCGAAGGTTCCGGCAAGTGCCACCAGCCCTCTGGTTTCAAAAGGCGTAATTCTGCCCACCGTATGATTGGGGCAATCGGACACATGAGCACCCATGGCCGAAAGGGGGTAAATCAATGCCGTGCCTTCCTGAATAAGCAGTCTCTCCACTGCATCCGTATCATCCGAGCACCAAATTTGCGGGCTGTAATATAGCATTCCGGGATCAAAACGAGCACCGCCGCCGGAGCAGTTTTCAAGCAGCAGGTACGGGAATTCCTTCATCATCCGCTCCTGCAGTTCATACACTCCCAGAACATACCGGTGATAAAGCTCCCCCATCCGGTCCGCCGGCAATATGGCCGAACCAATATCACTTAACTGACGGTTCATATCCCATTTTACATATTCGACATTGGCACTGCGCAGGATCTTGGCAATGCTTTCGTAGGTATAGTCTCTGACATCTTTTCTGGTCAGATCCAGCACGTACTGGTTCCGGCACAGGCTGGGTGTACGTCCCGGAATGGCAATTGCCCAGTCAGGATGAGCCCGATATAAATCCGAATCAGGGGAAATCATCTCCGGTTCAAACCAGATACCGAATTTCATTCCCAGCTTATTTACTTCATCTACCAGATATTTAAGCCCACCAGGGAGTTTATCTTCATTTACTATCCAGTCTCCCAGGGCACAGTTATCGCTGCTGCGGCTGCCAAACCAACCGTCATCCATTACCAGCATTTCGATACCCAACGCCGAAGCGCTTTGGGCAATGGCCAGAAGTTTCTCCGTATTAAATTCAAAATAGGTAGCTTCCCAGTTATTGATTAAAATAGGACGTTTTTTATCTTTATAAGCTCCGGTAATCAAATGATTACGGTATAAATCATGAAATGCACGGGTCATTCCCCCCAATCCCTGATTAGAATAGGTCAGCACCACCTCCGGTGCCTGAAAAGCTTCTTCCGGATCAAGTTTCCACTCAAAACCCTCCGGATGGATTCCCATTACCATCCGCACCTGATCGAACTGATCGGTCTGGGCCTGCACCTTGAAGTTTCCTGAATAAACAAAATGCATGGCATAGACTTCGCCGGTTTCCTGGTTGGTTCCTTTGGTCCGCAGGGCCATAAAGGGATGATCCTGATGGCCGGATTCCCCTCTGATAGATTCCACGCTATGTTTCATATGAGATACCCTGACTGTATCTATGTGCCGTTCTCTGGCCCATGATCCATGCAGGGTTTTAGATTCAAACTCTTTATTATTCATGTCCAGACAGGCTGAAAAAACCTTGGTCAGATAAACGGTTTCTTTCCCCCCATTAATAACCTGAACACTTCTGGTAATAATATCCACATCTTCAAATACTGTGTAAAGCAATTTAATATGTAATCCGGTAACTGTATCCTGGCAGGTTATGATCAGCGTCGCACAGTTCAGTGCTTCTCCTCTGATCGAAGGCAAGCCCTGAAGTGCCGGCTTCCCGGGTATTATTTCATGAGAAACATACCGCATTTCCAACCCCATATTGCCCCCTGAAGTACGGATGCTGATGCAGCTTTCCCGATAATCCCCCAAACCCCCGGCAGGGTATTCCATGGGAAAACAATCCAGAAAAGAAACTCTGTCCCGGTCATTTTCCGAAGGAACAAAAGGCGCCTCCCCTGTTCGGAGCAGGTATCCTATTCTATGATCCCTTAATTTTGCTCCGTAATAAATATGACCGAGAAAATTCTCAGTGTCCACAATCCCCAGCAAATAGCTGGTTTCCGGCGTATCCATCTTAAAAATTCTTTCTTTTTCATAAAAATGTATGGCCATGCCGTTAGTCCTTCCCAGTTAACTTTTTTAATTAATTTTAGTTAAATTATAGGCTAAATCCACTCAGAATTCAATACCTATTTTCTAAAAAAGCCCTGCTTTAAAAGCCATAATCATTTCCCTGGTCAAACTTATTGTGTCATCCTGTATTGTAATCTCATTTCGGTGGAACCATGCGGCCTCCGAAAGCTCTTCTTCATCCATAGTAATTTCATCATTTCCGTCCAGTTCGGCAAAAAAACCGGAAAGCAAAGTTCCGGACATGGACCATGGCTGACTTTTGTAGTAGCGGATATTTTTCACCCGCAGTCCCACCTCTTCCATGACCTCCCGCTCCACTGTCTGCTCCAGACTTTCACCAATCTCTGTAAATCCTGCCACCAGAGCATAACGATTGTACTCTCTTCCGGCATATTTTGTCATGATAAGGCGGTCTCCGTCTACGACTCCCACAATCACTGCCGGTGCTATGCGGGGATAAATGATATTACCGCAGCGGGGGCAGTAAAGCATCCTCTCCTTGTCATCTTTTAACATAGTCTGGGCGCAACGGCCACAAAAGCGGTTATCCGCATACCATCTGAACAACTGATATGCAGTCACCGCCACAAAAGCCGCATGGCGCGGTTTCATTTCCCGAAATCCGCCCACCGGCACATATTCATATCCTTCCTTCACAACGCTTTCCGAAGTCATCCACAAAAAATATTTTTGTTCATCAATGGCAAACAAATATTGTATTTCCCCATCCCCCAGCGAAAGCTCCCGATATTGCGGGAAGCGGCTGCCAGTCTCATCTTGCCCCATCAGCACTTGATTTTCACGGAAAGTAATAATCATACTCTCCTGATCCGGCTCAAATGTTCTGTATTCGTTATGATAAACCATCGGAAATATATCCTGAATCATTTTTTATCCCTGCCTTATAAATATGCTTCGAATTCTTCCTCCATTGCATTCAAAAAAGTAATTCCCAGGACACCCGGTCCGGTATGGGCACCGATGGCACAACCTACCTGGCCAACCAAAGCTCCTTTAATATGATACTTCTCTTCCAGTCTTTTCTTTACTTCCAAAGCCATCTCTTTATCTTCACCGGAGCAAACTCCAATCCTTTGCTTATCCAGGGAAACGCCTCGTTCACCCACCAGCTCGATACATCTGCTCATGGCTTTCTTAAATCCCCGCACCTTTTCCTTAGGTTCCAGTGCACCTTCTTCATTTACCACAATAATCGGCTTGATATCCAGCGCACTGCCCATGACCCCTGAAACCTTGCTCACACGGCCGCCTTTGATCAGATATTCCAAAGATGTTACGGTGATAATATGCTCCATATGCTGACCGAAAAATTCCGCAGCTCTGATTAAAATATCCTTGGGCGCACCATTTTTTTGCATAATCATTAATCTTTCTGTGATCAGCGACATTCCAACCGATGCACTGAGGGAATCGATAATGGTCATTTCAAAGTCCGGGTAGGTCTCCTGCAGCTCTTCTCTTGCCAGCACCGCCGCATTATAGGTTCCGGCGATTCCGGTGGAAAAGCAGATATAAAGTACTTCATCTCCTCTTTTTGCATAGGGTTCAAAGTGCTGTACAAACATATACTGGCTGATATGATAAGTTTTAATATCTTTTCCTTCTCTTTGGATCTTATAGAACTCATCCGGATAAATGGTCGCCCCGTCAAAAAAATCCTTTCCGTCAATGGTAACCGGTGTGGGTATTATATGAACGCCATATTCTTTCTTTACCTCGGTCGGCATATCCGATGCCGAATCGGTAATAATAACAAATGCCATCTTTTTTCCTCCTATATCAGCACTATTATGCCCCTGCGCTGCCGATTTCAGCCAATCGTTCCATAATTGGCAAGTGTTGGGTACACAGACCCTCGCATTTTCCGCATTTAATGCATGCTGCCGCTTCTGCTGCCGGAATACTCCAATGATCCCTCAGGCGATCCTGGAAACGCCCTCCCAAAAGCTGCATATTGTAAGAATCCATGTACTTGGGGATTTCAATTCCTTTCGGACACTTATTGCAATAACCGCAACCGGTGCACAAATCATTAATTGCCGCCCCTTTGTTCTCATATTCATGATAAATTTCCGCTGCCGGTCTTTCCTTCAGGTTCTCCACTGCCTTACATGCATCATCCACATGTTCCTTAGTGGTACAACCGGCCAGTGTTATGGTAATCTCCTTATGAGAGGCCACAAAGCGCAAAGCGGCCTGAGGCACTGTCAGATCCGTCCCCTCCGCCAAATATCTAAATTTATCCGGATTCTGGGGAATCAGACCACCGCCTAACGGGTTCATTACCACCACGCCCATTCCTTTTTCATGAGCTGCTGCAATCCCGCTTTGACGGAACCGGTAATTCAGGGCGTTATAACCTATCAGCATACCTTTAAACCGATTCGTTGCAACTGCTTCCTCTAACTGGGTTCCCTGCATATGGGAAGAAAATACAATATTGCGAATCAGCCCTTCCGCCTTTGCCTCTTCATAAAAACCATACAATGCATCACATTGAGACTCAAAACTTTCCATATTGAGGATACACCATAAATGGTAGAAGTCCAGATAATCCACCTTTAAACGGGTTAACGTGGTTTCTAAACGGCTGCGGAAAGCATCTCTGGTAGTCTGACCGCCTAAAGTACCGATATTTGCTTTAGAAGAAACATAAAAACTCTCCCTGGGTAATTGAGATAAAGCAATTCCGGTAATTTCTTCACTTTTATCAAAACAATAAAAAGGGGCTGTATCAAAGTAATTTACCCCTTTTTCATGGGCATGCAATACCACTTCCGCACATTTCTCGAACCGGCCGGCTTTTACATCTTCATCGTCATATCTCATGCAGCCAAAACCGATGGCCGAAACCTTCATATCAGTATTACCATATTGTTTATAATGCATCGATACATCTCCTATTTTTCATATTTATTGCTATCTCTTCTATTTTATAACAGGACCTTAAAATAAACAACTATAAATCCAACTTCATGTCCCCTTCTTTTATCCAGCCCTTTTTCCGCATAAGTTCCGAAATTGCCAGGGTAATAGCCGCCGGTGCCAAAACATGCATTATGATGATTTCAATCAGTACCAGCATACCGCTCACACCGTCGGCCGTCATGGTCTGATAGGTGGTGATCTGTCCCACCAGTCCCGAGGTTCCCATACCGGCACCCGCCGCATTACAGGTCATCCCCAGAACCTTACTGGAAATCGGTCCTAATATGGCACTTGCAATCGTCGGCGGAAGCCAGATAATCGGTTTTCTCATAATATTGGGCACCTGCAGCATGGATGTTCCGACGCCCTGGGCAATCAATCCGCCCACTTTATTTTCCCGGAAGCTGGCAACGGCAAATCCCACCATCTGGGCACTGCACCCAACTACCGAAGCACCGGCCGCAACTCCGGACAGCCCTAAAACAATGGCTAATGCTGCCGAACTGATGGGTAAGGTAAGAACCATTCCCATTACCACCGCGATCAGGATACCCATCATCACCGGCTGCCGTTCTGCCGACCAGTTAATAAATGCTCCCAATGCGGTCATCATTTCGGAAATCGGCGGGCCGATCAAAATACCCACCACTGATCCTGCTGTAATAGTTGTAATAGGTGTTACAAGGATATCTACCTTGGTTTTTCCTGCTACCAAGCGCCCCACCTCCACTGCAACATATGCCGCAATGAATGCACCCAAGGGCTCTCCGGGACCCTGATAAATGATTGCTCCGGTTTCCGTTAACAATGTTCCGGCTATCAGCTTTGAAGCAAAACCGCCCACCATACCGGCTGTAGCCGCCGACACCGCTACTAACGGGGGCTGTTTGAATTTCTGGGCAACTCCCACACCGATACCGGCACAGGTCAGGGACTTGGCCACTGATGAAACCAGAATGATATAATTACCAATGGTTCCCCCGATCAGTGACCCGATCTGTGACATGATT